>NZ_OY781918.1:1200955-2401910 GCF_963677195.1 uncultured Marinifilum sp.
GCATCGGGATTTCCTTCGGTAGCTTTTCCAATCAGTTCTACAATTACAACTCCAATTACCAAACCCCAAAATCCTGCAAAGGTTGTTAGGAAAATCGATTCGTTAATAATTTGTCCAACTACCGATAAAGGTTTGGCGCCAATGGCTCTTTTTATACCTAATTCTCTTGTTCGCTCTTTAACTACAACGTGCATAATATTACTTACTCCAATTACACCGGTAATAAGTACACCAAAGCCAATTACCCAAAATAAGAATCCTATACTATTGAACAAGCCAAATATTTTATTAAAAAGTTTGGCAATATTAAAGTTTCCTATTGCCTGAGTATCGTCGGGGTGAATGGAGTGCCTGCGAGCCAGTATTTTAAATATTTTATTTTGTAGTTCGTCGACCGATTCGCCTACTCTTGCGGTTGCAATAAATGAGTAGAATTTATCGCCATAATTATACAGCTGTTGTAAGGTTGTAAAAGGCATTTGAATAACATCGTCGCGGTTTCCCATGTTACGACTTAATGGTTTAACTGTACCTACAATTTTAAAATAAATTCCGTTTACTTTAAGGTATTGGCCAATTGGTTCTTCATCTTCGTCGAACATTAACTCCTGAACCCGAGGTCCTATTGTAATTACTTTTCGAAATTCTTTAAGGTCGTTTTCATTAATAAATCGTCCTTCGGTAACGTCAACAGGATTAACCATATTCATTGCCGGAGAAGTTCCTTTTACTCTAAAATTACCTTTTTTATCTTTCCTAAAGGTGTTGTTTGTTGCGTTTCCACTCCAGCCGTTAATATCGGGAGCAATGTGTTCCAATTCGGGAATTGATCTTTTTAAGGCAACTAAATCGTCGTTTGTAAAACGGTAAAATCTATTTCGTGGTAAACCTTTATATGGTTTGGTAGTTCTTTCTACCCAAAAAACTGTTGAGTTGGTAGCAAAGTTTCCCAGCGAAGATTGTATGTTGTTTTGAAATCCTCGTCCTATGCCCAATAAGGTTACCAAAATAAGAATTCCAAACATTACACCTAATCCGGTAAGTATGGTTCTTAGCTTATTTTGTTTTAGGGCGGCAGTAATTTCTTGCCATTTATCTAAATCGAACATTGTAATGTCGTTTAATTAGTCATTTAATTATTCGTCTCTTAATGCTTCTATTGGTCGAATAGAGGCAGCTTTTCTAGCAGGGAAAAATCCTGCTAATGCTCCTGTAATAACTAGAACAATGGTTGCACCTACGGCTATTCCTAAATCTACCTGAGGATTTAAGAAATAAATTGCTGCTGGCGGATATACTTTATAAATAAGATCGAAGTAGTTGATTAACTCAAGCAAGCCAACACCTGCAATAAGGCCAAAATATCCCGAAACTGCGGTTATAAATATTGCTTCCATTAGTATTAAGCTAACTACCGATCGGGGCGAAGCACCAATTGCTTTTCTAATCCCAATTTCTTTGGTTCTTTCACGCACAACAATCATCATAATGTTAAAAACGCCAATAACTCCAAGTACAATTGTAAAGGTTCCTATTACCCATACAAACATTTCTATGGCACTAAAAAGAGAGGCAAAGGTTTTTGAGTTTTCTATATTATTCTGAATCCAAAGTGCATTTTTATCTTCGCGGCTAAATTGATGTTGTTCGGCCATTTTATAGGTAATTTGCCTTTCAACATCTTTACTTTCTTCAACCGAAATATCGTTTAAAGTGAAAGAAATTCGTTGTAAATGATCGTTATTATTAAATATTTTTTGTGCAACAGTAATTGGTATATAAATATCTCTTGAATTATCGTCGAAGCTTTTCTGATGAAATACTCCAATTACTTTAAATTTAATATCGTTGATATTTATAAGCTTGTTAATTGCAGTTTCGTTCGGAAAAAGAACTTTTTTAACTTCATCCTGAATAGCAACAACTTTTCGATATTCTTTTAGGTCGTTTTGGTTTAGAAATCGTCCTTTTAGGATATCAAAATTTTTAATTTCCTTATAGGTATCGTGAACAGGAGAAACGTTAAAATTTCCAAAGTTATTCTTGTATGATATTGTTTCGGCACCCGGAATGTATGACATTGCAGAAATAACATCAAGTTTTTCAATCGACTTTTTAAGGGTTAAAAAATCGGCATTAATCATTTGAATGCGTTTGCCTTCGGGAGTTCCTTTGTATGCTTTAGTGGTACGACCACCATAAATTTGCATACTATTGGTTGCATCCTGAGAAAAAGTAGAGATCATGCCATTTCGCAATCCTCTTCCTGCGCCCAAAAGAAAAATTAACATGAAAATTCCTGTTGCGACCGAAAAACCGGTTAGCACAGTTCTGGTTTTATTCTTTCTTATTGTGCTAAATATTTCTTGCCATTTATCTCTGTCAAACATAGCTTGATATTAGGGTTCTTATTTAGGCTTCCTTTTGAGTGACATCTATTGATGATAACGAATCGCTAGGTTTATTATTGGTAATAATTGATTCAATTCTGCCATCTTTTAGGTTAATAATTCTATCGGTCATGTGAGCAATGTCATTTTCGTGGGTTACGATAATAACGGTAATTCCCGATTGGTTAATTTTTTTTAAAAGATCCATAACTTCGACCGAAGTTGTCGAATCGAGAGCTCCAGTAGGTTCATCGGCCAATATTATTTTAGGCTTAGTAATAATAGCACGAGCAATTGCAACTCTTTGTTTTTGTCCGCCCGAAAGTTCGTTTGGCATGTGGTGAGCCCATTCTTTTAATCCCATTTTATCGAGATATTCAAGTGCCAAGTTATTCCTTTTCTTGCGGGGCATTTTTTTATAATATAGCGGAAGTGCTACATTTTCCATTGCGTTTTTAAAGGTGATAAGATTAAACGACTGAAAAACAAAACCCAACAAATCGTTTCGAAGTTTAGCCGCTTTTGTTTCGCTCATGGCTTTTATTTCTTCGTTATTTAACTCATAAATTCCTTCGTCGTGATTATCGAGAAGGCCCAAAATGTTAAGAAGAGTTGATTTGCCAGAACCCGATGACCCCATAATGGAGAGCAATTCGCCTTCTTTTATATGTAAATCAATTCCTTTAAGCACATGAAGCTTATTGGTTCCCGTAATGTACGATTTATGAATGTTTTGTAATCGGATCATAATATAGTCGTATTAAAAATATCTGTATACAATATTAATTTTATGGATCTAAATCTCAAATTTATTTAGATTAACATGCTAATTAGTCGATAAACCACTAAAATAAACTGATAAGGTTAATTCGAATCTCATAAAATTAAGAAAGAAAATCTTTGTGGCAAACTAAATTAATAATTTCAATTGTTGTGCCATAGCCACAAATGTCCAGTATGTCAGTAGTTTAAGATATTATTTTGTTTATTTAACTTATTAATTGTGTACGCTGATATTACAACCAGTGTACGATAATGTACACTTTATTTTTATTTCAAAAATTTACATAGTTATGCATTTTGTTTTATAAGCTTACAATAAGTGTGTAGTTGAAATGTAGTTTAAATATGTTAATATTTATTAAGGGAAAGTGCATCCACATTTTTTTAATGTATTTTTAAGGCTTAGAATAAATACTTTCCCTGCAGTGAAGAAAAAGGAGAGGTTTTTGAATTTAATAATATGAATTGGATAAATTTACTTTCAACCAAGAGGTTTGGTCAAGAGGATAAGCATTCTCCAAATAACGAAGATGTTAGAACTCAGTTTCAGCGAGATTATGATCGTTTAATATTTTCGTCTCCTTTTAGGCGATTACAAAATAAAACACAGGTTTTTCCTTTACCAGGAAGTATTTTTGTTCATAACAGATTAACACATAGTCTTGAAGTTTCTAGTGTAGGACGATCGCTAGGTAATTCTTTGGCCGAAAAACTGATAGAGAGAAATTTGGTTGATCCCCACAAGGGTATTAAAGAAATTGGTAGTATTGTTGCTGCAGCTTGTTTGGCCCACGATTTGGGTAATCCGCCTTTCGGTCATTCTGGAGAAAAGGCTTTGTCGTATTATTTTGAAAAAGGAAAAGGAGGTGAGCTTAAAAATAAGTTTACAAACGAGGAATGGTTCGATTTAACACATTTCGAAGGAAATGCAAATGCTTTACGATTGTTAACTCATGCGTTTAAAGGAAGACGAAGTGGGGGATTTGCACTTACTTATTCTACTATTGCATCTATTGTAAAATATCCATGGGAATCGAATAAAATACCCGAAGTTGGAAAGAAGAAATATGGTTTTTTTCAGACCGAAAAACATGATTATTTTAAAATTGCAAACGAACTGGGAATTCCCGAAGTAGAACCTGGAATTTTTGCTCGTTTTCCGTTGGTATATTTAGTAGAGGCAGCCGACGATATCTGTTATCAGATTATGGATATTGAAGATGCGCATAAGTTAAATATATTGAGTACTGAGGAAACAAAAGACTTATTGTTAGGTTTTTATCATCCGAAAAAGGATAAAGTGTCCTTAGATAAAATTACCGAAACATGCATAGAGGTAAGCGATATTAATGAGCAGATTGCTTACATAAGGGCGGGTGTTATTGGAAAAATGGTTGGCGAATGTGTAGCTGTTTTTTTGAATAATTATGATGATATATTAAAAGGGAAATTTAAAGGAACACTTATAAAGAAAATGAGTGAAACTTGTTTGCAGGCTTATAAAAAATGTTCAAAAGTTGCCATTGATAGAATTTATAAACATCGTTCGGTTATTGAAATAGAATTGGCTGGATATAAAATTTTGGGAACACTATTAGAGGAATTCGTTTCTGCGGTTATGAATCCGGATGATTTTTATTCTAAAAACTTACTGTTTTTAATTCCTGAACAGTACGAAATTAAAGGCGATTCGGATTACGAAAAACTTATGTCGGTTATGGATTTTGTTTCGGGAATGACTGATGTGTTTGCCCTTGATTTATACCGAAAGATTAAAGGAATAGAACTTCCTGGAATAAGTTAATTTATATTTGAAAATTATAGTTCATGAGAAGCTTAATATATTTAGCGGTAATTTTATTGTCGAACTTTTCTCTTTCGGCACAAATAAATTGGGAAACAATAAATTCTGAGGAGTCGAAAATAAGTTTCGATATGCCAGGCAAGCCAATTGTTCAGAACAAGCAACTCAGTAATATTTTAATTCAAGTTTACAGTTATAAGGATGCAATTAGTGTGTTTGGAATTGTAGCTTCCGATTTTACCAAATTGGGTTTGGATTTTAGCCATTCCGATCCTACAGAATATTATGAAGAAATGAAAGCTGGCAGCCTTGTTACAGGCGATGCTATTTTAATATCGGAAAAAGCAGTAGCCTATCAAAAAATGCTTGGTAAAGAAATTGTTTATACACAACTGGTTGGTAAACATGAATATACTTATTATAAGCGTTTCTTTTTTCGTGGAAAATTTATTTATCAAATTGCTATTGGCGGCCCTTCGAGAATGAAGAAAATTCTAATTGATAAAAAGAATTTATATTTTAACTCGCTTGTTTTTAATGATTGATTATTGTCTTATTTACACAACAATACAATAATATTACGTAATTGTAAACTCATATTACGTAATTATTAAGTTTGATGTATTCTGTTTGAAAATTTCTCATATTCCTTGTAAATTTAGTTTAGTAATTTTAATCAAAAACTTCAGGGGAAATGAAACTATTCAGAAAAATTAAAGAGCTGTTTTTTACTGCAGAAGATGATTTTGTTGTAGTCGATTTAAATACAAAAATGATTCAATCGATGAATGCAAGAGATTGGAATCGTATTAAGAATAAGAAAAATTTTATGGTTATAAAGTAAGTTCCTTTATTTTTGGTCTTATTTAAATTGCTTCTATTAAAGATACAATGATGAAATAGAGTTGGGGAGGTTTTTTTAGGAGAATTTACAACCCCCGCATCCACTCCTCACGCAAACTTGCATTTGCCGGATCATCTAAAACTCTATTAATGCGAGAAAGCATTTCTTGTTTATCGCGCGGGAAATTGCCACGAAGAACCAAATAGTTGGAGGCATGATCGCTGCGGAAAACAGTTTGGGATAATTCCAGGTTTTCGATAAAGATTTTCATTTCGGCAATTAACTCGATGGTGTTGAGTGGAATGAACTCGCCATCGAATTTTTTTATGAAATGTTCTTCGCCATAAGGATAGCTTAGAACAAGGGTTGATAGAAATTCGGGTTGTATTTCGTTGATTACTTTTGCAGAATTAATGGCATGTTGCTGGGAGTAGTTTTTACCTCCCAAGCCATTTAAAATCATTACCGATAGTTTAATTCCTGCTTTTCGTGCTCGTTGAAGCGCCTTGCTGGTACTGATATAATTTTCTCCTTTGTTAATTCTACCTAGTAATTCATCATCGCCCGATTCAATTCCCACGTAAAGTAATTTAAGTCCTTTTGCTGCTAAAGATCGCAATTCTTCATCTGTTTTGGCTTCAATGTCTTTTGCAATTGCATAGGCCGAAATTCGTGTTAAGCGAGGAAATGTTTCATTTAACTTATCCAATATCCGCGAAAGCCTTTCGAATGAGAGTACCATAGCATTTCCATCGGCTAAAAACACCTTTCGGTAATGGTTCGAATAGGCAGACATAGAATTGATATCCTTAAAAACATCTTCCTCATTACGAGCTCTAAATTGTTTGCTGCTGTACATTTCGCAAAAAGCGCATTTGTTCCATGCACACCCTAAAGTTGCTTGGATAATTAAGGAATGTGCCTCGCTAGGTGGGCGGAATAATGGTTCGTTGTATTGGATCATGAGTCAAAAATAGTCAAGTTCAAAGTAAAAAGTATAAAGTTTGATGTGAAAAAATTACAAGCTCCAAGTATCAAGTACAAAATAACAAGTAGCTTTCTCCCTTTTTAGGGGAGATGCCGACAGGCAGAGGGGTGTTGATGGATTCATGCTCCAAGTCTCAAGTACAAAATCCCAAAAATCAAATTCTAAAAACAAAGATCCAACACAAGTGTATTGTATAATATTTGTTGCCTGCTATAGCTGGCAGCTTAGAATAGATCATGCTCAAAATATCAAGTTTTGAACTCATGATTTTTTACAATTAATTTATAATTTTTTATTCATTATTGTTTATTTCCTATATTGTGAAAAATCAAAACAAAATGGCTGAGAAATCTGTAAGTATACAAGTATATGGCAAGGTGCAGGGAGTGGGATTTCGATATCATACACATAAGGCAGCTCGGCGTTTTGGGGTGAAAGGTTTTGTGCAGAATAAGGCTGGTAATACAGTTTATATCGAAGCTGAAGGTGAGAGTTTGGCTATTGATATGTTTTGTGATTGGTGTAGAAATGGTCCGGATTGGGCTCGGGTAACAGATGTTAATATCCAAAATCAGCCTATTGTAGGATATGTTGGATTTGTTATTAAATAAAAAAAGCTCCCGATAAAATCAGAAGCTTTTGTTGTCCCACAAGGACTCGAACCTTGAATGCCTGTACCAAAAACAGGTGTGTTACCATTACACCATGGGACAATTGTTGTAGTCGTTTTTTGACTAAGACGTTGCAAATATAATAGAAATATTTATTCCCCAAAACTAAAAATTGCAAAAAATATTCGAAAGGTATTGATTGCTTATTGTTGAACATTTGTAATGATTCTGATTGTCAAATTGAAAGGAAACAGAAGATGGAAGAAAAAAAAATTGAATCTTTAACAGGAAAGTGGATTTATGAAGAGGATTATGGGTATGGAACTGCTCAGGGTGAACTTTTATTGATTCAAAAAGGTAGAAAATTGAGCGGAAAAATTATATTCTCTGAAAATGTTGAATCACCAGAGACTTTTATGATTCAGGAGATAATTGAAGGGGAAATAATTCAGAATAGAATAAAAATAAAAGCTATTGAATATGATATTATTCACTCTGATTATGAAATTAGATATGAATTAGATTCTTGGGATGGAATGCTTATTAATGAAACAACAATAGAAGGAGATAGTATAGATAATCAGGGGATTGCAGGGAGTTTTAGGTTTTCGAAGTTGACAACTGAGTAGTGGTTAATTTTTAAAGGAAAATTAATAGAGTAAGCAGGAATAAATGTAAAGAGAATGTATGAGGCTTTTTTAGGGGTCACCATCAAAAGTTGGGTCTACTCCACAATTTTTTTTAGCTAAGCAAAAATTTTAGATAACCTAAAAAGGAAGAAATCTAAATCAACAATCCCTCTTAAAGATCTTCTGAAATTTTTAATTTTAGCATTTAAAGATTCGGCAAAAGCGTTTGTACTTCTATTCAAGAAATAATTAACAATTTGTTTATGATGTACTTCAAAAGTTCTTTTTATTGAATTAAAAGAATCCATTCCGGCTCTTTCAATTTCATCGAACCATTGTGCTAGTTTAAGTCTTGCTACATTTGGTTCTAAAGATTGATTGTATATTTTTCTAAGTCCATCCGAGAGCCTGTATGCTTTCTTAATTTCGGGAAATCTTTCAAATAATAAACGAGCTCTGATTTCTTGAGATGTAGTCCATTTTTCCGGAGATTTATACAATGCATAACGAGCTCTAGCCATCAATTGTCGCAGTGTATCACCATTTTCCAATATTTCAGGTTTATACAATTTTCCTTCTAATTTCGCTTTCTTATACTCTGCATTTTCATCATCTATTATCTTCCACCTATGCTTAATTCTAAGCTCTTGTACGGCATCATTGGCCAGCTTTTGCACATGAAATCGATCTGTAGTGATTTCAGCTTTTAGAAAACATTTTCTTACGATCTTATTCATGCTACCAGCCATGTCAAGAGTAACTTCTTTAACGGTATAGCGCAACTCTTCTGAAATGTGTTCGCGAATTAAACTTATAATGGAATCAGCTTGTGTTCCGTTAAACACACCAACCAAGCTACCTTGCTTTCCTTTTTTATCTTTGTTACTGAGAATGGTATACAACTCTCCATTTGAAAAGGCTGTTTCATCAAGAGCTAAATTAGAACCTATGTTTTCAGGAAATATCAGGTAATCTTTGGCGTGTAGCTTTTTATCCCATTGATCAAAACCACTTAAATTTGTTTTGTACTGTCTTCGAAATTTATCACCATTTATTCCTAAATATATTTCAAGGCTTTTAATACTGATCGCATTAAAATCGACTAACTTCTTTTAAAAAAGCAGAATACTCTGCAGACATGCGAGTTCCTGAAATGATCAAATTCCAATCTCTACTTACTTTTTTACTCTTGCCATCAACAACAACATCCCAACGACGACGCTTGACATTAAGCTTAACTAACATATCTCGAATGGGATAATCTTCTATTTCTCGTGCTGGCATAAAACCACTGGCTTTGATAGAATAATCCTTATATTCCTCAGGAATAATCTTCTTTTCTTCTAAATAAATAGTTAATCTTCTTTCGTAAATTTCTTTCCCGCTAGAAACCTCTTTAAAATCTATTATATCAAAATAATCTAAAAGACCTTCTGGAAAAAATAGTGAGAGTAGTGACTTTTGCATATATAATTTAAAGTGTTTTTTCTATCAGCAAAGGTATTCCTTTTTGTACGCAGACCCAACTTTTGAAACTGATCCTTTTTTAGGATATTTTTTGGAAGCAATATTTCCAAAAAAAGAAAAGCTCCGAAACGAATTTCGAAGCTTTTTTTGTTGACCTATAAGGACTCGAACCTTAAATGCCTGTACCAAAAACAGGTGTGTTACCATTACACCATAGGTCAATCAAGATGCCTTTTCTCAAAGGCTCTGCAAATGTAGTAATTTTTTTTAGTGTGCAAACAAAAAGAAGAAAAAATTCCTCAGTAATTCGAAGTATACACTGAATTTTAACTATTTTCGTTCAAATTATTTTTTGATATATCAATAGAAAAACAAAAATACACACAAGATGAAGTCGAATTACAGATTGGTTAATAATGTGTTAGGTTGGGTAGCTTTTACTATTGCGGCCATTACATACTTGTTAACGATTGAACCTACAGCCAGTTTATGGGATTGTGGTGAATTTATTACTACAGCATACGGATTGGAAGTTGGTCATCCTCCGGGAGCACCTTTATTTATGATTATGGCACGATTTTTTGCTTTGTTTGCTCCAAGTCCGGCGCAGGCTGCTTTAATGGTGAATGTAATGTCGGGGCTGGCTTCTGCTTTTACAATTCTATTTTTATTCTGGACCATTACACATTTGGCTAAAAAATTAGTTAATAATGATTCAGAACTTAGTAAAGCCAACTTATTCGCAGTAATGGGTACTGGTTTGGTTGGTGCTTTGGCCTATACTTTTTCAGATACTTTTTGGTTTTCGGCAGTTGAGGGAGAGGTTTATGCCTCATCATCCTTATTTACTGCGGTAGTTTTTTGGGCAATACTAAAATGGGAAGATGTAGCTCATGAAAAAAATGCCAATCGCTGGCTTATATTAATTGCATATTTAATGGGCTTATCCATTGGAGTTCACCTGTTAAACCTATTGGCAATTCCGGCTATTGTTTTTGTGTACTACTTTAAAAAATATGAGCCTACGCGCAATGGAATTATTGGAGCAGCGGTGCTTTCAGTAGCTATATTGGCAACCATTATGTATGGAATTATTCCTGGTGTTGTAAAAGTAGCATCTTGGTTCGAATTGCTATTTGTAAATGGCTTTGGATTACCATACAATACAGGAGTAATGGTTTATGCGATACTCGTAATATCTGCTGTTGTTTGGGCAATTAATTATTCCATAAAAAAGAATATGGTAATACTAAATACCATACTTACAGCTTTTGTAGTTATTGTAATTGGATATTCGTCTTTTGCAATGATCGTAATTCGATCATCGGCAAATCCACCAATGGATGAGAATAATCCGGATAACGTATTTGCTCTTTTATCTTATTTAAATCGTGAGCAATATGGCGATCGTCCTTTATTATATGGTGAATATTACAATGCTCCAGCTATCGATTTAGTCGAAACCAAGCCTAATTATATTCAAAAAAATGGAAAATATGTTATTGCTTCGAGAAAACAGCAATATAAATTCGATTCAAGATTCGAAACTATTTTTCCCCGAATGTACAGTTCAAGAGATAATCATGTAAGGCAGTACGAGTCTTGGGGAGGTGTTAAAAAGGATAATCCTGTTACCTTGGGAAATGGTGAAGTGGTTTACAAACCAAGTTTTGGTTCTAATTTGAAATTCTTTTTTAATTATCAAATTGGACACATGTATTGGCGATATTTTATGTGGAATTTTGTTGGTCGACAAAACGATATTCAAGGGCATGGCGGAATTTTACACGGAAACTGGATTTCGGGAATCGATTTTATCGACGAAATGAAAGTTGGAAATCAAGATAAGTTATACCCAGAGTTAAAAAATAAAAAATCGAGAAATACCTATTTCTTTTTGCCTTTTATCTTAGGACTTATTGGTTTAATTTATCAGTTTAGATCGGGTAAAAAAGGCAAGCAGGATTTTACAGTGGTAATGTTATTGTTTTTACTAACTGGTTTGGCTATTGTAGTGTATTTAAATCAGTATCCATATCAGCCACGTGAGCGTGATTATGCTTATGCCGGATCTTTTTATGCTTTTGCAATTTGGATTGGCTTTGGAGTTATGGGCTTGTATCAATCATTAAAAAAATACATGCCAGATATTGTAAGTGCAGGATTAATTACTTGTATTTGTTTGGTAGCCGTTCCAGGTTTAATGGCACAGCAAAACTGGGATGATCACGATCGTTCGGGACGATATGCCACTTTGGCTTATGCTAAGGATTATTTAAATTCTTGTGCTCCTGATGCGATTTTATTTACCTATGGCGATAATGATACTTTCCCTTTATGGTACGCTCAAGAAGTAGAAGGAATTCGACGCGATATTCGTATTGTAAACCTTAGTCTTTTGGCGGGAGATTGGTACATAAATCAAATGCGAATGAAAGCTTACGATTCAGATCCTATACCAATGACAATGGGACCAGAAAAAGTAGAGCCGGGAGTTCGCGATCAGGTACCAATTATTGAGCGCTTTAAAAAAGCACAAGATTTGGGGCAAATGATAGATTTTGTAGCCAGCGATTCTGTAATATCGAGAGTAGAAATGCAAACGGGCAGAAAATTGGATTTCTTTCCTGGAAAAAGTGTTTACTTACCTGTTGATTCGGCAAAAGTGCTTGCTAATGGTACGGTTCGTCCCGAGGATGCAGATTTAATTGTAGATAGACTGGAGTGGAAACTTAAGCGTAACTATTTGTATAAAAATGATATTATGGTTTATGATATTATTGCCAGTAACAAATGGGAACGACCAATATATTTTTCTGTCGGAATGGGCATAAGCAGCTTTTTAGGAATGGAAGATTATTTTCAGCTCGAAGGTGCGGCATATCGTTTGGTGCCAATAAAAACAAAGACTGAGGGAATGGAAGTTGGTAGAATAAATAGTGAGTTATTGTATGATAACTTTATGAATAAATTTGAGTTTGGTAGAATTAAAGAAAAGGATGTATATGTAGATCAGTTTCATATTCTTACTTTAAATATTATGTCGTTTCGCTCTAATTACAGCCGATTAGCAAGTAAACTAAACGATGAGGGAAAAAATGAGAAAGCAATAAAAGTGCTCGATCGATGCATGGAAGAATTGCCTACTCCTAAAATTCCTTACGATAATAGCTTAATTGGTTTTATTCAGGAATATTATCGTGCAGGAGCAATTGAAAAGGCCAATAAGTTACTTACTGATATGGCTCAGCAATCGCATGATAAATTAGATTATTATTTCTCCTTACAACCAGCTTTAGGAAACAGTTTCCGAACCGAGCAGGAACGAGAAATAAGAGTTGTTCAAATGTTACTAGGATTAGCTGATATGGGAGAACAAACCAAATTGAAAGAAGAAACCCAACAAAAGTTTGAATTCTTGTTTAAGTCGTATCAGGAATAGAATAGTAAGTAAAATATTTTTCCAATGGCCATCTAATTGCAGATGGCCATTTTTTATGAAATATAAATTCAATACATTTTGTGTGCTTTTCACTATAAAGTTTTCAATTTTGTTGCAAATTAATTGCTTTAATACATGCATGTTTAGTAATTATAAAGAAGAAAATTATAATTTGATACTATTAAATAACCTATAAATATTAAAGCAATTAGAGTGCTTTAAGGTTTTTTAGATTATATAAAATGATACTTCGTTCTAAAAATCTTACCTTCGAAAATTCAATTAGAAAGTATAAAGCATTGTTTTTAAGATATGAGCAAGTATGAAAAACTTAACCTTATTATAGGTTGGATTTCTTTTTCCATAGCTGCTATTGTTTATTTATTAACGATAGAACCAACAGTTAGCTTCTGGGATTGTGGTGAGTTTATTACTTCATCCTATAAGTTGGAAATAGGTCATCCGCCTGGAGCACCTTTTTTTATGTTGCTTGCAAGAATGTTTTCTCTTTTTGCCAATGGCAGCGAGAATGTTGCGTTAATGATAAATAGCTTATCGGCATTAGCCAGTGCATTTACCATTTTATTCTTGTTCTGGACAATTACACATCTTGCCAAAAAGCTAATTGTAAAAAATGCGAACTGTTCTCTTACCCAAATTTGGATAATTATGGGTAGTGGTTTTATAGGAGCGATGACTTATACTGTTTCCGATACCTTTTGGTTTTCGGCTGTCGAAGGGGAGGTATATGCTACATCATCCTTATTTACCGCAGTGGTTTTTTGGTGCATTCTAAAATGGGAAAACGAAGTAGATAAACCCTTTGGCAACCGTTGGATAATTCTTATTGCCTACCTAATGGGCTTGTCAATTGGAGTTCATTTGCTCAATTTACTCGCCATACCGGCAATTGTGATGCTATATTATTTTAAGAAATATAAAGTCTCGCGCAAAGGTGTTTTAAAAGCTTTAATTTTGTCGGTTTTGCTATTGGGCGGAGTAATGTATGTTATTATTCCAGGTATTGTAAAGTTTGCTTTTTTATTCGATTTGTTCTTTGTAAATATTGTTGGTATGCCTTTTAATTCGGGTTTACTGATATTTATAATAATACTTATTGCTGGAATTTTTTGGGGAATTAATTATACTATAAAGACTAAAAAAGTTATTGCCAATACCATTTTAATGGCTTTTGCAGTTATTTTAATAGGGTATTCGTCTTATGCTTTAATCATGATTCGTTCTGCAGCTAACCCAAGTCTCGATCAGAATAATCCGGAAGATTTATATTCTCTTTTATCTTATTTAAATAGAGAGCAGTATGGTGAAACTCCTTTGGTATACGGACAATATTTTAATGCTCCTTTAAATAATGAAAAGAACTTTACCAGAGATAAAAATATCTATATAAAGAAAGATGGAAAATATGTAGTTTCTTATGTGAAAACAAAAGCTAATTATAGCAGTTCGCATAAAACTTTATTTCCCCGAATGCATTCACGAGGAATGAGTGGTAGAAACCCTGAAGAATATGCCAAATGGACTGGTTTAATTGCCAATCAGAACGAAAAGCCAAGCTTTGTTCAGAATCTCGATTTCTTTTTTTCTTATCAGCTTAATTACATGTATATACGTTATTTTATGTGGAATTTTGCTGGTCGTCAGTCCGATCATCAGTCTTATGGTGGTGCAATTCAGGGCAACTGGATTTCTGGAATTTCGTTTATTGATAACATGCGTTTGGGCGATCAAAGCTTAAGGTCGAAGCAGATGAAAAATAATAAGGCAAATAATAAATATTACTTTTTTCCTTTGCTTTTAGGTCTTATGGGATTTCTTTATCATTATAGAAAAACTAAAGTTGGGCAATTCGACTTTTGGGTTGTTTTGCTCTTGTTTCTGTTTACAGGATTAGCAATTGTCTTGTATTTAAATCAAACACCTTTACAGCCACGCGAACGCGATTATGCTTATGCCGGATCGTTTTACGCTTTTGCCATTTGGATTGGTTTAGGATTTGTTGCGTTTTTAAAATTAGTACAGAAATTTATTAAACAGGAAAAAATTGCAATTCCATTAGTTTTTATTGTTTGTTTATTGACAGTACCAGTATTAATGGCTCAACAAAATTGGGACGATCATGATCGGTCGAATCGTTATTTAGCGAGGGATTTAGCATATAATTATTTAAATTCCTGCAAGCCAAATGCAATTCTTTTTACCATGGGCGATAATGATACCTTTCCGCTTTGGTATTTGCAAGAGGTTGAGGGCATAAGAACCGATGTGCGGGTTTGTAATTTGAGTTACTTATCTACCGATTGGTATATCGACCAAATGAAACAAAAAAACTACGATTCTGATCCTTTGCCCATATCTTTAAAAAGAGAAAAATATTTGTATGGAACCCGCGATGTAGCTTATTTGTACAAGGATCCACGCTTAACTGCTTATGTAGATAAAAATGGAGGCCTTGATTTAAGTGTTGCCATGGAATATTTAATGAGCGATGAGAAAAGCACAAAAGAAATATATGGATATGAGGAGGAAATTGAATATTTCCCAGCTAGTAAATTCCGATTTAAAATAGATAAGCATCAGGTTTTAGAAAGCAATACAATTTGTAAGAAAGATTCGGCTCTTATAGAGGATTATTTACATTGGGAATTAAAGGGAAATTTTATTGAGAAAAGCGGTCTTATAGTTTATGACATTCTGCAGCATAACAACTGGAAAAGACCTGTTTACTTTGCAGTTACTGTTCCTGAAAATGGATATTATGGTCTTAATCAGTATTTTCAGTTGGAAGGATTCGCTTACCGTTTAATTCCCGTTAAAACCGAAAATAAAGGCATGCATACAGGTAGGGTTAATACCAATTTAATGTATGATAATATGATACATAAATTTAAGTGGACAAATATTAACAATCCTGATGTTTATATGGACGAGAATAGCTCTCGTTTAATGCTTAGTATACGTAATAACTTTTTGAGATTGGCAAGTTCTTTACTCGATCAGGGAAAACGTGATTCTGCTGTTTTTGTTCTCGATAAAAGTAGAAATTTGATCTCTGATGATGTTGTTAAAATGGACTATATTGGTGTTTTAATGGCAAAGGCTTATTATCGAGCAAACGAAAATGCTAAGGCAAAAGGCTTAATCGAAATAATATCAACAAGATTAATTGATGAATTGGATTATTATTCAACAATAAGTCCAAAATCGATTTCTGAGTTTCCTAATCAGCAGAATCGAAACTTGTATTTAATGCAGGAATTGTATGATATTACTGCCGAATATGATAGAGAAGAGTTAAGTAAAAAGATTGAAATAGAATTTAAACGATTATTGAAGAATTATAGAGGGGAATAATGAAATTAAGATGCTTAAGACCTCCAGCGATATTAAAATTTTTGTTTCCAAATTTCGTATGGCGGTACAATTCCGGACATAAAAAAGTTTATTTAACTTTTGATGATGGACCAATTCCAGAGTCTACACCTTGGACTTTAAATCTGTTAAGAGAAAAAAATGTGAAAGCTACTTTTTTTTGTGTTGGCGATAATGTCAAAAAATATCCACAACTCTATCAGCAAATAATTAAGGATGGACATGCTGTGGGTAATCATACTTTCAATCATTTACGCGGCTGGAGTCAAAATACCTTAAAGTATGTCGAGAATGTTGTTCTCGCATCAGATTTTATCGATTCAAAATTGTTTAGGCCGCCTTACGGCCTAATAAAAAGAGCTCAGGCTAAACATTTATTAGCAGAATATAAAATTATAATGTGGGATGTGCTTAGTGGTGATTATCGACAGGATATTACACCAGAGAGATGTTATCGTGATGTAATGAAAAAGGTTCGTCCAGGCTCTATATTATTGTTTCATAATCATGTTAAAGCAGATAAGAATATGAGGTATACTATTCCCCGTTTAATTGATGATTTGCATGAAAAAGGTTACGAATTTGAAATTTGCAAATAGAAAAAAGAGAAAATTCCTTTGCATTACAGCATGATAACTGCAATTGAATACGTAAATTTGCTTTCGATCAAACTATTATTACCATTTTATAAACAAAACCTGTAACTGTTTGACTTGTAAGTATAGCAGTGCAGTTAATTCAATTTATCTGACAGATGAAAGTACTTCTTTTGGGGTCTGGAGGCCGAGAGCATGCATTTGCATGGAAATTTAATCAAAGCGAAAAATTAGAAAAGCTATTTGTAGCTCCTGGTAATGCGGGAACTGCCGAAATAGCCGAAAATATAGATTTAGATCCTAACGATTTTCCTAAAATTAAGGAATTTGTACTGGCGAATAAAATCGATATGGTAGTTGTGGGACCTGAAGATCCGTTGGTAAACGGAATTCATGATTTTTTTCTTGCTGATGATCAAATTAAAAATATTCCTGTGATCGGACCTGAGAAATTGGGTGCACAATTAGAGGGAAGTAAAGATTTTGCAAAGGAATTTATGTTTCGTCATGATATTCCTACTGCACAATATAAAAGTATCACTAAGGATAATATAGAAGAAGGATATCTGTTTTTAGAATCACTAAAAGCGCCTTATGTACTTAAGGCCGATGGATTAGCTGCAGGAAAAGGTGTTCTTATTATTAATGATTTAGATGAGGCTAAAACTTCTTTAAAAGAGATGCTGGGTGGTATGTTTGGAGAAGCTGGAAACAGAGTTGTAATAGAAGAATTTTTATCAGGAATTGAATTGTCGGTATTTGTTTTAACCGATGGAAAAAGTTATAAAACACTAGCCGAAGCTAAAGATTACAAACGTATTGGCGAAGGAGATACGGGCCTAAATACGGGAGGAATGGGTGCTATCTCGCCAGTGCCATTTGCTAAAGGTGGTTTTATGCAAAAGGTAGAGGAACGTGTAATTGTTCCTACTATTAAGGGTTTGCAGAAAGATAATATTCCATTTAAAGGATTCGTTTTTATTGGATTAATGAATGTTGAGGGAGATCCTTATGTTATTGAATACAATGTACGAATGGGAGATCCTGAAACAGAGGTAATTTTGCCGAGAGTAAAATCTGATTTGCTTGACCTGATGGATGCTGTTTCTAAACAAGAACTTCATAAGGCCGATTTTGAAATGGACTCTAGAACTGTAACAACGGTAATGTTAGTTTCGGGTGGATATCCAGAGAATTATGAAAAAGGAAAAGTAATTACTAATCTTAATAAAGTTGAGGGAAGTATTGTTTTTCATGCTGGAACATGCAATTCTGGTTCGAATGTGCTAACAAATGGTGGGCGTGTTATTTCAGTAAGTTCCTATGGAGAAACTATGGAAGCAGCTTTGGCATTATCGTTTAAAAATGCAGATATAATTAATTACGAAGGAAAATATTTCCGTAGAGATATTGGATTTGACTTATAAAAATTTAATTCGCTGCTTGTAAGGGCAGCGAATATTTTACACCTCTTTGCATGCTCTTAAAAACACTAAAAGGCAGACATTATTTGTTATTGGTATTCGTACCTGTTTTAATTCTATTGCTGTGGCTTAAGGCTTTTTTGCACCCGGTTTCCTTAACGGGTAATACTGCTCAAATGCCGCTTTATTCTTTTTTGCAAAGTATTACAGGTGGTAGTTTTCTTGCCTTAAATATTATTGGATATCTTATTTTGGCAGTATTGTCTTTGCTTATGGTTCGCCTTAACGAACGATATGTATTTATAAGGCAGCGAACCGATTTACCTGCTTTTGTATTTGCTATAATTGTTACCGGAACAATTTCTTTGTATGGTATGCAAGCTTCATTATTAGCAGCCATTTTATTGTTTTTTGCCTTAGAAAGAGTATTTGCAATATATCATGGCTCGGGAACATTAGCCAAAGCATTCGATGCAGGATTATTTATTGGTTTAGCTAGTTTAGCCTATTTGTTTGCTGGTGTTTATTTAATATGGTTTTGGATATCTCTGGCTTTTCTTGGATACTTTAGGTTTCGTGAGTTTTTTGCTGGTTTAGTGGGCTTTTTAGTGCCTGTTTTTGTTATTTCTAGTTGGTATTTTTTTAACGACGAATTGTCGGTTTTATGGCAAACAATAATGGTTCTTTTAAATAAAACACAAGTAGCCGATTATAGTTTATTTCAAAAGGTGTTTTGGGGGATTTTGATGTTTTTAGTTTTAATATCTTCGGCATTTATGGCAAAAGTAGTAGAGGAGAAAAAAATTAGCTCACGAAAATATTTTACTATCTTATTTTTGTTTTTTCTTTCTGCCATTGCTAGTTTCTTCATGTTTAAAGGGGCAGGTATCGAATTGTATTTTCTTGTATCATTACCTGTAACCTACATTATAAGTCATTATTTTGTACTTAGCCGATATTCCTGGATTATGGAAGTCTTATTTGTAATTTTTGTTTTATCGGGAATTTTAATTCACATTTTGGGATAAAAAAAAGTGTTATTCCAAAATGAAATAACACTTTTTAAAGAAGTAACTTATATTATTTTACAATGATATTTGTAGTGTCGAATGCTGTTGCAACTAAGTTGTCTTCAGCATTATCGGTAACGGCAAATATTATGTCGTTAATGTCTTTATCACCTCCAGGTAATTGTACATCTTCAAAGCAAAGAACAATATCTTTACACTGATCTTCTATGAATAATACATGTTGCTGGTTGTTGTTTTCATTCCATTCTACGTTAGTGTAGTGGCTGTAAACACCATCGGTAGTAGCTCCATTTTTCCATCCTTTAGCTATTAGGCAGAATCCTATAACTGTATTTTCTGGGAATGCTTCGTCGCCAAGTTGAACACGGTCTCCCGAGGTAAGTCCTCCACCTTCTCCTTCTTTAGAAACATTAGGGAAAAGCATGTTTAATTCAACATCATCAAGGCTTGTTGGCGGTGTTGATGCATCGTAAGTATAATAAGCCAATGAATTTCTCCAGCCAGCACCTTCGTCAATAAATGTTAAATAAACAGGCGATTCTTTAATTAATCTTAGAATCAAGTTGTTTCCATCTGCAAATAAGTCGGAATGTGTTTCAATATTATTTTTTCCAGCTGGGAACATTTCAATAATATTATCAATTAATGTTTCACAAGGCTTTGTTGGAATAATATCCTCTGGAATACCTTCGTCAATTTCAATAGTCAATATTTTTAATCCACCAGTTCCGGCTGCTACAAAAATGTAATTGTCTCTTGATTCAACAAAGTTAACCGACGAATTAAAATCCATGTTTCCTAAAAGAGTTACATCATCATTCTCTTCTTCAATCATAGCACCAACGTAAAGTCCGGCACCACCATTACCAATAAGTAGCAGTTCTTCGTTTAAGGCTACAGAATTAGTCACATAATCTTCATCAAGGCCATCTTCCGGAGTTACAGGTCTATCGATATGCTCTTTTAAATCACCGTTTAATAATCTAATATCTAATCCACCTTCGTTTAATGCAGCTAATATATATTCATTGTTTACATCAATTTCAGTTTTCGATTCGATAGTTACCGGACCATTAACCGAAATAGGAGACAAAGGTGAAAAATCTGTTTTTGCAAATGATTTAATTTGAGGTGTTTCACCTTCTAAAACATAAATATTATCGCTGTTTAATCCTAAAGATCTAGCATCATTAATAACAGTTTCGTTTACTAGTTTAAAATCATGATCTAATATTGTTAATGAACCGTTAGAACCACTTGTAACATAAATGTAGTTTTCGTCTACTTCAACATCTGTTGCTACATAAGAAGGGATATCATAAGTATCTGTAATGGCTAAGAATTGGCCTGAAGTACTCATTTCAACTTGTAGTAATATGGCTGGAGAATTATAAACATATCCAATAGATTCAGGATCTACAGCTCCGGCTAAATACAATTTTCCGTCATAATAGTCAACAGCACTAACATCTATATCAGAAATTAGAGCTTGAGCCTGTAAAACAGGATTATTTTCGTCACTAATATTAAAGAGTTCAACGCCACCATTGTATTCAGGTCCTTTTGTATTGTAGGATACAAAAGCCATGTCATCAATAATTTTTACATGTGTTGCCTGAACATACTCTCCACCAACTTTAGGAGCGTCAACTTCTGCTCTTAATTTAAAGGCATAATTTTTTGTCAAGTCGATATCCGGACTTGTTTTTACTGATTTTACAGAACCTTCGGGTAAATTATTAACAATAACTAATTTATCGGTATAGTTCACTCGGGAACTTAAGTCGGCAGTATTATTGTTAATTTTAATTGCTGAATTAATTTGATCTGTTTGTTCTTGTTGTAAATCATTGTCATTATCATCTGAACAGGAATAAATAACAAGCAAAAACATGCTTAACAAAAGTAAATATTTCTTCATAACTATATCTGTTTTTATATTTTACGAATTTTTAAACAATAAGCAAGTTACATTCTTTGTTTGACAGTTTTTGTATTATTATGATATAAGACATGAAAGTTTTGATGAAATTAGCTTTTTCTTTTATAAGTATTTCCAAATTACTGTTGCTTAAAATCTTAAGTGTCGAGTATTTAAAAATGCTTTTTAATCCAGCGGGGAAGTAGATAAACACCAATAAACAAGTAAGGATAATAAGATATGAGACGCCAAATAAGTGCCATGCTGGCAGCTAATCCTGTCGATGGTAAAAAATCACCAAGATATTGTGTAAATACCCATTCTGAGAATCCGCTTCCGCCCGGAGTTGGACTTACCAGCATCATAATCCACATAACCAATTGTCGTGCAAAAATCATAATGTGTTCAGAGAATTCATAGCCTTGGAACAGAAAAGCTAGTAACATGGCATTTACAACCCAATATCTGGCAGTCCAAGACCAAAAAGTAGCCATAAATGCTTTTAGCCAGAATACAAATGGTTTTGTTCTTAATTCTTTCGAGCTTTCAATAATGTCGCTGCCTGCTTTGTTTGCACCATGTTTCCATTTACGCAAAACCGGTAATTTAAATATCCATAAAAGCAGCCATTTTAAGCCTCGTGGATTTCGAAATAAGCCATAAGCCAATACTATTAAATAGACTAGTTTTATAAGATATCCGCCTAAAGCGAAATATAAAAGAGAGTTTAGCCATAATAAATGTTCTGAGGAGTTTATCATGAATAATTGATTAACATCTAAAAGCAGAATTAGAAGTGGAAACATGATAATAAAGTATAATTCGTCGAGAAAAGAGGTCGACATTACTACTGCCGAACTTCTACCAACTTTTAAACCTTCCTTATTTAAATATAGAATAGCGACAGAAGTTCCTCCTATGGCCGAAGGAGTAACTGCAGACGTGAATTCCCAGAGCATAATAATGCGAAACGATTTTGCCCACGAAAATTTTCGATCAGTTAAAATTCTAAGTCTTGCCATATACCCCAAATCCCGAATCATCATCATTATTAGAGCTATAAATAGCCATAAGATCGAGTACCAGGTGAATTCAATCATCGAAAAAGTATTTTCATCTACTTCTTTCGTAAGCATGTAAATAACAGCAGCTAAACCAAATAGTATTGGATAGATGATTCTACCAGGACGAACACCATGAAGTAGTTTTTTAGGATTAACAGGTTTGTTTTTGCTCATTTTTTAATTTTGGCTAATTAAAATTACACAAATAAAAAGCGTAAAGTGTGAGTATATAGTGAAGTAACTGTTAAAAAAGTATAAAATTAATAAGATGTTTCTTTTATATATTTATACTGCTTGAATTTTTGGAAGGTTTAATTTAAAAAATGTTTTTATAAATTATAAAAGCACATTAATATTTCGATTTTTTCTATTTTTAATACACAATTAATCAATAGTTATACTATGTCATTAGAATCTACAAAACTAAAATTTGGTACGGCTCCTGTATTTTTTACTGCGATATCTACAATATTAGGGGCAATTTTATTTTTACGTTTTGGATATGCGGTTGGGACATTAGGTTTTTGGGGTGTAATATTTATTATTTTACTAGGGCATGCAGTTACAATTCCTACGGCATTTGCCATTTCCGAAATAGCAACCAATAAAAGAGTAGAAGGTGGAGGTGAGTATTTTATAATTTCCCGATCGTTTGGTTTAAACATAGGAGCTACCATAGGTCTAGCCTTATTTATGTCGCAAGCCATAAGTGTGGCATTTTATGTTATTGCTTTTACCGAGGCTTTCGAACCCGTTTTTAATTGGGTAAAAGAGGTATATGGATATAATTTGCCAAGGCAGGCAGTTAGTGTACCGGCTATGTTTGTTTTATCGGCATTAATTTTAAAAAAAGGTGCAAATTTAGGGGTTAAGGCTCTTTATGTTGTGGTTGCCATTTTATTTTTCTCCTTAATTCTGTTTTTTCTGGGGAAAACGGAGTATTCTAGCATAAGTAATTTTAATTTGTGGAATGCGGATTTTCGAAATACAGATAACTTTTTTATTGTTTTTGCAATAATATTTCCAGCATTTACTGGAATGACAGCTGGAGTTGGTTTGTCGGGAGATTTAAAAAATCCATCGAAATCTATTCCTTTGGGAACTGCATCTGCAACTTTAATAGGAATGATTATTTATTTTTTTATTGTTTATAAGTTAGCAGGTTCGGCTAGTAGTGCCGATTTGGTAGAGCATCAATTAATCATGTCGAAAATTGCACTTGGAGGAGCAATTATTATTCCACTAGGTTTGGCTGCTTCTACAATTTCATCAGCATTAGGATCGGTAATGGTAGCACCAAGAACATTGCAGGCTTTATCTATCGATAAATCTTTTCCATCTAAGGGCTTAAATCGATGGTTGGCAAAAGGTCGTGAGTCGGATAATGAGCCTATTAACGCTTCCTTGGTAACTTGTATTATAGCCATGGTATTTGTAATAATGGGTGATGTAAATGCAGTTGCCGAAATTATTTCCATGTTTTTTATGCTTACTTACGGTGCACTTTGTTTGATCTCTTTTCTGAATCATTTTGGATCTTCACCAAGTTATCGACCTTCTTTTAAATCGAAATGGCTACTATCCTTAATCGGATTTTTTATTTCCATCTGGGTAATGTTTAAAATAAATACATTGTATGCTTTTAGCGCTGTGGTATTAATGTCGTTAATATATTTGTTTATCAACCGTTATCACAGGCATAGAAATGGATTAGAGTCGATATTTCTAAATTCGTTATATCAGTTAAACAGAAATATGCAGGTATTTTTGCAAAAAGCAGGAAAAAGAAAAGTTCGTGAATGGAGACCAAGTGCCATTTGTATTTCGAAAGATTCGTTCGAGAGAGATACAGCATTTAAATTATTAAACTGGATATCTTACAAATATGGTTTTGGAACCTATCTGCATCGAATAGAAGGCTATTATTCGAAATCTACATATCAGCAATCGCAAGATGAGTTGGATAAATTAATTAACAGTTTCGACAAAATTGAAAATCATGTTTATGTTGATACCATTATTTCACCTTCGTATACCTCGGCAATTGCGCAGGCTATACAATTGCCAGGAATTGCAGGAATGGAGAACAATATGGTAATTTTTGAATTTGATAAAGAAAATCCTGAAAAATTAGATCTCATTATAGAAAATTATTCCTTGGCAAGAGCTGGAAATTTCGATTTTTGTATTTTGGGAAGTTCGCCACGCAAGTTTAATTATAAAAGCAATATCCATGTCTGGATTAAATCATCGGATACCGATAATGCTAATTTAATGATATTGCTAAGTTTTATAATTGGAGGGCATCCCGATTGGAGAAAAGCCGATATTAAAATTTTTGATATTTGTAAGCAAGAACAAGCCGAAGAAACTCGTAAACAGCTAGATGAATTGGTGGTGTCGGGACGATTACCAATTAATAATTCCAATATCGAGATTATTTTGGAACAGGAAGAAGTTGCTTCTCGTGATATAATTAATCAAAAATCGGCTGATGCCGGATTAACCATTCTTGGTTTTAGGGGAGAGACTTTAAAAAATCAAAAATCAGATTTATTTACCGGCTACGATAAGTTAGGTAATGTGCTGTTTATTAATGCCAATAGCAGGAAGGTGATTGATTAATACAATAAAAAAAAGTCAGGGAACCACCCCTGACTTTACTCTAACCCATTTTAATCTATGAAAACCTAATCCTCTCGGAAAGGACATTACAAATGTATGGATAACTTATTTCTTGTAATAAGAAAAAGTGTTAAAGAAGGTTAAAGGCTTAGTTAATTAATGTTTTGCTGATTTTTTATTAACAGTAAATTGAAGTGATTCTTTAATTAGTGAATAACAGATTTAATGTTAGTAACATATGTACTTGTGAACTAATGTTTTAAAATTTTAAAAAAACCTACGAAATTATGCTTTCAATTTCGTAGGGTGTTAGCGTTTAAGAAGATATTATATCTCCTATCTACAATTTTTAATTGCTTCCGAAAGGAAATGACCACTCTTAAGCATATCACTTACTTTGGCAGTGTTATCTCTTAACTTATTGTATTGAGCTTCGGTCATATTTCTCAGGATATTATCTAGTTCTTCTAATGAATCAATACAGATACCGATATTGTATTTGCTTACAAAATCAGCCAAAGCAGCCTTTTTCCAGATAATAATTGGTAAATGACAACGAATATACAATGAAGTTTTGTGTGGATTATTGTAACGAAGGTACTCTCCATAAATACCAGTACATGCTTCGGTAGAATCTCCATCCCATACCAAACCAAAGTGTCCTTCCATTTTTTCGATCAGATCTTCTGGGTGGAAGAAGCCTTTGTGTACGATGTTACTGTTTTCGCCAACCGAGCTTTGTTCAAATTCTTTGCTGTAAATATTAAACTGTATAACACTTTCAGGACGATCTAAATCAAATAAGAACTTGTTCTTTTTCTTACTGATTTTACCAGCAAAAACTACTTCAAATTTATTCGGATTATATTTGATCACATTAGGCTCTTTCTCTGATAAATAGTCGAAAATACCCAAATTCACCATTTTAGCAGTACAGTTTTGTTCTGTTAACCATTGTTTCATTTTCGGATTGTGAACAATTAGATAATCTGAATCATTTAGAATTCTAATTTCCTCTTCTATCGTCAAAGCACCTTTTTGGAGCGAACGCAAATCATGTACAACTGTTATTAATTCACAACCTTTACGTTTACAGGTCTTTCGTATTAAGTTATAATATTTGCGAAAGGAGTATTGCATAATTAATGTTCCTCCTTTTTTAATGCGCAGTAAAGCAATCATTACACCAAAGAAAGTTGTTATGAAACCAATTATTTTTTGATGGATTGTAGTTCTTTTTTGGCTTATATTTTTAAATCCATTTTGTGCAAAAATATCTTCGCAGTCTATTTTTGCTTTACTGCCACCATAACCAAGTCTATAGTTTCTTGAAATGTAATATTGGTTTGTTTTCATTTTTATGAATTATCAGATTGTTTGATTTTAAGATTATTCAATAATTAATTTGGATTTATCCAATGCCGAAGCCATAACTTTATCCATATCGTAATATTTATACTCTCCTAATCGGCCACCAAAAATTACCTGTTCATCGGCTTTTCCCAATGCTTTGTATTTTTCGTACAAGTTATTATTACGTTCATCATTAATAGGGTAGTATGGTTCCATCCCTTTTTCCCAATCCATTGGATATTCACGGGTAATTATAGTTTTATCTTGAGTACCAAACTCGAAATGTTTGTGTTCAAGAATGCGGGTAAAAGGTACCTCTCTTTCGGTATAGTTTACTACGGCATTACCCTGATAGTTATCACAATTTTCTATTAATTCATGTTCAAATCTCAAACTTCTATATTCAAGTTGCCCAAATTTATAATCGAAATACTGGTCAATTTCTCCTGTGTAGATAATTTTATCAGCAATTGATTTGTAATACTCTTTGTTCTCGAGAAAATCTACTCCTAATTTTACTTCTGCTCCCTTAAGCAAATTTTCAACCAATACATTGTATCCTCCTTTGGGTATTCCCTGATATGGATCGTTAAAATAATTGTTGTTGTAGGTAAATCGGAACGGTAGTCGTTTAATAATAAATGCAGGAATCTCTGTTGCTGGTCTTCCCCATTGTTTTTCGGTATATCCTTTAATTAATTTCTCATAGATATCTTTACCACCAAGAAACAGAGCTTGCTCTTCTAAATTGGCTGGTTCTATGTTTTTGTACTTTGCTCGTTGTTTATCAATTTCAGCTTTTGCTTCATCGGGAGTAATGGTTCCCCACATCTGATAAAAGGTATTCATATTAAAAGGAAGATTGTAGATCTTACCTTTGTAATTGGCTAAAGGAGAGTTTACGTAATTGTTAAATTGTACAAATTGATTCACATATTGCCAAACTTCTTCATTGTTAGTGTGAAAAATATGAGCGCCAAATTTATGAACATTAATTCCATTGCGTTTTTCGCAATAAATATTACCTGCAATATGATCACGCTTTTCAATGACCAATACTTTTTTTCCTTTTTTTACAGCTTGTTGAGCAAATACTGCACCATAGAGTCCTGCTCCAACAATTAGAAAGTCATACATACGTATTCAATTTATAAGTTGTACTGAAGATACTTTTAAAGATATTCAAGTATCTCATTTTACAGTCTGTGTTGTTTAATTTTGTTGCAAGATAATCATAAAAAGAAAACCTGCCAGTAGGCAGATGAAAGATTGATTGCTGGCTTTTTTTAGGTTGAAATTGAGAAGCCTAATTTGTACAAAAATAATAAGTGTATTTTTTAGAATTTTATTAAATGGAATAAAGTGGTGAAAGATTAAATGTTTCAATTATTTTTAGAGTTAAATAAATTTTTACTGTTGAGATGATAGAGAGTAGAATAATATATATTGATATGGATGATGTGCTTTGCGACTTTATGGGATCTTATAAAGCGCATATTAATACTTGTCCAGAGATGAAATATCCTCAGGCACAGCTTGATTTCTTTCGAAACCTCAAGCCACTAAAAGGAGCAATAGAAGCTTTCCACAAACTATCAGAATTAAAAGATTTTGAAGTTTATATTTTAACAGCTCCATCTGAAATGAATCCATTATCCTATATGGAAAAAAGAATTTGGGTTGAAAATTATTTGGGATATGAAGCAGTGAAGAAACTAATTCTTTCACCTAACAAGGCACTACTAAAAGGAGATTACTTAATTGATGATTATACAGAAGGAAAAGGTCAGGAAAACTTTGAAGGGAAGTTATTGAATTTTGGATCTGATGAGTTTCCGCATTGGGATTCTGTATTAAAATACTTCTCAATTTAATTAATTTTTATCAGTATGTCTGCTAACAACATTTGGTTAGGAGCAAGACATGTTTTGCATTCTAAAAGTGGTAATTAATGTATACTTTAAAAAAGTTAAATAGTAGATTCAGAGATACTTTAAAGGTTTTGTTTCCAACCTATCATCTGTTCTTCTTTGATTTGAATCTTTTAGATATTATTATACTTCTTGCTTGTGTTTTTGTTCCTCAGGTTTGGGATTATGAAGAAATTGAATATTTCCCTTATATCGCCTTAGTGTTGGTTATTCATGAATTAGGACATTTAATTGCAATGAAACATTTTGGGTACAAAAAACTTAGAATGAGATTTATAGGCCCTTTAGCTCTGGCTGTTGGAGAAAAGGAAGATGCAAAACCCAAGGAAAAGTTAATTGTATTTTTAGCAGGACCTCTTCCCGGAATTGTACTGGGTTTTATGCTATTGCTTTCTTTTCTGTATTTCGATATCCCCAAAGATGATACGATTTACTTTTTCCTAATAATAAATGGCTTTAACCTTTTGCCATTATTTCCACTTGATGGAGGACAATTCTTTAAAGTATTGTTTTTCGAAAAGGAAAAGGAAAATTTAGTTTTTCTTACTTGTTCTTTCATCGGACTTACGGCTCTTCAGTTTTATATTTTTGATTTTATTTTGCTCATTATTAGCTTTTTTGTGCTTTTTATATTGATATTGGATTTGTACCTATTTTATTTGAACAAGCAATCAGAAAAAGAGCAGGAATCTCTTTTTCAACCTGTCTCAAAAAAAACAAGAATAATTTTTCTATCGATTTGGTGCTTGTTTTTCTTTTCTACACTTGGGTTTTATTTTAACCCTGTATAATTGAGCATAGAATATATGGCAATGCAATATTCGCCATATTGTATGGTTTTGCCAGATGTCGATTAAGAAAGATGTTTCTGCTAGCGCTTGTTTTTATGTAAACTGTGTAAACTCTAATGTGAACCTATAATGTACTGAAATACAATCTGTAATAATGAAAGATTACAGGTTTACACAGAAAATTTCAATACTTACATAGTGAAGAAATCATTTAAGGAATAATATCATCCAAAATCATCGAAAAGGTTACGGTATAATTGAAACTTTTGTGAAAACTCGATAAAGTTTATGGTATAACGTAAACTTTTTAGATGTTATCTTTTAGTAGATCAACTTTAAATTCGAACCAGAATGTTTGCGAATAAATAAAAAGCGGCTACAACACAAGTGCCATAACCGCCTAGATTTGAGGGTGGAGAGTATCGGAATCGAACCGACGACCTTTTGACTGCCAGTCAATAATTTGTAGTTTTACATAGTTTCATTAAGCTTCTTATTGATTCTGATTATTAAGCAAATATACTACTTCCTGTTATTATAATTTCTTTTGGTATTGTTATTATTTCCTGTTTTGTGTGTATATTTGTGTGTATAAAAATGGAAATATGCACACAGATAGGAATAAGCCCGATGTAACTACTGCCATTATATTAGAAAAAAGAGTTTCTAATAAAGAGGGTAAGCACCCTGTTAAATTAAGAATCACCTACCAGAGAAAAAGAAAATATTACTTACTACAAGAATCAAATACTACTTTAAAAGGTGAAAGCTACACACTTGAGGAGTATAATAATATTCAGAAACCAAATTCAAGAGGGATAAATAAAGCTAAAAGGCTCAAATTTGATGAGGTTGAAAAAAGAGCAATACAGATTATTGATTCACTTGATGAATTTAGTTTTGAAGCTTTTGAATTTGAATATCTAAATAAGAGAAAAGAGTACACTACAATACAAGCCTATTTTGAGCAGAAAGCACAGGAGCTTGATGAGGAGGATAAGGTGCAAACGGCTAACCTTTACAGATCTGCATTAATATCCTTTCTTAAATTTGATAAAAAGCTAAGTTTCCATAAAATTACACCAAAGTATTTAAAGAACTATGAAAACTGGTTGATTGCTGAGGGGGGAACTTATACCACCGTTGGAATGTACATGAGGAATTTAAAGCATATTGTAAATAGGGCTTTAAACGATAAAATAATAAAAACTTACCCTTTTGGAACTGCTAAAGATAAATATCAGATCCCTAAAAGCCACAACACAAAAAAAGCCTTGTCTATTGTTGAGATTGAAAAGCTTTATAAATATCAAGCCGATGATAGAAACGAGTTTGTAGCTCAGCAATATTGGTTTTTTAGCTACTTGTGTAATGGTATGAATATGGCAGATATAGCCAATTTAAAGTACAAAAATATAAAAGGCAATAGTTTAACCTTTATCAGGAAGAAAACTAAAAATACAACCTCAGAGAAAACAGAAATAAACGTTTTCTTAAGTCCTGAAATTTTTCAAATAATAGATAATATAGGTAATGAGAATAAAGAGCCTGAAAGCTATGTTTTCCCAATCTACAAAGATGGATTAACTGCCATTCAAGAAAATAATAAGCTAAAGCAGCATATTAAGAACACTAATAAATATTTTAATCGATTAGCAGCTAAAGCAGGTGTTGAGGGTAATATTACAACTTATTGGGCACGTCATAGCTATTCTACTATTTTGAAACGATCAGGAGCACCTATTGAATTTATTAGTGAGCAATTAGGGCATCAATCAACCAAAGTAACACAAAACTATCTTGATAGCTTTGAAGATGAAGCAAGGGAAAAGTTTTCAGCCAAATTATTATATTTTAACAAATGAAAAAAAAGCAGAGAAATAAAGAGCCTAATGATATTATACTTGATAAGGATTGTTTGAATTTATTATTGTTGGAGCGATTACATTTTGATCATTATCCTCAAAATGTATTTAATTCTATTAGATACGCTGTTTATGAATATGATTATACTTTTATTTCATATTTGAAATTTAAGTTAGTTCCTAAAGGAATGGTATTTGATATGTTACAAGAGGAAATAAAAAAAACTCTAAATAAGGTGTTTGCAGAATATAAGGAGTTTGTTAGCATATTGACGTTTCTTATTGAGGATAATTATTGTTGGGTAAATAATGAAAAGATTACTATGATATTGGATTGTTTGAGTAGCACAGAAATATTAGCTTATAAACAAACTGAATTTGATTTGTCTGATAGAAAAATATTAAGGAGATATAGATTAGATAATTCAATTGTAAACTTACCTAAGTTTAAGGAAATTGTTTGTTTTGTTTCATATCTTGAGTATTTAGGATACTTGAAAACTTGTTATGATAACTTTGATGAAGAAAAAGAGATAAGTCCTCCTCAAATGAGATTGTGTGGTTTTGAAGCAAAATTGAAGGATAGTCAAATTGAAGTGTTGTTTGATAGCCTAAAGGGGGATTATATTTCAGAGGATGCAGATAGTAATTTATTTAAAGCTTTGTTTAAAGATGAAATAATTGTAGGAGGGAAAATAAAGTGGATTGATAAGCCTATAACAAGACCACAGAAAGCCAATTTAAGAACACTATTTGAACTATTTTTATTACTGCTTGATATGAAATACCTTGTTAAAGATGATGTTTTTAGTAAGATGTTAGGCAAGCAAAAAATAAATGCTATCATTGATTATTGTTTTTATGATGGTGTGGCAGATGTTCCTTTTATTAATATACCAAAAGGCAATGAATCAAATACACCAACTCAAAAAACTGATAGGCATAAAAAACTTAAAGAAATAATTTCAAATCTCTAAAACTCCCATTGTTCCTTTAATGTTCCACCCGATGGAACTTTTCTTTTGTTGTATTCATAGTCTGTTACTTTGTTTGTGTTATAACAATGATAGTAATAAGGCTTGCAAGCCATTTGTTTAATTTTTAATAATTAATAAGATGGTTCAACTAGAACAGAAGTTAGAAAGATTAGAGAAGCTTATTGTTTGTACTCAAAAAACGGTATTAAATATTGATGACGTTTGCACGCTCACAGGCTTAAGTAAAAGTACATTGTATAAGTTTACAATGTTGGGTACAATACCCCACTACAAACAGGCTAAACACCTTTATTTTGACAGGCTTGAGCTTGAAAGTTGGATGAAAGCCAATAGAGGTTTTAATGCTGAAGAGATTAAAGCAGATGCAGCATCTTGTTTAAACATAAACAAGGGAGGGCAAAAGTATGTTTAGTTGGTATGGTAATTTTGTAGTGCTACCTAATGAGGTGAAGCAAAGATGTAAAATAAAATTAGATCCTAAGTGCCCTAGGTTGGACTGTGTAAAATCAGGAGGCTACTATAAAGGTATTGAGCCTTTTATAAACAAAAAAGGCATGTTCAAATTTAACCTGATGAGGACTGATAGGTTTGATGCAGATGATAAAAGAAAAGCAGACTATTATTTGCAGGGTGATAAGTCAATGAATTTTAGCAGTATTTATCATTCAGATATTTTGAACGCTAAACATGTTGCTTTTGGTGAGCCTAATGATAAGCCTACAATTAAGCAGAACAAAAAAGAAGTGCCTAATCCTATGCTACCATTTAAAAACGATGGATACCTTTTTATAATTAATGATGATTATACAAAAATTGAATTGTTAGTTATTGAAGGTGGTAGGAATCTTATCAAAGCCTATGCAAAGAAATTTGCAAATGGTGATTGTGATGAGGTAATAAAGCAACTGAGAGAATCAGCCACTACATTTTACAATTATTGAATCTCTTTATAGTAAGATATGATCTTATACCAAAAAATGGTAAAACATGTATGATACTGTAAACATGTGGCTAGGATGGGAACAGGTGGGCAACTTCAATTTGTCCACCATTACCAGGAAATTAGATAATCAGACTGAACACCAAAAAGAGGATTACACCTACATAAGTGGCAGTCTTAGAAATTACAGAGTAGGCTTATCAGAAACAGGTATTTCATTAAAAGGTAGTTTGCCCAAATATGTACATGGTTACAATTTGCATACTTTAACACGATCAGGAGCAGAAAGAGCCATACAGCAATTGAGTGATGATCTTAGTTTGCCAATTAAAAAAGCAAGGATTACTCAGGTAGATTTGTCTACTCATTTTTTAATGAACAGACCTGCAAAAGATTATTATTCATACTTAGGTAGTAAACCATATTTTAAGCGTTTACAGGCAACTGATGAAACATTGTATTATAACGCTAAAGCAAGGCAATTAATCTTCTATAATAAGCTTAAAGAAGCAACTTCAAAAGGTGCTGATATTCCTGATGTATTTTTAAATGAAAATACATTGAGGTATGAAATAAGGCACAAAGGGAGTTTGCCTAAACAGTTTAAACTACCTGAGGTAACTGCAAGTACATTGTGTGAGGAATCCTTTTATATGAATCTGATTGATATTTGGGTGAATGAATATAAAGGCATTCAAAAAAGAAACCGTTTAAGCGTTGGTAATATGAATGATATAAAAACTGTAAAGGATGCTGAAAATATGTTGTTTGGTGTGCTACTTAATAAAGTTGGTTTAGATGAGATTGAAAATCTTGTCTCTGATATGAAATCAAAAAAAGTATATTCTGATCCAAAGTATTATAGTAGGCTAAAGAGTAAATTGATCCAGTTGGCAAATAAGCCTGAAATAACTGAAAGAAGTGAGCTAATAACTGAACTAGATAATGAGATCGGGAACATTAAGCAATATTATAGGTGATTGCTTAATAGTAAGATGTAATCTATTACCAAAAAATGGTAAAACATAGAAAGAGATAGGGAGTCCTTATCTCTTTTTTTGCTTCTTATCCTTAAGGATTTAGGTTATCTTTAGGAATAACCTTAATTATATTAAGATGGGAAGAAATTCAACAGGAGCAATCACAACAAAGGAAGTAATAAGAATAGAATTAAGCTATCTTTTAAAGAATGGCTACATACAAAAGGGTAGGCATATTTCAGGCTCTATGAGTTGGACTAATGATAGCAATATAGGTTTTGAAAGTTGTTATACCAATGAGGAGTTATATTTGAGGTTGAAATATACCAATACAAATAATCAAACAGGGCAAAAGACAAAGCATGACTATAAAATTGACTTGATTAAAATTCCTAGTAATTTAGGCAAAGGTGATGTTTTGTATTTTGTTTGTCCTGCAACAGGTAAGAAATGCAGAATACTTTATAAATGCTATGGCTCATTAACTTGGAAAAGTAGGGAAGCATATCAAAGGAGGATATATTATAATACTCAGAGCTGCAGCAAGTATGATTATCACAATACAAGATATTGGAATATAAATAAGGAGCTAGATAGATTGGGTAGGACAACCGCTAAGAGTCATTATAGAAATAAACCTACAAGGTTGATGAAAAGAGTTTCTAGCCTACTTGCAAAACAAAAATATCATGATTGGGTGAGGTGGAACGTTGTATCTAAGTCAGTTGAAAAATTATTGCATTAAGTAAAATGTCTGCAGTTAGCTTTTAATTAGTAAATAAATAATTACTTTAGTATAATATTTATACTTATTAATTTAACTATCTAAAAAACATACTATAATGTCTGGATTTCTTTTAACGTTAGCTTTAATAGGAGTTTATTTTATTCCCACTTTTGTTGGTTGGAATAAAAAAAATGTAAATGCAATTATACTTTTAAATATTTTTTTGGGTTGGACGTTTATTGGGTGGGTGGTTGCTCTAGTTTGGGCAGTTACTAAAGATTAGGAAATTCTTTAAAATAATGGATCAGTTTCAAAAGTTGGGTCTGCGTACAAAAAGGAATACCTTTGCTGATAGAAAAAACACTTTAGATTATATATGCAAAAGTCACTACTCTCACTATTTTTTCCAGAAGGTCTTTTAGATTATTTTAATATAATAGATTTTAAAGAGGTTTCTAGCGGGAAAGAAATTTACGAAAGAAGATTAACTATTTATTTAGAAGAAAAGAAGATTATTCCTGAGGAATATAAGGATTATTCTATCAAAGCCAGTGGTTTTATGCCAGCACGAGAAATAGAAGATTATCCCATTCGAGATATGTTAGTTAAGCTTAATGTCAAGCGTCGTCGTTGGGATGTTGTTGTTGATGGCAAGAGTAAAAAAGTAAGTAGAGATTGGAATTTGATCATTTCAGGAACTCGCATGTCTGCAGAGTATTCTGCTTTTTTAAAAGAAGTTAGTCGATTTTAATGCGATCAGTATTAAAAGCCTTGAAATATATTTAGGAATAAATGGTGATAAATTTCGAAGACAGTACAAAACAAATTTAAGTGGTTTTGATCAATGGGATAAAAAGCTACACGCCAAAGATTACCTGATATTTCCTGAAAACATAGGTTCTAATTTAGCTCTTGATGAAACAGCCTTTTCAAATGGAGAGTTGTATACCATTCTCAGTAACAAAGATAAAAAAGGAAAGCAAGGTAGCTTGGTTGGTGTGTTTAACGGAACGCAAGCTGATTCCATTATAAGTTTAATTCGCGAACACATTTCAGAAGAGTTGCGCTATACCGTTAAAGAAGTTACTCTTGACATGGCTGGTAGCATGAATAAGATCGTAAGAAAATGTTTTCTAAAAGCTGAAATCACTACAGATCGATTTCATGTGCAAAAGCTGGCCAATGATGCCGTACAAGAGCTTAGAATTAAGCATAGGTGGAAGATAATAGATGATGAAAATGCAGAGTATAAGAAAGCGAAATTAGAAGGAAAATTGTATAAACCTGAAATATTGGAAAATGGTGATACACTGCGACAATTGATGGCTAGAGCTCGTTATGCATTGTATAAATCTCCGGAAAAATGGACTACATCTCAAGAAATCAGAGCTCGTTTATTATTTGAAAGATTTCCCGAAATTAAGAAAGCATACAGGCTCTCGGATGGACTTAGAAAAATATACAATCAATCTTTAGAACCAAATGTAGCAAGACTTAAACTAGCACAATGGTTCGATGAAATTGAAAGAGCCGGAATGGATTCTTTTAATTCAATAAAAAGAACTTTTGAAGTACATCATAAACAAATTGTTAATTATTTCTTGAATAGAAGTACAAACGCTTTTGCCGAATCTTTAAATGCTAAAATTAAAAATTTCAGAAGATCTTTAAGAGGGATTGTTGATTTAGATTTCTTCCTTTTTAGGTTATCTAAAATTTTTGCTTAGCTAAAAAAAATTGTGGAGTAGACCCAACTTTTGATGGTGACCCAAAATAATCATTAAGTTATCAATTGTGTGTTCATTTGTGTGTATAAAACAAAAAAAGCGGCTACAACACAAGTGCCATAACCGCCTAGATTTGAGGGTGGAGAGTATCGGAATCGAACCGACGACCTTTTGACTGCCAGTCAAACGCTCTAGCCAACTGAGCTAACCCCCCAATATTATTAAAATATCTATTTCTGTATAAATCAGAATGATGGATATTTTATTTCGCATGCAAATATGAGAGTAAAAAAAATGATATCAAAACTGATACATGCTTTATATGAAAAAATTACGAACATTTTTCTTATTTATACGTATTATAATTACGAGTGGAGAATCTATTTTAGTTCGAAAAGTTGTTTGTCAATAGACAATTGATTGGTAGCAATGTATAGTGTGTGTATAGGTAGGATGAGTTCGGACAATGTGGATTTTTCACTCTTATTTTTTTAAAATCTCTAATTTAGAATCGCTATAAAGAATTTAATGGACTAAGTTTATAGTTGATTTATTTCCAGTAGGTTTATAGGTATTCAAAATCTACCTTTATTCAGTAAATTATCTTTATAATTTATCATACTTAAGTGTTGAAAATCAATTTTTCAGCTCTGAAAAATTTGTTTGCCCTTTATTTTTATATCTTTATGCCTCGAATAATTCTTAGAAGCATAGTATTTTGATTATAAAATTGAATTACTTACTTTTAAACGCTGAATTTAAAAGAAAATTAAAAGAAAATTATGGAAGTTAAGAAGTCACCTAAAGCAGATCTTGAAAATAAGAGAGGTCTCTTTCTTGAGATTGGTCTGGCACTGACTCTTGCCTTTGTGTTTCTTGCATTTGAATGGCGTGTAGATTCTTCGGAAGCTACAGGTTTGGAAGATCAACAAGAAATGGAGGCTGAAGAGGAGATGATTCCTGTTACCAGACAAGAACCTGTTAAGCCACCACCACCACCACCACCAGCACCTAAAGTAGCTGATGTTTTGGATATTGTGGATAACGATGAAGAAATTGAAGACGAGTTGGAAATTGAGGATTCTGACGCTGATATGGACGAGGAAATTGAAATTCAAGTCGTAGAGGAAGAAGAAGAAGAAGATGAAGCTCAGGTATTCGTTATTGTTGAGGATATGCCAGAATTTCCAGGAGGACAACTTGAATTACAAAAATGGATTGCGAAATCGATTAAATATCCTGTTATTGCTCAAGAAAATGGTATCACCGGTCGTGTATTTGTTACTTTCGTAGTAAATAAAGTAGGTGGTGTAGAGCAAGTTCGCGTTGTACGTGGAGTTGACCCATCTCTTGATAAGGAAGCAGTTCGTGTAATTAACAAGATGCCTAAGTGGAAGCCAGGTAAACAACGTGGTAAAGCTGTAAAAGTATCTTACACAGTACCTATCAACTTCCAGTTACAGTAGATTAATTTTTTACTACCATATAAAGAGGTTCTGAATAATTCAGAACCTCTTTTTTGTACTCTGTAGCAAATGCTTTGTGGAATAATGCTTACTTTTGCAATTAGCTTTCAATAATTTAATAAAAAAATGAAAGTTGATAGTTTTTAATTTCCTAAATTGAATAAATGGGAGACTACCTTACTACAAAAAAAGAAACGGAAAAAGCTGTTTTGATTGGTGTAATAGATCAATCGAAAAATATGACTGTGCAGGAAGTAAATGAATATCTTGCAGAGTTAGATTTTTTAGCCTTAACAGCAGGTGCTACTACAGTAAAGCAATTTACTCAGAAATTAGATTATCCTAATCCTAAAACCTTTGTGGGTGCAGGTAAATTGGATGAGATAAAAAAATATTTAGAAGCTAACGAAGAGGTTGGATTAGTGATTTTTGATGATGAACTATCACCAACACAACTTAGAAATGTGGAACGAGTGCTCGAAAGAAAAGTATTAGATAGAACCAATCTAATTCTAGATATATTTGCCAGTAGAGCACAAACGGCTCATGCCAAAACTCAGGTAGAATTGGCTCAATATCAATATATGTTGCCACGATTAACCAGAATGTGGACACACCTTGAGCGTCAGCGTGGAGGTATTGGTATGCGTGGACCTGGAGAAACTCAAATTGAGACCGACCGAAGAATAATTTTGGATAAAATTGCTAAATTAAAGCTAGACCTAAAAAAGATTGACAAACAGAAGGCTACTCAGCGAAAAAATAGAGGAAAATTGGTTCGTGTAGCTCTTGTAGGCTACACAAATGTTGGGAAATCGACAATTATGAACATGTTGAGTAAATCCGATGTTTTTGCTGAGAATAAGCTGTTTGCAACTCTTGATACTACTGTTCGCAAGGTGGTAATTCAAAATGTACCTTTCCTTTTAGCAGATACTGTGGGATTTATTCGAAAGCTTCCTCATCATCTGGTCGAATCGTTTAAATCTACATTAGATGAAGTTCGTGAAGCTGATGTTATTCTTCATGTTGTAGATATTTCTCATCCTAATTTCGAAGATCATATTAAAGTGGTTAACGAAACCATGTCGGAAATTGACAATAGAGAAAAGCCTACATTCCTTGTATTTAATAAGATAGATGCATTTACTTACGTTAAAAAGGATGAGGATGATCTATTACCTAAGACAAGAGAAAATTATAGCTTAGAAGAATTAAAACAAATGTGGATTGCTAAAGGAGAAATTCCTTGCTTATTTATTTCGGCTATTAAAAAAGATAATATTGAAGAATTTAGAGAGAAAGTTTATGCTGAAATTCGCGAAATTCATTCTGCAAGATTCCCATATAATGATTTTCTTTATCAGGATTATTCGAATTTAATGGATTAGTATTGTTAAGTTATTGAATAATAAGATTATAAATAATAGCGAAAGAAAGTGCGAATTCTTAATGTATTTTCTTTTGTTAACTACTTCGCATAAAAAAGCCGATACATTGTATCGGCTTTTTGTATAATTTATACCAACTTATGTTTGGCTAAATATTCTGCAATTTGGACAGCATTGGTAGCTGCTCCTTTACGCAAATTATCTGCTACAATCCACATATTTAATGTTTTCGGATTAGAGAAATCTCTACGAATACGTCCTACAAAAACTTCATCTTTTTCGTGAGAGTATTTTGGCATTGGATATTCATTATTTTCAATATCATCCTGAACAATAATTCCGTCTGCTTTAGTTAAAATATCTTTCACATCAGCAAGTTCAAAATCCTTGGCAAATTCAATATTTACTGCTTCGCTATGACCTCCAACAACAGGAACACGTACAGCTGTAGCCGTAATTCTTATGCTGTCGTCTTTTAAAATCTTTCTGGTTTCGTTAACCAGTTTCATCTCTTCTTTAGTATAGCCATTGTCGGTAAATACATCGCAATGGGGTAAACAGTTCTTGTCAATTTCGTAAGGGTAAGCCTTTTCACCATCAACTCCCGTTCTCTCATTTTCTAATTGTTTAACTGCTTTTACACCAGTTCCTGTAATCGACTGATAAGTAGAAATTACCAAACGCTCCATTTTATATTTTTTATGCAATGGTGCTAAGGCAACTATCATTTGAATAGTTGAACAATTAGGGTTGGCAATAATTTTGTCGTCTTTACTTAGTTCTGAAGCATTAATTTCCGGAACAACTAATTTTTTGCTCTCATCCATTCTCCATGCCGATGAATTATCGACCACAGTAGTACCAACTTTGGCAAATTCAGGAGCAAATTTTAATGAAGTATCACCGCCAGCAGAAAATATTGCAATTTGTGGTTTTAAATTAATTGCATCTTCCATACTGATAACTTTATACTTCTTACCACTAAAGGTAACTTCCTTACCAACAGATCTTTCACTGGCAACAGGGTATAACTCGCTAACTGTAAAGTTTCTCTCCTCTAAAACTTCCAGTATTTTCTGGCCCACAAGGCCCGTAGCTCCTACAACTGCAATTCTCATAACATAATAATGCTTTAAATACTTGATTATAAATTGGTTTATAGTTAAATTAGCTTTTAGCCAAAAAAGCAAAACAAATTTAAAGGTAATTTCTCATGAAAAAAACTCTTTCCTCGAAATTGTTATTAATCTTGATATTACTTGCTAGCAATGGAGTTTATGCAGATGATATTTGGACACAAAATTTCTCTGATAATTTAAATAAAGGTTATTGGGGAGGAGGTTCTGATATGCTAGAAGTTGTTGACTGGACCTTAGATGTTACAAATTGCGATTTGGCGGATGATGCCGATTACGTAAAAGTGGTTGAAACTAGTGGAGGAAGATTGGAAGCGGTAGATTGTGATGGTGAGGCTGTATGGGAAAGTAAGAGTATTGATATTTCTAATTTTACCAACTGTGCAATAAGTATTATAACAGCAGAAACCGGAACTTCTACCAACGATGAAAAATATATTAAGTGTTTTTACAAACTTGATGGAGGTAGCGAAATTGCTTTTGATAGTAACGCCGAAAATATTGGTAATTGGGATAACAGTGAAGCTCAGGTGTCTGGTTTAAATGCTTCGAGTCTTGTTATTGTAGTGCGATTAAATAATCCCTTATCGAGTAATAAAGTTTATTTCGATGATATTGTTGTTAGTGGAGATCCTGTTGTAATAGAAGCAGATCGTTTAACGAAGATTACGATTGCAGATAATCCTATTAGTTCACAATTGATAGATTCGAAAATTGATACTGCAGAGGAGGCTATAAGTTGTTTTTTGTTTGATATCGATGAAACAAATTTAGCTACAGATGGAATGGCCACTAAAATTTCCCGAATGACATTTTTTAATTCTAATCCTGAGAACTCTTTAAATTGGGCAAACTCTTTGGGTGGGGTATTGTTATTTGCCAATGAGAACCAAATTATACCCGAAAATGTAAGGATAAGTTCCGATTCCATAGTTCTGGATTTTACAAATGGCCAAATTGAGATTCCTGAAGGTGAAAAATTGAATTTTGATCTACGATGTTTTTTGAATTCCCAAAATCCACTTGATGATGGAAAAAATATTGCTTTTAAAATTGCAGAAGGTGCAAAAGGCTTCCAAAGTTTTAATGATGGATCTGCTTTTAGCGAAACAAATGCCGAAGTTTTATCAGCAATTCACTCTATTGATGTAAATGCATCAGAATTAGCTTTTTCTGATGTTTCTGATAACATAAAAAGGAATCAATATTTTTCAATTAGTGTTTTGGCTGTTGATGAGTTTAAAAATATAGATAAAGATGAAACTCGAGAGGTAACTTTAAGTTTACATTCAGGAGATAATGAGTTATTCTCCGATTCAGGTTTTAATAAATTGTTTGTGGAGGGAAAATCGGTTTTCGATTCCTTGTATTATCAGATTGTTGATACTATTAAATTAATATCTAAAAGCGAAGGTTTCCCTGATTTAATTTCTGATGAAATAGTCATTTATAATACTTTTAATTCCGATGTTCTGTCTGTGAACTGGAATCCTTCCGATACACTTTTTTCTTCTTTAAAAGTTACAGAATTAGATAGAAAGGAAGTTTTTCGTTTTTCTGTTTTAGATGGAGGAGAAGATGGAGTTTCAACATTGTTAAAAGAGATTAGAATTCATGAATCGGAGAATAATCAGCTCGACTGGGATAAAGCAATTGGCGAATTTTTTATCTATCGAGATAATGTTGAATTAGATGCCAATTTAAGTGTTGAGAATAATTTTTTACAAATTGAATTTGCCGAAACGGAAAATGGAAGAGAAATTCAAAGTGAAAATTTGGCAGAATTTTCTATCTACTGCTATTTGAAAGAGGGAGAAACAGCAGATGGTGAAATCTTTCAAATGGAAATTGATAAATCGGGAGAATTCTGGGAAATCGATTCGCAGGGAAGCGGATTAAAACCTGAATTTACCGATAATATTATAGGTCCGGAGTTTATTTGTGAGGTTAAAGGATCTGAAATGAAATTCAGAGAAATTCCAAAATCTGTTAATTTTCAAAAGGAATTTATTGTTGAAATTGAATTATTAGATGAGTTTGGAAATATTGATGAAAATTCTTCTATCCAGATTGAATTAAGTCTTGCTTCGGGTACTGGAGAATTATTATCCTCAGAAGGGCTTGTAAGAAATAGTGAAGAAGGAAAGTTTACATGGAACGATTTAGTTTATAATAAAGCTGAAAATTTTACGATTCAGGCCGAATCGGATAGTTTAAAAACAATTTTAAGTGATAATATTTCGGGTGTAGATAGTAATTCCACTATAGAATTTACAAGTGAAATAAATCAAACTCTATTAAACCCTCTAAGTTGCAATCAGGAATCGGCTATTCCTGTTCTTAACTTTAAAATTAAAGATTCTGGCGAATACGATAATTTAGCTACTCTTATTACAAGTTTGAAATTTTATAAGGATGAAACGAACGATTCTTTCAACTGGAAAAAGCATATTGCAGGTGCGCTAATAAAATCTGGAGGAGAACTTATAGCATCTACAACCGATATTGAGGAAGATTACATAAGATTTAATTCCTCGAAAGGTGTTGTTGAAATAGTAAATGCCACCGAAAAAGATTTTCAATTGGGAATATATTTTAGGAAAAGTCAACTACCCGATAATAAAACATTTAAGCTTAAAATTCCCAAAGAAAATTATGACTGGAAAACGGGAACAAATAGTTCTAAACTAGCCGATGTTTTAAACGAGAATATTATTAGCGAAACTTTTACTCTTAATGTTAAGTTAAGCAAATTAAGTTTTATTTCTGCCCCATATAATGTTTTAGATAGTTCTGAGTTTTTTTCTTTAAAAATTGCAGCTTGCGACGAGAATCAAAATATTGATAAAGATGCCACACTTCCATTTGATATAGAATTTATTAATGGTGCTGGCGAATTAAAATATTCCGAAACTAAACCTAATATTGAAAATGGTTTTGCCGAAATTAATTCTCTTAAATACATAGGAACACAAAATTTTTCGCTTGTCTTAAAATCAGAATATTTAAGCGATACCTGTCAGATTTTTCTTGGCGAAGATGAGATAAATGTGAATCATAATTTTGAAACTTCTAATCTTGATAATTGGCAAAATACAAGCGATTGGGCAATTTCTACCTATGAGCCCATTAATGATAATTATTCATTAAAGCATAATCTTACCAACCAAAGTGGCTCAAGTTTTATTACAGGTAAAATGCTTAATTACAAGCCCGAAATTGGAACTTTGCAATGGACTTTTATTATTCGAAATGGTGATTGGGATCCGTCATCGGGAAACTCTTTTGCTTTTCACCTGTTTATGGATAATTATGATCCAAATAAGGCAGATATCAAATATTCTGTTGGTGTTAATCTTAGTGGTTCAAACGATTTACTTAGTTTATGGAAAACAGAGCAAAATAAAGCGGAACAATTAATTGTTTCAGGTTTTAATTGGAATGAATTTGAAGATGTTGCAGTGCAGGTTAGATACGAAGCAAATGGAAAATGGACCTTAAATTATAATCGTTTGGGTGATACAAGTAATTGGTTTTCTGCGGGAAAAGTAATGTCAATTATTAATGCTGATATTAAAGATTGGTTTTATGCATTACAATTTAACTTTGAAACAGCATCGAGAGCAGGAGAACTTTGGTTCGATGATTTAAAAATAGAATCGGGAAATACTGCTCCTTTTATAAAATCATACGAAATAATGGGTAGGGATTCAATTTTAATTAGCTTTTCTGAAGATATTGATATTGACAAATCTCTACTTTCCGAAAATTTTAAAGTTTCTATTAATGATATTGTTTTTAATGATTATTCAATAATTGCGGGAGAAAATGAATCGCAGGTTTTATTATTAATGAATTCAGTTTTGCTAACTGGTAATTATTTCATTGAAATATTTAATATTACAGATAAGAATGGGGCAATAAATAAAAAGGATACTATTGCGTTTGAATATTTAGCTCCGGCACAGACATACGATGTGCTAATAAACGAAATAATGGCCGACGAAAATCCGACCAAGGGTTTACCAGAATACGAATACATCGAGCTTTATAACACAAGAGATTATCCTGTATCTGTTGAAAACTGGCTATTAAAAGTGGGAGCTAAAGAGGTGAACTTATCTGCCGACACTCTTGCGGCCAATTCATATTTAATTCTTTGCTCGACTTCGGCAGCAGAATTTTTTGCAGACTATGGAAATGTTCTGGGAGTAAGCGGTTTTCCAGGATTAACGAATTCGGGAGCAGAGATAGAAATTTTATCGCCAACAGCCGAACAAATCGATAAAATTGCTTACTCCGATTCCTGGTACAAATCGGCCGAAAAAGAAGATGGAGGTTGGTCTTTAGAGCGAATAGATCCGATGAATACCTGCAGTACTTACGGCAATTGGTCTGCTTCGGTAAACGAAAAAGGAGGAACTCCGGGAAGTTTAAATTCCATTTACAGCGAAAATATTGATACTACATTGCCGCTTGTAAGTCAGTTTAAACAGCTTTCAGCAAATAAAATTTCCATCGATTTTAGTGAGTATATGGATACGCTTAGTCTGAAAGAAATATCTAACTATACGCTTGAGAACAATGCAATAAATAATTTGGAATTACTTTCGGCCAATAAGTTAGAGCTGAGTTTTGAGAATATATTTACAGATGGCGAAATTCAGGAACTCAGCGTAAGTAATTTGCAGGATGAGTGCGGCAATGTTCTGGATACAGTTCTAAGTTTTATCCGATACGAAATTCATGAGAACGATGTAGTAATAAACGAAATAATGGCCGACGAAAATCCGACCAAGGGTTTACCAGAATACGAATACATCGAGCTTTATAACACAAGAGATTATCCTGTATCTGTTGAAAACTGGCTATTAAAAGTGGGAGCTAAAGAGGTGAACTTATCTGCCGACACTCTTGCGGTCAATTCATATTTAATTCTTTGCTCGACTTCGGCAGCAGAATTTTTTGCAGACTATGGAAATGTTCTGGGAGTAAGCGGTTTTTCTGGATTAACGAATTCGGGAGCAGAGATAGAAATTTTATCGCCAACAGGCGAACAAATCGATAAAATTGCTTACTCCGATTCTTGGTACAAATCGGCCGAAAAAGAAGATGGCGGTTGGTCTTTAGAGCGAATAGATCCGATGAATACTGCCTGGCAAGAACCTAATTGGTCTGCTTCTGAAGATTTAACTGGGGGAACTCCCGGAAAAGTAAACTCAGTTTATGCAGAAAATAGGGATCTTAATAATCCAGAAATAGTTAAACTTGAAGTAAAATCTGCAAATTCGCTAGCTGTATTTTTTTCAGAACCTATGCTCGAGGAGGAAATGTTAAACTTAAAAAATATTGAGCTTTTGCCTGATTTAGAATATCCTGAAAAAGTAATTAACATTGATGGAAAAGGAGTTGAGTATGACTTAATGTTTGGGAATGAACTTCTTGGAAATTCACAGTATGAATTAATTTTTTCTGATCTTATTACTGATTTAGCAGGAAATTCTTTATTAGAACAAAAAGTTGAATTTTCGGTTCCTGTTGATATTTCTAAAGGAGATGTTGTAATTAATGAAGTTTTATTCAATCCATTGTCAGGAGGATCCGACTATGTTGAACTTTATAATGTATCGGATAATATTTTAGATTTATCGAACTTATATTTAGCAAAAAGAGATGAAAACCTAATTTTAACCGATAGTACAAAGCTATCCGATGAGCAACTTTTATTTCAGCCCAATTCCTTTATTTTAATATCTTCCGATACAACTAATGTAATTGAGAATTATTTTACCAATAATCCGGAAGTATTTTATGAAATAAAAATTCCAAATTATAGCGATAAGGAAGGACGTGTGGTTCTTTTAAGCGATTTGGAAGTAATAGACGATTTTGCTTATAAGGAAAAAATGCATTTTGATTTATTAGCTTCTGTAGATGGAGTAGCCTTGGAAAGAATAAATCCGAATGCTGATACAAATAGTGAATCTAATTGGCAATCGGCAGCTCAGAATGTTGGTTTTGGAACACCAGGTTTAGAAAATTCTGTTTATAATAATTTTGAAAATCAGGAATCGGAAGTTAGTCTTTCCACAAAAATATTTACGCCTGATAACGATGGGAAGGATGATCGTTTATATATTAATTTTAAATTAAAGGAAGATGGTTTTGTGGTAAATATCCGCATTTATAATTCTATTGGTAAAGAGCTTAGAAAACTAGCAAGTAATCTTTATTTATCTTCAGAAGATAAAGTATATTGGGATGGTTTAAATGCAAAAAAGGAAAGATTACCAATTGGTATTTATATGGTATATATAGAATTATTTAATACCGATGGAGAGCGTAAGGTATTTAAAAAGACATGTGTACTGGGAGGTAGATTTAAATAACAGAAAATATTGACAATTATAGTTTGTTTACGTAATGTACTTAAACATCGAGCTTTATTGTTTGATATTTAGTATTGTGATGGTATTATTAAATAATAAAGTAAAAGGGGGAATTAATATTTCCCTTTTTATATTGAGTTTGTTTTAATATCGTGTAAATTGCTTGATCGTTTATTTTTACGAACGTAATTTAATATCTGATTATCAAATAAGGATTTATCTTCATTTAAGAATTTAATTCGTAAAGGAACATAAAACAGATGTTTCTTAATAATTTGATGATCAATATTCATATCAAAAATTCTAGTTGCATCTTTTTCTGTGGTGATAATTATTTTATTTTCGCCTTTTAACTTTTCAAATCGTTTCTGAATCTGATTCACATCTTTTTTATCGAATGCATGATGATCTGGAAAATGAAGTTCTTCAATTACATCCGAAAAGTTATCTAAATATTCTTTTAAGGGTTTTGGGTTTGCAATTCCAGTTACCAGTAAAATGGAGAAATTCTCTTTACCCCAATCCTGATTAACGATATTAATTGCCTGTTTGTTAAAAACCGGCTGTAAGCTTGCATAATCTAAACAGGTAAAATATAGTTTTTGATAAGGTAAGATATTTAATTCCTTTACAATAATCCTTCTTTCAATAGGAGTCATATTTGCCGGAGCTTTACTCACAATTATAATATTTGCTCTGCGTCTTTCATCTGCACTTTCTCTAAGTCTACCATAAGGAAGCATAAAATCACGAGTAATTGGCCGGTTATAGTCAATTAATAAAACAGATAAACCAGGCTTAATGTGTCTGTGTTGGAATGCATCATCTAAAAGGATAGCGCTTAAATCGTTACCATGTTCGCTTTTTAAAAGGCTTTTAACTCCATTTACTCTTTTTTTATCAACCGATACTAAGATGTCTGGGAACTTACGTTTAATTTGCATTGGTTCGTCGCCAATTTGAGAGGCTGTAGAGTTTTCATCGGCAAGTATAAAACCATTGGACTTTCTTTTGTAACCTCTGCTTAGGGTTGCTACTTTATAATCGTCGCATAATAAAGTAATAAGATATTCAATATGTGGAGTTTTACCGGTTCCTCCTACAGTAATATTACCAACTGATATTACAGGAATTTTAAATTCGTAACTAGATAGAATATTAATATCAAATAAAAAATTACGGAAAGCAACAATTAATCCGTAAAGTAAACTAAACGGAAAAAGTAAGCTTTTTAATAAACGAGATAGTGCTTTCATTCAATCCTTAATTTAGGCTGTAAAATCAGAATACCAATTCGATTTTAAGTTCTCATAGTCACGATTTATCTACTATTAAAAGTACTTAATAATTTATTAGTATTTAAATCGAATTAAATATGGCAATATTTTTATCAAGATACTAAGATCGCAGGTATTATTGCATAAAAAAATCCTCAATTTCTTGAGGATTCTTTATGTAAGTATGGTATTAAGTTTAGTTCAATTCTATTTCGTAAGGTATACGAGCCTGAATTCCACCCAGATTAATTAGGTTTTGAGCTTGATCGTAGAATCTGTAAGTGTCTCCAAGTTCACCTTTAAGAATTCTAATTTTAGCCTCACCTGTTAATCCTTTAACTAATTCTTCAATTGGATCTTTTTGTTTTGGTAAAGAAACAAGTCTGTATTCTTCCAAACCAGCTTTTGCTTTAGCAATTTCGATAGCAGTTTCTAAGCCACCTAGTACATCAACTAGTCCGTTTTCCTTTGCATCCATTGCATTCCAAACTCTACCTTGTGCAACTTCGTGTACTTCATCCATAGTCATATTACGACCTTTAGAAACACGACTTCGGAAGGTATCATATCCATTATTAATAATTCCCTGAATAATTTCTTTTTCAGTTGGAGTAAATTTTCTAGATGATATTGGTAGAACCATTAAAGGATAAGCACCACCAAAAGCGGAATGTTTGTTTGTGCCGTAAGAATCGGTAGTAAAACCTATTTTTTCCTTTATTAACTCTTCTCCCGAGAAAAATAATCCATAAATTCCTATAGAACCTGTAATTGTATTTTTATCGGCAACAATTGTATCTGCTGGGCAGGCAATATAATAACCACCCGAAGCAGCTACATTACCCATTGATGCAATTACTGGTTTCTCTTGTGATGCCAAGTCAACTTCTCTCCATATAATATCAGAAACCAATGCACTTCCTCCTGGAGAGTTTACACGCAAAACAATTGCTTTAATTGTTGAATCGCGACGAGCTTTACGAATTGTGTTGGCAAGTTCGGGACCAATTTCTGATTCACTCTGTTTCATTCCAATTGCGCCGCTGGCATAAATAACTGCAATCTTATTTTTTGAATATTTTTTATCCGAATCGGGAGATTTAGCATAGTCAGAAATACTAACTAATCTTAGTTTCTTGTCTTTTTTAATGTTTGAAAGCTGGCGTAATTTAGCATTCATTTCATCCTGATAAATTACATCATCAATTAAATTGTTGTCTTTTGCATCGCTAGCTTTTTTGATTGCGAAATTATCAATCAACTCATTTAATTTTTCAACAGAAATACCTCTCTCTTCAGAAATACCAGTAAGTATCTGATTCCAGATGGCTCCAACATACGCCATTGTTTGTTTACGGCTCTCAGCACTCATATCATCTCTAAAAAATTGCTCGGTAGCCGACTTGTATTTTCCTACTCTAATTACTTGTGCTTCTACACCAATTTTTTGTAAAAATTTACGATAGAATGTCATTTCTCCACCCATACCAACAATAAAAAGGCTTGCTTCAGGATTTAAGAAAATACTATCGGCAACAGTGTTTAAGTAGTAGGTTTTTTGAGAATATCCAAAATTGTTATAACTAACAATGAATTTTCCACTTTCCTTAAATTCTTTTAGTTTATTTCTAATTTCTTCAATTGAGGCTACGCCACCAAAATTAGCTGATACTTCTCCAATATTTAAATAAATACCTTCGATTTTATCATCGGTTTTTGCTTTTTCAATACTTTTAAGAATTGTAGTAAGACCAATAGTCGATTTATTACTCATTCCCGGTAAATCTATTTCATCTAGAGGATTATCAGTAGATCTATCGGCTAATTGTTTGTCTAATTTAATTTCAAGAATACTTTTATCTTTAATTGTAACAGTCTTATCTGCACTTGATGCAATACCAGCAATAATCATTATTCCTAAAAAAAGTAGAAGAAATCCACCTATAATAACTCCTACAATAGAAGCAAATGTAAATTTGAAGAAACTTTTCATGACTTTATATAATTTGAGGTTTATATTCTATAGTTACTATCCATTTTTATGAATGGCATAATATTTATGTAAATTTATCTTAAAACAAATATATCTAAATAAGATGATATTGTTTTTATTAAATTATCAATTTTCGATATACATTTTGTTTAAACCGATTTCTTTGTTTCTTTTACCGATCAAATGAGACAAATGGCTAAAGTATATTTTTTAATTGGTGGGAATTTGGGCGATAGAGAACAAATACTCAGTAAAACAGTAAGTTTGTTAAACGAGAGGGTAGGGCGAATTGTGAAACTTTCCTCTATTTTCGAAACGGAACCGTGGGGATTCCAACACGAATTAAGTTTCCTGAATCAGGTGGTATTTTGTGAAACAGATTTATTGCCGCTTGAAGTCCTAAACATAACTCAATCTATTGAGCAGGATTTAGGAAGAGTACGTAAGAAGAATCGCTATAGCGAGCGCACTATCGATGTAGATTTATTATTTTACGACGATTTAATTATGGATACAGAAAGATTGGAGCTTCCACATCCAAGAATGGGAGAGCGAATGTTTGCATTAGCTCCTTTGGCCGAAATTGCACCAAATTTTATTCATCCGGTAATAAAGAAGACTATTCTGGAAATAAAAAAACATTGTTCCGATTCATCAATAGTTAAAAAATTTAAAGCATAAATAAAGGACTACCTAAAAAAGTAGTCCTTTGTTATATGTCAGGGTATTCTTATTATCCTAATTTTGCTCCAAAAGCTAAATCGCCTGCATCGCCACAACCTGGAACGATATATGATTTAGAATTTAAATCCTTATCAACAGCTCCCATCCAAAGAGTTGTATTCTCTTCAGGTAAACAATTTTTAATAAAATCAACGCCTTCCTGACTTGCAATAACCGAAACTACATGAACATGCTTAGGAGTTCCCTTGGTAAGCATAGCTTTGTATGCTAATTCCATCGATGAACCAGTTGCTAACATTGGATCTGCAAGAATTACCACTTTACCATCTATCGATGGAGAAGAGATATATTCAAAGTTGACAGTAAATTTGCCATCATCGGTATGTTTCCTGTAAGCAGAGATAAATGCATTTTCAGATCTGTCGAAATAGTTTAAAAGACCAGTATGTAAAGGTAAACCTGCTCTAAGAATAGAAGCGACTACCACTTCGCACGAAGGAAGATTTGTTTTTGCTTCTCCAAGAGGGGTTTGAATTGATTCTTCAGAGAATTCTAGGACTTTACTGATTTCGTACGCAAAAATTTCACCTACTCTTTCAAGATTTCTTCTAAAGCGAAGAGGATCATTTTGCACATTTACGTCTCTGATTTCAGCTATAAATTGGTTAAAAAGGGAGTTGTTTGCTCCTAAAGTATGGACCACCATGTTTTATTATTTAAAAATTAGCTGAGCGCAAATATAACTATATTTCAATAATATCTAAGAATGAAATGAATAAAAATTATAAAGGTAATTTATTCTAAATTAGACCATCATCGGCAAAACTATAGTATTGATTATCACCAATAATTAAATGGTCTAAAATATCTATATTCATAAGTTTTGCAGCTTGTATTGCTTTAGTGGTAATATCTTTGTCAGCACTCGAAGGAGAAAGGTTTCCTGAAGGATGGTTATGACATAAAATTAGATTTACGGCTTCGAGTTGAAGAGCTTCTTTTAAAATGAGTCGAATATCGAATACGGTACCTGTGATACCTCCCGAGGAAACATTTTTAATCTCAACAATTTTGTTGGCCCTATTCATAAATAGAACCCAAAATTCTTCATGTCCAATATTTTCTACACAGGGAAGAAGAATTTCGAATGCATCTTGGCTACATGTTATTTTTTGCTTTTGCTTGCTTTGAAAAGACTTTTGTCTTCTGCCTAATTCAAGTGCTGATATAATACCAATTGCCTTGGCTTCTCCTATTCCCCGAATTTTCATTAAATCGTGAATCGATTTTTTGGCCAGTTGGTTTAAGTCGTTATTGCAGTTGGAAAGTATCGATTTAGCTAGTTCTACAGCCGATTGATTTCGGTTGCCACTACCTATAATAATGGCTAATAGTTCGGCAGAGGATAAACTTTTAACACCATTGTACATTAATTTTTCTCTGGGGCGATCTTCTAAGGCCCAGTCTTTAATACTTAATTTATTGTACTCTTTCATAGTTACTTGTGCATTAACTAACTAAAGTTATGAATTTGCTCAAATAATACAAAGTTAGAATAGATAAATTAGGTGCATGCAGAAAAAGGGTTCTCAAAAGAGAACCCTTTATAACAGAGTTATAATGTCTTACAGTTTGTTAACGTGTGAAGCTAATTTAGATTTTAAGTTAGCAGCTTTATTCTTATGAATTACGTTGATTTTTGCAAGTTTATCTAGCATTGCAGTAACCTTTGGAAGTAATTCATTAGCAGCTTCCTTATCTGAAGTAGCACGTAACTTTCTTACAGCATTTCTAGCAGTCTTAGCGTAATACTTATTGTGTACTCTTTTCTTTTCAGACTGTCTAATTCTTTTAATTGCAGATTGATGATTTGCCATCTCTTAAGTTATCTAAATTATTATCTTTTGGTAGTCCGTAGGGGAATCGAACCCCTGTTACCAGGATGAAAACCTGGCGTCCTAACCCCTAGACGAACGGACCATTATTTTTATTATCACAAACAGCAAAGATGCTGTATTATTTTGTAGTCCGTAGGGGAATCGAACCCCTGTTACCAGGATGAAAACCTGGCGTCCTAACCCCTAGACGAACGGACCATTATTTTTAAAGAGCTGCAAAGATAAACTAAGTTTTTTAATTTGCAAAATTTTCAGCGAAAATTTTTCTTTAAATGCTATCGGGATGTTGAGGAAATGGAGCCTCTGTTTTTCCCTTTTGCGCTGCAAAGAAAGATATAATTCTTTAAACCCACAATACTTTTTTTGAAAAAAAAACACACTTTTTTTTCAATTGTAAACTAAGTGCTTCAATTTTAGTGAGAAAAAAGTTAACGCCATTCTACAATTGTTCCTCTTTCTTTGTTTAAAAACTTCTTGGGAACTATATTCTGAATATGCTTACCCAATAAATTTAGGAGTTTATTTTTTGTGTAATGTCTCGAATAAACTAAACTAACTTCTCGTAATGGGTGTAAGTTAGAAAATCTTTTAACCTGAGTTTTCTTTTCTTCTGGTAAATATTGTAGAGCTAGTTCTGGAATAAGAGTAAAGCCTCCTTCTCTATCAACAATTTTCATTAAAGTTTCTAAAGAATTACTTTCAAAATCGAAAGGAAGTTCCTGATGTTGTAAATCGTGCATTTCACAAAGGTTAACAACTTGGTTTCTAAAACAATGTCCATCGCCAAGCATCCAGATCTCTGGAGTAGCAATATCCTTAACCTCAATATAAGATTGTTTTAATAAATAGTGATCTTTATGTGCATATATCATCATTTCTTCATAAAACAAAGGTGCTTCTATTATCTTATCGTCTTTGGCTGGAGTAACAAATATTCCAACATCAATTTGGTCTTTTTTTAGGCTTTTCATGATATCTTCCGAAACCATTTCTTCCACTTCTACTTTAATAGCTGGATATTCACGAATATAATCACCTATAAACATTGGCAAAAGAAAAGGAGCTAGTGTGGGGATAATACCAATTTTAAGATTTCCTTCTATGGTGTTTTTATGATCTTTTATTATTTCATTTACTTTTTTAGTTTCGGCAAGTATTATTCTTGCTTGTTCTATTATTCTTTCTCCTATATCAGTAGGAATAATAGGTTGCTTGCTTCTGTCGAAAACAGTTATATCAAGAAACTCTTCGAGTTTTTTAATTTGCATACTTAAAGTTGGCTGTGTAATAAAGCACTTATCGGCAGCCGTTGCAAAATGACGGTAGGTGTCAACAGCAACAATATATTCTAGTTGGGTAATGGTTATCATGAAATCTTATTTAATTTGAATCCTAGTCAAATATAAAAAATATCTATGGTAATATAAACATTATTGATTTGATTGATACAGGAAAGCTTTCTATATTTGAAATAGAAAACAAAAAGTAATTTGATATATAGATTATTACTTGCAACAAATTTAAGTTTTACCTTTGAAAAAAAAAGGAAATAAAATTAATAGTTTGATAGTTTTTGTTATTTAAGTTTTATTAGATGTTTGGGTTTTGAAGCCGGAGTTTGGGTCTCCGGCTTCTTTGTTTTTATTAGTCTGTTAAATTTATACTTTCTTTTTTAAGCCGCTTTTTTTATTAATTAGGTCTCAAATGCTTAGTTATGAACTAATAGTGGCGATATGTTATTTAGCACTCATGCTGAATAGCAGAAATTGCTTTTGAAAATTATACTACTTTAGTCGGCGAATTTGAAAATTAAAACATCATTATAAAAACTGATTAGAGATGCGTAAAGAGATCAAGACAGTTTCTGTTGAAGAAGCAGCAAAGGTGATTAAATCTGGTGATAGAGTTCATTTGCACTCAGTTGCATTAACTCCTCATCCATTTATTAAAGCAATGTGCGAACGTGGTCGTAATGGCGAAATTTACGATGTTACAATTCAACATATTCACACAGAAGGTCCAGCCCCTTACGCTGAGCCTGAATTCGAGGGAATTTTTAATTTGGAATCTTTGTTTGTAGGTGCTAATGTAAGAAAGCAAACTCAAGCTGGATATGCTGATTATATTCCTGTATTCCTTGGTGAAACTCAGCAGTTAATTCGTGAAGGTATTTTAAAAGTAAATGTTACAGTAGTGCAGGTAAGTACTCCTGATAAGCATGGATATGTATCTTTAGGTACTTCGGTAGAGGCTAGTAAGGCAGCTGTTGAAGAAGCCGATACTGTTGTTGCAATTATTAATCCTAATGTACCTCGTGCATTTGGAGATGCAATGATGCCTTTATCTGCATTTGATGTTTTCTGTGAGGATAATTCACCTCTTATTGAGCACCATAATGCTCCTTTATCTGAAATTGATATTCAAATTGGTAAAAATGTAGCAGGATTAATTCCTGATGGAGCATGTTTGCAAATGGGGATTGGTGGAATTCCAAATGCTGTGTTGGCACAGTTAGGAAATCACAAGAATCTTGGTGTTCACACAGAGATGTTTGCCGACGGTCTTCTTCCATTGGTTGAAAGTGGTGTTGTAAACGGTATGAACAAAAAATTGGATCCAGGTAAAATTGTTGCTGGTTTCTTAATGGGAACAAAAGAGCTTTACGATTTTGTTGATGATAATCCAGGTGTATTGATGATGGATGTTGCTTATACAAATGGTGTACATATCATTAAGCAAAACCCTAAAGTATGTGCTATTAACTCTGCATTGTCAATCGATATTACAGGTCAGGTTTGTGCCGATTCAATTGGAACAAAACACTATTCTGGTGTAGGTGGACAAATTGATTTTACTCGTGGTGCTGCAGCTTCTGAAGGTGGTGTTCCTATTATTGCAATGCCTTCTGTTACAGGAAAAGGGCTTTCTAAAATTACTCCAACTTTATTACAGGGATCAGGTGTTGTAACTACTCGTAATAATATGAGATGGTTTGCTACTGAGTATGGTGCAGTTAACTTATTTGGTAAATCTCTTCAGCAAAGAGCTAAGGCAATTATTTCTGTTGCACATCCAAACTTTAGAGAAGAGCTTGATAAAGCTGCTTTCGAAAGATTTGGAAGTCATTATCACTTTGTAAGCAAAGTAGCAAAATAAGCTATTTAAGATATATAGTTTAGAGGCATTCGTTTGAGTGCCTCTTTTTTTATGAGTTTGATTTAGGAACCGAGTCTAATAGTTTTTCCGATTTAGGAATTGTAATGAAAAAGCTACTTCCTATGTTTTCTTCACTTTCGGCCCATATTTTTCCTCCGTTTTTTTCTATGTATTCTTTGCAAAGTAGTAATCCAATACCTGCACCTTTTTCTTTAGCTGTTCCCAATGCCAGATAGTTACTGTCTAATCGGAAAATTTTATTCAGATTTTTTTTACTCATTCCAACTCCTTCGTCGGAAATTTCCAATTCAATTAAATATTTTTTTACTCTGGTTGATAAAGTAATGGTTCCTTCGGGGTAAGAGAATTTTATTGCATTGGATATAAGGTTTTTAAATACTTCAGTTATGGCTGCGGGATCGGCATAAGCCATTGAGCTATTATCCATATTATAAATAACTTTAATATTTTTTTCAATTAAAGGGCCAGATAATTTTTGAAGTGTTTTGCAGAGATGTTCCTTCATATTAAAAAATTGAGGAACGAAATTGGTTTTACCTGCTTGCGATGCCGACCACAGTAAAATATTCTCAACTAGATTATTGGTGTGAGATGAAAGGTCGCGAATTTCACGGGCTAATAATTTTTGTGCTTCAATGTCTTTCTCTTCTAGGCTATCAATTAGTTTTTTACTTATTGTATTTAAATCAATAAATGGTTCTCTCAGGTCGCTGGAAATGATATTAAATATTTTGTCTTTTGTAAGGTTAAGATCTCGCAGTATTAACTTCGATTCTTTAAGTCGAGAATTAATATCTTCCAATTCTTTGTTTTTTTGTTTTAAGGTTTTGGTTGCTTTTTTTCTGAATTTAATATTTTTATATAGGATGTAGCTTATGATTCCTGCTGAAATAATGAGTGCAATAAAAAGATAAATTAAAATTGTTTGCATTCGGTTATATTCCTTCAGGCTTTTTATTTCGTCTTTATTTTTAGAAATTTCGTAGTTTGCCTCAAATTCTGATATTTTACCTTTGTCTAATTGATCTACAATACTGTCGTATTGTGTGTTCGAAAAGTTTCTATAATACTCAAGAGCTTTTTGATAATCGCCTTTATTTGAGTAATATTCAAATAAATTTTCAGCTGTTTTTTTCTGCAGGTTTCTGTCGTTTGATAGTTTGGCATTTTTAAAAGCAGTATTCAAATATGGTAATGCATCATCGCTTTTGTAATAATGCATTAGAATTTCACCAATACTGTTCGATGAATAGGCAATACCCTTAACATTACCAATTTTATCATGAATATTTAAAGCTATTTTATGAAACTCCTGACTTTTATCAAAATTGTTAAAACTTCGGTAAAGGTTACCTATCAATGAAAATACATTGGCTTGTTCTTTAAGATCACCAACTTCATCATAAATTTTTAAGGACTCATTGTAATTTTTTAATGAATAATCTAATTCATTAAGATCTTTATAAACTGTTCCAATATTTTTTAAAGTAGCAGCAGTATATCTTTTATTACCCAAATCTTTACGAAGTTTAAGAGATCGATTGTAGTAGTTAAGTGATTCATTGTAATTGTTTAAGCGCCAGTATATTCCTCCTATATCGTTTAAGGTGTATGCTATAAGCGATTTGTTGCCGTCTTCGGTTCTTAGTTTTAAGGCTTTTTTATAATAATCGAGAGCCTTATTGTACTTGTTAAGGCTCTTGTATACATTTCCTAAATTGTTTAAAGTGGCCGAAATATCAGTTTTATCGTTTAGTTTAGATCTAATTTCAAGAGCCTTTAAATAAAATTCTAATGCATTGGCATATTCTTTCTTCATCCAATGAACACTACCAATATTATTTAAAGTATATGCAACTTCCTTTTGTGAGCCGTTTTTTATTCGAATATCTAATGCTTGGTTAAAATAATCGAGTGCTTCTTCATATTTTAAAAGTATTTTATATATTTCCCCAATGTTATTATACGAAGCTGAAATAGCTGAATAATCGGTGCTTAATTTTCTTAATTCGAGTGATTGTTTGTGACAGTCTAGAGCTCTAGTAAAATTATTGGTTTTTCTATAAAGATTACCCAGATTATAAAGAGCTGTTGCCTGTTCGAGTGGCTTATGTGCTGATAAAGTCACTATCTCTTTCGAGTAAGAAATACTTTTTTCAAGATCGCTATATTGATATAGAGAGGAGAGCTCTTTTAATAATACTATTCTTTCTTCACCTTGAGTTTTGGCTAATATTTCCTCTGTTTTTCTGATTTTATCTTGCGAATATCCAGACATATTTAGCGCGAAAACAAGATATAGAATCAATGAAAAAATTCTGGTAATATGAACCATAGCTATTACATTATTGGGTCAGATGATGATTAAAAATAGTATTATTTTGCTACCGGTCAAAACATTAGCTTTAAAACTTAATATTTATAAGTTTAAGATTTAGCTATAATCTTATCTGCCAATTGGCAAAGGTTAACTCCAGAGAAATTTCCTGAACTCATTAACAGTACATTTGTATTCTCAAAATTATTCGATAAAAGGTTTGATATCACTTCATCTGAATCGGTGTAAACTGTTACATTTTTGCCTCCAAAAGCCTCTCTAACCTGTTCTTTTGTAATGGGTTCTAGTTTTTTGTGTTCTAAAGTTTTAGGATTAAAATATACTATGGCTTCATCGGCAAGTTTCATTGTGTTTTTGTATTGTGGTAAAAATTCTTTTTTCAGACTACTAAAAGTATGCAGTTCCATGCAGGCAATTAATTTTCTGTTGGTAAATTGCTTTTTAACAGCTTCCGTAGTAGCTTTTAGTTTAGAAGGAGAGTGTGCAAAGTCCTGAAAAACGATACACGAATTACTTTCCGATAGCTTTTGTAATCGCTTGGCTGCACCCGAAAATGTTTGAATAGTACTGTAAAAATCTTTATCGCTTAGTCCGGCTTTTTTGCATATATAATAAGCACCCATTAAATTTTGAAGGTTGTGTTCTCCAAAAATTTCCAACTCTATATCTCCAAAATTAGTAGTAAGAACAGTTTTGTTATTTATGAGTTTAAACTTTGGTGTATCGTAAGGAATATAATTAATGTCTTTTCTCTTATTGTTAACTATTTTATTGATATGTTCATCTTTATCGAAATAAATTAAACTACCATTTGGTTGAATTAGTTTTGTGAAAATTTCAAATTGTTCAACATAGTTTTCGAATGTGGGAAATACATTAATATGATCCCAGGCAATTCCTGTTAAAAGGGCAATATTAGGATGATATAAATGAAATTTTGGACGACGATCGATTGGAGATGATAGGTATTCGTCTCCTTCAAAAATTGCAATTTCAGTATTTTTGCTCAATTTAACCATAGTTTCGAAGCCTTCAATTTGAGCTCCAACCATGTAATCAAAATCGATATTATTTTCTTTAAAAACATGCATTACCATGGATGTAGTAGTTGTTTTTCCATGGCTTCCGCCGATAACAATTCTTGTTTTATCTTTTGTTTGTTCGTAAATGTATTCGGGGTACGAGTATATTTTTAAGCCTAATTCTTGTGCTTTTAGTAATTCCGGATTATCTATTCTTGCGTGCATTCCCAGAATAATGGCATCTATATCTGCAGTTAATTTGTCGGGATACCAACCCCATTTTTCTGGTAAAATACCGTATTTCTGTAATCTTGATTTCGAGGGTTCAAAAATCTCATCATCCGAACCTGAAACTGTATATCCTTTTTTGTGAAGTGCAATAGCTAAATTGTGCATGGCGCTACCACCAACTGCAATAAAATGAACTTTCATTGATAATCGTTTATAATTTGTATTTTTGATGATCTTATAGAGAATATAAACTCTAATTTTTGTTGAGTTTACGAAAGATTAAAGATACTAGAATTAAATAGAATATCATGGAAATATACAATATTGAGACGGGAAATTTTATGTGTGATGGTGGTGCAATGTTTAGTGTTGTTCCAAAAATAATGTGGAGCAAAAAATATCCGTGTAACGAAGATAATTATTGTAATTGTGCCATAAGAAGTTTGCTTGTGGTAGATGGTGATAGAAAAATTTTAATTGACAATGGTACCGGAGATAAGCAAAGTGAAGATTTCTTTAAGCATCAGCATTTAAATGGTGATGATAGTTTATTGGCTTCGCTTAAAAATGTTGGGGTTTCGGCTAATGATATTACTGATGTTGTTTTTACTCATTTGCACTTTGATCATTGCGGAGGTGCGGTTAAGTGGAATAAAGATAGATCGGGTTATGAGCTGGTGTTTAAAAATGCGAAACATTGGGTTGGGAAACAGCAGTGGGAAAATTATCTGAATCCTAATATTAGAGAAGCTGATGCTTTTTTCGATGAAAATATTATGCCTATTAAAGAATCGGGTAAACTTAATTTTGTTGAAGAAGAAGGGGAGTTATTTCCGAATTTTGAAGTTCGTTTTTTTAATGGACATACCCCAGGATTAATGATTCCTATAATTAATAATAAAGGTCAAAAAATTTGTTTTGCTGGCGACTTTATTCCTACGGCAGCTAATGTGCCAGTAAAGTGGCTGGCAAGTTATGATCTTAATCCTACTGCTTCCTTAAAAGAAAAAGACAACTTCTTAAAAGAAGCTGTCCAGGAAAATTATATTTTATTTTTTCAACATGATATTACAACTGAGTGTTGTAATTTAATTCAAACAGAGAGAGGAATTAAAGTAAAAGAGTGTTTTGCTTTGTCCGAAATAGATAAATATTAAGCACTAATAGTGTCCTTGTATTCAGCTAAAACAGATTCAATTTTGGAAATGCGTTCAAAAACTGATTTTTGGGTTCCAAAATCTTTGTAATCGGCATTTAGGTATGTAAGATAATATTCCATAAGCCTGATTTGAGTGGATAGGGTCGATTCCATAAATTTTTTCTTAAGATCAATGTGTTCGATCCCGTTTCGATCTAATAATTTTTGTACTATTTTTCCTGATTTATTAATTCTTTTTGCTAGGTTATTCTCGTAATAAAGATGAGTAATAATAAGACTGGAAAACAGTAGAAAGCAAAAAATCACAAAAAATGAAAGCATATCGTAAGTTTTTGTTTAACAAATATTAATCCTTATTCAATTTACGATAAAATTTTTGAAAAGTTTAAATGTGAATAGTATTAAGGGTTTGAAAACTAGTAAAAAGGATAAAAAAGAAAGTGTGATGTCTGAAAAGATATAAAGTTTAATCAATGAAAAGTGTTCTTTTATCAAGAAATAAGATATGCTCCTAAAAACCAACTGAATCAGAAGAAACAGAAATATCTGCCATCCTATTGGATTAAAGCTATTTGCTAATTCAAAATTGAATCTAATTAAGGCTGAAAAACTTCGTGAAAGCCCGCTTGATGGACTTTCATATCCGGTAAGTTGGGTAAATACAGATGGAATTGGATGATTTACCTTAATAGGAGAGTATACTGCAGAATATATAAATATAAGACATAAGATACTCGCAAGTGTAAGATTTACAGTCCTATAGTTATGTGATAGATTGTAATTATTCGACCTGAGTTTCAACTTCGATCTTTATTTTCATATCAATACTATCAATTTCGTTAGTAATCGAATCAATAGGAAGGTCGTTTAATTGCTCTTCCAATTCGTTTAGTGCATCTTGCAAATCGGGATTGTAAACCGATTCTTCTATAACTTCTTCTATAACTTCTTCAACAAATCCTTCTATCTCATCTTCGTTAAGGCTAGCAACTCCAACAAAGAAGAATAGCCATATTGATGCTACTAAAACACCAATAATCGAAACAATTAATGCTGCAATATTTAATCCGCGCGCTCCATTGTCTTTGTTAGCCTGACTTAAACCTATTGCACTTAATAATATTGCAATTATACCAGGTACAATGGCTACAAAGCCTACGCAGGGTATAAATCCAATAAATAAGGACAGAATTCCTAATATTAATCCAATGATACCTAATGTTTGACCAGTATTTGTGCGTACTTGTTCCATAGTTTGTTTTGTTGTTCTGATAGTTTAAAGGTAGTAATTTTAGTTTAAGATTTTTAAAAGATCTTTTTCTAAACTTATTTTAGGAGTTTCGATGATTCTTCCAATTTCCTTTTCATTGCGATAAATAATTATAGTAGGTACTTTGCTTATATTGTTTGCTTGCGTATCAAAATCGGGCGAATGCTTATTGGTGTCTAATGCATTTATGCTAAGTTTTGAAAAAGGGAATTTTATTTTTTCTAGAATTTTAATAAAGCGTGGAACTTCGCGTTGAGAGTCATGACACCATGAGCCTAGAACTAAAACAATTCTGTAATTTCTATATGATTTTTCTTGTAATTTTTTTACAATTCTGTTTTTAGGTTGATAAGATTTGTATTCAGGAGTATACCAACTTTTACAAAGAGTTTTTTTAAATGTATCTAAAGTAATATTTCCATATAAAATTTGACTTTTTGCCTTTGAATCTTCTTTCGTGTTGTTTTGAGCTTTAAGATTAAGAATAATTGCAAAAAGAAGTAATAGTATGCTAATTTTTTTCATAATGCTTCTAATAAATTGCTTGCGAAATATAGCATAAAAAAAGACAGGAACCTTGTTCCTGTCTTTAAATATAGTATCAATAAAAGAACTAGTCTTTGTATTGTTCGATTAGGATATCAAGCATTTGTATTGCACATTTTGATACTTTGGTACCAGGACCAAATACACCAACAACACCTGCTTCGTATAAGAAATCGTAATCCTGAGCTGGAATAACTCCACCAGCAGTAACCATGATATCTTCACGACCTAATTTCTTCAATTCCTCGATAATAGCAGGAACTAAAGTTTTGTGACCAGCAGCCAATGAAGAAACACCAACAATGTGTACATCATTTTCTACAGCTTGCTTAGCAGATTCTTCTGGAGTTTGGAACAATGGTCCCATATCAACATCAAATCCTATATCAGCAAAACCAGTAGCAACAACTTTACCACCACGGTCGTGACCATCTTGACCCATTTTTGCTACCATGATACGAGGACGACGTCCTGTCATTTCTGCAAATTTGTCTGCTTTTTCTTTCGCATTAGCGAAGTCAGCATCTTCTTTTGATTCTGATGAATATACTCCTGACACGGTTCTGATTACAGCTTTATATCTACCACAAATTTTCTCACATGCATCTGAAATCTCACCTAAAGAAGCGCGAAGTTGTGCAGCTTTAACAGCAAGATCCAATAAGTTACCTTCACCTCCGTTTGCACAGGCAGTGATGGCTTCAAGAGCAGCTTGAACAGCTTTTTCGTCACGATTAGCACGTAGTTTGTTCAATCTTTCGATTTGAGCAGTACGTACAGCAGTATTATCTACTTCCAAGATATCCAATGGATCTTCTTTTTCCAAACGATATTTGTTAGTACCTACAATTGTTTGAGTGTTAGCATCAATCTTAGCTTGAGTACGAGCAGCAGCTTCTTCGATACGTAGTTTTGGAATACCAGACTCGATCGCTTTCGCCATACCACCTAATTTCTCAACTTCTTCGATGTGAGCCCATGCTTTGTCCACCAACTCTTGAGTTAATGACTCAACGTAGTATGAACCAGCCCATGGATCTACAGCCTTACAGATTGTAGTCTCATCTTGAATATAAATCTGAGTATTACGAGCAATACGTGCAGAGAAGTCGGTTGGTAATGCAATTGCTTCATCCAATGCATTGGTGTGAAGAGATTGTGTGTGACCTAATGCAGCAGCCATTGCTTCGATACAAGTACGTCCAACATTGTTGAAAGGATCCTGCTCGGTTAATGACCAACCAGAAGTTTGCGAGTGAGTACGCAATGCCATAGACTTAGGGTTCTTAGGATTGAATTGTTTTACAATCTTAGACCATAGTAAACGACCAGCACGCATCTTAGCAATCTCCATGAAGTGATTCATTCCGATAGCCCAGAAGAAAGACAAACGAGGAGCAAAAGCATCAACATCCATTCCGGCAGCAACACCTTTCTTCAAGTACTCAAGACCATCAGCAAGTGTGTAAGCTAACTCGATATCTGCTGTAGCACCCGCTTCTTGCATGTGGTAACCAGAGATAGAAATAGAGTTGAACTTAGGCATCTTCTGAGAAGTAAATTCGAAGATGTCAGCAATAATTTTCATTGAGAATTCTGGTGGGTAAATGTAAGTATTACGTACCATGAATTCTTTAAGGATATCATTTTGGATAGTACCTGATAATTCTTCCAACTTAGCTCCTTGCTCCAAACCTGCAACAATGTAGAAAGCCAATACTGGAAGTACAGCACCATTCATAGTCATAGAAACTGACATCTTATTCAATGGAATCTGATCGAAAAGGATCTCCATATCTAAGATAGAGTCGATAGCAACCCCAGCTTTACCTACATCACCAATTACACGTGGGTGATCTGAATCATATCCACGGTGAGTAGCCAAGTCGAATGCTACAGAAAGACCTTTCTGACCAGCAGCAAGGTTACGACGGTAGAATGCATTCGATTCTTCAGCTGTAGAGAAACCTGCGTACTGACGAACTGTCCAAGGACGCAAAGGATACATTGCTGAATAAGGTCCACGTAGGAATGGAGGTAAACCTGAAACATAGTTAAGGTGCTCCATACCTTCTAAATCTTCCTTGTTAAAAGCTGTTTTAACAGGAATTTGCTCTGGTGTCATCCAAGATTTTTCAATGCCGTTTTCTTTTTCCCATTCCTGAGAAGTAGCTGCAGCTCTTTTAGATGACTTGATATTTATATCTTTAAAATTTGGCTTCATTTTTTTTAGATTTTAGATACTAGATTTTAGATATGAGATGATTTTCATCTTGCCTAATAATCCAGAATCAATTGTTATCTAATTTTTTTGATAGTGTTCATGAAATCTCCATCTTAGATCTCATGTCTCATATCTCAAATCTATTTAATTCCTAAGTCTGCTTGATATGCTTTTAAAGTTTCAAGAACGTTAGATTTCACGTTAATAAAGTTCTCGATACCTTTAGCTTTTAACTCGTCAGCACATGCAGGAGCACCCGCTACAACTAGAGTTGCACTTCCTTTAAGAGCTTCGAAAAGTTCAGGAGCGATAGTTGCATATTCATCATCAGATGAACAAATAACAACAATCTTAGCATTTTTCTCTGTTACGAATTTTACACCTTCTTCAATCGAAGTAAAACCATTGTGGTCTTCAACGTCGAATCCAGCACAAGCAAAGAAGTTACAAGCGAACTGAGCACGAGCTTTACGCATGTTCAAGTTTCCAATTGGGAACATCATTACTTTAGGACGACCATTTTCTTTAGCGTAAATATCAGTCTTGTTACGAAGAGCTTCGAAAGCCTGAGCACCACGGTATGGTTTTAATGTTTCGCAAACAGCATTATCGGCTGTTTTATCTTCTGGAGAAAGAACTTCTTCTGAAAGAGTTTCCAATACTTCACCGAAGTTAGGGAATTGGTTAGTTCCTAAGAAATTTTCTTTACGAGTAGCAATTGCTAAATCTCTTTTTTGAGCTGTAGCTTTAATTGTTTCCTGAACGAAACCAGCTTTGAAGGCTGCAAGGTATCCACCTTTTTCTTCAACAGTTAGGAATAATTTCCAAGCTTCGTCGGCAATTGACTCAGTTAAAGATTCAATATAGTATGAACCAGCAGCAGGGTCAGCAATTTGACCAAAGTGTGATTCTTCTTTTAATAATAGTTGTTGGTTACGAGCAATTCTTTCCGAGAATACTGAAGATTCAGCATATACAGAATCGAAAGGCTTAACAGTAAATGAATCCAAGCCACCTAATACGGCAGACATTGCTTCAGTTTGAGTACGCAACATATTTACATAAGGATCATATACAGACTTGTTCCATTCTGAAGTTTCTCCATGTACAAACATTTTACATACCTCTTCGTTTGAAGCACCAAAAGCTTTAACGATATGAGCCCATAACATACGACCTGCTCTTAGCTTAGCTATTTCCATGAAATACTTAGAGCTTGTAGCAAAGTTAAAACGGATTTTTGGAGCTACTTCATCAACAGAAAGTCCTGCTTCAATCATTTTACCTAGGTATTCAGCACCAGAGGCTAAAGAGAATCCTAATTCTTCAACAATTGAAGATCCTGAGTTGTTATATAAGTTACCACCAACAGCAATAACTTTGAAGTTAGGAAGTGCTTTTGATGCTACAAGAGCTTCTTTCACAAATTTGAAAGAATCTTCTTCTGATGAACAAAAATTACCTACAGTGCTAAAACCAGAGTTAATATCGATAGAAACACCACCATTTAATTTATCTAAAGCAATTCCTTTTTCAGTTGCAATTGCTTCTAAATTTTTGATTAATTCGATAGAACCGTGAGATTTCTCGAAGTTGATTTCTACGCAATCCAAGAAAATTCCTTCTAACAAAGTAGATAGTTCTTCTTTGCTTAGGTCTTTCCAGTTTAAAACGAATCCAATTGAATCGACACCTTTGTTCATGATGTCAAGAGCAGTTGCATTAGCTTCTTTTACATCTTTTACAATAATATCTTGACGAACCAACCAGTCGTTGTTGTCTTTTTTGTTACCACGAACATAAGGGTAGTCTCCTGGATAGGTATTCATGAAGGCTTTGTCATCCATGTTCTCCAGTCTGTAGAAAGGTTGCACATTGAATCCTTCATTAGTTCTCCAAACTAACTTTCTATCAAAGTCAGCACCTTTAAGGTCTTTAGTGATTTTGTCAATCCACTCTTGTGTAGATTGAGGAGCAAAGTCACTAAAAAGTTTATTATCTGCCATAACTGTAACTGTTTAAAAATTAGAGCCTAAAAATAAGGCCTTTTTATCATTTACAAAAAGTTTAAAAAATGTTCTTAATCATACTTGTAAAACATTTTTTTAATAGGAATTATAAATTATGAGTTTGAACCAATTGCCATAAATATGTTTCTATTTTGTTGATAAGTATTAAAATAGAAAGCTTGGTTCTAAATTATAATTGTTTAGTAATTTATAATTCGTAATCAACAAGTATAGGAGCATGATCTGAAATTTGCATCCATTGTTGTAGAGTTTTGCCACTTTTGGGAATAAAAGTTCCGTTTGTGAACATGAAATCGACTTTACGATTCCAAAATCCATTTTTATCGGTTGTGTGTGTAAAGTGGTTTTTATTGTCAGTTTTATATGTGTTAATAGGAATTGCGGCTGTATATTTTTCGTAAAAAGGCTGCATCCATTTTGTTTCTGCACTGTAGTTGTCGGCATCGAAATCGCCATTTGTACAAGCAGAGTCGTCGAATTTACTGGTTTGTTTACTGTAAGGAGGCAGGGAGTTAAAGTCGCCACCTAAAATTAATTTTTCACCTTTATTGCTAATAGAATCGGCGTAAGCTTTTATTATTTCTAATTGCTTATTTTTGGTGTCATCTTTTGCATAAGCCGATGAGTGAGTTGTTAATAAGTGGATACTTTTACCTGAGTGTTCAAGTTTAATATGTAATATATTCCGTTTTAGGTAAAAATATCTGACTATAAAATTTTGCGATTTTATAAGGGGTAGAGCAATTCGTGTGGCATTGGTAAATTTCCATTTAGAAAGAATTGCATTTCCCGAATTTATTTTGCCAATGCCTTTGCTAGGAATATAATTTGCTTTCCATTGGGGGGCATAGGCGGCATAATTTAATGCAGTATTGTCGAGCAGATATTGTACCTGATCGATATATGCACTTCGCTTTGAATTTACATCGGCCTCCTGAATCATTAAAATATCAGGATTAATTTCCTTTATTTTTTCGGCAAGTGCCGACATATTATTCAGGACTTCCGATTTTTTCATGATTACTCGATCGCCATGGCAATCGAAAAAGAAATCGATTCGTCCACCACCAAATTTAATGTTCCAGGTCATTACTTTTAGAGTATCGGAAAAAGCTTCGTTATTTAGTGCTGAACTTTCGTAAAGAGAAACCTCGTTCCCAATTTTTGTTTGGAAAGGATCGCAGGCAAAAGATAGCAGTGAAAGCATAATAAGATATAATTTTCCGATTTTTTTCATTTCCCTAAAGTAATTGTCTATAATTGGTGACCGATGGGATATTTGTAGGTATTGCTATAAAATTTCTTCAACATTTTCTGCGGGATCGGCAAATATGGCTTTGTGATCCTTAACAATAATTGGGCGCTGAATTAGTTTAGGGTATTCAATAAGAATTTTTATCCACTCGTCGCGGTTAAAATTTTTTCCTTTAAAATCTGTTTTGTAGATTTTTTCTTGAGTACGAATAATATCCTGAGGATCTTTGTTCATTCTCATTAATACATCGGCAAGTTCTTTTTCGGTAAATTCTTCTTTCAGATACAATCTGATTTCAGGTTCAAAACCTTTTTCTTGCAAGTATTTTAAGCCAGCTCGACTTTTTGCACATCGGGGATTGTGGTAAATCTTTAATGCCATGTTATAATAATATTAAAAAAAGCTATTATGCTAATAAATATTTAAAAAGGAATACTAATAAGTATAATATCTGATGTGTTTTATTATTTAGTGAATACAAATATACGGCTTTCGGCAGGATTATTAGAAGTGTATAGAGCTAATTTTTTGTATTCAGAAATCAGGAAAAAATATTTAGTGTTTGTGAGATTATTTAGATTATCTTGCTTAGGTTTAATGCAAAGAGTAACACAATTCGAAATGAGAGATTTTTTTAAAAACAGGAAATTTGAAATTATAGGAGGTTTAATTGGTTTACTTGGCGGATACTTATATTGGAAATATGTTGGTTGTGTTTCGGGAACTTGTCCGATAAAAGCAAATTGGTATACAATGGTTCCTTATGGAGGATTGTTTGGAGTGTTATTGGGAGGGATATTTAAACCAAAAAAATCGAAATAATTTCTTTTTGAAAAGACTTAGAGTGGAGTACATTTTTAATTAATAAAAGCCATTAGCACTTAGCTTTTTGCTAAATGCTAATAGCTAACAGCTTTTTTCAGACAAGAGTATAAGTTGCATTTTATTAGTATGATGAATTGAACTCTTATCATGGAAATCAGGAAATTATTTTTCTTCTCCGCTAAATTCCATTAGGAATGCTTTTATGAATCCATCTAAATTGCCATCTAAAACGGCTTGCACATTCGATGTTTCGTGAGCAGTTCTAACATCTTTTACCAATTTGTATGGTTGCATTACGTAAGAACGAATTTGCGATCCCCATTCAATTTTTTTCTTAGAACCTTCAATAGCATCAATTTTTTCCTGACGCTTGCGTAATTCCAGTTCATACAATTGAGATTTTAGTAAACGCAATGCATTTTCGCGGTTTCCTAACTGAGAACGACTTTCGGTATTTTCAATAATAATTCCGGTTGGCGCATGTCGCACACGAACACCAGTTTCTACTTTGTTTACGTTTTGTCCTCCGGCACCACCCGAGCGAAAAGTATCCCAGCTAATATCAGCAGGGTTAATTTCAATTTCTATTGTATCATCAATAGCAGGATAAACATAAACAGATGCAAAAGAAGTCATTCGTTTATTGGCCGAATTGAAAGGAGACAGGCGAACCAATCGGTGAACACCATTTTCCGATTTCAGGTATCCGTAAGCAAAATCACCTTCGAATTCGAGTGTTGCCGATTTAATACCAGCTTCGTCGCCTTCTTGATATTCCAGCTGTCGAACCTTGTAATTATGCGATTCTCCGTATCGTAAGTACATGCGGTAAAGCATTTCTGCCCAGTCGCAGCTTTCGGTTCCGCCAGCGCCAGCATTTATTTTAAGAATAGCTCCAAATTTGTCTTCATCTTTACGGAGCATATTTTTCAATTCTAACTCCTCAATTAAGATTTCGCTTGCAGCAAATTGCTCGTCTACTTCCTCGGGTTCGGCTTCACCTTCTTTTGCAAAATCTATAAGTACCGCCAAATCGTCAACCGATTCTTTTACTTTCTCGTATGATTCTACCCAGGATTTTAATCCACGAACCTTTTTCATTTGAACTTCTGCTTCTTTGGGGTTATCCCAAAATCCTGGAGCCTGAGTTCTCATTTCTTCTTCTTGTATCTGAATTAGTTTGGCATCAATGTCAAAGATACCTCCTTAACGCTTCCGTGCGTTCCGCTAAATTTTTTAGCTGGTCTGTTGTAATCATTTGTAAGAATTAAATTATTAAGCTGTAAAGGTAATAAACAAAGAGTAATGTGCCGCTTGAAGGAAAATGATTTTAATAATTTATGATATTATATCTTGATTAATTTGGCATCAATGTTAAAGCTACCTCAGATTACAATAACAAACAAAGAGTTTGGCGCTTTCCGCTAAAGGTTTGTTGTAATTATCAGTAAGAAATGTTCTGATTTGTGTTTTTTAAATAATGGGAATAAAAAAAACGAGGCCAGATAAATTTTATCTGGCCTCGTAAAATATTTTAAATTCTTCTTACAATCCACTTTGCTGATTTTGCAATTTTTGCATTTCAGCCTCGAATGTTTCTTTAAACTTGTTGTAATCGTAATCAACTTTAAGTTTATCATCTTGCGATAATTTTTGGTTGATAGCTTCTTCCAAATCTTTAGCACTCATTTCAATAGCAATATAAGTTTTATATTTATTTTGAGCAGTTCTGGTTTGCTTTTCGCAGATTACCTTAATGTTATTCAATTGTTGGTTAATAACTTCTCGTGTTAATCCTTCGAAACGTTCCTCAACTTGTTCAACATTGTTTAACTCTGTAGAGTTAACGTAGTTGTCGATAGTTCCCTGAACGGTAGATTGAATTAAAGTTGCCAACTCGGCACGAGCATTTGTTCCGGCTTTCTTTTTTGCTACCATTTGGTCTAAACTTTCGCCAATAGCTGATGCTCTAAAATTGTTTTTGTCGCTCTGATAATCAGGACCAGTACAATAAACTTCAATTAATTCTTCGCCCTGTGCTTTTGTAGAAATGGCTTTTTCTGCAGAACCGCATGAACTTAAACCTGCAGCTACTAAAATTCCTAATCCAAGGAATAACGATTGTAATTTTCTTGTTCTCATCTGTTTAAAATTTTAGATGTGAGAAAGGAGATTTTTCAATTCACTATTCTCATCATTATTTCAAATAATTGCTTTTTATTTATTGTTATTTAGTTTAAAATCAACAAAATATAAAATTCCATTAGCTTATAGATCTAATTGATTTAATTTTGGAATTATTGTGTTGTGAATTTCTTCAACAGCTTGTTCGTAAGCTTCTCTAATTGCGTAATCGTAGCTAATTGGTTTCATTCCTTTTACCTCGTAAATGGCATCGTTAAAAATTTCCATTCCATTTTTTGTGTCGGTAAGAGAAAAGAAACAATCTAAATACACAATGTAAACTTTATAGTTTCGCCCTTCTTTAATTTCTCCTTTGGTAACATTCGTGTTGATATTAAGAATCACCTTTGCTTTTTCTTTGTTGTCGGTAAACGAGAAAAAATTTTCAGAGAGTTCTTTCTTTAAATTATTTTTTAAGATTTCGCGTTTGGAATCTTCTCCAAAAATACGCTCGTTAAAAGTCATGTAAGCTTTTAATCGCTCTACATTTATAATTATTTTACTTTTAGGAGCCAATTCAGGAGTAAAGAACAATTTGTTTAGTTTGTAATTTTCGGCTTCTTCGTCTAAAATAGAGCTTAAATCAATGCCGGCTTCAATTTCCTGTAGTTTCATTTTAGAAGTTACTTTCGAAAGCTGAGAAGCTGCATAACCAAACTCATCGGTGCTTACTTTGTTGTTTAAAACACCATCGCCTTTCACAAAATCTATCGAAATGGGAAGATTAGGAATTATTTGGTTTCCTTTTTCGCCCAGCCATTCTGCTTTTACTAAAATAGGTTCTTTTTGCGAGGTCGAAATTTCAAGTTTAATGGACTTTCTATCTGCAGTTAATTGGGTACGTTTAAAAATATTTTGAATAGAATTGTAAAGTTCCGATCCCAAATTTATGCTTCCATTAAATGTCATTACCGATAAATCTTCATCCAAATGTTTCTTTACGGCATCAATTGCTTTTGCATAATAGTTTAAAGCCTGAAATAAATCCAATTGTTTTTCGCTTTGCTTAGCTTGCTCGTAATAATTTTGAGCCAGTTTTTTTGCTTTATTTAATTTTAGGCGTTTTTGTAATTCGTATTGCGATTTCGATAAACGATAGTAAACCCAATATTCATTTCCCTTTTTATTATCCCAGGAGCCAACGGTTTCATATCCTTCAATTTCTTCTACCAAACTGGTTTTTATTTCCGATTGAAATTCTTCTTTGAATTCAGTTTCGTTTTCAAACTGTTGTAAAACGGAGTTGGCAGAAATATTAACCGATATTTCGGAACATAAGTCATGTAAAGCCTGATTTTTTGCCAATTGAATATAACTTGTTTGAGTAATGTCTTTTTTTACGACTGCTATTCCCACATAATAATCGGGAGTAATTGGTCGTTCGGTAACCCATTTTGGAGGTCTTCTTTTTGCCATACTGCTTTGGGCTGAGCAGCCAACAAGTATTGTAAAAATAAGAGAATAATTAAATAGTGTGCGTAAAATTCTTGTCATTTGAACTGGTTTAGGGTATAATAAAATCGAATTTAAAGATAATGATTCATTAACAATAAGCTTGCCAAAGTTGAATAAATTTTTATTTCAGATTTGAGAGAAGTTTATCTATAAACTGAAGAGAAATTTGCGATTCGAAACCCCGGCTTTGTGCAAAACGAAACAATTTAGATTTTAATTGATAAGGATCATCATCTTTCAAACTCTTTAGTTTGGCAGTTAAAAGATCAGATAGGCTATCTTTATAATCGTCTTCTTTAATTTGATCGAGTGCTTCGTTAATTATTCTTTCGGGAATTTGTTTTTGTTTTAAATGATAAGATATTTTTATTCGTCCCCATCGGTTAAAGCGGAACTTATCGCGAACATAAAAATTTGTATATCGTTGTTCATCAATAAATTTATCATCTATTAAAGAATCTATTATCTCATCCCGATCTTGCTTTTCAATATTCCAGGTTTGAAGTTTTTTGCGAATATCACTACAACATTTTTCTTGCCGGCTGCAAATAAACTGTACTTTCGATAAGGCTTCTTTAGCACTAATAATTTTAGCGTTTTTTTTATTGTACATTAAGCTGTTTTTATGGCCGACAACATACGGTCTTTGCCGTTAATATCTTTGCGAAGTAAAATATTAGTAAATCCTTTTTTTTGCAGTAGCTCTACCATTTCTTCGCCTAAACTTTCGTTGATTTCGAAATACAGTTTTCCACCATTTTTAAGATGAGAAAGGGCAAGATCGGAAATTCTTTGGTAGAATATTAAAGGATCATGATCGCTAACAAACAAAGCGGTGTGTGGTTCATGTTCCAGTACATTATTTTCCATTTTTTCTTTTTCCGATTCGGTAACATAAGGAGGGTTGCTTACAATTATATCGTATTGCTCCCATTCAAAAATCTCCCATTTTAAGATATCACGATTATAAAAGCGAATATTAGTTTCGTTAAGTTCGGCATTTTTACTGGCCAAGCTAATAGCTTCTGCCGATATATCTGCACTAGCAACTTTTGCTTTATTTAAATTTTTCGATAAACAAATAGGAATACAACCGCTTCCAGTTCCTATATCAAGTAAATTAAGATTTTCACCTTTATTTTCCTGAATAATTGCATGTACCAACTCTTCGGTTTCTGGCCTTGGAATAAGTGTGTGCTGGTTTACTTTAAATTTAAGATCGTAAAAATCGGCTTCGCCTAAAACGTATTGTATGGGTTTAAGTGTTTTTAATTCTTCAACAAAGCTTTTAACCTGCTCAGAATCTTCCTGCTTTATTTCCTCATTTTTACTAAATTGTATCTGCATTCTGGAATAATTTAGAACATATTCCAATAAAATATATGTGATACTCTCAGTTTCGCGCGAACTATATATGTTAATAAGTTCGTTTTTTATGTAATTTATTGTAGATTGTATAGTGTTTAATTGGCTCATTTGTTTCGATAAAATGTTTCTAATTGATAGAGATGAGAAATGAATTGAATTACTATTGTAATTAGAAATTTCAGAGCTCCTAACTAATCTATCAAATTTAATTATGGTACAAAGATACAAATCTTCTATAATCATAAGTTGACTATGCTGTTATCATTTAATTGGTCGGAATTTTTATTACACGTTTTTGAGGTGTTTGGGATTTTGTATGTTTTAATGATTACAGGAACAGTTATAATTGTGATTTTAGAAAACAGAAGCCCTTTAAAAACCATTTCCTGGATTTTGGTTTTATCATTCCTTCCTATTTTCGGATTTATTATATATCTGGTTTTCGGACAGAGTTTTCGGAAGAGAAAAATGTTCGGACATAAAGAACTGGGCGATTTAAAATGGCTTCAGGTAATGAGTCATGACCAGAAATTACGTTTAGAAAAAAATCGTTTTCTAAAAGATGAGCGAATTCATGAGAAGAAGAATATCATGACTTTGTTACTTAATAATTCGAAAGCTTTACTTACAGCTTACAATAAGGTTGAAATTTTAAATGATGGAAAGGAGACTTTTACTTCTATTTTTAAAGCCCTAAAAAAAGCAAAAGACCATATTCATTTGGAATATTATATTATTGAAGATGGAGAATTGGCATCTGAATTACTAAAAATTTTGGTTGCTAAAGCTCATGCAGGAGTTGAGGTTCGTGTAATTTACGACGATGTAGGTAGTTGGAAGCTAAGTAAGAAGTATGTGCAGCAATTGAAAGATGCTGGCGTTAAAGTACAGGCATTTTTACCTGTTCGATTTCCCGTTCTTACCAGTCGTGTTAATTATCGTAATCATCGAAAGATTATTGTGATTGATGGGAATACAGCTTTTGTGGGAGGCTTAAATTTTGCAGATAGATATATTAAAGGCTTGCCAGGAATTGGCATTTGGCGCGATACACACCTTAAAGTATCTGGCGAAGCAGCCTCGAGTCTTCAAATTGTGTTTTTAATAGACTGGTATTTTGTTAGACAGGAAGTATTGCGTAACGATAAATATTTGCCTTACAAAAAAGCAAAAGAGAAATGTTTATTGCAGATAACTGCTTCGGGTGCCGATTCCGATTGGGCCAGTATTTTGCAGGCATATTTTTCGACAATTACCTCGGCAAAACAGAATGTATATATTTCTTCGCCTTATTTTATGCCTAACAGTAGTATATTAATGGCTCTAAAAACATCGGCTATGAGTGGAGTAGATGTGCGGGTTTTAATTCCAAATAAATCGGATTCGTTCATGACTTACTGGAGTACTCTTTCTTATATAGATGAATTGTTGGAGGCTGGTGTTCGTATTTATTTCTACAAGGGTGGATTTAATCACAGTAAAATAATGACTGTTGATGGAATTATGTCGACAGTAGGTACTGCAAATATGGATGTGCGAAGCTTTGAGCAGAATTTTGAGGTGAATGCTCTGGTTTATGATGAGAGTATTACCATGCAAATGCGCGAACGTTTTTTGCAGGACTTAAGCTTAAGCGAAGAAATTAAACTTGAGCAATGGCGGCAAAGAAATAAGTTCCAAAAATTGAAAGAATCTATTGCACGTTTGTTTACTCCTCTTTTGTAGTGTATTCTTTGTATAAATCGAGAATCTGTTTCATTACCTCATATTCGGAAGACTTTTCGGTAACATGTATTTTCGAACCACAAAACTCCATAAATGCTAGTAGTTCATTTCCTTTTAATCCGGTTGCATCCGATACAATATCAGCATTAAACTTCTGACTGATTTTATTGTTCTTGCTTTCTTCCCGAATCATTTTTGAGATTTTTTTCTTGGCTTTTTCTGTCTTGCTAAATTTATTGTGAAGAAAATCGGTAGGTGCGAAAATAGCCCCAACAACTCCCATTTTTCCTTCTCGTTTTGGTCGGTACTGGGCTGGTACTATATTGGGTTTTTTAGTGTTGAATGGTTTTAGTTGTTTTTTAATGTCTTTATTAATAGGATCTTTTTCTTTTATTTCTGCATTTAGAAATTCTTCTTTAAATTCTTCCCAAGTGCCTAAAGCATATATGTCTATTTCTTTTAGTAAATAAGAAATATCGTTCAGTTTAATTGTGAAAAAAGGAGGGAAATCGGGATTGAAAATAAAAGGAACTTCCCATTGTTTAGCTTGATATCCTAATGCACTAATTATTAAAGTATCAGATTGTTGTATTTGTAAATGAAAAATTCCCAGACTATCGCAAATAGTACCTTTGCGTGTTCGTTTTATTGATATTGTAGCGTTTGAAATTGGTTCTAAACTTTTTTCCTGTAGTATTTGTCCTGATATACTTATTATAGAATCTTGTTTTGTTTTAGCATGTGAATGCAGTGAAATAAAACAAAGCAGGATAAGAATAATAAGATTTTTTAGTGGGTTCATTTGGGTGTTGGCTTGAGTATTTTTTGCTTAGGGACGCAGATGGTTAGGTACATGCCCTAGCGAATCGGTATATGTAAAATCATAATCCCAAGTAGGATTGCTTTCTATAAACTTATTGTGAAGTTGTTTAATTTTAGAAACAATATAGATGTCTCGCGTTTGGTAAGAGAACTGAGTATTCGAATTGATATATTTCATTAATAAATCTAAACGCGTACCCGATTCATGAGTAATTTCTGCTACAATATCTCTATTGTATTTTTCGCTAAGCATTCTATCGTGTAAATCCTGCAAGGGATCAATTGTCCGCAAACCTTTAGTTCTTTTTTTACCCGATCCCCAAATGTTAAAACTCATACCAAAACCCTGATGTTTTAAAGTTTTTGCCTCGGCTTGTGCTAATTTTAAATTTCCGAAATCAAAACTCGAAGCAATATTTTCTTCTTCGGGTGTATCTTGTTTTACAAATTGTTCTTTAAAATCGTTCCAGCTACCTAAAGAGTATACATCAACTTCCTTAAGCATATAGCTTTCCTTTTCCATGTAAATTTCCTGAAAAATTTTATTTTCAACCGAAGGAGGAACAATAGAAACAATTTGCTCTTTAAACCCCATGGCCGAAATTTTAAGTTTCTGATCAGGATTTACTCGCAAGTGAAAAAAACCAAGGCTATCACAAATAATGCCCCAATAAGTGTCATCTAGGTTAATATGAGCAAAAGATACACCTTCGTTTGTTTCAGAATTAATTACTTTTCCGGATACTATAAAACTTAGGTCAGATTTATCTTGTGCAAACATGTTAAAAGCAAAAGAAATAACAAGTAAGAGACTTAGGCTAAGAGTTTTCAAAACAGTTTCTATTTAAAATGGAGTTTAAAGATAACATTCATAGATCTCTGTAAGGAAGATTGTTACAATTTTTAACACACTTTAACCGAAATTAAGTGGATTTACATGTTACTAATTATGTCCAGTCCAGTTTACCTTTTTCAAAGTTTCCTTAAACGGATTTACCTGGCCAAATAAAATATCATTTTCTCGCTGGTAGCACATCATGGGATGTGTGGTTTCAATTTTATTTTTGATATCGATATTTTCGACTATTTTTTGAGCATTATTTCCCCATAAGAACCATACAACTTCTCTATTATTATCGGCAATAAACTGTAATAATTTGTGTGTAAATGGAGCCCATAGTTTTGTGTGAGAATTAGGTTTTCCTATTTCACAAGTTAGGGCAGTATTAAGCAGTAGTACATTTTCTTTTTCCCACCAATACTTAAAAAGTTGGTTGGGAGGCAAAACCTTAAAATCATTATTTAATGCTAGTTGATTGCCTTCGTTTAAGTTTGCTATAATCTCCGAATATTTTAATGCCTCGCCAGTATATGCTTTATAAATACTGCGTAAAATATTTTTTAAGGATACATTCCTAAATTTATCGTGCCACGAGTTTAATCCATTTACTTCAAACGATCTGCCTGTGGCAACACCTTTTTGAGGATAAGGGTCTTGACCAAGAATAATAACCGGAATTTTTTTTAAATCCATTTCTAAAAAACGAAGAACATATTCTTTTTTTGGTGTTGCACTTTTTAATTGAATTGATGATTCTATATTTTTAATTAAATCAATAACTTCATTAGAAAGAAAAGAATTCCATGATTTGTGAATCGATATATTAGATAGGAATATTGAATTTTGCATGATCTGATAATTAATTTCCTCAAAAGTAAAAAAAACGAATTATAAATTACTGTTTTAAATTCTTCTTACATAATTCATACAATTCCACATTAACTCTTTCACTTTTTGATCATTCGACTTTTTAACTATTCTACTTTTAATTAGTTTTGTTGCCATTAACCAAAATTAATAAGTAATTAAAAATGTACACAAGTCTTAAGCAAAGCATTGAATCGGCATGGGATGACAGATCTCTTTTGAGTTCTCCGGAGGTTCAGAAAAATATAGAGGAAGTAATTGAGCTTCTTGATAAAGGAAGCCTGCGAACAGCAGAACCAATTGAGGGCGGTTGGCAGGTAAACGAATGGGTGAAAAAAGCAGTAATCCTTTATTTTCCAATTCGCAAAATGGAAACTATTGAGGTAGGCCCTTTTGAATTTCACGATAAAATGGCATTGAAAACCAACTATGCCGAATTGGGAGTTCGTGTGGTTCCTCATGCAGTATCGCGTTATGGAGCTTTCCTTGCCAAAGATGTGGTAATGATGCCTTCCTATGTGAATATTGGTGCTTACGTTGATCAGGGAACTATGGTAGATACGTGGGCAACTGTAGGTTCTTGTGCGCAGATTGGTAAACATGTTCACCTTAGTGGTGGTGTTGGTATTGGTGGTGTTTTAGAGCCAATTCAGGCAGCTCCGGTTATAATAGAAGATAACTGTTTTATTGGTTCGCGTTGTATTGTGGTTGAAGGTGTTCACCTTGAAAAGGAAGTAGTTTTGGGTGCAAATGTTGTACTTACTAAGTCTACTAAAATTATCGACGTTACAGGCGACGAACCAGTTGAATACGCAGGTTTTGTTCCTGCTCGTTCTGTAGTAATTCCAGGAACCCGAACTAAGAAATTTCCTGCAGGAGAATATCAAGTCCCTTGTGCGCTTATAATTGGTAAGCGTAAACCATCAACCGACTTAAAAACATCATTAAACGATGCATTGCGCGAATACAATGTTGCAGTATAAATAATTTATAATTAGTAATGGGTAATTAAGAATTGTTGATTGCTCATTGCTTTTTGTAGTTGGGAAATTTAAATTGTGAGACTTAGAATATAAAATTCTAATTCACACATTTACACATTCGCTTGAAGTATGAACAAGGATATTAACAAAGCAATAGAGGTTTTAAAATCAGGAGGGGTAATTCTTTATCCTACCGATACCATTTGGGGAATTGGCTGCGATGCAACTAACCCCGATGCAGTAAAGAGGGTTTATGAGATTAAACAGCGCCAAGATTGTAAGGCCATGTTGGTTTTAATGGAAAATCCTAACCGATTAAATTCTTATGTGGATGAGGTGCCCGAAATTGCATGGGATTTGATTGATGCCAACGATAAGCCAATGACTATTATTTATCCGGGAGCAAAAAATTTAGCTCCTAACCTTATCAATTCCGATGGAACAATAGGCATTCGAATTACCGAGGAAGATTTTACCATGAGGCTAATTCAGCGTTTTAAAAAACCAATTGTTTCAACATCAGCAAACAAGAGTGGAGAACAATCTCCAGCTAATTTTTATGAAATTAATGAAGAATTAAAAGAATTAGTCGATTATGTGGTAGAGTATCGTCAGGAAGATATGGAAAAAGCTACTGCTTCGAGCATTATAAAAGTAGGTGTGGGAGGAGAAATCGAAATACTAAGACCGTAGGGATATCCAAAAGGAAATCCCTTACGGATTATTCTTAATTACTCACCAACAGACCTGATAGAACCCGATCCTGCCGATTTGCTGTCGACATACTCAGGATTTCCTCGATAATAAATATCACCACTACCAGCCACGCGAGCAATAATTTTATCTGAAGCATATACTTCACAATCTCCCGATCCAGAAATTCGAATATCAGCTTTTTTAGCCATAAAATGAGATGCTTCTGCATCGCCCGAACCACTTATTCGAATTTTAAATTCATCTTTACATTCACCTTTTAATCTAACATCTCCCGATCCGGAAATACTGCAATTTAAATTTTCTGCACTTAGTTTATCTATAATAATATTTCCGCTTCCGCTGATTGTATAATTAACATTGTCTGAACTTATAGGAGTTTGACCAATAATATTTCCCGAACCCGATATTTTTAAGTTTTCAATATTAGGAGTAGAAATGTAAATTACTACTTTTTTTAACGAACGAGTGTTCCAGCCCCAGCTTTTATTTTTTTTGCGCTTAATTTTTAAGGTAGAACCTTCAACTTCGGTAATAATTTCATTAAGATCTTTATCGTAAGCTTTAATTTTTACCGATGTGGTATTTTCCTGACTAAGGTAAACTTTAGCAGAAACCGATAGGCTAATAGATTTAAAAGATTCTGTTTTTCGATTTTCTGTTTTTTGGGCCATAAGTACCGAAATACTTAAGAAAAAGACAAAAATAGCCACAAGCGAATTAATGTATTTTGAATTCATAACAATATATTTTTAGGTTAATGTTCGTATATATTTAAATGACGAACAAGTAGCTAAAAAGTTGCACTTGAATTTGCAATTAATTATTTCTGTTTAACTTCGCCAAAAAATAAGGGGAATGGAATTTAAACATATCAAAAAAATACAAATCCGCTTTGGCGATATCGATTTATTAGGACATGTGAATAATGGTGTGCAATTAAGTTATCTTGATTTGGCAAGAATGGATTATTTATTACAAATATATGGTAAGGCCATAGAATGGAAAGATTCTGCCTTAATTGTCGCTCATCTTACAATTGATTACTTGTCATCTATTACTTTAAGCGATAAAGTTGAAGTACATACCCGAATTTATAAAATTGGAAATAAAAGCATTGCTTTGCATCAGAATATTGTTGATTCTATGAGTGGGGAAATAAAAACCAAAACATCTCAGGTTATGGTTGCTTACGATCCAAAAAACGGAAAAAGTGTTCCTTTAACAGAAATTCTTAAAAATAGAATTGAGGAATTTGAAGGGGAAATGTCTGTAAAGTAGATAATCTTATATTGAGATATCTATTCTAATTATCAGTTAGTTGCTATAGGTATAAATCTATTAAACCATCGGGAGTATCCATGGTAATGCTTTTATTATCTTCATCAAGATCGATAAAGTTTTCGTCGGCAAAAGGTATTAAAACTTCTTCTCCTTTTATTGTGATAAGTAAAACAATATTGCCGGCATAATCCTGAATATCTTCAATTTCACCAAGCTCACCTTTTTCATCATCAATATAAGTGAATCCTATTAAAACATTAGGATCAATTTCGTCTTCGTCTTCAATAAAATCAGGAGCATCTTTTATGAGAATATAAATATCACAACCAATAAAACGCTTGGCTTTAGCCTCGGTATCTATATCTTCCAGTAAAATTTTCATACTAGAATGGTTGCGTTTGCTTATCCCATTAATGAAAAAAGGAACCAATCCTCCGTCGATATCGACCAGGATTGATTCCAATTTATTTTTTTCAAGAAGATCACTATTCTTTTTAGCTACTAGTTCACCTTTTACTCCATGAGTTTTAATGAACGAACCAGTTAGGTAACAATCTTCTATTCTTAGCATGCAATTAAAATTAAGCTTCAGCTTCTTCTTCATTTGCAGCTTCTGCGTCACCTGCTTCTTCAGCTTTAGCAGCAGCTTCTGCTTCAGCAGCTTTTTTAGCAATAGCTTCAGCTCTGTCAGCGCTAATTTTAGCTTCCGCATCAAAACGTGCTTTTGCAGCATCTTCAGCAGCTTTAGAAAGACCCTCTTTCTTAGCGTTAATTTTAGCTTCTTTTTCTTGTTTCCAAGCTTGGAATTTTTCTTCAGCTTTAGCTTCGTCAAAAGCACCTTTTTTAACACCTTCTAACAAGTGTTTTTTCATCATAACACCTTCGTATGATAAAATAGCTCTTGCAGTGTCGGTAGGCTGAGCACCATTACCAAGCCATGTTAAGGCTTTGTCAAAATTTAGGTCAATTGTAGCAGGATTGGTGTTTGGATTATAAGATCCAATACGCTCAATGTATTTACCATCACGTGGTGCTCTGCTATCTGCTACCACAATGTGGTAGAATGCACGTCTTTTACGACCGTGTCTTGCTAGTCTAATTTTTACTGGCATAACTCTTTTTAAAATAAGATTAATAAATTTGCCTACTTTATAGTTGTGGCATACATACCACGATTTATAAGCGCGACAAAGATACAACTTATTTTTTGAATAAAAACAGATGAATTAAAATTATTTTAGAGTTCTAACTTTCATTGTTATAGAGAAGTAGCAAGTTGTGCTTGTCTGTTTTACCAAAGGCTATTCTTTGTTGATTACCAAAGGAAGATAGTTCGCTATATTTACTAATTTTGCCTGACTGAATACCAGTCCTTATCTTCGCAAAACGCTTTTTTTTAAAGGCGAGAAAATTAAAATTCTGATACTGAGATGTTTTTAATATTTGATACTGAAACTACCGGTTTACCAAAAAAATGGAAAGCCCCCTTAAGTGATTTCGAAAACTGGCCACGTATGGTTCAGTTGGCATGGCAATGTCATGATATTGAAGGTAACTTTTTGTTTGCAAAAAATCATGTTATCACTCCCGATGCTTATACCATTCCCGAAGATGTAGTTGCTGTTCACGGTATCACAACAGAAATAGCAAAAGAAAAGGGAATTCCTTTAAAAGATGCTCTTTTGGATTTCATAGAGGATGTAAAGAAATCTGATTATGTAATTGGGCATAATGTTTCTTTCGACATTAACATAGCAGGATGTGAATTGCTACGTTCCGAAATGAATGAGCAGGAGCTTACAAAAGCAACTCTACTCGATACTATGACTGGTAGTAAAGAGTTTTGTGACCTCAAACGCAAAGGGCAGCTTAAAAATCCAACTCTTACTGAACTACACACAAAATTGTTTGGTGTGCCCTTTGCCGAAGCACACAATGCTGCGGCCGATGTGGAAGCCACTTCTCGTTGTTTTTTGGAGTTAATAAGAGTTGATGGATTAGTTTCTGAGAACCTTAGAATGTCACCAGAACAGGTACATGCATTCAAATTGAATAACCCGAATCCTATAGATTTGGTTGGTATTGAGTACGAATCTTTTAAGGTAAATACAGCTTTCGATAAAATTTCTATTGAAAAAGAGGAACGAAAAAGACGAGAGGCAGCTAAGAATATTACACCACAAAATTTTGTTCATTTGCATGTTCATTCGCAGTATTCCATTCTCGATGGTGCTGCTAAAACATTTAATATTGCAGCAAAAGCAAAAGAAGATGGTATGCCAGCTGTTGCCATAACCGACCATGGTAGTATGTTTGGTGTAAAAGAGTTTCATGTGGCTTGTGTAAAAGCGGGAATAAAACCCATACTTGGGGTTGAAGCCTATGTTGCCAAAAGAGGTCATTTAATAAAAGAAAATAAATCGGATGGTAGAGGTTATCATCTGATTTTACTGGCTAAAAACTATAAAGGATACCAAAATCTTTTAAAATTAACATCTATTGCTCATACCGATGGAATGTATTATAAACCACGTATCGATAAGGAACTTCTCGAACTATACAACGAAGGTCTTATTGTGAGTAGTGCCTGCTTAGGTGGAGAAGTGGCACAGCATATTATGAATGGTAATATCGATAAAGCCAGAGAAACTATTCTTTGGTTTAAGGATATATTTGGAGAAGATTATTACCTCGAAATTATGCGTCACCCGAATAACGATCCGCGATTGAAGGTTGATGTGTGGGAAAATCAGGTACGAGTAAATAAAATTATTCGTGAATTGGCAGTAGAATTGGCTGTTAAAGTAATTGCAACTAACGATTCGCATTTTATAAATCCAGAAGATGCCGAAGCACATGATGTTTTGGTATGCTTAAGTACTGGGCGCGATTACGACGATCCTTCTCGCATGCGTTATACAAGGCAGGAATGGTTTAAAACCACCGAAGAGATGAATGAACTTTTTGCCGATGTTCCCGATGCGCTTGCCAACACAATCGAGATTGCTGAGAAAGTAGAGGAATTTAAACTCGATGCTAATCCTATTATGCCTCCTTACGAAATACCAGAAGAATTTGGTACTGTTGAAGGATATCGTGAAAAATATGATGAGGCTACACTTATAAAAGAATTTGAGCAGGAGCGTTACGAAAAGCTAGGTGGATATGAAAAGGTATTGCCAATAAAATTAGAGGCAGATTATCTTGAACATTTGGCCTTCGAAGGTTCTAAAAAGCGTTATGGAGAAAATCCGGAAGATCATATTATAGAGCGATTAAAGTTTGAGCTGAATACCATTAAAACAATGGGTTTTCCAGGTTATTTCCTTATTACACAGGATTTTATTAATTGGGCAAAAAACAATGGAGTAATTGTTGGGCCAGGACGAGGATCGGCTGCCGGTTCTGCGGTGGCATACTGTATTTGTATTACCGATGTTGATCCTATTAAATATGATTTGCTATTCGAGCGTTTTCTAAATCCCGATCGTATTTCTATGCCCGATGTGGATATTGATTTTGATGATGATGGCAGACAGGAAGTGCTTGATTATGTAACTCATAAATATGGACATGATAAGGTTGCTCATATTTGTACTTTTGGAACAATGGCTACTAAAAGTTCAATTAAAGATGTGGCTCGTGTATTGGGTTTAGATCTGGCGGAAGCCATACGTTTAACCAAGCTAGTGCCCGAAGCGCCTAAAATGAATTTTAAAAAGGCCTATGCCGAAGAGCCTGCCTTGCTCGAAGAAAAGGAATCTTCTAATCCGCTTGTTGCCAAAACAATTAAACTTGCCGAATCGCTGGAGGGATCGGTTAGGCAAACTGGAGTGCATGCCTGTGGTGTTTTAATTGGTAAAAATCCTCTTGATGAGCATTTACCGGTAATGCCAACCAAAGGAGAGGAATTATTAACTACACAGTACGACGGACGTTTTGTTGAAGATATTGGTTTGTTAAAAATGGACTTCTTGGGTCTAAAAACCTTATCAATTATAAAAGAAGTTTTGTCCAACGTAAAACTCTCAAAAGGTATTGATGTTGATATTAACAATGTAGATCTCGAAAACGAAGAAACGTTTCAGCTCTTTAGTCGGGGAGAAACAACAGCTATTTTCCAGTTCGAGTCGCCAGGAATGAAAAAGCATTTGCGGGCACTTAAACCAAACCGTTTTGAAGATTTGGTTGCCATGAATGCTTTGTATCGTCCGGGACCAATGGAATATATTCCTTCATTTATTAAAAGAAAGAATGGGGAAGAAGAGATAGCTTACGATCATCCAATAATGGAAGATTACCTGAAAGATACTTACGGAATTACTGTGTATCAAGAGCAGGTGATGCTTCAGTCGAGAGCATTGGGGCAATTTACCCGTGGTATGTCCGATTCCCTGCGTAAGGCAATGGGTAAAAAGATCATTGCCATGATGGATAAATTGAAGGTAGAGTTCATCAACGGATGTCACGACAATCCTAAGTTTATGGAAGGCGTGGGTGGTGATAATGCCAAGGCAGATAAGCTGATTGAGAAAATTTGGTCCGATTGGGAAGCCTTTGCCAAGTATGCTTTTAATAAATCGCACTCGGTATGTTATGCCTATATTGCCTATCAAACAGGATTTTTAAAGGCACACTATCCTGCAGAGTTTATGGCTGCTGTTTTAAGTCGTAATTTAAGCGATATCACGAAAGTAACCATTTTTATGGATGAGTGTAAGCGGATGGGCTTACCTGTACTTGGTCCTGATGTGAATGAATCATATTCAACTTTTACAGTAAATAAAGAAGGAGCAATTCGTTTCGGAATGGTTGGTGTAAAAGGTGTTGGAGAGCAAGCCGTGCATGATATTATAGAAGAACGAAAAAATGGATCTTTTAAAGATATTTTTGATTTTGTTGAGCGTGTAAACCTGCGGTCGGTAAATAAAAGAACGCTTGAAAATCTGGTTATGTCGGGAGGCTTCGATAGTTTTGGATTAAAGCGAAGTCAGTATTTTCAAACCGACGAAAATGATGTTACCTTTTTGGAACATCTGGTTAAGTATGGAAATAAATTACAAGCAGAAAATAACAACAAACAACAAACTTTATTTGGAGGAGTTGAAGATTATGTTGTTACACCACCAAAAATTCCTGAGTGTGCTGAGTGGAATAAGTTAGAGCGTTTAAATAAGGAAAAAGAGCTAATTGGTATCTATTTGTCGGCTCATCCGCTTGATGATTACAGACTTGAAATAGATGCATTTTGTAATGCGACTTTATCTGAATTGTCGGCAGATTTGGCAAATTTTAAAGATAAAGATGTGAATATTGCCGGAATGGTTACAGCAATTCGTCGGGGAACCACAAAAAATGGTAATCCTTTTGCAATTGTTAACATTGAAGATTTCACAGATTCCTACGAATTAGCTTTCTTTGCAAAAGATTTTGTTGAATATAGCAATTATTTTATTGAAGGCTTGTCGGTTTTTATTAACGGTAGGGTACAAACCAGAAGCTGGCCAAGAGGTTCAACCGAGCTCGAGTACAAAGTTAAAAGCTTTACTCTTCTTACCGAGGTAATGGAGAAAAAAGTAAAACAAATTACAATAGAAATTCCTTTGCGAAGTTTAAGTGAAGAGTTAGTTACCGAAATGGCAAATTGCATGGAGGAAAGTAAAGGAAATTTGAAAGTGAATTTTATTATTTCTGATGATAAAAATATGAAAGTTAAAATGTTCTCAAGAAGCTGCCGGGTTGAATTATCGAATGAATTGATCGAATATTTTAAAAATAATTCGGAAATTAAGTTCAAAATTAATTAAATTGCACTAGAAAAAATTAAGTATATATAGAAACACTAAAAAATAGATTACCATGACAATTGAAGTAAACGATTCTAATTTCGAAGAAGTTGTATTGAAATCAGATAAACCTGTATTGGTTGATTTTTGGGCTGAATGGTGTGGTCCATGTAGAATGGTTGGCCCAATCGTGGACGAACTTTCACAAGATTATGATGGAAAAGTTGTTGTAACAAAAATGGATGTTGATAGCTGTCCTGCTACTTCAGCTAAATTTGGAATTCGTAATATTCCTACTGTTCTTTTCTTTAAAGGAGGCGAAATTGTTGACAAACAAGTTGGAGCAGTTCCAAAATCAAGCTTTGCTGAAAAAATTGATGCTCTTTTGTAAGAGAATCATAAATATATTTAGGGCATGGAAATTTAATTCTATGCCCTTTTTTTTTATTGGTAATATCAAAAATTAGGTTTTTATTTATCCTATTATTGATTGTTAATTAAATATCCTGAGGTGAAACAACTTTCTGATCTTATACAATTCGAAGCATTCGATAACCTAGAGATTATAGCGAAACAAATAGTTGAAGGCTTTTTAATAGGATTACATCGTAGTCCTTATCATGGTTTTTCGGTCGAGTTTGCAGAGCATCGTTTATACAATAAAGGAGAATCGACTAAGCACATCGATTGGAAACTCTTTGCCCGAAGCGATAAAATGTTTGTGAAACAGTTCGAGGAAGAAACTAACCTTAGAGCGCATATTGTAATAGATACATCTTCGTCGATGTTGTTTCCATATAAAAATAAAAGTCAGTCGAAGCTAAGTTATTCGGTTTTGTGCGCAGCCGCATTAGTTCACTTACTGCGTAAACAAAGAGATGCTGTTGGTTTGTGTACTTTTTCGGATCAGATTAATTTAATGACACCAGCAAAGCTTTCGCTTACCCATGCGCAATTATTATACTCCGAATTAAATAAGGTTTATCATGGAGAAGGAATCGATACGAATCGAGAAACTCGTATTTCAGGCACTTTGCATCAGTTGGCCGAAAGCTTGCACAAGCGATCATTGGTAATTGTTTTTTCCGATTTTACAGGGGCGGAATCTCCACAGGAAATTATGGAATCTTTGCAGCATCTTCGTTTTAATAAACACGAGGTTTTACTTTTTTCGGTTAGAGATATTGAGTTAGAATCTAAGTTTAATTTTGAAAACAGACCAAGTCGTTTTATCGATTTGGAAACCGGAGAGAGCCTAAAGTTAAATCCTTTAGAAATTAAAGATTTGTATAAACTTAAGCAAGATGAATTTTTTACAGAACTAAAATTGTTATGCGGACAATTCTCTATCGATTTTGTTGAAGCAGATATCCGTAAAGAATTTAATGAGGTTTTGCAATCATATCTTGTAAAAAGAAAGAAGCTGATGTAGAATTAATTATTGGCTTTTATTTTTAAGTTCCCGATGTTTAAATTATTTTTATTGAGAAGAAGCTTAAACTTGTATTCGTACGTTTTAACTTAAGAATCTCTCAATGAAATATCTGTTAAATATCTTTTGCATTTTTATTTTGTTTGCTTGCGATCAAAAAACAAATCATAGCTACCATCAGGATAAGGCTTTTGTAGAGAATGGTCTTGTGAAACAATACGATGAGCAAAACAGATTATTTGCCGAGATTAATTTTAAGAATGGTGTTCGCCATGGTGTTACCCGAATTTATTACTCATCTGGAGTATTAAGCGATGAAATAATGTATTTGGATGATGAGAAATCGGGAATGGCCAAAAAATTTCATAAAAACGGAAATATATATAGTTTAACACCCTATTGGAAGGATGAAAAAGAAGGGGTGCAGAAAAAATATTATAGTAATGGAAAAATTTGGGCCGAAACTCCCTACCTTAAAGGACAACCCGGAATTGGACTAAAAGAATACAAACACGATGGCAGTTTGCGAGAGAATTTTCCAGGTATCGAAGTCCAGAAATTTAAACGGTCTAATAAGATTGTATTAAAATTTTTCCTTTCCAACTATTCTAAGAATGTTGTGTTTTATGTTAGTGATTTAATGAAGGATAAGTACATACCTGTAATGGCAAAGCCAATGTATGCAAAGGAAGGGTCTGTTAGCTACGAAATTCCTTTAAGTAAAAATACTGCTATGGATACCGTTTTAAGTATTGTAGCTAAGTATCAAACTCAAAATCATAATATTTACGTTTCTAAGCGCGACTATAGAATAGTTGTGAAATAGACTTTTATTCTTTGTTTAATTTGAGCTCTACATAAACCGGAAAATGATCGGAATATTTCTTTTTTATTCGCTTATAATAATTGCATTTTGAATTGTTGTCGTGCAAAATAAAATCGATTCTGAACGAAGGAAAATCGCCCGAATATGTTGTACCAATACCAGTACCATGTTCATTAAAACAATCGGTAAAATCCCCCTTAATTGTTTGATAGGAATAAGAGTGAGCTGTAGCATTAAAATCGCCACATACAATTACCGGATAAGGCGATTGAGAAATGTGATTACGGATAATTTGTGCCTGATTTGCCCTTTGTTTAAAAGCATGCTTAAGACGATATGAAATATCTTTAATTTCTTCTAATTCCTGTTCGTCGGCTTTAAATTCTTTTTTATTGATAAATGCATAGTTTTTGCCTCCCATTCGGTTCGATTCCAAATGGAGATTATAAATTCTATATATTTTACCTTTAATTTTTATGTCAGCAAAAATAGCATTGCACCAATTGCCTTTTCGAAATTCTATTTCTCCTTTTTTTACAATTGGGTATTGAGAAAATATGGCAACATCATTTTTCCTTGTTCCAATATGGGAATATTTGCAAGAAGTGGTCTTTTTTAAATTTTTTAATGATAAAATTCCATTAGGTGTATAGCGAAACTCCTGAAAACAAATTATTCCAGCATTTTTTTCTTGTAAAAGCTGAAGTGTTTTTTCAGGTGTTTTCGGATCTTTAGTCCATTGATATTTATCGAAAGCCCTAACATTATAGGTCAAAAGAGTAAGATCCGATTCTGTTTTAACTTTAGTTCTCGATTTATTTAGTTGAATAAAATTGCTAAGTGGTTTGTATCCAATTAAAATAATAGTTAGAGGAATTAAAAAGCTCCATCGTCTTCTAAAAATCCAGTAAATAACAAAAAGGATATTAGCAGCCAACAAATAAGGATACGCTAGTCCCCAAAAAGCAGGTAAGCAAAATTTTTCAGGATTGATAAAAGCAGCCGAATAAGAAACGAGTAAGGAACCCGAAAAAATAAGGCTAAAAATTACCAATGCATTATGAAGAAAATTTTTCAATATTGTTCTTTACTTTTGATTACTCGATTTAAATAAAATTTCTTTCTCTTCTTTTGTTAAGCTATCGTAACCCGATTTTGCAATTTTATCTAAAATACGATTTAATTCTTCTTGGTTTATTTTTTTCGATTTGTTGTATTCTTCATCACTCATTGTACGAGTGTTTTTAAAACTTACCTTCATTTTCTTTTTTTTGCCAAATAGCTTAAAGAAAGATTCCATTAGTGAGTTAAAACCAGATGAAATATCTTTGCCCTTGCGCAATTGTGATATAAATAACCAACCATAAAATGCACCTCCTAAATGAGCCAAGTGTCCACCAGCATTTCCGTTGGGAATGCTTATAATATCAGTAATTAAAAAGAAAATGGCAATGTGTTTTATTTTTACAGGCCCAATAAATACTAGCTTAATAACATGATTAGGTGCGTATACTACTGTTGCCAAAACCACGGCCATTACCGAGGCCGATGCACCCAAAGCATAAGCGCCAAAACGAACATCCTGAAAAACAGGGAAAATATTATATGCAAAAATATAGGTTGCAGCTCCAGTTAATCCACCAATTAAATAAATGCTAAGTAATTTTTTTTGATCGAGATAAGACAAGAAAATTTTTCCAAACCAAAATAGCCAAAGCATGTTAAATAAAATATGCAGAAAATCCTGATGGAGAAACATATAAGTAAAAACGGTCCATGGTCTGCTTAAAAGAGCACCTGTTTCGGCCGGAACCGAAAGCCAATAAACCATAAATGGTATTTGCGAGGGAGAATACTGAAAAAAATAGGTGAATACACCAAGAATTTTTACCAAAAGAAATACAGCTAAATTAATGTAAATTAATTTGGTAAGATTGCTTCCGTCTTTAAAAGAATCTTTAATTCCATTCCAAATATTTTGGTTGGAATAGCTTTGATATGGATTATTGAAGTTACTTCTCATAAACAAACACTCATTATCGATATTAACTTTCTTTGTTTGATATTATTGCTTAAAATAAATGGATATTTTAATAAAATCGGTTCGAATTTTTTTGCCAGTATTTTATTAGTATAAAGCCGAATATCATTCCTCCTAAGTGTGCAAAGTGTGCAACATTATCGGTTGCCTGATTTTGAAAACCAAGAAATAATTCTAGTACTCCGTATCCAATAACAAAGTATTTTGCTTTAATAGGAATAGGAGGAAAAAGCAGCATTAACTCGGTATTTGGGAACAGCATACCAAAGGCAAGTAAAATTCCAAATACAGCTCCCGAAGCACCTACAGTTGCACCATTAATTTGTCCTTCAAGCATTCTGTTCATTAGAATAACAGCTTGGTTTGTAGCGCTGGCATCATTCGGATATTCCGACCATGAATTAATAAAATCCTGTACCCAAGGGCGTACTTCTCCAACATGATTCTTTATGAATTCAGACATTAACTCGGGCGTTGGTGTATTTGTAAAAGCATCAACAGCTGATTTCATAGAGTTATAATCGATCCAGTTAACTCCGGTTTGTATTAATGCTGCACCAATTCCGGTTATCATATAGTATAACAAAAACCGTTTTGGTCCCCAAACACTTTCTAGTACGCGGCCAAACATAAATAAGGCAAACATATTAAAAAACAAGTGTGTAATACCACCATGCATAAACATATGAGTAATAAACTGGTGAGGCATAAAATATTCCGATGCCGGAAAATGTAATGCCAAATAGTTATCAAGATTTAAACCAAACTTACTTCCTAATACGTAAGTTGCTAAAAGCATTATAACATTAATAATTAGCAGGTTTTTAACTACCGGCGGTAAGTTTAATAAAGGAGGTCTATATTGTGTCATCCGATTTTTTATTTAATATTTTAGCTAGTCATAACAATAGTTAGACCATTTTAAAAATACAGGTTTAAACTTATAAATTTAAGACAGTTTGTCAGCAATAGTCTATTATTTAAATCTTTTTTCGAGTTCTTGAGTTTCAAGCACCGAAATTATTGGTTTTCCATCGGGTGTAAAATTGGGTACGTTACAAGCAAACAGCTGATCGATAATTGAGCTCATTTCTTCGTAGCTAAGAGACTTACCATAATTAACAGCCGATGCTTTGGCTAATGCTTTGGCCAGATTTTCGCGAACCTTTAGTTTTACATCTAATTGATTGGTTTTATAATTGGCCAGTAAATTTTCCAGTAACTCTTTGGGTTCCGAATTCTGTATATCGGCCGGAGTACCATTAATTACGAAAGTTTTCTTTCCAAATTCTCTGATATCGAAACCCAAAGCTTTTACGTCTTCTAAAATTACTTGCAGTAATGTGTAATCCGAAGCATTAAGCTCTATGGTTTGTGGAAAAAGAGTTTGTTGTGCAATTCCCTGATGATTTTCTAGAGAGTTTATAAATTTTTCGAACAATATACGCTCATGAGCCTTACGCTGATCGATTATCATTAAGCCAGAACGAATTGGCGTAAGAATATATTTATTTTTTAGCTGAAAAAAGTTTTTTGCTTTTTTTGGTTGTGCAGCATTTGGGAATTTAGGTTGCAGAATTTGTTGTTGTACTTCTGGTTGCTGAATTTCCGGAGCCTGAAAATAGTCGGGAATATTTTCGGGGTCGATAGCTGGCTGATCGCTTTCTTTTTGTGCTGAAACTCCTGGAGTTTCATAAAGTTTTTCCCAATTTTCGGGTACCTCTTTTTTGGGTGCTTGCTTGCTCGACTCTGGTGTTTTTGCTTTAAACTCCTGAAAAAATGGATTCGATTCAATAGATCGGCTCGGATTATCGAAAGGGTTATAATTTTTTTCTGCGTCGAAGGGGTTGTAATTCGATTCTGCATCGAAAGGATTAAACTCAGGATTTACCTTAATCATTGGAGCTTCAATCTCCGTTTCCTGACCAGCAACTGGAATTTCTAAACTTGTATCTTCATCAAAATCGATGGATGGAACAATGTTAAATTTTCCTAGAGCTTCGCGAATTGAGGCTTGAATAATTTGGTAAATAGCACGTTCATCCTCAAACTTAATTTCTGTTTTTGTAGGATGAATATTAATGTCTATAATTTTAGGATCAACCTCAAAGAATATAAAATATGGTGGAACAGTTTCGGGAGGCAGTATTTTATCATAAGCCTGAATAACAGACTTATAAAAATACGGATGCCTCATAAAGCGTTTGTTTACGAAAAAGAATTGTTCGCCTAAATTTTTCTTAGCATTTTTAGGTTTCCCTATAAATCCGGTTAGTTTAACAATACTTGTTTTGGTATTGATACTAATTAATCTGGAATTCATATTTTTACCAAAAACACTCATAATACGCTGACGAATATTTCCTGCAGGCAGGTTATGAATTTCGGTATCGTTGTGAATTAACTGAAAAGATATGTCGGAATTAGAAAGAACAATTCTGTGAAACTCAGTGATAATATTTCGGAGCTCAGTAGAATTTGCTTTTAGGAATTTACGGCGGGCAGGAACATTAAAAAATAGATTTTTAACAATGAAATTACTACCATCACAACAAGCCGAAACTTCCTGCGATACTAATTCAGAACCATTAATGATAATATGAGTTCCAAGTTCGTCTTCGGTACGTTTGGTTTTTAGCTCGACATTTGCAATGGCTGCAATAGAAGCCAAAGCTTCGCCTCTAAATCCCATCGATCTAATGGCAAACAAATCATTTGCTTTGCGTATTTTCGATGTGGCGTGTCGTTCAAATGCTAATCGTGCATCGGTAACCGACATACCACAGCCATTATCAATTACCTGAATAAGGGTTTTTCCTGCATCTATTAAATTAATTTTTATCGAGCTACTTCCTGCATCTATTGCGTTCTCAACAAGTTCCTTTACTACCGATGCTGGTCTTTGTACTACCTCGCCTGCAGCAATTTGGTTTGCTACATTGTCTGGTAGAATCTGTATCAAATCTGACATATATTTTATTTGATATTTAGATGTTAGCGATTAGACTTTAACTGTTCAATGCCAACAATGATCTTCTGGAGCACTTCGTCCCATCCGTTAATATAAATGAAAGCTGCCAGAGCAAGTATAATAAAAATTAGTAGTAATCTAATATTTGAAGTCCTTCTTACACTACTAGTATCCATGTGTTTGTGTCGAAGTTCACTTCTCATTCGACCCTTTATATTGGGAATGTATTCTTCATTTTCATCCCTGATACCGAGTTCCGATTTCATTCTTCTTTCTCTATCCTCTCGCTCTTCTTTTGAAGGGTCCCAATAACGGGGCTGCAAATTAAATCTCTTATATTCAGGCTTTTTAAAAAAACTAGCGAATCCCATAATTATTTGTTTTACACCTATTTGTTAGTTAATGATATAGGTTTAATTCAATATATTCTTTCGAAAATTGAATTTGTAATACTAAACTGTCTCAAAAAAGACTTACAAATATACCTATAAATTATAAAATAATCGGATTCTTTATCTTCATCTAAGCGTTAAAATATCCTAAAAAGATATGTTGGTTTTCTTTAAACTTTAGTATTTAATTTGGCGTAAAGGAATTAATTAAGCTTACTGCCGCACTTGTTGCAATATTTAGCATCCTGGGCGTGTCCTTCGCTTAGGCAATTAGGACAAACCTGTGTCGATAAAACAGGATTGTTATGTTTGCTTAATTCGGCTGTAACTATTCCAGTTGGGACAGCAATTATTGCATACCCCATTATCATTACAATGCTAGCTAGTAATTGTCCTAAGGAGGTAGCAGGCGAAATATCTCCATATCCAACAGTAGTTAAAGTTACAATGGCCCAGTAAATTCCACGAGGAATACTGGTAAAACCGTTTTCTCCTCCTTCAATTAAGTACATAATGGTACCAATAATTATTACTAAAGTGAGCACGGCAAAAAGAAAAACAGAAATTTTAATTCTGCTTTGTTTTAGCGCATGTATAATAATGGCACTTTCTTTAAGATATCTGTTTAGTTTAAGTATTCGAAATACTCTAAGCAATCGTAATGCTCTTATAACCATTAAACCTTGAGTGCCCGCAAAAAAAAGTGCTACATAAGTAGGCAGTATCGATAAAAAATCTATTATCCCATAAAAACTAAAAATGTATGTTTTGGAATGTCTAACTATCCAGATTCGAAGAATATATTCAATACTAAAAATAATAGTAATAGCCCATTCTGCAATTCTTAATAGCTCCTGATGCTGGTTTTCGATAGAAGGAACACTCTCCAACATTACCAATAAAATGCTTAGCAGAATAATAACCAGTAAAGTAACATCGAATACTTTACCACTTTTGGTATCGGCTTCAAAAATTATTTCGTATAGTTCTTCTTTTATAGATAACATAGCTATAGGGCTTGGTTTTAACAGTAAACTTAATCAGAAAATTCGAAAACAGCATTTAATTGGTTTATGTAATGTAATTTTTTGTAGGTAAATATGGTTTTAAGGCGAAATTTTATTTTTCTTACTTTTGAGAAAAATTAGAATAATGCTGATATGTATTTAAAATACTTTGTAAGTAATAGCTTATACTGCCAGGTTTTTAAATGTTTATCTTCAATGTAGATCAATCATTTTGAAAATTTTAATGGTATAATATGACTATGAACGATATAAGAAGCAGTTTTTTAGATGCACAAACTGTGCTGAATGAATTTATTGCTAAGGAAGAAAATTTTAAGGCCATACAAAAAGCGGGCGATATCATGGCTGAGGCTATAAAAAATGGAGGAAAAATAATTTCGTGCGGAAATGGTGGTTCTATGTGCGATGCTATGCATTTTGCCGAAGAATTAACTGGTCGCTTTCGCGAAGATAGAAAATCGATGCCTGCAATTGCTATTTCCGATCCTAGCCACATTACCTGTGTGGGTAACGATTACGGCTTCGATTTTATTTTTTCGAGATATGTAGAAGGAGTTGGACAAAAAGGAGATGTATTGTTAGGAATTAGTACATCAGGAAATTCTACTAATATTCTTAATGCCATTAAAGTGGCAAAAGAAAAAGGAATGTATGTGGTTGGACTAAGTGGAAAAACAGGAGGCGAAATGGCTGATGTTTGCGACATGGAAATTAGAGTGCCCTGGAAATCATATTCCGATAGGGTGCAGGAAATTCATATTAAGGTAATTCATTGTTTGATTCAGTACATTGAAGCGAAATTGAAATAAGAGGAAGTAAAGAAACAGAAAAAGGGTGTCGGTTCGGCATCCTTTTTTTGTTAATTAATATTGCTGAGTTGATAATGAGGGTGATGTGTTTTGATTGATCGTTTAAAATGCTTATATTCAAAAAGCTTTTTGTTAAAAAGAAAATCTATATACATGCTTGTTAAAACTTATGGAAGTGCCGTTCATGGTATTCATGCAACAACCATTACTATCGAGGTAAATGTTTTTCCCGGAGTGCGTTTCTCACTTGTAGGTTTGCCCGATAATGCAGTTAAAGAAAGTCAGCAGAGAATCGATTCTGCCCTGCGCGAAGTGGGATATAAAATTCCGGGTAAAAAAATTATTATTAATATGGCTCCTGCCGATATTCGCAAAGAAGGATCGGCCTATGATTTGCCTCTTGCCATTGCAATATTAACAGCTACCGAACAGATTACTTGCGATACACTCGATAAATTTATGATAATGGGAGAGCTTTCTCTCGATGGTAGTTTAGTGCCCGTAAAAGGAGTTTTACCCATGGCAATACAAGCAAGAGAAGAAGGTTTTGAAGGATTAATATTGCCCAAAGCAAACGCTCGCGAAGCTGCCGTAGTTAATAAGCTAAAAGTGTATGGAGCCAACTCAATAAACGAGGTAATCGAATTTTTAAAGGGCGATCAGGAAATTGAACCCACAGTGGTAGATACACGTGCCGAATTTTATGCTCACTTAAATCAATTTCCACACGATTTTGCCGATGTGAAAGGGCAGGAGAATGTAAAAAGAGCTTTGGAAATAGCAGCAGCAGGAGGTCACAATATTATTATGATAGGCCCCCCAGGAGCAGGTAAAACCATGTTGGCAAAACGTATCTCGGGTATTTTACCTCCTTTAAGTTTGCAGGAAGCACTAGAAACTACTAAAATTCATTCGGTGGCCGGAACCCTAGAGAAAAACAGTTCACTTATGACACAAAGGCCATTTCGAAATCCGCATCACACAATTTCGGATGTGGCCCTAGTTGGAGGTGGAACATATCCGCAACCAGGAGAAATTAGCCTGGCACATAATGGAGTACTTTTTTTAGACGAGTTGCCTGAGTTTAAGCGTACTGTTTTAGAGGTAATGCGTCAGCCATTAGAAGATAGAACCATTACAATTTCCAGAGCAAAATTTTCTGTAGAATATCCTGCAAGCACCATGCTTATAGCTTCTATGAACCCCTGTCCCTGTGGATATTACAATCATCCCGAAAAGGATTGCTTGTGTGGTCCGGGAATGGTACAAAAATACCTGAGTAAAATTAGCGGTCCGCTTTTAGATCGAATAGATATTCACATAGAGGTGGTTCCGGTTTCTTTCGATAAAATATCCAATTCTCAGTTGTCCGAAAAAAGTGAAGTAATACGAAAACGGGTTGAAGCTGCGCGTGATATTCAAACCAAGCGATTTAAAGAGGAAGAGGGCATGCATTGTAATGCGCAAATGAGTTCTAAGCTATTGCGCAAATATTGCCGTCCCGATGAGGCCGGAATGGCTTTGTTGAAAACTGCCATGGAAAAGGTCGGTTTATCGGCCCGAGCCTACGACAGAATATTAAAAGTATCGCGAACAATTGCCGATTTAGAAGGATCGGCAGACATTAAAAGTGAGCATTTGGCAGAAGCAATTCAGTATCGCAGTCTCGATCGCGATGGTTGGGGTGGATAAGTAAAGATGAATTGTATACTAATACCTTAAGAGTTTTAATTAGCTTGGCGAGTAAATGCTAAGAATATAAAGAGCGATACTTTACTGTTTGGGATAAGCACAGTTTTCAATTACTTTTCTCAGATACTACTAATACTATTATCTAAATTTTAGACTTTTTGGAGTGATTTTCTATAGTTTATTGCCTTTAATTAACAAAAGGTGCCCAATTGTAATGATATATGAAAAAATTAAGTATTTTCGAAAATTATAAGTAATACTATTTGGTTTTTTAGCGGATATATATCCATTAAAACAATAAGTTGTTGTGATATTAGAGACGTTTTTAGGTTAGTTATTGTTAATCTAAAATTTAGTAATGTTAACAACTGTAGGTGATAGAAAACAAATTAAACTAGATGAAGAATTTATCCATAATTACTCCAGTAAAAGACTCTTTACATACTACCAAGGATACCATTAAAGCTGTTGTACAGTCTACAGTTTCTTTTCCTTATAAAATTTATAACGATTTTAGTACCGAGGAAACAAAAAAGTATCTCTCAGAGCATGAAAAAAGTTTAAACTATACATTGGTAAATTTGGAGGATATTACAAATACTCCATCGCCCAATTATAAATTGGTACTTCAGGTAGCACAGAAAGAGGCAATAGAAAATGAGTCTGGACTTCTGATTATTGAATCGGATGTAATTGTAAAACCAGATACCATTGAACAATTATTTAAATATGCTAATGAGCTTGATTCTTGTGGAATGGTAGCTTCAGTTACGGTAGATCAAGATGAAAATTATAATTTTCCTTACAACCACGTAAAAGCTTCCGATCCTGAAATTATAGATACCAATAGAAGTTTAAGTTTTTGCTGTACATTGATTACGCTCGATTTCTTAAAATCATTTGATTTTGAAGAATTATCCAACGAGAAGGATTGGTTTGATACATATATATCAAAAATGTCGAGGAAGTTAGGATTTAAAAATTACATACTGCGAAAACACACGGTTTTGCACATGCCTCATAGTAGCAGACCTTGGAAACAGTTGAAGTATGATAATCCATTAAAATACTACTTTTTAAAATTTTTGAAGAAAAGAGATAGAATTTAATCATAAAAAAAAGTGCCGATTGGCACTTTTTTTTATTTCTTTTTAAAAAATCTCTTAAACCGGCTGCGGCGTGATCTGTATTCCTGATATTTATTATCCATTTCTATTAATTTATCAGCACAAGTATTAGGATCAATTCCTAACAACTCCCCATATTGTCTGCCAATAATTTTATAGTTTTCAGGTGTGGTATGAAGTTGTTTTAAATTCTCCATCCCTTTATCAATATCAATAGGTAAGAATTTCATTCTGTTCAGGTCAATTACACTATACGAATAAGTATCCTGCTTTTTTCGAATTAAGATGTTACCAGGAGAATAATCAAGGTGGAAAACCCCATTTTTATGCAATTTGTTTACAGTATAATCAACAAAACCATTTAATATTTCCGTTTTGTTATCAACTTTATTTTCCAGTACATCTCGTAAAGTAAAATCATGTTTGTATTGAATGCTTATAAAGTAACTTTCTTTAAGTACTCCACCATTATGGCATTCCACCCAAGCTACAGGAGCTGGCGTTTCTATTCCATTTTTTAATAAAAAATCTGCATATTTATAAGCTCGTATGGCTTTCGATTCTCTAAGGTATCGATATGCAATTTTGTTAAATAGATTAGGGACTTTATAACTTTTAACATTTAAAAGATACCCACCTATTTCGAAAATCTTTACTTCGTTTCGAACTTTATAAATTGATTTACCTTCTTTTGCAAACCGAATAGGAAGCTCTTCAATAAAGGTTTTTAAGTCTAAATAATTGCTGTTTATATGATAAGGCATAATATTCTTAAGTATTGCGTAAATTTAGTAAGAATTTGCAAAAATATTTGCCATTTGCTTAAGATGCAATAACATTTCAATTTTAAGAGCAGAGTTTTGTTTTTTATTCACCAAAACAATATTAAGCCTTTATTTAACCGTTTGCATTCCCATTTTTAGCATTTTTATTTGATTCAATTTACAGAGTTAGAATAATGATTGAGCATTGGTTTTTTTTAAGGACTTCATATTTTACCAAGGCTTTGGGGATTTTGTATCTTAAAAATGATTATTTTCGGTATAAAATTAATATTTATATTGCCAATGCTAGAATTCGACTCCTATCAAATAATTATCGCAGGTTGTTTAATAATATTACTTTCTTTTGTTTTTACTAAGATTGCTGATAAAACCCATGTTCCATCGGTATTAATGCTTATTGGTTTAGGTATTGTTATTCAGTATGGACTTAAGATACTCCATGTTCCAGAAATTAACTTTTTTCCCATACTCGAGGTGATTGGAATTATTGGGCTAATAATGATTGTTTTAGAGGCCGCACTCGATTTGGAGCTGAAAAAAGAGAAGATTAAGGTAATTACAAAATCTTTGCTAGTTGCCATTTTAGGATTGGCTTTTTCCTTACTCGTTGCATCGGCTATCATTTATTATGCCATTCCGAATATGGACTGGCTTACTTCTGTTTTGTATGCTACGCCATTATCCATTCTGTCGAGTGCAATTATTATTCCCAGTGTAGGCAAGCTAAGCGAAGAAAAAAGGGAATTTCATGTTTATGAAAGTACTTTTAGTGATATTATTGGCATTATGCTGTTTTATTTTGTGTTGAATGTACTTGATTTTAAAAATCAAGATCCTTTTGCCGCTTCCGAAATTATGCACCCAATGTTAAGTTTTGGGATTAGTATTGTTGTTTCGTGCATAGTTGCTTTTGTAGCTAGCTATTTACTTTTGTATGCTTTTCAGTTTGTTAAAGATGGAGCCCATTTATTTTTATTGATTTCTCTTTTGGTTTTGCTTTATGCGGTAGGGAAAATATTGCACTTGTCGCCACTAATTATCATACTTGTATTTGGAATTATAGCCCAGAATAATGAGTTGTTTTATCGGGGAAAGTTTCGAAAATTTCTTCACAAAGAAAGGTTTGAAGTTTTAAAGCGAGAGTTACATGTAATAACTATGGAATCAGCTTTTGTAGTAAGAACCTTCTTTTTTGTGATATTCGGTTTAAGCATTGTTGTTTCTAATTTGCTCGATTATCGTGTTCTTGAAGTTAGTTTAATGCTGCTGTTAAGTATCTATGTAATAAGGTGGATATTTCTTCGTATTTTTATTGGGCTTGATATTTTTCCGCAAATATGGATTGCCCCAAGAGGATTAATTACTGTTTTGTTGTATTATGCAATCCCTCAGGAGTATACCAATGAATCTTTCGATCCAGGTATTTTGTTATTTATTATTATCTCAACTAGTCTTATTATGTCTTGGGGGCTTATTCACTCGGCAATTGTTAGAGATATTCCTTTAACTGTTAGTCCAATTGTTGAAAAAGAAAAAGATGAAGATAAGGAGTTCGAATCATCCTCTGATGAAAAATAATAGCTGAAAGTATAGTTATTTTTATCGATATTATTCATAAGTTTTTGGGTAGATATTGCAGTATAACTTTCATAAAACCTTGGCGATAAATACTCATTTTATAATAATTAATACAAAAGAAAAAGACGATTAGATTGTTTTTTATATTGTTTTATTACATTTGCCTAAAGCTAACTAATTGCGTTGTTTTGAGTGCCGAAGCAACAAACGAAATTTTTAATTATGGGAAATAAATTAAACGACCCAATTGCAAGATTAATGGGATTGCGTTATAAGTCGCATCCGTGGCATGGTCTCGATGTGGGAGATAATGCTCCTGAATCGGTTATGGCTTTTATTGAAATGGTTCCTACCGATACCGTTAAATATGAAGTTGATAAAGTAAGTGGTTATCTAAAAATAGATCGTCCGCAGAAATATTCAAATGTAATTCCTGCTTTGTATGGATTTTTACCACAAACATATTGTGGCGATTCTGTAGGTGAGTTTTGTAGCGAAAAATCTGGTAAACCAGATATTAAGGGAGATGCCGACCCCTTGGATATTTGTATTCTTACTGAAAAATCCATTTCTCATGGCGATATTATAGCCGAAGTTCGTCCTATTGGAGGCTTTAGAATGATTGATGGTAACGAAGCCGACGATAAAATTATTGCCGTATTAATAAACGATGCTACTTATGGTCAGTTTACCGATATTAAATGTGTACCCGATGTTATTGTCGATCGTTTAAAGCATTATTTCTTAACCTATAAGGATATGCCAGGCTTAGATCGTCAGGCAGAAATTACACATACCTATGGATGCGAAGAATCTCACGAGGTAATTCTTCGTTCTATGAACGACTATAAAACCAAATTCGAGAATCTGGAAGATATTCTCAAGCATGTATAAGTAAATAAAATTGTCTGTTAATATATAAAGCGATGGCTCGATAGAGTTATCGCTTTTTGTCTTAATTAGCAGCATTTTTATCTTAGTAAAAAAAAAGAATATATTCGCATCAGATTGAGCATCTGTAAATTTAATAATGAGTGATATTCCAGGCTGTGGAAGATATAGGAAATCACTTTAGCTCATCATAGATCTTGTCTGTGTACCATGGCTTCATCATTAATAAATGACTAATGAAGCTGTTTCTGTACGCCAACTTTGGGTTTTACTTTTAAATTCTTATTGGAAAATATCTTTATTCAGTCCTATTTATTGTAAATGTATTTAAGATATAAATTAGAAATATGAATATTAAAATTAAAACAATTTTACTGCTTTTGCTGGGAACAATATTTTGGGGGATGACCTTTGTATTTATTAAAGATGCAGTATCTCTTATTAGTGTTACTAATTTTCTAGCTTATCGATTTTTATTAGCAGCTTTGGTACTTGTATTTATTTTCTTTAAACGCCTAAATAGGTTTAATTTAGATACCTTAAAATACGGAGCCATTTTAGCTATTCCATTAATGATTAGTTTTTTTGCACAAACTATTGGCTTGCAATATACTAGTGCCTCTAAGGGTGGTTTTATTACTGGTTTATCGGTTGTTATTGTTCCTTTAATTTTAGCTGTAATACAAAGGCGCTTGCCTAGCTTTAATATTTTAATTGCTGTTGTTCTAGCAACAATGGGGCTGGCCTTTCTAACATTAGGAAATGGTTTGAGTCTTAATATTGGTGATGCCTGGGTTTTATTTTCGGCTCTGTTTTTTGCCACTTATATTATTATGGTTACACGCTGCAGTGGTAAAAGTGATGCTATATTATTATCAATAACTCAATTTTTTATATTTGGATTTTTGTGTTTTGTATATTCTGGTATTAAAGGAGAATTATATTTTCCCAGCGAATTTAAAGTTTGGCAGGCTATTATTTTTACCGCTTTATTTGCTACTGCATTTATGTACACGGTACAAAATTATTATCAGAAATATATATCAGAAATTACCACTTCTATTGTATTTTCATTTGAGCCTTTGTTTGCCGCAATTACTGCTTATTTTTATTTGAACGAAGCATTAAGCGAAAAAATAGTTATTGGTGGTTTGCTTATTTTTGCTGGTATATTGTTTGCTGAGATAAAACTAAATAAACGAAGCTTAAAAAAACTACTTGCTTTTATAAACAAATAGGTTCTTCTATGCTATTATAAATATTAGTAAGCAACTTATCGGGTTAAATAGCTATAAATCATATCCAATTTTTTTCGATGAAGAAATCACGAAAGTGCTATTAAAACGAGTAATATAATCGAATTTCGATAACTTTTCCTGAATAAAAAACTGGAAAGCATTCATATCTTTTACCATAATTTTAAGCATGGCATCAAAATTTCCTGAAGTAATGTAAAACTCCATTACTTCTGGTAAAGCCAGAGCTTCCTGCCTAAAATGATCTACAACATCGCGAGTGTGTTTGGTTATTGATATAGAGATAAAAACCACCATGCTGCGTTCTATTTTTTCGGAATCTAAAACAGCCACATAGTTTTTAATAATTCCACTTCGTTCCAATTTTTTTACCCTCTCGTAAACGGGTGTATTGCTAAGGTGTAATTTCTGTGCTAACTCTTTGATTGTGATTCTGCAATCTTGCTGAAGCAGCTCTAAAATTTTTCTGTCGGTATGGTCGAGACTTTCCATTGAAGAATATTTTTCTATTGATATTGGTATTTTATGTATTTGTAAAGATATAAATTCTTTGATATATCGTATTCCATAGATAAGTTTTCTGTATTTATTAAAAATACTGGTAAATAATTTCGTTAACAGCTACTTTTACAAGAGTAAATCTCTTGAGTGGATATTAGACAAAAGTCTGAGAAATGAGATTGATTTACGAATAACAACAAAAACTAAATATTGAGAGAGATACAAGATATCTCATATCTGAAATCTCTTATCTCAAACCTAACTAATATGAAAGAAATTAGATGGCACGGACGAGGAGGGCAAGGTGGATTCACTGCTTCTCGTTTGCTCGGAATTGCTGCCAGTGTTCATGGAGGAAAGCATGCTTTAGCTTTTCCATCCTTCGGACCCGAACGAAGAGGAGCTCCGGTATTGGCATTCACAAAAATTGATGATACGAAAATTCACGACCGTAGCGAAGTACAAAATAGCGACTATGTTGTGGTAATGGACGAAACCTTAATTGTACCGGGATTCGAAAAAGGAATTAGAGCAGGAGCTTGTATTCTAATTAATACTCGCGATGTTAACCAGTATAAAAATCAATTAAAAGATTTTGATTTGCATGGTATTGATGCAACATCTATGGCCATGGAAATTTTGGGCAGACCAATTACCAATACAGCTATGTATGGTGCTTTAGCTGCTGTATCGGGTCTGGTAAGCAAGGAAGCTGCAGTAGCAAGTATTCATACCGAAATGAAACCGAAACTGGCCGCAGTGAATGAGAAGATTGTAGAGAGAGCGTACGAATTAATTAACAATTAAGAATTAGTAATTAACAATTATTCGGAACTGATTTCTGGAGATTGAAATTATTAATTGTTCATTACTAATTGATAATTGAATAAGATGAACAGACCTAAACATACAGAATACATAAGTCCAACTCATATTGACGATTACCCAACAGGGCCACAATATAAAGCTGGATTTCTTCCTGAAACCAATGCAGGATGGAGAACTTTTAAACCAGTGGTAAATTACGATGAATGTATTTATTGCTTGCGTTGCTATTTGCTTTGTCCCGATGGAACCATAAAAAAGGAAGATGGCAAAATTACATTTGATTTAGATTATTGCAAAGGTTGTGGAGTGTGTGCTCACGAATGCCCAAAGAATGCAATTACAATGGTGAAGGAGTAAAATTTAAAGCTCCAAGTCTCAAGTTACAAGCTTCAAGTTTTTCAAAAGTTTATTTGAAGTTTTCTCCCTTTTAGGGAAGATCCCGACAGGGAGAGGGTGTTTTAAAAGCTGAAAGCTAACAGCTAATAGCTTGTTAATTTGAATTGATTGGCAAGCAAACTCAAAAAGATATTGATAGAGATGAAAAATAATAAGATTTTTATATCCGGTGATGAGGCAGTAGCTCAGGGCGTAAGGTTATCGCGTCCGCATGTGATTGCTGCTTATCCAATAACTCCGCAGACCATTACGGTTGAACGTTTGTCGGAAATGGTTGAGGCAGGAGAGATGGATGCTGAATACATGCATGTAGAGTCTGAACATTCCGCAATTTCAGCAACAATGGGTGCCAGTGCAGTGGGTGCCCGAACATTTACTGCATCATCTTCTCAGGGATTGTTGTACATGGCCGAAGGGCTTCATTATTGCAGCGGCGGACGCTGGCCTGTGGTAATGATGAATGCCAACCGCTCTGTTGCTTTGCCATGGAGTATTTATGGCGATCAGCGCGATTCTCTTTCATTGCTGGATTCGGGATGGATACAAGTATATGTTGAAGATGCTCAGGAAGCATTGGATATGATTATTCAGGCTTATAAAATTGCGGAGCATAAAGATGTGTTAACTCCAATGATGGTGAATTTGGATGGATTTATACTGACTCATACTTACGAGTTGGTTGAGATTCCTGAACAGGAAAAAGTAGATGAATTTTTACCTCCATTTCAAACACCGAATAAAATGTCGTTCGAAGAGCCAAAAAATCTTGGCTTTAGCTCTCGTCCCGACGATAATACCGAATTTAAATATCAGCAAAATAAAGCCATGCTCGATGCCATTGATGTAATAGGTAAATGTGATGAGGATTTCGCCAATACCTTTGGCAGAAAATATCACGGAATGGTAGAGGAATACATGTGTGAGGATGCCGATGTGGTATTACTTGCTTTGGGTAGTGTTTGCGGAACTGTTCGTGTTGTGGTTGATAAGCTTCGTGCAAAAGGCAAAAAAGTTGGATTGTTAAAAATCCGCTACATGCGTCCTTTCCCGGTTAAGGAAGTAAAAAATCTGGCAAAAAGAGTAAAAGCAATAGGTGTAATCGATAAAGATATTTCTTTCGGATACGAAGGAACTGTTTATACCAACGTAAACTCTGCCATTTCTCAAATCGATAAATATGTGTACAAAAGCAATTTTGTTGGCGGATTAGGTGGTCGTGATATCACCAAAACAGAAATTGAAGACATGTACAATAAACTGTATGCAGGATTGGAGAAAAACAGTGAAGAGACAGTAGAATTTTTCAGCTTAAATGTAGAAACCAATGACTAATTTAGTAGATATCCCAAAAGTGAATGCGAAAAACATGACCGAAAAGGAATTTTTCTATGGTCATAAGGCTTGCGCCGGATGTGGTGGAAGTATTGCCGTTCGCCTGGCGCTTAAGGTTTTGGGCGAGCGCACTTATACGGCATTACCAGCCGGGTGCATGTCGGCAGTAGGTTTTATTTTTCCGCAAATGGCATTTAATACCAATGCAATTATTACAAGCTTTCCGGGATCGGCAAGTATGGCAGCAGGTATTGCAGCCGGAGCCAAAGCTCTGGGGCAGAAAGATTTTAAAACCGTAGTGTTTGCTGGCGATGGTGGAACTGCAGATATTGGTTTTCAGGCTTTATCGGGTATGATAGATCGTAACGATGATGTTTTGTATATCTGCTACGACAATGAGGCATACATGAATACCGGAATTCAGAAAAGTGGATTAACTCCTTACGGAACCAAAACAACAACTACGCCAGCTGGTAAGAATATCCCGGGAACGGTAACTCACAAAAAGAATTTGTTCGAAATTATTGCTGCCCACGATATTGCCTATGCTGCAACGGCCAGTATTGGTTATCCTCAGGATTTTATTAACAAAGTGAACAAAGCCAAGCATACCAAAGGTGCAACTTTTATTCATGTATATGCATCCTGTCCTACAGGATGGGGAACGCCAACCGAAACATCGGTAGAAATTGCTAAAGATGCTGTTGACTGTGGTCTGATTTTTCTTGCAGAGTATGAAGATGGGGAGTATAAATTGAACCGAAATCCGAAGGAATTTAAATCGGTAAAAGATTATTTAAAAAAGCAGGCACGTTTTAAACACATGAGCGATGAGGATATTGACTGTGTAACACAACATCGCGATTACAAGTGGAAGAGAATGCGCAAAAACTGGTTGTAAATAAACGAATCTCTTTTGTATTGTAAACTGCTTATATATTACGAAAAGAGATAATATAAAATCACAAAACACAAAAACACAAAACACAAAAATTACAATATCATGATTAGCGATTTAAAAGGTACTTTTTCTCACATTAGTAACAATATTAAGCGATCGGCAATTCGTGAAATTTTAAAACTGACACAAAACCCCGAAGTAATTTCTTTTGCAGGCGGCTTACCTGCACCCGAATCGTTTCCGGTTGATAGTTTAGACGGATTAATTTCTGAAATGTTAAAAGAAGAGGGAGCTGCAGTTTTGCAATATGATGCTACCGAGGGGGTTACAGAATTAAGACAGCTGCTTTTAAAAAAATATCAAGACGAAGGAATTGAATGTTCTTTAGATAATTTAATTGTAACAACCGGATCGCAACAGGGGCTAGACCTGGTGGGTAAGGTTTTGGTGAACGAAGGCGACACTGTTATTTGTGGTTTGCCATCTTACCTTGGTGGTATTGGTGCTTTTCAGGCTTATGGTGCTAAAATGGCCGGTGTGCCAATGGATGATCAGGGGATGAGTGCCAATTTACTGGAAGCAAAATTAATAGAATTGGCAGAACAGGGCATTAAGCCAAAGTTTATTTATGTTATTCCCGATTTTCAGAATCCTACAGGAATTACCATGCCTAAATCGCGCCGCTTAGAAATTATAAAATTGGCACATAAATACGATGTATTAATTGTTGAGGATTGCCCTTATCGCGAAGTACGTTTCGAAGGCGAAGCACAGCCTATGATGTATGAGCTTGATAATGATGATCATGTTATGACACTGGGAACTTTCTCGAAAATTTTTGCTCCCGGACTTCGTATTGGTTGGATTTTAGGCCCCGAAGCGGTGAATGAGAAAATTGTAATTGCCAAGCAATCGGCCGATTTATGTACACCTACTTTTGTGCAGAAAATAGCTGTTCGTTATTTAAAATCGGGAGTGTTCGAAAGTAATTTGAAAAAAACAATCGATTTGTATCATCAGCGTCGCGATGTAATGCTTAGCGAGATGGAGAAATGCATGCCAAAAGGGGTAAGTTGGACGCATCCCGAAGGTGGAATGTTTTTGTTTATTACTTTACCTGATAATATGAACACTTTGGAATTATTCCACAAAGCAATTGAGAAAAAAGTAGCTTTTGTTACAGGTAATGTATTTTATTGCGATGGAAGCGGAACAAATACTATGCGTCTTAATTTTTCTTATGTAAATAATGAAAAGGCCAAAGAAGGTATAAAGCGACTGGCAAAAATTATCGAAGAAGAAATGGTAAAAAATACCAGTGAAATTCTTACAATATAGTAGTTTTTAAATCAATTTATTTATTGCTTAAATGCCCCAGATGTTCGATTTTACATTTGGGGTATTTTTTAATGTGTTAAATTATATGTAAAGCCAAGAATATTAACTCTAAAAAAAAATAGCTTTTAATTATGATTCTTAGATTAGTTTTTCTTAACTTATTAAGGAATTAGAATTTAACACGTTAATTCAAAATGGTGCATAAAGAAAAACCACATTCCTGTTCAGGTAATATCAGCAAAAGTAATATCGATTATAAAGCTTTAATCGATAACTCTCTTGATGTGGTTTGGAAAATGGATTTGAGAATGTGTTTTACCTATGTAAGTCCTTCTATATACACGCATACCGGATATACTGTAGAGGAATGGACAGGAAGTAAATTGTCGGATCATGCTACGCCAAAAGAGTACTATAAAATGGCACGAATAGCTTTGAGCGAAATACGACGATTAAAGAATCGACAAGCAGTACGATTTCAAACTGTAATGTTAAATAAAAAAGGGGAAGCAGTCGATTTTGAAATTGTTTCGAGAATTGTATGTGATAAAAATGGCACGCCGAAAGAGATTACAGGAAGTACGCGCAATATATCGGAGCGTATTAAGTACGAAAAAGAGATGAAGAAAAATAATCTGATTAAAGATAAATTTTTCTCTATTGTGGCGCATGATTTGAAAAGCTCCTTTGGTTCTATGTTGGGTTTTAGTGATTTACTGGTTGATATGGTAGAGAATATTGATGATGAAAAAGTGCGAAAATTCACTAATCTTTTAAATAATAACATACAAAATACTTACAACTATTTAAATAACTTATTGGAGTGGTCGCGATCGCAAACCAATAGTATTCAATATAATCCAGATTCTTTTAAATTTATCGATTTACTTAAGGAAGTATTTAATATTGTTAATTTGCAGGCTAAAATTAAATCGGTTACAATAAATTACGAAATTGATAAAGAACTAACAATATGGGCCGATTATAAAATGATAGAAACCGTTGTGCTTAATTTAATTACCAATGCAATAAAATATACCAAAAAGGGAGGAAGTATACTTATAAACGGAGAGCAAAGCTTGCACGAATTTAAATGTAGTGTTAGCGATAATGGTATTGGAATTTGTAAAGAAAGATTAAATAATATTTTTATAATTGAAGAGGCAAAAAGTACATTAGGAACAAATAACGAAACAGGAACTGGTCTTGGCCTTATTTTAAGTAAAGAATTTATTGAAAGACACAAAGGCAGCATAGGAGTTAAAAGCAAATTAAAAAAGGGATCTACTTTTTGGTTTTCTCTTCCAACTAAAAAAATATAAAAAATTATTGAGCCACTTTAAAGTGGTTTTTTTTATGGATTATTTTATTAATTACCCATCTGTTTTGTTTTTTTTGATTAATTTTTCTGCGAAATTTTAGCAATATCCTTAAGCTTATTTGTAATAAATATGAAAAATATAAATGCATCGCACACTCCGCTTTATCGTGAGGCCGGATTTAGTTTAAAAGATTCAAAAAGAACTAAACAAGCCTTTTTAGAAGAAATAGATCATCCGCACGAACCCGATAATTATATTTATTCGCGTTATCGTAATCCTACTACAGTAGCAGTTGAAAAGCAAATTATGGAACTGGAGAATTGCAAGTGGGCACTTCTTGTGGAAACTGGAATGGCCGCTATCGATGTTGCTGTATCGCTTTTTCAAAATGGAAAAGATTCTGGTCCTTACCTGTTTTTTAATGAAATATACGGAGGAACCAACTCTTTTATCGATACCGTATTAATAAAGCGAAGGAATATGGATATTCACCGGTTTTATGCAAGTAATGGTTTGTATAATCTTGGAGAACTAGAAAATATGCTTAAGGATATTAAGCCTGAATTTCTTTATTTCGAAGCTGTATCGAATCCAATGTTAATTGTTGCCGATGTAAAAAAAATTATGTCTCTGGCCAAACAATACAATTGTAAAATTATTGTTGATAATACTTTCGGAACTCCCTATTTATGGAAACCTTTGCTCGATGGGGCCGATTTAGTAATTCATTCGGCAACCAAATACCTGAGCGGACATGGCAATATAACAGCTGGTGTTATTTGTGGCAACAGTAAGGACTTAATGAAAGAAGCTATTGAGTATAGAAAATGGGCCGGACATTTCTTAAGTCCCGACGATGCTTATCGCTTGGGAACACAGCTAAAAACTTTCGAACTGCGCTTTAAACAGCATTGCAATAATGCTTTAATGCTGGCTGAGTATCTAGAAAATCATCCTAAAATAGAAGAGGTTTTATATCCTGGTTTGGAATCGCATCCAACAAGAAAAGAGGCAGTTAATTTATTTGGGAATAGAGGCTTTGGAGGAATGGTAACTTTCGATATTAAAGGAAATTCCGATGAGGATAAACGCGAGAAATGCAACAGCTTTATTGCTGCTCTTAAGAATAACATTCCTTTGGTACCAACACTTGGGGAAGTAGATACTATTCTTTTGCCGGTTGAGCCGGTTTGGGGCGCTAAATACCCATTGCCTGGTACTATTCGATTATCGGTAGGAATAGAAAATATTGATAAGCTAAAAAAATGGATTGGTGAGGCTTTGGAGAATGTATAATTGCTTAAAATTTGGCAATTGCCAGTAGTTTTAACATAGCCTTGCTAATTGCCTATGGCAGGCATTGTAATTTAAAGAAAAATACAAGCTGCGAGAGCAGATTGTGTAAGGTTTTGCAAATTGGTTTTATTAAAGTTTAAAATGTTGGTAATTGCTGCAAACTGTATGCAGAAACTCTAATATGCATAGTGTACGAGTGCATAATACTGCACCATTCAATTGCTTTTTTACTAAATAAGATTAGATATATTTATTGTTAGTTTGTGGATGATCTGTCTTTATAAGTTTTTTAATTCTATCATAAAACAAAATATAGCAAGTCCAAATTACAAGACTAATTAATAAGATCATAAGCTTGTTTTTCGATTCGAAATAATCGAGGCTAAAAAGATTATAAAGAGTATGAAAAGCACCAACAGCAAGAACAGAATTTGTTTTATCTCCTATTTTACCAATACCCCAGCTTGCAAATATTAATAGAAAAAAGAAAATAATATTTGGAGTAGAAAGCTCAAAATTAAGATGCCATACAAACCATAGTATTCCAATTACTAGGTATTTAAGGTATTGGTTAAGAAAGTTAAGCCGATTTTGTAAAAAAACACGCCAACCCATTTCTTCAAGAATTCCATAAACAAAATAATAGAAACTTAATTTGGCACCGGCAATAAATAGATTGCCTGCAACACTTATATTTTTACCTTCTTTAACCCCAATAATGGTAAAGCCTAAAACAGGTATTGCAATAAATACAATAAAACTTAGCAATAATGGCTTTAGCTTACCTGCCATACTATAGGTGTTTTTAATGCCGAATACTTTAAATGCAATTAAGGCACCTAAGCATGGCCCAATTCCTCGTAAACATATTTTTATGAAAGTATTATCGGTTATGTCTAGCCAAGTAGTTTGGGTTGCAACATATCTTATTAATACTGCAATGGAATAAAATAGTACTATTGAATAGATGCTGCTTTTTATTGTTTTTGAGGTTTCCATTTTCTTTATGTTTAAATTGTTTACACAAAAAACATAAATTTAATGCACAACAAAATTGACCTATGATAAGAAATATTTACACGGAGATTTTTTTTCTTAATCGGCTTAGGCTTTCGGGTGTAATACCAATGTATGAGGCAATATATTTTAATGATACTTTTTGGATAATCTCGGGTTTTTCGGTCAGTAATTTCAAGTATCTTTCCTCAGCAGTTAAAGTGAGTAAGTCTATTTGTACCTGTTGTCGTTGTATAAATAACTGCTCGGCTATGGCTTTCCCAATCCAGACTCCTTTAACCGATTTTAAATACAAATTCGATAAATCTTTATGCGATATGGATAAGAGTTCTGTGAACTCCAATGCTCTTGTTTGAATAACACTTGCTTTTTGTGATAAAAAGGAGTAATAATCGCAACTAAAATTGTTGGTAACAGTAAGGCTAATACATGTTTCATTTCCTTTACTTAAAATAAAATTACCCACAGAACCCTCTACAATAAAGTTTAGATAATGTTCAAGTTTATCTGTATCTTTTATTATTTCGTTTTTTGTGAATTTCCTCAAAATCAATTTGTCTGCAAAGGCCTCCCATAATTCAATATCGAGTTTAAAAAAAGTATCAAACTTATCTTTTAGTTGTTTCCCTATTTTAGTATGCTGTGTCATTCTTAACTTTGATAATGATTGCTGTTGAGTCAACGGCAGGCATATAATTGCACATTGTTTTTATTTATAAACTTTTTTTTCTTCTATTAATCGTTTCAACTACTATGTTTAATTTTTTGAACTAATAATCTGGCATTTCTATTTTAAAAATAAAAATGCCAGAATTAATAAATGCTCCAAAATTAAATAATTCTAAGATTGTAGTTTTGCTCGCCATATTTATAAGCTGATTAAATTGTTCTTTAATTCTTTTTTAGATAGATATTTGTAAACTAAAGAAATGTTAAGACCATAAAATGCAAGCACCTAAAACGAATATTATTAAAGCAATATATTTAAAATAATTGTTTTTTACTCTTAAAAAGTAGTAGAATAATGTATATGTCTTTACTTAATCTCTCTTCCTTAATGATTAAACAAAGTTTCATTCGCCATCCTAAATAAATTAGCGCATCTCAAATAATTCCTGATGGAATTTTGAATGAAGTCCATTTCCTTTAAGGTCTTTCTTTATTGATTTTCCCATTTTTGAGGGGCCACAAAACCAAACACTTGCAGATTTCCAATCTGAAACAGAATTTCGGATATGTTCTCCTGAAATTAGAGCTGATTTAGAGGTGTCAAATAGGTGTAAATTGATATTGGCTTCTGCTGAGACTTGCTCTAATTTTTTCTTAAAATTTGAATCTAATTTCATTGCTGAATAGAAAAAATCGATTTTTTGCTTACTATCTACTTGTGATAAACGCTCCATTCGGGCTAAAAACGGTGTAATGCCAACGCCGCCAGCTATCCATATTTGACTTTCTTGCTTGTCCTTAAAGGTAAAATTACCATAAGCACCTTCGATAACTACTGAGTCGCCAATTTTTAATTTATTAGCCAAATTATTAGTATAATCGCCAAGAGCCTTAATTGTAAAGCTTATATTTTTTGTCTTTTTATCCCAAGCCGAACTAATTGTAAAAGGATGTGGTGACTCTTTCTTTTCAAATTTTAGAAATGCAAATTGTCCTTCATTATGTCCTTTCCATTTATCGCTTTTTACAGTTAATTCAAACATATTCATATCGGGATATGTGTTAATGGACTGAATTTCTCCCTCAGACTTTTGTTTTTTGCCAACTAGCCCCAAAAGAACAATAAAGGAAGAAATGGTTCCTACTGTCATTAATATTGCCATTGTTATACCAATAGGTTGTGTCCAATAATCGATATACATGAGTGCAAAAGAATGAAAAACCAAGGCCAAATAAATTACTGCCATTGCAATGTGAGTTTTTGCAAAAAAACGATAGGGTATTTTCTTTAGCAAGGCCATAATTAGAAAGAGAATGGTTAAATAAAAAGCGTATTCGCCTACTTCAAGAGCCACATATTCAAGTGATTCCAAAAATTTTTCAAATGTGCTAGGATCTACCTCTTCGGTAGCTCCAGAGATGGCATCCAAAATTATTAACCGATCTAATTGCGACCACCATTGAGGCAATTTAGACACCAACCAGTGCATAATAGAAAACGAAAATGCAAGAACACCTAGCCACTTGTGCAGACGATAAATTTTATCAAGTCCGCCCAGGCGTTTTTCAATCCATAGGGGACGAGTTGCCAATAGCATTGAAAAAGTCATAGCAGAAAATGCAATAATTCCGGTATATTGAGCCAAACTTTTAGTAAACAAGTTGGAATCAAACGGAATATATAGCAGCGTATTTGTCAAAAACCAAATTATTGTGATAAGAGTAATGGATAGGGCGAGTGCGAGTTTTATTTTATTCATATATGTTTTCCAATTCGATTAGAACTTCCGGCCATGAAGATTATTTTCATTTTTGGGAATTTACTTTAGACGACAAAATTGTAATAAAAAAATAGAGACAATTCATAAACTGCCTCTACGTAAATAAAAAATACTTTCAATTAAAGTTCAATAATCACATCTTCTTTTGCCATACGTCCTTTAGGCAACTTACGGTTATAATCTTTTTCTTCTTTGTGATAACCGATTGCTAAAGCAAAAGTACATTCGTAATCATCGCCTAACTCTTTGGCAAATTCTTTTTGAATTTCCTCCGCATCAACACCTTCCATTGGGGTAGAATCGATATTTAGGCGTGCTAATGCGTGCAATACGTTACCCAAAGCAATGTAAGATTGAGCTTTTGTCCATTGTCCGTTATTTCCATTTTCATCAGCTGCCTTCTCCGCAAATTTAAATGCTCTTTCTAGCTGTTTATCATATCCTTTTTGATTCATTCGTCCAGCAGCCATACTAGCGTCTAATCTTTTTTTGTAATCCTCTTTGCCATAATGCACTTTATTGGCAAAAAGAATAATTTCCGATGCATTTGTAATGTGTGGTTGATTGAATTGATACTTTTCAAAAGTACCTGCCAAACGTTGTTTTGCTTCATCACTTTTTATAACGATAAATTTCCACGGCTGTGAGTTGATAGAGGAAGGAGATAAGCGCAATACTTCTTCTATTGTTGCCAAATCTTCAGGTGAAACTCGTTTTGTTTTATCGTAGGCTTTTGACGTATATCGACTGTTCAAATCCTCGATGATTTGATTACCAACAGAAACTTTTGGTGTTTCTCCTTTTTCTTTTGGTGCACAGGCTCCTAAAATTCCTGCGACAACTGTCAAAATTAAAATTATTTTTTTCATAATTTATTTGTTTTTATTTTACTATAATTTTTATTGTTATCAAAATTACATGTAATAGGAATGGTTAAAAATTCTTGTACAATAGTTTACAATAATTTTAAGTTCTTATTACTTTGCATTAGGATGCAAAATAGTAACTTTTCTTATTTGAAATATTGTATTAAAAAGGGAAATTCTGGTAAAAAAAAGGGAAATATTGAATTCATTTTGTTTAACTGCTTGTGTACATCGGTATTAAAAATACAAAACTTTCAAATACGAACGTAGACAATTTATTTATTCAATATATACATTGTGTGTGCTAGCATAAGCAAGAGCATATTTACCGGTAAGTTCTAGAAAAATATTAAATATGCTAAAATATGGTCAAAAGAGCTTAACATTCATGTTTAACGAACTGCACAGTATGAGATCCGTACCTTGGGTGGTGCGAGAGGTTCACCGCTAGACTAATGGCCTAGCGGCTGCCTACTGGATTATGTGTTTGTCATTTTCTCTTTGTCAAATCTATTCATTATTTCAATAAATTCATTCGGCAATATTTCGCTTACAAATTCAATTATTTCTGTCGGTATGTTTTTATAGAAAGCGGATGCAATACCTCCCGTTATACAAGCTATTGTATCACTGTCTCCACCAATAGATATTGCAAGTCTAATTGCACTTTCAAAATCAGAACTTTCAAGAAATGCCACTATCGCTTGAGGAACTGAACCTTGACAACTAACATCAAATTCATAAGTCGGACGAATCTCATCCAAAGTAAAGTCAAGATTATAATTAAACGTAGACGATATATAATTCTTTATTTCTTGTTTTGATTTTCCTTGTCTTGCAAGAAATATTGCTACTGCTGTCGCTTGTGCTCCTTTTATTCCCTCAGGATGATTATGTGTCACTTCTGCTGTCTGTTTTGCAACTTCTAAAACTCTGTCAATATCGTTATAGGCAAAACCAACTGCACTTACTCTCATTGCAGAACCATTTCCATAACTTCCATAAGGTTTAGGATTATTTGATTTTAACCAATTTCTAAAATTCCCACCATATCCACGTCCGCGATATTTTCTTCCGTAATTTAAAATTGTCTGTGAATAATCTTTGTTATTTAAAATACTGTCAGCAACAGCAATAGTCAACACGGTATCGTCAGTAAATTTGCATTTGGGATTGAATAAGTTAAATTCTGTTGATTTTATATTATTCCATTCGTAAACAGAACCTATCACGTCTCCAATTACTGCTCCAATGATTGTGTTTGAATGAATTTTTTGCTGCTTTTTAAAGCATTTTAAATCGTAAATTGACTTGATGTAATTAGGTGTATTTGTCATTACGGCATAATGCAGTAACTCTTGTACGTCTTTTTCTATAAGTTTCTTTACATTTTGTTTTCCACAACCTCCAAAAGCTCCCATACAATAAAAGCTTCGATGGTGCGATAGAATTCTATTTCCCAGACAAGAATAATGATTTCCTATTTTTGGAGTTTCAGGAAAGAAAGCATCATAAGATGTCCAATTCTCAAATAATTTAGTATTATATTTTGCATCAATATTGAAGTTCTTAAAAACTGCACATTCTTTCTTTAAATTATTCCAAACATAGTTTTTAACTTTTGTAACAGGTATTTTATCCCAATAAAGTTGTGGATTATAGTAAAATAATAAGTCAATACCGTTATCTAATGCAAAATAATAATGCGAAACATAAAGCGTATTTATTCCCTCAGTACTTCGTAAGTCATTGTGAAATTTCTCTATGGTATCTGATTCATTTCCTGAATATTCTTTCATTCTGTTGTTTTTTTTATGATAACGCATAACGGTTCGTATAAGAATAGTAGCCGACTACGTGGTACTTTCCTGTCAAGTTACAAAAAAGTTTTATCGGGCTACAATCCTTGAATTCACTGCTATTTTGGTTATTATTTTTATATATTGCTATGGGCTTTATTTTCTTTGCCTTTCTTATTCATCCACCATTTCATAGTTAATCCCCAACCAAGTCCGCAAATCATCCATAATGGAATCCCAATCAAAATGTTTTTCTGAGTAATTTCCTTATTTTCAATCAATGGGAAAATAATTTGCATTGTAAAAAACATAAATAGTCCAAAAAAGAGTCCCGATTTTAACCAATTTTTTGTTGTATTTTTCTTCTCATTAATTTCAAGATTTAAGTTCTTATATCTTTCAGGTTGTTTGTCTAACCACTTTTGTTTTATCGATTTTTTAAACCAGCCCCAAATAGGATAGGTAATTGTTAATATAATTAATGAAGTCAAATTTCTTTGTACTGGAATTATTTTTTTGCAATTGTCACAATAGAAACCAAACCAATTTTTAAACGCCGTCTTGTTTTGAGCAGAATATTTCAATCCTGAATGTAGTTCACCACAGTGAGGACAAGGAATTAATGAACGCTGATAAAAAGGCTTTTTCCCTTCTCGCTCGATTAACATTACTTTGGGGATTGTCTGTCCTAAAATCAACTCATTAATTACCACCCCTGGATTTAATATCCAATGCAATATCACAGGACTTTTCCAGTTCCATATTTTGTATTTATCCTTGTCGTATTTCATTTCGTAATTTTTTTAAATGCTGGTAGTTTGGGTAGTGTTGGACATAACGTACAGCATATGAATAGTTGCCGACTTGGATGTGCAACACTTTCAAGATGCACCAACGATAATGCGAGAGGCAAAGATCCCGCAAATCACTAATCGGCAATTATTTATTATGCATTGTTGGCATTTGGGCATTTTTTCTTCCTTGAATAATTCTTTCCGTTCATTAATCCTTTACTCTGTCCCAAATACGCTTTGGTATTTTACTTTCATTTCCGTTGGCTTTCATTATTTGAATGTATTTTTGGTATGCCTCTTTGGCCTGTTCCATTTCGTTTAATCCCCAGTATGCATCACCAAGGTTGATATAAACCACTGTACGATTTGGGGAAAATTCTTTTACCTTTTTTAAGACAAAAATAGACTCTATATATAGTTGGTTGTTTTCAAGATAATATCCGATATTATTATAATCAACAATCGTATTTTGTGAAATTGGAAATTTATTTATTAGGGCTTTATAACGAAGAGTATCATTTATTATTTTATTATTTTCTTCCGAAAATCTTTTTTGAAAATCTTTTAAATTTTCTTCAAACCAGTATTTAAATGATAAAATTTGTTTTATCGGTTTTTCTAAAATAAAACCATTATTTTCTTGAAAAATTTCATTCAAATTTGAATTATACATTTTCGTAATAATTTTTGTTTTTGTATAATCTTCAAACCCATTAATTGTTTGATTAATAGAATATACTAAGACCCAATTGTTTACATTACAGTATTTTATATAATATGTTGTAATATCTGTACCTCTATCCGGAAATAATGTTTTAATAGCCATTATTATGCTATCTTGATTTACCGATGTGATTGTATCAATGATTTTCCCCCCATCTTCAGAAAAGTTACCAACAGAAAGAACTTGTATATATTTTCCTTTGTTTTCTTGAAAAAATAGTAAATCATTTCCTGCATATGGTTTACTGTATATAACTTTATCCATAATGCCATCGAAATTTATATCAATGTTAACTATTTCATAATCAATGTTATTCATGTATAATTCAATATTTTTGTTTTGAGCTGTTAAATTCAAATTAATAGCAAAAAGAAATATTAATCTAATAGCACTATTTTTTATTTTGACATGTATCATAACTAAATATTTTCTTTATTTTTTTTACGTATTCTCTTCTTGAATTAAGACCATTAGACCCTCCATTAACCAAATAACTTATTACATCAGTAGAATCATCATCAGCTATTAAATTTAAATCAACTGTATAATACGATTTACTTACAGAATTGTCTAAGTATGTAATCTTTGATTTAGGATAGCTTGGATTACAATTAGTAACATATGAAGGTGCAGACGATGGTGGAGTCCATATACTGCCTTGACTTAAAACCTTGCCTTTTTTCCAGAACCAGCCGGCAGAATCAAAGGCATTATTTAAATTATTCGCAATTACTTCATAATCATCTACACATTCTGTTCCACTATAGCATTTGTACAATTTATACCCATCCTCATGTGTTAATTGCATCAATCCTCTTCCTATATATGGCCAATAATTAGCAGAAGTGTTATATTCTCTAGTTGTCCTTAATCTATCTGTTTCATGGTATATTTGAGCTAAGAAATGAATTCTTCTTATACACGTATTAATATCATATTCTCTAAATATTGCATTTAATTGTGTTGTAAACTTTTCATATGTTTTATCACTTGCTGGAATATCGCAATTATTTTTAAAAAAAAGCTTTTCCTTATTATTTCCTACATAAACATCACTTTCACTCTTTCTTAATGCTATTATTATTTCTTTAACTTCTTTAACAGTTAAATCTCTATCACAATAACATGAGTTTACTCGTTTCATCTGCTCCACAAAAGCATTGGGATGAAAATGATACACCTTTGTATCTGTTGGAAACGGTTCCAAATCGTTTTCGTCTCTTGGTTGTGGGTTACTCTGTTTTTCCCAAGAGTACATTTTCCTGCTTTTGTTAAGCATGGGGTCATAAGTCCAACCCTCTGGCATCTCGTTTCCGGGTACTTTTACCTTACTCCAAAAATCAAGGGCGTTTACTTTGTCTTCGATTACTTTAAGGGAGTTTTCTTTTTGTTTGATAAAATGCTCTTTTATTTCCTTGTCTTCTTCCTGTTCTATGCCTTTATCAAGCAAGGTTTCTAATTCCTGTTTAAGGCTGCTATAGTTTACGCCCCATTCGCTTTGGTGGTAACAGACCAGTTTTGAAAGGCGTTCACAAACGTACATGTCGTTTAAGCCTCTGCGTAGTTCCTGTGGGCTTAACTTTTTGTTGCCGTCGGTATCCATTTCTTTGAATACGGATTTGAGGAATTGCGGAGCATTTTTCTCTGTTTCATCGAATACGAAATTGTCAGGCTGGTCTTTTAATATCTTAAAGCCAAAGGCTAACCAGTCGTGTGCCGAAACTTTTGATACTTTTTCGTCATCGCTTTTTATATAACCTTTGCGTTCGCCACGATAGTCCTGTATTTTAATTTCATAATATGTATCGTTGCCCTGCTTTATTTCTTCAACCTCCTTTTTACCGATGATATGGTCGCCCATCAACTCGGTTTGGGTTTCGGAGTCGTTGGGGAAGAAAACGGAAGCAAAGTTTTTGTTGGGCTTACTTTCAAAAAGTTGGTTGATGTCGCTATTCAGGGTAAGGTGTTGCCCCATCATGCTAACTTCCGATGGCAAATTATCTTTATGCACCCAATAGCAATGCTTCCCATCGGGCAACGTATAGCTTACATCGCGAGATGTTTGCCCTTCTGCAAACTGAGAAGCATCTTCGTTAAGGGTAATTACCGAATCTTTGGTAACCGTTCCTTCAAAAGCTTCGTTTATTTTGTCAAGGTTAAAACTTGTGTATGTATAATTGCCTGTTTCCGCCGTTGGAGCTGTTCCGTTGCCCAAATCGGATTTTTCAACGGTTCGGAATTGCTTGTTGAGTTTTATACGTGAGTACTCTTCCTCTACCTGTAACACCAATATTTCATCACCACTTTTTAGTGTATACGGATAATGATGGCTGAGCAAGCCCCCTTTTGCAATTTTTATAAAGTCTTTGGTATCGGCAATGTCGTCTTTATCGCCTTCTTTTCCTTTTAAAAACTCTGTTGGGTCAGTTGCGCTATACACTTCAAGGTGCGTGGTGCGGTGCTGCTCGTTACCAATATGTCCCATGGGCCCGGTAAAACCTATGATGTTGCCTGCTTTTACCGGAATATTGCAATTGTTGCCTGTGATGATTTTATCAAGGTTATTCTCGTCAAAGTTGAGAACAAAGCCGTCTTCTTTACAACTTTTTGCATAGATATAACCGTCTTGTTGTTTGCCGTTGAGGGTTTTGATTTTGTAGTAATTACCCGATTTTTTCTCTATGGTGAACTTTGATTTATTGGGGACTTGCATAACAAAGTTCTCTTCAGGTTTTTCGCTGTTGTATGCTGGCGTACTACGCAGTTTTTCGTAGTCCCAACACTTTCCTTCCTGACCATTGCCGACCACTCGGTACATGTTGTCGTTGATTTCTTCAAACTGGTCACTGTCCAAGTCTACATATAGGTCATCGTAAACCAATCCTGAATCGGGATGCGTGAAAATCACTTTTTTGTATAGCGTATTTTTTGCCCAGTGGGTGAGTGATTTATCAAATATATCATTGCTTGGATTAGGGTTGACAATGGAATTGACTGGTGATATCATGGTAAACATCTTGGAAATGCTTTTATATGCTATTACCCCTTTTGCTTTATATGGTGTTTTACTACTTACCTCGTATTGTTGGGTTTTATAAATATCGGGTACGTTGTCAAAATCCATTAATTCATCATATGGCATCAGGTGGTTATACAGAGAGTAAAAAGTTAATTCTCTTCCCTTCGGGCTTTTGTATTGATGTTGGATTAAAACGAAACCGCTCGAAAATTTCAAACCGTTGTTGGTTTCAATGGGTTCTTTGTTAAGGCGGTAGGCTATTATTGTTCCGTCGGCAATGGCTTTGATAGCCGTATTTCTATCTTCGTTAATGTGCATACCTCCGTGCCAGTTAAACTGTGCTCCCAAGGGGTATGTCCCCACATTGTTGTTTGCACCGTACCTAAAAGCAGGGTACTGTTCTTTGTTTGCATATTCAAATTTCATTGTTGCGTCAAATTCTGTAGAGGGTAAATTTTAGGTTATGTTTGCTTTTTACAGGCTAAAGTCAGCTTTTGACATGTAGCCGTGTTTTTTTGATTCTTTTTTGATTTCTGATGTATTTTGTTTGGCTTCAACTATGCTTTGATTGGCATTATTGCCTTTTAATACACCGCTTACTTTTGAAACGGCTACTTGTACCGGACTTATTTCGGGGAAGGGTATTTCGTTTGGTGATGCCGTTGCCGATGAAGAAGGAGTTGCAGAACTGATGATTACGTTTGGTTCTCCCTGACTAATTTGTCCGCCGTGGGCTGTCATACTGCCAACTGTTGCAACTGGTGTGCCATTTATTAATACACCAACTTCTCCTTGAACTATAGTATCAGGAGGTCCTGAACATACGCACATGTCGCCCATTAGGGTAGCTGGTTTTCCGTTTACAAGTACATTTGGTGAACCAGGTCCAGTTACCGGACCGCCTACATGAGGAACTGTTCCGCTGCACATAGGGCAAACATGCATGTTGCCTATTGTTGCTATTGGTTTTCCTGCCATAGTTTAATTTGTTTTAAGTTAATGTTAATCTGAGCGCCTCGGTTTTGCCTTGGTGCCAACTCCTTTATAAGCCCCATTAATATCACTTATAATACCACTAGGACAAGTAAGCTTAGTAAAGTGTATTTCTGCCCATGAATCTACAAAACAATAATAAATTAACAAAATAATTATCCTGATTGTTTACAGTGTTAATAAGTACAGGTTTATTTTAAAATAGGAGTGGGGCTTAGTTGTTTGTTTTAAATTGTTTGTAGTAGGCTGTGTTTAGCAAAAAAAAACTGCAAATCAAACTGCAGTTTTACAATATTTTTAAAATGAGACCTTCTTAAGAAACAATTATTCCCAAATTACAAGTTCCAAAAAGGCTTGTAGAATATATCATTCCCCATAAGCAGTAGATAAATATCCGCTTACGTCAACCCACCGACTGTTAGCTCCGCTGTTCTTCGAAACATGTTGGGCAGTTCCTGCCACACGAACGCTTAGTTGTTAGGCACTGGAACTATTTAATTAGAATCCAGTTATACTAATACTACAAATAAAAAAATCAACAAAAAACTCAAAATTAAAACTGCAATAACTAGTTTCTTAATAATCGTCCTATATCTATTTCGAACTTTAAATATCTCTTCATTTCTGCTATATCTATTTTTCATTGCTTTCAATAACAGTTCATAAAATTCTTTGCTTTTTGCATTAGAAAGTAATCCATACCTATGCCTTAAAACGTTAAAGTCTACTTCTTCTATTGTGCGCTCTAAACTTGGGATTTCAGTTTTTAAATTTTCATGATAAGTCCACCTCATACGACAATTATCGCTTGTGCTATCATCTAGAAGAGTATCAATTAATTCTACATCATAGTTACCATAGTATAATAAGTTAGTATAAACAGAAAATTCTTCTCGAATTAGTTTTTTAAAATTTTCTATTGATTTTTTTATTTTTGCACGTAATTCATTTGATTCGGCAATTTCAAAAGCAACAATTAATTGTTCTTTTAAAAATCGAAAAGGGGCATATTCTTCTTCTCTTTCCTTATATTCTACACAAATTTTTCCATTTAGATCCTCCTCATAAACATTTCCTCCATTAAATAAAGTATCTAAAACAAACTGATCTGGAGCATCTATCAGTTTTGATTCTCTGCAGGGAACTATATTTCTTTCTATTTCACTTTTCTTATAGTAGTTAATATCTTTTATTACTGAATTAAAAATAATTTCTGCAACATTGTCACAGATCCTAATAATATCAGATTTAATTGAAGATTGTATATCATCAAGCAAGCATTTTTTTAATACTATAATGTTCGATTCAATCTCTTTTTTAAGAGTATCAGTAATATAAATCTCTTCAAAAGGAGAATTTTCGTAATATCGTCCTCTCATCATGGTGAAAATATCAGGTGCTCTCTCTCTTTTTATTTTTTCAAACTTTAAAATACTCTTATTTACTTCGTGAATGTTTTTATCTATATTCTCTTTCATAGGTTAATCTCAATATATTCTTGTGCCTAACGGTCTTGCTAAGTTTCGTGGGCGATTTCGAAGAATCTCCCTTTCAAATCGCACGAAAGCAAGCCACATAAATTTGTTTATATTTTTTAGCAAACCAATTTAAGTAGCTTGCTGGTGTTTCTTTATTGAACTAACTCTTGAGCAATTCCCACCGCCCATGAAATTTAGCTTTTGTTACAAGCTGGCGTTTAACCTACTATATATTCTTTGAAAAGTAGGTATATCATGATGTACTCCAATATGAAACTTAGAATTATAAAAATAAAACTACCAACGAGTACTTTCCCTGCGAATCCTTGATTATCAATTGCTGTAGTGAATTCCTCCCTAACTTTGTCATCAAAGTACTTACCATCATAAAAATTGATATATGGCTGATATATATTGTTTTCTTCTATATCATTCTCTATCAATTCAGGTTTATTCAAGAGTTTAATTTTTAAAATCTTGTAGCTAATTCTTATCTGATGAGAAGCGGTATTATATGAACGGTGTGATAATTTCAACACTAATGTAAGTATTAACGTCCCTAAGTATGATAGTAAAATAATCAATAGTTTTGTTTCAGAAAATTCAAACTCCTTAATTGTCAGTTTAGATATTGTCACAAGAAATCCACCAGTAGCTAACCCAACAATCCAAGTAGAAATATTATCTATTGTAGAAGTATTATCTACTTCTAATTTGTAAGAATCATCAATAAGTGAGGTGATCTCTTCAATAATTTTATTTGTAGTCAATTCTCCCATTTGTTGTTTATAATAAGCTTGCTTATAACTATTTAGTAACCCCCATTAATGTCGTTTATAACACCAAATCGGACAAGTAAGCTTAGTAAAGTGTATTTCTGCCCATGAATCTACAAAACAATAATAAATTAACAAAATAATTATCCTGATTGTTTATAGTGTTAATAAGTGCAGGCGTATTTTAAAATAGGAGTGGGGCTTAGTTGTTTGTTTTAAATTGTTTGTAGTAGAGTGTGTTTAGCAAAAAAAAAACTGCAAATCAAGCTGCAGTTTTACAATATTTTTTATAATGAGACCTTCTTAAGAAACAATTATTCCCAAATTACAAGTTCCAAAAAAGGCTTGTAAAATAAATCATTCCCCATAAGCAGTAGATAAATATCCGCTTACGTCAACCCACCGACTGTTAGCTAGGCTGTTCTTCGAAACATGTTGGGAAGTTCCTGCCACGCGAACGCTTAGTTGTTAGGCTTTGTTGTTAATTTCCTTCTAGTATTCTTATTAAATCCTCGTTAATATAGAATACTTCTACTCCGTCTTTTTTTGGTGTTAAAATCTTATATTCAACCAATTCATTCATGTATTTTGTTAATGTTGTTCTTGAAGTTTTTCCTGTAATTTCTCCAATTAGACTTGGTTTAATATATGGTTGACCAAATAATGCTTCGTTGATTTCCTTATTATACCATTTTATTTTTTTCTTTGCATATTCAAGGGTTGATTCCATTTGAGATAATATCTCATTAATTCTTGTATTTGTAAGAATTGAAGTCTTTTCTGTCGCTTCTAACATGAATTCAATCCATGCTTCCCAAGAATTTCGTTGCGTTACTGCACCAAGTTTAAAATAATAATCCTCTTTGTTTAAAATTATATATTTTGACATGTAAAGAACTGGTTGACATAACAACCCCTTACTAAACAAGTATAAAAGATTTAAAATTCTACCTGTTCGACCATTACCATCTTGAAATGGATGAATTGCTTCGAACTGATAGTGCGCTATACACATTTTTAATAAAGGGTCTGTTGGATATTTTTCATCATTATTTAAATATTCCACCAAATTATCCACTAATTTTTCAATCAATCCTTCCCCTCTTGGAGGTGTGTATATAATTTCTCCAGAGCGAAATTCACTTTCTCCCCTTTTTATAACTACTTGCGCTTGTGGTGGTCTATACCCTGAATTACTTTCCTTTATTTGGTTAAAAATTTGTTTAATTAAATTCGTGTCAATTGTCTGTTGTTTCTGTAGTTCTTTGTAACCAGCCCAAAGAGCTTCTCTGTATTTTAATACTTCTTTCGTTGCTGCATTTACTTTTGTTTCCTTGTATGTGTCAGAAATTGCTTTGTATAATTCGTCTTCTGTAGTAAAAATATTTTCTATCTCCGTAGATGTTTTTGCCTCTTGTAAAGCTAATGTATTTATCAGCATTAGTGGATTTGGTAATCGATTCAAATTTCCATTTACTGTCGCCAAGGCTCTAGAAGCTAAAACAAGTCGCTTCAAAATAACTGGATTATTTTCAATACCTTCATTCGGAGGTAATAATGGCAATTCGTTAAAAGGCTTTTGTCTATCAAAGTTTTTCATTTCCAAATGTTCATATTTTTCAAATTATTGGACATAAAGCAAATGTATGTCCAATTTTTGATATACCAACAATATATGTCCAGTTATTTGTATTTATTTGAACATTACAAAGAAGAAAAACTACAAAATGAACATTTATTAGGCATTTGTTCAGTTTTAAGGATATTATGAACATTAATAAGCTTCTTTTCAATAAAGCTTAACGTACTAGTGTATGAGCAGTGCGGGATTTAACCCCACAACTGTTTCAAAAAACTAAGTAGCCAAAACTACGATTTTACAAGTAATTTTCAAATTTTAAATAGCTCGTTGAAAATAGCAAATTTAAAACCAACAATTTTTCGTAAAAGTAAACCATCATTTTTCGATAAAAAATATATTAATCAACGCTCTGATTGTTGAGGGAGCGTAGCGGACGATGCAATCAGAGCGTTGATTGCTGCTCAAAGATTGTTTTCCTGTTCTCCATTCTGTAACTTTTACCTTCTAGTTTTACCACCTCACATTTAAACAATAATCTATCCAATAATGCTGTAGCCAATACTTCATCATCGAGCATTTCTGCCCATTGCTGAGGTGATTTATTTGTTGTGATTATTACAGATGTTTGTTCGTGCAGGTGATTTATAAGATTAAAAAAGGCTATAGCTTCATGTTTCTTGATAGGGAACAACATTATATCGTCTATGGCCACTAAATGGGACTTTAAAAGGCGGTTATAGGTATTGAGAGCACTGGATGTCATTTCTTTCAATTTTAGCACCGTTATTAACTCCTCCATTGTAATGAAATAAGCTTTATGACCGGATTTTACGGCATCGCTAACCAAACCGCCGGCAACATACGTTTTTCCTGTTCCTGAGGGTCCCATTAGTATCAGGTTATAATTTTGTTCCATCCATAATAATTCCCGTAATTGTTTCAATTGAGGCACAGTCATACCATTTGCCATGTTAAAGTCATACTTGTCCAGGTTGTGATCTTTAGGCAGGCGGGCTAATTTCATTCTCCTGTCAAGATCTGTTTTCTTTCTGTGCTGAACCTCTCTTTGCAAGAGCTGTAATGTAAATTCCTGATAAGATGGTTTGTCTATCTGTGCCTGATGAAGCAATACTTCTGGTTCGTTCTTCATCTTTGTCAGCCGTAAAATATCGGCATAGTTTTTAATTTGATCTAATAGCTTCATTTTTTAATTCATTATTGATTCATATTCATTGATATCACTTTTCTGAGGTTGCATATCATCATTTTGCTGCTTATTCAAATTGCCGGTTTCTATACAAACATTGTGTTTTACATTCTTTAGAGCTTGCTCATTTTCAAAGTAATTCAGTACTTCGGCGAAACGATTGGCATTTAGTATCTGATTTTCATAACAGTAAACAAGGGCTAATTTGGTTATTTCCTGAGATGAACTTTCAATGTTCTTTTGTATAACTCGGAGATTATCATGGAAATACCGGGGTTTATTTTTCTCTATTGCTGCCAAATATTGTTCGGTTTGAGGAATATATCTTAAGCTTTCAAAAACCAGCTCATAGGTTTTTTGCAGAGTCTTTGACTTTTCCCTTGCATGGTCATTGTTTTTAATAATCCGACCTGTATCTAAAGACAGCTCATGTGTGGCCAGCAACAGGTTATCATTCGTATAAAAGAAAAGCTTCATTTCTTTTTCTTCCAGTAAAACATTGGTACCCCTGTCTTGATATGTACCCAAAGGCAAGCTGTAGTAATTACTTCGATAAAGCACCGTGTTATCTTTTCTTACAGGATATGTCGGCAAGTTTAAAAATGGTTTTTCCGGTTTTCCGCTATAGGTCAGCAGGTATTGCTTTTCTTTTTCCCACTCTTGTTTTGGGATACGCCTGGTTGTTCCATGTATCTTCGCATTTCCAGTACGATCAAGCCATTGTAAAACTTCTTTTTGCAATCTGTCAATATCCTGGAATACTCTTCCTTTCAGATAATTGTGTTTTACGTATTTTACTACATTTTCAACTTTCCCTTTGCTTTCAGGGTCTGCTTTTCTGCAAAATATCACCTCAAATGGATGTGCATTTGTAAACTGCATAAATCCATCAGTAAGAAGAACATCTCCAAGATTTTCATCTTTTATAAAAACACGATCCTGATCATAGATTATTCGACGGGGGATTCCCTGAAAATATTCGAATGCCAGTTCATGTGCATAATTTGCTGTCTCTGTAGTAAATGGCATTCGTTGACAGTAAACAAACTTTTGTCGGGAACGGGAAAGTACCATTGTAAAAAAGTAAATTTTAACCCTGCCACTTCCACTGCTAAGCATGCGGTATGATCCAAAATCTACCTGTGCCTCTTCTCCGTATTCTGTTTCAGGAAGCTTCTCGTACTGCCGTGGAAGTTTTTCTTTATACTTGGGTATATTTTGCTCCTTTCTTACGGTTTGAACAAAATTATAGACTGTTTTGCTGCTTACATCCGGCAGATCGGAATAATGTTCTTTTAATCTATCTTCAACCTGGGCTGCTGATAAATAGGGTGCACCTTCCAATAATTCTTTCACAAAATTATAATACCCATTTAGCTTTTTGGGCATTCTGCGAGGTGTACTGATCCATGATAAAAACTGAGCTTCACTCATTAAAAGATATTTGCGTACAGTTCCTCTGTCGATACCTAACTCTAATTTGATTTGACTTTGATTTAGTCCTTTTGCTGATAATTCTTTAACTTTGTACCACATAAAAACTTTTTTGTTTTTATTCATAGTCTTCATTTTTTTTTGGTTCGCAACCTAAAGATGAAGGCTATTTTTGTTTTTGCAAGTGATGATTTTCAATTGCGAAAAATTGATGGTACAAATTTTCTATTTACAAGCTTGAACGGAAACGGAAAAACCTGATTCGTTTAGGAGTTGAACAAGGACAAGCCTATGCATGGTCTCGATCACGAATGGGTGGTTGGGCGATAGCCCAAAGTCCAATTCTAAGAACGACCATTACGCTTGAACGATTGAAGAAACGTGGTTATGAATCAATGCTAGAGCTTTATAAAAGAAAATCCCCACAACTTAACGAACCGCTGTATACGAGAACCGTACGTACAGTGGTGTGAGAGGTTCTCCGCTAGGCTAATGGCCTAGCGGCTGCCTACTCGATTGTGTGTAGTACTTTCTCTAATCTCTAATTCCTTAAGTTCTTCTTCTAAATATGAAAGATTCAGTTGATTGATTTCATAATCATCTAAATGCATATCAAAAGATTGTTTCTTAGTTTCACTCTTTGAGTTATTTTGTTTTGCCAATTTAAGTATATCAAGTAAACTAGTTTTACCTTCTTTGATTATCTGCACAAGATTATCCCATGTATAAACGTCGATAATAAATACATTTTCAGGAGGTAATGAGTCTGTTCCATTTTCAAGCTTAAATTTATCTTTCCCCAATTCATATAAGTCAATAAAATGGCTCCAAAAAAACCTTTTGTATGTCAATATTATTCCATAATTCTCCTTTTTAGGACTTAGATAATTTGCAACATGCAATAGTTGCTTAAAATATGCTTTTAATACAGAATCTTTCAAAGAACTATACAATAAATCATCTGTTGGATTTACAGCGGGATATGGCTGAATTTCTATAGCCTTGCACTCAATAAACACATTGTCACTTTTGCTCCAGAAATCAATCACATTTGATTTCTTTGGAAGTATTTTTTTTAGTTCGACCTCATCCATTATTTCATTTCCGATTTCCTCTAAACCAAAACCTATATACTTTTCAAAGCGTTGCCCAAATTCCGTTGTAAATTTATCATCATTTGCTTTCAAAAAATCATACACATAATAGTTAATAGAATAATTGAACACATTTTTATGAATCAGCTTAATTTTCTTATCATAGATTTGCAATGGGTATAGAGTGAAAAATGTTCTCTCCATAGATTGTAGTTCTTCTTTTCTTACATTCCGAGAAAAACCTTCTATATTCTTTTGTGGCTGTAATGGGTCTAGAACAAGTAATTTTAAAAAATTCTGAATTTTTTCTAACCCAATCATTTTAGAAGCAACTAATAAAAAATCATTCTCTAAGTAACCATAGAATTTTATTTCTTTCGATTCCAAAATGTCAACATTAGAGTAAAGCCATGTAATTTGCATTATTTGAATGAAATCAGAAATAGATAATCCGGTTTTTAATTCAAAAGATTTATTTATGTCATATCTACTTTTTAAAGAATCGTATAGTTTTAATTGAGTAGCGAATTTTTCTTTATAAACTACTGTCTGCAAATAAAACTGCTGCGAATCTAAAATATGAAATGCCCTATCTACCTTCCCCTCTTTAATGAAACTAGATATGTGCTCTTCATTAAAGTTTGTTATCATATTTAGGAGCTTACGAAACTTAATATCCGTTAATTGTTTTGATGGATATTTCTCTCCTCCATATAAATAAGTCCACTTCATTAAAAGAAAAACAAACCAGATTGGGCTCAATTCATCTTTTCTCAAATCAAGCAATCGATAACAAGCACTTAATAAGTCTTCTTTACGATATTCTCGTATTCTATTTCTAATATATTTGAAAGTAATCTCCATTAGATAATTTAATTCTGGTCAGTCTTCTGTATTACACACAACTCCTCTATAACCCCAATTAATGTCGTTTATAAGACCAAATAGGACTAGTAAGCTTAGCAAATTGTAATTTTGCACATAAATCTATAAAACAATAATAAATTAACAAAATAATTATCCTGATTGTTTTGTGTGTTGGTAAGCGCAGGTGTTTTTTTTAGGAGGATTAGATTTTAATGTCTTGTTTTAAATTCTTTGTGTGTAAATTGTGTTGGTATAATAAATATCTATTGTTTGTTTATTTTTTACTTTTATTGCAGTGGCTTATTAAAAAAAAAACTCACAATTAATTGTGACCTTTTGTTATAAGATAAAGTAAAAAAGTCGAATGCTTTTGTATTTATTGTAAGGCATTCGAATCGTTCATTCTGTCTATTAAATTTTGCGGTAATTTCTTTTTCACTTTAGCACCCAGTTCGCGAATTTTTTCGGCATTACGAACCAAATTTCCTTTTCCATCGCTTAATTTATTCATTGCTGCCGAATAGGTTTTTTTCGTGGTATCCATTTGTCTGCCTAGGTTTTGCATATCATCAACAAAGCCTACAAATTTGTCGTATAAAGCACCACCTTGTCGGGCAATTTCCAGTACATTTCGGTTTTGGTGTTCTTGTTTCCATATAGAGGCAATGGTACGCAAAGTAGCCAAAAGGGTAGAAGGGCTAACAATTACAATTTTCTTTTCCCAGGCGAAGTTAAACAGTTCCTGATCGGCTTGCACAGCAATTGCAAAAGACGATTCTATGGGTACAAACATCAGTACAAAATCGGGCGAGTCTACACTTTCCGAGCTCTGATAATGTTTATCTGCCAGTTCTTTAACATGAGCTTTTAAGGAAATGATATGTTCTTTTTGAAATTTTTCGGTATCGCTTTCAAGCGTTGCATTTACAAAACGTTCGTAGGCAATTAACGATACCTTCGAATCTACAATTACATGTTTATTTTCAGGTAGTTTTATTATTACATCGGGCCTAATGGTTTGCCCATCGTTGTTTTGCATTACTACTTCGCGTTCGTATTCTTCACCCTTACTTAGGCCCGATCGTTCTAAAATTCGTTCGAGAACCACTTCTCCCCAGTTTCCTTGTTTTTTCACATCGCCTTTTAAGGCTTTGGTAAGGTTATTGGCTTCGTCGCTTATTCGGGTATTTAAATCGTAAAGTTTTTTTACCTCTTCTTTCAGACTAATTTTATCGCGCAGCTCTTTGTCGTAGGTTTCTTCTACTTTTTTCTCGAACAAAATTAGTTTCTCCTTAATGGGGCCCATAATATCACTCATGTTCTTTTGGTTCGAACTGGTAAATTCTTTGGTATTTTCTTTAAGGATTTTAGTGGCTATATTTTCGAAATCGCTGGTAAATTTTTTCTGTAGTTCATCTAATTCCTGTTTCTGATTTTCCAATCGTTCTTCCAGGTTTTTACGCTCGGTAGCCGATACAGAAACCGAACGTGTTAAGTTCACATTTTTTTCTCTTTCTTCGTTTAATGATTTTGCCAGTTCACCTTTTTCGTGCATTAGGTTATTGGCGCGTTCTTCCAGTATCGAAAGGCGATGCGATAGTTCACTTTTATCCTTAATAAAAGTATTTTCTTGTTTTAAAAGCTGCTCGCGATGTAAAGCTTCTTTTTGCGAGGCTTTTTTGCGCATAATTAACCAGCCAATAATTAAACCTTTAACAATTCCGATAGCGAGATATAAAAATTCCATCAATTTTTATTTAAGCACAAATAATAAGGAAGTAAATCATGTAGGAATACAAATAATCAGGAGTTTTTATATTTACTTCTTCTGTTTTGTGCTTGTTAGTATTCTATAATAATATTCAACCAAAAATAAGAATTATACAACTTATTTTGTAGCAATGTTTTGATAAAGTCTTTTGTAGTTTTTGTGTTTAGACTTTAGGTTTTTCATACTCTTTTAATTCCATTTTATCGCCATCAAAAACTGCGTAGGTAAAGTTAGTAACCCAATCGCCGGTGTTTATATATCTGCTTTTACCATTAAGATCGATATCGCTGGGCCAGTGTCGGTGTCCGAAAACAAAATAATCGAAATGTTCTTTTTTTAACTCATCATTGGCATAAAGTACCAGCCATTCTTTGTCAACACCTCTAAAGTTATCTGCTTCTATACATCCATTTTTTAAACGACTGTGCCCCGACCATATATGAGCCAGCCAAATTGAAAAGTTAGGGTGTAATCGGGCAAAAGCCCATTGTAAAAATTTATTGGTGAATATTTTTTTTAAGAACTTATAGCTTTTATCGTAAGGTCCTAGTCCGTCGCCATGTCCTAAAAAGAATTTTTTTCCTTTTAGTTCGGTTTTAACAATATCCCGATGAACAATTACTCCTGTTTCGGAAGGCAAATAGTCAAACACCCAAATATCATGATTACCAGTAAAAAAATGCACCGGAATACCCGAATCGGTAATTTCAGCAATTTTCCCTAAAACACGTGTAAAACCTCTTGGAGCAGCTCTTTTGTATTCGAACCAGAAGTCGAAAATATCACCCATTAAGTAAATTGCTTCGGCATCGTTTTTTACTGTATCCAACCACTTTGCAAATAGTTTTTCGCGCTGGCGATTGTTATTCATAGCGGGCGCACCTAAATGCACATCCGAGGCAAAATATATTTTTTTATTATTCTCCATAATAAAGTACTTAATTCGCTTTAAGTTAAGGATACTTAAAGGTGAAAATCAATTTTATTAATGTATACAGATTTAAAATGCCTTAAGTTAGTAATATTCACTAATAACTTAAGGCACTTGTAAATACTTTAACTAAGGGAGTACCTATTTTACGTACTCTGCTACTTTTTCTTCCAGTCTGCGTCCGAAAAGATCTTTACCAACAATTTCTCCTCTTTGGTCGATTAGATAATTTGACGGAACCTTTTTAATGTTATATAGTCGGGTAGCAGCAGCGCTTCCGGTGTCTAAATCGCACACATTGGTCCAGTTAAGTTTATCTTCATCAATTGCTTGTTTCCATAATTTCTCATTCTGATCTATCGAAATCTGGTAAATTTTTAAGCCTTTACTACGATATTTATTGTAGATTTTTTTTAGAGTTATATTTTGCTTTCGCGATGCAACATCCTGAGAAGCCCAGTAGCTAAGAATAATGAATTTTCCCTTGTACGACGATAGAGCTACTTCTTTTCCATTTGTATTGGGTAGTTTAACATCAGGAAAATTAGAGCCTTTTTCTTTAATCATTTTTGCAATATTCAAATTTGCCATTCTTTTTTCAAGAGTTTTGTAATTGGCAAGAATTGCTTTGGTGTATTCGTGTTCCGGATAAAGAGCTTTCATCGACGAAGCTACTATTTTTACAAACTGAATATCGCTGTTTTCGTTTAGTGTAAAAGTATTTTTATCGATTTTCTGATACAAGGCCATATAACTTGCCAATGATGTGGCATTCTTCATTATAAAGTCTTTAGAAAATTCTCTCTGAGCTTGTATGGTTTCTACATACTCGGCAACTAAATTTTGTGAAAGGGTAGAGAAATTGGCATCATTTTTTTTCTCTTCCAATTGCTTGCGGATATTGGCTATTTTAGCTTTGTTGGCATTAAGGGTATCGTTAATTTGCTTTACTAATTTCGATCCTTTCGATCCTTTAACAATATATTTTTTACCCATATTTTGACTTTTGCTATAGATCAAAATATTTTCGTTTGCTTCGGCCAAAAGAGTAATTAATTTACCATTGGAAAGACGAAGAATATAAAATTCGGGTTTAGAATTCTCTACTTCAGTTTTAAATTTAAATTTTCCATCTTCATCTAAACTTACAGAATCTATGGTTTCGCTGCTGGCAACATGTAATTTATCTAAATACAATACTTTACCGTCGGCATTATCAATTTTACCTTCAAATTTTACACTGTCGTTTTGATTACAGGCCCAAAGAAGCAATAGGGGCAGGGCAAATAAAAGTTTTCTCATTCTATGATTAGTTTGCTAAATTAATTTCTTGTTTATTAAAATCCCGAAAAGGCAGCTAAATTCTGCTTAATTTTGTAAGTCGAGTTTAAATAGAAGTCGCCTTTTGGGGTTATTTTTTAAGTTCAGGCGGAAATTTACTAATAATTTCCTGTTTTACCATTAAGAAGTTTTCTGCGGCTTATAAATTTGTTAATCTATACTTAAAGTATATAGGTTTATTTATGCAAAAAAGTAAGGGTTCAATTGTTCCCGAAATTTTCATATTTTTGCCGGAGAACCGACTCGTTTTGTATCCTTTAAAAAATATGCTTTAAGGATATAAGAAATGGTTTACATCATAAAATAATACCGATTTTAAAATTAACTTCGTGTAAAGCTTGCTAGGCATCTTTACTTTTTAGCAGTAATTCGGTGTTTTCTGGTGTTAACTTATTAAATAATTGGAATAATAATCAGGAATGAAAATATATACGGATCTAAAAGATTTTTCAGCTATTAATCCAGTAGTTACAATTGGTACATTCGATGGTGTTCATTTGGGCCATAGAAAGGTAATTCGAAGACTACAGGAATTGGCACATAAAGTAAAGGGAGAAACCGTAATCTTCACTTTTTATCCTCACCCAAGATTGGTTTTAAGCAAGGAAAATAATGGACTTCGATTAATTAATACTCTCGAAGAAAAAAAAGTATTGCTCGAGGCTGCCGGAATCGATCATCTGGTTATTTATCCATTTACAAAAGAGTTTTCGCAACTTTCTTATATCGAGTTTGTTGAGCAAATTTTGGTAAAGCAATTGGGTATGAAATATCTGGTTGTAGGTTACGATCATCGTTTTGGTCATAATAGAGAGGGTAAATACGAAGATTTAAAGGTATTTGCCGATCAGTTAAATTTTAAAATTGAGCGCCAGGATGTTTTAAATATGGATGCTATAAATGTTAGCTCCACTAAGGTACGTGCTGCAATTTCGGAAGGTGATATAAAAATGGCCAATAAATATTTGGGCTACCGCTTTTTTATAAAAGGAGATGTTATCGATGGGAAAAAATTAGGCCGCAAATTAGGTTTTCCTACTGCTAATATCGATCCGCAGGAAAGCTACAAGCTAGTGCCTAAAGATGGTGTTTATGCTGTAAAAGTTGATGTGGACGATAAACGATATTTGGGAATGTTGAATATTGGCGTGCGACCTACTGTAAATAATCAATTGGATAACCGATCGATAGAAGTTCATATCCTCGATTTCGATCAGGATATCTATTACAAAAATATTACCATACGCTTTTATAAGCGCATACGTAGCGAGCAGTTTTTTAATTCGATTGATGAATTAAAAGAGCAGTTGGCAAAAGATAAACAATCGGTTATTGAATTGTTAGGTTAATTTCTATAAGTATAAAAAGTTGTAAATTAAATTTTTAAATAAGTAAGCCCGAAGAAAAATCTCCGGGCTTTGTGTTTTTACGTAAGTCAATTTATTTTTTAGGAATTCTCATTCCGTAAAAAGAGCGGTAAACAAAGAATAAACCAATTAGTAGGAATACACCACCAATGTATGGAGCAATATTTGTTTCTCCTGTTTTATCGGCATGAATAATTAACTCAATTGCAATTTCGGCAGCTAAAAGTCCAAATAATGTAGAAAACTTAATAATCGGATTTAATGCAACCGACGAGGTATCTTTATAAGGATCACCAACCGTATCGCCAATAATGGTAGCATCGTGTAAAGGCGTATTTTTCTCTTGTAAATCAACTTCCACAACTTTTTTGGCATTATCCCATGCACCACCAGCATTGGCCATATACATGGCCTGAAACAAACCAAAAATAGCAATTGAAATTAGGTAAGCCACAAAAAAGTTAGGGCTAAAAAATGCAAAAGCCAGTGTTAAACATAGAATAACAGCAAAAATATTCCACATTCCCGTTTGTGCGTATTGGGTACAAATTTTAACTACATTTTTCGAATCCTGAATATCGGCTTCGCTTTTATCTAAATTAATATTTTTCTTAATGTATTCAACAGCGCGGTAGGCCCCTGTGGTTACGGCTTGCATCGATGCTCCCGAGAACCAGTAAATAACTGCTCCACCTGTAATTAAACCCAGAATTACCGAAGGATCGGTTAACTGAATTTGCAATAAAGATTCTCCGCTTAACAGAAAGGTTCCTTTTAGTAGTAAAATAATTGCGAAAATCATGGTTGTGGCACCAATTACGGCAGTACCAATTAAAACGGGCTTAGCAGTAGCTTTAAAGGTATTTCCGGCCGAATCGTTTTCTTCTAAATTGTGTTTTCCGCTTTCAAAATTAGGTTCGAAACCAAACTCACTATTAATCTCTTCTTTAATATTCGGAATTTTCTCAATTTGTGATAATTCAAATATCGATTGGGCATTATCGGTAACAGGTCCGTAACTATCCACAGCAATGGTAACAGGTCCCATTCCTAAAAAACCAAAAGCCACCAAGCCAAAAGCAAATATGCCTGGATATTCGCCAAAAATATCGATGTCCTGAACAGTGTAAAATGCTACAGCCATTAATGCCATCATTACCATCCCTTCCCAGAAAGCAGAAAAATTACCAGCAACCATACCCGATAAGATGGTTAAGGAAGCACCTCCTTCGCGCGATGCGCTTACCACTTCCTGCACATGTCGCGAGTTCGAACTGGTAAATGCTTTGGTAAATTCTGGAATTATGGCTGCTGCCAATGTTCCACAGGAAATAATAGTCGATAGTTTCCACCAAAGTTGTTCCGGAAGGTCTGATATCAGTACATAACTTAATAAATAGGTTACTATTATTGATATGATTGAAGTAATCCATACCAAAGAGCTTAAAGGAGCTTCGAAATTAAAACTATCGGCCTGACTATATTTTGCTTTGGCTATGGCCTGATTTACCAGATATGCAAATACCGAAGTAAATATCATTAGTACACGCATGGCGAAAATCCATACTATTAAAGTTGATGCAAAACCTACATTTGGCATTAAACCTGTTTCTCCAAACATTAAAATAATAAAAGTGATTAAAGCAACTCCGGTAACTCCGTAAGTTTCGAAACCATCGGCAGTAGGCCCAACACTATCGCCCGCATTATCGCCAGTACAATCGGCAATTACTCCCGGATTTCTAGGATCATCTTCTCCAATTTTAAAGACAATTTTCATTAAATCGGCTCCTATATCGGCAATTTTAGTAAAAATACCACCTGCAATTCTTAAAGCCGATGCGCCCAGCGATTCACCAATTGCAAATCCTACAAAACAGGCTCCGGCGCTTTCTCCGGGAATAAAAAGAAGAATAGCTATCATCATTATTAGCTCAACACAAATAAGCAAAAGCCCTACACTCATACCGGCCTGTAATGGAATAGACATAACATCGAAAGGCTTTTTCTTTAAGGCAGCAAAAGAAGTACGACTGTTTGCATAAGTATTAATTCTTATTCCAAACCAAGCAACTCCATACGATCCCAAAATACCAAGAACAGTCCACAATAAAATAAGCATGGTTTTAGGAATAGATACATTTGCTAATCCAATAAAATAATAGGATATGGCAACACCTATAATTATAAATAATATAATAAGAAATTTTCCTTGCTGTAGCAGATAGGTTTTACAGGTTTCGTAAATAATATTAGAAACTTTAGCCATCGATTTATGCACAGGCAATTTTTTGATACGATTAAATTGTAGCAATCCAAAAAGTAAACCAAGTGCAATTACAATAATTCCATAAAGTAACAAGTCCCAACCATTCATTCCAGCCAGTCCGTTAAAAGTACTTTGTTTAAGATCTGGCACAAGCAAATCGGCTTCGCTGGCCAAACTTGTAAAAGGGATTAGTAATATCCCACACAATAGAAGTAATAATGCTTTTTTCATAGGATAAAAATTAGTTTGAATAGGAAATTTCCTTTCAAATTATGCATTATTGTTTACCATGTCAAGGTTTTTTCATATAAATGCTTGTCTGTTTATAATTTAAGAGATTTGCTTTGTGAGCTGATTTTGTTATATTTAAGGTGTGGAAATTGGTTTGTTAAACAGGATGCTCCCTTTTATTTAGATATAAATTTATTGATTAATTGTAAATGTGAAGCTTGTTACCTGATAAACTAATATTGTATGATTTAAGTGAATATATTGCGGTAGATCCGGGTATAGGAGAAGGACTTTCGGTAGATAGGATAAATTCACTTCCACAAATAGGACAAGTAACACCATTATTCCATGCATCATCATCATCAGGATCATTTAACTCTAAATGTTCATCGGCTTCAACATCGTGAGTACAACTAGCATCACAGCAATAGTATTGACCATTTGATTTATATACAAATATTCCATGATTTTTATATCCAACCCAGTTACCATCTATATAGTCGAAATATAGAGCTGTATTGTTTGTTAGTTCATTATAGTAGGTTAGATCAAGGTAAACATCAATTTTTCGGTAGGGAACAATATCGTTGATATCAACGCTATCTGAACTACAAGAACAAAAAATTAAGCATAAGGGAAGTAAAAGAAAAAAATATAGTAAATTTGATTTGTTGATATTCATAGTTTTAAATTTTGCATTTATAACGATTCTTCTGGCGAATTAGTATGTGGTAAAACTAGAAATAAAAATAATATTATCAGAACTATTATGGACGAAGGTTGGGGAAATATAATTTATCTGATAGCAATGGCTATCTTTATTGTTTATGGTGCCATGAAAAAGAAAAGGCCTGCTAATATAAGTTCACCAGATAAGGAAGACATGGCCGATCAGTTGGAACAGCCAAGTCAGGAATCCAATACAGATTTTGAATCAATTTTAGGAACTTTACTGGGACAGGAAGTACCCAGACCTTATACACAAACAGAAAATTTAGATGCCGATACTCCTTCTTTTGAGCAGGAAGTATTATTAAATGAAGATACAAAGGAAGTTAATAAAGCAAGTACAAATATTCAGGATAAAAAGGAAGAGAAAAGATCTGCCTTCGACGATCTGCAAAAGCTATACGAACAAGAGCAGGATGAATTAGAAGACGAAGATGAAGATGTTGATTGGCGACAAGCAATTATTTATAAGGAAATATTAGATAGAAAGTACGAGTAGTTTAATTTTTTAGTACCTTTATAAGTCCCAGTTAAGTAGGGGTAAAATAGGGAGCATTCTTATAAAATTTGTATATTTGTACCCTGAAGAGTTCCGATTATCGGGATTCTTTTTGTTTTATAGGTCTTTTAGGATCAGAAAGTAAGAAAAATCAAGAAAATAAATAGGAGGATATAATGTCTGGATATTCATATATAACAGCAGAAGGTTTAAAAAAATTAAGAGAAGAGTTAGAGCATTTAGAGACAATAGAGCGTCCGGCAATCTCGAAACAAATTGGCGAAGCTATTGATAAAGGCGATTTATCTGAAAATGCAGAGTACGATGCAGCCAAAGAGGCGCAGGGCTTACTAGAAGCAAAAATTGCTCAATTAAGGGGTGTTGTTGCCAATAGCCGAATTATCGACGAAACAAAAATTGATACCTCTAAGGTTCAGATGATGAATAAGGTTACCATTAAAAATCAAAAAAATGGTGCTGTAATGACTTATACATTGGTTTCGGAATCGGAGGCAGATTTTAAAAAAGGAAAACTTTCTATTAACACGCCAATTGCCAAAGGTTTAATTGGTAAGAAAGTTGGTGAGATTGTAGATATTAAAGTGCCCAATGGAATTATTCCTTTCGAAATAGTAGATATTTCTATCTAATTGAATTTCGTTTAACTATCAAAATAAAAGAAATGGCTTCAATTTTCACAAAAATTATTCAAGGTGAGATTCCTTGTCATAAAATTGCAGAAAGTGATAAGTATTTTGCTTTTCTGGATATTAGCCCATTGGCAAAAGGTCATACTTTAGTGGTTCCAAAGCAGGAAGTAGATTATATTTTTAATTTGGAAGATGATATTTTAAGTGGCTTAAATCTATTTGCTAAGAAAGTTGCTAAAGCAGTCGAAAAAAGTGTCGAGTGCAAGAGAATTGGTGTAGCCGTAATTGGTTTGGAAGTTCCTCATACTCACATTCATTTAGTGCCGATTAATAATATTGGCGACTTAAGTTTCGACAATCCAAAACTGAGCTTAAGTCAGGAGGAAATGGCCGAAATTGCAGAATCAATCCGTAAAAATATGGAATAAACTATTTCTATAAATAAAATATGAAAAGCCGCTTTTGCGGCTTTTTTTTATTTCTTTACCCTACCAGGATTTTGCTTAATAAAATCCGACCAAGAAGATGATTTTCCTGAAACAGTAGGTAGGTTACTTTGAAAATAATGACACATTGCAATGGCAATAGCATCCGATTCATCGGCATTTTGAGGAAATTCTTTCATCTTAAAATAACGTTGTAGTACAATTGCCAATTGCTCTTTCGATGCGGTTCCTGTTCCTGTAATTGCAAGCTTAATTTTACGGGGTGCATATTCAAAAATAGGAATATCGCGCTGTAAAGCTGCTGCAATAGCTACTCCCTGTGCTCTTCCTAATTTTAACATCGATTGAATATTTTTACCAAAAAATTGTGATTCAATAGCCAGCTCATCGGGATGATATTCGTCGATAACCTGCAAAGTTCTTTGGAAAATTTTTTGCAGTTTAATGTACGGATCACCAATTTTTTTCAAATCGAGAAATCCGGAAATCAAAATTTCAGGTTTCTTATTGGCTACTCGAATTAAACCATAACCCATTAAGTTGGTGCCGGGATCTATCCCCATTATTATTCTATCCTTATTCAATTTAATTTGTTTTTTGTGCAATTTTCTGCAAAATAATACCTGCTATTATTAGGGCTAATCCTGCAAGAGTACTAAGATAGATAGATTCTTCGAGAAAAAGATTAATAAAAATTAGAGAGACAAACGGACTAAGAAAAACAAGATTGCCAATTTTATCTGTCGATGAGCTAAGTTTCATTGCATTAAGCCAAAGTACGTATGCAATACCACACTCTACAATTCCAATGTAAATGGCTGCCAGCAAGTGTTTTTTTTCTGGTAAATTAAAGTCCGAAAACAAAAGTATACTTGTAAGGATATAGAGAAAGCCAAATAAAAAGTTTAGTAATAATTTCGAATTGGATTCTCTTTTGTCGCGAACATTATATATCCAGTACAAAGCCCAAAAAACAGAACTCGATAAAGCTAAAATAACACCAAAAGTATTTGGCATTTGTAAGCTGGAGAATGAACCCTTATTTGCAATTATTATTACGCCCGAAAAACTAAGCAAAATGCAAAGTATATTCTTAATCCCAATTTTTTGTTTTAGTAAGGGAATTGATAAAAGTACCAGGCTAACCGGCCAAATATAGTTTAAGCTTAAGGCAAATTGAGCGGGTAAAATAGAATAAGCTTTTAACAATACCAGATAGTAAAGAAAAGGATTAAGAAAACCCAAAATTGCTGACTGTAAATATTCGCGACCTGTAATTTTAAAGTTTTTTTTCAACTGTCCTTTTAAGCTTTGTAAAATGCCTAAAAATAGTATGGCAGTGGCCGACGAATAAAGTAAAAGGTGAAGAAAATCCATACCCGAAAGGGCAATTTTAAATGCCGTAGCAACTGTAGACCAGCATAAAATGGCCAAAAGTGCATAGATATAGGCTTTCTTCTGTTTTTTCAAAGCTAATATTTTAAACTTCCTGTAAAAGGGAAGAGAAACTAATTACCTGATTTTGGAATCTGGCATTAAAAACAGCTTTTACTCTGGGTTCAAAACTGCTTAAATATTTTTCCAGCTGCTCTTTATTTTTAAAAAACAGCTGATTCGAATAGGTTAATCCTTCGTCGTCTTTTTCTACCATAACCTTACAGAAATAATTATTACTAAAAGTACTTGTTTCCTTTAACAAGGGAATAAACTTCGTTTTCATCCATTCTGTAAAAACAGTCTCTAATTCTTTATCGAACAAATAACTTGTATTGTAAATTAGCATAGCTATAATTTTAAATTTTTCGCAAAGATATTTAAAAATAAATACCAGTAAGGCAATCTTATTGTTTTCGTAATTTGTTCAGGCGTTGTCTTGCTTTAACAGAAAATATACTATCCGGATAATCAGTAATAATTTTTTTAAAGCATTCCATTGCCAAAGAATAGTTTTTTTGTTCCTCGTATATAATTCCTTTTTTTAGGAGAGCTTTATCGGCAAGTAAGCTGTCGGAATAATCACTTATTATTATTTCAAGCTTTTCAAGTGCCTTCTCGCTTTCGCCTTGTTTATAATAAATTTCATATATCTTGAAATATACTTCATCAATTAAAGAATGAGAAGGATGATTTCTAAGTAAATTATCTAATTTGTTTAAGGCTTCAGTTTCTTTTTTCTGGTAGATAAGAAATTCGGCTTCGGCATATTTTTTCATAGCTGTATAGCTAGTATCCAGCGTTGTATTGTCGCTTATTAATTGCGAAAGTGCTATGGCATCGTTGGCAATTAGTTTCGATGTACTGCCCTTTAATGCATCAAGCTGTGCTTTTGCCCATTTTAGTTCTCCCATATAGTATGAAACACGTGCTTTTTTAAATTTCGCTTCATAACCAATAGGATTATTTTTATTGGCTTTTTCAATTTGAGAATAGAGTAGAACGGCATCCCATTTTTCGTTAGCAAATAATTTTATATCTGCTAATTCCATTTTTATTTTCGAAATTTGCTGCTGATGTATTCCTTTTTGTTTTAAAATTTCTTCGAGAATTTCAATTGCTTCGCCTGATTTGTTTAAAAACATTGCTAAAATATGCGCATGGCGTATAATGGCGGCACTCAAAAGCGATTTTTGCTGTTCTTCTTGTAAAAATACGCTGTAATTATTCGATAATTCTTGCCATTTTTCTTTCGTAGTAGTTTTCTTTTCGTGCAATTGTAGATATTGCGTTTCCAATATTTCTATTCGAGCTTTTAGGTGATTACTGCATTCTGGTCCTTTTTTTAGTACCAGCTCAAAACTGTTTATTGCTGTTTCGTAATCTTTATTGCTTCGCGCCGATACAGCAAGTCCCATTAAACGATAACCATCTTCTTTCTTTAATAAATCGATAGATTGGGCTTGTACTAAAGCCATTCGAAATTGTTTTTTCTGCATAAAATACCACTGCAGCAATTCTTTAAAGGCAATATTTCCTGTTTCCTTTTGACTTATGCTTAAAAGCTGATTTTTTAAAATAGGATCGAGACTTGAGTCAATATCCTGCAAAAGGGCCGATTGTAATCTGTTTTGAACCGAATTTACCAGACTTTGATCTATGGAAATTGCCAGAAGATATTCACTTACCATTTTCTCAAAATCTCGCTGATACAGATAAATATTGGCCATTTCGATATGATACAGATCGTTCTGATTCAGAAGTTTCCGGCCTTGTAAATAGGTTTTTATGGCCAAGTTGTATTCTCTTTTTGTGATAAAAGCATTGGCAATGCTGGAAATGTCACTTTTTACAGGCTTTATTTTTTCAAGTACTTTATTGTACTGATTAATAGATTTTTCTTCTTGTTGCGATTTTTTGTATACATAGCCTAGCGAAATCATGAAAATTTTATCATCCGGATTTCTTTTAATCTGCTTTTTCACATAGCTCTCAGCATCTTTAAATTCTTCTAACTGAATAAGGCAATCGATATAATAGTTGAAATATGTTTTCGATTTTGTAGCATCATATAAATTATAGAAAAGAGAAGATGCGGGTTTATATTCCTTATCTCTAAAATACTTAAATGCCAACTGACTTGCCGACTGAATATTATGCTGACCAAATGTGGGCTCAATTCCTACGACCAGAAAGAATAAGAATATGCCTGTCAAAAATTTTCTCAAAACTATTAATTTAAACAAGTTAAAATTACATATTGAGCAACGCTCGAAAACTGCTAAAAATATCTGTTAGCTTTTTATTGCTAGCATAAAAATAAAAAAAAGCCCGGCTTCTTATGCCCGGGCTTCCATAAATATTTCGATAACAGATATTTTTATTATAAATCTGCTTTTTTTAGTTGATAATATCAAAACCAGTGTAAGGAACTAATGCTTTCGGAATTTTAATTCCCTCGGGAGTTTGATTATTCTCGAGTAAAGCAGCAACAATTCTTGGTAAAGCCAAAGCACTACCATTTAAAGTGTGTGCCAATTGTGGTTTTTTCATGTCTTTGCCTTTAAATCTTAATTTTAAGCGGTTTGCCTGATACGATTCAAAGTTAGAAACTGAACTTACCTCCAGCCATTTGTCTTGGGCAGCCGAAAATACCTCAAAATCGAAAGTTAAAGCTGCTGTAAAACTAGTATCTCCACCACAAAGACGTAGTAGTCGGTATGGCAATTCTAATTTTTGAATAATGCCTTCAACATGTTTAACCATAAGCTCTAAAGCTTCGTATGATTTATCAGGATGCTGTAATTGTACAATCTCCACTTTATCGAATTGATGCAAGCGATTTAATCCACGTACATCTTTTCCATACGAACCAGCTTCTCTTCTAAAACAAGCTGAATATGCTGTGTTTTTAACCGGAAAATCTTCTTCCTTTAAAATTACGTCGCGATAAATATTGGTAACTGGAACTTCGGCAGTAGGAATCAAATATAAATTATCTTCTGTTACATGATACATTTGACCTTCCTTATCAGGAAGCTGACCTGTTCCGTAACCCGAATCTTCGTTCACTACCAAAGGAGGAATTACTTCTTCGTATCCAGCTTTGCGGTTCTCATCTAAAAAGAAATTTATTAAAGCTCTTTGAAGAATTGCACCTTTGCCACGATATAATGGGAAACCTGCACCAGTTATTTTATTTCCTAATTCAAAATCTATAATGTTGTATTTTTTTGCTAATTCCCAATGTGGAATAGCATCAGGAGATAATTGAGGAGCTTCCCCAATTGTTTTTTCTACAACATTGTCTTCTTCACCTTTACCCGCAGGAACCGAGGCATGAGGAATATTTGGTATTTGCAGTAATAAATCATTTAATTCTGCAAGTATTGAATTTTGACTTGTACTAAGTTCGGAAATTGAATTTTTTAGTTCACTGGTTTTAGCTTTTGCAGCATTTGCTTCTTCAGCTTTACCATTTTTAAAAAGCATACCAATTTCTTTCGACAAGCTATTCATTTCAGCCTGAGCTGTATCCTGTTCTGCTTGAGTTGCTTTTCTTTTCTCATCTAATTTTACGATTTTACCAATAATTTCGGTAGCATCGAAATTTTTAATCTGTAAAGCCTTTATGGCTTCTTCCTGGTTTTCCTGTAAGTATTTAAGGCCTAGCATCTTTTTTCTTTTGTTGATGATTATTCCCGATTTCTATAAAGTGTAAAAATAAAAAAATCTCCTGTCTTTACACGATGATAAAGCAGGAGATTCAAATATTTTAATGCTGAATTAATTACTCAGCAATAGGTTCAATAGAAACGTATGATTTGTTGTCTCTTTTCTTTGTAAAAACAACAGTTCCGTCAACAAGAGCAAATAAAGTGTGATCTTTACCACAACCTACATTCTCACCTGGATTATGCTTAGTACCTCTTTGACGTACAAGAATATTTCCAGCTTTCGCTGCTTGTCCACCGTAAATTTTAACTCCTAATCGTTTACTTTCCGATTCTCTACCGTTCTTCGAACTACCGACTCCTTTTTTGTGTGCCATTTTCTAAATATTTTTAAGGATTAAGCAACAATTTCTTCAATTTGAATTTGTGATAGGTACTGACGGTGTCCGTTCAGTTTTTTGTATCCTTTTCTTCTTTTCTTTTTGAATACCTTTACCTTGTCACCTTTCATGTGTGATAATACTTTCGCTGTAACTTTAGCGCCTTCAATAGCAGGAGCACCAACTACAACTTCACCAGCATTGTCAACTAAAAGAACTTTTGCGAACTCAACTTGTCCACCTTCTTCAGTTTCCAATCTGTGAACGAAAATCTTCTGGTCTTTTTCAACTTTGAATTGTTGACCCGCGATTTCTACAATTGCGTACATTTTTTCCAAATTTTACGGTTTGTTCCAGGGGGTGGGTTGCTTAATTATTAAGCGATTCCTCTTGGTGAACCCCCGAAGAAATTTTATTTTTCGGACTGCAAAAATAGGAAAGATTGTTTGATAAACAAAGTTTTATACATGTAAATAGTATTTTTTTATAGGATTTTTACATTTTTATAAAACGAAAATCAAATTTACTTCATTTTAAAGTAAATACACAAACTTTACTGTAATAGGTTTGGATTATTTTGCCTTAAATATGTATCTTCATATAATTATAGTTCCTGTACTTTTTTATTAATATATTTAATTAAAAGACTATAAATTAAACTTGATTTGGCAGATTTAGGCCAATCTAATTGTAATGTTTACCTCTATTTAAGTAAATAAGATTTACTTGGTAGTGTATATTGTTAAAAAGCTTCGAAACAATTATTATATTTGCTTTACTAATTCGAAAAATAGATAAAATTTATGGGTAAGATAAAGCTAAACGTTTTAGGATTGTCATACAGTCAGACTCAAACAGGTGCTTATGCTCTTGTATTGTCCGAAGAAGATGGTGATCGACGTATTCCCATTATTATAGGAGGTGTAGAGGCACAATCAATAGCAATTCAATTGGAGGAGTTAGATCCTCCTCGTCCCTTAACTCATGATTTATTTAAAAGTTTTGCCGAGGCATTTGCTGTAAATGTTGTTGAGGTAAACATTTATAAATTAGAAGAAGGTATTTTTTATGCTGAATTAATTTGCGAAAAAGGATCTACCAGAATTCGTATCGATTCAAGAACCTCCGATGCTGTGGCAATAGCTCTTCGTTTTAATTGCCCAATATTTACAACCAACGAAATAATCGAAAAAGCAGGAATTGTTTTGAGTATAGAAGGGGAAGCACAAGAGCCTGGAATTACAGCTACCATGTCTGATGTTGAACCTGAAGATAAATCTGAAAGTGGCGAATTTAGCACATATACTGTTAGTCAGTTGAAAGAAATGCTGAACGAAACAATTAGTAACGAAGATTATGAAAAAGCATCCTTAATAAGAGACGAGCTTGATAAAAGAGAAAAATAGAATTTATTATATACTATCACATAAAAGAAAAGCAGGCTAAAGCCTGCTTTCTTGTTTATATTAATGAGCTATATTTTCAACTTGTTTTGGGTCGTGTTTGTGTTTAAATAGTATGGCAAATAAAATAGCAATTACCAATGAGTAAATTGCAAATGTATTCCAGATATCCATCCAAATAAAATCACCATTATTGTTGGTAAAGAATTCACCAATAATAATTCCACTTACCCATGACCCTACTATGGCACCAAAACCGTTGGTCATCATCATAAATAATCCTTGTGCACTCGATCTGATATTTGAATCGCATTGAGTTTCTACAAAAAGAGAACCAGATATGTTAAAGAAATCAAAAGCCATTCCGTAGATAATACAAGATAATATGATCATCCAAAGTCCGCCTGCAGGATCGCCAAAAGCAAATAATCCAAATCGAAGAACCCAGGCAATCATACTTATTAGCATTACCTTTTTAATACCAAATTTCTTAAGGAAAAATGGAATTGCAAGAATGAAAAGAGTCTCCGATATCTGAGAAATCGACATGATAATAGTCGAGTATTTTATAACAAAAGAATCGGCATATTCAGGAATTTTTTCAAATTCAGAAAGAAACCTGTCTCCGTACATATTGGTTAGCTGTAATGCTGCCCCTAATAACATGGAAAAAATAAAGAACAATGCCATTTTGTAGTTCTTAAACAGCTTAAAAGCATTTAATCCTAAAACCTCAACTAGAGGAGCTCCTTTGCTACCTTTGTTCTGGGGTTTACATTGTGGCATAGTAAACGAATAAATAGCCAATAAAAAAGATGCAACTGCACCAATGTAAAACTGATTGGCAGTAGCTTTTGATCCGCTTAAATTGGTAATCCACATGGCAGCAATAAAACCAATTGTTCCCCAAACACGAATTGGAGGGAAAACTTTAATTACATCGTAATTGTTGTTTTTAAGTACCGTGTAAGAGATAGAATTCATTAGAGCTATGGTAGGCATATAGCAAATCATAGCTAATAAAATTACAGTAATAAATATTGCAGGAGTCTCTACCTGTGGCAAATAAAATAAGGCAGCACCGCCAAATAAATGAAGAATACCATATAGTCTTTCGGCATTAATCCATCTGTCGGCAATAATTCCCGTAAGGGTAGGCATAAACAGAGATGCAATTCCCATGGTAGAGAATACTGCTCCAAATTCCTGAGGCGACCAGCCTTTGTTTCCAAACCAATAGTTCGCAATTGTAATTAACCAAGCTCCCCAGATAAAAAACTGAAGGAAGTTTAATAGTGTCAATCGACCTTTAATTCCCATAATTTATTGTTTAAAATAAGATTAGTAATTGCTAAAATGGTTTGCTTGTTCTAGTAGTGGTATTTTAAAATTCAATTAATTGTAATGATATGAATTTTGAACGTTTCAAATCTAACAAAAAAAGCTTAAATCATGAAGTTTTGATGCTAAGGATACTAAAAGTAAGATAATTGATTTTTTAGAAGTTTATATTCTCTATTATTTCTCAATAAAAAATTGGTAGTTTTGTTCTTTATAAATCAAGAAAGAATGAGTGTAAACCATAGCTGTTCATCAAATTTGTCGGGAAAGGATAAATTGCGCCAAGCTGTAAAATTAGCTTTGCCAAAGGCTTTTGCAACTACAAAGTGGTTGTTAAGTATTATGCTTCCGGTTTCGTTTGGAGTTATGATATTAAATTATACAGGGGTGCTTTCACTTATTTCATCGTATTTAGCTCCTGCATTCGAGTTAATAGGTTTACCTGGGGAATCGGCTTTTGTTTTGCTTACCAGTATTTTCACAAATATTTATACTGCCATTGCTGTTATTACAAGTTTAGGATTAGAAGGTAGAGTACTTACAATTCTTGCGGTAATGTGTTTGGTTGCGCATGGTTTTGTAATAGAAACTGCTGTACTTAAAAAAACAGGATCGTCGGTTGTGAGAATGGTTTTGCTTCGTTTATTGGGAAGCTTTGCAATGGGAGCGATTTTAAATATCCTTTTACCTGCCGATACAAGTGTTACAATAAGTGCAGTAAGTGTAACATCCGAATCGTTTTATGTAATGTTTATAGCTTGGTTGCAGTCTTCGCTAGTGCTTGTTATTAAGCTTATTGTATTAATTGCTTTATTAATGATATTTCAAAAAATATTAGAGCTTTTTGGTATCATTAACTGGATATCTAAAATTTTAAAGCCTTTGCAAGTTGTAATGGGCTTGCCCGAATCTACCTCGTTTTCCTGGATTGTTGCTAATACTTTAGGCTTGGCCTATGGTTCTGCAATTATTATGGAACAAGTGGAAGAGGGTAAAATGACAAGCGAAGATGCAGATTTATTGAATCATCATATTGCAGTTTCGCATTCGCAATTGGAGGATCCTTTGCTATTTGCAGCTATTGGAGTTCCTCTTGGATGGATGATTATTCCCCGCTTATTATTAGGGATAATAGTAGTGTGGTTGTGTAGGTTCGAAAGAATTTTACGATTTTCCTAATTTTTAATATTATCATAATTGAGATACTATATTTTAAATTGCTGTATCTTTAAAAATTAAAATTACAAGACATTAATTATGCAACAATATCTTCAACTACTGGAAAGAGTTCTCGAGGAGGGAAATAAAAAAGGAGACCGAACAGGAACAGGAACAATTAGCGTGTTTGGGCATCAAATGCGATTTGATTTGTCGAAAGGATTTCCTGCTCTTACCACTAAAAAATTACATTTAAAATCGATTATTCATGAATTGCTTTGGTTTTTGAATGGCGATACAAATGTAAAATATTTACAGGATAATGGAGTTCGTATTTGGAATGAATGGGCCGATGAGCAAGGTGATTTGGGACATGTTTATGGTTATCAATGGAGGTCTTGGCCAAAACCCAATGGTGAATCATTAGATCAGATTACTCAGGTAGTAAACGATATTAAAAACAATCCGAATTCACGACGCTTAATTGTGAGTGCCTGGAATGCTGGCGATATCGAAAATATGGCTTTACCTCCATGTCATGCTTTGTTTCAATTCTATGTTGCCAATGGTAAATTGTCTTGTCAGTTGTATCAACGTAGTGCCGATATCTTTTTGGGTGTGCCTTTTAATATTGCATCTTATGCCTTACTAACAATGATGATGGCACAGGTTTGCGGATTACAAGCAGGTGACTTTGTGCATACTTTAGGCGATGCGCATATCTACAATAACCATCTCGATCAGGTGAAACTACAATTATCGAGAGAAGCCAGAGACTTGCCCGTAATGAAAATAAATCCTGATGTAAAAAGTATTTTTGATTTTAAGTTTGAGGATTTTTCTCTGGAAAGTTACGATCCACATCCACATATTAAAGGTGCAATATCTATTTAAATTATCAATTGGTAATTATAAATTTTAAAATTATGAAACTATCAATAATAGTGGCTGCATCCCGTAATAATGTTATTGGGAAGGATAACCAGCTTATTTGGCATTTACCGGCCGATTTAAAAAGATTTAAAGCTCTTACCACCGGGCATACGATAATAATGGGGCGAAAAACATTCGATTCCATAGGTAAACCTCTGCCCAATCGTACCTCTGTTATTATTACCCGTCAGCCAGATTATAAGCAGGAGGGATGTGTTGTTGTACATTCTTTCGAAGAAGCTCTCGATTTTGTTAAGGATCAGGATAAGGCTTTTGTAATAGGTGGAGGAGCCATTTATCAGGAAGCAATAAGTAAAGCTGATGAATTGTATTTAACTTTGGTGCATCACGAATTCGATGGCGATACTTATTTCCCTAAAATTAAAGGAGAAGAATGGGAATCGGTTGCCCGAAAAGATTGTTTACCAGATGAGAAAAATAAATATCCTTATTCGTTTATTGATTACAAAAGGAAATAGAATGAATTTTAAACAGATAAAAAATAGTTTACTCCTGTTAATATGTTTGAGTTTGTGTAACTCCTGTTCTACTGGTGCCGATCCCGAAGATTTTATTGACGATATTTTTTCTGTGCCATTGGAATACTGTTTGCAAATTCAGAATATTTCAAATGATATGGTAATGGATGTTAATGCCATTGTTTTTAATAATCTGGATACAAAAAAAGATACAATTGATGATGAAATTGCTTCTTGTGTAACTCCTGTTATTCATCGCAATATCGCTACTTCCGAAATTGATTCTATTGTTATTGATTACGGAACCAGTTCGTGTACCTCTAATGGTGGAAGTTTTAAAGGTAAAATGACTGTGGAGCCTACCGATACAAGTCTTAAGAATTTTGAGGTTCGTTTAAGCGATTTTTACTCTCAGGGTTTTGATATTAGAGGTGTTATGAATTTGCAAATTGCCGATGAAGCCGGAGAAGATTTTACATTGGTATTTTCTGATGTGGAATTTGATGTTAGCGATTCAGATGATGTGGTTTATACTTTTTCTGTACCTGAAATTAATAGTAATTATACATTTGTTAAGAGCGAAGAACTAGATATGGATTATGTGGATGATATTTTTTTGTTTACAACAACTTTAAGTGGTATTGATCCCAATGGAGCCCAATTTTCACTAGAGAGTACTAGCGGTTTAACTTATGCATATTCTTGTAACAATATTATTGGAGGAGATGCTACTTTTGTATTAACTGATTTCGGAGAAGGAGAAGTTAATTTTGGAGGAGGCGATACCGATAGTGATTGTGATGCAGATGTGTCAGTCCAATCTCAGGGGTCTACAATAAATTTTACCTTATAAAAAAAGCCGGATTTTTAATCCGGCTTTTTAATTATGCGACTTTTAAGCGCTTAAGATTTACTTTTTCAAGTTTCTTGCTTGCGTATTTTTTATTAATGGAGATTTGTTTTTCTTCTCCCGAAGGGAGTTCAAACATTGCATCCATCATTATGGCTTCGCAAATAGAACGTAAACCGCGTGCTCCTAATTTATATTCTACAGCCTTATCAACAATATATTCCAATGCGCTTTCCTTAAAGCTTAATTCAATATCATCAATCTTAAATAATTTGGTGTATTGCTTAACAATTGAGTTTTTAGGCTCGGTTAAGATATTTCTAAGTGCATTTCTGTTTAATGGCTCCAGGTAAGTTAACACAGGTAAACGACCAATAATTTCAGGAATTAAACCAAATGATTTTAAATCCTGAGGTGCAATATATTGTAATAAATTACCCTGATCAATCTGTTCTTTTTCTTTGCTGGCATTAAATCCTACAACCTGAGTGTTCATGCGTTGTGCAATTTTACGCTGAATTCCGTCGAAAGCACCTCCACAAACAAAAAGAATATTCTTAGTGTTAACAGGTATCATTTTCTGATCGGGATGTTTTCTTCCGCCTTGAGGGGGTACATTAACAACAGCTCCTTCTAATAATTTTAGCAAACCCTGCTGAACACCTTCGCCCGAAACATCTCGGGTAATTGATGGATTATCGCTTTTTCGAGCAATTTTATCTATCTCATCAATAAATACAATTCCTTTTTCGGCAGCCTCCACATCATAATCCGATGCCTGAAGAAGTCTAGTTAAAATAGATTCTATATCTTCACCTACATAACCTGCTTCGGTTAAAACTGTGGCATCAACAATAGTGAAGGGAACGTGTAGCATTTTAGCAATAGTTCGTGCCAACAGAGTTTTTCCTGTACCTGTTTCTCCTACAAGAATGATATTTGATTTTTCAATTTCAATATCTTCATCATCTTTTTCCTGAAGCAATCTTTTATAGTGATTGTACACCGCAACCGCAAGGTATTTTTTAGCTTCATCCTGACCAATAACATATTGATCTAGGAAAGCTTTAATTTCCATCGGTTTTAAAAGTTTAATCTCTTTTAAGTTGAGATCAGAATGATTTTTTAATTCTTCCTGAACAATAGAGTAGGCTTGATCGATACAGCTATCGCAGATATGACCACTAATTCCAGCTATTAGAAGATTTGTATCCTTCTTTTCTCTCCCACAAAATGAGCATTTATCCATGAGTCTATTTTATTGTACTAAAATGCAAAGTTAATGATATTTATAACTAAGTCTGCATTAGGTTCGATTTTTAAATGATTAACTATTTCTCACGAGTAAGAACTTCATCAATCATACCATATTCTTTTGCTTCTGTAGCAGTCATCCAGTAATCACGATCCGAGTTTTTCTCTATTTTTTCGTAAGTATTACCTGAGTGATCAGCAATAATAGTGTATAATTCTTTTTTTAGTTTCAGGATTTCACGAGCTGTAATTTCAATGTCCGAAGCTTGTCCTTGTGCTCCACCCATTGGCTGGTGTATCATAATTCTAGAATGCTTTAAGGCAGAACGTTTTCCTGCAGTTCCTGCAGTTAACAATACTGCACCCATAGAGGCAGCCATGCCGGTACAAATGGTTGCTACATCACATTTAATATATTGCATGGTATCATAAATGCCTAGTCCTGCGTGTACAGATCCACCTGGAGTATTAAAGTAAATTTGAATATCTTTTGAAGGATCTGTTGATTCTAGGAATAATAGCTGAGCCATGATAATATTAGCAACGTGATCATCAATAGGTACTCCAAGAAAGATAATTCTATCCATCATCAATCGGGAAAATACATCCATAGATGCAACATTAAGTTGTCTTTCCTCGATAATTGTCGGAGAAATATAGCTATTGCTGATTGATGTGTACTTATCTAATGAAAGGCTGCTTACGCCCATGTGTTGAGTGGCAAATTTTCTGAATTCGTCTTTTGGTACCATAGGTATATGATTTTATATTTCGTAGACCTAAATTAGTTAAATTTTCTCCATTTGAAAAGAATGACTAAACTAAATCTTATCTAATATTCAAAAAGAAAACCACGCCCTTTTTAAAGCGTGGTTTTTATAGTATATTAAAAGATTCTACCTTTATTCAAACATTTTATTAAATTCCTCAGTAGTTACTTCTTTTTCTTCTACTTTGACAGCTGTTTTTAGGTACTCAGCAACTTTATCGTCAATCTTACGTTCGTAGATTTTTCTTTGCTCATCCTGATTTTGCATCATTTGTTGAGCGTAGTTGTTTAAGTATTCCTCAGGAACATCCATCATTCCGTATTGTTGGAATTGCATTAAAGCTTGTTTTTTAGCAAATTCCATTACTTCTTCTTCGCTTACTTTAAGCTCGTTTTCTTCAGTTAATCTGTTTTTAATTAACTGCCATTTAAAGTCAACAACATAGTTCGAGAAATCGGCTTCAACTTGCTCTTCAGTCATTTCTTTGTTAGTTGCAACAATCCAACGTTTCAAGAATGCTTCAGGAAGCTCCATTTTAGATTTCTTAACTAATTTTTCTTTAGCATCAATTAAGAATTTATAGTCGCTATCGTTAACCAATTGTTTTTCGATATCTTCTTTAATCTTATTTTTGAATTCCTCTAAAGAAGAAACAGTTCCTTCTCCAAATACTTTGTCGAATAATTCCTGATTTAATTCAGCATTAACAAATTTGTTAATTTCTGTAATTGTAAATTGGAAATCAGCCTCTAAAGTTTCAGCTTCTTCTTTCGAAATGTTTAGCATAGAAGCTAAATCTGTTTTGTTGCTGAATGCTTTAGCAGGATTGAAAACAACAACAGCATCTTTCTTAGCACCAATAAATTTCTTTTTAGAATCTTCATCAGACATATACTCAAGAGAAATTGCAACATCGTTGCTGGTAATTCCACCTTCAACAAGGTTTCCTTCAGCGTCAACTTGAGCATAATTACCTTTTAAAAGCTCTTTTTCTTCAACAGCTTCAACTGGTTCGTTTGAACCAAAACGACGAGCGTGCATTTCAACACCATTCTCAATCATTTTTTCGTCTACTTTAATTTTGAAGAAATTAATCTTGTCTCTTTTGCTAAGGTTAAGAGTGTATTCTGGAGTTAAGGCAATATCGAAAGCAAATTCGAATTCAGTATCCTTTTCCCAGTTAATTTCTTTTTGATCAGTTTCGTTTGGAAGAGGCTCGCCCATGATTTTTAAATCATTTTCGCGAATGTACTTCATTAGCTCCTGGCTAAGCATTTTGTTAATTTCATCAGCTAAAACAGGAGTACCATACATTTTCTTGATCACACCCATAGGTACTTTACCTTGGCGGAAACCATTGATATTTGCTTTTTTACGATAGTCTTTTAAAACATCGTTTACACGACTTTCATAGTCTTCTTTAACGATCTGTAATTTAATTACAGCGTTTAAATCATCAATGTTGGTTTTTGTGATGTTCATTTTTTAGCTATTAAAAGATAAAATCTTACTAATTAAAAAAAAACCGCTCTATCATCGATATTTTTGTATCGTGAGTATGGGCGGTTTAAGGTTATATTTTCCTGTAGTGCGGATGAAGGGACTCGAACCCCCACGCCTTACGGCACTAGATCCTAAGTCTAGCGCGGCTACCAATTACGCCACATCCGCGGGTTAATTGCGGTGCAAATATAGAGTGGTTTTTTATAATTTGCAATAGCAATTAAAAAAAAATGATGTTTTTTTTTAGTAAATATATTTAGAGTTAAAACTTACAGAGATATCGGTTTTAAAGCAAAATTGTAAGTTGTTTATTTTGAGGGTTTTCTAAGTTCAAAATTCTTCCCTAGGTATACTCTTCTAACATCTTCGTCGGCTGCCAATTCTTCTGCAGTTCCCGATTTTAGAATATTTCCTTCAAATAAAAGATATGCTCTTTCGGTAATCGATAGGGTTTCCTGAACATTGTGGTCGGTAATTAAAATACCAATATTCTTATCTTTTAAGTGGCGAACAATGTCTTGGATATCTTCAACAGCAATAGGGTCTACTCCGGCAAATGGCTCATCCAGCAAAATAAATTTTGGTTTAATGGAAAGTGCTCGTGCAATTTCGGTACGTCGGCGCTCTCCACCGGATAATTGTATTCCGTGACTTTTCCTGATTTTCTGAAGACTAAATTCATTTAGCATTTCTTCTAAGCGGTGTTTCTGATATTCTTTTGAAAAATCGGACATTTCTAAAACCGATTTAATATTATCCTCAACACTTAATTTACGAAAGACTGATGCTTCTTGAGCTAAATATCCAACTCCTAATTGGGCTCTTTTATATACTGGTTCGTTGGTAATTTCTTTATCGTCGAGAAATATTCGTCCTCCGTTTGGCTGTATTAAACCTACAATCATGTAAAATGAAGTTGTTTTACCAGCGCCGTTGGGACCTAGTAATCCAACAATTTCACCTTGTTTAACATTTACGGAAACTCCTTTTACAACCGTACGGCTTTTGTAACGTTTTATTAAATTTTCAGCTCTTAAAATCATCGTAATCCTATTGGTTTTAACTGTTGGGATTGTGCAAATATAAAAAAGATATCCTTAGAATGTGACTTGTAACATTGCTCTGATTCCAAAATCCTGAAAATCCTGGTAGGGATTATCATCAAGATGATTTAATCGCCACATGGCATCAATTCTAATAAATTTAAAAATATTTTCGATTCCTGCACTTGCTTCAAAATATGGTTTACTTACATCCGATAGTCCTTGTGGGAAAAACATTTCGGCTTCGGTTCCTGTTAAGGATCCGTTGTTTTTACTACTTAATTTTCCAATTAGGCCTTTGCCAGATATTACTGTTCTCCATTTTAATTTTCGGAATAAAGGAATGCGATTAAGAATTAATCCATTAAAATGATGCTCTACAGCTAAACTAACGTACTGATCGCTTGCAAATTCGTAGTAGTTCATCATGTTAAATGCATAAGGGTCGAATGCATAAGTTTCATTTCCTTCGTGCAAATGCAATAAAGGATATGGTACTTTGCCGAATAGTTTTCCTGCGCGAATTAAATAATAAAGGTTTCCTATTGGTGGTAATTCAAGGGTATGTTCTGCACTTAAATCTATTTTGTAATATTCATAATCGGCTTTCAGAAAATCTTTTATTCCCATTGTAAGGTATAAGTTAACGATAGGAAAGGGCCCGCCAAGGTGAACTCTTTCGAATTCTCCCATAATTACTTTCTCATTTTTAGTCCAGCGTGTTCTTAGTTCTATTTCGGACGATTTTATTCTTGATACATGCGTTGGTCCATTAATGCCAGGAGCATCGAAAGGAACAAATTCGGTTGGTTTTATATCGCGGTAACGAAATTTAATGGTGTTTGAAAAACCCTGAAACCATTCTTTCTCATAATGAGCTTCGAGTTGATTTAGCATGGTTAGCTTATTGTTCGGATTTCGTTTTAATAAGGATGCTAAAATATTACCTTCGGTAAATGCATTCGGACTTTTACCAAGTTGCTGAATGTCGTGTTTGTACTGTACACCAAAGGTTTCTCGGGGAAGTTTATTAATCATGTATAAAAAACCAAGTCCATATTTTATCTTTTGATCTTTTGTTCCATAGGCAAGGTGTCCGTTGTACATTACTTTTGTACTAAAGGCGTTTGATGTACGTCCTCCGAACATAAATCGGTTGCCTTCAATTTCGTTAAAGCTGTACATTTTATAATAAGGCCCATATTCGAACTTACCTTTTACGTAATATCCAGTAACAAATGTTGTTATTACATCAATAATATTTTTGTAAAGTGGAACATTCTGAATTGAATCTACCATTGAATAGATTCCTGCTTCGCGTTCCGATAATTTAAAAGGACGAGCATTATCCCAATATTCTTTTGGTTGTAAAAGTGCGTTGTCGTTTACAATTACGTTGTTATCGAGTTTAATGATTTCTTCTTTAAGTGGTACATTAACTTTTACATCTTTATAGGATATGGTTTTTCTTCCGAAGAATCCCATTTGTTTTGTAGAGTCTTTTTCGGAAATCATAAAATCAACAAATAGGTTTTGTTTTTTTAGAAACCAGGTTGTATCGTTTAATTTTTGATATTCGTTAGTACTAACCAAATCTTTTACCCAGTTTAGGTTGACATCTTTTGCAATACGCATTTGCATGTTTTGAATAGCAAAAGTTGTGTCGGCAACCCAAAAATTGCCTACAAAGGTTGGTTCTTGTTTTCTTTTTGGTTTAAAAGACATGTGGTAGCACCAGTTTCCGTCACGGTAAGTACTATCGGTAAGGTAGTATTTGTAATATCGAAGGCCTGCGTCGGCAATCGGACTTACAAATCCCATATCAAACAAATCGATAAAATTCTTGTAAATATTTACATTTTGATGCAGTTGTCCGGTAAATTGCGCTAGGCTGGCGTTGTCTTTTATACCAGACATTTGAGATGCTTTAATAATTTCTCGTTCTATTCTGGGTTTGGCCTGATAATGATAATCAGATAAGGATTCGGTTATGAAAATAGGAAGATATGGCTTTCCTGTTACAACAGAAGTATCCATGTAGTCGAATACAAACTGAAATTGACGCATTATTTTCTTATCCTTAAAATCATCTTTAATATTGTTCAGGTCCATCTCCATTTTTGTATAGGTTTCGGCCTGATAGGATTTAAAACGCGCAGGATTATTTTTTTTCTTATTCGCGATTATTTTTCGCAGAAGAATATGTGCTGGATTTTCTCCTGGAACAACAATAATTTCCTGTAAATCTACTGTTTCGGCTACCAGTTCTACATTTAGAGTTCGAAATTTCCCTTTCTCTATTGCAAATGCTTGTTCTTTGTACCCCACAAAAGAAATGTGTAAAGAATCGCCTGGTGTTCTTGTTTCCAGAAAATACTTTCCATCAAAATCGGAAGTTGTTCCTATTGTAGTTCCCTTATAGGCTATGTTTACAAAAGGAAGGGCTTGCTTTGTCTTGGAATCGATAATTTGGCCTCGAACTTTTGTTGATTGTGCCAAAACCGAAAAATTAATCAATGACAATAAAAATATGCTTAAAGGAATAATACTCCTTTTTAATATTCGTAACATAATTATAATATAGCTATTCAAATAATAATTATTTGAACGATTTTAGATGAATACTTAAACAAAAACTACATAGAATTATTCTGTAGGTTTATTATCACTTTTTTCTTGTTTGTTTAAAACACGTTTCGAAATTCTAATGCCAATTTCGTAGAGTAGCATTAGAGGTAAACATACCAGTATCTGACTAAATATATCTGGTGGTGTTATGATAGCAGACAAAATCAGGATTAGTACAACAGAATGCTTTCTGTATTTTCTTAAAAAATCGGGAGTTACTAATCCTATTTTACTTAAAAAGAAAATTAATACGGGTAGCTCGAAAATTACACCACTAGCCAATACTATTGAAGTAATTGATGAAATGTATGATTTCAAATTTATTTGATTCATTACCTGTTCGCTTACACTGTAGGATCCAAGAAAATGAACTGAAAGCGGTGTAATAATATAGTAACCAAAAAGAACACCCATAGCAAACAGAAAGCTTGTATAAAATATTGAGCCTCGTGCATGTTTTTGTTCGTTAGAGTAAAGTGCGGGTTTAATAAAGCACCAGAACTCATAGAATATATATGGAAAACTAGCAATAATTCCAGAAACCAAAGATACACTTATGTGTGTAGCAAATTGGCCTGCCATGCTAATGTTAATTATCTGAAATGGCTTCGAATTTATTTTTAGAGCTTCTACTCCAGTAAAATCAGAAAGAATGGAGAGCATTCTATTGGAGAAAAAATCCGGATTTTTAGGAGCAAGAATTAAGGTGTTAAAAATAAAGTCATGAAATATAAATGCTGCAATTGCGCATAACATAACTGCAATTACAGCACGCATAATGTGCCATCTGAGTACTTCCAGGTGTTCAAGAAAACTCATTTGGTTTTCAGAGCTATGATCTTTTGTTTCTGGCATGCTTAGGGTTTTGTTGTTATGAATTAAACAATTCCTTCTTTTAAAATATCGTGTAAATGTACCATTCCAATATACTTGCCTTCGTCTACTACAGCAAGCTGTGTGATGTTGTTATTTTCCATTAATTGGAAAGCATTTATTGCTAGAACATCAGAGCTTGTTATTTTTGGATTGGATGTCATAATATCTTTTGCTGTAAGGTGACTTACATCTTCGTTTTGCTCAAGCATTCTTCTTAAATCTCCATCGGTAATAATACCTAAAAGATCATTTTCTTGATTTACAACTGCCGTTGATCCCATTCTTTTAGATGAGATCTCTAAAATTATTGGTCTTATTTTTTCGTCTAATGATACCTTAGGAGGATTGGTTTTTGAAACCAAATCGCTAACGCGTAGATATAATTTTTTACCTAAAGCTCCTCCGGGATGATATTTTGCAAAATCCTGACTAGTAAATTGTCTGCATTCCAGTAAAGAAACAGCTAATGCATCGCCTATAACAAGCTGAGCAGTAGTGGAGTTAGTGGGTGCTAAATTGTTTCTACAAGCTTCTTTTTCAACCACAGCTTTTAATACAAAGTCGGATTGTTTTGCTAAAAATGAATCTAAACCAGAAACCATGGCAATTAGTTTGTTTCCCATGTTTTTGATAAGTGGCACTAAAACTTTGATTTCAGGAGTATTTCCACTCTTTGAAATACAGATGACTGTGTCATCTGGACGAATCATACCTAAATCTCCATGAATAGCATCTGCAGCATGCATGAACAGCGCAGGAGTGCCTGTGGAATTTAAAGTTGCAACGATTTTATTGGCAATGTTAGCACTTTTCCCAATTCCTGTTAATACTACTCTTCCAGTACTGTTAAGGATTAATTCAACAGTTTTAACAAAATCATTGTCAACGTAATCTTTTAATTGATAAATGGAATTTGCTTCTTCTTCAATAGTGTCTATTGCTATCTGTTTTATGTTGTAAGTTGTGTTCAAAACTTTTCTATTTTATTGTGCGTACAAAGCTAAACAAACTCAGTGACTTCGAATTTAAAGGCTTAGTTAAAATCTGTTAAAAGCTACAGCCGTTTTGAATTGTACATCTGTTTGTATAAATTTAAAATACAAAAGTATTTAATTTTTGTAATATCGGGGATTAACGGAGAGGTGAAATTTTCTGTTAAGAAATTTTTGGTCACTAATAAAATATTAATTTAGCGGACCGCATATTAAAATGGGAAAGCATATCAATTAAAAACATGGGAAAGAACTTTGAATTAACAGCTAATTTAAAGAAGTATTTTGGATTTGAGAATTTTAAGGGGAGCCAGGAATCAGTAATTCAAAATGTACTTGATGGGAATGACACATTTGTACTTATGCCAACAGGTGGAGGTAAATCCTTGTGTTATCAGTTGCCATCGATGATTTTGGAAGGAACAGCTATAGTTATTTCTCCACTAATTGCATTAATGAAAAATCAGGTTGATGCAATGAGGAATTTTGGAGATGACGATGGAGTTGCTCACTTTTTAAATTCATCTTTGTCAAAATCAGCAACTTTAAAAGTAAAGGAAGATGTTATAGAAGGACGTACAAAGTTATTGTATGTTGCTCCTGAGTCTTTAACTAAGGAAAGTAATATTGAATTTTTAAAACAGGTTAAAATATCTTTTTATGCTGTTGACGAAGCTCACTGTATTTCGGAGTGGGGACATGATTTTCGTCCTGAATATAGAAAAATAAGGCCTATTGTTAATGAAATTGGAGTTGCTCCTATAGTTGCATTAACAGCTACCGCAACGCCTAAGGTTCAGCATGATATTCAAAAGAACCTTGGCATGTTGGAGGCTACAGTATTTAAGTCTTCTTTTAATCGTCCGAATCTTTATTATGAAGTAAGGCCAAAAGTAAATGCGACTAAGGAGATTATTAAATTTATAAAAGGGAACCCTGGTAAATCCGGCATTATTTACTGTCTTAGCAGAAAAAAAGTTGAGGAGTTGGCCGAAACTCTTCAGGTTAATGGTATTAAGGCTGTGCCTTATCATGCAGGAATGGATTCTTCAACCAGATCCGGAAATCAGGATAAATTCCTAATGGAAGATGTTGATGTTGTTGTTGCAACAATTGCCTTTGGTATGGGGATTGATAAGCCAGATGTTCGTTTTGTGATTCATTATGATATTCCTAAAAGTTTAGAGGGATATTATCAGGAGACTGGGCGTGCAGGTAGAGATGGTGGCGAAGGGCATTGCTTAACTTTCTACAGCTATAAAGATATTCAGAAGCTAGAGAAGTTTATGCAGGGGAAACCTGTGGCCGAGCAAGAAATTGGAAAACAGTTGTTAATGGAGACTGTCTCTTTTGCCGAATCGGCTGTGTGCCGAAGAACTGTTCTTTTGCATTATTTTGGAGAAAGTCACACTCAGGAGAATTGTGGAAGTTGTGACAACTGTTTGCATCCTAAAAAAGAATTTCAGGGAGAAGAGTTTGTGGCCAAAGCACTAGAGTTGGTTAAGGCTGTAAAAGAACGATTTAAGGTTGATCATCTTGTGAATATATTAATTGGCTCGCAAAATTCAGCTATAAAATCATACAAGCACGATTTGTTGGATATGTATGGTTCTGGTGATGATAAGAATCAGCATTTTTGGAACATGGTTTATCGTAGAGCTTTAATTCATTCTTTCATAGAGAAGGATATTGAGCAGTATGGTGTTATTAAAATGCGTCCTGAAGGAGAAGCATTTTTAAAGAAGCCTTATCCTTTTATGTTGACCGATGATCATGATTTTGAAGGTGTTGATGAGGATGCTCCGAAAAGTGGTGGAACAGCTGTTGTTGATAATGCTTTGCTTGTAATGTTAAAAGACCTTAGACGAAAAGTTGCTAAGCAAAAAAATGTACCTCCTTACGTTGTGTTTCAAGATCCTTCTTTAGAGGAAATGGCTATTAATTATCCTGTGTCAATAGAAGAACTTGGACATATTCAGGGTGTTGGAGCAGGTAAAGCTAAGCGGTTTGGAAAAGAATTTGCGAGTTTAATAGCAAGGCATGTTGAGGAGAATGAAATAGAACGACCTCAGGATATGGTAGTTCGTACTGTTGCCGATAAATCTAAATTTAAGGTTTATATTATTCAGAGTATTGATAGAAAATTAGACCTTGAAGATATAGCAGAAGCTAAAGGTATGGAGTATGAAGATTTGCTGAAAGAGATGGAAGCAATTGTTTATTCGGGTACTAAGCTAAATTTAGATTACTATGTTGAAGAAGCTATTGATGAAGATAAGCAGGATGAAATTTTGGATTATTTTCAGGAAGCCGAAACAGATAGTATCGAAGAGGCTTTAGATGAATTAGGAGAGGAGTATTATTCCGAAGAAGATATTCGTTTAATGAGAATATTATTCCATTCAGAGAATGGATTATAGTTATATTTCTATACAAATAACAAAGGCTGCCATTGGGCAGCCTTTGTTATTATATAATTTTAGATCTTTTAAATTCTTTGGTTTCATCGAAAAGTTTTCGATAAGTATGGTGTGTTTTGTAAACTTTAGCACCAATATGTTTCATTAAATGACTCATTCTGGGATTAAAATCTCCAATCCAATTCATTTCTAGGGTTTTAAAAGGAAAGTTTGAATCGAAGCCTTTTTTTGAAAATTCATAAATCATAGCAGCTTCTATTCCTCTTTTCTGAAATTCAGGAACAACTCCAAAAATTAAACCTATGGCGTTTTTATTTTTCTGGAAATATTTGTAGTAAAGAAATCTTAACTTTCCATAGAGATTAATTTTTCCGTTAATTTTTTGCAGGTATTCATTCAAATCCTGAATCATAATAAAAAAACCTATGGGTTTATTTTTATGATAGGCAAACCATAGTAATTTTTCATGAATAATAGGTTTAAGAGAATCGAATAATGTTTTTGTTTGTGATGAGCTAATGCCTTCTATTCCCGGAATTTCTTTAACCCAAGCTTCGTTGTAGATGTAAACAAAATCCTGAATAAATTTTTCGGCGTTTTTCGAATTAAAATGAGAAACAGTGTAATCAGGGTTTGCTTTTAAGCGCTTAGCTTTCCATTTAATGATATCGCTTAAACTATCAGGAGAAAATATGGTTTTGTATGTAAATTGTTTAAAATAAATTTGAAATCCGTAATCTTCAAAAAAAGCTTGGTAGTACTTTTTATGATAAGGCATGTTATAAACTGGTTTGTGATCTCCATCTACATGCAATCCCCACCATTGATGTCTTTCTCCAAAATTAATTGGCCCATCCATAGCTTCAATTTTTCTTTCTTTCAACCATTGTTTACAATGATCGAACAAGGCAAAAGCTACATCTTTGTTATCAATACACTCAAAAAAACCTAAACCTCCGGTAGCTTGATCGTTTGTATCTTTTGTTTTGTAATCGATAAAAGCTGCAACACGACCAATGGTTTCATTTTCCTTATTTGTTAAAATCCATCTTGAACATTCGCCATGCTGAAACATTTTATTTTTATTGGCATCGAAAATATTTTCAATTTCAAAATCGAAAGGTCGAACCCAGTTTTTATCTTTTTTATAAAGTGTTACAGGGAATTCAAGAAATTCTTTGCGCGACGGCTTGTCACTAACTTCTATTATTTTAAACCGTTTATTCATCTCAAATCTGAGCTTTATTTTTTGTGACTTGATTTCGGTTTGCAAAAGGGAGTGCAATTACGGATAGTGCACCTAATATAATAATCATTGCAGTTTGCGAACCGTGAACAACAAGGGCAAAACTTCGCGACATGTTTTCTATGTTGGCAACACCAGGTAAGTAAATGAGTAAGGTGCCAATTACCATAAAATGCCATGCGCCAATACCTCCCTGTACAGGAGCAACCATTCCAAAGCTGCCCATTACAAAAACTGTTAATCCTGCAATAGCTGGCAAATTCGAAGTAAATCCGAAACTAAAAAAGCAGATGTAAGTCATTAAGTAATACATTATCCAGATAAAAATAGTATGCAGGATAAAAGCAAACTTATTGTCTAGTTTTTTAATGGTTCTAAAACCATCCATAAAGTTTTTTAAGGTATGATCTATCTTTTTGAAGATTATTGTATGTCGGAATTTCTTTCTGAGTAGCCAAATGATAATAAAGATTGCCATAACAGCATATAAAGTATATGCCGATGCAAACACATGCGAGAGTTTTTCGCTTACTTCAGGATTTTTTGTAAAAAACTCACCAATTACTGAAAATTGAGTTGTTAATGCAATCAAAAGAAAGATAAATAACATGATAATGTCTAATACACGCTCAAGAACAACAGTTCCTACCAATTGTGTAAAAGAGATTTTTTCATATTTACTAATAATTCCACATCTTGATATTTCTCCCATGCGGGGAAGTGCTAGGTTTGCAAAGTAACCAACCATTACAGCCAGAAAAGTGTTTATTGTTCGAGGTTTTTTACCTAATGATTCAATTAATAAATTCCAGCGAATAGTTCTGCTAATATGACTTAAAAGACCAAAGAATAAAGAAAGTAATATCCAGTAATAGTTTACTTCATTTTGTATAGTGTAAAGTAATTGCGATGAATCCTGATCGCGATAGGTAATCCAAAAAAGGAATGCTCCCAGAGAAAAGAAAATTAAAAATTTGATTGTATTAGTGAGCTTTTTCTTCAATTTTAATATTTTTAATGTTAGTATTTTTATAGAAAAAAACTAACGATTGTTAATTTTTTGGTATGAATACCTTCTTATTCGTTATTAAGTTCTAATTTTGCCGGTCATTAAAAGTAAGCTACAAAAATAAGTAAATGTTTCTAATCTCCTTTGAAAAGCTTCTGTTTTTAACTTTTGTTAATTTTAAATCAGAAAGAACAAGGAGTAATTAATTTAGATATGGGATACGTAAGAGCTAAAAAAAATCTAGGACAACATTTTTTGAAGGATTTAAATATTGCGAAGAAAATTGTTGCAGGTTTAGAGGCTAAAGAGGTGTCTAAGGTGTTAGAGATTGGACCTGGAATGGGTGTGTTAACACAATACCTATTGGAGAATAATGAGTTTGAGACTCATGTTGTTGAGATTGATACCGAGTCGGTAGCTTATTTAAAAGAGAATTACCCTGAGTTGTCGGAACGAATTATTGGAGAGGACTTTTTAAAATATGATTTAAGCGCACTTTTTTTAGAGCCTTTTGCCGTAATAGGCAATTTTCCTTACAATATTTCATCACAAATCTTTTTTAAAGTCCTTGAACATCGCGACCAAATACCCGAAGTGGTTGGAATGATTCAAAAAGAAGTTGCCGAGAGAATGAGTGCTACACCAGGAAATAAAACTTTTGGTATATTAAGTGTTTTAATGCAGGCTTTTTACGATATTGAATATTTATTTACGGTAAGTGAAAAAGTATTTGATCCGCCGCCAAAAGTAAAATCAGCGGTTATTCGTATGAAACGGAATACTACAGCCAGTTTGGAATGCGATGAGAAGTTATTTTTTCGAGTCGTAAAGGCAGGTTTTAATCAACGTCGAAAAACCTTACGCAACTCCTTAAAAGTTGTTTTAGGGGAACATAAACTGGATGATCCGATTATGTCGCAAAGACCAGAACAGCTTAGTGTTCAGGAATTTGTTTACCTAACTCTAAAAATTCAGGAATTACTGAATGTACAGTTAAGAGAATAGTTTACACTTAAAAATATTGTTATGCAATTTGAATTGACTCGCGAGTATATCGATGATCTAAAAATAGTTATCGAAGAAAAAAATGAAGCAGAGGCAATCGGTTTAATGGAAGAATTGCATCCCGCAGATATAGCTGAAATCTATGATGAATTAAGCATAGAAGAAGCAAAATTCCTATACCTTTTACTTGATGGTGATACTGCTGCCGATGTTTTAGCAGAATTAGAAGATGATGATAGAGATAGATTCGTAAAAGCATTACCTGCCGAGGTAGTTGCTAAGAAATTTATCGATAAGATGGACTCGGATGATGCGGCCGATGTAATTGGAAGTTTATCGGACGAACAGCAGGAAGAAATTTTATCGCACATTCAGGATATAGAACAAGCTGGAGATATTGTAGATCTTTTGCATTACGACGAAGATACTGCCGGTGGTTTAATGGCAAAAGAGCTTGTTATTGTGAATGAGAACTGGACTGTTTTAACTTGTTTACGCGAGTTAAGTCGCCAGGCCGAAGATATTGATGAGATTTATTATGTTTATGTAGTTGATGATGATAATGTTCTCAAGGGTACTCTCTCTCTTAAAAAGATGATTTTGAGTTCCACATCGGCAAAAATTATTAATATCTATTTGCCCGATGCAATGGCCGTTCATACCGACACAAAGGACGAAGAGGTTGCTTTAATTATGGAGAAGTACGATCTCGTAGCACTACCTGTTGTTGATAGTATTGGTAGGTTAATGGGACGAATTACCATTGATGATGTTCTGGATGTAATTCGAGAAGAAGCCGAAAAGGACTATCAGATGGCATCAGGACTTACCGAAGATATCGAGGCTAGTGATTCTGTATGGATGCAAACCCGTGCTCGTTTACCCTGGCTTTTAATTGGTTTGATGGGAGGTATTTTGGCAGCAATGGTTATTTATACTCACGAAGATGGACTTAAATTAACCCCAGCGTTAGCCTTTTTCATTCCTTTAATTACAGCAATGGGAGGTAATGTTGGAGTGCAATCATCAGCAATTATCGTGCAGGGTATAGCAAATAATTCATTAGGATTTGAAAGTACATTTAGTCGCTTAATGAGAGAATTTGGAGGTGCTTTAATTAATGGACTTACCTGTTCTACTCTTTTGTTTTTATGCACCTATTTTTTTACGGATAATTCGGTAGCCTTAACAGTTTCTATCTCGGTAGCATTATTTGCAGTTATTATATTTGCAGCAATAGCTGGAACTATTATTCCTTTAATGCTTAACAGAGCTAAAATTGATCCTGCTGTAGCAACCGGGCCATTTATTACTACCTTAAATGATATTGTAGGATTGTTTATATATCTTTCAATTGGAGCTTATTTTTACGGGACTTTCTAATTTTAAAATTTTATCATTTTAGGCAATTTGTAAATTGTATAAATTGAGCTTTATATAGGAAATATTTTATATTTTTATGTTTCTGAGAAAAAGTTGAACAAAAAGTATTCACTCAGGCCGATTTTTTTTTAGGTTTTTCTTAACTTTGCATGAGGTTTTTAAGATTCGCGTAAAATGCTGAATGTGAGTATTTTGCAAATCAAAAGAGCCAAGTTTGTTTTTCGAAGGAAAAATAAATTGATACCATTTTATAAAATACCTCCAAAAAAAAGAATCATGAAGAGAGCGCTTATCAGTGTGTTTGATAAAACAAACGTAGTTGAATTTGCTAGAGAATTAACAAGTTTAGGCTGGGAGATTATTTCTACAGGCGGAACATCTGCAAAGTTTAAAGCTGAAGGAATTCCTGTAATGGATATTTCAGATTTAACTAAATTTCCAGAATGTTTCGACGGTCGAGTAAAAACATTACATCCAAATGTTGAAGGTGGAATTTTAGCAATTCGCGATAACGAAATGCATCAAAAACAAATGGCAGAACTGGGAATCGAGCCAATCGATATCGTAGTTTGTAATTTGTATCCGTTTAAGGAAACAATTCTTAAACCCGATGCTAGCCATGAAGAAATTATTGAAAATATTGATATAGGTGGACCAACAATGTTGAGAGCCGCTGCTAAAAATTATAAATTTGTATCAGTTGTTACCGATCCTGAGGATTACACAAAAATTGTAGAGGAGATTAAAACAAGTGGAGATACAAGTTTTGAAACAAAAGAGTATTTAGCTGCTAAAGTTTTTGAGCACACAGCACATTATGATGCGCTGATTTCGGGATATTTTAATAAAAAATTAAATGTTACCTCGCCAAAAACATTAACGCTTACATACGAAAAGAAACAAGATTTACGTTACGGTGAAAACCCTCATCAGAATGCTACTTTTTATAGTCAGATTCAGGAAACAGAGGGAACTTTAACCGCAGCTAACAAGATACACGGCAAAGAGTTATCTTACAATAATATTGGAGATGCCGATGGAGCTTTAGAAGCCTTAAAAGAATTTGAAGAGCCAACAATTGTAGCATCGAAACATGCTAATCCATGCGGAATTGGTAGTGGAGATACAATTGCCGAAGCTTTTCAAAGAGCTTATGATGCCGATCCGGTTTCAATCTTTGGTGGAATTGTTGCTGCCAATAGAGAGGTTGATAAAGCTACTGCTGAAATTATGAGCGGTATTTTCTTAGAAGTTATTGTGGCCCCTTCGTTTAGTAAGGAGGCTCTAGAAATATTAACTAAGAAAAAGAATTTAAGATTACTGGAATTACCAGAAATCTTAAAATCAGATTATTCATCATTTAAAGGAAAAACCGTTTTAGGTGGATTCTTAATTCAAGAGATGGATAAACAATTAATTGGAGGTGAACTTGAAGTTGTGACCGAAAGAAAACCTTCAGAAAAAGAAATGGAAGATTTGATGTTTGCATGGAAAACAGTGAAGCATGCAAAATCGAATGGAATTGCCTTAGCAAAAGATAAAACATCAACTGGTGTTGGACCAGGACAAGTTAGTCGTATTTGGGCTTTGGAAAATGCAATTCGTCAGGGTGGAGAAAGAATTAAAGGAAGTGTTTTGGCTTCTGATGCATTCTTCCCATTCTCAGATTGTGTTGAAGCAGCTTATGCAGCTGGAATTACTGCTATTATTCAGCCAGGAGGCTCGATAAGAGACAAGGATTCGATTGAAGCGGCTAATAAGTTTGGAATTGCTATGGTGTTTACAGGAATGAGACATTTTAAACACTAAAAATATTTGTTCTTTTCGGATATGAAACGTAATTTTTATATCCGAAAGAACATTTTAATAAGATAACAGAGATACAGCTACCATATGGGATTTTTTTCATTTTTAACTCAGGAGATTGCCATCGATTTGGGTACTGCCAATACAATTATTATCAGTAATGATAAAATTGTTGTGGATGAACCATCGATTGTTGCTCTTGATCGCCGCACCGAGAAAATGGTTGCGATAGGCGAGAAAGCTCGTCAAATGCAAGGTAAAACTCACGAAGATTTGAAAACCATTCGACCCCTTAGGGATGGAGTGATTGCCGACTTTAACGCGGCAGAGCAAATGATTCGCGGAATGATCAAGATGATCAATAAAAAGCCTCGTTTATTTCCTCCTTCTTTAAGAATTGTAGTGTGTATACCATCGGGTAGTACCGAGGTTGAAATGCGTGCGGTGCGCGATTCTTCAGAACATGCCGGAGGTAGAGATGTATACATGATTTATGAACCTATGGCTGCTGCAATTGGTATTGGAATAGATGTAGAAGCACCAGAGGGAAATATGGTTGTAGACATAGGAGGTGGTACTACCGAAATTGCTGTTATCTCTCTTGGAGGTATTGTAACCAATAAATCTATTCGTATTGCAGGTGATGATTTAACTGTTGATATTCAAGAGTATATGCGTCATCAGCATAATATTAAAATTGGTGAACGAACAGCCGAGGAAATTAAAATTCATGTTGGATCTGCTTTATCTGAGTTAGAAGAACCTCCAACAGATTTTCGTGTTCAGGGACCAAATCAAATGACTGCGCTTCCTATTGAGGTGCCTGTTTCCTATCAGGAAATAGCCCATTGTCTTGAAAAATCTATATCTAAAATTGAAATAGCTATTCTAAGTGCTTTGGAACAAACCCCACCCGAATTGTATGCTGATATTGTAAACAGAGGTATTTATCTTGCTGGTGGTGGAGCCTTGCTTCGTGGATTGGATAAACGTTTAACTGATAAAATAAACATTCCATTTCATATTGCAGAAGATCCATTAAGGGCAGTAGCTCGTGGAACTGGTATTGCGCTTAAAAATGTAGATAAGTTTTCATTCCTGAGAAGATAATCGGGAGTGAAACTTTCATAAGTTTAAAGAAGTTGATTTTCGAATGAAGAACCTGTTACACTTTATTGTACGATTTCATTTTACGATTTTATTTGTTGTGTTCGAATTAATTTGCATGTTGATGTTGGTGAACTACAACAACTATCAAAAGTCTCAATTTCTGAACTCAAGTAATGCCATAAGTGGCGATATTTACGAAAAAGTTTCTTCTATTACAGATTATCTTTCGCTGGTAAAAACGAACGAAGAATTAAATAAGGAAAACGTACGATTAAGTAACTTACTTCCTTCGTCGTTTAATTTTTCTGCAGATTCTTCTGTTTTGTTTAAGGATACTTTATATCATCAACAATACATTTATCGCTCGGCGAAAATTATAAATAACTCCGTAAATAAGCAACTTAATTATATTACCTTAAACAAAGGTCGTATTAATGGAATTGAACCAGATATGGGAGTTGTAACTGCCAATGGAATTGTGGGAGTTGTAAAAAGTGTATCTAAAAATTATTCTTCTGTTATTTCTTTGTTAAATAGCCGATTAAAAGTATCGGCAATGATTAAGAAAAACAATTATTTTGGATCATTAAGTTGGAATGGAAAAGACTACAGAAAAGCTCTTCTTCTAGATATTCCTTTTCATGTAAAAGTTCAAAAAGGAGATACAATTGTGACCAGTGGTTTTTCATCGACTTTTCCAGAAGGTTTGCCACTAGGTGTGGTTGATGAGGTACTTACAAGCTCGGGTAATAATTTTCAAGAGGTTGAAGTGTTGCTTTCAAATGATTTTAAAAGTTTGTCTTACGTAAAAGTAATTGGATATTTACAGAAAAATGAAAGACTACAACTCGAGGAAGGAGCGAAAAAATGAATATTGTACTCAAAAATATAATAAGGTTTGTTGTACTTGTTCTTATTCAGGTAGCAATTTTAAATAACATTCAGCTTAGTGGTTTTTTAAATCCATATATGTATGTGCTTTTTATTCTTTTGTTGCCATTTGAAATACCAAACTGGCTGCTTTTACTACTTTCTTTTTTATTAGGAATTAGTGTCGATATTTTTTCAGGAACAGTGGGTATGCATGCTTCGGCTTGTGTATTTATGGGATATTTACGTCCTTATGTTTTAAATTACCTATCCCTTCGCGATGGATATGAAATAGGAACTTATCCTGGAATTGCTTCTTATGGTTTTGCATGGTTTTTTAAATATGCACTTAGCTTAATTATAGCACATCATTCATTTTTGTTTATTATAGAAGTGTTTTCATTTGCTAACTTTAGCGAAACATTAGTTAGAATAATTTTTAGTGGATTTTTCTCATTAATACTTATAATAACTTCTCAGTTTTTGATGTTTAAAAAATAGATCAACTTTTTTATATGAATAATTTCTCGAACCGGATATATGTAATTGGTGGAATTTTTGTTCTTGTTGTTCTAATATTTATTTTTAAACTTTTTAATCTTCAGATTGTTGACGATTCCTATAAATTGTCGGCAGAGAACAATTCTCAGCGTGAAATTACTCAATTTCCTGCCCGCGGTTTAATTTACGATCGAAATGGAGAATTGCTTGTTTACAATCAGGCAGTATACGATTTAATGATTATCCCTCGTCAGGTTGAAGTTTTTGATACTTTAGATTTTTGTAATTTATTGCAAGTAGAGAAGCATGATGTTGAAAAAAGAATCGAAAAAGCAAAAAATTACTCCTGGCGTAAAGCATCTATATTTTTAAAACAGTTATCATCCGAACGTTATGCTGTTTTGCAAGAAAAGCTTTATAAATTTCCGGGATTTTTTGTTCAGCCCAGAACTTTACGTAAGTATCCACGACAGAGTGCTGCTCATGCATTGGGATATCTTAATGAAGTAAATAATAAGGAAATACGAGCCGATAAGTATTACAGTTCTGGTGATTATATTGGGAAAAGTGGAATTGAATTAACTTACGAAAAGGCCTTACGTGGAGAAAAAGGTAAAAAAATATTTTGGGTAGATGTTTACAATCGAATAAAAGGATCATATAGAGATGGTAAATATGATAAAAATCCAATTTCAGGTAAAGATATTTACTCAAGTTTAGATATCGAATTACAGGAATATGGTGAGCTTTTAATGCAAAATAAAAAAGGTGGAATTGTTGCAATAGAGCCAGGAACGGGAGAAATACTTACAAAAATATCTAGTCCGGGTTACGACCCCGAGATGTTGGTTGGCCGTGTAATGAGTAAGAATTATCGCGCTTTGGTTCAAAACGATTCACTAAAACCACTTTTCGATCGTTCTATGATGGCGCAATATCCTCCAGGTTCAATTTTTAAATTGATAAATGCTTTAATTGGCCTGCAGGAAAAAGTAATTAGTCCATCAACGCGTTTCGAGTGTCATGGAGGATATTATTATGGGAATCGTAAAATGGGTTGTCATAATCATGTTTCGCCATTGGATTTACGACAATCAATCATGCATTCCTGTAATGCGTATTATGCAAATGTTTTTCGATATATATTAGAATCTCCAAAATTTGGAGGGGTGAATAGGGGCTATGAAACCTGGCGAAATCATGTTACATCTTTTGGAATGGGAAGTAGACTAAATAGTGATTTACCTCACGAATTATCAGGATCTATTCCTACATTAAAATATTATCAGAAAGTATATAAAAGAACAAATTTGAAGTCTCTGAATATGATTTCACTCGCCATTGGTCAGGGAGAGCTTTTAATTACTCCTTTGCAAATGGCTAATATGACAGCTGCAATAGCAAATAAAGGATATTATTATCCTCCTCATATTGTAAAATCGTTTGGAGATAATGAACCAATAGATAAACGATTTTTAGAGAAGAAAAATACAAGTATTGATTCTTCTTATTTTGAACCGGTTATTGATGGTATGGAAATGGTAATTTCGGGAGGTGCCGGAAGTACTGGTGGATTAGCCGCTATTCCCGGAATAAGAGTTTGTGGTAAAACAGGAACAGTGCAAAATCCTCATGGCGACGATCATTCGGTATTTGTTGCATTTGCGCCACGAGAAAATCCTAAAATAGCATTGGTTGTTTATGTGGAAAATGGAGTGTGGGGATCGAGATATGGAGCTCCAATTGCCGGTTTAATGATCGAAAAATATTTAAGAGGAGAAATTTCTAAAAGCAAGAAAAGAATTGAGAAAAGAATGCTCGAAGCAGATTTAATTGGTGAGCAAAAGAAAAAGGAAGCTAATAAGCATTAAGAAATGACTAGAAGAGTAAGCTTAATAAAAAATTTAGATTGGTGGACAATAGCTTTGTATGCTTTGTTGGTTTTTCTTGGCTGGATTAATATTTATGCAGCTGTTTATAATGAGGAGCATCAAAGTATTTTTGATATCAGCCAAAGATATGGAAAGCAATTAATGTGGATTGGAGCAGCTGCAATTCTGGCATTTATTATTTTAATTATAGAGAGTAAGTTTTATTCCGCATTTGCCTATCCTACTTATCTTTTTATGATTATTCTTCTGATTGCCGTTTTGGTTTTTGGTAGAGATGTAAAGGGAGCCAGATCTTGGTTCGAACTAGGGCCAATACGATTTCAACCTGCCGAATTTGCTAAGTTTGCTACCTGTTTGGCTATTTCAAGATATGTCAGCCAATTCAATTTTAAAATACATAAAATAAAGTCTTTATTAGTAACTGGTCTTATATTATTTACACCATTTGCACTAATTATTCTACAAGGAGATGCCGGATCGGCATTGGTTTATACAGTGTTTCTTTTAGTGCTATATCGTGAAGGCTTATCGGGAGTTGTTTTGTTTTTAGGATTTTTAGCGGCTTTACTTTTTATATTTACTCTGCTTTGGCCTAAGCTGGTGGTACTGCTTGTTATTATTATAGGCAGTTTAATAGTCGCAAAGTTTTCAGGCTTAAAATGGATGGCTTTTGGAAAAGCTTTAGTCATGATAGGTTCCGCGTTTGGACTAATTTGGCTTATCTGTAAAGGATTAAAGCTTGATATTTCTTTATATATAATTTTGATTATTTCCTTGTTTGTAAACCTTATTCCTTTTTTAGTACATACCTATAAAAATAAATTAAAAAGTGTAGGCTGGATAGTTCTAATCGTTTTTGGCAGTATTTTTTACACTTTCTCGGTGGGTTATATATTCGATAATATTTTAGAAGCGCATCAGCAAACCAGAATCAATGAACTTTTGGGTATCGAATCAGATCCTTATGGTGCTGGTTATAATGTGGCACAATCGAAAATTGCAATTGGTTCGGGAGGTTTTAGCGGAAAAGGATTTTTAAATGGTACGCAAACAAAATTTAAATTTGTACCCGAGCAAAGTACCGATTTTATTTTTTGTACTGTAGGAGAAGAATGGGGCTTTGTAGGCTCTACAACTGTTTTACTTTTACTTCTCGCATTAATTTTACGTTTGCTTTTTATTGCAGAACGTCAACGCTCACCATTTAGTCGTGTTTACGGATATGGGGTAGCTTGTATTCTATTTTTTCACCTTGCTGTTAATGTTGGAATGACTGTAGGTTTAGCTCCGGTAATCGGAATTCCATTGCCTTTCTTTAGTTATGGAGGATCATCTTTATGGTCGTTTACAATCTTACTGTTTATATTTTTGCGTTTAGATGCCAACCGTTTGGAGTTGTTACGTTAATATTACGTTCCTCACTTAAATAAACAAGTATATCCCTCATGAATAACTCAAACTCACCTTTAAATTCGCTATAGTTGTTTAACAAACAATTTATCGCAAAAGTGGTTTTATCAGGCAAACTGGTTCTTCGCGACATTATTTCTAAAGCGGTTCTTAATCCATTAATTTCGGCATAAGTTTCCAGTCTTCTGCTTTGTATTATAAAGGGTAGAAAGAGTTTTACTTTATTGGGTAAAACCAGATAATTTTTAATTAATATTTCGTGAGTGTGAGTAACAAACTCTGTGATTGATGATTTGTGATAAGTATTCCAGTTTTTTGCTAAAAAATGATCAAAAATTAAGTCAAGCACTACTCCAGAGTATTTTCCATAGCCTTCTTTTAATTTTTTCGAACTGTTTAATACTACCGGATGAGTGTCGGTAAAATAGTCTATATTTCTATGGAGTATGATTCCTTCTTGTATCTCTTGTTGATAATTCTGATATTTTTTTCCTTTTACATAATCTCCAATAAAATTTCCTATCTTGATTTTCTCCGAATCTCCAGATAAATATTGGTGTGCTAAAAAATTCATAGTCTAAATCTTAATTGTCGAAAGTTAGAAATAATTAAGAGAGAATGGCAAATATTTGTGCTTTCTTAAGATTTTTTAAACTTAAGCCATATAAGTTACTACGTATTTTAACAAATGTCAAGCATTTAGGTTCTGTTTAGTAACAGGCTTAAGATCTTAAACTTAGGTGTTGATATTTTAGGTGAATTCCTTTAAAATTTTAATTTTATATACTCATATCTTATATTAATTTTTAAACTAAAGAAGGAGAGATTATGACTAAAAAAAATGTCATTATTATTGGTGCTGCAGGTCGTGATTTTCACAACTTCAACACTTATTTCAGAGACAATTCGGAGTATAATGTAGTAGCTTTTACAGCGGCTCAAATTCCAGACATTGACGGTAGAAAGTATCCAAAAGAACTTGCCGGTGCTTTATATCCCGAAGGAATTCCTATTTATGCAGAAAAGGATCTTCCTAATTTAATAAAGGAACATTGTATCGATGATTGTGTTTTTTCTTATTCGGATGTTCCCTATAAGAGAGTGATGAACATTAGTGCAATTGTTAATGCTGCCGGTTCTAATTTTAAATTGCTTGGGCCTGGAGATACGATGATAAAAAGTCAAAAACCTGTAATTTCAGTAGTCGCCACTCGAACAGGTTGTGGTAAATCTCAGACTTCAAGAAAAGTTATAGAAGAATTAATGGCAAAAGGATTAAAAGTTATTGCCATTCGTCATCCAATGCCTTATGGCGATTTAGTTGCTCAAAGAGTTCAGCGTTTTGCAACTGTCCAGGATCTTAAAAAGCACGAGTGTACTGTAGAGGAAATGGAAGAATATGAACCTCATGTATCTCGGGGTAATGTTATTTATGCTGGCGTTGATTATGAAGCCATTGTGCGTGCCGCAGAACAAGATCCTGATGGATGTGATGTGATTATCTGGGATGGAGGAAATAATGATTTCTCATTTTATAAACCAGATTTAACAATTACCGTAGCAGATCCGCATCGACCCGGAGCTGAGTTAAGCTATTATCCTGGCGAAGTTAATTTACGTATGGCTGATGTGGTAGTTATTAATAAAATGGACTCGGCTGCACCCGAAGATATTCAAATTGTGCGCGAGAATATTGCATTTGCAAATCCAGAAGCACTAGTAATTGATGGAGCATCGCCAATTCGTGTTGATAATCCTGAAATGATTCGTGGAAAACGAGTGTTGATTGTGGAAGATGGTCCTACTTTAACCCATGGCGAAATGAAAATAGGTGCCGGAACAATTGCAGCTCGTAAATTTGGTGCTGCACAGGAAATTGATGCTCGTCCTTACCTGGTTGGAAAACTTAAAGAAACTTATGAGATCTATCCTAATATAGGTAATATTTTACCTGCCATGGGATATTCCGACGAGCAGCTAAAAGATCTTGAAACGACTATTAATGCATGCGATTGTGATGCCGTTATTATTGGTACTCCTATCGATTTAAATAGAATTATTAATATCAAGAAACCAAACACTAGGGTTTATTACGATTTGGAAGAAATTGGATATCCAAAGTTGTCTGATATTGTTAATAAATTTGTTAAGAATTTTCATTTGGAAGAACATGCTGTTTAGTATATGTTTTCAGAAGTAACCAAGTTAAAGGAGTGAATTATTTTCACTCCTTTTTAATTTGAATTACTCATAGTGATTTGCTATTTATAATAGATAAAAAAAAGAGTATATACTCTAACTTTTTTTTGGATAATGAGTATATAATATTTTTCACTGCCATTTATTTGGTGTAGTAATAAATAATAGTATTTAACTATCCGATTATAATTCATTTATGAGTGACTCTATTTTTTTGAGCTTAGTTCAGAATGCTGCAATCCTTTTGTCTTCTAGTATACTTTACGAGTATTTATGGGTTAAAAATAAAAAATCGATTACAATTTTAAATCAACTAATTGCAGGTATAGTAATTGGTTTAATTGCAATTGTAGTTATTTTGTCTTCCTGGGAATTGCAAACAGGAATTATTTTTGATACTCGTTCCGTTGTCCTTTCCATATCTGGTTTATTTTTTGGTATAATTCCTACAATTATTGCAATTGTTATAACCGGACTTTATCGTTTCTTAATGGGTGGAGATGGAATGCTTATGGGAATAGCAGTAATAATTAGCTCTGGAACCATAGGTATATTATGGAAATTCTTTTTCCACGAAACCAATAAGCTCTACAAATGGAAATCCCTATTATTAATGGGTTTCTTGGTACACATTGTAATGCTTATTTGTACTCTATTTTTGCCATACGAAGAAATTTTAGATTGTTTTGTCAATATTTATATTCCTTTAATTGTTGTTTACCCTTCTATTACAATGTTTTTGGGTTTGTTTATGAGTAAACAAATGCAAAATTTTAAAAATAGGAGTGTTTTAACAAAGCGTGAAGATAATTATTCTCGTTTGTATGAAAGTATGAACGATGCTTTTGTAGTTCTCGATATTAACGGAAAAGTTATTGAGAGTAATAGTGCATACAGAGAAATGTTAGGTTATTCAAAAGAGGAAATTATATGTTTAACTTGTCATGATTTAACCCCTGAAAAATGGGTCGATCTCGACAATCAAATTATGAACAATGAGGTAATGGTTAAAGGAAACTCCCGCCTTTACGAAAAAGAATGTACCCGAAAAGATGGAAGCCTAGTTCCAATTGAAGTACGAATTCATCAGTTAAAAGATGAGGATGGAAATACCGAGGGCTTTTGGGCTATGGTACGCGATATTACTTCAAGAAAGCAAGCACAACTTGAAATTGAAAACGAAAGATCACATTTAAAATTAGTTCTCGAAACTGTTCCTGATATGATTTGGGTGAAAAATAAGGAAGGGGTGTATTTATCCGGGAACCAAAAGTTTTTAGAGTTTAATAATCTTACAAGTAATTTATTAGTTGGAAAAAATGATTTCGATTTATATCCGAAAGAGCTTGCCGAACTATATTGCAAGAAAGGTGCAGAAGTTTTAAAAACATTAAAAAGAGTTAGGTTTATTAGCCGGACCTCATCGGCAAAAGATGGAAAAAGGATTGTAACAGAAACTATAAAAACTCCGATGCTGAATGCGGAAGGAAATATAATTGGGGTTTTCTGAGTTGTTAATAGATTCGGAAATAGAAAATAATGACAGGCTTCAATTCGTTAATATTATACAGCACTCAGGAAAAAGATTACTTCAACTTATTGATGATATTGTTGATTTGTCGAAATTGGAAATGCAAAGAATGGCCATAAAGAAAACTAATTTAAGTCTTTTTGATTTAATGAGGGGAAGTCTAGAATTTTTTGAAAATAATGAGCTCTTTAAAACAAAACCAGAGCTGCGTTTAAAGCTTAATTACCCTGAGATATATCAAAATTTTATAGTTAATACTGACGAAAATCGTTTCAGACAAATTTTAGATAACCTGATTAATAATTCAATTAAATTTTCGGAAAAAGGAATTATTGAACTTGGTTTTTCTTTGATAGAAAATAAAGAGAAATCTTTCGTGGAAATTTATGTGAAGGATCAGGGAATGGGAATTGCAAAAGAAAAACAGGATATTATTTTTGAACGATTTAGACAGGGAGAAGAAGAGCAGTTTAATGATGGAACAGGACTAGGTTTGAGTATTAGTAAAGGTTTAGTGGAATTACTCGATGGTGATATTCGTCTCGAATCGGAACTTGGAAAGGGAAGTACTTTTTATTTTACCATTCCTTATGATTGCGAATTTAAAAACTATGTTCAGACTGCTGATGTGGACTATTGTGAAGATCTGAAGAATAAAAATATCTTAATAGCTGAGAGTGATTACAATTCATATTTGTATGTGAAAAAACTTTTCGAAGACGAGGATGTGAAAATTTTTCATGCCGATAATAGTATTCAAATGCTACATATAGCCAAAACGGAATTGCCCGATTTAATAATTATGGATACCAATTTGCCTGGCCATAATTATTTAGAATGTTTAAGTGAGTTTAATAAATTAGATATTAACACTAAAATTATTGCTCAAACATCCTTTGTGCTAAAAGGAGAAGAAGAACAATGCTATAATGCAGGTTGTAATGCTTATATTATTAAGCCATTTAGTAAGGAGCAATTACTATCCGAAGTTCGGCGTGCTTTAGCTTAAGATTGCTTCTTTATTTGCATATCATTATATGTAATAAGTAAAATGCCAAGTATAGTAAGTAGCCCTCCTAATAATTGGTTCTGATTGGGTAAAATATTTAAGAACAAATAACTTGAACAAACAATAAAAATACTTCTCGAAGTTCCTATTAGGGTTGTTATCGATGCATCGACATATTTTAAGGAAACGAATGTTAGCAAAATACCTAAAAATGGACCGAATATCGATCCTACTCCAATATAAAATAATGAATTGGCAGTATAGTGTGGTGTTTCAAACAATATTAAATTATAGATTAAAAAACCTAAAAAAAGGAATAGTGTTCTGCATACAGTTATTATTGTTGTAGGAATATTTTTTATTTGTTTTTTAGCTAAAACAAGACTAAGAGCATAAAAAACAGCAAAAATAAGAGCCGATATACTTCCCGAATTTAATAGTAATTTCCAATTAAAAGTAGATTGTGAAAAACTCATAATAAGAACACCACTTAAGCTTACAAAAACACCTGCAATTGCCATTGGTTTATATCTTATTCTTAAAAAAGTAAATCCTATTAGGATGACAAAAACTGGACTTGTATTGGCCAGAAAAGATACAATTACAGGATTTTTAGTGAGTTTTATAGATAAGAAAAAGGCCGATATTGAAATTAGTTCGGAAAAACCAATAAGTAATAAATTAAGTTTCGATTTTGAAGAAAGAGAATTGAAATTTTTTCGTTCGGTAAAAAAATAATAATAAATAAGATTATAAATTAAAGCAAGACCAAACCATAGCAAGCCAAACGAAGCCAAATTAATGTTCTTCATGGCCATTTTGCTAAAAATATAAACATTAGAAAAACTTAATGTTGCAGTAATGGCAAATAAAATTCCTTTTAGTTTGTTCGAAATATTCATTACTTAAATTTCGGTGGAGCATACAAAAGTATCGAATTTTAAGTATTTATATAGCATTGGTCGGCTATCACAAATTTTATTAATATATTCGTTTGTATGGGAATAAATTTACTACTTGCAGCACTTGCTACTTTTGTACTTAATTTACCTTTTGGATATGTTAGACATGGGTTTAGAAAGTTTTCGATAATGTGGTTTGTTGCAATTCATGCACCAATACCCTTTGTTATTTTGTTTCGGCATTTGTTTGGCTTAGGTTTTCAGCTTTATACTTACCCAATTATGGTAAGTGCTTTTTTCTTAGGACAATTTACTGGTAAAAAAGCAAGAATTTATTATGATAGGAAGAAACTGCAAGGAGAAAAAATAGAATTAGTTGATAAAAAAAAAGATCGGAAATAATCCGATCTTTCTTTATCCTATAAAAATTGATATTACAATCTTTCTTTTATTTTTTTAGTTTCCTCCTCAAATCCTGGTTTTTCAAGCAAGGCAAACATATTGCTTTTGTATGCTTCAACTCCAGGCTGATCAAATGGATTAACATCTAAAATGTAGCCACTAACACCACATGCAATTTCGAAGAAATACAATAATTCTCCTAAATAGAATTCGTTCAATTTTGGCATTTCGATGTGTAGGTTTGGTACGCCACCATCTACGTGAGCCAATTGAGTTCCTAATTCAGCCATTTTATTTACTTCATCGACATGTTTTCCTGCTAGGAAATTTAATTTGTCAAGATTATCCTTATCCTCAGGAATTAATACAGAGTGATTTGGCTTAGCAATAGAAATTACAGTCTCAAAAATATTACGCTGTCCTTCCTGAATATACTGTCCCATTGAGTGAAGATCACTTGTAAAATCAACACTAGCAGGAAAAATACCTTTATTCTCTTTTCCTTCACTTTCTCCAAATAGTTGTTTCCACCATTCGGCAACGTTATGAAGTTTAGGATTGTAATTTGCTAAAATTTCAATGCCTTTACCTTTATTGTATAAAGCATTTCTAGTTGCAGCATAAAGCAAAGCCGGATTATCTTCAAAAGCAGCTGTTACAGAATAATCCTGCATCGATTTAGCTCCTTTTACTAGTTCTTTAATATCATGACCTGCAACAGAAATAGGAAGTAGGCCAACAGGAGTTAAAACAGAATAACGTCCACCAACATTATCAGGAATAACAAAAGTTTTATAACCTTCCTGAGTAGCTAATGTTCTTAGTGCTCCTTTCGATTCGTCGGTAATAGCAACAATTCTTTTGCAAGCTTCTTCTTTACCAACTTTTTCTTCTAGCAACTCTTTTAATAAACGGAAAGCAATTGCTGGTTCGGTTGTAGTTCCCGATTTTGAAATTACGCAAATACCAAATTCAACGCTTTTTAAAATATCGGTTAATTCGTATAGGTAGTCTTCGCTAATATTTTGTCCGGCGTAAAGAACCAATGGATTTTCGTTGCCAGCATTTAATTGGTCGAAACTATGAGCCAATGCATCGTTAACTGCTTTTGCTCCAAGATATGAGCCTCCAATTCCAATAACAACCAAAACTTCAACTCTCTCTTTTAGGGAATTAGCAGTAGCCTCGATGTCATTCAATTCTTCTTCTGAAATTTGAGATGGCAATTCTACCCATCCTACATAATCATTTCCTTTCCCGGTTCCTTCGTGAAGGGAGATTAAGTGCTTTTTACTATTTTCTTCGTGCTTAAAAATCTCTTCTTTGCTTACAAAGTCGAGAGATTTTTCAATGTTCAACTTAATGTGTTCCATTTTGTACTAATTAAGATTTACTATTTGTTACCGCCAGAACCGATATCCCTCCAAATATACAGGTGGTAGCAAAAAGTAATAGTTGTATTTAAAAATCTAATATCATTAAAAGCAGTTATATTTACATACTGCTTTTTATTATTTATATCAGGCAATAGCCTTTTAGGTCTTCTGCAAAAGTACTGTGAAAAAATTACTCTAGCGTAAATCTTCGGTTAATAATTTTATTTCAATTGCAGGCGAAATGCGTTCATATAGAATGTTGTATACAGCCATAGTAATTGGCATGTGTACTTTGTAAACATCGTTAATTTCCTTGATACAGCTTACTGCGTAGTATCCTTCGGCAATCATGTGCATTTCCAGTTGTGCCGATTTTACTGTGTATCCTTTGCCAATCATGGTTCCAAATGTTCGGTTTCTACTAAACTGCGAGTAGCAGGTAACCAATAAATCGCCCAAATAAGCAGAGCTTTTTATGTCTCGGGTAATAGGATGAACAGTATCTACAAAGCGTTTTATTTCCTGAATGGCATTTGATATTAAAACCGATTGAAAATTATCGCCATATCGCAATCCATGACAAATTCCGGCTGCTATAGCAATTACATTTTTTAAAACAGCAGCATACTCGGTTCCGTAAATATCTTCGGTAACTGTTGTTTTTATGTAGGCACATTCAAGTTTTAGAGCAAGAAATCTTGCTTTTTTTGTATCGGTACATGAAATAGTTAGGTAAGATAATCGTTCCATTGCTACTTCTTCGGCATGGCAGGGGCCCGAAATAACACCAATATTATCTATAGGAACATTGTATTTTTCGTTAAAAAATTCTCCAATTATCTGATTTTCATCAGGAACAATTCCTTTAATTGCAGAAACAATAAATTTATTTTCTAAGCTAACCGTAAGTTTTTTAAGTGCATTTTTTAAAAAAGCCGATGGAATAGCAAAAATAATTAGATCGGAATTAAGAACAACCTGGTCGATATTATCGGTAAAGTTAATTTTATCGATGTCGAATTCCGCTCCTGTAATGTAACGTGGATTGTGACTTAACTGCTTAAATTGTTTAATGGTATCGGGGTTTCGCATGTACCAGTTTATTTCCTGTACATTTTCCATAAGAATTTTTGCAATGGCTGTTGCCCAACTACCACCACCAATGATCGCAATTTTTGATGATTCGTTCATATATCTGAAGCTATGTTCTAGGTATCGGTATTGTCAATTTTAATTTACGGACTTCTAATTTACTAAATATCGGAGGAAGGGAAAAATTCCCAACCTCCGATAGTATATAATATTATAGGAATTTGCTTAAGCTAACCATTCTTTTACTTCGTCCTGGCTAGGGTTTTTAAGTCCCATTTTTAATTTCTTGTTCCATCCACAAATATCCTGATGAAGTTTTGTGTGTTTCTCTTCTTTTAAGGCAGAAACAGTTTGGAACCCTGCTTTACGGATAATTGGCATCCATTCTGGTGCAATTCCTAACTCCACAAATTTATCATCGCTATCAACAACGGCTTTTTTCTCTGGTCTCATTTGAGGGAAGAATAAAACATCTTGTATCGATTGTGAATTTGTCATTAGCATGGTTAAGCGATCGATACCAATACCCATTCCCGATGTTGGAGGCATTCCATATTCTAAAGCGCGAACAAAATCCATATCGATAAACATAGCTTCATCGTCACCTTTCTCACTTAATTTCATTTGCTCCTGAAATCTTTCCAGCTGATCGATAGGATCGTTTAATTCCGAGTAAGCATTACAAACTTCTTTTCCATTTACCATTAATTCGAAACGCTCTGTTAGCTCAGGATTATCTCTGTGCTTTTTACAAAGAGGAGACATTTCAACAGGATAGTCGGTAATAAAAGTAGGTTGGATATAATTACCTTCACATTTTTCGCCGAAAATTTCGTCGATTAATTTTCCTTTACCAAAAGTTTCATCAACCTCAATATTTAATTGATTGCAAACTTCACGAAGCTGAACATCATCCATACCGTTAATATCGATTCCTGTGTGTTCTTTAATAGAATCAATCATCGATATTCGTTTGTAAGGACGCTTAAAGTCAATTTCCTTATCACCAACCATTAATTTAGTTTGTCCGTGAAGATCCATTGCTACTTTTTCAATCATTTCCTCTGTAAAGTCCATCATCCAGTTGTAATCCTTATAGGCAACATAAATTTCCATTACAGTAAACTCAGGATTATGAGTTCTGTCCATTCCTTCGTTACGGAAGTCTTTAGCAAACTCGTAAACACCATCGAAACCACCTACGATTAAACGTTTTAGATATAATTCGTTAGCAATACGCATGTACAAAGGAATATCCAAAGCATTGTGATGTGTTTCGAACGGACGAGCAGAAGCTCCACCAGGAATCGCCTGTAATATTGGAGTTTCAACTTCTAAATAACCTTTACTGTTGAACAATTCACGCATTGAATTGATCACCTTGGTTCTTTTTAAGAAAACATCTTTTACTTCCGGATTTACTACCAAATCGACATAACGCTGACGGTAACGCATCTCTGGATCGCTAAAAGCATCGTAAACTTTTCCATCTTTCTCTTTAACAACAGGAAGTGGACGAACCGATTTTGAAAGAACAGTTAGCTCGGTAGTGTGAACAGAAGTTTCACCTACTTTGGTTACAAATACGTATCCCTTAATTCCTATAAAATCTCCTATATCTAAAAGCTTTTTAAAAACTGTGTTGTATAGAGTTTTATCCTCACCAGGGCAAATATCATCTCTTGTAATGTAAACTTGAATTCTTCCTTTCGAATCCTGTAGTTCAATAAAAGATGCTTTACCCATAATTCTACGACTCATAATTCTACCCGCAATACACACCTCTTGAAGGTTTTTCTTTTCAGGATCGAAGTCTTTCAGAATATCTGCAGAGTAATTATTTACATGATATTGTGCTGCAGGAAATGGATTAATACCCAAATTCTGCATTTCCTTTAGGGAATTTCTTCTAATGATCTCTTGTTCACTAAGTTCTAACGCATTCATCTTAATCTCAATAAAGTTTATTCGGGTGCAAAGATATAATAATCTGTGCAATATGTGAATGCATGTAAATAAATGCTTATAAAAAATATAATAAATTGTAATATTTTATGCCTGATGTTTTAAAATACATTGTTCTTAATATGCGCAGACCAAAAAAAAGTAAATGAATTTGAATATGTATTGTAAAGAGCTTTTAATTTTTTAATATTGCAGTTTTATTAATGGTATTTAGATTTAATAAAAATAACTAAAGTCTATTCGATCAGTTTAAAAACAAGAAGAAACTCAATGTTTTTTTAAAGCTTTCGAATACCTTTGCATGAATTATATTTTTACAGATAATTTGTTTTGCTATGATAGTTTAAGGCTTGATAATCAATTCTGAAAATTGATTGATAGCTATAAAGTTAGGAGATCAGAAATGAAGATAAAAAGAAAGCCAGATTGGTTAAAAATACAGTTGCCAAAAGGTGACGATTACGCTTATGTAAATGGTATTGTGCAAGAACATGGATTACATACAATTTGTTCTAGTGGAAAATGTCCGAATGTAGGTGAATGCTGGGGAAATGGAACTGCAACATTTATGATTTTGGGAAATATTTGTACCCGGGCATGTAAATTTTGTAATGTTCCTACAGGAAAACCACTTGCGGTAGATACCAAAGAGCCGATACGTTTAGCTCGTTCCATTAAATTAATGAAATTGAAGCATGCTGTGGTTACTTCGGTTGATCGTGACGATTTGGATGATGGAGGTTCTGGAATTTGGGCCGAAACCATTAGGGAGATTAAGAAAGTAAATCCACATACAACACTTGAGGTTTTAATACCCGATTTTAATGGTGTAGAGAGTGATATTCAGAAAGTAATTAATGAAAACCCTGAAGTAATTTCGCATAATTTGGAAACGGTTCGAAGGTTAACTCCAAGTGTTCGTAGCCGTGCAAAATACGACCTTAGTCTTAAGGTATTAAAACAAATTGCCGATTCGGGTATTGTTGCCAAATCTGGAATTATGCTTGGCTTAGGCGAAACAGAAGAAGAAATTTATCAGGTAATGGACGATTTGTTGGCTGTTGGTGTTAAGGTTATGACCATTGGTCAGTATTTACAGCCTACAAGAAAACATCTTGAATTACAGGAGTATATAAATCCCGAGACATTTAAAAAATACGAACAAGTCGGATTGGAAAAAGGATTTTCATTTGTTGAAAGTACACCTCTTGTTCGTTCTTCTTATCACGCAGAACGCCACGTGAATGCATTAAAAATTAATGGAGCTTTAAAAAAATGATTAAAACAATTTTTAGAGATTTAGGATCAATAGATTATAAAAAAGCCTGGGATTATCAAGAATCTTTGTTCGATGAGGTATTAGCTTCTAAGCAGGCCAATTCAGACCTGCCAAAAGATCAGAAAAAATTATCAGATAACTATTTGCTTTTTTGCGAGCATCCGCATGTTTATACCTTAGGTAAAAGTGGGAAGGAGCAAAATATGCTTCTTAATATGTTGCAGCTTCAGGCAAAAGAGGCCACTTTTCATAAAATTAATAGGGGCGGAGATATTACATACCATGGACCCGGACAAATTGTTGCTTATCCGATATTGAATTTGGAAACATACGATATGGGCATTAAGAAGTATATTGAAAACTTAGAGCAAGCAGTAATTAATTGTATAGCCGATTACGGTTTAACAGGCACAAGACTAGATGGTGCTACTGGTGTTTGGCTAGATGTTGGCACTCCTCGTGTGCGTAAAATATGTGCAATTGGAGTAAGGGTAAGCCGATGGGTTAGCATGCATGGCCTAGCTTTTAATGTTAATACCGACTTAAAATATTTCGATTATATTAATCCTTGTGGTTTTGTTGATAAAGGTGTTACTTCACTAAAAAAAGAATTAGGCAAAGAGCTTGATATTGAAGAGGTAAAACATAATCTTAAAAATCATATTGCCAATCTGTTTGATATGACGTTGGAAATTGACTAATTTGGCTAGCTAAATTCTTGAATATGGAAAAGAGATGGGTAATAAATGAGCCTGGCGATGATGAAACGGTTGAGACTCTTATGGAATCATTAGGTGTTGATCGTGTGATAGCCAATCTGTTAGTGCAGAGAGGAATCACTACTTTCGAGATGGCCAAGGCTTTCTTTCGCCCTAGTTTAGATGATTTACACGATCCTTTTCTAATGAAAGATATGGCTGAGGCAGTCGAACGCCTTGAAATTGCTATGGATAAACAAGAGCGCGTAATGGTGTATGGCGATTACGATGTTGATGGTACCACTTCGGTTGCTTTAGTTTATACCTATTTAAAATCTCATTTCGATTATATTGATTATTATATTCCCGATCGTTATTCCGAAGGTTATGGGATATCAATTAAAGGAATAGACTATGCCGCCGAGAAAAATTATTCTCTTGTAATTGCTCTCGATTGTGGAATAAAAGCAAGCGATAAAGTTGCGTATGCCAAAGAAAAGGGAATCGATTTTATTATCTGTGACCACCATACTCCAGATAAAATTTTGCCAAATGCTGTTGCTGTTCTTGATCCTAAAAGAGAAGATTGTGATTACCCATGCGATGCACTTTCGGGTTGTGGCGTAGGTTTTAAGTTAATGCAGGGACTGGCCCAAAAAAAAGAGTGGAAATTTGAAACATTAATGCCGCTTTTAGATTTGTTAGCAGTTAGTATTGCTTCGGATATTGTGCCAATTACTGGAGAAAACAGAGTTCTTACCTATTTTGGTTTAAAACAATTGAACGAAAATCCAGGCTTAGGGCTAAAAACAATTCTTAAGTTGGCAGGAGTAACCAAAGATTTAGGAGTAAATGATATTGTCTTTAAAATAGGACCGAGAATTAATGCTGCTGGAAGAATACAATCGGGTAATCGTGCGGTACAATTATTAATATCCGACAAAGAAGAAGCTGCAACTCTTATTGGTGATACCATTAATGATTTAAACGAAGATAGAAAAGAACTAGATCATAGTATTACTGATGAGGCTCTCGATAGAGTAGCAAAGAATAAAACTTTACTGGCGAAAAAAAGTACTGTTTTATACGATTGCAACTGGCACAAAGGCGTAATTGGAATTGTGGCATCAAGAATGATCGAAACTTATTATAAGCCAACGGTTATTCTTACCGAGTCTAACGGCTTTGCAACAGGAAGTGCACGATCGGTTGAGGGGTTTGATTTGTATCAGGCAATTTCGGCATGTAGCGATTTACTGGAAAATTTTGGAGGGCATAAATATGCTGCTGGATTAACTATGAAAATTGAAAATGTTAGTGCTTTTCAGCAACGATTCGAAGAATATGTTTGTGAGAATATAAGCGATGATATGTTAGTACCGCAAATTAGCATTGATGCAAGCATTAAATTATCGGATATTACTCCTAAGTTTTTTAGAATATTAAAGCAATTTGAACCTTTCGGACCAAAAAATATGACTCCTGTTTTTGTTAGCGAAAGAGTAGTTGATTACGGTTATAGTCGTCCGGTTGGTAGAAACAAAGAGCATTTAAAACTTTCTGTGGTTGATGACATACGTGAAGGCGATGTAAAAGGTGGAATTGCATTTTCTATGGGTAATATATATCCGAAAATTTCCAGCGGAACCCCTTTCGATGTTTGTTACTGTCTTCAGGAAAACGAATATATGGGAAAAGTGGAAACCCAACTTATGGTTCGAGATATTAAATTCTAATTTTTTTTTCGCATAATTATTATCTTTAATACTTCTTGGATTTTCTTTATTTGAACTATTCATTTTAGGTGCTATAAGCTATTTTACTAATGATTTTAAAATAGAGATATTTTCTTGTGAAATGTTAATTACGCACTCCTTTGCGTTGATTGATTGGTATTTTCGACTTTGCCAATTCAAACTTACTTGTTATCTTTGCGCCAATTTGAAAATTTTTAAATCCATTTTATGAATCTATTTCAAAATCCTAATGAGCAGGGAATACAGAGCCCCGCCAAAAGAATTGTACTGGGAGTTCAGTTTTTATTTGTTGCCTTTGGAGCAACAGTGCTAGTCCCGTTATTAGTTGGTATTGACCCAGCAGTCGCATTATTTACAGCAGGAATCGGAACCTTGATTTTTCATTTAATCACAAAAGGTATGGTTCCTGTTTTTTTGGGCAGTAGTTTTGCTTTTATTGCACCTATTGTTGCAGCAACTAAATTATATGGTTTACCAGGAACCTTATCGGGGTTAATTGCAGTTGGTTTGGTATACGGACTTGTTTCCGGTATTATCAAAGTTTGGGGATTACGAGTAATCGAGAAAATTTTTCCATCAATCGTGGTAGGTCCTGTTATTATGCTTATTGGTTTATCACTTGCTGATGTAGCTGTAGGTATGGCAAAAACAAATTGGGCAATTTCAACTGCTGCTTTATTAACAGCTATCGTTGTTGTTGTTTTTACAAAAGGAATGCTAAAATTAATTCCTGTATTTGCTGCAATTGTTGTAGGTTATCTTTTGTCAATTGTATTAGGCGAAGTCGATTTTACTCCAATTAAGGATGCTGCATGGTTTGCATTGCCAGAATTTGTTCGTCCCGAATTAAATTGGAGTGCTGTAATTTATATGATACCAGTAGCTTTTGCACCAATTATAGAGCACGTAGGTGATATGTACGCTATTGGTGGAGTTGCAAATAAGCAGTTTGTGAAAAATCCTGGTTTAAACAGAACTTTATTAGGAGATGGTGTTGCTACAGCTTTCGCCGGATTTTTTGGTGGACCTCCAAATACAACTTATTCAGAGGTAACAGGAGCAATTGCACTTACAAAGGTTATAGATCCTCGTGTACTTAGAATATCAGCTATTACAGCATTGGTATTTTCTTTAATAGGAAAAGTGAGTGCTTTTCTAAAAACAATACCACAAGCGGTTTTAGGAGGTATAATGTTACTTCTGTTTGGCTTAATTGCAAGTATTGGTATTAAAACATTGATCGATGCTAAAACAGATTTTACAAAAACTAGAAATCAGGTAATTGTATCGGTTGTGCTAACAGTTGGTATTGGAGGAGCACAAATTACTTATGGTAATTTTTCTTTGGCAGGAATTGGTCTTGCATCGGTTGTAGGTGTTGTGTTAAACCTTATTTTACCAGATAAATCGAACCCTATAAAAGGAAGTGAAGTAGAAAAATAGATTATATATTTCTAAACTTTACTTTAAAATACATATTTCACATATAAAGCCCCTTTTGGGGCTTTATTATTTTAGTTAAGTTAGGTAACTTGTTATTTCATAAGCTAAAAGGAATTACGAAAAATTATTTTGAATATCTAAATTCATATCTTCCAAATTCGAAATTAGTTGTTTTTTCGTTGCGAGTAAAAAAGCCTTTGTTGTCGCATTTGCCATTGCCATAATTGTAAATGCACTGTTCGTTTTCTACAGAAAAATTAATTTCGCCTTGCGTTATAAACTCACATGCGCGACTTATTAACAAGGGTGTTAATATCTCAGCATTATATTCTCTTTTTTCTGAATTAACACCAAAGATTGTTCCACTAATAAAGAATTGATCATCCCACGGGTTATCTGTATCAAATCCTTCTATCCACTCTTTAGTTTTACTGCCATTTACAGTATATGTTTGTCCCGCTTCCGATTCAAATTTAATATCACGGTAAGTGATTGAAAAACGTAAGTTGTTACTTTCGCTAAAAGGGAGTGTTTCTAAATCGATAGAACCGGATATTTTTAAGTTATTAAAATAGAATTCTTCGAAATGTATAATTTGAATGCAATTTGCTTTGGTGTATTCGCCAGAAATTGTAGTGTTAATTTTACCTTTTTTTTCGTGTCCAAGATAATCTAATTGATAATTTATGCCGTAATCTACAATAATAGATTGAGTAGTATTTAGGGAGTTGCTGTAACTTACTTTTACCTTTGGAAACGAATCTTGCTTAGTTTCTATTCCTGTATTAATACTAAGAATGTTATATTCTACCTCGTTTAACAGGTTTTCGAGAATACAATTAATCATTGCATTTTCTTCCGTATTTACTGCATTGGTAGTTTTAATTTCAAGTTCATGTTTTGATGTGTCACAAGCCATCATTAGAAATATAATGGCCAACATGTAGTATAATCCCTTTCCTGCTCTCATATCTTTCTCTTTTGGGGTATAAGTTTGTGATATTTACGCAGTAAAAACTTAAAAGTTAGGATGAAAGTCTGTTAAAATGTTATGAATAAGTAGTTATTGATGATAAATATGCAGTCGTGAGTGTTTTGTTTTTTCTAGAAAGAATGTAAATCAGAACATTCTTATTGGTTCTTAAGTATGAAAAAACCCTTTTCGCAAGAAACGAAAAGGGTTTTAAATATGTGTTGTTCTAATTGAATAGAAAGACTATACAAAGTAGAATTTGATTATAAATAGAATTGCAATTACAATCATTACTGGGCTTATTTCTTTGTAACGTCCGGTAAATAATTTTAAAGCAACAAATGATAACATTCCAAACACAATACCATCAGCAATACTGTAGGTAAGTGGCATCATAATAATACAAAGGAATGCTGGAATCGATTCTGTAAAATCATTTAAATCGATTTTCATAATTGGCGACATCATGAATAAACCAACAATAACTAAAGCTGGAGCCGTAGCTGCAGAAGGAATCATAATGAAAATAGGAGCAAATAACAATGCCAAGGCAAACATAACAGCAGTTGTTAAAGCAGTCATACCTGTTTTTCCACCTTCGGATACACCAGCAGCACTTTCAACATAAGTTGTAACCGTTGATGTTCCTAAAATAGATCCAAAGAAAGTTCCAATAGCATCGGCAAAAAGGGCTTGCTTGACACGGGGTACACGACCATCTTTGTCTAACATATCAGCTTTAGAAGCTACACCAACTAAAGTTCCTACTGTATCGAACATATCAACAAAAAGGAATGTAAACAATACAATTGCCATATCGATAGTAAAAATTTGCGAGAAATCGAACTGGAAGAAGATTGGAGATAATGATGGTGGTAAGCTTACAAACTGATAATTATCCGGCATGTGTGCAACTCCTAAAATAAGAGCTAAAACAGTTGAGAACAGAATACCAATAAGTAAAGATCCTTTTACATTTCTGGCGAAAAGAACTCCAGTTATTAAAATACCTACTAAACCAACAATAACACTTGGATCTTTCATATTTCCAAGGCTAACTAGTGTTGCAGGATTATCAATAATAACGCCAGCACCTTTTAATCCGATGAATGCAATAAATAAACCGATACCAACAGATACGGCATGTTTAAGGTTTAAAGGAATAGAATTTACGATTAACTCACGAATATTAAAGGCAGTAAGAATTAAGAAGATAATACCTTCAAGAAAAACTGCAGTTAAAGCAAATTGCCAGCTATAGCCCATTCCTAGAACTACGGTAAATGCAAAGAATGCATTCAATCCCATTCCTGGTGCTAGGGCAAAGGGTAATTTTGCTACCAATGCCATAACTAAAGTTGCGATTACTGCCGATAAAGCCGTAGCTGTAAAAACAGCACCTTTATCCATTCCGGTAGCACTTAAAATATCAGGGTTAACCGCTAATATATACGCCATGGTCATAAAAGTGGTGATACCTGCAACAATCTCGGTACGAAGAGTGGATTTATTTCCGGTGATATTAAAAAACTTATCTAACATGATGGTTTAGTTTTTGGATTAGAAATTCCATTTTACAGCTAAAGTAGGACGAACTTCGAAATCGTCGCCTGCAAAGTTATTTGAGATTTCAATCTCACCACCTAAAGAAAGGTTTTTAGTAGCATTGTACCATAACTGAGGCTCAGTTAAGAATACTAGTTCATCTGATACACCAACAGCATCCTCGTCACAATTTTCTGACCATAAATCAGCAAAACCTGAGAAAGTCATTTTTCCATCGAAAAAGTTCACATACCAAGTTCCTGTAATTTGGAAGTTTGCTTTACCAGCATCTTTAATAGCTTTGTAACCTGCATAAGTAGAGAATCCTGATTTAGCACCACCTTTTGCGTAGTTTAAACCGAAAATCCATGCATTGTTAATGGTATAACCACCTTGAACATCTTCTGCAATTTTAAAATTACCTAATCCACCATTGTACTCAATGTGTAAACCAATTGGCATTTTTTCAGTTTTTAATACACGAGCAATCTCGAAATAACCTTGGTTAATTCCATTTTCTGCATCATAATCAAAATCTACAAATGTGAAAGTATTACCCCATTTGTCCATTTTAAACATCTCGAAAGTAGATGTGAATAGATCTCTGTCGAAATCGCGGTGTAACTGAAAATTTTGTGCGCTAGCAGCAAATGAAACAAGAACAGCGAAAATTACAATTAGTTTTTTCATCTTAAAAATGATTGTTTAGTAAATAAAATTGGTTGCTTAAAAATAAAAATGGTTGTTTTAATTCTTTATAATATCGTTTAGATGATTGACCACAATTGGGCAACCTGTCTGTTTTAATTTGTTGTAGGATTGATGGCCTGCTGCTATTAATATACATTGGCATCCTAACTTTTTGGCTACTTCGTAATCGTGAGTGGTATCGCCCAAAAGGCAAACCTCTTTAGCTTGTAACTTATATTTTTTTATCAGTTGTAAGCCGTTTTCGATTTTCGAACTTGCATATATATTGTCAATACCCGAAATCTCATCAAAATAAGTAATGATATTTTCGTTTTGGGTAGATTGGTTTAGCATGTTTTGTTCCATTGCCGAAAGAATAAATTGTTTTTTTCCATTGGCCGAAAATTTCGATAATAGCTCTAGAGCTTCAGGGAAAATTTCAGATTGTGGCAATAGTGATGTATAATGCTGAATAAATTCTTTAGCTGCTTTGTCCCAATTTTCACGATTAAAATCGAAACCAACAGATTCATAATATTTTTTAACAGGAAAAGTAAATACTTCACGATATCTTTCTACCGATAGCAGAGGTAACTCTCTTTTCGAAAGCATTCTGTTTATGCATTCTACTCCAATCGATAAATCGTTTAGCAGAGTGCCATTGTAATCCCAAATTATAGCTTTACAATCTAACATGCGCTTTCTTTTTTAGGATTTGATATTAAGGAAACAGTTGCTTTTGTTACCAATTGCAGATCGGCAGGATTTATTTTTATTTGCTTACCTCTTAAGCCTGCACTAATAAAAATATATTCCATGCTAAAAGCTGTTTCGTCTATAAAAAGAGGAAAATCTTTTTTCATTCCAAGAGGAGAGCAGCCACCACGAATGTAACCTGTGATTTCTTGAATATTTTTCATGGGAACCATGGCACATTTTTTATTCTTGCTAATTTGTGCAATGGATTTTAGGTTTAGTTCGGATGAACCAGGAATGCAGGCAACAATAACTCCAGTTTTGTCTCCAGAAAGTACAAGAGTTTTGTATATGTGTTGAATATGTTGTCCGGTTTTTTCAGCTACACGCTCTGCTCCCAATTCGATTGGATCTACGTCGTAGTCGATAATTTCATATTCTATGTTTGCCCGATCTAAAATGCGAGCTGCATTTGTCTTTTTCATCCTTTCGTTTTTTGGCCCGATTATGAAAACTAAAGCTTTCGAATCGGGAATTACCAGTTTCCCAGATGATGGTTTTTTAATGAGCCGCAAAATTAGTAAAATTTTTAAAATACAAAATTATTTCCTTCATGATTTAAATTAAAAATTTATAAAAACACCTAATTTAAAAGGTTTGCTTTATTTTAAAAGGGGGTAATTTTAATTTTTAATGAATTAAAATAGAGTAAAGTGCATTTTTTATGAGTAGTTTTTAATGCTAGTTAGGAAATTAAACTTTTTAATGATTTACTCTTATCTTACCTTTACACAAGAAACTTAAGTTATATAATTGTGAAAGTAATAGAAGCTCATATCGTACCAAAAGGAGTTGATAGTATTAGATTACAAGATTATGCTCCAACAGTTTTTACTAGTATTTCATCTTTTCAGGGTATAAAAAAAGCGATTAAAAGAGGAATGATTCGTGTTAATGGTCTGGAAGCTTCGACAGGTTTGTGGGTAAAGAGTGGTTTTAAAATTGAATTATGCGATTTGGAACTTCCCATTAGTAAAGTATATGAGCTAAGGCTCGAGGTAGTTTACGAGGACGATTATATTGCAATAATTAATAAACCGGGAGGAATTTCGGTTAGTGGAAATCAATTTAAAACGGTGAAAAATGCTTTGCCGTTTAATCTTCGTCCGTCGATGCGAAAAAATGCATTGCCGGTTTTTAATCCGGTACATCGTATTGATAGTGCCACTTGTGGATTGCTTTTGGTGGCTAAAACTGCTGATGCAGCCGTTCACTTGGGAAATCAGTTTGCCAATCGAAAAATCAGAAAAAGATACAGTGCTGTTGTTGTTGGTTCTGTAGCCACAAAAGGAATTGTTGATATGCAAGTTGATGGGAAAGATGCTGTGAGTACCTACGAATTGGTAAAAAAATCTCGTTCCATTAGAAATAAATTTTTGAGCTTGCTTAATTTATATCCGGAAACTGGTAGAACACATCAGTTGCGAATTCACATGGCAGGATTAGGAAATCCTATTTTAGGAGATAAGTTGTATGGTGTAGATAGAGAGATTTTGCGAGGTAAGGGTTTGTTTTTGTGCGCAGCGGGTTTAAAATTTGAGCATCCAAATACTGGAGAAGAAATGAATTTTTCCATCGATCCTCCCTATAAATTCGGTCGATTTATGGAGAAGGAGGAAAAGCGATGGGAAAAATATAAATCAGAAATCGATCTTGCTTAATTTTTATTCATAGAAAGCTTCGATACCTGGGTATTCAAATTTTTTAATAGCCATTTCTTGCGGAAAAATCATATATCTAACTTCAGCTTCTGAGCAAATTTTACCTTCATTATCAATAATTTCGGCATGAATATTTGCGAATCTTCGGTCTTTGGAAATTAGTTTGGCACGAACGGTTAATTTTCCTTTATCAGTAAAAACAGAATTTTTAAATTTTGCATTTATGGCAGTGGTAACTCCTGCTGTTTTGCATTTTATGAATACTACCCAAGAGGCAATTTCATCTAAAATTGTAGTTTGAATACCTCCATGTAAAATGTTTTTAAATCCCGAAAGGTGACTTTTGGGTTCCCATTCAGAAATGATGTATTCGTCTTGCTCGAAAAATTGCATTTGTAATCCTTGTTCGTTTTCGGGAGAACAACCAAAGCATTTCCCATCTCCACTTGTTTTATAGGAATTGAGTAGTTTTTTCATAAATAAAAATTCTGGTAAATTATTTTTATTGATTTTAGATCTCGAAAATACAAAAGGAAAATGGAACTGAAAACCATAATATTTAAAATTTGAACCTTAACTGTACTTTCAATTCCGATTTTGTGTTGCCTGATATTTCTGAAGTTCCCGAGCCTATACTTTCAATATTACTGTATTTAGTTTGTGAATATCTGGCATACAAAGTTAATTTCGAACCAATTTTATAATTCAAATTTAGATAAAATCTATTTCCTTGTAAATAGTATGCTGGAACCGAAAATGCATATAGTATGTCGTTTTCGTAAGCATATATTCTGGTGTTGTACGAGTCGGTGTCGAAAATAGCATATCTAAGACTAATATTCATTGGAATGCTCGAAAATCTATAAATTAAATCCTGATAAATAAGAAAGCCATTTTCATGCAGATTTTCTTTTTTGAAATGTGAGAATTCTAATCGGTTTCGAATTTCCCAATTCGCTGCTGGTTTGGCAGATATATGCACTCTGTACTGAGTTTTCTCAATTTCAACCGGGTATTTTATAGGTGTTGAATTGTTATTTTCTGCTTTATTTTCTTGTTTAAAACGAAAATATCCCGATACTTTCTCATTGGGAGTATACTCAAGCTGAGCAAAATATTCGTGTCCATTTCCAGGAGAATTTGCAGTATATCTTAGCCATGGAAACTCGAATTGGTCGTAATAAGCTTTTACTGTCCATTTTGGAAAAGGATGAAAATCAACACCTAAATATATTCCTTCCTCGTTTTGTGCTTTACTTTGTTCGGAAAAAGAGCTTGCATAGTGCGCATGATAATCTTCAGTGTATTTTCTGTAAATAATTTCTAAGTTTAATTGCGAATGAACCTGAATATCGGCTCCTTGTAGAATTCCTAGTCCGCCAGACTTACTTCGGGCAGCTTCGCCAAAAAAATGAATCGAATTAATTTGGCTTTGATACGCTAGACTGAGATTATAATTGTTTTTGCCTTTAAAATTATAATAAGTATTAGTGCTTTCTTGCGGTATAATTTCTGGCGAATATTCGTATTGAAGATAAGAAAGGCCAATTTCCAGAGTTTTTAGGTTGAGTAAAAAATAGGAACCTATTACTTTTTCGCTAAGCTTCTTTTCTTTGGCTATTTCGTTGGCGTTTCTATGAAATCCTGTATTAACAATACTCGAAGCAAAATTTGTTATTGTGTCCTTATCGGTGCTGGCATCTATTTTTTTCGATGAAGCAAAAACCGCCAATTTTGTATTTTTAAGAGGTTTTAAAATGAATGACATACCTCTAAAAAATTTATTTTCATCGGCCGATTTGTAGGAGCGTATGCCTTGATATCTTCTCGAATTTTGTGTTGTAAGGCTTGATTTTCTACCTCCTAGGCCCGACCATAAACTTACTCCCTGACCAAATTTTACCTGATAATCTCCAATATTTATCTGACGAAGAAAGCCATCTCTTTTTACTTGTAAATGAGCCGAGTAGTAGTCGAACCCCTCGCTGTTGTTTTTTTCGAAAAAAGCTTCTCCTTTGTCTTTTTCTGCTGTTATACCAAATTCTAATCCTTTATTCGGAATTGTTGAATGGATTCTGGAGTAATATTTCCATTGGTTTCCCAGATATTTGGAATTATCGTTTTCTGTTTTGTATCCTTTTTCCTTTTCTATTGTTCTTTCGGTTCTTAATAATATTAAATTTTGAGCTCTTTTTGTAGTTTGAATTTTTTTTGTGCTTTGATTTACGCTTATTAATGGTTCAATATTTTTAATTAATTCGAATGAGAATCCGGGAATTAACTGTAATTCGTAAATGCTAAGAATTTCACCGTTGCTTTTGCGATATTCAATCAAACTATTAATTTGATTTTGATTAAGAAAATAAAGCTTCTGTAAGTCGGCTGGTGTTGCAGAATTAATGTTTAAAGGCCTGGCCATAAGCTCCGATATTTCTTCCAGTAAATTGGTGTAATCTAGTTCTTCTTCGCTTTGCTCGGCAATGTTTTCAATTAAATTTTCAATTAAATCATTCTGATTTACCGTATTCTGTGCATGTACAAGTAATGTGGTGCAAATTAGAATTAAGGCAGCTGTTATTTTTAGCATCAATTTCATAGAAGAGACTAAAAGGTGATACTTAAATCGGCAGAAGGGGTATAGCCTAGTACAGGATGTCGCGAAAAAGCAATGTTTGTTTTTATGAGGGAGAAATTAAATCCTAAACCTAAACTAATCGAATTAGGATGATTGTACGCGCCGGCTCTAATAAAAAACTGTTTGTTTACAGGATATTCTATGCCTCCTTTAATTTGTATGTCATTATCAAGATCTTTAAGTATTTCTGAGCTAAGAATTGCACCGTTTGAAAATTTCCATGAAAAGCCAAATCGCCCTATGGTGGGAATTTCATCACTATATTCCCAAGTAGTAAATTCTTCTTGTGTTGGATTAAATAAATGGAAACCAAGAAAAAAATCAGGAAATATTTCTGCAAGTATGCCCAACTCAAATGTATATTTGGTTTGCGAGCCATATTCGGCATTAAGTTCCTTTTTAATTTGATCGAATTGTAGTCCTGCCCAAAAGTGTTGGCCTAATGCTCGTGCATAGCTAATTCCAATTTTCGATTCTTTGTATAAGTTAAAGCCAAATTGAGTGTAATTTAGTGAGAAAGTTCCCAGTTTTGAAGGGAAATTAAAACAAAAGGCTTTTGTGCTTAGCTCTTTGCTTTGAAAGCGATTTTCGTAATATGCACCAAATGATTTTTTCTTTAAAAGAGCCAAGCTTGCCTGATTATGGAAACTTGCCCAGGTGTCGATAATTGCAACCGAAGCTTTCCCAATACCATCAGATCTTGCACCTGCGGGTCTATTTTCGTTTGAACCTAATAATTTAATAGGAATTAGTAATATGAATAATAAAAAATACTTATTCATATTGTATATTTCTATGTGAGCAAGTAAACAAAACTTCTTATTTTGTAATAAATGTTCGTATGCAATTTTAAATTATATAGTGTATTTGAGAGTGTTTTAGTCTATTAGCTTATTTCGAATTGTAAGGATAGTGTAAAGAACAATTCGTTTGATTAAAAATGTATAAGTCGAATAGAAGGTTCTGATTGTTAAGTTAAAACAAAAAATCTGCAAATCATAATGAAATGCAGATTTTTAAATATATTTTATATTGCTTACTAGTTAGTTTTGTAGTCGAATTTTACGCTAGCCAATTCTTCGTTAGCTTTTACAATTTTTTCTTTTAGGCTTTCTTTAAATTCAACTACTGCCTGTTGTAATTTTTCATCGCCAACAGCTAATATCTGACTAGCAAGAATTCCAGCATTCATCGCGCCATTAATTCCTACTGTGGCCACAGGAATTCCTGGAGGCATTTGGGCAATACTTAAAAGTGCATCCATTCCATCAAGCGATGCATTAATAGGTACACCAATTACAGGTATTGGTGTCATTGCGGCAATTACTCCAGGTAAATGAGCTGCCATTCCTGCTCCTGCAATAATTACCTGAATGCCATTATTTTTTGCATTCTTAGCAAATTTTTCTACTTCCTCTGGAGTTCTGTGTGCCGATAAGGCGTTGATTTCAAAAGGAATCTTAAAATCATTAAGCACTTTTGCTGCTTTTTCCATCACTGGCAGGTCAGATGTACTGCCCATTATAATGCTTACTTTTGCTTTCATGTGGTTTTATTCGTGAATTTAATAAATAAAATGACAAAAAATTGTATTTTTGCAGCAAAATCAGGAATAGTTTTAATTCCAATTTGTGAACTGCATTAATTACTTTTTTGAACTGTAAAAATGAAAAAAAAATATGTATGTAGCACAGTGGGATTGAAACATTTTTTATTTCCTGACAAGGAAAAATTATAGATTACAAACACGATAATTTAGGGCATTGCCTTAATAGCCCGGTATTTCAGGAATTTTTTACTGATGGGGGGATCGGACAACTAAGACAAAATTAGAACCAAAATGAAAACAGTAAAACTTCTGGATCGAGAATTTAAAGTGTCAATTCCTGCTGAGAAAATTGATACGGTAATTGCACAAATGGCTGAGAAAATGAACGAAGATCTGAAAGGTAAAGATCCTTTGTTTATTTGTATTCTTAACGGATCATTCATGTTTGCTTCGGATTTGATGAAGCAAATTACAGTTGAAAATGCGCAAATTACTTTTATGCGATTATCTTCATACGAAGGTGGAATGCAAACAACAGGTAAAGTGAAAAAATTAATGGGATTCACCGAAGACTTAAACGATCGTACGGTAGTTTTGCTTGAAGATATTGTTGATACTGGAATTACAATCTCTAACACTCTTGAGCAAATTAAAGATTACAATGCAAAGGAAGTTTTGGTAGCCACTATGTTATTTAAACCTGATGCTTTAATTCGCGACATAAAAATTGACTACGTAGGAATGGATATTCCTAACGATTTTATTGTTGGTAGGGGATTAGATTATGACGGAATGGGTAGAAATCTGCCAGACGTATATACAGTAATTGAATAAAAATGTTGAATATTATTTTGTTTGGACCTCCGGGATCAGGAAAAGGAACTCAATCTAAATTAATACAGGAGAAATTTAATTTTATTCATCTTTCAACCGGGGATGTGTGCCGCGAAGAGATTAAAAAAGCAACTCCTGAAGGATTAGAGGCAAAAAGATTAATTGATGGAGGGAATTTCTTTCCAGATAAATTAGCATACCGTATTGTTGAGAAATTTTTAGACTTTCACAAGCAGGCTAAAGGCTTTGTATATGACGGAATGCCCCGGCACGAGGGACAAATACCTGTATTTGCAGATATGCTGGCCAAGCGAAATAGTATTGTTAATATAGTGGTTGAACTGAAAGTTGAAGAAGAGGAACTGATTCAACGGCTTTTGAAAAGAGGAGAAACTTCAGGACGACCAGATGACAGTGGACGTGAGGTAATAGAAAAGCGTTTACGAATCTATGATAATGTAACTGCGCCAATTGCAGTTCAATATCAAAAACAAGGGGTTTATCACTCTGTTGATGCCATGGGTACAACAGAGGAAGTTCTGGAAAGAATTTCTAAGCTGATAGAATCCGAATTATCAGTAAAACCTGTTTACGCAGAAATGCAATAGAAGAAAAAATTATGTCGGGGTCTAATTTTGTTGATTACGTAAAAATATTTTGTCGCTCCGGAGCCGGAGGAAGTGGTTCTACTCACCTTCATCGTGATAAGCTTACGATGAAAGGAGGACCAGATGGTGGTGATGGTGGACGAGGAGGACACATTATTATTCGTGCGAACGCTCAATTGTGGACTTTAATACACTTGAAGTTTAGTCGCCATGTATTCGGTGGTGATGGAGGTTCTGGTAGTCAGAGTCGGAGTACCGGACACGATGGACAGGATGAGGTTATTGAGGTTCCTTTGGGAACAGTTGCTCGCGATGCCGAAACCGGTGAGGTTATTTTTGATGTAACCGAAGATGGCGAAGAAAAAATTCTCGTAAAAGGTGGACGTGGTGGATTAGGAAACTGGAATTTTCGTTCATCAACCAATCAAACACCGCGATATGCACAATCGGGTGGCGAAAGAGTAGAGCGATCGGTTATTTTGGAACTTAAAGTATTGGCAGATGTTGGTTTAGTCGGATTCCCAAGTGTTGGCAAATCTACTTTATTATCAGTTGTTTCTGCCGCCAAACCAAAAATTGCAGAATACCATTTTACCACTCTAGTACCAAATTTAGGAATTGTAGCTTATCGCGACGATCGTTCGTTTGTGATGGCCGATATTCCGGGAATTATTGAAGGAGCCCACGAAGGTCGTGGTTTAGGATTGCGATTTTTACGACACATAGAACGTAACTCTGTGCTGTTATTTATGGTTGCCGCCGATAGTGATGATATTCACAAAGAATACAAAGTACTCCTTAACGAACTCAAGCAGTTTAATCCAGAGTTGCTCGATAAGCAACGATTACTAGCCATCACAAAATCAGATATGCTGGATGAGGAGCTTATGGATGAAATTAAAGAAGATTTACCTGAAATTCCTTATGTATTTATATCTTCTGTTGCTCAGAAAGGCATTATGGAACTGAAGGATATGATTTGGAAAGCAATTAATCAATAAATATACGACCTGCCAATGGAAACCCTAATTCAACTGGATAAAGACTTGTTAATTTGGCTAAACAGCTTTAATTCTCCATTCTGGGATGTTGTAATGATGTTCTTTACCCGTAAAGAATTCTGGATTCCATTGTATCTTCTAGTACTCTATCAAATTTATAAATTTAAAGGGAAAGAAGCTCTTTGGTGGATTTTAGGAGCATTTGTTTTGGTTTTTTTATGCGATCAAATTTCTACTCAATTGTTTAAAAATGTATTTGAACGTTTTCGTCCTAGTCACGATCCATCCTTAAAAGGAGTGGTGAATTTGGTAAGTGGATATACCGGAGGAAAATATGGATTTGTATCTTCTCATGCCACAAATACATTTGGGTTCGCTCTGTTTACTTCTCTTTTATTTAAAAATAGATTGTACTCATTTTTTGTTTTTTCTTGGTCATTATTGGTAATTTATACCCGTATATATTTAGGAGTTCATTTTCCTGGCGATGTAATGGGAGGAATGATTTTGGGCCTACTTTTAGGTTATGGAGTTTATAAAATAACCAAATGGTGGACTTTAAAACGTGGGTTTAAGCAGATTAAAGTTGGACGAAAAATTAAAGGAATAACTTACGCTACTGCAGGTTTATTTATTGGAGTGGCCTCGATTGAGATATTAACAATTTGCTTGCTTGTAAAAAAATTGCTTCGATACGGATTATTTTAAATCTCCTTTTTTATTTGTTATTTCGACGTATTTAACCTATTAATGTTAAATAAAAGATCTTAATTTATCAAATTTTAAACAGCCTCTAATTTGGAATGAATTTGATCATGAAAATCATTTTAATTGATTTTTAACGAAATAAGTTAAATAAATTATCTTTTTACAAGGGTATTTTTGCTTCGTTTTAACAGCCTGTTGATAAACTACTTTCTAAGGAATCGTTCTTTTAGTTATATTTGTAAAAATGTGATTTTTCATGACTGCAAAATATTCAGAAGACTCAATACGTACATTAGATTGGAAAGAGCATATTCGTAAACGACCTGGTATGTATATCGGTAAGCTTGGCGATGGATCTTCCCACGACGATGGTATCTATATCCTGTTAAAAGAGGTAATTGATAACTCTATTGATGAGTTTGCCATGGGAATTGGTAAATCAATAGAAGTAGGAATAGCCGATAGAAAAGTAACAGTTCGCGATTATGGTCGTGGTATCCCCTTAGGGAAAGTTATCGATGTTACCTCTAAAATGAACACGGGAGCAAAATACGATTCCAAGGCCTTTAAAAAATCAGTTGGACTTAACGGCGTGGGTATTAAAGCTGTTAATGCTTTGTCCGACGATTTTGTGATAGAATCTTTTCGAGAGGGAGAAGTTAAAAAAGCCCAATTTAAAAGAGGAGTTCTGGTTCAGGAAGATGAAATTAAGCCTAGCGAAGAAAAAAATGGGGTAAAAATTACCTTTCATCCCGATGAGGAAATGTTCCTGAATTACAGATTCATTTCCGAGTATATTGAAAGCATGCTGAAAAATTACGTTTACCTAAATGCAGGGCTTTCGATTTATTTTAATGGTCAGCGATTTTTATCAAAGCATGGATTACTGGATCTGCTAAACGATAACATGAATTCAGAACCTCTTTACGATATTGTGCATTTGCAAGGCGAGGATATAGAAATTGCATTAACCCATGGCAGGCAATATGGCGAAGAATATTATTCCTTTGTTAACGGACAGCATACCACACAAGGAGGAACACATCTTGCCGCTTTTAGAGAGGCCGTTGTAAAAACTATTCGCGATTTTTATAAGAAAGATTTCGATACATCTGATATAAGAACTTCTATTATTGCTGCAATTAGCATTAAAGTTGAAGAGCCGGTTTTCGAATCGCAAACAAAAACCAAATTAGGCTCTAAAGATATTGGTCCTAATGGTCCTTCGGTTCGAAATTTTATTATAGATTTTGTTACTTCTAATTTGGATAATTATCTACATAAAAACCCTGAAGTAGCAGATATTCTTCATAAGAAAATATTAGAATCGGAAAAGGAACGTAAAGCCATTTCGGGAATTAAAAAAATAGCAAAAGAAAGAGCTAAAAAGGCAAATTTACACAATCGTAAACTTCGCGACTGCCGTACCCATTTTAATACAAAACACGAAGATAAATCGGATACTTCGATATTTATTACCGAGGGAGATTCGGCTAGTGGATCAATCACAAAATCGAGAAATGTAAATACTCAGGCAGTTTTTAGTTTAAAGGGAAAGCCCCTAAATACTTATGGGTTAACCAAAAAAATTGTATACGAAAACGAAGAATTTAACCTACTTCAGGCAGCCTTAAATATCGAGGATGGAATGGATGGCTTGCGTTATAACAATGTGATTATTGCTACCGATGCCGATGTTGATGGTATGCATATTCGTTTGTTATTAATAACTTTCTTTTTACAATTTTTCCCCGATTTAGTAAGAAGTGGCCATCTTTATATATTACAAACGCCACTATTCAGAGTAAGAAATAAACGCAAAACCTATTATTGTTACTCCGACGAAGAAAGAGATAAAGCAATAAAAAGATTAGGAGCTAAACCCGAAATTACCCGATTTAAAGGATTAGGTGAAATATCTCCCGATGAGTTTAAACACTTTATTGGAAAAGATATTCGATTAGATCCTGTTGTGATGAAGAAAGATGATTCTGTTTCAGGTATGTTAGAATTCTACATGGGAAAAAACACACCCAAACGACAGGATTTTATAATCAGTAATTTGCATGTTGAAAAAGATGAGGTGTAAACACATCTCATATGCTTGCAAGTAAAAAGCAATGTGCTTTCAAATCAAAACCTTTAACAATTAAACCCTAACTTCTCTATGAGTGAAGAGACACAAGATATGGAGACACCCGAGGAAATGGGAAACGACGTAAATGGCACTCAATCCGAGGCCTTACGAAATGTCACCTATCTTTCCGGAATGTATCAGGATTGGTTTCTTGATTATGCATCTTATGTTATTTTAGAACGTGCAGTACCCTATGTTAACGATGGCTTAAAACCTGTGCAACGTAGAATTTTACACGCCATGAAACAACTTGATGATGGTAGATATAATAAGGTGGCCAATATTATTGGTAACACCATGCAGTATCATCCTCATGGCGATGCATCGATTGGCGATGCTCTTGTGCAATTGGGACAAAAGGATTTGTTGATTGATACTCAGGGTAACTGGGGAAATATACTTACAGGAGATTCGTCGGCGGCTCCTCGTTACATTGAGGCCCGACTGTCGAAATTTGCTCTCGAAGTTTTATTTAATCCTAAAACTACCAACTGGAAACAATCTTACGATGGTAGAAATAAAGAACCTATTACTTTACCTGTAAAGTTTCCTTTATTATTAGCACAAGGAGTTGAAGGTATTGCAGTTGGATTGGCTTCTAAAATATTACCACATAATTTTAATGAACTTCTTCTGGCATGTATTGCTTATTTAAAAGGTGAAGAGTTTGAATTGTATCCCGATTTTCCAACCGCAGGAATGATTGAGGTGAGTCGTTATAATGACGGATTAAGAGGTGGAGCTGTTAAGGTGCGTGCAAAAATTGAAAAGGTTGATAATAAAACCTTAAAGATTACACAAATTCCTTATGGTAAGACTACGACTTCGGTTATCGACTCAATTATTAAGGCCAACGATAAAGGGAAAATTAAAATTAAAAAGATCGATGATAATACTGCCGCCGATGTTGAAATTTTGATTCATCTTGCAAGTGGTATTTCATCGGATAAAACAATAGATGCTCTTTATGCTTTTACCGATTGTGAAATTTCTATTTCCCCTAACGCATGCATAATTGAAAATGATGTACCTAAATTTATTGGCGTTGCCGAAATTTTAAGACGCTCGGCCGATAATACTGTTGCCTTATTAAAGCTAGAGCTAGAAATCCGCAAACGTGAACTAGAGGAAGCTTGGCATTATGCATCGCTCGAAAGAATTTTTATCGAAAAAAGAATTTATCGTGATATTGAAGAGTGTGAAACCTGGGAAGGAATTATAGAAACCATTGACGAAGGTTTAAAACCACACATAGAGCATTTAATGCGTGCTGTTACTCGCGATGATATAGTGAGATTAACAGAGATTAAAATTAAGAGAATATCAAAATTCGATATTGATAAAGCAAAAGATTATATTCAGTCGATAGAGGATGAAATTGCCGAAATTAATGTTCATATAGCCAATATTATTCCATTTACAATTCGATACTTTCAGGCCATTAAGAAAAAATATGGTAAAGGCAGAGAAAGAAAAACAGAGATTCGAAGCTTTGAAAGTATTGTTGCTACAAAAGTAGTTGTAGCAAACCAAAAATTGTATATCAATCGCGAAGAGGGTTTCATGGGAACCAGCCTTAAGAAAGATGAGTATGTTTGCGATTGCTCCGATATTGACGACATTATTGTGATTAGAAAAGACGGAACTTATTTTGTAAGTAAAGTGTCTGATAAATCATTTATTGGTAAAAATATTTTGCATGTAGCGGTATTTCGTAAAAACGATAAACGAACCATTTATAATGTTGCTTATCGCGACGGAAAAGGTGGAATTTGCTATGTAAAGCGTTTCTCGGTTACAAGCATAACCCGCGATAAGGAATACAATTTAACTAAGGGAACTCCAGGATCAAGAATTTTATATTTTACGGCAAATCCTAATGGAGAAGCAGAGGTAATAAGAGTGGTTTTAAAACCGAAACCCCGTTTAAAGAAATTAAATTTTGAGTTCGATTTTGCAGAATTGGCTGTAAAAGGACGTGCTTCGATGGGAAATATTTTATCTCGTAACGATGTACACAAAATTACATTGAAACATGAAGGTGTTTCTACTCTCGGAGGAAGAAAAATATGGTTCGATCCCGATGTGTTAAGGTTAAATACAGATCAGAGAGGAGATTTCCTTGGAGAATTTATGGGTGACGATAGAATTTTAGTAGTAAGCAGACCAGCTACTTTTCATTTTACAGGTTTTGATTTAAGCAATCATTACTCAAACAATATTAGTATTATTGAGAAATATCAAGCCGAAAAAATTTGGACAGCAGTATTCTACGATGCCGATCAGGAATACTATTACCTGAAACGATTTACAATGGAAGGGAATGGCAAGCCAGTAAGTTTTATTGGCGATAATCCAGATAATAAGTTGCTAATTTTAACAGAGGAGAAATATCCTAGGTTTGAGATTTTATATGGAGGAAAAAATGCCGATCGACCAAGTGAAATTATCGAAGGAGCCGAATTTATAGGCGTAAAATCATTCAAAGCAAGGGGTAAGCGTTTAAGTATTTACGAAATAGATAAAGTGAAAGAGCTTGATCCTATTCCGCGGGAAAATGAAATTACCGAAACAAAAGAATCGGAAGTATCTGCTGAAGATTCAAATGAGCAATCCGATAATAATTAAAAAAAAGAATTGAAACAGATGCTTCAGGTGTCTGTTTCTCAATTATATAAACTTATGCGAATATTTTTAGTAGGATATATGGGATCTGGTAAATCCAGATGGGGAAAAATGATCGCAGAATACTTCAATTACCGATTTATTGATTTAGATACACTTATCGAGGAGAGAGAAAATGCCAGTATTCCTCAGATATTTTCAAAGCATAAGGAAAGTGGATTCAGAAAATTAGAGACCGAAGCCTTACATTCCATTGGCAATACCGAAAATACAATTGTAGCAACAGGTGGTGGTGCCCCTTGCTTCGCTAACAATATGGAAATAATGAATAAACTGGGTATAACTTTATATATAGAGGGAAGTCCAGAATTGTTAAGAGATAGAATTACCAGCTCGAAAACAGAGCGTCCATTGGTAAAGAATTTTACACCAGATGAACTCCTGCAATACATTCAAGAACATTTGAATAGTCGCTTGCCTTTTTATAATCAGGCACAATATAAAATAGTGTCGGGGAATTTAGAACTGAATAATTTTATTGATTTACTAAAACCACTTATAGATTCTGTAAGTCGCTAATTTTAAATTCTTTTAAGCTGCTTAAGGTTTTGTTGGCAATTACAAATTTGTTTAGATTCGATGCATTTTTTTCTGGAACTGCAATACAAGTCATATTAGCAGCCAAAGCCGAAATAACTCCATTTAGAGAATCTTCAAAAACCAAACATTCGTTGGGTTTAGTATCGAGCATTTTTGCAGTTGAAATAAATGTTTGAGGATGAGGTTTGCCATATTCTTCAAATTCTGCAGAGTGAACTACTTCGAAATATTCTCTGATATTTAATTTGTCTAAAACCGATTCTATAATGCGCATTTTAGAAGAGGAAGCAAGCCCAATTTTTAGTGTCGATTGTTTAAAGGCATCCAATGTTTCTCGAACTCCACTTAAAGCTTCTCCTTTTTTGTTTACCAAACTAATTACATTATCAACAATATCAGAAACAACTTGTTCTTTCGATTTTTCCTGCCATTGCTCAATGTCCCACATTACATCTACTACTTCATCTATTCTTTTACCCATAAACTTTTCGAACATGGCTTTGTTGGTTTCTATTCCCAGCGAATTAAAAACTTTAGCTTCGCTTTCCTGCCAAAATGGTTCCGAATCAATTAACAAACCATCCATATCGAATATAACTGCTTTTATCATCTGGCAAAAATAGTCTTTTTTTTATGAGAGATTACCTAGTTAAAACGCCTTTTTGAGTGTTAATAATTGTTAAATATATGGAGGTTCAGGTAAATGGGGATCGATTTTTTTAAATTTGTTAGAAACCAAAAATTCTTATTTATTATGGATATTGTTGTTGAGCATTTAACTAAAAGATATGGTCCCCAAAAGGCTGTTGATAATGTATCTTTTCGTGTTAAAGCGGGTGAAGTTTTAGGCTTTTTAGGACCCAATGGTGCTGGAAAAACAACAACAATGAAAGCAATATCTTGTTACATAAGACCCGAAGAAGGCGATATTAAGATTGGAGGATATTCTATCCACGAACATCCCGAAATAATAAAAAAGAATATTGGCTACTTGCCCGAGAATAATCCCTTATACGAGGATATGAATATTATCGATTTTCTAGAGTTTATTGCTAAAATTCATGATATTCCTAAATATTTAATTCCCGAGCGAATTCTCGATATGGTTCGAACATGTGGATTAGAAGGTGAAAAACATAAATTAATTAGCGAATTATCAAAGGGATATCAGCAAAGAGTTGGATTAGCTCAGGCTTTAATTCACGATCCGGAAATATTAATCTTAGATGAGCCAACAACAGGGCTCGATCCTAATCAGATTGTTGAAATTAGAGAGTTAATTAAACGAATTGGGAAAGAAAAAACGGTAATTTTAAGTTCTCATATTTTAGCCGAGGTTGAGGCTACATGCGATCGTATATTAATAATTAATAATGGAAGAATAGTTGTTGATGGAACAGCCGAAACCTTACGAAAACAAGCTGCCGGAAATGAAATTATTAAACTGGGAATTCAAGGTGGAGATGTAAACGAAATATTTGAGAAATTGCTCGATATCGAAAGTATCGATTCAGTCGATTTTATTGATATTGATAAACAGTTATTCGAAATTCAATCTCAACCCGATAGCTCTTCGGTAAAAGCAATATTCGATGTTTGTGTTCAGAACAATTATTACATTTCGGAACTAACACCAACAGAAACAAAATTGGAAGATATTTTCCGAGAATTAACTCTTCATTAAATATTTATGAAGCAAATTTTACACATTGCAACACGAGAATTAAATTCATTTTTTGATTCACTAACAGCTTATGTATTAATAGTAATATTTTTAGGTTTTAGTGGTTTTTTTACCTGGATTTATGGTGCCGATGTCTTTTTTTTAGGGCAGGCAAATCTTAATACATTTTTTACAGTTGCTTACTGGAGTCTCTTTGTTTTTATTCCGGCCCTAACCATGCGATCAATAGCCGGAGAACTTAAAGCTGGTACACTAGAACTTTTGCTTACTAAGCCTGTTAGCGATTGGCAATTAATACTGGGTAAGTTTTTATCAACTTTATTGTTGATAATAATTGCATTGGCTCCTACCGTAATTTATTATTTTACACTTTGGTCAATTGGTCCAGTCGATCATTCTGCCATTTTACTCGGATATATAGGCTTATTACTTATGAGTATGGTTTATATTAGCATTGGTTTATTAACAAGTTGTTTATTTTCCAATCCTATTGTGGCTTCATTGTCTGCCTTATCGATAGGTATATTTTTTCATATTATTTTCGATGTTTTGGCAGCTAATTTCGTAGGATTTTTTGGGAACCTATTTAGTTACATGAGTTTATCAACACATTTCGAGTCAATTTCCAGAGGTGTTGTAGATACAAAAGATTTAATCTACTTTTTATCAATAGTATTTTTCTGTTTGTATAGCTCTAAGCAGATATTGTCTAATCGAAACTTAAAGATTTAATAGTTTGTGGCTATGTTTAAAAAGAGAAATATAATATACAGTATTCTTACTTTGGCAGGATTTGTAATTATCCTGAACTCTTTGTCTTCCATGTTCTTTTTGAGAGCCGATTTTACCGAAGATAAAAGGTATACCCTTGATAGGTCCACTAAAAGGATTCTAAGCGAGGTAAAGGAACCAATTATTATTACTTTATACATATCGGATGATTTGCCTCCAGATGTAAACAGAACTGTTCAGGATCTTAAAAATTTGCTAACCGAGTACAATCATTATAGCAGCAGAAAAATCGATTTTGAATACATCAATCCTAATAAGAATGCAGAGTTGGAGCAGAAAGCTGTAGAGGCTGGTATACATGCAGTTCCTCTCGAAATAAGACAAAAAGATCAGTTAAAAGTTCAGCGTGTATTTCTGGGTATGATAATTCAGGTGGGAGATAGGTCTGAGGTAATTCCGCTTATAAAACCAGGTATTGCCATGGAATATACTTTATCTACACTTATAAAGCGCCTTACCATAAGAGATAAAGCTCAAATTGGTTATATAACAGGACATGGAGAACCCGAACTAGAAGCCATTAGTCAGGTAGTTAGTGAGTTGTCTATATTGTACGATATTAAACCCATTCATCTTTTATCCGAACCAGATTTAAGTAAATATAAATCCTTGATGTTAATAGCTCCTTTGGCATCCATTTCAAGTACTCAGCTTGGTCGACTTGATAATTATCTGGATAAGGGTGGTCGTTTAATGATTGCCATGGAGCGGGTTAGAGGAATGTTAAATGATGGTATAGGTGTTAGTGTTTCTACAGGACTCGAGAAATGGCTCGAGAAAAAAGGCTTATATGTTGAAGATTCTTTTGTTGTAGATAAGCAATGCGGTACAGTAACTGTTAAGCAGCAAGGTTTTTTTTCTATCCCTCAGCAGGTTAATTTTCCTTTTCTTCCTGTTGTTTCGCGCTTCGAAAACCACAGTATAACCGATGGTATAGAAACTTTAATATTGCAATTTGCTAGTCCTATTAGCTTTGTTGGCGATACTATTTTAGAATATAAACCCTTAGCATATACTTCTAAAATTTCTGGTAAATTACGAGCACCCATAAGTTTTAATATTGGCAGAAGCTGGCGAACAAAAGATTTTCTTTATCCAGATTTAACATTGGCTGCAACTCTAAAAGGTCCTATGGGTAAGGGAGAGGAAGAAGGTAAAATTTGCCTGATTGGAGATGGTAATTTTATTGTAAACGGACTTGGGCAAAATAAGATATCTATTCAAAAAGATAATATTAACTTTTTTGCCAACGCAATAGATTGGCTTTCCGACGATTCAGGATTAATGAGTCTTAGAACTAAAGGAATAAGTTCACGTCCGTTAAATGGATTGTCCGATACAAAGGTATTTTTTATAAAATATTTTAATTTTCTAATTCCCTTATTGTTATTAATTACTTATGGTTTAATTCGTTTTAAGCGAAGTAGTATTCGTAGAACTAAACGAATGCGTTCTGGTTTTATAAAGTAAATAAGAGTAGGAAAGAACTGTTACCCGGCTTCTGGCAAACCGGGGAAGGTTATGCCAGAAGCTAATTAGCATATCAATGAATCGGGGAACAAATAAAATCAACAATGTTGATTTTTATTTATCGTAAGCAATTTAATTATATTAAACTTACTAATCAAAAATATTTACATATTAACAGATTTAATAATTAATATTTGGTTTGCAATAGTCAGATAATAAATATGTTATGTTCTTTGTGTGCAATTTAATTTAAAAAGCATTTAAATAGCACGACACTTAAACTTTAACAATAATTAAACAATAGCTTAAAAAAAGCAAAAAAAAATAGCGAAGAAAGTTCTTCGCTATTTGTATCTAAATATTTAACATTAACTCTTTGGTTTAATTTTTAGTTTTTGCCCAACTTTTAAGCTTTTGGCATTCGAAATATTATTTATTTTCATGATATCGTAATTAGAGATACCAGGGAATTTTTTTGCAATTGTCCAGAAGTTATCGCCTCGTCGTACTGTATAATAAACATACGAACCATTGTGTGATGATGTGTTTTTAACAGTACTTTTTGTTTTTGTAGCAACAGAAGAGGTAGTTTTGCCACGTGTAGCTTGCTTTTGTGCATAACTCATGCTATTAAAACTTTTGTAGTAACTTTCTTTCGATTTAGGTACGTAAACTACTAAATTCTGTCCTACCTTAATTAAGTTTCTTCTAATGTTGTTCCAATATCTTAAATCGGATGTTCTAATATGAAACCATGATGCAATTAATCCAACGGCATCGCCAGGTTTAACTTTGTAAAATACTTTAGCTTTTCCCTTAGGGGTTACATGAGCAAATTTTTGATATCTGTCTCGTGGATTAACAACTTTATCTCTCTGACTGAAATAATATTCTTTTTTATATGCAAAAATAGAATCTTGCATATCAATAAATTTAGATGTGTATTCCATTGGAATTTTCAATGCATAAGCTTTTTTGCCACCAGGAATAATATCTGCTCTGTATTGCGGATTTAGTTCTCTTAATTGTTCTTTTGGAATATTTATAACTTTTGAAACCTGATCGAAATGCAATGTTTCATCAATCATTAAAGTATCGCAGGCAACAGGTAAGCTCGATGGTTTAGGATATAAATTGTGTTCCTTGTGAAAATTAAAAGTATAAATAGCAGCAATAAAAGCTGGAACATATCCTCTTGTTTCTCTGGGCAAGCGATAATAAATATCCCAATAATTTCTTTTGCCTCCGCTACGGCGAATTGCTTTGTTTACGTTTCCTGGTCCGCAATTATAAGCAGCAATTACCAAATGCCAGTTGCCATACACTTTGTACATGTCTTTTAGATATTTTACTGCAGCGTAACTAGCTTTTACAGGATCTCTTCTTTCATCAACAAAGGAGTTAACATCTAGTTTATACATTTTTCCGGTGCCATACATAAATTGCCATAAACCGCTTGCTCCTGCTCTCGAAAGAGCTTTAGGGTTTAGTGCCGATTCAATAATTGGCAAGTATTTTAATTCCTGAGGAAGTCCTTCTTTATCCAGAATCTCTTCAAAAATTGGAAAATAATATTCCGACATTCCCATCATATATTCAACCTGCGATCTTCTTCGCTTAGAGTATAGTTCAATGTAATTTTTAACAATTTTATTGTACGATAAATCTATTAATGAAGGAATTTGGCTTAATCGATCAATATATATCGAGTCGGAAAGTTTTTCAGTAACTAATGCATTTTCATTTTTAGAGTATTCATTGGTTTTGTTCGAATGCCTAATGTACCAAAGGTGTAGTAAACTATCTAAGTTGTTCGAAAATGTAGTGTTAATACTATCGTTTAAATCGTATCTAACATCAACCTGATGAAGTTTTAAAAATGCAAGAGTGTCTGTTTCTGTTGTTGGAATATCAGTTTCGCTAACACTAACAACTGTATCAATTTCTGATAAAACATTGTTTGCAATTACTTCTTGTTCTGGTTTATTTTGTTCTGATATTGGCTTAATTGTGCTGCAAGCAAATGCAGTTCCCAATAAAATGCAGGGAATTAAAAAAGTCTTTCTTCTCATCTTATCTCTCTCTTCTTAAAATGTAATTTGACATCTGAAACCTAGCGAATTGCCCGAAAATGCTGAATAACTAACAGCAGGTTCAACTCTAATGCTTAAGTCTTCGTTTACGTTAAAATTAGTAAAATGGGCATCTATTGCCGCATCAACAATATTTAGTACGTAAACTGCGGCTAAAATGATATAGCTAAGATCACGATCGTGTTTAAAGGAGTCTTTTTTGTTTTGTAATTGTGTTTTAAACCAAGTATCGAAACTAGAGCTCGAGTTTTCAAAATCGTAGCCATCGGTATAAAGACTTTCGTAACTTTTAGAAGTAGGCTCTTCTATAGGAGTTTCTAAATCTTCCGATTGATATTTGTAATCGTAGTAGTTTGAATAATCAAGATACCCCGATTTGTATTTTTTAAAGTTTTTGGTGTTCCAATTTATGGCATAAATGGTTGCTCCTATACCAGCATATAGAATTGGTATTTTCCAGTATTTTTTGTTGTATGCTTGTCCTAATCCGGGTAGTATAACCGAATACATGGTTGCTTTATGAGGAGAACGAATTTTTACATTCGATTCAACTTGTTGTATGGTATCTGCCGTAAGATGTTGTGCAGAAACTTTAGTTGTTCCTGCAAACATTACGAAAAATACAACCCCAATTAATAAAAGCGGGCGTAATTTATTCAATTTTATGCAATTTAATTGTTTAACTATTTTACGAATTCATTTGATCCATAATTGCTAAAATGCGTTCAAGATCATCATCCGATTTAAAAGGAATAATAATTTTTCCTTTACCATTATTTGTTCTTTTAAGATCTATTTTTGTTTCGAAATGTTTCGATAAATGATCTTTTAACGATTCGTATTCTTTTGGAAGATTTATTTTAGAATTTTTCTTTTGTTCCTCTTTTTTACCTGTATTTATTGAACGAACCAATTCTTCCACTTTTCTTACCGAGTAATCATTTTCAACGGTTAATTGAAAAATATTAAGCTGCGATTTTGGGTCATCGACATTAACCAATGCCCTTGCATGTCCCATTAATAGTTTTTTTTCGCGAATTCCTTTTTGAATTTCAACGGGTAATCTTAGTAATCGTAAATAGTTAGATATGGTGGAGCGTTTTTTTCCTACTCGGTCCGATAAGCTTTCCTGAGTAAGTTTACACTCATCAATTAATCTTTGATAACTAATGGCAACTTCTATAGAGTCTAGATCTTCACGTTGGATATTCTCAACCAGTGCAAGCTCTAACATCTTATCGTCTTCGGCCAAACGAATATAAACAGGAACCTTGCTTAAACCTGCAATTTTAGCGGCTCTAAAACGTCTTTCTCCGGCAATTAGCTGATAAGAATTATTGTTGATTTTACGAACTGTAAGTGGTTGAACAATTCCCAATTCTTTTATTGATTGAGCAAGTTCATTTAAAGACTCTTGTGCAAATTTAGTTCTAGGTTGATAGGGGTTAGCTTCAATCTTAGAAATTTCTATCTCATTACTTAAGTTCCTTTCAGGGCTTTTTGCCTGAACTTCTTCAACATCATCAATTAGTGCTCCTAATCCTCTTCCTAATGCGCTTTTTTTTGCCATGTTAATTTTCCAGAATTATTTATTATTCGCTATTGATTCTTCTTTATTGTCTGACTTGCTCGCTTCATTATTTCGTAATAATTCGTGGGCTAAGTTCAGGTAGTTTACTGCTCCAACCGAATCTGCATCATATAGAATTGCAGGTTTACCGTAACTTGGTGCTTCTCCAAGTTTTGTGTTTCGCTGGATAATGGTTTCAAATACCATATCCTGAAAATGTTTTCTTACTTCGCTAACCACTTGGTTCGATAATCTTAAACGGCTATCGTACATGGTTAATAAGAATCCTTCAATTTCCAATTCAGGATTTAAACGGTTTTGAATAATTTTAATTGTATTTAAAAGTTTTCCTAATCCTTCCAATGCAAAATATTCGCACTGAACCGGAATAATAACCGAATTGGCAGCTGTAAGTGCATTCACAGTAATTAATCCCAAAGAAGGAGAACAGTCTATTAAAATATAATCGTATTCGGGGCTTAGTTTTTCAAGTACATTTAAAAGTATTTTCTCTCTATTGGCAAGGTTTAGCATTTCAATTTCGGCACCTACCAAATCGATATGAGATGGGATAATATCAAATCCTTCAATATCACTTTTCAGAATTGCTTCTTTGGGGTCAATTCCGTCAACAATACACTCATAAATACTTTTATCAATTGAGCGTACGTCAAAACCGATTCCTGAAGTAGAATTAGCCTGTGGATCTGCATCAACAATCAAAACCTTTTTTTCCAAAACAGCAAGGCTTGAAGCCAAGTTAATAGCAGTAGTGGTTTTTCCAACTCCTCCTTTTTGGTTTGCCAGAGCAATAATTTTAGCCATAAACAATTCGAGTTACAAGGATTAAATTAAATTATTTGATGTTGTTCCAAAGATACAATTTTAAGCGACATTTTTAATTTTGTGCCATTCTAAAATAGTAACAATTAGCATCAATTTATCAACATATTAAGACTAATGCTTTAAGATTCCCTTTAAAATAGATGGACTTAAACACCAAAATTTTTCATAATGGATAAATAAGTCTGTTCTTATTTAGTTGTTAGTAAACAACTTTATACTTTCGTTTAATAGTTGTTTTTTATCAATTGGAACTACCACCGGAATTTCACATACTATTCCACCTGCTAAATTCGATATGGCAGCAATTTCATTAGCTTTCATTCTTGCTGCTAAGCAAAGTGTTGCGACACTTATTACAGTGTCGCCTGCTCCCGATACATCGGCAATTTCTCTAACAACTGCAGGAATGTGTTCGTATGTTTTTTCGTTACTTATAAAAACGCCCAGCTCCGATAGAGTTATTAACAGTTTGTTAATACCCATTTCGTTTTGGAATTTTTTTGCTTGAGCAAATAGTCCTTTTATATCGCCTTTTTCTAAATCGAGATTAGAGCCTTCTACAAACTCCTTAAAATTTGGCTTAAACAGACTAACATTTTTGTAGTCTTTGTAATGTCGTTTTTTCGGGTCAACTAATATTGGAATTTTCTTTTCGTTGGCCAAATTTGTTATTTCTGATATTAGTGTTTGGGTTATTACCCCTTTGTCGTAATCTTCGAAAACAACTGCATGAATCTTATGCTTGTTAAGTAAGCTTTTAATGTGATCGATAAATTCCAATTCAATTTTATCAGCTAGCTCATGAGTATCCTCTTCGTCGATACGAATTAAATGCTGGTTATTGCTTATAAATCTTGTTTTTACGGTTGTTCTGCGGTGCTTGCTGCTAACAATGCCGTATTGTTCTTCTTGAATTTTTGTCAAAAGCTTTAGGAAATCTTTTCCTTTTTCGTCGTCTCCTATAACCGAACACAGAATAGGGTTTGCACCCATCGATTTAATATTTAAAGCAACATTAGCTGCTCCTCCTAATCGGTTCTCTCTTTCAACACACGAAAGAATTGGCACCGGTGCTTCGGGCGAAATACGTTCTACTTTACCCCAAACATAGGCGTCAACCATTACGTCGCCAATAATAAGCACGTTAAAATCGGCAAAGCTTTCAAAAATTTTTTCTAATTCAATTTTGTTCACTATAAATATGTTTTTGAATTATGCCAACAAAGATAAACAAATTCGTCTGTTCATGAATTTTTAAGGCTTTCCTTAGGTATTTTTAACAGTTGACTTTGCTCTTTTACATCGGGTCAACATCAAAATTAATTTGGATGGCTTTAAATCGATCTATTTCTTTTAGGAAATTAGCTTGTTGGTTTAATATCCATTTTGCTTTCGAGGGAGAGCTTTTTTTCTCAATTTTAAGCAGGATATTTACAATATAGTTGTTCTGAATTCTGTTAATTAAGGGTGCTTGTGGGCCAAATACACGAATTCCAAATATTTTTTTTAATGATTTAGCAAAGTAATTGGCTGCTTCGTTTACCAGCTGTTGTTTTTTATGTTTTATGCTGATGTTTATTAAACGATAATAAGGAGGATAAATATATTCCTGACGTTCTGATAATTGCGAAGCATACATGCCCAAATAGTCGTTTTTAACTACACTGCGAATAATTTCATGATCTGGCGTATAGGTTTGAATGAGGACTTTTCCTCTTTTTTTCTTACGTCCTGCACGACCCGATACTTGTGCCATCATCTGAAAACTGCGTTCGTAAGCTCTAAAATCGGGATAATTCATCATAGAATCGGCGTTAAGAATGCCTACTAATCCAACATTATCAAAATCTAAACCTTTCGATACCATTTGTGTTCCAACTAAAATATCTAGTTCATGATTTTCGAATTTGTAGATTAGTTTTTCGTAAGCTTGCTTTTTTCTGGTGGTATCCAAATCCATTCTTCCAACTTTCGCAGTAGGGAATAAGTTTAGTAATTCTTCTTCGATTTTTTCGGTTCCAAAGCCTCGATCTTCAATATCTTTAGATCCGCAATGTTCGCAGTTTACCGGAGGATTAGAGCTGTGACCGCAATAATGGCAGGTAAGCAAATTGTTGTGTTGGTGATAGGTAAGGCTTACCGAGCAATTTGGGCAATTGGGTACCCAACCGCAGGATTTACATTCCAAATAAGGTGCGTAACCTCTACGATTTTGGAAGAGAATAATTTGCTCATTATTCTCCAAACTATTTTCCATCATAGAGAAAAGCTCTGGAGAGAAAATAGACTTCATCTTTTTTTTACGACGAGCCTCTTTTATGTCTGATATTATTATTTCTGGCATTTCAATTTCCTGATGCCTATGGAATAATTCTACTAATCCGTATTTGCCATTTTGTGCATTAAAATAGCTTTCGATGGCAGGAGTTGCTGTGCCTAGTAAAGTTTTAGCTTGGTGTAAGTTTGCTAGGTACAAAGCAGCGTCGCGTGCATGATAACGTGGTGCTGGATCGAATTGTTTGTAGGTGTTTTCGTGCTCTTCATCTACAATAATAAGTCCTAAATTATTAAATGGCAGAAATATCGAGGAGCGAACACCTAGTATCACTTGATAGGATTTTTCAGGATTGTTACTTAGAATATTATTGTAGATTTCTACTCGTTCCGAATCGTTAAACTTAGAGTGATAGACTCCAACTTTATTGCCAAAAACCGATTTTAAGCGGGTAATAATTTGCGTGGTTAATGCAATTTCGGGAAGCAGGTATAGAACTTGTTTGTTGTTGTTTAGCTGCTCCTTAATTAAGTGAATATATATTTCTGTTTTACCACTTGAGGTTACTCCGTGTAGTAAAACACAATTCTTTTTTTCGAAAAGTGTTCTTATGTTTTGAATGGCTTTTTCCTGATGTTGGTTTAATTTTTTTAATTCCGAAGTTTCAGCTTTAGATAGATCTATTCGATCGGTTTTTTCAAAATAAGTGTTTAGAATATTCTTTTCAATCAGGCTTTTTAGAATTGAACGGGAACAGTTTACCGATTTTAATAAATCGAGAACACTTACTTTATGTGGCTTAGTTTCAAAATAATGTTTCGAAAGATTTAAGTAGGAGTATAGAAGTTCCTGTTGTTTTTTAGCTCTTTTTAAATTGTTAAGTATTTCTCCCATTTTATTTTCTGAAAAATCAGAAAATAAAGACACAAATTCTTGTTTTTTTTCTTTGTATCCCGATAAAATTTGTTCTTCGATGTAAACAGCACCTTTTTCAAGTAAAATTTTTACCTGAGGTAATGTGTTTTTTATTTTTGTGGCCTGATTTAAACTTGAGATGCTTACATCTTTTGAATGAGAAAGTATGTTTATGATTTGTTCTTCGGTTTTGTTTAAAACTTTTTTGGCAACAAAATTTTCGTTGAGACTTATTTTGGTCTGACTTTCGAGTTTTAATCCGGAAGGAATAGCTGCTTTATAAACATCTCCTAATACAGCCTGATAATATTGTGAAATCCAATCCCATAGTTTAAACTGCAAGTTGTTAATGATAGGATTTTCATCGAGACAAGAGAGAATATCTTTTACTGTATAATTTTCCGGTTTATCGTTGTGTAATTTACGAACAATTCCGGTGTACAGTTTTTTGTTTCCCAAAGGAACAACCACTCTTTTTCCTATGGCTATTTCGTTTTTAAACTCATTGGGAATAGAATAAGTGAATAGTCCGGCCAAAGGAAGCGGTAATATTACATCCGCGAAATTGGTAGTTTTGTTCATTGTAAGGAATTTTCCTCAAAGTTATCAGATCTGATTGAAATCCCAAAGCAGGAATCTCAATCAGAGTGAATATGTTGAACAAAAGCTTTCGCTAATGTTAAATTTTAGATAGAAAGTATTTCGTTTATTTTAAGGAATGTATCGTTAACTTTCTTTTTGTTTTTTATGGTTTTATTAAATGGTACGTGTGTTACTTCACCATTAACTGTTCCAACCATAATACTTTTTTGATCGTCGAGTAAAGCATCAACAGCAGCAACTCCTAAAGTAGACGCAGTTACACGGTCGAAAGCAGAAGGAGCTCCACCTCGTTGCATGTGTCCAAGTACCGATACACGAATATCATACTCAGGATGTTGTTTCTCAATTTTCTTAGCAATTGTATAAGCTCCACCTGATTTATCACCTTCGGCAACAATTACAATTCCGCTCGATTTATGTTCTTTATAACCTTTTTCGAGGTAAGATTGCAGTTCGGCTGTATGTGTTTCTTTTTCAGGTATTAGAATTGCTTCGGCACCAGTTGCAATACCACTGCGTAGGGCAATAAATCCTGCATCACGACCCATTACTTCAATAAAGAATAAACGGTTGTGAGCACTTGCCGTATCGCGAATTTTATCAACAGCTTCGGTTACCGTATTAATGGCAGTATCGTACCCAATTGTGTAATCAGTTCCGTACAAATCGTTGTCGATTGTTCCTGGTATTCCCACCACAGGAATATCGTGTTCTTGTGTAAAAATACGAGCTCCTGAGAAAGTACCATCACCACCGATTACAACTAGTGCATCGATATTGTTAGCAATCATTTGATCGTATGCTTTTTTTCTTCCTTCAACTTCTCTAAATTCCTGGCTTCTTGCCGAACAAAGAATAGTTCCTCCTTTTCCTATGATATTACTTACATCGTGCGATTTCATTTCTTTAAAATCACCTTTGATTAAGCCTTCGTAACCTTGCTTAATACCAACCACTTCAAGTTCGTTGAAAATGGCTGTGCGAACAACTGCACGTATTGCTGCGTTCATTCCTGGAGCATCACCTCCTGATGTAAGCACACCTATTTTTTTAATTCTTGACATGCTAATAATTATTTTATTTTCAAGTTTGATTTTTTCTACAACATCTTTCATTAACCAGCTAGGAGTTGAGGTTGCACCACTAACGCCTACTGATTTTCCACGATCGAACCAATCTGATTTTAGTTCGTTTACATCGGTAATAAAATAACTATTCGCGTTTGCACTTTTACAAACGTCGTATAATAGCTTACCATTCGAGCTTTTTTTACCGCTTACAAATACAATAATATCGTGTTTTTCTGCAAACTCTTTAATTAAAGGTACTCTGTTGGCTACCTTTCTGCATATTGTATCGTGAACTTTAAAGCTTGCTTTTACAGTTTTTTTTAATTGTTCGGCTACCAACTTAAAACCCTCTATTGTTTTGGTGGTTTGCGAAAACAAAATAACTGGCAAATTTGGTTTTACCGATTTTAAATCTTTAAGTGTTTCTATAACAATGGCATTGCCTTCGGTTTGCCCTACTAATCCGTTTACTTCGGCATGGCCTTTTTTACCATAAATAACAATTTGTCCTTTTTGTTCTTTTATCTGCTTGTAAGCTTTTTTAATTCTTTTTTGAAGATTTAAAACGACAGGACAAGTGGCATCAATAATTTCAATTTTATTTTTTTTTGCCAATTTATATGACTCAGGTGGTTCTCCATGAGCACGAAACAGAACTTTTTTACCTTTTAAGCTATTATATTCTTTGTGATCAATTGTTTGTAAACCCAAATCTTGCAGACGATTAACTTCTATGCTATTGTGAACAATGTCGCCAATGCAGTATAGCTGATCTTCCTTTTTTAATGTTTCTTCGGCTTTGTTAATTGCATTTACTACACCAAAACAAAAACCAGCATTTGGATCAATTTCAATCTTCATTATTTTACCTCGTTCATTCTTTCTACAATCCAATCGAGCTGTTCTGCAGGAGTCAGATTGCTATTGTTAAGGACAATTGCATCTTCGGCTTTTCGCAAGGGACTTTCGTCGCGATTTTCATCGATATAGTCTCTTTTCTTTACGTTTTCACGTATATCATCCAGAGAGATATTTTCTCCTTTCTCTTTTAACTCTTTATATCTTCTAATGGCTCTTACTTCCACATCTGCAGTCATAAAAATTTTTAATTCTGCATTAGGGAAAACCACTGTTCCAATATCTCTGCCATCCATAATAACGCCACCTGCTTTGCTAAGTTCACGTTGGAGAGCAACCATTTTATCTCGAACAAATTTTATGGTAGCAATTAAGCTTACATTGTTCGATACTTTAAGAGTTCTTATTTCATCTTCAACTAAGTCGCCATTCATGAAAGTTTCGTGTCGTTGCAATTCTTTATTGAATTTAAACGAAATAGAAACCTGATCAATTAGGTGAGCAAGTTTGTTTTCATCAACCTTATCGTTTTCGATTAATTTGTTACGCATTGCAAACAGAGTAATAACCCGATACATTGCGCCACTATCGATATAGGTATAATTAATTTTCTTAGCCAAATCTTTGGCAACAGTACTTTTTCCGCACGACGAATGACCGTCGATTGCTATAATTAGTTTTTGTTCAGATATATCCATTCTTAGTATTGCTCGAAATTTTAGTGCAATTGGGTACAAAAGTAAAAAGAAAATCGATCAAAATGAGAGAAAATAGTTTAAAAATGAGGGACATTCTAACAGGTGCCTTTTAGTAAACGATTGCAATGTGGCTTTTTAATTAAAAAATTATCTAAAATTAAAATCGCTAAGGCGTGTACTCACAGAAAAATGATTGCTTGCACCCGCTAAATGATACTTTGCAGAAGCGTAACTAATTCGAAATCTTGAAAGTTTAAATCCAAATCCCCAGGAGAATCCCACAGTCGATTTTTTTTCATCGATGCTGAGTTCTTCTCTGCGCTGAAAATTATATCCAAAGCGCACAGCAAAGTTTTTTGTAGGAAGAAATTCGGCACCTAATATGAGATGTTTTAAGGCTTTATCGGCAAAATTATTTTTCTTGGATGAAGAGGAAAAATCATCACTTTCCTTATCTAAATCCGATTGGTAACTCATGTCGAATTCTTCGAGATGGCGATAGGTTAGAGAGAATCGGAAAGGAGCATGTTGTAATTTAGTGCTAAAACCAATAAGCAGTTCGTTGGGTAAATCTTCGCGATGCGATCCGTAATAGGGTTTAATTTGATATCCGAAGTTACGGGCTAAAAGCGATGCTCGGAATAATTTATCGGAACTATCGTAAATAACCGATAAATCGGTAGCTAAACCGAAAGAGCTATATTTTTCGAGCGATGAGTAAATAGGCTTTAGTGTGATGCCAATACTAAAATTATTGTTTATTTGTCGTCCGTAGCTAATAAAAAGAGCGTAATCGGAAGCTTTAAAATTGCCTGTAATTTCGCCTAATTCGTTAGCTTCGGTAAATTTTCCATAATTTACGTAGTGCATTCCAAGCGAGAAAGTCCCAATACTTTTAAAGTTTTTTATGTAGGAAGCATATCCGTAATTGATATCTGCTAAATAACTTACGTAGTTAAGGGCTACTTGTTGATCTAATTTGGGATTAAGGGCTGCCGGATTATAAAAGGCATAGTCGGCATCGACATTGGTTAAGGCAATTTGATCGCCACCCATTGCAGCTACTCTTGCCGAGCTTCCTAAATTTAAAAATTCGTAGATATTTTCGCCGCCATTTTGAGCAATGCTAATTTTGCTTGCACATAAAAGTATTATTAGTAAAAAGGCGGCTTTGTTCATAAATGTATTTTTTTAGGCTTTAAAGATAAAAATCCGAATTGATATGCGATTTATAATTGATCTTTTTTCTTTTTTAATCGTTCGCTTAGCTCGTAAACTGCCGGGCAGTAATGTGTGTTTTTTAAAGTAAGATTTAAAATCTGATAAAATCGTTTTCGGTCGGTATGTGGATATTCGCGGCATGCGCGCGGACGACTTTCATAAACCATGCAATAATTATCGGGCATTAAAAATGGGCAGGGAGTTTCCCTAAACACATAATCATTTTCATGATCCATTTCTAAGTATTGATCGATTACATCTTTAGGTTTTATTTTAAGATATTTTGCCAGGCGATCAATATCTTTATCGATAATTATTGGGCTAATACTTTTACAACAATTGGCACATTCCAGGCAATCGATTTCTTCGAAAACCTCGTCGTGTAAAGCATGTACAATATTATCCAATTGTTTAGGCTTTCTTTTTTTAAGTTTGGCAAAAAATTCTTTGGTATCGGCCTCAGTGTTTTTGGCTTTCACCTTCAATAGCTCTAAATCGATCTTTATTTTGCTCATTTTTTAGTTCTAATTTTTGAAATCTTTAATTTGGCTTGAGATAAAAACAAACCTCCAATTACGATTGAAATTCCTATCATTTTTTGAAAGCTAAGAGTTTCATTTAATACAAAGAATGCAAAAATAGCTGTAAAAACCGGAATGGCATTAATAAAAATATTCGATTTGTTAATGCCTAGATATTTTAATCCGTAAGTAAAGAAAATAAATGCCAAAGATGATGCGAATACGGCTAGTTGAATAATGGCCAACCATACTTCGGTGGTGGGTTGTGCGGATATAAAGTGTTGTAAATCAAATATTAGAAAGGGGGGTAGGAAAAATACGATACCAATAAGGTTTTGATAGGATATCAGCGTAAGCGGATTGTATTTTGAGGCCAAATTTTTTAATACAGTAGAGTAAGCCACGGCGGCAGCTACTGCTAAAAATAGTAAAGCAATACCTACTGGCGATGCAATTAAGTTTAACTGTTTGTTGAAAATAATTACACCCACTCCGATAATCGAAACCAGGATTCCTAATACAATTTTGGGACTGATTTTTTCTTTGTGAAAAAAATAGGCTGCTATTGGGGAGAACAGTGGAATGGTTGAAATAATTACAGCTCCTAAAGTCGAAGATACCAGCTTTAAGCCAAAACTTTCTCCCATAAAATAAAGAAAAGGCTCGAAAAAGGCCAGTAAAATTAATTGTACGCGGTCGCTTTTGTTTATTTTTTGAATTCGCCCAATGCTCTTGCCGATTATAAACAATAGTGTAGTGGAAATAATAAGACGTAAAAATACAGTAGTAATTGGGTTGTAAACCAAATACACAATTTTTACCCATACAAAAGAAAAACTCCAGAAAAGCATTGCCAATATAATGCTTCCATACACCAAAAGAGACTGTTTGTTCATAGCAGATTAGCTTCAATATTTTGTGGCGAAATTACGGATAATTATTGAGGCAAACCTATTTGAAATTAAAATATTAAAAGAATGAAATATATCACAATACTTATTGAAATATTGTGATATATTCTTGAAAAACCATTAATACATATCAATTGTTTTTAGTAATTGATCTGAGTATAAGTAAATGTCGTTAAGATTATTTAATAAGATTTTTTCTTCTTTTTTATTTTCATTAATTATTCCAAGGTATTTATTGGTACTATTAAAATGTAAACGACAAATTGGTTTTCTGTTATTGTCATCTAAAAGAACTCCATAATAAGATTGGGTATCTCTCGCAATAATTCGTTCAATATCAACTTTTGTTCTTAAAATTGATCTAATAATATGAAATCCTTCAATTTCTTCTTCAGTTGTTATAATCTTTTTTTCTTCTTCAATTATTTCTTCAACTTTTGCAGGTTCTTCCTTTAAAATTGCAGAGTGTAATCTATCATTTACGATATCTTTAAAGGCTTGGTTTGTCGACTTTTTTACTATTTCGGTGAATTGTTCTAATACTTTTTTAGTGATTAATTTACCAGTATATATTTGTCTTGTAAAGAATTTAACAAACTCTTCTGATGGTTCGATAAGTTCTTGCATTAAAATTTCTTTTATAGCAGTTGAATATTTTAAACCACTGGCACTGTCAATTATTTTGTCAATATCAAATGATGCTTTCTGAAATTTCTTAAGTTCAATTAATGCATTGTCTTTAGTATTTTCAATATCAAACTCAAGAAATGGATCTTTATCCATTACGTTTTTTTCTTCTAAATCTGTAAAAAATCTATATTTTATACCATTTGTTAATAAGCCAAATCTTGCCTTTGTAGTGTGAAAATATCTATGAAGTTGTGAGCTGTGAATATCTAAATTTTCTTTCCAATTTTTGCATTCAACTAAAATTATTGGATTCCCATCTTGCACTATTGCATAATCAACTTTTTCACCTTTTTTTATGCCAATATCAGCGGTATATTCAGGAACTACTTCCATTGGATTAAAAACGTCGTAACCAAGAATTTGAATGAAAGGCATTATAAATGCATTTTTTGTTGCTTCTTCAGTTTGGATGTTTTCTTTTAGGTTAGATACTCTTTCTGATAGCTCTTTAACTTTATTTTGGAATTCCATTTTGTTTGTTGGTTTGGGTTAATAATTCCGTTATTTTCTTTTCTAAATTGTCTATTTTATCTTCAAGTTGATCGTTATTGTCAGAAACCATGGCGTCCACAAAAATTGAGTTGACTAGCGATAGGCCAAATATTCCTCCGGTTATTAAAATAAATATGAAATATATGTTTGTAAAGAATGTAAATGTTGGGCTAAGATCTTTTGTTATTTGTTCTGGAATTTCATACCACCCTTCAATTGTAAATATTTTGAATATTGTATAAAGTGAATTTAATGGAGTATTGAAAATTTCGGGGGCAATGGATTTGAAAATGTAAAAAGATAATACTCCAATAATAAATATGTAAATGAAAAAGCCTATAAGAACAAGAACTGATGCTTTTATAGCTCTTTGAATTCCTTTAATTAGATTATTTACATCAGGTATAAATTTTAGAAAGCGAAATGATTTAAATATTCTCAGGACTCTAAATATTAAAAGAAAACTAATATTTGTTGGATCTAAGTTAAAGCAATATGCAATTAAGGAAGGGGTGGAAAGAGTAATTAATATAAAATCAAATTTATTCCAATTAGAGGATAAATAGATTTTAAATCCATATTCTTTTAATTAATGCGAATCCAGAGTTGATCTAAAGTGCTAATGCAATGAAAGCAGCAGCTAACCTGCCAAAAGTATGTATCATTAATCCTTTTGTAGATCTGACTTTACTAGCTTTTTGAATATCTGTTTTTTCAATTAACCAATTGAATATTGCCTCAACAGGTTGCCTAATTCTGGATACTGCCGTTGAGAATAAATCATCAGCAGCTTTAATTCTCTGTTTTATTATATCTGGCATTCCTTTTACCCCTTTGATTGGAGCAAGAGTCTGAGAGTTTTGATGTTTCAACATATTCTGGTTAAGCTCATTAATAAAGTATATTTTATCGCCAAAAAATGTTCTGTTCTCAATACCTGACCATGCTTCTTTAAAAACATTAACATCATTAACAGAAGCAGGAGTAAATAGTATTTGCTCAGGATGTGGCAATTTACCAATACGTCTGAAACCCAATAAATGCAGTTTCATACCATAATAATAAATACCTTTTGTCGAGCAGAATCCTTTATCTGTTATTTCTGTTGCAACTTTTCCAGAACGTTTGCCTGAACAGGTAATAATTGGCATTGAGTCCAATAAACTTTGATCCAGACAACAATCTTCCGGCTGATAGTCTGACAAAAGTATTTCAACTAACCGGGCAAAAGCTCCACTTAGTTTATTAAGTCTGTTATTAAAGGCTTTATAGCCTACTAACTTTGGAAACCATGATCTCAACCAGTCAGAAGCAAAACGGTGAATTTGTTTTACTTTTATATGCTCTTCATAGTGCATACAGTATAAATAAATGGTCATAATTTCTTGATCGGTAAATTCAGGTTTACTGTTATTACTGAATCTTTCACAATAAAATTGAAGTTCTTCAAACTTTTCGCAAACCAAAAAGTAAATTCTTATTAACTTGTCGTCTTTATCCTTGGAAATCATATCTAATTGTCACTTCGAAACTGACCTCAAGATACTGATTTTCAAGGATTTAAACAAATATACTCCACTGATAATCAAGGATTTAACAAACTTTTTTTATTGTTTTTTAACTCTGGATTCGCATAATTTGATAACTAACTCTAAAATAAATAAAACTGATATTAAATTATCGGTAATGTTGAGTATTGAATAGCTAGTTTTATTTAAATCAAAGCCAATTGCAAATATAACTAATGCATTAATTAAGATTAATAATAATATAAATTTATTGTTAAGAAATATTCTTTTAATCATCTTTATTTACATATTATATAAGTGTAAAATTAAATTGTAGCTATTTAATTGATATTTAGAATTATCAGAAAAGTATAATTTTACATTGTAGTCTTAAAATTAATAAAACTATGTAATATAAAAAGAAATAATTATTTTTTTTTTATTGTAAATAATATTAGAAGAGTATAATTATTTATCTTGTTAATGTAATTATTGATTTTCGAAATAAAATTATTGAAAAACAATAAAAAAGAATCGTAAAACAAAAATAAATGTTTAGGTTTGTGGTGTTGTTAACTTATTATTGAGTGTTTATGAAAAAAGGAATTATTAATAGCTTAAGTTGGATTTTTAGAAGTATGTATTCGTTAAGTATTCTGGCTTTTGCTGCTATTGTTATTGGAGCAATTATTAGTCCATTTACTTACGCTTCTACTGATTCTGAGATTATAAATTTTAATTTAAGTACACATTTAGATTTACCGATTAGTTATACAATCTGGAATGATGGAGAATTTAGTAATACAGCAAGTTTAAATGTTAATCAGTTAAGTTTAAGTGTTAATTCAATATGGTATCGAATATTTGGTAATATAAATAGTTTACTTACTTATGGCTGTATGGCATTGGTATTTAAATTGCTAAGTGATATATTTAAGTCTTTGTCACGCAGCGTAAAACAAGTACAATTTTTTGAAATAGATAATTATTATAAGATAAAGAGAATTGGTTTTATCTCTTTGGGATATCATATTTACGGGCTTATTAAATCATTATGTGTTGCATGGCTATTTATTGATGAATTATCCATAGACGGACAGACGGTTTCATATAGTCCTGAATTCTCTGATATCTCGCATCTTTTTCCAATTCTAATCATTTTTGTAATTGCAGAAGTTTACAAAGCTGGAATACAGTTAAAAGAAGAGAGTGAATTAACCATTTAAGAGAATAGTTATGCCAATTATAACAAATTTAGATGTGATGCTTGCTAAGCGAAAGATGAGTTCGAAAGAACTTGCTGTGCGAATTGGAATAACGGTGGCTAACTTATCGATTCTGAAAAGTGGGAAAGCCAAAGCCATTCGATTTTCTACTTTAGAGGCTATTTGTCGCGAATTGAATTGTACCCCTGGAGATATTCTCGATTATTCGGAGTAGGTAAAATGCTAATTATCAATAGTATTAAAGGTCAGGATCTTAGGAGTCTGACCTTACTGTTTGTATAAATATGTAGTAATTAATGGCAACAAGAAGGTTCCGCTTCTTCGTCGGTTTGTTCTACAGGTACGGTCATTGCTTTTTCGGGCGGGCTAAGATATGGAATGCCAAGGCTTAATCCGCGAAGAATGAATAGTACACCAATAAACACAATTGCGTATGGAATTAGTTTGGTAACTTTTTTGCGAAGTTCGAGAGTAATTAAATTTCCTATTAAGGAAATAGCAAGCATCATTGGTAAAGTTCCCAAACCAAATATAAACATGAAAAGGCTACCACTGACTGCCGATCCTGTTGCAATGGCCCCTGCAATGGCAAAATACACCAATCCGCATGGAAGCAGACCATTTAATAAGCCAATTAAGAGTAATGAGCCATAGCTGCGCTGTGTAAATAGTTTGCCGAGCGACATTTTTACTTTACCCACAAAAGAGAAAATACCTTTATCGGCATTAAAACGATTTTTATAAATCGAAGGTGTAATTACTGAGAGAATCATGATTGCTCCCATTATTATTGATATCCATTGCTGAAACCCACTTAGTACCAGTCCGCGGCCAAGTAGCCCGAATATTGCTCCCATTATTGCATAGGTTATGGCGCGCCCAAGGTTATATAAAATTCCTCCAAAAATACGAGCTAACCACGAATTGGTTTTTAAGGGAATGGCCAAGGCTATGGGGCCGCACATCCCTACGCAGTGAAAACTGCCTAAAAGTCCTAATGTTAATGCTGATAAATAAATCATTTATTGTTTGTTTAAATTTTTACTTATTTAAATAAATAGCCTCCTCTTTATAGTAATCAGTTTTGTTATGATTCCAGTCTATTTTAATTGTGTATCTGCCTTTTAGTAGCTTGTTAGTGTTTATTATATGAGTACCGTTTTTATTTAATGATATTTGATATTTAAGGTCAGATTCGTAATCGGCAGGTCGATAAAGAATGATATTACCACTTACATTAGAATGCATATCTTCAGGGAACTGAATTTCAATATTATTGCCAAGCTGTTCTATTGATACCGGAGTCGACATTTGTTGAGCATTCTTTATTTTGTTAATTCTATTCTGATATTTAACCTCTTTGGGGTAATAATCTTTCGAAACAAGATTAATTTTCTGTGTTGTGCTAAATCCCACAAATATCAGTACACCAATTACATATATCGATGCAAAAATTCCAAGTTTCGTTCCCCAACTTAATTTTTTCATAATTTTTTTAATTTGGTCCCACAAAAGTTAGATCAACTTCTTCGATAAGTTGATTTCCGGCATAAACACCTATTTTTATGAGTGTGTTGTCGCTTGTTACCTCCGATTTGGGAAGAATTGCAAAAAAGACTCCTTCTTTAATTGAGCTGGCCTTGGTATCAATATCTTCGCGAATTACTTTTATTTCTCCTTTAAGGTTTAATAGTTTAAAGTGAATAGGAATTTGCCTGGTACTTTTATTAATTACCTTAAAGTTATACATATTACTGATTCTATTTGCACTTTGTTCCTGATAAAGTAAACCTGGAGTTCGAAGAATCACAGCTTCCAAATCGGATCGTGAGGCAAATAAAGAAATTACAATTACTATCAGTAAAGAGAGAACACAAGTGTAAGCAATTTTTCGTACCGGCCAGTTTTTCTTTTTGCCTTCGGCGATATTTTTTTCTGAATCGAAACGTATTAAACCCTGCGGTCGGCCAAGCCATTTCATTACCGAGTTACACTCATCAATACAGGCAGTGCAATTGATACATTCCAGTTGTGTTCCATCGCGAACATCTATTCCGGTAGGACAAACATTCACACATTGGTAACAGTCTATGCAATCCCCTTTGCCATTTTCTTTTCTATCTTCTCCCGCTTCGAGTGGTGCACGTTCTTCTCCACGCTTATAATCGTAGGCCACTACAATGGTATTCGAATCTAACAATACACCTTGTAATCTTCCGTATGGACATATCATGGTACATACCTGTTCTCGTAATTTTGCAAACACAAAAAACATAGCACCCGAAAAAAGCAAAGCAATTGTAAAACCTAGTTTATGTTTGGCAATAGGTTCATTTATAATTTTCCATAATTCATCAATACCTATAATGTAGGATAGAAAAGTGTTTGTAATAATAAAACAAATAGCAAAAAAGAGAATTGTTTTTAGGCTTTTCTTCCAAAATTTCTCGAAGTTAAACGATTGGGTATTCAGTTTTCGCTGCTGTTGTGGAGTGCCCTCAATTAAATATTCTATTTTTCTGAATATAAACTCCATAAAAACGGTTTGCGGACAAATCCAGCCGCACCATATTCTTCCATAGCTTACCGTAAAAAATACTACGAACACAAAAAGAGTTATCATCGAGAATAGGAAAATATGAAAATCCTGAGGCCAGAACCTTACCCCAAAAAGAATAAATTTTCGCTCGAGAACATTAAGTAAAAATAAGGGTTCACCTCCAATTTTCACAAAGGGTAATCCGAATAGTAAGACTAATAATGTATAGCTTACCAGATTTCTGTATTTGTAAAGTTTTCCTTTGGGTTTTTGTGCATATACCCATCTGCGTTTTCCAGAATCGTTTAGTGTTGCCAACTGATCGCGATGGGTATTGAAAGAATTTTCGGGGGCCATTATTATTTAGTTTTAAAGCCTTAGCTTAATATTATTCTACCAATTCTCCTTGTGCTTCTCTTGCGTTAGGAGGATTTGTTCCCTGTAAACTCATGGTATAACTCGATACTTGAAGCATTTGTTCTGGCGAAAGCTGATTTTGCCACGCCAGCATTCCTTTCATAGGTTTTCCTACTTTAATTATCTGATATACTTCTTCGAGGCTTCCACCGTTTAACCAATATTTATCGGTTAGGTTTGGACCAATAGCATTTCCTTCTCCTACTGCACCATGACATGCAATGCAGTTTTTGTCGTAAATAGCTTTTCCTTTTGCCAGATTTTCAGTATCGGTCATTAGAACCAATGCATTTTCATCGAATTGCGGTTTTGGTTTATTTGCTTCGGCCAAAGCCATTTCCTTGTTGTATTCATCAATTTGTAAATCATCACCAAAAACATGATATCTAAACCAGTAAACAGCCGCAAATACAATAGTAGCATAAAAAAGGTAACGCCACCAAACCGGCATAGGATTGTTCAATTCTTTGATTCCATCATAATCATGGTCGCTAATCATGTGTTCATTTTCTTTCATATATTTATCGTCATCCATAGCTTTCTGTTTTAGGTCATTGATTATTTTTTAGATTCGCAGGACTTATTGCTTTCCTCCTCGAGAGGATAGTTTCCCATTTGTGTAAAAAAGTTTTTGTTACTTTTCTTAAAGGTCCACCATATAACTCCTGTAAAAAACAGGAAGAAAATCAAAAGCGAAATACTCGGAAAAAATCCAACATCCGAGATATTTTGTAAATAATGACTAACTAGTTTCATATTTAATATGCTTAAAGTATAAAGGGAAAAGGCTAAAGTAAAATGTTTCAAATTACTTTATCCTTTCTCTTTACGGCTATTTTTATTCTTTTACTGATATATCTCTACCCAAACGTTGCAGGTAGGCTATAAGAGCTATAATTTCTCTATCGCTGGCTACATTAGCACCATTTTTATTTAGATCGGCAGCAATTTCTTCTGCCTGTTTTCTTAAATCTTCATTTGCCACCTTATCGTAGTTTGCTGGATAAGGCTCTTCATCATACGGAACACCAAGTTTGGTCATGGCACGAATTTTAGCTGCAGTGTATGTAGTATCCAGCTGATCTTTAATTAACCATGGATATGCTGGCATTATAGATTGGGCATTCATTTTTTGAGGATCCAGCATGTGGTTGTAGTGCCAGATATTTGTTTTATACATTTTTCCTCCAGGAACACCTTCGCGTGCCAAATCGGGACCAGTTCGTTTCGATCCCCATAAATGAGGGTGATCATAAACAAATTCACCTGCCTTAGAGTATTCGCCATAGCGTTCGGTTTCTGAACGGAAGGGACGCACCATTTGCGAGTGGCAAGTATTACAGCCTTCTCGGATATAAATATCTCGGCCCTGCAATTCTAATGGAGTGTATGGTTTCACACTCTCAATAGTTGGAACGTTCGATTTTATAAGATATGTAGGAATAATTTCGAAAGCACCACCAATAAGAATTGCAATTGTTGCCAATATCATAAATTGAACAGGTTTTCTTTCTAGCCAGCGATGTAAACCTTCACCTTTTGCTCTTTTTGGATTAGTTTGTAAAGCTGGGGCAGATGCTTTTTCATTATCGGTAAATGTGCCTTTTGCTGCAGTTTTAAGCAGATTATAAACCATAAGGAATAAACCAGAGAAATATAAAAGTCCACCAAATACACGCACATGATACATTGGTAAAATTTGAGTTACTGTCTCAAGAAAATTAGGATAAGCTAACAAACCATCTGCAGTAAATTCTTTCCACATTAAGGTTTGAACAACAGCTCCCCAGTAAAGAGGAAGAGCGTAAAAGATCATACCTAAAGTGCCAATCCAGAAATGTGCATTTGCTAATTTTTCGGAGTATAATTTTGTTTTCCACATTTTTGGGAACAAATAATATAGCATACCAAAAGTTAGGAATCCATTCCATCCCATTGCACCAATATGAACGTGAGCAATAGTCCAATCGGTGTAGTGTGTTAGAGAATTTACCCATTTTAAAGACATCATAGGACCTTCGAAAGTAGACATACCATAACAGGTTACAGCTACCACCATAAATTTAAGGGTTGCACTATCCCGAACTTTATCCCAAGCGCCACGAAGTGTAAGTAAACCATTAAACATACCGCCCCACGATGGAGCAATAAGCATTATTGAGAACACAACACCTAATGATTGAGCCCAGTCTGGTAATGCTGTATACAGCAAATGATGAGGTCCGGCCCAGATATAAAGGAATACCAATGCCCAAAAGTGAATAATTGATAATCTGTAAGAATAAACAGGACGATTGGCAGCCTTAGGAAGGAAATAGTACATCAATCCCAAATAAGGTGTAGTTAAGAAAAATGCTACAGCATTATGTCCATACCACCATTGTACCAAAGCATCTTGTACGCCGGCATAAACAGGATACGACTGAATCCAACTGTAAGGTAACTCGATAGAATTTCCTATGTGTAAAACTGCAACTGTAACAAAAGTGGCTATATAAAACCAAATGGAAACATATAAGTGATCGGCTCTTCTTCTTAATATTGTACCAAACATATTCCAACCAAAAATTACCCAAATAATTGTAATGGCAATGTCGATAGGCCATTCTAATTCGGCATATTCCTTGCTGGTTGTAATTCCCAACATAAAAGTTATGGCGGCCGATACAATAATTGCCTGCCATCCCCAGAAGTGGATCCAGCTAAGTCTATCGTTAAACATCCTTGCTTTTAACAATCGCTGAAGCGAATAATACACCGCTGCAAAAATACCATTCCCAACAAATGCAAAAATTACTGCATTGGTATGGATAGGGCGAATTCTTCCAAAGGTGGTATAAGCGATTTTAAAATTAAAAACGGGGAAGGCAAGCTGCGATGCTGCCAACAATCCGAATAGCATTCCAACTACTCCCCAAATTATGGTTGCATAGACGAAATATTTAACAATTTTGTTGTCGTACGAAAAATGTTGTGTTTCCATTAAATTAAGATTTATGGTTTTTTCCTGTTTCTTTATCTTCTTTAAATTTTTCTTCTTCTTTTTGCTCTTCTGTTTTTTCCTCTTTGTCGTCGAATAAAATTCTCACCGAAGGGGAGTAGGAATCATCGTATTGTCCTTTTTTTACAGCCCATAGAAATCCGATAAGGAATCCTCCTGCAACGAACATGCTAATTGCGATTAAAACAAACAATACACTCATTTTGTTAAGTTTTTAACCATTAGCTTTCGCTTTTGGCTGATTTATTAGTTTAGTTGAACAGACTCTGCTTTTTCGAAAGCTTTTCCGTTTTTATTATTTTTAATTACCAGTTTACTCTTACTCTCATTATTTTTGGCAATCATATTGGTTGCTACGGTTGTAAATGCTACAATAGAAACCGAACTAACGGGCATTAATACTGCTGCAATAATGGGAGATAAAACCCCTTGTACTGCAAAGTATAAGCCAACAAAATTGTATGCAAAAGAGAGTATGAAACTTATTTTTACTACCCAAATACTTTTTTTTGTGATGGATAAAAATTCTGCCAGGTATGAAAATTTAGATGATTCCAGAATTGCATCGCAGGCAGGAGAAAAATGGTAAACATCATCTGCAATAGATATTCCGACATCGCTAGATTTTAATGCTCCAGCATCGTTTAAGCCATCGCCAATCATTAGTACTTTTTTGTTTTTCTGCTTTAGCTTATTAATATATTCTAACTTATCGTTTGGCGATTGTTTAAACCTGATATTTGTTGATTCAGGAAATAACTTTAGTAGATTTTCCTTCTCAGAATCATTATCACCTGTTAATACATGTAAGTCGTATTTAGAAGCTAAACTATCTATTAGTTTTGATAAGCCTTTACGGTACTGATTGCTTAGTGTGAAGTGTCCTTTTATTTTTCCATCGACAGAATAATACACTTCGGTGCTTAAGGATTTACTTTCTGCTATTCCTTCGGAAATAAATTTTGCTGAGCCTAATTTTATTTTGCGACCATTCACTATTCCTGATATTCCCATTGATGGAAGTTCTTCATAATTTTCTACCTTTTCGGGAATTATATTTTTAAAATGATCGTATAATGAAGAACTTAATATGTGAGTAGAATGACGGGTTAAAGACTTAACAGCTACAAAATCATCATTTAATAGTTCTTCTCCTTTAAACTTAATTAGTACTTCATCGGCTTGAGTTATTGTACCAGTTTTATCGAAAACAATACTTGTTACCGAATTTAGTTTTTCTGTAACATTGGAACTTTTAAGGTAGATTCCCAATCGCCCCATTAGTCGCATAGTATTTCCTAAAGCAAATGGCGCGGAAAGAGCCAGTGCACAAGGACATGCGACAATCAAGACCGAGGTAAAAGCAAATGCAGCTTTGCTATTATCATTTAATAGCCAATAAACTCCGGCAAAAACTGCTATTCCTATAATTATAACAGTAAAGTGCTTACTTATTTTATCAATCATAGAGTTCAGGCGTGAAGCTTCATTGTTTTCATCTTCGAACTGGTTCCACAGTTGAGTTAATCTACTTTGAACCACGTCTTTTTCTATGGTTAGTTCGATAGCACTACCCATTTGTTTGCCTCCGGCAAAAATCTGATCGCCGGCATCTTTAAATACCGGACTCGATTCTCCTGTTACAAAGCTGTAATCGATTTGAGCATCTCCTTTGGTTAAAATACTATCGGCCGGAATTAATTCTTGGTTTCGAATTAAAATAATATCTCCTTTTTTTAGTTTTTCGATAGGAGTACTAATTTCTTTACCAGATTCCATTTTACTTACAGCAACAGGAAAATAAGAGCGATAATCTCTTTCGAAGGATAAAGCTTGATAAGTTCTGTTCTGATACCACTTACCAATAAGCAGGAAGAAGATTAATCCGGTAAGTGAATCCATATATCCTGAGCCTGATGCAGTAAATATTTCGAAGGCACTTTGTATAAATAAGGTTAAAATTCCGAGCGATATGGGTACATCGATATTTATAAACCGGTGTTTTATTGCTTTAAATGCCGATTTTAAATAATCATTACCGCTATATAAAAAGACTGGAAGAACAAGAAGGAAATTCATCATTCCAAAGAAATTTTTAAAATGAGTTTCCAGATATTCATGACCAGGCACATACTCGGGCAGGCTTAGCAACATGATATTTCCAAAACAAAATCCGGCAATACCGATTTTATATAAAAGCTTTTTGTTGGTATCATAATTTTTTCTTTCCTGTAATTTATCTAATGTTATTTCAGGAATATAGTGTATAGAAGACAAAAGTTCTGCCAGTTGACGAATGTTTATCTTCTCGGAATCGAAAGTGATTGCCGCTTCTTTTTTTACAAAGTTAACTACTGATTTAAGAACACCTTTATTGAGGATATTTAAATTTTCGAGGAGCCAAATACAGGAACTGCAATGAATAGCAGGAATATATAAAGTAATTTTTCGGATATTTCCTTCTTTAAAATCGTACAAGGGATCTGCGATCTCAGCTTCATCTAAAAAGGCAAATTTTTCTTTAAACTTACTGCTTTCAATTTTAATTCCAGGATTAGATTCAAAATCGTAATAATTACATAATTCGTTTTCATGCAGCAGCTGATACACAGTTGAGCAGCCATTGCAACAAAATGGTTTTTCATCCCACATTACAGGATGTTTTCCACAGTCGTCGCCACAGTGAACACATATTTTGTTTTTTGTATCTTCCTGCATTTTTGTCATCTTGCAGAGTATGTAAATTAGTTAATTTATGAGATCGGATTCAAGCTTAGTTTATCTATTGTTAATAATAACAGCGCTTCATTTTCTTATTGGTTTTGGATATCTTCTCTATAAATTAAGAGGCTCTTCTAAATCCAAAAAGAAAGAAAATAATGAATTAGATTAATCTTTATTTTTTGCCAGTTTAGGTAATGATAACATTTGAAATATCACCCAAAAAATAACGCTCCAGAAGAATATAATCCCTCCTATAAATGTTGCTATAATCCATATTGGAGCATTTGCCCGAGTGCCCCACATAACTCGTTTGTTTAATAAATTCTCTGGAATGGTAGGAACACCTAAAGCAACCATTTGGTTTTTTTCCAGTTTTCCATAAGAATTTTCATCAGTAATTTTCACAAGTATATTAACCATACCTTCGGTATCTCCCGGTAAATCGGTAGGAAAAGTAATATCAAGTTTTCCACTTTTGTTTGTATATGGATCTTCTCCGGAAATATCAAGATAGCCAAATTCTCTTCTCACCATAAAACTTAGCTCTATTCCTTCTAGGCCTACCCGATTTCCTTTTTTAGTAAGACCCGTTAAGAGGACAGCTATTTTTTTATCTGCTTCCGAAATATCAACAGCTAGATTTACATCGGTAACTTCAGGATTATTTATTTCCTCAACTTTTAAACTTATTTTTTTATTCTTATCAAATGATCTTAAGTAGGAAATTATCATCCATTTGTCATTGTCGCTGATGGTTTTTTCGAAGGTTGGCATCGCGCCTAGTCCTTTGTTTAATTTGTAGAATATTTCACCATCGGGTTGTACTAAAAATGCTTGAGATCCCAAATCGCTCGGAGCAATAGGAGCCAGTGGTAACATGTTATTCATTGTTGGATCGCCATGACACGATTTGCAGTGAATATTGTATAATTTCTTACCTGAATTAATATTTTTTGATGATGATTCTAAAGGATTTTGAACTTTTTTTGCACTATTAGGAACATTCCAGTTCTGTGCATTTGTAAATGAACCTGTAAAAGCAAAAATCAGGATCAAAATGCTAATTGTATGTATTGATTTTTTCATCTGTTTCTGGATTAAGATTCAATTTTAACTTCAAGTCCTTCTTTTTCTGCTACCTCAACAATTGGAATTACTGGGAAAATTTTTGCAAGAACTGTAATAATAAGAAGTACTAAAGCAAAACTTAACACTGTAACCGATATTTCGATTGATGTTGGATGATAGTGAACAAAATTTTCAGGAACATTCTGAATTGGCAAATGTGGATGTAATAATGTTGGAATCACAATAACGTATCGTTTCACCCATGCTGCTACCAATACAAATGCCGAAATAATCATAATTGGCAATGGTTTTCTAAACCTTTTAAATAGTAAAAGAATTATAGGAATTATATTACCTAAAAATTGAGATACCCAAAATAATGTTGCCCAGCTTCCTGTGAATAATTCATTTAGGTGGATATCGTCGCCAGTTTTCATTTTATATCCGGGAACGAGAAACTCGTTTAAGTTAAAGTAAAGATATACCAAGCAAACCACAACCAATAGTTTACCTATTTTATCGAAATGTAAATCGGTGATGTAATCTTTTAGTTTATAGTTTACCCTAAAAAAATACATTGCAATAATAAGTGCTGCTGTACCTGCCACGAATGCTCCCGCCACAAAATAGGGTCCAAAAATAGTGGTGTCCCATCCATTTCGCAAGGTCGAGGCAAATAACCACGAAGTTACAGTATGAATAGCCAAACCAATGGGTACTATTAAAACCATTAAGGTTCTAATCATTCGATGTAAATGTTTATGCTGACTAGGAGTATTAATGTATCCGAAAGAAAGAATGTTGTATAACTTTTTTAGGATAGGGGAAGTTTTTTTTAATTCTTTTTTACAGATTGCCAAATCGGGAATCATTGGCAGAATTAGTAGCAATGCACTAACAGTTAAATAGGTGGTAATTACTGTAACATCCCAAAGAATTGGCGATTGAAAACGACCATGAATAAGAACGTTTACAACTCTATCGGGGCGTCCCATGTCTAAAATAATAACCAAACCTGCTACGGCAACAAATGCTACAGCAATAATTTCGGCTATTCTCGAAATTGGTACAATCCAATCTATTTTAAGTAAACCTAGAATAGAGGAAATAAGCATGCCTACTAAACTAACGGCAACAAAAAATACAAAGTTCGCGATATACATACCCCAGGAAACATAATCGCGCATGCCGGTAACACCTAAACCATCCCGCAATTGTAAATAGTATGCCCATCCGCAAACACCTATTACTGTTATTAAAAATACAATCCAAAGCTCGAGTCCTTTATGGTTTTGCATTGGGTGCAGAATGTCTTTTTTTATTTTTTCAAACGAAAGATGGGTTTCCTTTTGTTTTGGTAAGTCATTCATAAGATTTGGGTTAGTGATAGCAAATAATTATTTGTTATGCTTTAATTAATATGATTTAGTGAAGATTTTTTTCGTCTAATAAATCACCATTAAATTTGAAAGCTCTGTTTTTAGCTGGTAAATAGTATACACGAGGCTTGGTTCCTAGTTCTGGTAATAGAGTATAACCAGCGTTATCTTCAATTAATTTAGAGAAGCGAACAGTTTCGCCGGTTGTTCCGTTCGTAACAGCATCTTCGTTTCTATCGCCAAAATAATATACTCCATTTGGGCAGGAAGAAACACAGGAAGGTAATTTTCCTTCGCGCAAACGGTCGGCACTAAACAGACATTTTGAAATTGTTCCTTTTTTCTGAGGAACATTAGCTTCTATATTATAGGTTAGTTTATTGTATTTCTCGGCATCTTTAGGTTCTGTCCATTGAAAAATACGTGCAGAATAAGGACAAGCAGCAATACAGAAACGACAGCCAATACATCTTTCATTATCTATTAATACGATTCCATCCTGACGTTTAAAGGTTGCATCAACAGGACAAACTTTTGTACAAGGAGGATTGTCGCAATGTTGACAAGGCTTCGGCATAAAATAAGGAGCCGTATGTTCATCGTCTTGCATTTGAAGAACATTAATGTGATGTTGGTCGGGTCGTAGCTGATGATGACTTTGACAAGCTTCCATGCATTTACGTGCATTACGACATTTACTAAGGTCAATTACCATAACGTAAGATTTTCCAGGCATCCCTTCTCTTCCTCTTTTTTGAAGCTCGGTAAGTGGTTCGGTTACCTTAGGTCTTAATTGGTTTTTATCTACTTCTACAAGTTGTCCGTCTTGGGTTAGTAAATTAACCATTTCTGCAGGCTTGTTGGCTGCAGCTTTTGCAGCTCCCAAAAGAGAAAAGCTACTAACAACACCGGCAGCGCCAACCGAAATACCAAGACTTTTTAGAAATTTTCTTCGACTGTGGTTTGAGGTTTCTTCTTTCATTCTTTTAATGGGTTAGTATTTCAAATGCGTTCTATGTGTAATGTTAAGAGAAAATCGCATACTAAAATATTAAGTATCAATTAAGTTAGACTTACTATTATAGCATTCGGAAAATGTTTTCATTATGATCTTAAAATTGCTTAAACGTTTGCGTAATATATCAAATATAAAGAAATATATTGAATTGTGATAGATGCTTTGTTAAGCTATGTATCGAATAAAATAAATTAATAAATATTTGTTTGGTAGTTTCTAAGTTGTTGATTTTTAATTGTAAAAAAAGTGTTTGATCTACTTAAAATTAGAATTCTTTTGTTTTTGGAAATTTACTGTTGGATTCTTCTATGAATCAAGTATTATTAAACTTATATTTAAACATCAGATTTATAGCGAAATAAAGCCTTTGTTTTTACCTAAGCGTTTATCAGTGAATTATTTATCGATTTTTTAGATGCCAGTATCAAAAGAATCTATGATGAATTTATTCTTGGGTCAAGAATAAAGTATACTTTTATCTCGATTATTGATAAGCAATAAAAGAGTTTATTATCTTTTATTATTTTGTAATTTTCGATTTTATATTAACCGAAAAGTAAAGAGAATGAAAAGAGAAAGTTTCTCGAAACTGTTAGAGTGGCCCGTTTCTGTGTATCGATTTTATTATAATGGTTTTAAAGGTCAAAATAAATGGAGCCGACAGGTTTGGGTAATTATTATTTTGAAACTTTTTATTATGTTTTTTATATTAAAGTTGTTTTTTTTTCCTAATTTTTTGAAATCGAAATATGATAATGATAAAGATCGCGGAGATTATGTGATCGAACAATTAACTAAACCTAAAAATCAATAATATGATTGAAAACTTTGATCTTTCTTTAGTGGATTGGTCTAGGGCGCAATTTGCATTAACAGCAATGTATCATTGGATATTTGTGCCTCTTACACTAGGACTGGCTTTTATTATTGCAATAATGGAGACCATTTACTTTAAAACAGGAAATCCTGAATGGAAAAAAATTACCAAATACTGGATGAGCCTGTTCGGAATTAACTTTGCTATTGGTGTTGCAACAGGTATTATTCTTGAATTTGAGTTTGGAACAAACTGGTCGAATTATTCGTGGTTTGTTGGCGATATTTTTGGCGCACCACTGGCGGTAGAAGGAATTATGGCATTTTTTATGGAATCGACTTTTATTGCAGTCATGTTTTTTGGGTGGAATAAGGTGAGTAAAAAGTTTCATTTAATTTCAACTTGGCTTGTAGCAATTGGTTCTAATCTCTCTGCTTTATGGATTTTGGTGGCTAATGGATGGATGCAAAATCCTATTGGAATGAGATTTAATCCGGATACAGCACGTAACGAGATGATAAATTTTTGGGATATTTTGTTTTCTCCAACTGCCATAAATAAATTTCTTCATACTATATCATCGTCTTATGTATTGGCAGCGGTTTTTGTAATTGGAGTTAGTTCTTGGTATTTGTTAAAAAAACGAGATATTGTTTTTGCTAAGAAAAGTATTGTTATAGCAGCTGTTTTTGGATTGTTAACATCTCTATTTACAGTGATGACAGGCGATAACTCTGCAAGAGAAATAGTTCGGGATCAGCCAATGAAGTTCGCTGCAATGGAAGGTTTATATGACGGATCGAATGGAGCTGGTTTGGTTGCCTTAGGGATGTTCTCGGATGATTACCAAGGCACTTCTAAAAACATGAAAGAATTCAGCTTTAAAATTGAAATTCCGAACTTACTAAGTTATATGGCTTTTATGAAAGGGGATGCTTTTGTTCCTGGAGTAAACGATATCATAAATGGATATACCGATCACCATGGAGAAGTTCATCCTCCGGTGAGTGTTAAGATGGAGATGGGGCGCAAGGCAATTGCTGCTCTTAAGAACTATAAGAAAGCTAAAAAGAATGGTGATGATGCAATGGCTGAGCAAGCTCTTAAGCAGTTAGAAGCAAACTTTAAATATTTTGGTTACGGATATTTTAATGATCCTTATGAAACTGTTCCCCCAATTTCAATTTCTTTTTATAGTTTCCATATAATGGTAGCATTGGGAATGTGGTTTATTCTTCTGTTCTTGCTTTGTTTATTCTTTATTTACAAGGAAAGTATAGTAAATAAAAAGTGGTTTTTACGAGTGGCTATTTGGAGTATACCTTTAGCTTACGTTGCTTCTCAAAGTGGATGGGTTGTTGCCGAAATGGGGCGTCAGCCATGGGTAATTCAGGATCTTATGCCAACTTTGGCAGCAGTTTCCAATATCGATACATCGGCAGTTATGATTACTTTCTTTTTGTTTTTACTTGTTTTTACAGGACTTTTAATTGCAGAAATAAAAATTATGCTGAAACAAATTAAAATCGGACCAAATCACGGAGGACAATAATTATGTTTGAAAATTTATCGCATTTAGCATTACAACAATATTGGTGGGTGATAGACTCACTTTTAGGAAGTATTTTGGTGTTTTTGATGTTCGTACAAGGAGGACAAACGCTAATTTATATAATAGGAAAATCGAAAACTGAACGAACAATGGTTGTAAATGCTCTCGGCAGAAAATGGGAATTTACCTTTACAACACTAGTAACTTTTGGAGGAGCAATGTTTGCATCATTTCCTTTGTTTTATTCTACCTCGTTTGGAGGAGCATATTGGGTTTGGATGGCAATACTTTTTTGCTTTATAATTCAGGCTGTAGCTTATGAGTTTAGAAGTAAACCCAATAATGTTTGGGGTGCTAAAACATTCGAGGCTTTTTTATTCATTAACGGATTATTAGGGACAATTTTAATTGGAACCGCTGTAGGTACATTTTTTAATGGAGCCGAATTTACTGTGAATGAAATGAATCAGTCAAGATGGGCAAATCCTTATGGAGGCTTGGAGGCTGTATTAAATATTCATAACGTGGCTTTAGGATTAACAGTTTTCTTTTTAGCTAGAGTACTTGGTAGCATGTATTTTATGAATAGCATTGAAGATGATAATATTTTTAATCGCTCAAAAAAGCAATTGCTAGTATCGGGAATTCCATTTTTAGTGTTTTTCTTATTTTTTGCAATTCGTTTATTAGTAATGGATGGTTTTGCTGTTGATTCTAAAACGGGTGTTGTTTCGATGGAGTCGTTTAAATATTTACATAATCTAATGGCAATGCCAGTTGTGGCTATACTTTTTGTAGTAGGAGTTGCCGGAGTTTTGTATGGATTGATAAAATCGTATTTAGCACAGAAACATACCACAGGAATTTGGTGTGCTGGTGGTGGAACAATTTTAGTTGTTTTTAGTTTGTTTTTACTGGCAGGGTTTAACAATACAGCATTTTATCCTTCTGTTGCCGATCTGCAATCATCATTAACAATACAGAATGCTTCATCTTCGCATTATACACTAACTGCAATGTCATACGTTTCTTTAATGGTTCCGTTTGTTATTGCTTATATCGTGTGGGCCTGGAGAGCTATTAATAATAAAAAGATCGATATTGAGGAGATTCAGGCTGAAGATCATTTGTATTAATTAAAAACTAAAAAAGATATGTATTTATCATCGATAATATGGTTATTAACCTGGCCTTTACTAATTTTTGTTAGTTACAAATTGGTTAGATATACACTAAAGAAATTAAGTTCTCAGATAGAGAAAGAATAAATATAAAGTAATCGGTATTCATAAGGATACCGATTCTTTTTTTAAGGGTTTTTCGATTTCATTTAAAAGTGTACTTTTGTGCTGCCTGAAATTTTAAGATATCTGGGCATGCCTAAAATTATAGAATATGAGCGGATTGGATAATATTAAACCTATACATAACTGGTTTAAGAAGTTGGATTCTCACCCTATTGTGATAAGTGGTCCTTGTAGTGCTGAATCGGAAGAACAGCTACTGGCAACTGCGCACGAGCTGAAAAAGGTTGAACAGGTTAAAATATTTAGGGCAGGAGTGTGGAAGCCGCGTACTCGTCCGAATTCATTCGAAGGAAGAGGAGAGGATGCATTACAGTGGCTAAATAGGGTGAAATTAGAGACTGGGCTTTTAACAACAGTTGAAGTAGCTTCTCCCAAACATGTTGAAATGTGTCTGCGTCATAATGTTGATATTTTGTGGATTGGTGCCAGAACAACTTCGAATCCTTTTTCGGTGCAGGAGCTAGCAAGTGCTCTTCAGGGAATGAATATTCCTGTAATGGTAAAAAATCCTATTAATCCGGATATTAATCTTTGGATAGGTGCTCTGGAAAGAATTCATAAAGCTGGAATTACGAAACTGGCGGCGATACATCGAGGATTTTATCCTTTTGAGAAAACCATATTACGTAATATTCCCAAGTGGGAAATTCCTATAGAATTAAAATCTAGATTTCATAATTTGCCGATTATTTGCGATCCAAGTCATATCGCAGGTGCTCGGAAATACGTAAAAGAAATGGCCCAAAAAGCTATGGATTTAAATGTAGATGGATTAATGATTGAAAGTCATTTTAATCCGGGTGAGGCATTAAGTGATTCGGAACAGCAACTAACTCCAGCCAATTTAGATGAACTGCTAAGAGGCTTGGTTTGTCGTGTTTATAATATCGATCATGATGAAATTGATCAGCTGGAAAAATATAGAGACCAAATTGATTCTATCGATACACAATTGATACAGCTATTGTCGCAGCGAATGAATATTATCGAGGAAATAGGAGAATATAAGTTTGAAAATAACATGACGATTTTGCAGCTTAAACAATGGGAGAAAGTACGCGAACGTGGTGTTGAATTAGGAAATAGTTTGGGAATTAGTGAGAAATTTATAACTCAACTTTTAAGAATGATTCATAAGGAAGCTATTCTGAAACAAAATGAGGTGATGAATCGCAAGTAATACTTGTATTTTAAAATATAAAGGCAATTTTGATTGATCTTTTATAATCCTAAATCTAATTATTGATTTACGATTTTTATTGTGTGCATGGTCTATAAATATTTTAGTTCGAAAAAACTTGCTTAATACATAAAAACAAAGGCTAAAGATTGAGATTCTTTAGCCTTTGTTTTTAGATATTGCATTTTATTTGCTCATTAGATAATTATCTATCAATGAAAATAAAATATAAACCAATAATATCATCGGAATAACCAACCACTTGAAAAGTATTGCAAGAACAAGAAGAGTAATTAAGAATGAATATCTAAGCTTATTTTCTCCCCATTTTAAGCTCTTTACTTTTAAGGCGAACATTGGTACTTCAATAACTAATAAAAGTGATGTAACTGCTACTGTAATAATTAATACTATTGGTTTAGATACCAGATTTTCGATTACCGGATAATTGCCCAAATGCAGAACCAAAGGAATCGAAGCCCAAAACATAGCATTGGCAGGTGTAGGTACTCCTATAAAAGATGAGGTTTGTCGAGTATCGACATTAAATTTTGCCAAGCGTAAAGCCGAAAATATTGGAATTATAAATGCAGATAATAGCAAAGTTATTTCCGAAAAATTTAATTCCGATGGATTAAAATTTATAGAAACATCCCCCAAAATAGCAATTTTAAGATATCCAAAAGCGATTAAGCCAGGAGTTAAGCCAAAACTTACCATATCAGCAAGAGAGTCTAACTCTTTACCCATTGGCGAATATGCTTTAAGAGCTCTAGCAGCAAGGCCATCAAAAAAATCGAAAACTGCAGCTATAATTATTAATACAGATGCTTCAACTAAATGACCTTCGATAGCCATTAAACTAGCTGTGCAACCTGAAAATAAATTCATACAGGTAATTGTATTTGGAATGTGTTTTATTATTCCTTTTGCTTCAGACATGAATTTGATTTTTGTTAAATATGGCACAAAAATAAGTGAATTTTCTGAAAGTATTGATTTATCGCAATAGTATGTGAGAGATTAAAAAAAGGATGTTAATTTTACCAGACTTTGAAAATATTAAATATGCGACTTTTACTAAGCCTGTTAATTCTTTTTTGTTTATATGATTTTTCTTATGGACAAAGCTCTGCTCCAACCTATAGTAACGAATTTCTCTCTATTGGTGTAGGAGCTCGTTCTTTTGCTATGGGAAATTCTGTTATTGCTTCTCAAAATGGAGTTGAGGCTGCTTATTGGAATCCATCATCTCTTGTCGATATGGAAAATAAATATGATGCTTCGTTTATGCATGCCGAATATTTTGGTGGCTTATCGGCTTACGATTACCTGGGGTTTGCAATAAACTTGAATAAGGAGAGCACTTTGGCTTTAAGTTTAATACGATATGGTGTTGATGATATTCCCAATACCCTGGAGTTAATCGATAGCGACGGAAATTTAAGGTACGATAGAATTACAACTTTTACTTCGGCAGATTATGCATTTTTGATTTCGTATGCTCGCGAAACAGGAATAAAAGGATTAAATATAGGAGGAAATGTAAAGATAATTTATCGCCATACAGGTGATTTTGCAAATGCTTATGGATTTGGTATCGATATATCGGCAAGTTATAAAAAATCGAATTGGAAGTTTGCAGCCGTATTGCGCGATGCATCCAGTACTTTTAATTCTTGGGTGTTTAATACCGACGATTTGGAAGAGGTGTTTGCACTTACGGGTAACGATATACCCGAAAATTCAACCGAACTTACGCTTCCGCGATTAATTTTAGGAGTTAGTAAAGATTTTAAAATATCAAATAATTTTGGCATTCTTGCTGAATTTGATGCTGATCTTACATTTGATGGTAAACGAAACGTACTGGTGAAGGGCGATCCTGTTAGCATAGATCCGCATGCAGGTATCGAAGCTTCGTTTAAGAAATTTATTTTCCTGCGTGCAGGTGTAAATAATTTTCAGGAAGAAACCGATTTCGACAACACCAGCGAATGGACATTTCAGCCAAATCTTGGTTTGGGAATTCACTACAAAGGCTTTCGCTTAGATTATGCTTTAACGGATATTGGTGATCAATCCATTGTCCGATACTCCAATGTGTTTTCTTTGTCTTATTCCTTTAATTAAATCGGAAAGTTATAAAACAAAAAAGCAAGCTCAAAAGAACTTGCTTTTTCTTAGGGGTGAAAGACCGGGGTCGAACCGGCGACCTCTGGAACCACAATCCAGCGCTCTAACCAACTGAGCTACATCCACCATGTAATGTATTATAAAAAAATAGGGTGAAAGACCGGGGTCGAACCGGCGACCTCTGGAACCACAATCCAGCGCTCTAACCAACTGAGCTACATCCACCATTTTTGCGCTAACGCGGTGCAAATATAGAGAAATCCTAACATATCATCAAAATAAAAACGGAAAAAATATTTCCATAGAATTATAAACTCTACCTTTGCAGGTAGTTAACTAATTAAAAAAAAATGGAATTTTTTATTGACAATAAGGCTACAGAAGCATTATTTGAGGAAATATTTAAAAAAATATCAATTTTAAGGAATGGTGAAACTCATCATGAGATGAAAAAATTTGGATTGAATTACCAAAAATCTCTAGGTGTTACTGTGGTTAATTTACGAGAATTGGCATCTAAATATGAGCAAAATCATTTGTTGGCACATAAATTATGGGTGAAAGAATTTCGCGAAACCAGAATTGTGGCTACATTACTCGAAGAGCCCGAGAAAGTAGAGAACGTGCAATTAGAAAGATGGTTTCGAGATATGGAATCTAATGAATTGTACGAACAAATAAGTATGAATTTACTAATTAACTTACCTAACATACATCAACATATACAAGATTGGTTGCAATCAAAAAATTATAAAAAAGTAGTTTGTGCGGTTTTGGTTTTGGGGCGAATGGCTTTACTTAAAAGAAAAGAAGATATTATTGGGTTAGTAAATTTTGTAGAATTAATTCCTGAAAATATAGACGAAACTTATCTTAAAAATCAAGTTAAAAGAAGTTTAGGTAAAATAGTTCGATTAAATAAAGAACTTGCCGATAAAATTAGTTTTCGTGTGAAGCAACTAAAAAATAAGGATGAAAACTGGCAGGATGTATGGGATGATTTGCAATATGAATTAGAATTGTAAGATTTCATTTTAAGAATATTTATGATTCTGTAAGTTTAAAAATCTAGGAAAAAAGAATTAATCGAAGTAAATTTGATGCTTATTAAATAATTAAATTAAGTTTTAATATATATGGCATTAACAAAGAGTTCGAACCCAGTATTGAGCGAAAAATTATTCTATAATTCTCGATTACAATCGCATAGCGAAACAATGACCGTAACTGGAACGGTTAATAAAATTGCACTTCTGTTATTTTTTGTTGTAGCAGCAGCAAGTTTTACGTGGGGAATGGTTTTAGATACAGCAGGAAATGGACAAATAACATCGTCGGTTTATCCATGGATGATTGGTGGAGTTATTGGTGGTTTAATCTTGGCTCTTGTTACCGTTTTTAAACCTGCATGGTCTCCTTACACAGCACCATTTTATGCTTTGTTCGAAGGGCTTTTTCTTGGCGGAATTTCTGCACTTATGAATGCTTCTTATCCGGGAATTGTAATGCAGGCAGTTGGTCTAACATTTGGAACTCTTTTTGCAATGCTTTTTGCTTATAAAACAGGATTAATAAAAGTAACTCAAAAATTAAGAGCTGGTATTGTTGCAGCAACAGGTGGTATCATGATATTTTATTTCATTACCTGGATTATGAATATGTTCGGTATTGGAAACGGTTTTTATTATGGATCAAGTTTGTTAAGTATTGGTATTAGCCTTTTTGTTGTAGTTATTGCCGCATTAAATTTAGTGTTAGATTTCGATTTTATAGAGAAAGGAGCACAGGCAGGAGCTCCAAAGTATATGGAGTGGTATGGTGCTTTTGGTTTAATGGTAACTTTAATTTGGTTATATATTGAGTTACTAAGACTACTTTCAAAAATTGCCAATCGCAATTAAATAGCTTATCTTTTATAAAATAAATATACATTTCGAGTGAATATAGTTGAGGTCTTAAATAATAGGCAACGAAAAGAATTTTTAGACATAGTCGAAGTCATTTATAAAGATGATTCGAATTATGCACGTCCGCTTGATGTTGAAATTGAAGGGATTTTTGATCCTAAAAACAATTCATTTTTTAATCATGGAGAAGCCACTCGTTGGATTTTACAAGATGATAAAGGAAAAACAATCGGTCGTATTGGAGCATTTATAAACGAGAAAAAAGCTCGCTCTTTCGATCAGCCAACAGGAGGATGTGGTTTTTTCGAATGTGTCAATAATAAAGAAGCAGCTTTCTTACTTTTTAATACCGCCAAAAACTGGTTAGCCGAAAGAGGTATGGAGGCAATGGATGGCCCTGTTAACTTTGGAGAGAATGATAACCATTGGGGATTATTGGTTGACGGATTTATATCGCAAGCTTACGGAATGCCATATCATCGGAAATACTATCAGGAATTCTTCGAATCTTATGGTTTTAAGGTATTTTTCGAACAGTATAGCTATCATCTCGATTTAAGGAAAAAATTTCCCGAGAGATTTTGGAAAATTGCAGAATGGGTTGCTAAAAAACCTGGTTTTACTTTCGAACATTTCACCTATAAAAATCAGGAAAAATATATTCAGGACTTAATTTCTATTTATAACGATGCTTGGAAATTTCATGATAATTTTTCTCCTATTGATCCGGAAGATATAAAAAAGATTGCCAAAGATGGAAAAGGAGTAATAGAAGAAAAATTTATCTGGTTTGCTTATTTTGATGGGAAACCAATTGCTTTTTTTGTGGCAATGCCCGACGTTAATCAAATATTAAATAAATTGAACGGGAATTTTAATTTGTGGAACAAACTAAAATTCTTGTATTACTTAAAGACAAAAACCATTACTAGAGGTAGAATTTCAATAATGGGAGTTGTGCCTAAGTACCAACGATCGGGAATTGAGTCGGCAATATTTTGGCACATGGATAAAGTTATGAAGCAAAAGCCTCAATATAGCGAAATGGAATTATCCTGGGTTGGCGATTTTAATCCCAAAATGATTTCAATTTACGAATCGGTTGGAGGTGTACGAATGAAGACACATTACACCTACAGATATCTTTTTGATCCAAATATACCTTTTAAAAGAACACCTATTATCCCTCTGGAAAACAGGGGAGATAAGGCAAGAAAGAAAAATGTAAAGGAAAGAGTAGAATAATTTATTTATTTTTTTGCAAAATGAATTACAATATCTACCTTTGCACTCCATTGGAAGAAGATTATAAGAAACTTAAAGGATATTTAAAATGAAAAAGGGAATACATCCGGAAAACTATCGTCTTGTTGCATTCAAAGACATGTCAAACGAAAATGTTTTTATTGCAAAATCGACAGCAAACACTAAAGAAACTATCGAATTCGAAGGTGTTGAGTACCCATTAATCAAGTTAGAGATCTCTAATACTTCTCACCCTTTCTATACAGGTAAGATGACATTAGTAGATACTGCTGGACGTGTGGACAAGTTCATGAACAGATACAAGAAATTCAAAAAGTAATTCTGGATCATACAATATTAAAAAGCTTCGATTATTCGGAGCTTTTTTTTTGTGCAATAAATTTTTGTACTCGATTTAAAATCACAAAAAATGTATGAGCTACAGAAAAACAATTGTTTTTAAATCATTTTGCTTAAATTTGATCGTAAAATACAATTAATAAACTTTCGGGTTTACATTACTACTACAATGAATTATATTCTTTTTGATGATGGAGCATGGAATGAAATGCTTCCTATAACTTTTACTCGTCCTGTTGCAGAAATTCGAGTTGGAATTTTAACTATTCGAGAAAAATGGGAACGATATTTAAATTCTCAACTTAGTTTTTTAACACAGGAATATTTATCCAAAAAATTTCCAATTCAATTGAAAGAGGAAAATGTTTTGGTAAATGGTTCGGTTTTGCCAAATGAAGAGTTATGCATGGCAATTCAAAAGCTAAAGCTTAACGAATATTTAGTATCTGATAAAATTATAATAGCTGCACGTTTTAATTCGCAAGAAGTAAATTTAGTCTTGGAAGAAGAAATTTTAGGTAAAAAAGCCATAGAATATACTTCTGATATTGTTCGAGTAGATAAGCCATATCAGGTTTTTGGATTGAATGATCAGGCTATTAGAGACGATTTTGAGCTGCTAACAGAAGGAAGAGAATCTCAACCAATAAGCAATAGTGTTAATGTTCTCGGAAAAGAGAATATTTTTTTGGAAGAAGGAGCAAAAGTTGAGTTTGCAACATTAAATGCACAAAAAGGACCGATTTATATTGGCAAAAATGCCGAAATAATGGAGGGAGTTTTGGTAAGAGGCCCACTGGCAATGTGTGAACATTCGGCAATTAATATGGGAGCGAAAATTTACGGAGCAACAACTTTAGGCCCTTATTGTAAATGTGGTGGAGAACTTAATAATGTTGTAATGATAGCTTATTCGAATAAAGCTCATGACGGATTTTTAGGAAATGCATTAATAGGCGAATGGTGTAATATTGGTGCCGATACAAATAATTCTAATTTAAAAAACAATTACTCTCAGGTAAAATTGTGGAGTTATACTAACGGAAGCTTTGCACGAACCGGCCTTCAGTTTTGTGGTACAATAATGGGAGATCACTCAAAGTGTGGTATTAATACCATGCTAAATACAGGAACTGTAATAGGAGTTAGTGCTAATGTTTATGGAGCAGGTTTTCCTAGAAATTTTATTCCCTCTTTTTCGATGGGTGGTAATCACGGATTTAAAGAGTATAGATTGAAAGCAGCCTATGAGGTTGCCGATTTGGTGATGAAAAGAAGAGCTTTAGAATTTAACCAAGTAGAAAAAGATATTTTAGCTGAAGTTTTTGAAATGACAAAAGTTTATAGAAAATCATTCTAAAAAATAAATTTTGACAATAATAGAGTTCTTACAAAAAAAGTGTTAGAGCTCTATTTTTATTTTGGCATAGCTATTGTCAACTATAGTTAGATTAAATTTTTAAAAGAGGATGCGACATTTTGTCACAGTATTGTTACAATAAGTTGTTCCCTTTATATATACAAAGTAAGAATAAGACATCGAGAGAATGAGTGATAAAATAGAATTCAATATTAGTGATTTAGCTTTGTCAAATATGATGGATGAAGATTCAGATTTTATTCCAATAATAACAGATGAGGATGAGAGTGCTTTGGACGAATTACAAGTTCCGGAGACTTTGCCAATTTTGCCACTTCGAAATACAGTATTATTTCCAGGTGTAGTTATTCCAATTTCGGTAGGAAGAGAGAAATCTCTGAAACTGGTTCGTGAAGTATACAAAAACAAAGGAATGCTTGGAGCAGCTTCACAAATAGATTTAAGTGTTGAGGAACCGCATTTCGATGATATTAATAAAATTGGTACGGTAGCACAGATTATTAAAATTCTGGAAATGCCCGATGGATCCACAACCGTTATTCTACAGGGTAAAAAACGTTTTGAACTTGAAGAGATAGTTAGTGAAGATCCATTTCATGTTGGACGAATTAAAACATTAAAAGATAATCGACCTAAAGTAGAAGATAATGAGTTTAAAGCATTGGTTTCTTCTGTTAAGGATATGGCTATTAAAGTAATAAAGCTTTCTCCGCATATTCCTAATGAAGCATCTTTTGCCATTAAAAATATCGAAGGATCTTCCTTTCTTATAAACTTTATATCCAGTAATTCGGAAATTAAATATAACCATAAACAAAAGCTATTAACTTTTAGCGATATTAGAGATCGTGCTCTTAAATTGCTTGAATTATTGGTGCGCGAGATTCAGGTTTTAGAATTAAAAGACGATATTCAGTCGAAAGTAAAAACCGATATGGATCAGCAACAAAGAGAATATTTGTTGCACCAGCAAATGAAAACAATTCAGGATGAGCTGGGTGGAAGTCCTAACGATCAGGATGTAGTTGATCTAGAAGAGAAGGCTAAGGAAAAAAAATGGAACGATGAGGTAAGTGAGATATTTAAGAAAGAGCTTAAAAAACTTCAACGCCTTAATCCTGCAGCAGCAGAATATTCTGTTCAGTTAAATTATTTGCAGGAGTTGTTGGATTTGCCATGGAACGAGTTTACCGAAGATAATTTTGATCTTAAAAATGCACAGGAAGTTTTAGATAAAGATCACTTTGGTCTTGAGAAAGTAAAAGATCGTATTATTGAGCATTTGGCTGTACTAAAACTTAAAGGTGATTTAAAATCTCCAATTTTATGCCTGTATGGACCTCCGGGGGTTGGAAAAACTTCATTGGGAAAATCTATTGCAGGAGCATTAAATCGTAAGTATGTCAGAATGTCCTTAGGTGGCTTACATGATGAGTCAGAAATTCGCGGACACAGAAAAACTTATATTGGAGCAATGCCAGGTCGAATTGTTCAAGGAATGAAAAAAGCTGGTTCTTCAAATCCTGTGTTTATTCTCGATGAGATCGATAAGGTAGGTAACGATTTTAGAGGTGATCCATCATCAGCACTACTTGAAGTATTAGATCCAGAACAAAATAGTTCTTTCCACGATAATTTTCTTGAAGTAGATTACGATTTGTCGAAAGTAATGTTTGTAGCCACAGCTAATAATGTGGGATCAATTTCGGCTCCTCTTCGCGATCGTATGGAAATGATTGATGTGAGTGGATACATTCAGGAAGAAAAAATAGAGATTGCCAAGCGCCATTTGTTACCAAAACAAATGGAAAATCATGGTATTACTGCTAAGAATGTAAAGGTATCGAAAGAAGTAATTGCTGAGGTAATTGATAAATATACCAGAGAATCTGGCGTTAGGGCATTAGATCAGCGTATTGCTAAAATTATGCGTAGAGTTGCCCGTAAAGTTGCGATGGAGGAAGAATACGATACTAAACTTAAAGTTGAGGATTTAAAGGAGTATTTGGGATCTGAAATGTTTAATCGCGATAAATATCAGGGAAACAAATACGCTGGAGTTGTTACCGGTTTAGCTTGGACTTCGGTTGGTGGTGAAATTTTATTTATTGAATCGAGTTTATCGGCAGGAAAAGGGAAATTAACCTTAACTGGTAATTTGGGTGATGTAATGAAGGAATCGGCATTGCTGGCGCAGGAATACTTGCGAGCACATTGCGATAAATTAAATATTAAGAAAGACGCTTTCGATGAGTGGAATCTTCATGTGCATGTTCCTGAAGGAGCAATTCCTAAAGATGGACCATCGGCAGGAGTTACTATGGTAACAGCAATGGCTTCGATATTTACCCAGCGAAAGGTTAAGAAAAATCTGGCTATGACCGGAGAAATTACCTTGCGTGGAAAAGTATTGCCTGTTGGAGGAATAAAAGAAAAGATTCTTGCAGCTAAGCGTGCAGGTATCAAAGAAATTATTCTTTGTAATCAGAACAAAAAAGATATCGAAGAAATTAAAGACATTTATTTGAAAGGATTAAAATTCCATTTTGTAGATGAAATTATGGAAGTTTTGGATATTGCTTTAACGAAACAAAAGGTAGATTCTCCATTAAAAATATAATGGATTTATAATATTGAAAAAAGCTCTCGTAATCGAGAGCTTTTTTTTATGCTAAAAATTCTTACTTTTATCTTCACGCACATAAAAGATTATTTCCCTATGAATGGAAAAGGAAAATATATATTGGTAGTACTTGGGCTATTGCTCCTAAGCCTAATGTTTTGGTATTTTAGTAATATCGTAGCTTACATATTAATATCGGTGGTTTTATCGTTTATTGGTAGGCCAGTAGTTGTATTTTTAAATAAAATAAAAATAAAAAACTGGAATTGTCCGTCAGCCTTATCGGCCGGACTTACTTTAATTTTGCTTTGGTTTGTGATGGTTATGTTCTTTAGAACTTTTATACCTATGGTTGCAGCACAAGCTCAGGAATTATCTACAATTGATGTAAATTCGGCAGCTCAAAGTTTAGAGGAACCAATACAGAAAATAGAATCTTTAGTAGCTAAATATTCGGCAGAAGGCGATGAATTTAATCTAAAAGCTGTTGTTATAGATAATTTTACTTCGATTGTTAAAATTTCTGATGTTTCATCTATTTTTGGTTCATTAGCTGGTACCTTAGGTAATATTTTTATTGCTCTGTTTTCTATTTCGTTTATTACATTTTTCTTTTTAAAAGATAGCAGCTTATTTAATAGCGGAGTAGTATTGCTGGTTCCAGCAAGGCATGAAGAAGGTGTACGCCATGTATTAGATTCAATAAAAAATTTGCTAATGCGTTACTTTGTAGGATTGTTTTTTGAAATCATATTAGTTGGATTTCTTGTTACAATTGGCTTGAGTATAGTTGGTTTGCCATTTGGAACGGCTGTTGTAATTGGTTTGTTTGCCGGAATGATGAATGTGATTCCTTACATTGGACCTATTATTGGTGCTTGTTTTGGTATGATAATAGGTATAGCAACTAATTTAAACGCCGATTTTTATACCGAAATATTACCATTACTGGGATATATGGCCATTGTTTTTGCCTGTGTTCAGATTATTGATAATATCTTGTTTCAGCCTTTAATTTATTCGAATTCGGTAAATGCTCATCCGCTCGAAATTTTTATTGTAATTATTATGGCAGGAAGTATGGCAGGAATTTTAGGTATGATGCTTGCCATTCCATCGTATACTATTTTGCGTGTAATTGCTAAAGAGTTTTTTAACAAATATCGTTTTGTAAAGAAGTTAACAGAAAACATATAACAAAAAAAGATGATTCAAGCGAATCATCTTTTTTTTGCTATCAGCAAAAGCCAATAATTATTTTTAAATGCTCGAAGTTTCAAAATGATTTTTCAATGCATTTAATTCGTCTTCGAAACTCATTTTTTTACCATCGTATAATTTCATTATTCTATCATCTGTTTTTACCATTTGTTGAGGTAACTCCAAATGCTGATTGGTAAAAATCATTTCCATATCAGGATTTTGAGATTGCATTATTTCAACCAAATCCATTATCGATTTATTGTGTTCAACCAGATTATAAACACCAGAATCTAGTTTTCCACCTAGTAAATTGGCAAGAATGGTACTTGTTTTATCTAGAGAAATAAACGGGCGTTTTTGATTTCCGTTTCCGTGTATTGATATTCTTCCTACAAAATGCGAATCGAAAAGCAAACGATTAATAATGCTTTTCATTTTCATACTTACACCATGACCAAAAACATTTCCCAAACGAATTATTTGAGTATTTACTTTTGGCATAATACGTTCGGCATGTTGCTCTCCTCTTAGTTTTGAGCTACCTAACGATGTACTTGGTTCTGGTAGAGTAAACACATCAAATTCCTGATCTGAATATCCGTAAACAGATGTGCAGCTAACATAAACCAATTGTTTTACATTGCTTTCTTCTATGGCATAAATTAATTCTGCAGTTCCCCAATTGTTAACCTGTTCATGAAGATGATGCAGCTTGTCGTTATCTGAATTTTCCGAAGCCAGATGATAAACCACATCAATATTTGTTAAAACCTTATCTAAAGTTCTCGAATCTAATAGTTCTCCTTTAACAAATTTTACTTTTCCAGGCTTAATTTGTGAGTGAAGAAATAAATTGTAATTATCCTGACTTAAATTATCGAGAACAGTAATTTCTTTAACTTCAGGGTTTTTATTTAGCTTTATGCATAGTTCAGTGCCAACATAGCCAGCACCTCCAGTTATTAATACTCTCATATTATTTGTGTTTATATGGCGATTAAGATTCTATGAAATAGAGAATGTTTGTGTTCTGCTAAATTTCTAATCTAAAGTTACTATTTATCTTTTTTTACTACCAAATCGGTATTTAAACCACACTCTGTTTTTTTCATACCAAACCATCGGGCACTTCTGTCGTCGCCTAAAACCATTTTGCGAGTACATGGCTCACAGCCAATACTATCATAACCTTTCGCTTCAAGCGGATGACGAGGTAGATTATATTTTTTAATGTATTTGTAAATTTCTTGTTTACTCCAATCTAACATTGGATGAAAACGAATTACATTATGAGGAGCAGCTTGTTCAATGTTCATTGCTTTTCTCACAGCCGATTGATCGGCACGCACTCCATTTATCCAAACATCATTATCGGCTAAAACACTATCTAAAGGTTGTACTTTATTAAGAAAACAGCAATAATCAGGATCCGATGTAAAAAGAAAATTTCCATTGGCATCTTTTTGCTGAGCTTTTGGAACTGTCGATTTTGTATCTATTATATTCAAGCCAAACTCCTTGGCAATTTGATCTTTAAACTGTATGGTTTCGGGAAATAAAAAGCCAGTATTAATAAAGTAAACTGGAATTTCCGGATCAATTCTACTAATAATATGTAATAGAACTAAACTGTGCGACTGAAAGGATGATGTGGTAAACAATTTTTTTCCGTCGGCTTTATATTGCAATAATTTTTCTTCTATTTCTTCAAATCTCATTATTAATTGCTCTAATATTCAATTGATTTACATCTTGTGCTATTGTATAATTACACAAGAATTAAAGGTGGGTAAAGATACTAATAAATATTGCAAGTTGATGAGGAATTAATAGTAGATCAGAATATGTATCGAGCCTATTTTTTGTTCTGTAATTTTTTTATATCAGATTACTTAAAAATTATGAATTGTTTTATTAACGAATACTTATACTGGATGTAAGCTAACTTAATGTAGGTAAAAATTGATTATTTAATTTATATAGATGTTTGAATTAGGGACATTTTTTTGTTAAGCTAAATGTTTATTTGTTTCTGGATATCTAATGTCTTAAATTCGCTAATAGATAATGCATTGGGTGTGTGTTGAAAGAGTAATTGTTAGGGGGTATGTAATTGTCTTTTATTGGATTTTATATTTTTTATGGTTTACTATTTTTAATACATAATAACGTAATGAACTTGTTAATTAAATTTTCATTAATACTTGTACTCACAATATTTTCTGGTAATATTTATTCTCAAAAAAAATTAAAAGTCCCTAAATACAAGAATTTAGATAGTTTAAAAATCGAACTTAATAGTTTGATTTTTGAAAAGGGAAAAGTTAAAGATTCGGAGAGAGCCATAAAGCTTGTTGTTCGAAACAGAAAACTTTTTAAAGGAGAATATGGCGACTATCTTCATATTCTTCGTAAAAAAGTAGAATCGGATATTGATAGTATTAACTTGCCCGAGATATATTACCGTTTGGGCGTAAATCTTAGATATCAGCATGTTTACGATTCGGCTAAATATTATTACAAAAAGGCTTTGCCATACGCTCATAAGAAATCAGATTATTATCAAATAGGACGTATTTACAATGAGTTGGGTGTTGTTTGTCGTAAAACTGATCAAAATGAAGAAGCACTGAGTTATTTTGTGTCTTCCATAAATAGTACTGAGAAGAGTAAAAATTATTATGGAAAAGCAATTGCCGAAAATGGAATTGGCAATATTTATCTGGTTCAAAAGGAGTACAAAAAAGCACTTTCCTATTTTAAAGAATCCTTAAAATATGGAATTACTAGCGACAATAGTTTTCATTTGGAGTTAAGTTATGGAAATGTTGGAGAAGCTTATATGTTTTTAAATGAAAGCGATTCGGCAAATTATTATATTAACAAATGCTTGGAGTTGGCGAAAAAGCGAAATTATCCAATGAGCCAGGGTATCTGCTATCAGCTTTTAGGTCAGGTTGATATGTCTTTAAAGAATTATAACGAGGCCTATAATCATTTTGAAAAAGCCTTAGAAATTCAGAGAGAAATTAAGGATAAAAGATATCTTAGTTCAATATTAATTCATCATGGTACTGCATCGGCTAAATTAAATAAATATAAAGAAGCCGAACAACACTTACTCGAAGGAAAAAAAATATCAGAAGAAATTCACTCTCTCGATAATTTGATTTTATGTAATCAGACTCTTTACGAGGTTTACTCAAAAACAGAACGCTACAAACAAGCATGTAATTCATTATTGCAAACAAAAATTTATACCGATTCTCTATATAACTCAGAGACATCTCAGGTGCTTAACGATTTAGAATTTAAGTATCAGTCGGAAAAGAAAACACAGCAAATTGAGCTTTTGAATGCTAGAAATCAGTTAATTGGTGAGTCTAAAAAAATGCAAAGAAACCAGTTTGGAGTTTTACTGTTACTTTTTGGTGGTCTTGCGGCATTTTTTTATTATCGATATCAGAATAAACAGAGAGTTACTCGGGAATTGCAAAGTATCAGTAAAATGAAATCTAAATTTTTTAGTAGTATTTCTCATGAATTTAGAACTCCTTTAACGCTTATAAAAGGACCTGTTAAAAAGCAATTGTGTAAAGCTGTGACAGAGGAGGATCGTACCGATTTAAGCTTAATTCTGCGTAACTCAAATCGATTATTATCTCTGGTAGATCAATTGTTAAGCCTTTCGAAAATAGATGCAGGTCAGTTTAAAATAAAGGCCCAGCAAGGCGACTTATCAACTTTATTAAAAGGAATTTCAAATTCGTTCACCTATCAAGCTTCCGAAAAGAATATAAATTATCAAATGAAAGTTAACGAATCGGGAAAAGTCTGGTTCGATCGTAATATTGTTGAAATAATATTTACTAATTTATTATCCAATGCTTTTAAGTTTGTACCCAGTAGTGGTGAAGTGCAGGTAAGTGTAATTGCTTTTAACGATCATTTTAAAATAGCAGTCCATAATTCGGGTTGTAATTTAAGTAATGAAGAATTATCGCATATTTTCGATCGTTTTTATCGTGCCGGAGAAAATGAAACGCAGGGTACAGGTATTGGCTTATCTTTGGTGAAAGAACTTTGTAATTTATATAGGGCTCCTATTAAAGTAAGTTGTTCTAGCAATCGGGTAATAGAATTTAATTTGGTCTTACCAACAGCAAAAGAGCATTTTAAATCTAAAGAAATTTCTTTATTACCAAATGTTCAGCAGCCAATTCAGGAAACAGTATTATTACCAAATAATAATGAGCTTGATAAGCAAAGCAAGTTAAATGATTGTCCTGTTGTTTTAATTGTGGAGGATAACTCTGATATGCGGAAGTACATTAAGTCTTACTTTTTAAATAGATATTTAGTTTTAGAGGCTGCTGATGGAGAGATGGGAATAAAAATGGCTTTAGAAAATATTCCTGATTTAATTATTTCGGATATAATGATGCCAAATGTTAGTGGTGTTGAGCTATGTTCAACACTTAAAGCAGATCATAAAACCAATCATATTCCTATTATTTTATTAACTGCTAAAGTAGGAGATGATAATGAATTGGATGGTTTAAATTCTGGAGCCGACGATTATATTGTAAAACCATTTAATGCGCAGGCTTTGCTTGTTAAAGTTGAAAGGTTAATTAATACCCGAAAAGAATTACAAGAGAAATATCAAAAAGAATTAGTTATTAAACCCGCAAATCTGGTATTTGAATCGGAAGAAGAAAAGTTTGCCATTTGTTTGCAAAAAGTATTAGAGAAGCATTTGCCCGATCCCGATTTTTCTGTAGACAAGTTTTGCGAATTAACTTTAATGAGTAGAACTCAATTGCATCGAAAATTGAAAGCTTTAACCGGTTTATCGGCAACAGCATTTATTCGAAGTGAGCGAGTTAAAATGGCTTCCGAATTACTCTTAAAGCCAGAAATAAGTATTAGCGATGTTTGTTACTCTAGTGGTTTTAATGATACATCTTATTTCTCGAAATGTTTTAAAGAGATTCAGGGATGCACTCCTTCCGAATACATGAAAAAACATGCTATTAATAGCTAGAAAATAAAATTAGAATAATTTGAAATGGCTCGCCTATGGTGAGCCATTATTTTTTTGTAAAAGTTATTTCTGTGGATAAGTTATAAAACCAGATTTTCTAATTTCTGTGATAATTGTTTTGCGGTATCTGTAACTAATTGAAATACAGCCAGTGGAACATTTGTGCAAATAGATGGAACATTTGTAATACTTTACCTCTTCCTTTCTTTCCTTAGTATTTATTTATGACATACTTTTTTAAATTTTACTTGTTTCATTTTGCAGTATATCAGTGTATTATAGTTGTTGTTTAATTTTTTTTAGCTAGATCTATTTTAAAAATGAGAGTAAATAGTGTGCTAAAATTTAAGTTTAATATTTATTAATTATTGTTTATTTGATATTGTGTAAGTGTCTGTAAATGAATTATTGGAACATTTACACTTGCATTTGAAACATAGTTTCTATTTAAAAATATAAACCCGCAATACATTTACAATGTAATCAAAACCGAAAATATAGCTCTTAAAAAACTAGTCTTTCTTACATGTATTATTTATAAAGAGGAAATGTAGTTTTTAGAGTTTTGCCAAACTAATCAGTATTAAAACAAATAATTAAGCAAATTATGAAAAAGATAACACATTTATTATTAATCGGACTTTTTGCTTTTATGCTTGCAGCTTGTGGTAGTAAAAATAATGCAGATAATCGTTTGGGTAAACTGAAATTAGAAATACCATCCGAACTAAAAGATAAGCCAGAGGCTGTTGCTTATATCAAAGGGATGAATAAAGTAGTGGACGATTATGCTATGATTATAGATAATGCATTAAAGGATGTTGGCGATTTAGTAGGTAAAAGTGAGGATGAGCTTAGCATGTTGGAAAAAATGAGATTAATAAAAGCTACAGGCGAAATTACAATTGGGGCGGCTCCAATTATGGCTAAGTGGGTTAAGTATATGGAAGAACGTGAATTACTAATTAATCAATTAAGCAACGATGAACTTATTGCCATGGAAAGTTCCTGGAAAAGACTGGAACAGCGAATGAAACAAATTGAAGAGAAATATTCTCAGGATTTTGAACTAATAAACAATCAATAATATAAATATAATTATGAAGAACACTTTATTTACGCTACTGGCTATTCTTATTGGATTCACTTCTTGTGATAAGGTGAATGATTTAAAAACAAAAGATTTTTATGATATCGAGATATCAAAGGAAACAACAATTAATGTAAATACGGATAAAGCAGGTCGTATTAAAATGGCCGAAACTTATTCATTCTCCGAAACAATTAATCTTGATTTTACTGATATAAAAGAGATTAAAGACTACTTAAAGAAGTTAGAAGCTGTTGATGTAACATCAGTAAATTGTAAGATAAGCAATTTAACAGGTGGCGAAATAAAATCATTAAATATAAGTGTTACGGATTTGAATTTCGATTATGATATTCCTACAGTATCAGTAAATCAGTCTCTTTTCGTGAATTTCACAACAGAGCAGTTAGATTTAATTGCAAATACATTGTTACAGAATAAAAAGTTAAAAATGACAATCACAGGAACAGTTAGCGAGCAGCCAGTAAGTTTCAATATTGAAACAACAGCCTTGGTAGATGTTAAAGTGGAAGTTTTATAACTCTAATTATAATTTAATAACTAGTAAAAAATTACAAAAATGAAAAACAAATTAATTTTAGTATGTGCAACAGTGCTTTCAGTATGTTTTAGTTTAACAAGTCAAGCACAAGACTCAAAAATTATGGCCGGAGCGGGTCTTAAGTATGCAACAGATATCAGTACAATGGGTATTGAAGCGAAAGGGGTTTATTTAGCAAGTGATACATGGGAAATTGCTCCTGCTTTCACCTATTATTTTAAAAAGAATAATGTGAATTGGTCTACCCTTGATTTTGATGCTCATTATGTGTTCTCGAGTACCGATAAAAGTACATTTTATGCTATTGGAGGTTTAAATATTACTTTTTGGAAATGGGATTTCGATGGTGATGATTCCTATGGCGAAGACTATGGAGAATATGACGATTATGTTGGTGATTTTATTGGAGAATTAACTTCAGAATTGGATGATTCAGGTAGTGATGTTGGCGTTAATATTGGTCTTGGAAGCCGTTTTGTAATTTCTGATAAGATGTGTTTTAATGCAGATTTAAAATACACCATTGGTAATGCAAATTACTTATCGGTTGGAGTAGGACTTCTTTATCATTTTTAAATAATTGTTTAATAACCAAATACAATTATCAATACTTCCTGTCTTATCTTTTTAAAATCAATTCACTTTACAACCTAACAACCTTAAAATGTAAGATTTAGACAGGAAGTTATTTAAACTTTTTTAATTTATACTACAGCCATATTTCTGTTTTAGAGATAAAAAGCCGTTTAATTAATAAATCCTAAAAAAATGAAACAAACAATTCTGATTTTAACCTGTTTAATGTTGTGCTACGCTAGTGGTGCACAACAGAAAATTCAACAATATGCTGTTAAATCTGGTTATGTTGAATACGAATTAAGTGGCAATACTACAGGAACCAAGACTATTTGGTGGGATAATTATGGAAGTTTATCTAGAACGGAAACCAAGTCGGTAAGTGTAAGTAAGGTGTTTGGAATTAGTACAGAAACCAAAACTCACGATATTCTTATTATGAATGGAAAACAATTTTGGTCGGCTAATTTAATCGAGAATACCGGACAAAAGGGAAGTTTGCCTTACTATCAGGAAATGGCACAAATAAATGAGAATATGAGTGAAGCCGAAAAGCAAAAAATGGGCAAAGATATTTTAGAAGCTTTTGGCGGAGAGATTATTGGTACAGAGAATATATTGGGAAATAAGTGCGAAGTTGTAAAATTAATGGGTGCAAAATGCTGGATTTATAAAGGCATTACCTTAAAATCGAATGCCGAAATGTTAGGCATAAAAACTACCGAAACTGCTGTTAAGTTCAAAAAGAATATCAGTATATCGAAAAGTAAATTTACTCCTCTAGGAAATATAACTTATGAAGATCAGAGTCAATATCAGCAACAAATGTTCGGCGGTATGCATACCAATAGTTTCGAGGATGATGATTCTGATGATGAGGAGCTTGACTTAATTCCTGTGAATTATCCGTATAGCAAATTTGAGAAACTAGCTAATGAATTTGATTATAATAGTTATCGAAAAATTATGGTAATGAATTCCAAAGGAACATACAGTGCTATGTTTATGAAAGGAATGAGCGAAACTTTAGCTGTTGCAGCCACGTCTCGTAAGAATGGAAATCCTGGTCAGATGGGAAACTTAGAAAGCTTTACTCACAAAGGGAAGAAATGTATGTATGGTAAAATGGATGATGAGGATGATATCTCTTTAATTGTTGATATTTCAAATTACGATACCTACATAGTTCTTGTATCTAATGCAGCACAAACAAAAATTGAAATGCTTTCAATTTTTGACCAATTTAATTTTTAGAGAGATCTAAATAAACAATCCATTATGGAAACAAGACAAAGTTCAATTTTTGCGACCTTTATTTTTGCATTGGTATTTATTATTGGAGGCTGGCTTTTTTATAAACACATAAGTCAAACTATTGTTGATGAAGCAAAAACTTCCGAAAAATGGCCTGTTGTAAAAGGTGTAGTTAGTTATTCTAACATAAAAAGTAAGAAAACTGATGGAAAAACAATGTATAGCCCCGATATAAAATACACTTACGAAGTGCAAGGAGAAAATTATACAGGCAATAGAATTTCCTCTTTTGAAAGTAGTACTAGCAGCTATTCTGCCGTAAAAAAAGATTTAATAAAATATCAGCAAGGAAAAATAGTAAGTGTTTATTATAATCCTGAAACTCACAGTATATCTATGCTCGAACCAGGAACAGGCTTTCTAACTTATGTAATTACTTATGGTCCGCTCTTATTTTGTTTTGTTGGCTTATTAATGCTTTTACAGGTAATAAAGAAAATTGGTGTATTCATATTTGCTCTTTTTCTAGGAATTAAAAATTAGGATATCAACAACTTGTTAATAACTCAATTAATACAAAAGCTTAAAATAAAATAGTCATGAAATCTCACGAAATAGATTACACAATAAAAGGGCACGATATACAATTAGTAGAAATAGAATTGGATACTAACGAAACAGTAATTGCCGAGGCTGGTGCAATGCTTTATATGAAAGAAGGTATAGAATTTAAAGCAAAAATGGGCGATGGGTCGGAGCCAAATAAAGGTTTGTTTGGAAAACTTATTTCTGCTGCCTCTCGCAAAATAACTGGCGAATCTATTTTTATTACTCATTTTACTCACAAAGGTGCTGGCAAAAGTCAGCTTGCTTTTTCAGCTCCTTATCCTGGAACAATTGTACCATTAGATTTAGAGCAGATGGGAGGAAAGGTAATTGTGCAACGCGACGCATTTTTATGTGCTGCTCTGGGAACTAAAATTAGCATGCATTTTAACCGTAAACTTGGAGCCGGATTTTTTGGTGGCGAGGGCTTTATTCTGCAGAAATTGCAAGGCGATGGTATGGCATTTATTCATGCAGGAGGCACACTAATAGAGCACGAACTAAATGGGGAAACTTTAAGAGTAGATACTGGCTGTGTAGTTGGTTTTCAGGAAGGAATAGATTTTAGTATAGAACAGGCAGGTAATTTAAAATCTATGCTTTTTGGCGGTGAAGGATTGTTTTTAGCAACACTGCGAGGAACAGGGAAAGTTTGGTTGCAATCCATGCCTATTAATAAATTAATTAGTCAATTAAGTACTGTATCCGTAAACAGTAGTAAGGAAAGTAGTGGCGGCTTGTTAAATAGTTTACTAAAATCATAGAAATATGCTAAAGCCTGAAAAATGATAAACATTGAATATTTAATCGATAGAGTTAAGCTTGTTATTATTAATCCTAAATCGGCTTGGCTAAAAATAAGTAATGAAGAAATTCAGCTTAAAGATTTTTTAACTAACTATGTTCTTCCTCTTGCACTAATTCCAACTATTGCCTCTTTTATTGGCTATGGATTAATTGGCATGGGAAGTTATTTTAAGGTAACATCTTTTTCTTGGGGATTGCATCAGGCCATATTGGCATTCTTAGGTGCATTTTTAGGTGTAATAATTAGTGCTTTTTGTATTCATAAATTGGCATCTAAATTTCATACCTATGTTAGTTTAGCAAATGCTATTAAACTTGTTGGGTATGCTTATACTCCAACATGCTTGGCAGGGGTTTTTTATATGGTTCCAAGCCTTTCAATTTTAGGTCTCCTAGCAGGAATTTATAGTTTATATATTCTTTATTTAGGATTTGTTCCAATGACCAATGTTGCTGAAGATAAAAAGACAAATTATTATATTCTTAGTCTTGTTGTAGTTATCGTAGTTTCTATATTATTGTCCTTTCTTATTGGTGCACTTCTATTAGGAATAGGATTAAGTACCTATTAAAATAATGAAATAACTCAATTTTAAGATGGAAGTTAATTGGGCTTGTTTGCTTAAGCAATAGTAATATAATTGTTTAGTTAGGAAAGAGGGCATTTCGTTAGGGCGATATGCCCTTTATTTAATATTACTAATGTGTTGAATATTTGCTCAATCTTGTTTATTTTTAATAAATTTCTTTAAGAATTAAATTTATGAAATTATCCTATCTAGTATTTCTACTGGTCTGTTTCTTTCTAATTTCCTGTAACGAATCGAAAAAGAAAAAAGAAGTTAAAAGTGTTACAAAAATTGAATTAACTAAGGAAAATTTAGAAAAAGGAGCTCAATTGTATCGTGCAAAATGTATGAATTGTCACATGAAAAATGGACAGGGAGTAGAGAAGTTTTATCCTCCCTTGGCTTCATCCGATTATTTAGAAAAACATTTGACCGATGCAATTTACATGGTTAAATATGGAAGTAATAAACCTATAAAAGTTAATGGTGTAAAATATAATAGCTTAATGCCATCATCGGGTTTAACCGATACAGAATTAGTATTGGTTTTTAATTATGTGTTAAATTCATGGGGAAATCAATTAGGAACTGTTTCTTTAGAGCAGGTAAAATCAGTTCAACGATAACAGATACAGAAATTATAAAATATTACCATGTAAAAGAGATCAATTCTAACAGGATATTGATCTCTTTTTAATTGTTAACGGAAATTGTGTATTAATGTACACTAGATTTAATTAAATTATGTTCTTTTCTTAGCTTTTTGATACTCAAAACTTTAATTTCTTCTTCTCCAGTAATTTTATCTATTTTTCGTACTGCTAATTTACTTTTTTTCTTGTGCTCTGGGTAATGGCAGGTTTTATATTTTTTACCACTGCCGCAGTAACATTTTTCGTTGCGTTCCATTTTTACATAGTAGAAAGATTCTTCATCTTCAGACTTGAAGAAGTTTAAAAAACCGTCGAGTAATTTCTTCATTTTACAAGAGTTTTAGGATTAAATTTTGGGTTCTTTCAAGTTAATAAATATCTTGTAACGAAGCAATTAAAAACATTGTATTTTTTAGATAATCATGTTTATTATGATTTGTTTTAACCGTGTATACCTAAAATTTGTCCTCCATCTACGCTTATGCTTTGTCCGCTTATATAGCCCGATGCGGGAGAGAGTAGCCAAGCTGCCAGTTGCCCTAAGTTTTCAGGATTTCCCATTTTTTTCATGCGAATACTAGAAGTAATTCTGTTTTTTGCTTCCTCTGAGCTTATATTTTTTTGTTCAGCTTTTTTATCTAAAAGGCGATTTATAGCCGGTGTTTCGTGATATCCAGGACCAATAATATTTAAAGTGACTCCCGATTCGGCAATTTCTTGCGATAGTGTTTTTACGAAGCCAACTACCGAAAGACGAAGCGAGGTGCTTAAAACTAAATTTTCAATTGGTTGTTTTACCGATGAACTTTCCAGAAAAACCATTCTACCATAGTTTTCTTTTAACATTAAAGGAAGTAAAGATTGGCTAAGTTCTATTTTCCATCGCAAAAGCTGATAATATGCATTATCCCAATCACTAAGAGTGGTTTCCAAGGTTTTCATTGCAGGTGGTCCACCGGCATTAACAAATACACCCGAAAGTTTACGTGTACCTATTTTTTCTATCAGGCTATGTATATTTTCCGATTGGGTGATATCGGCACAATGCGTTTCTATGGCCGATGGATATTTGTTTTGTAAAGCAGTAAGTTGTTTTTTTCCGCGCGCAATGGCAATTACTTTTGCACCATCTTCAATAAGCTGAGATAGCACAGCAGCTCCAAAGCCCGATGTTGCACCACACACAACAAAAAGCTGGTTTCTAATATTTAAATCCATATAAAAATATTTTAGTTCTTATCTTAACTAAAATAATTCTTTAATGGACTAATAAAAAATCAATAAAGGAGTATTTATTTTAATCTACCAATTATTGTTTGTGAGCCGGTAACTTTTTGGTTTAAAGCAACATCAATTTTAGTACCTAAAGGCAGATAAAGATCTACTCTCGATCCAAACTTAATAAATCCTTCTTGTTCAGATTGTTTAACGCTTTCGCCTTCTTTTGCATAAGCAACAATTCGGCGGGCAACAGCTCCAGCAATTTGACGCATTAAAATTGTAGTGTTATTATCTTTCTCAATAACAATGGTAGTTCTTTCGTTTTCGGTCGATGATTTTGGTAACCATGCTTTTAAAAATAAACCACTATGGTGTCTGAAGTATTTCACCAATCCTTGTACGGGATACCAATTAATATGAACATTAAGAGGAGACATAAAGATTGAAACCTGTAATCTTTTGTCTTTAAAATATTCTATTTCTTCGGTTTCTTCTATTACAACAATTTTACCATCGGCAGGAGCAATAATTAAATTATCGCCGGTAACAGGCACACGTTTTGGAACCCTAAAAAAAGATACTACCAACAAGAAAAATGTAAGAGTAGCAAAAAGAAATATATTTAAAAGAATACCAGTACCTGAAATGAAATATATTATTACATCAACTGCAGCCAGAATCATGAAAAAGACTGCTATTACTCCGTATCCTTCTTTGTGAATTGTCATATATGTTTTTTAAATGATGATTTAGACTCAATATTTTATTACATCCTGAGTATTTAATATTACAAGTTTAAATCTGCTACAAATTTAATGAAAAAATTCTTTGATAACTTGCAAGAACACGAAAACCATAGGCGAAACAAGAAGAATTGCATCAAAACGGTCTAGTAAACCACCATGTCCTGGTATAATATTTCCAGAATCTTTAATTTTTAAACTTCTTTTAAGAAGCGATTCAACCAAATCTCCAAAAGATCCAAATACAATTACAATAAGACCAATTATTAACCATTGTACTAAGTTTAAGTCGTCGGAGTACATAGAAATTACCCACGAAATTAGAAGGGTAATTACTGCTCCTCCAATACTTCCTTCCCAGGATTTTTTTGGGGATATTCTTTCAAATAAACGATTTTTGCCAAAGTTTACACCTACAATATATGCTCCGCTATCATTTGCCCAAATAAGAATGAATAAGGCCATTAGTATTTTCCAATGAAACACGTTATCACCGAAAGGGAAAACTAAAAAATTAAGCAAAGAGAAAGGTACTGCTACGTACAATATTCCCATAAGTGTATAAGAAATATTCCCAAACGGATTTGATTTTTTCCGATACATTTCTACAATTGGAATAAGAACAGTTACGAGTACAAATAGTGCAAAAAGTAGTGAGCTTCCTATATATGCATAAACAAAGCAAGAGGTAAAAAGAAGACCAGTACTTATTAATGCAGACAATATTTGTGGTGAGCAGGTGTTTTTTTTAATTAGAGTGAGAAATTCGTAAACAGTAAGTAGTGTGATACCCAAAAATATTGCAAAAAATGCAATAGGATGAATAACTATTCCTGTTACCAGAATTATTGCGAATATTGCTCCAAAAATTGCTCTTTTTATGAAATTCCCCACTTGTAATTTATTAATTGTTTTGCCAGTTAAAATACACGGGCTTGCTTTGTTCTTTAATAAGCTCTCAAAAGTAATGTTTTTTCGCGACATTTTTTAATTACATCGTTCTGTTGATATAATTGATATTCTAAAATCAGCTATTTGTCATTCGAGAACTTATTAATATCAAAAAAAAACTGAATTGTCAAACTAGTTGACAATTCAGTTTAAAATTATTTTGAATAGCAGGCAATCTTAAACAGCCTTACTTTCATTATCTTCTTTTAGATTTTCTTCGTCTTTATTTGGAATAATTTTGGCTTCTTCAATTTCGGGAGTACCGAATTCTCTTTTACCAAATATTTCTTCTAAATCTTCGCTAAATATAACTTCGCGTTCTAAAAGTAGTTCTGCTAATTTATTGTGTCCATCTTTATTGTCGAGTAGAACTTGTTTTGCTCTTTCGTAGCTGTTTTCAATTAGTATTTTTACTTCTTTATCGATTAATTCGGCGGTTTTTTCACTGTATGGTTTCGAGAAAGAATAATCCGATTGTCCGCTCGAATCGTAATAACTAACATTACCAACCTCATCGCTCATTCCAAAAATTGAAACCATAGCAATTGCTTGCTTGGTAACTTTCTCTAAATCGTTTTGAGCTCCGGTTGAGATTTTGTTGAAAGTAATTTCTTCGGCAGCTCTACCACCAAGAGTAGAACACATTTCGTCGAGAAGTTGCTCTTTGGTTGTTATGCTTCTTTCTTCGGGTAAATACCATGCAGCACCCAAAGCTTTTCCTCTAGGAACAATGGTTACTTTAACCAATGGGTGAGCATGTTCTAACAACCACGAAATAGTTGCATGTCCTGCTTCGTGAAAAGCTATTGTTTTCTTCTCCTGAAGAGAAATAATTTTGTTTTTCTTTTCTAAACCACCAATAATTCGGTCAATAGCATCCAGAAAGTCTTGCTTTTCAATGATATCCTTTTTCTTACGAGCTGCGATTAAAGCCGATTCGTTACATACATTTGCAATATCGGCACCCGAGAAACCTGGCGTTTGTTTAGCAAGAAACGATTGGTCTATTTTTGGATCTAACTTAAGTGGTTTAAGATGAACATTAAATATCTCCTGTCTTTCATTCAAATCAGGTAGTTCAACATGAATCTGACGATCGAATCGACCGGCACGCATTAAAGCACGGTCGAGAATATCGGCACGGTTGGTAGCTGCTAAAATAATTACTCCTGAGTTGGTGTCGAAACCATCCATTTCAGTTAACAACTGATTTAATGTGTTTTCACGCTCATCATTCGAACCCATATTAGGGTTTTTACCACGAGCTCTACCTATTGCATCAATCTCATCGATAAAGACAATACAAGGAGATTTTTCTTTTGCTTGCTTAAACAAATCGCGAACACGACTTGCTCCAACACCAACAAACATTTCTACAAAATCGGAACCCGACATGCTAAAAAATGGAACGTTAGCTTCACCAGCAACTGCTTTTGCTAATAATGTTTTACCTGTTCCCGGAGGTCCTACTAGTAATGCTCCTTTAGGAATTTTACCACCAAGTTTCGTATATCGTTGTGGATGTTTTAAGAATTCTACAATTTCTTCTACTTCTTGTTTTGCTTCGGCTAAACCAGCAACATCTTTAAAGTTTATGTTGATATTCGATTCCTTGTCAAAAACTTTGGCTTTAGATTTTCCAACATTAAAGATATTACCTCCGCCACCGCTACCGCCAGCTCCTTTGCTCATTCTACGGAAAACATAGAACCAGATACCTATAATTAAAGCAAATGGAAGAATCCATCCTATAAATTGACCAAAATAGTCTTCCTGAGTTACATATTCAGGTTCTATTCTATCCGATTCGGTTATGCTTTTTTGTGCATTAACAAGTTGATCTGTAAACTGCTCTATCGAACCAATTCGAAAAGTGTAATGAGGTCCAGCTTTTGAAGGAGAATCGAAACTACTTTCGAATAAATCAGGATATTTATCAAGGCTTGTTTCTCTTAAATAAACATTTACATCCAATGTATTTCTTACCACAACAATGCGGTCAATATCCTGATTGCGTATTAATTCATTCTTAACTTTTCTCCAGCTTGTTTCTTTTGGGCTTTGGCCTAAATCCATCAAGTTAAGGGCTATTATAGCAACAGCTATTAATCCATAAATCCAATAGGCATTGAATTTTGGAGTTTTTAGCATGTTATTCCCATTTTTCCCTGATGAAAAAGGAGATTTATTTTTTTTATTGTTCTCTGTCATTCTTTTTAGTTAAAAGTTATTGATTTGGCTGCTCATCCTCAACTCGGATAATCGGAGCATCTGCCCATAAACTTTCCAGGCGGTAAAAATCCCGGTATTCTTTTTGAAAAATATGAACCACTACATCTGCATAATCTAGGAGAATCCACTGTGCATTTTGTAAGCCTTCTTTTTTCCACACTTTTTCATTGATTTGCTCTCTCACGTAATCTTCTACCGAATCGGTCAATCCTGCGACATGCGTACTCGATGTTCCATTACAGATAACAAAGTATTTACAAACCGAACTATCGATATTTCTTAAATCAATTTTTACAATATCTTCGGCCTTATTTTCTTGCAATCCTTCAATAATAGCCTCTACAAGTTCTTCTGACTTATACTCCTGCTTTTTTGTCATATTTATGTTTTAATTACAAAGATAATTTTTTTTTGTTCCTTTTAAAGTTAGTTAAAGCGAGAATAATTAAAAGTAAAATAGTCAATTTTCATTCTGGAATATAGTTTTCGATTATATCCTTCTTATCTTTTTATTCCTTTCATCATTAATTTTACTTTTGTTATCGATTTCTATTAAATTGATAAGCTAAATTAATCTTTGCTTATTAATAAGATTTCATCACAAAAATAGTTATTAAAAATGCAACGAAAACTCTTTACTCCCCAGTTACTTGTACGTAAAAACAAGATAAATTCCACAAATAATTTTGCTTTGGAATTAATAAAGTCGGAAAATACTGCTGCTGGGACTGTCGTTTTGACATTAAATCAGACAAAAGGCCGCGGACAACATACAAATTCCTGGGAAAGTGAAAGTGGCAAAAACCTTACCATTAGTATAATTTTTAGGCCAGAATTTCTACCAATTCACCTTCAATTTAACATTTCCATTGTTATTTCGCTTGGTGTAAGTGATTATTTGAAGCAATACGTATCAGGGGTTGCTATAAAATGGCCCAATGATATCTATATAAATAATAAGAAAATAGCGGGAATTTTAATTGAACATTCCATAATGGGATCGGCTTTAAGCCATTCTATTTGCGGATTGGGATTAAATATTAACCAAACAAAATTTTTGTCTGATGCTCCAAATCCAGTTTCTTTGGCAAATATAACAGGCGATCAATATGAGTTGGATACAGAATTAATGAAATTGCTCGAATGTATTGAGAAAAGATATTTTGAGTTGGAAGATGCTTGTTTAAATAAATTGGAGAAAGATTATCTCGATTCGATGTATTGGATGAATGAGAAACATAAGTTTTCTGATGAGCATGGAGTATTTGAAGGTGTTATTGTTGGCGTTACAGAAATTGGGCAGTTACGCATTAAAGTGGATTTGGAAGAACGGATTTATAATTTTAAAGAGGTGAGCTTTATGCAATAGCCCACCTCTCTGTTTTTTATAAATTAATTCCTAATTTAATACTCAAGTTTCTGCCCGGATTATAAAAACCTAAGGGTTTAAGACTTGATAAATGATCGATGTATTTTTTATCGAAAAGATTACTTGCACTAAGCAGTAAATTTATATTGTATTTTCCTAATTTAAAATCGCTTCCTGCTTGCAAACCGAATAAATCGTATGATGCAGTATTGGTTTCAAACTGAGCTGGATTATCTTGTTTAAAAGCGTATTTCCAGTTGATGCTAAAGAAAGGATTTTTAAATACTTTATTGCCATTCCCAAGGAATTTTGCATTCATATTTAATTTGTGCTGTGGAATAAATGGCAAGCGTCCGCCATCATCCTGCTTGGCAATTACCATGGCATAATCGGTATGGAATTGTAAGAACGATAAGGGAACAACATTAATGGCCACTTCACCTCCATAAAGTTTTGCATCTTGTTGGCTGTATGCATATACATTACCTTCTCCTTCTGGAGCTGGCTCGTCGGTTGGTGCTAAATAAATGTAGTCGTACACTTTATTGTAGAACATCGAAAAATCGATATTGTGATTTTGAGTATGGTAATGAATTCCCAAATCAGACTCAAAACTTTTTTGAGGATCTAAATCCATGTTTCCTTCTTCGAATCGATTTCCATGTAAACCATGTTGAGAAAGTTCTGCCAAATTAGGTACACGATATCCGCTTGCAAAGTTGCTTCGTAGTAAAAGCGCTTCCGAAATATGGAATGTAGCTCCTAATGATGCATTTAAGCGATCAAATTGTCTGTTGATATGAACCATTTCCTCTTCATGCTCTTCGTGTTCTCCTTCATCATGATGTTCTTCCTCTTCTTCATGCTCTTCTGCTTCGCCGTGAGAGTGTCCGCCAGCTTCTTGCTCGGGAACATAAATGGAGCGATGATCGTACCGAACGCCAAACTGAATGTTTGCAGCACCAATTTGTTTTTTCATGAGAGAGAAGACCGAAAAATCATCAATTTGCGCATCAGGAATTACTCGGTTTGGAGCTTCATGATTTTGATTTGATTGATGCATGCCTTGAAATCCAACTAAAAATTCAGAATTGTCTGAGCTTGGGAAATACAATTTACTGTCGTAGGTAAATGTGTTTAAGTCCATATCAACCATTCGGAAAATTTCTGAGTTTGGATTTCCGTTTAATCGTCGGTTGTTAAATTGGTAAGCTGCATTAACTTCAAGTTTGTACCTGCCAAGAAATAAGCGATTTCGTGATGAAATTAAATGTTGTGTTAGATCTTGATACCAGTAATGGTTTTTTCGTTTCCCTTCTGATACAACTTTTAAAGATTCTCCATTGGTCATTCCTAATTTAGGTTGCAGATAATCGTAGTAGATTTTAAAACTGCCATACTCTTTAATTAAGCCAAGACCAACTTGTAAGCCTTTTGTATTAAATCGGGAATTTGGAACATAATTGCCCGATGCATCTTTATAGTCTTTATGAGATTGCTGATTGGCTCGAATCATCCAAAACCAATCTTTGCCTGAAGATTTAACTCCTATACTATTTGAGTATCCCTGAGTAACACTATGGAATTCGGAATTTATATTTGCTTTAAATGAGTTGGCTGGAGCCGGTTTTTCTTTTAGTACATTAATTACACCTCCCATAGCATCCGATCCATAAAGTAGAGATGCTGGGCCTTTTATCACCTCAATATGGTCGGCACCTTGTTCATTAGTTAAAAAGGGATGATCTGTTGAGAACTGGAAGTTTTCTAAACGAATTCCATTGTTTAGGAATATAATATTATTTAAAGATAATCCTCGAATTACAGGAGTAGATACTCCTGGACTACGAGAAATAACATCAACGCCTGGAATACTTGCCAATTTTTCTCCTAAAGAAGGTGTTGAAAGTTGTTGCAGTTCATTTTCTTTAATAACTGATATTTTAATTGAATTTTCGTGCTGTGCGGAAGGGAATCCACCAGAAACTACTACTTCTTGAGTTGTAACAGTGGTAAATGGTAAGATTACATCAAGATGTGTATTTTCTGTTTTTATGAGTATTGTTTTAATAACAGATTCGTATCCAATAAATGAAAATTGTATGGTCAATTTTCCAGAAGGTAAATTTTCTAGTTTGTAGCTTCCATCTGTTTCGCTTATTGTACCTTTTTGAATTTCCGGAATGAATATACTTACACCTGGCAGGGGTGTATTATTTTTTTGATCACTAATAACTCCGCTTAGCTTATTATTTTTTATTTCGCCAATAGCAAAGGTGATTTGAGGCAATAGCAGTAGCATTGCCAATAAATATCTATTCATATTATAATAGAATTATATTGAATTATCGTATAAAATTATGGATACAAGATTTTACTTGATAAAAACCGTATGGTTTATCAACCTGTATCCTTGGTATTTGTAAATATTTTTAGATTTTATACGAGTGGAGGAGCGCGCAGTGAATAATTAAGATTGATTTTTACTGTTGAACTGATAGTAGAATCAATTCCATCTTTTTTAATCAATATTTCTAATGCAATAGGAATATGAATAATATCGACTGCAGTAAAAAAGAAATAGTCGAAGTCTTGAATTTGACAAATATTAAATAAGCTCGAATTGTGTGAGGCGCACGAATGACAATGATGTTCGTGATTTGGGAACATCATGTGTTCGCTTTTAATAATTATTGGCAGCAATAAAGCCAATGATAAAAGCCACGCAAGAATTCTATGTTTCTTATTTAGATTCATTAAAAACAAAGCTATTTAAAAAATACCAAGGCACAAAAAAAGCTGTTGATTATTTCAACAGCTCTGTTAAAATTAATTTTTTTTATTCGATATTTTGAATCATGTTGTATGGAATTTGAGTTAATCCATCAGCAAGTTGGTTGATACCTTTTTCTAATTTCTTTTTTAGCATCATTTTCATCATGGCATTTAATTCTGCATGAACGGTAAGTCTAATTCTGGTATCGTAAGCATCTTTTTCAATTAGTTGAATCCAGATATAGAATTCGAACGGACTACGGCCATAACCTGTAAGTTTTAACATTTTGTTTTCATCCTTTTCAACAAACTGCAAACCTGCTTCGCCAAAGCCTTTAATCACGAAAGTGCAATTATCCTCGGTAGCTTCCCAATGCTCAATATGCTCGCTAAAATTAACTTTCTTTTTAGTTTGTGCTTCTATTTGTTCCTGAACTTGTGGATTATTTGCAGCCAATTCGAATACTTTGGCAATTTTTCTAAAATCCGAAAAGAACCCATAAATATCACCTACTGTGTGTGGAATCTTTTTTACCTCGCTAACAATTTTTGTTGTTGACATTTGTCCGTTCGTTTAAACCTTTTTATATTTCAATTATCTACAGCTTAATGCCGATATATATTTAATTATCATTATCGTATTTAGATAGATAATTAAATGCTAATCAGTATTAACATATAAAAGAGGGTATCCTTAGCAGAATACTCTCTTTCAATTTATTTTACCAGTAAATAAGGAATTATACTCCCCAATTTCCCGGATCTTTTCTCCATTGTTTTAATTGATCAACATCTTCTGTTTTTATGTACCCAATTTCTTGTGCACGATCAATCATTACGTTGTATTCGCTTAAAGTATCTAATTTACAATTAGCATTGGTGAAGTTATCTTTGGCAGTTTGAAAACCATAAGTAAAAATAGCTAACATGCCTAATACTTCACAACCAGCTTCTCTTAGTGCTTGCACAGCTTTTAAACTACTGCCACCAGTCGAAATTAAATCTTCGATAACTACAACTTTTTGTCCGGCTTTAATTTCACCTTCAATTAAGTTGGTCATTCCATGAGCTTTTGCTGATGATCGAATATATACCATAGGCAAATTCATTTCTTCTGCTACCAATGCACCTTGAGCGATAGCACCTGTTGCTACTCCTGCAATAACTTCTACTTCGGGATATTTTTCTTTAACTGCTTGGGCAAAAGCTTTTTTTATGTAAGTTCTTACCTCAGGAAAAGAAAGGGTTTTACGGTTATCGCAGTAAATAGGCGATTTCCATCCCGATGCCCAAGTAAATGGGTTTGTTGGTTCAAGCTTAATTGCTTTAATTTGTAACAAATATTCAGCGACTTGTTTAGCAGTATTTTGCATTCTTTCAATGGATTTATGGATGTTAAGTAAATTCAAAAAGCGGAAATTCAATGAATTATGTTTTTCCAACTCATTTTAAAAATATACCGCAAATGTATAAAGTATTTTTTAAAGATCGATTGATTTTTTTAGGCGATAAAAATGAAAGTTCTAATTTTAAGGGAATGGTATATGCTTGGACTGAAGGGCAATCTTTAGAAGGTCTTATATTACAGTTCGACGAAGAGGAGCATAGGGATGCAATTTTTATTGTGGCTGATAATTTAGAAGATCTTTTTGAGCATTTTAAATCCTGTTTTAAATATATAGAAGCTGCAGGTGGAAAGGTTTATAATCAGCAAAATGAGATATTGGTAATTTACAGGTTGGATAAATGGGATTTGCCAAAGGGAAAGGTTGAGAAAGGAGAATTGCTTCGTGAAGCTGCTGTTCGTGAAGTGGAAGAAGAGTGCGGAGTTTCAAATCTTACTATTGAAAAGGAATTACAATCGACTTATCATACCTATTGGATGAAAGGGAAGTTTGTATTAAAAAGAACTTATTGGTACAAAATGAGCTATTCTGGCACAGAACAATTGGTTCCTCAAACCGAAGAGGATATTCAGGAAGCGAAGTGGCTTGCCGAAGATCAATTGCAAAAGTTTAAAAAGAATACTTATGCATCTATTTTGCAAGTAATAGACGAAAAATAGTAAAGAATTTTTTTAACTAATTGATTATCCATTTTTAATAATAAGTCGTAGAAGCTTCGGTTTAAGTATTTCTATATTTTTATCTTTTACCTTAATAATTTTATCCTTATTAAATTTAAGTAAGGCATTAATTGCACTTTCTTTTGAACATCCAGCTAAAGATGCAAGACCAATTCTACTAACAGGAAGTTCAAAATTAAGATTATTATATATTTCGCTAAGTTCGATTAATATTAGGGCGAGAGATCCTTCTACATTTTTTGTAGATAATCGGCTGGTTCTATGTACCATGCTATTTGTATTTGAAGACATGTGTCGTATTAGCTTTAATGCAAATTCACCATTTTCTTTAATCAGCCTTAAAAATACATCCATATTTATCATTTGTATTGTTGTATTTTCAAGAGCTATTGCCGAAAAATCCAGATTTTTACAGGCAAAACTGCACACAATACCTACAAAGTTACCTTCACCTAATAACTTTATTGTTGATACTTTAGAGTCGTTAGTTACATCGAGTTTAGCAATACCTTTTTCTATGTAAAGAATATGCGATGCCACAAAACCTTGTTTTATTATGGTTTCTCCTTTGGTAAATTGAAGTAGAGTAGTGGAATTTTCCACCATTTTTTTCTGATCAGGAGTTAATGCATTTAAGCAATCTTTAGCGCTAATCTTCTCATTTTCTTTTTGATGTTTTTCTATTTGATATTCAAAATTCATTTTATCCGATTTGATGATATAGTAATGTGGTGAAAAATTACATCAAATATAGTGAAACTATGCTTTAGCTAATCATTTTAATAATGGGTAAGATGCTGCATTTTTACGCTAATACTTACTAAAACAAAAACAAAATGACAGATATGAAATTTAGAGTTAGAGCCAAAAGCGAAACTCCGACAAAAACAGTTGTTAAAGCAAGAGGATTTGAATTAATTATTGATGAACCAGAAGAATTAGGGGGAGGCAACGAAGGGGCAAATCCTGTTGAATTTCTTTTGGCTGCATATTGTGGTTGTATTAATGTAATGTCTCATGTTATTGCAAAAGAGATGGATATCGAGTTAAGATCGGTAAAAATTAATATGGCTGGAGAATTAAATCCAGAGCGTTTGTTTGGAACATCCTTCGAAGAAAGAGCTGGTTATAAAGGTATAGAAGTGACAATAGAGCCCGATTGTGATGCCAGTAAAGATGAGTTGGCAAAATGGTTAGAAGCTATTGAAGATCGTTGTCCTGTATCTGATAATATTAAAAATTTAACTCCTGTAGACTTAAAATTAAAACAGAAAAAATAGATTAGGTTTTACCTGATTTTTAAACTGCCATCACTATTTATTGTGGTGGCTTTTGTTTGATTTTATTGCTGCATCCCTTACAATTTTTATAAACTCCATTCGTATATTTTCTTTAGGACCAGCAGCGGGCGCCTTTACAATATTTCCTTTTGGGTCGATAAGCACATAACTTGGAAATGCTTTAACTTTGTACTCATGAATTAATTGGTGTTGGTTTCCTATGGGTATAATAGGCCAAGAGTAGTTATTTTTTTCGAGAAATTTTGTCACACTTGCTTCCTTCCAATCGCATGCAATACTCAGAAAATTAACGTATTTACCAAATTGTTGTTTTAGTTTTTCAATTTCTTTAAAATCCTGAATACAGGAATAGCTTTGTGTATTACAAAAATTCAGATATAAATATTTGCCTTTGTAATTGACTAAAGAATGATTTTCGATTGAAAAATTGGGAGCTGGATAATTCTTTTGCAGATGTGTAATTTTAGCAATGTAATTATTACATACTTTTTTGTTGTAAGCATTGGTAGTTGATTTAAGAATATCTTTAATAACCGAAAGAGTTTTTTCTTTACCAATAAATTTACGCGTGTAGGAATCGAAAATAGAACTGGCAATAATTATATTTCTTAACTGCAAATTTTTATATGCAGGATATTTTTGCATTAATAATGAAATTTGATTGTAAGTATCTGTCGATTTAAATGCTTTACTTAATCCTACCGATTCTTTTTGTTTAAAATATCCGTTAAAGAAATTTCCATATTGTTTTTTATACAGGCTTAAAAAAGCTGGGTTATTGGTTTGAAAGTTTTGGTTCAGAAAATATTTATTTTCAATTTTTGCAAATGCATTAGGATTGGCTAAAAACTCTAAAAAGCCTAAACGGTATTTTAAATATTCTTTAAAATAAACATTTTTAATGGGTTGGTATTGTTTTTTTAACTGATTAGAAAACTCAACTCCCAAGGAGAGTTCTTTTTTTCTATAAATTTTATGAAAGTTTTGATTTATATATGAATCTAGATTGTCGTCTAATGTGCGAATTAAAAAATTCAAATCGTTTTTACTGGCATTGGCAACACCTAACATTAATTCTTCGGTTTCGAAAAAAGGGTTAAGTTTTTGAGCTGGTGTTAATTCCTGTTTTGGGGGTAATTTAATTTCATATTTTTTACCTGGTTCGAGGTAAATGAAACCTTTATAAACTCCTAAAGGGATAAAAAATAATTGTGTTTGGTCTATTTTAAAATCAGCAGAAAAACTTCCATCCGAATTAATATCGAATTCATGAATTGTTTTTTCCTGATAGGTAAAAGCTTCGGAGTGAAATTTTATTGTTAAATTATCTCCAGCATAAGCAGGAGCTATACCACTTATGCTAACATTTTGAGCCATAGATTGAATCGGAAAGCTCAAAACAACCAGTAAAAACATTAATGTTCTCATTAGAATGGGATCTTGGTATTTTTCTATTTTAAAATTTTTAAAGCAATATCGATATATTTTTCAATATCCATTGTAATTGCACCTTTATGCTGTTTGTCTTTTAATTTTCCAAAGCGTACTACAACAGCATTTTTCTCTGCAATACTATATATGTATTGTCCTCTGTGTCCTCTCATATAAGGAATATTCATTCCTTTGTAAGGTAAAATCCAATACTGATATCCGTAAAAATTAAGAGGAGCTGTTTTTTCTTCGTTTAATAGATAATCTGCCGCACTTGTGGCCTCTGCAATATAATCTTGCGAAATCAATTGCTTACCATTCCACTGACCTTTATTTAAAACCAGCTGACCAAATCGTGCTGCATCTCTAGCATTTGTATTAAAGCAGCAAAACGATTTCTCATCGCCATCTTTTTTGTCTACACTCCAAAGAGCTGGTTCAACTGCATTCATTGGCTTCCATAGCTTTCTTTCGGCATATTTTGCAATGGTTTCGCCAGTTGCTTGTTCAACAATAAAAGCAAGTAATTGCGTGTTTCCACTCTGATATCTGAACCTAATTCCGGGTTTTTCGATTAACTTTTGATGTGTACTTACCTCTCGAAGGTGTTTACCATAATAAGCTTGGGTTGTAATAGATGTTGGGCTGCTGTAAGTCTCATTCCAATCTAGACCTGAACTCATTGTTAAAAGCTCTTTTATAGTGATTTGCCCACTTTTTTCACTCGAAAATTCAGGTAAGTAATTACCAATTTCTTCGTCAACCGATTTAATTTTGCCCTCGTCAATAGCAATACCGATTAAAAGGCTAACAATACTTTTGGTTGCCGAAAAAATATTTGAGTGTGAATTAGTTGCGTAATTATCCCAATACTCTTCGTGAATAAGTTTTCCGTTTTGTATAATTAAATAAGCAACTGTTTCGTGAGACTCTAGGTATTCTCTGTCTTCCAAATCTAATTCTTGCTTGTTATAGGAATCGGCTTCGGGCCAATCTATACCATTTTCGACTAAAACTTCTTTATTTTCGAAAATTTTATAGTCGTCGATATTGGCATACCAGTGAATTAAACTGGTACGCAAATAATTGGGTGCAAGTATCATCCAAGCGGCAGCTAAAACTCCTATTACTAAAACAATTTTGCTTATTCGTGACATGATTAAAAGTTTAGTTTATATGCATCAGGATCATCTACTATTGGTAAAAATTGAGATGCATCTCCTCCGTGGCGAATAATATCTCTAACAATGGTCGATGTAATCATTGTATGCTCAGGAGTAGTTAAAAGAAATACTGATTCAATTTCGTAAGCCATTTTCTTATTGGTTTGTGCTATGGCTCTTTCATACTCAAAATCGGCAGCAGTTCTTAGTCCGCGTAAAATAAATCCAGCGTTTTTTTCTTGACAGTAGCCTACCGTTAATCCTGCAAAAGTTTCTACTTCAATTTTAGGATTGTTGTTAAATGCTTCTTTTATCCATTGAATTCTTTTTTCTATTGGGAAAAACTGTTTCTTTTCAGAGTTATATCCAATGGCAATAATAATTTTATCGAATAAAGGTAAAGCCCGGCTAACAATCGATTCGTGTCCAATGGTAAAAGGGTCAAATGATCCCGGGAAAATAGCAATGCGTTCCATTTAAAAGTATTTAGGTACGAAGCAAAAATAGAAAGAATTATCGGATTGACTAAAATTTAGGCTTAGATCCATCTTTCATTTTAATTCATACTATTTAGTGTAACAATTCTGTTATTTACGAAATTGAGTAATTATTTTAGTAAAATAGCTACTTGCTTTTAGCAAGTGCGATTCGTACCAAGCGAACATTTCGCCATCTACCAATTCGATTTGTGCATTTGGTACAATTTGTTGTAGTTGTTCTTTGTGTATCGATTCGAAAGGGAATGGCTCCGACGAAAGTAATATTAACTCAGGATCTAAAGCTTGAATTTCTTCTTTGCTGATACTGGGATATCTTTTTTCAGAATTATTAATTAGGTTTTCAAAACCACAAATATCGAGCATAGAATTAATAAATGTATTTTTGCTAACACTAATATATGGATCTTTCCAAATAAGATACAGGCTTTTAATTTTTCTTTTCTTTTTTTGGATTTTACTAAAATTAGCTTTTATCGAATGCGCAATTTCAAAGGCCTTAGCGTTTGTATTGGTAATTTTACCTGTATTAATGATATTGTTTAAAGCGTTATCGAGATTTCTAATTTTAGATACATAAACAGGGTATTTATCCATTAAGAATTCAATTTGGGCTTTGTCGTTTTCTTCTTCGTTTGCCAAAATTAAATCAGGATTTAGCATCTCAATTTTATCGAGATATAAATTTTTTGGACCACCAATATTTGGTAATTGTTTTATCTTTTCCTGAGGATATCTGCAAAAGCGTGTTCGAGAAATTATTTTATTTTCCAAGCCTAAATCGAATAGAAATTCGGTGGTTGAAGGAACCGTAGAAATAATTCTTTTCGGAGGAAAGGGAATACTAACTTCTCTCCCTAAATCGTCGCTTATTTTAATAAATTCGCTCATTATTTTATGTTAATTTCTTTATATGAACTTACGAATAAAATATTGCCCATGTCTTCAAAACCTGTAAATAAATCAACGCCTTCTTGGTCAACATCTTCGTGGTTAAAACCAAGTATGCTTAAGTCGGCATCCATAGAGTTTTGCATAATTACTTGTTTTTTATTGGCATAATTGGCATTAATTAGTTCAATATTACTTGGCGATATTGGTAATCTTCCCGATTTAATAAGCCCCAATAATTTTTCCTTTTGAGTATTGAACTGATCTTCAGGGTAAATAGCAAATATTTTAATGGTTCCTTTTTTCCAATCGGGATGTCCCTGAATAATGTATGCCAAAAGAATCATTAGGTTCGCATTTTCAAGATCATTGGCTCCAATCCAAACATGAATTTCTTTCTGATAACCAAATCCTTTATATGAAGTATTTAAAATACAAACATCGAAATGTGTAGATTCAAGTAAATTATAATTGTCGATTACATAGTTTAATCTCTCGGGTTCAGTTCGTGAAAATTCAAATAAAATGGAGTTATAACCGTGTCCGGATATTCCGGAAAGTTGCATTACTTGGGCAATTGCTGAAGTCATAGACGGACTAATAATTGTATCGAGGTACACTCGGTTTTTGCTCCCCGAAGCCAAATTAATAAGTCTGTTCATCACCTTTTTCGACTCGTTGTTGGTATCTTCATTTAAGAATCCCTCCAAAAAGTGAATGTATGTTCCAAATCCGTATTTGTAAGATATCCATCGCAACAGATCGAATGCGGAACGGCGTTTAAATGAATCTTGCGAAATACAAATTGCAAAGGGTCTCCAGCTTAATTCGCGGTCGCCTTTTTCGGCACGCTGTGCAAATATCTGCAAATGCCTGCTTAACTGAAAAACTACTCCTCTAAAAAGTTTTGCTAAACCACGATGCTCTTTGCTGGTTACATTAATGCCATAATATATTCCACCCATTATTATTAATGACAAGATGGCATAACTCATATTCATTTGAAACATGATCCAGAAAGAAAATAGAGCTCCCATTAAAGAAAGATACCATTTGGAACGGAAAGTAGGTCGGTACGACGGATCTGCTGCAAAATGTTCCAGGAAAGAAATCAAGCAAATGGCACCATAAGTAACCATAAAAAACATTGAAATAATTTGTGCAACAAAATCAACATCGCCAATAAAAACAAATACAAAAGCAATTATAATAGAAACTGCCGATGCGTTAACAGGTTCGTTATTTTTTTTGTTTTCGGATTTTAACCACTTGTTTAAACCTTTTTGCGGAAATATATCGTCTAAGCCAATTGCCTGCAGAGTTCGGGGAGCTACCATTATTGAGCCTAAGGCCGACGATAAAGATGCTGCAGCTAAACCAATTGGTATAATTGGGCCCCAAATTGCTATTCTACTCATAATAAGCTGATCGCCTACTAAGTCGTCAGGATTTGCTGAGATAGTAAATTTATAGGCTGCCCAAATGTAAACCACCAATCCTCCTATTGTAGCCCAAATTGTTCCCCTTGGAATCGATTTTCTAGGATCTTTTAGGTCTCCGGAGAGGCCCAAGCCTGCGGCTAAACCTGTAAATGCCGGAAATACAATTGTAAATACATAAAAGAAACTCTTAGGGTTTTCTACTGTTGCATCTAAAACAATTTCGGTAGGTGCATCGGTAGGCGATCCAAGAAAAAACATGAACAAGGATACTCCAAGAGTTGCCACTACAACATATAAAGCTTTCATACCTACATTGGCTCCTCTATAAAGAAAAAGAACCGATAAAATGGTCATTGTGGGAATGCTAATTGCTCTTTTATCGTATATTAGCCATCCGTAATTATCTGCTATCCATCGAATAAGCGGATCGAATGCTTCGGCAAAGGCAATTACATAAAATGCTACCGATATTGCTTGTGATAAATATAGAGTAATTCCAATTGCAGCTCCAATATTTAATCCGAACGAACGGGAAATAATGTAATAAGCACCGCCACCCAGTACTTTTTGATTGGTAGCAATTTCGGCTACTGCCATTGCTGTTGGTATGGTAACCAAATGGCCTAAAATAATGATGCCAATTACTCCAATAAATCCTACGTTTCCTACTGCCCATCCAAATCGGAGGAACAAAATTGCTCCTAAAATGGTTGAAATAGCAGTCATAAAAACTGGCATAGTGCCAAAGTTAGCTTTGGTTTTCAGTAAATTATCAGGCATAGAGAAGTACTTTTATTGCTTTAATCAAAGTTATAAATATAGTTAAACCCAGTTTATAATTAAATACGCTTAGTTCGAAAGATATTTAGAAAGTTGAGAGTAGAGTTTATCTGAGTTTAATTCAGTTTGATTGAAAAGAATTTTACCATTTTTATCGAGAAGGAAAATTTGTAGACTTCTCCCCAAATATCTTACAAGTTCAACACTTTTATCGAGACTTTCTATTTCAATACAGTTTAATTCTGCTTTAGCTTGTGGCGACCAGTGTTTTCCTTTGTTTGTACCTGGAATTCTAATCATATTATACGATGAATTTCGAATGATACTTACAACACTAAGTTTTGGATATTTTGTAGTTAACTCTTGAATAGCCTGATAATACTTTTCGTTTTGCTCGGGAAACCAAGCTCGCCAAATGTAAAGAAGCACATATTTACCTTTTAGTTGATTTAAGTTGAACTGCTTTCCGGTAAGTGTTTCTTCTTGGATATTAGGAAATTGACCTTTGTTTTTAAGGCGACTGATAATTTCTACTCTTTTTGCAAGATTTTTAACATACATGCCATTAGGATTAGCAAGCTTTAAGGTTTTTAGTTGTTTTTTAATGTATTGTAAATCTCTTTTTGCCGCAAAATAATCCTGATAAATAAGATACGGAATTACTGGCGAGGATGCATATTTGTAGTAATAATCATCTTTAAAGTGGTTTAAACGTCCATATTCTGCCATAAAATTTGCTTTTTGTACAGAGTCGGATTGTACTTCTGCTATTTCAAGATTATCGGCAATTTTAAGCTTTTCTTTGTTGTTTTTATTAAGTTTTAACTGATAATCTTCGTATCGGTCTTGTGCAGGAGATCCTTTTAATTTTCCAATTAAAAAGCCATGCTTCATTTTATCTTTATGAACAAAAAGATTCATTATTGTTGGGGATATAAAGATTTTCCCTCTTTTTCCTTGTGATATTCGAAGCTCGGCGGCAAAAGCCTGAGTACATTTGCCAGAAAATTTAAATTCTCCATTTTTGGTTTGTACCGAGTCAATTAATTCAAGATTTTCACCATTATCTTTATACAGATAAATATTTTTCTCTTGTAATCCACCAATCATTCCTTGTAGTACAAATTCTTTTTCTTGTGCTAAAGAAAGAAATATGGTGTGGAAGCTGATAAATAGTAAAAACAATATTTTTTTCATTGCCTTTGTGATTTTGTGTGTTCGTTTTAAGAGATTAAAGGTAATAATTCTCAATTGTAATCATAAACCTACAGTAAAGTCCAATTTTGGAATGAAATTTTTTACAGATAGTCTAATGATGAGTCCTCGGTTTTAGCAAATGGGGCTACAGCTCTGTTGTATATTCCTTGCACATAGGATATTGCCATTCCGTAATTGGTGACAGGAATACCAGCATCAATAGCTGCTTGTAGTCTGTTTTTTAATTGCTTGGGAGTAATCATGCAACCACCACATTGAATCAATAGAGCATAATCAGTTATTTGGCCAGGAATTTCGTCTAAGCCGGCAATTACAACAAATTCCAGTTGCTTACCTGTATAATTTGAGATCCATCGTGGTATTTTAACTCTTCCAATATCATCGCAAGAGGTATGATGTGAGCAGCTTTCGAGAATAAGAACTTTATCTCCATCTTTTAATTCAGATATTTTTGGTGTTCCTTGTAAATAAGCACTAAAGTTACCTTTAAAATGTGCCAGCATAATACTAAAACTGGTTAATGCAATATCCGAAGGAATAGAAGCTGCAGCCTTTAAAAATACCTGACTATCGGTAACAACTAATTTTGGTTTTATACCTGTTTTGCTAAGAAAAGCATCTACTTCCCGTTCTTTTAATACAATGGAAACGGCATCATTATCTAAAATATCACGAATTGCCTGCACTTGTGGTAATATTAGTCGTCCTTCGGGAGCTTCAATATCTATTGGGGTTATTAATAGAACAATATCACCATATGAAATTAAATCGCCCAGTAGCGATGGATTTGTAAAAGCCGATTCGGGAATAGTATTTTTTATACTTTTTATTATGTCTTCGATATTTCTACTGACTTGTGAAAAGGGAAGAATATCTTTGCAGTCTTCTACATTGAGTAATTTGCGGGTATTTGTATTTATTTGTTCAAGATCTTCTTTATTGTGAACTGCAATAAAGGGTACATCTTGTTTTTTAAATTTTTTAATGAGTGATAGTTCAAATTCTTCGAACTTATTATGGGTAATTACCAAAATTGCTAGATCGATAATTTTTATTGTCTGATTGGTTTTCAGAATCCTTTTTTCGCCAAGCATTCCTGTATCATCAATGCCAGCGGTATCGATTAAAATTACAGGACCAAAACCGGTAATTTCAAATGATTTTTTTACCGGATCGGTAGTTGTTCCGGCAACATCCGAAACAATTGCAATTTCCTGATCAGCTAAAAAGTTGATCAGAGTACTTTTACCATTATTTCTTCTTCCAAAAATTCCAATATGTGGTCGGCGTTCTCTTCCCATTAAATCGATAGTTAATTACTCATTGTTAATTGTGTCGCTTATTATGAAACCCATTTTTAAAAGTTCTTCGGGCTGAATGAGCTTATGTAATGTTTTAGAATTCATTATTTTTAAATTAGTGTTGGCTTCAACAACAGAAATTTTATTATTTTTCATTTCGTTAGCTAATTTTGCCGCTTGATGATATCCAATATAGGGAGATAAAGCGGTTGCTACCGATGGGTTTTTTAATACATTTTCTAAACGATGATTTGTTTCGATATGTAAATTGGCGAATAAATTTTCAGCCAAAGTATTATTGGCGGCAATTAGTAGTTTTATGCTATCGAGTAGCGCATGTCCTATAGATGGGAGATAGGCATTTAGTTCTAAACAGCCTTGTCCTGCTAAATTACTAATCATCAAATCGTTAGAGTAAATCTTATGACTCGTACTAATAATAAATTCGGGTATTACAGGGTTTATTTTTCCAGGCATAATTGAACTACCCACTTGTTTTTGTGGTAAATAAACTTCTCTGTTATGGAATAGGTCAGAAGCCAAAAGGCGCAAATCGGAAGCCATTTTTTCGAGGTTTACTGCATGTGCTTTTAGTATGGCATGAACCTCTACAAAAGAATCCTGATTGGCCGTTGCATCCGATAAATTTTCCGATCGGGTAATGGGAAGCCCAGTTAATTTCTGTAAATTAGGAACCACTTCCATAATAAAAAAACGGGGAATAGATAAGCCTGTACCAATTGCTCCACCGCCCATATTTACCTCTTTTATTCGTTCGAAGCATTTTGAAATTCTCCACCAATCGCGCGAAAGCGCATTGTTATATGTACTAAATAATTTATCGTAAGAAGAGGGAACTGCCGCTTGCATTTGAGTGTATCCTTGTCGTAATACATTTCGATTTGCCTTTTCGGTTTTTTCGACTCGTCCTCTTAAATTGTTGATGGAATTTTCTAGTTTTTGCAACAATTTTATGGCAGCAACTTTAAGTGCAGTTGGAATTACATCGTTGGTAGACTGAAAAATATTAGCATGTTCGAAAGGATCAATTTTATTGTAATCACCACAATTTTCGCCTTTAATTTGAAGAGCTCTGTTTGCGATAATCTCGTTTACATTCATGTTAATACTAGTGCCGGCACCACCTTGAATTGCAGGCACTATAAAATTTTCAAAATGCTTGCCTTCTTTCACTTCCGAGGCTGCATTTTTAAGAATTTCAATCAGATTTTTATCGATTAATTTAAAAGGAAAATCCTGATTAGGGTATTTTTTAGATATTCCTTGTAGAAAATCTAAATATGTAGTGTAGCAGGCTTGTTTTACAGTTCCTACCGCCATAAACCATTCTTTATGAAATGGAGTATTATCTGGAAAATTCTCTTTTGCACGAAGCGAATGGATTCCCCAAAGTGCATTTTTGGGAATTTCTCTTTGTCCTATAAAATCTGATTCGGTTCTCATTTAATTTGCTGATTTGGTATATGATTTTACATCATCAGCACTAATACTTTCTTGTCCCAGAATAATTAGCCGTTCTATAATGTTTCTAAACTCTCTTATGTTTCCTGTGTAGTTAATTTTTTTTAATTCTGCAAGAGCATCTTCCTTTATTTTTTTAACTGGTAAGCCCATTTCTCCGCATATCATATCTACAAAATGATTTGCCAGTAAGGGAATATCGTCGATACGTTCGTTTAAAGATGGTACCGTTATTAAAATTACGCTTAGGCGATGATATAAATCTTCTCTGAAATTATTGTTTTCGATTTCGGTGGCTAAATTTTTGTTGGTTGCAGCTATTACTCTAACATTAACTTTTATCTCTTTATCGCCACCAACACGTGTTATCCTATTTTCTTGCAAGGCACGTAAAACTTTAGCTTGCGCCGATAGGCTCATATCACCAATTTCGTCGAGAAAGAGAGTACCACCATTGGCCAGTTCGAATTTTCCTTTGCGTTGTTTATGAGCCGAAGTAAAGGCTCCTTTTTCATGGCCAAACAATTCACTCTCAATTAATTCGGAGGGAATTGCAGCGCAGTTTACCTCTATAAATGGACTTTTACAGCGATTGCTTTGTTCATGAATACGGTGAGCGACCAATTCTTTTCCAGTACCATTCGATCCGGTAATAAGAACACGTGCATCGGTAGGAGCAACCTTATCGATCATTTCGTTTACCTTATTAATGGCATCCGATTGGCCTATCATCTCATATTTTTTATTCACTTTTCGTTTTAACACTTTAGTTTCTGTAATCAATTTCGATTTGTCCATTGCATTTTTTATGGTAATCAATATTCGATTCAGATCTAAAGGTTTTTCAATAAAGTCGAAAGCTCCTTTTTTTATTGATTCTACAGCTGTATCGATATTTCCATGTCCTGATATCATAATAATGGGAGTGTCTATTGCAAGCTCCTGAACTTTTTCGAGAACCTCAATTCCATCCATCTTAGGCATTTTAATATCGCATAAAATCACGTCAAATTCATCATTTTTTGCCATTTCAAGACCTTCAATTCCATTTTCGGCCAAGCTTATTTCATATTTTTCGTAGCTAAGAATGTCTTTTAATGTATTACGAATACTTTTTTCGTCGTCGATGATAAGGATTTTTGACATGTTTGTTAATTTGCTTGGGTAGAATTTAATTCTGCCGCGTTAATATTTTGTTCTATAAAGTTGAATAAAGCACCTTCTTTTAATGCATACGATGATTGGTACAATTTACTAAATCCAGTTTCTTTTACCAGATGATTAATAAAAATACTTGCAATAACCATAAGTTCTACACGAACAGGGTCCATTCCTTTAATTGCTTTTCTCTCATCGAGATTTGAGTTGATAAAATTTTGGTGTAATCTAAAAAAATCTTTCAGTTTAATTTCAAATTGTGTCTCGGGTAATCCGTTTAAATGTTGTCCTTCGGCAAGTAATATTTGCTTAAAAGTGTCGAAAGAGCCCGATGAACCAATTAAGGTTTTTACCGAATGTAATTCTATGGCTTCTATTAAATCTGTAAGTTGTTCTTTTAAGTAAGCTTCAATATCCTTTATTTCTCCTTTTTGTATCGGATCCGAAGGATTAAATTTTTCGAGCAAACGAGTCATTCCTAGTGGGTAGCTTTTCTTCCAGAATATTTTTTCTTCGTTAGCAATAATTATCTCATTACTGCCACCACCAATATCCAGAATAGCAATTGGTTCATGATTTAATTTTATGGAATTTTTAGTTCCCGCATAAATTAATTCTGCTTCTTTATCTCCCGAAATAATTTCGATGGAAACATTATATTTTTTTTGGAGCATGTTAACAAATTCATCTCCATTTTCGGCCGTTCTAATGGCTGAGGTTGCAAAGGCAATGGTATTACTTACATCATGTAATTTTGATATTTTATCTATTTCATCGAAAGCACTTTTAGCTCTTTCAATAGCTTCTTCTGTTATTCTATTGCTATTGATTCCGCCTTTTCCAATTTTAGTAGGATATTTAGATCGATGGAGGATTTTTGGTTTTTCTGCCCCACAATATTCTGCTACCAATAAATTAAATGTATTGGTTCCTAAATCAATTACAGAAATCCGTTTTATTTGCATTTTTATTTCTTAAGTGATAGTTTGAATTATGATTCTTGCATAAAAAAAAAGTAAGCAAAAATCTATTCATAACCGAAGATAGTAAAAACTTTGTTTTCGATTCGTTTCTTTCATCAAAGTATCGATTTTACTTGCTGTTTATGTACGATTGAATGATCACCAAAAACTATGCCTTTTTTATATGATATAACAAATGCCTCAAAATAATTGAGGCATTTAATTAATTATAATTTGCTGAAATTTAATTATGATATCGAAGCCATTTCCATATTTCTTTGTAGGAAACTTTTTTTCCGTACATTAAAATACCTGTGCGATATATTTTCGCTGCAATCCAGGTAATAAACAGGAAAGTTCCTATTAATAATACCATTGATAATAAAAGTTCCCATAATGGTACTCCAAAAGGAATTCTTACTAGCATTACAATAGGTGAGGTAAATGGTATAATTGATCCCCAAAAGGCTAAACTGCTTTCAGGATTTTTTGCTACTGCAAAGCCAATGTATAAAGCCAAAATTAAGGGTATTGTAATTGGCATCATAAATTGTTGAGTTTCTGTTTCGTTATCAACAGCACTACCAACGGCTGCAAATAAGGCTGAGTATAATAAATATCCGCCAAGGAAAAAGAATACAAAGGCACCCAGAATACTTGCTACGTAAGCTAAATCGAAAGTCCCGAAAATTTCCTGAGCCATTTTAAATTGTTCTACATTCATATTAGCAGCTCCTTCGGGCAACTCTGAAATTGTTTGAGCTTGTTGTAGTGTATCTACATCGATACCAGGCAGAATAACCGCTGTTCCAATGGTAATAATTACACCCGATAGTATAACCCACATAATAAATTGTGTTAACCCTACCATTGCAACACCAACAATTTTACCCATCATTAGCTGAAATGGTTTTACCGATGAGATGATAACCTCTACAATACGATTGCTTTTTTCTTCGATTACTCCCCGCATTACTTGAACTCCGTAAAGGAAAATAAACATGTAAATAATAAAGCTTGCTACAAAACCTATTCCCATTGCAATTTCGGTAGAGCTTTGTTTTACTTCACCACCTTCGCCAAACTTAATGGTTTTCATTGCTATTGGTGTTTTTGTGGCAGCTAGTTTCTGTTCTAAATCGGGCATGTTGGCCTCTGCAATAATTTTAGATCGTTTTATTTTTTCGATGTGTTGCCTTATTTGAGAGCCTACTTCCGATTTAACTTCTATGGTAACTTGTTTGTAGGAGAAAAGTTCTGCACTTTGTTTTTCTAATATGTCGTTAGGAATTACAAGAATAGCATAATAGCCTTTGTTTTCCATTTGGCTTTTTACATCATCAAAATTGGCATTGTTAAGATAATTAAAGCTTGTGTATTCGGTACTTTTTACTGGCTCAATTAATTGCGATTCATTAATAACAGCAATTGTTCTTTGCTCGGTATCATCTTTTAGCATCATCCATATCATAAAAGCGTATATGCCGGCAATTAACAATGGAGTAAGAAAAGTTAAAATTAAAAATGATTTCTTTTTTACTCGAGAAAGATATTCTCTTTGTATAATGATAAAAATTTTATTCATTGGTATAGATCTATAAGGTTAGATTGTTTTGTTTTCGTTAACAACTCTAATAAAAATATCATTCATGCTAGGAATAATTTCGCTGAAAGAAATAATATTTAAATAAGGTAAAAGTTGTGCTAATAGCTCGTTGGAGCTTGAACCGTTATTTAATTTAATTTTTAAACTATTGGATTCAATACCTTTTTTCTGATCTACGATTTCAAAATCTGATTTTAATATTTGGTCCAGTTTATCAAATTCTCCTGTATAAGTTATTTCGTAGGTGTTGGTTCTGTATTTTTTCTTGATTTGTTCTACTGGTCCATCTAAAATTTTCTCCGATTTGTTTATTAATGCAATATGATCGCATATCTCTTCAACAGAACCCATATTGTGAGTAGAAAATATTATAGTTGCACCTTTATCGCGAAGCTCAAGAATTTCTTTTTTTAGTAGATTGGTGTTAATAGGATCGAATCCACTAAAGGGTTCGTCGAATATTAACAGTTCTGGTTCATGTAGAATGGTAACAATAAATTGAATTTTTTGTTGCATTCCTTTCGAGAGTTCTTCCACTTTTTTATCCCACCACTGAAGAATATCGAATTTTTCGAACCAGGTTTTTAATTTTGTAGTTGCTTCTTTTTGGCTCATACCTTTTAGTTGTGCCAAATATAAAGCTTGCTCTCCAACTTTCATTTTCTTATACAAACCTCTTTCCTCGGGAAGGTATCCAATGCGTTTTACATCTTCAGGTTTTAGTGCTTGTCCATCAAAGAAAACTTGTCCTGAATCGGGACCTGTAATCTGATTGATAATACGAATAAGTGTTGTTTTTCCGGCTCCATTTGGTCCTAATAGCCCGAAAATACTGCCTTTAGGAACGGCAATACTTACTTTATTAAGGGCTTTATGCTCGGCATATTGTTTAACAACGTCTTTTGCTTCGAAAAATGTCATGTAAAATTATTTAGGTTTTATGCATCTCATAATTAATTCGAAATCTAATGTACGGAATTTTAATAATCTCAACATAAAAAATCGACATAATAAAGTATCTACAGGTTTTTATTTTGTTTTTTAGCGATGTAAAAGTATTTACAAAAAAAAATCCCCAACCGGTGGTTGAGGATAATTATATTTTGGAATTGCTTTTACTCAAAAAAGTTTCTTACTTTTTTAAAAAAGCTTTTTTCATGACTTGTTGGCTTGGGTGTAAATGAGTCTGAAGCTTGAAGTTTTTCAAGAATTTTCTTTTCATCTTTAGATACATTACTTGGTATCCAAACGTTAATTTTAACGAGTAAATCGCCTTTCCCATATCCATTTACATCTGGTAAGCCTTTTCCGCGTAATCGTAAAATTTTACCAGGTTGAGTTCCTGCGTCTATTTTAACTTTTACCTTATTGTCGATAGTTGGAATTTCAACAGCTGTTCCTAGTATAGAATCGGGAATACTAATGAATAGATTATACAGCAGATCGTTTTCATCGCGAACCAAATCAGGGTGTTCTTCTTCCTGAATTAAAATAAGAAGATCGCCATTTACACCACCACGACGAGCGGCATTACCTCTTCCACTAACCGATAGTTGCATTCCTTCGGCAACACCAGCAGGAATGTTAATGGTAATTACTTCTTCGTCGCGAACAATTCCTTCGCCTGAACATTTTGTACATTTATTGGTAATAATTTTACCTTCACCATTACAGGAAGGACAGGTCGATGCAGTTTGCATTTGTCCCAGAATAGTATTCTGAATTCTTGTTACCTGACCCGATCCGTTACAGGTTGTACAAGTTGAGAAAGATGAGCCATCTTTAGCTCCTGAACCGTTACAGGAACTACACTCAACATATTTTTTTACTTTAATTTTCTTCTCAACACCTTCGGCAATTTCTTTTAAAGTAAGTTTTACTTTTACTCTAAGGTTACTACCTCTGTTAACTCTTCGTGAGCTACGACCGCCTCCGCCGCCAAATCCTCCACCGAAGAATGAACTTCCTCCGCCAAAAATATCTCCAAAGTGAGAGAAAATATCTTCCATATTCATTCCGCCACCGCCGAAACCACCTCCGGAAGCTCCGCCCATTCCTGCATGACCAAATTGGTCGTAACGCTGACGTTTTTCAGGATTGCTTAATACTTCATAAGCTTCAGCAGCTTCCTTAAAGTTTTCTTCGGCTTGCTTATCATCCGGGTTTTTATCTGGATGAAATTGTATTGCCTTTTTGCGATATGCTTTCTTTAATTCGGCTTCTGAGGCTGATTTTGAAACCCCAAGTACCTCGTAATAATCTCTTTTAGACATTTTTTTTCAGCTTAGATTTAGGAATCAGATATTTATTCTCCCACAACAACTTTTGAGAAACGAATTACTTTCTCGTTTAGAGTGTATCCTTTTTCAACACAATCAACAACTTTACCTTTCAAATCTTCCGATGGAGCAGGTATTTTTGTGATTGCTTCGTGGATATCAGTATCAAATTCCTGGTTTACAGCTTCTATTTCTTTTACGCCATTTTGACTAATAAAATCCTTAAAGTTGCTGTATATTAATTGAACTCCTTCTTTAAGAGCTTCAATATCTTTGGCATCATCCATTGATTGAAGGGCGCGTTCAAAGTTATCCATAACAGGAAGTACATTAACAAGAATTTTTTCACCTGCCGATTTGGTAAGCTCCATTTTTTCTTTTAATGTTCTTTTTCTATAGTTGTCAAACTCAGCAGATAAACGCATGTATTTGTCATTAATTTCCTGAAGTTTTTGTCCTAATTCTTCCAGTTCATCTGCTTTTTTTTCTTTGGCAGATTTTTTCTTTTCCTTCTTTTTTTCTGCTTTAGGCTCTTCTTTAAGCTCTTGTTCTTCTACTGTTTGATCTACAGTAGTTTCCAAATCCTTCTCTTCCAATTTTTCTTGTTTTGATTTGCTTTTATCTTTTGTCATTTTTCAATGATTTTTTCGTTCTAAATTTTATTTGCTCTCTTAATCAAATAACCTGCCAATTTGTTCCTTTACGACAAATTGACACAAAGATAGAATTTGAAACTGTAAGTTTTTCATATTTTGTCATTTCATTCTAATATTGATGTTAATACATATATGTATTTTCAAAATATCTGTAAATGCATTTGATATTTGGCTATGTTTTTATACGAAAAAACCGATTACTAATTATTCAGTAATCGGTTTATATATTCTAAGTATTAGAATTTATTTTTTTAGATAATATTGAAGTACTAATTCCAGTTTTTCTCCTCTAAGATTTTTTGCCAGAATAATTCCATTTCCATCAATAAGAAAATTTGCAGGAATAGAATTTATACCAAATTTATTAGAAGTAGGAGAGTGCCAGCCTTTTAACTCACTAACATGGTATTCCCAATTTAGTTTATCCTTTGAAATTGCTGCTTTCCAATTGGCTAGTTTTTTATCTAGAGAAAAACTATAAATAGTGAATCCGTTTCCATTTTTAAATTTTCTATTTTTAAACTGCTTATAGGCTGATACAATTCTTGGATTTTCAGCTCTACAAGGAGGACACCAGGAAGCCCAAAAATCGACCAAAACAACTTTACCCTCTAAAGAGCTAAGTTTTATTTCTTTGCCATTTATCGATTTAGCTATAATTTCCGGCAATTTATCTCCAACATTAAAACCTTCTTTTGCTGATTCGCTTTTTAATAGAGCTGCATTAGATGTAATGGCTGAAAAAGAGAATGCGAATAATATTAGTAAGACTTTCAATTTCGTCATAACACTATTAATTTTTAATTATTACTTTCTAATTTTATAATTTAAAAGTAAAAAGATCTACTAGTTTAAGGTGTTAATGAATAGTTAATTAACAATTCTTTTGATATTTGCACCAATCGCATTTAGTCTTAAGTCTATGTTTTCATATCCGCGATCTATTTGATCGATATTGTGAATTGTACTTTTTCCATCGGCTGATAAAGCAGCTATTAACAGAGCAACACCTGCTCGAATATCTGGCGAAACCATGGTTGTAGGTCTTAACTGTTGTTCTTGGTTTAAGCCAATAACAGTTGCACGGTGAGGATCGCAAAGAATAATTTGGGCGCCCATATCTATAAGTTTATCTGTAAAGAATAAACGACTTTCGAACATTTTCTGATGAATTAATACGCTTCCTTTTGCTTGGGTTGCCACAACTAAAAAAACACTTAGTAAATCGGGTGTTAATCCGGGCCAAGGTGCATCGGCAATGGTTAATATCGATCCATCGATAAAAGTTTCTATTTCGAAACTTTCCTGTTTTGGAATATAAATATCATCGCCTCTTAATTCCATTTTTATACCTAATCTGCGAAAAGCATCGGGAATCATTCCTAATTCTTTATAAGCAACATCTTTAATGGTGATTTCTGATTTTGTTAGTGCGGCCATACCTATAAAACTTCCAATTTCTATCATGTCTGGAAGTATTCGATGTTTACAGCCGTATAGTTTCGAAACACCTTCAATTTTAATTAGATTAGAACCTACTCCAGAAATTTTTGCTCCCATGGAGATTAACATTTTACACAGTTGCTGAATATATGGTTCGCATGCAGCATTGTATATTGTTGTAACACCTTTAGCTAAAACTGCTGCCATTATAATATTTGCTGTTCCTGTTACCGATGCTTCATCAAGTAACATGTAGGTTCCTGTTAATTTTTCAGCTTCAACTCGGTAGAAGTTTTCTCCCGGGTTAAAGTTGAATTTGGCTCCTAGCTTTTGGAAACCAATAAAGTGTGTGTCTAGTCTTCGGCGGCCAATTTTATCGCCACCCGGACGAGGAATATATCCTTTCCCAAACCGAGCTAATAGAGGGCCAATAATCATAATTGAACCTCGTAAGGATGATCCTTTTTTTGCGAACTCCGGAGAATTTAAATATTCAAGATTTATATTTTCTGCTTTAAATGAGTATGTGTTTTTTGTTTCTTGCGATACACTTACTCCCAGATCCGAAAGCAATTCGATAAGTTTGTTAACATCGAGTATATTCGGAATATTATGAATTGTAACCTTTTCGTTTGTTAATAGGGTAGCGCAAAGAATTTGAAGGGCTTCATTCTTTGCTCCTTGCGGAGTTAATTCTCCTTTTAGAGATTTTCCTCCTGTTATTTCAAATGTGCTCATTTGTTTATTGATTTGGTGTGAACGATAAGTTAAAGATAATTATAAAAATCATTCAGAATTGTGCAAACTATAAGGTATTATAAATAAAAAAGCCGGAAAAAATCCGGCTTACTATGTTTATCTCTTTTTTTGAAATTTTCTGTTGTCGTTTCGATGATCCCTCGGATTTTTCCTTTTCATATTTTTTTTAGAAAAGTCTTTGTCTCTGCTTTCTCTAAGTTTCATTTCTTCAGGAATTTGAAGTTTTCCTCCGGAAAGGTGAATGATATCCTGAAAAATTTTATCGTCAGGAACACTATCTTTATTCCAGTTGATAAATGATTTTTTCATGTGATTAGCAATCATTTGAATTAAAGCTTCCTTTTCTTTGGGATCTTCTAATTCAATTGCTTTTTCTATTAAAGCTTCTATTGTTTTACCGTAATGCTTATACTTAATGCGCTGATTACTGTAAGGTATTTTCTCTGGTCTTTCGGCCAGTTTTTCTTTAGTTGGGGCTTCATAAGGAGAGTCGATATCCATGCTAAAATTAGACATGATTGCTAAATGATCCCATAGTTTATGTCTAAAATCACTAACATCTCTTAGGTGAGGATACATATTACCCATTACAGCAATTATACTTTTTGCTACACGGTTTCTCTCATCTTTGTCTTCAACAGTCATTGCAAAGTCAACCATTTTCTGGACGTTTCGTCCATATTCAGGAAGAACAAGATGTTTCCTGTTTGAATTATAATCCATTTAATCTGTTGTATTAATTCTTGGTAATATAATTTTATTCCAACTGGAACTTTAAACCCTGATATGGCAAAAGAACACATTTATAAAAAAATTGAAGTCAGTTTTTCAATTATTTGGTGAGACTAAGAGCTTGTCGGTTAAATTACTATTGAAGAATAATGAAATTTTTATGTACCAAATACGGTAATCGACAAGCCCAGAAAGTCTTGGAACTCATTGCAAATGTATATTTTTTCTTGTACCCATACAAATTATGGTGAAAATTATCCTATAATTTTAAGTTTTGCAAACTTTAGGAGGAGTTGTTTTTGTCCTACAGTTTTGAAAAATACACTTGCTTTAATGTTAGGTTTACTGCCTTCTACTTGTAATACTTTTCCTTTTCCGAATCTCTGATGCTCAACAACCATTCCAGCCTGAATTAATTCAGGATTTGAGGGTGTAAAGTTAGGATCATTATCTTCATTTGTATTAGTACGAGCTAATGGCTTTGTAAGTTTTGGTTTCGAAGAAATATTTCTTTTTTGCTGAAATTTTCTGGATTGGCTGGGTATTTCATACTCAGTATGGCTTTGGTTGTGATTTGATGTGTTTTCTGCGAATTCAGGAGCTTCATCATAGCCAAATTCTAAATATTTTTCATCAATTTCACGAATAAATCGGCTTGGACGAGGATAACTCATATTTCCCCATTTGTATCTCGATCGTGCGAAAGATAAAGTTGCTCTTTTTTCTGCTCGCGTTAGGGCAACATAAAACAATCTTCTCTCTTCTTCTAATTCCTGAGATGTGCCGCTTGCCATTTGCGATGGGAATAATTCTTCTTCTAGTCCAACAATAAAAAGATATGGAAATTCTAATCCTTTTGCTGAGTGAATTGTCATTAAAGTTATCTTGTCGCGATCTTCATCTTTTTCGTTGTCCTGATCTGTTAGCAGAGCTACATCCTCAAGAAAATTTGGTAAATGCAAATCTTTACCTTCTTCCAGAGCATTTTGTGTAAATTCCTGAATACCATTTAATAATTCCTGAATATTTTCATGTCGGGAAACTCCTTCGGGCGATCTGTCGTTATAAAGTTCTTTTATAATTCCGGTTGATTTGGCAATGTCACTAGCCATATCGAAAGCACTTTCTGTTTCTAATTTGCTTTGAAAACCATCTATTAAATTGGCAAATTTTGTAAGCTTAGAAATTGTTCCGGCATTTAAACCATAAGGTCGTTGGTGTAATCCACATATAATATTCCACATGCTGCAGGCATTTTGAGCTGCAGCATTTTGTAATTTACTTATTGTTGTTGAACCAATTCCCCGTTTTGGATAATTAATTATTCGTTTTATTGCTTCTTCATCGTTAGGGTTTACAGTCATTCTGCAGTAAGCTAATAAATCTTTAATCTCCTTTCGTTGATAAAAGGATAAGCCTCCATATATTTTATATGGTAAATTAAGCTTTCGTAGCGATTCTTCAAAAATTCTTGATTGTGCATTTGTTCTGTATAGAATTGCAAAATCCTGATACGAGCAATGCTCACGCATTCGGGTTTCGAATATGTCGTTCGAGATTAAATATCCTTCTTCGTTGTCGGTTAAGGCTTTAATAACCTTTATCTTATCGCCCATATCGTTCTCAGAAAAGGAAACTTTTTTTATTTGCCCCTTATTTTTATGAATGATACTGTTGGCTGCATTTACAATTGTTTGTGTAGATCTGTAGTTCTGTTCAAGTTTGTATAGCTTGTAATCAGGATAATCGTTTCTGAAATTTAGTATGTTTTCAATTTTTGCACCGCGAAATGAATAAATACTTTGAGCATCGTCGCCCACTACACAAACATTTTTATGGTTTTCGGCCAGTTTTTTTACAATTAAATATTGCGAATAATTTGTATCCTGATACTCATCAACTAGTACATATTTAAATTTATCTTGATATTTAGCTAAAATTTCAGGCTTGCTTTTAAACAGTATATTTGTTTGAAGTAATAAATCATCAAAATCCATAGCATTTGCTTGTCGGCATCGATGACTGTACCTCTTATATATTTCATGAATTAAAGGGCGTCGCGATTGCATATCGGCTTTTTGTGCTTTTGCATTTTGAGCATAAGCACTTGCTGTAACCAAATTGTTTTTTGCCGATGAAATGCGGTTTTGAACCTCGTTTGCTTTGTAAACTTTATCGTCAAGCTGCATTTCTTTTATAATAGCGCGAAATAAATTTCGAGAATCCTGAGTATCGTATATTGTAAAATTAGAATCGAAGCCCAGATGTTCGGCTTCGTATCTTAAAATTTTAGAAAAAATAGAGTGAAATGTGCCCATCCAAAGACTTTGAGCTTGCTGATATCCTACTATGCTGCTAATTCTATCTTTCATTTCTTTTGCAGCCTTATTTGTAAAAGTAAGGGCAAGTATAGAGTATGGTTTTATACCCTTGTTTAATAAGTGAGCAATTCTGTAAGTAAGAACCCTTGTTTTTCCCGAGCCAGCACCTGCAATTACAAGTGATGCTCCCGTAATATTTTCTACGGCTTCTCTTTGAACTGGGTTTAACTCATCTAAATATTCCATTCTCTTAAATTGATTTATCGGTAATTTTCGAAGCTCAAAAATAACACTTGTAGCTTAAATCTGCCTTATTTTTTTTAATTAAGCTGTAATATAATTCATTATTATGGAAAAAACAGCTTAAATTTTTTTAATATTGTAAATTAAGATGTATCAAAAATCAGTCGTAAATAATGATGAAATTCAAGTTTGATTTACTGCAAATTGTAAAAATATTCCGACCTATTCTCTTTTTGTTGGCATTGTTAATTTCTAATCAGGTGTTTTCACAGATTACATCTTCCAATGCCAATTATTCTACACTATCTGAATATACCAGTTCGCCACAAGATTCTATATATGTGTTCTGCGATAAAATTGGTGCGGGTACTGGAGAACTTAAGGCCAATTCGCCTAATGGCCTATCTGGCTGGACTTTTGAATGGACAAAATGGGATGAAACAGCAACAGATTTTACAATTGCTATATCTACAGAAAATGGATTGTCTTCTATAATTACAAACCTTTCTAACGGACTCTATAAAGTTGTAATGTCGAAGAGTGGAGAGACAAATGTTGAAGATCAGGCTTGGGTTCTTAATAATTCAAATTCGAATCCTATTTTAAGTCTCGACTTGTTAGATTGTGTAGGGGTACATTTTAAATCATCATTTGCAAAGAATAATTTGCAATATTTTGATATTCCATCCACAACTTTGTTAAGTGTTCCTGTTGATGATCGTATTGTTTTTAGTCTATATAGAAATGGAGAGGTAGTACAGTCTACTCCTCTAAATAATTACGATGGTTCTGATAAGAGTTTTATTGATACGGAGGCTTATGAGGGAGACGAAACATATTTAATGTCGTTTTTAGATCAATATGCTTGTGAGTTTACTTCTGATGTTGTAAGTACGCCTACCTATGTTGTAAAAGCCGATTTCACGGTTAATCCAGAAACGGGGGAGGCACCTCTTGATGTAGAATTTTCAAATGTTTCAATAAATGCTACTGAGTATGAATGGTTTTTATATCAAGATTATGATAGAATTAATGAGGAAGCTTTAAATACAGAAGATAGTCTGTTATTGGATGCTATTCTAATTGATGAAAATATCGATCCATATACGTATTTGCACCCAGGTAACTATTTTGTGAAGTTAATAGTTAAATCTGATAAAGGCCCTGATGTTTGTGTTGATGAGATGATTTTAACTACACCAATTGTTGTAGATACTTCTTTGGTTCAGGTTCCGAATGTATTTACGCCTAATGGAGATGGCAAAAATGATGTTTGGAGGGCAAAGTCGCAATCTTTAAAGAGTTTTCATGCTATTGTTTTTAATCGATGGGGCAGAGTTGTTTATGAATGGAAAAATCCTGATGAAGGATGGAATGGAAAAGTAAATGGAAAATGGGCTACTCCGGGTACTTATTTTTATGTTATTACTGCTGTTGGTAGGGAAGAACAAACAAAAAAGTACACCAAGAAAGGTTCGTTTATGCTCATAAGGAAATAAAAGTTTCTTCAAATTTTTTTGTAAATAAAAACCGCCTCCAGATAAATGAGACGGTTTTTATTTTTATTGTAGTTACTATACTTCTGCAGTTTCTTCTTCGTAAGCAGCAAGCAATTCTTGCTGAACATCGGCAGGAACTTTTTCATATTCTGCAAACTTCATTGTAAATTGCGCTCTACCTCCAGTTAAAGAACTAAGGGATGTGGAGTATTTATTCATTTCTTTTAATGGTGCTTTGGCAATAATTTTCTGAAATCCTTTTTCGGCTTCCATACCCATAATTAAAGCTCTTCGTGTTTGAAGATCACTCATTACATCACCCATTCTATCTTCGGGAACTAATACTTCAATATCATAAATAGGTTCAAGAATCTTAGGTCCGGCGTTTTTAAAGGCGGTACTAAAGGCGTGTCGGCCAGCTAATTTAAATGATATTTCATTGGAATCTACTGCATGCATTTTTCCATCGTAAACTACAACTCTAATATCTCTAGCGTATGAACCAGTTAGTGGTCCTTCATCCATTTTTTCCATTATTCCTTTAAGAATAGCAGGAAGAAATCTTGTGTCAATCGCTCCACCTACAATGCAGTTACAGAATACCAATTTACCACCCCAGCTAAGCTCATGTTCTTCTTTTCCTCTTAAGTTAACTTTAAGATCTTTGCCATTTATATTGTACATTACAGGATCTGGCATTCCTTCTTCAAATGGTTCGATTATCATGTGTACTTCACCAAATTGTCCCGATCCGCCAGATTGTTTTTTGTGGCGGTAATCTGCCTGTGCCAACTTGGTAATAGTTTCACGATATGGAATTTTTGGAGTAAGGAATTCTATTTCCATTTTATCATTATGAAGTAATCTCCATTTTAGTGTGTTTAAATGAAATTCTCCTTGTCCATGAAGAAGAATTTGCTTCAACTCTTTCGAATATTCAATTAAAATAGTTGGATCTTCTTCATGAATTCGATGTAGTAATTCACCTAATTTTTCTTCATCGCCATCTTCTTTGGCTTTAACTGCAGTTCTGTATTTTGGCTCAGGAAATTCTATTTCTTTATATGTAAAATCACAATCTTTACAATTTAAAGTGTGGTTATTTTTAGTGTTTTTTAGTTTTACTGTAGCGCCTATATCACCTGCAACTAGTTCAGAAACTCTCTCTCTGTTTCGTCCTGCTACTAAGTATAGTTGGGATAATCTTTCTTTGGTGCTGTTGTTAATATTTGTTAAGTCATCTCCTTCTTTTACGCTTCCCGAAATTACCTTAAAATAGCTAACCTCTCCAATGTGAGGTTCCATTGATGTTTTAAAAACAAACAATGAGGTGGGTGCTTTGGGATCACATTTAGCTTCGCGACCGCTTATGGTTGGAATTGCTGGCATTTCAGTAACAAAAGGAACGATATTACCAATAAATTCCATTAGTCTTCGTACTCCCATATCTTTTTTAGCAGCTATACAGAATACAGGGAATAGATCTCCTGCTATCATTCCCTTTTTTATTCCTTCTCGCATTTCATCTTCTGTCAATGTCCCTTTGTCAAAATATAACTCCATGAGAGCTTCGTCGTTTTCTGCTGCCGATTCAACTAATTCGTTGTGATAAGTGTCTGCTTTTTCTTTTTCAGAATCTGGAATGTCGAGAATTTCTGGCTTTCCTCCATCGGGTCCCCATTGGTACATTTTCATTTTAAGTACATCTACAACTGCATTAAAATTTACGCCAACGTTTACGGGATATTGTACAATTGTAACTTTACTTCCAAAATTTGTTTTTGCAGATTCTATTGATTGTTCAAAATTTGCTTTATCATGATCAAGTTGATTTATCACAAAAATTAAAGGTGTATTTAAAGAAGCTGCTCTTCTTCCAATTATTTCAGTTCCAACCTCTACACCTTGTTGGGCATTTATAAGCATTAATCCAGTGTCTGTTACATTTAAGGCTGAAATAACGCCGCCCGAAAAATCATCTGCTCCAGGGGTATCGATGAAGTTTATTTTTTTTCCAAGCCATTCAGTATATAAAACTGTTGAAAAAACTGAATTTTTATATTCGTGTTCTACAGGATTGTAATCAGAAACGGTGTTATTATCTTCAACGTTTCCACGTCTTGTAATAACACCGCCTTCATACAACATACACTCGGCTAGGGTAGTTTTACCCGAGCCGGCATTGCCAATGAGGGCGATGTTCTTAATTTCATTTGATTGATACACTTTCATAATGATAATTTTTTGGGTTTATTACTATTGAAAATAAACTGAGATTTGGTTTAATCTAGTTTAGATCGGTTTTAAGGCTTACCAAATTAATTAACTTTTTAATAAGATACAATACACATAAGGGGTAATGAGCTAAAAAAGAAGTGATAAATCGTAAGAAATAATCTTAAATGTAATTTTATTATTAGATTTTTCCCGCAAGAATAAACGGTTTGAGATTTTTTTTACGAATTGTTATTTTTTTGGTTGATAATAACTTGTCTTTTCTAAAGGCTTTTCATACCTTTGTGCGCTGATTTCAAGGGTTTTTTGCAAAATGCAATAGTTCTGCTATTGTTTTTAGTAAATAAATAATACCTTTGCAACCAATTTGTTAAAATATATTTAATTAAAAAAGTAATTGTTAATATGCCTACAATTCAACAGTTAGTTAGAAAAGGAAGAACCAAGCTTCAAGAGAAAAGCAAGGCTCCGGCATTGGATTCTTGTCCTCAAAGAAGAGGGGTTTGCGTACGTGTGTACACAACTACACCTAAGAAGCCTAACTCGGCTATGCGTAAAGTAGCTCGTGTTAGATTGACTAACGGAAAAGAAGTGAATGCTTACATTCCAGGTGAAGGTCACAATTTGCAGGAGCACTCTATCGTATTGATTAGAGGTGGTCGTGTAAAAGATCTTCCAGGGGTAAGGTATCACCTTGTTCGTGGTGCTCTTGATGCTTCAGGAGTGGAAGGTCGTATGCAGCGTCGTTCTAAGTATGGTACTAAGAGACCAAAGAAAAAGTAGTTGAAATCTAGTTTGTAACTGTAGGAGTTATAGTTTATGTGTTGTTCCCACTAGGTTGAGTAAATAGTCGAGAGACTGTTGAAGACGCATTTTGGGCAGCTAACATACGAATAGCTCGTAAACTAAAAGAAATGAGAAAATCAAGACCTAAAAAAAGGATTTTGTTGCCAGACCCAAAATTTAATGATGTTTTGGTGACAAGATTTGTTAATGACTTGATGGTGGATGGTAAGAAAAATCTTGCCTTTAAAGTGTTTTATGATGCTTTGGATATCGTTAAGGCTAAAACTGAAAAGTTAGAGAAGTCTCCTCTTGAGATTTGGAAGAAAGCTTTAGAGAACATTACTCCAGCTGTCGAAGTTAAAAGTCGTCGTGTTGGGGGTGCTACTTTTCAGGTTCCAATGGAAATTCGTCCTGAAAGAAAAGTGTCTATTTCTATTAAGAATATGATTCTTTTTGCTCGTAAGAGATCAGGTAAGTCTATGGCTGATAAATTATCTGCAGAAATTGTAGCTGGTTTTAACGAAGAAGGTGGAGCTTATAAGAAGAAAGAGGATACGCACAGAATGGCTGAAGCTAACCGTGCTTTCGCTCACTTTAGATTTTAATAATTGTTCAAGCAATTTGTAGAAGACAAAGAAAATGGCTAAAAGAGATTTAAAATTTACCAGAAACATTGGTATCATGGCACACATTGACGCCGGTAAAACAACAACTACCGAGCGTATTTTGTATTATACAGGAGTGTCTCACAAAATTGGTGAGGTTCATGATGGTGCTGCTACAATGGACTGGATGGAGCAAGAGCAAGAAAGAGGTATTACAATTACTTCGGCAGCAACAACTTGTTTCTGGAATTACGACAAAAGTAAATACCAGATAAACATTATTGATACCCCAGGTCACGTTGATTTTACTGTAGAGGTAGAACGTTCATTGCGTGTTTTGGATGGTGCTGTTGCATGTTTCTGTGCTGTTGGTGGTGTTGAAGCTCAGTCTGAGACTGTGTGGAGACAGGCTGATAAATATAGAGTTCCTCGTATGGGGTTTGTGAATAAGATGGACCGTTCTGGTGCTGATTTTTTCAAAGCTGTACGTGAGGTTAAAGAAAAATTAGGAGCTAATCCTATTCCTATTCAAATTCCAATTGGATCAGAAGATACTTTTCGTGGTGTAATCGATTTGATTACTATGAAAGCTGTTGTATGGTACGATGATGAGAATGGTACAAACTATACTTTAGAAGAGATTCCTGATCACTTGTTAGCTGATGCAAATGAGTGGAGAGAAACTTTAGTAGAAGCTGTTGCAGAAAATGATGAGGAATTGTTAGAGAGATTCTTTGAGGATCCTGAATCAATTACCGAAGAAGAAATGTATGCTGTTATTCGTAAAGCTACAATTTCTATGGATATTGTTCCTATGCTTTGTGGTTCTGCATTTAAAAATAAAGGTGTTCAGCGTTTGCTAGATGCTATTATTACCTATATGCCATCTCCACTTGATGTTGAGGCAATTGTTGGAACTGTTCCAGGTACAGAGGAAGAAGTTACTCGTAAGCCTGATGCTGAAGAGCCATTGGCAGCTTTAGCGTTTAAAATTGCTACAGATCCATTTGTGGGGCGTTTAGCATTTACTCGTTTATATTCAGGAGCTATTGATGCTGGATCGTATGTTTACAATACCAGATCTGGTAATAAGGAGCGTATTTCTCGTTTGTATCAAATGCATTCGAATAAGCAAAATGCTATCGATCGTGTTGAGGCAGGTGATATTTGTGCTTGTGTAGGATTTAAAGATATTCGTACTGGAGATACTCTTTGTCAGAAAGAAACTCCAATCGAACTTGAATCAATGGATTTCCCAGATCCAGTAATCGGTATCGCGGTTGAGCCATTGACTCAAAAAGATGTTGATAAGATGGGTATGGCTTTAGCTAAATTAGCTGAGGAGGATCCAACATTCCAGGTTAAGACTGACGAAGATTCAGGTCAGACTGTAATTTCTGGTATGGGTGAGCTTCACTTGGATATCATTATCGACCGTTTGAAGCGTGAGTTTAAAGTAGAATGTAACCAAGGTGCACCTCAGGTTGCTTACAAAGAAGCTATTAAAGGTTCTGTTGAACACCGTCAGGTATTCAAGAAGCAGTCTGGTGGACGTGGTAAGTTTGCTGATATCCAATTCCGTTTGATGCCAGTTGATGCTGACTTTGAAGGAGAAGGGTTACAGTTTGTTGACCAAATTAAAGGTGGTAACATTCCTAAGGAATTTGTTCCTTCTGTTCAGAAAGGGTTCTCTGAAGCAATGAAAAATGGTGTGTTAGCAGGTTATACTGTAGATACATTAAAAGTTGAGTTGTTTGATGGATCTTTCCACCCAGTTGATTCGGATCAATTATCGTTTGAGATGGCTGCTAAGCAGGGTTTCAAAGAGGCTTGTGCTAAAGCAAATCCAGTTCTTCTTGAGCCTATCATGAAAATGGAGGTTATTACACCAGAAGAGTATATGGGTGACATCATCGGTGACTTAAACAAACGTCGTGGTCAGGTAGAAGGTATGGAGTCTAAGCACGGAGCTCGTGTTGTAAACGCTAAAGTACCATTGTCTGAACAGTTTGGTTATGTGACCGTGTTAAGAACTTTATCTTCAGGTCGTGCAAACTCTTCAATGGAATTTTCTCATTTCGAGGAGGTACCAAAAGGTATTGCCAAAGAGGTTGTAGAGAATGCTAAGGGTAAAGTAGAATTATTATAATTAAATCATCGTATAATATATAAATAAGATGAGCCAAAAAATTAGAATTAAACTGAAATCTTACGATCATAATTTAGTTGATAAATCAGCTGAGAAAATCGTTAAGACAGTTAAGGCTACAGGTGCAGTTGTTAGCGGTCCAATTCCACTTCCAACTCACAAAAGAATTTTTACTGTTCTTCGTTCAACTTTCGTGAACAAGAAATCTAGAGAACAGTTTCAACTTTCTTCTTTCAAGCGTTTGATCGATATTTACAGTTCAACTGCAAATACAATTGATGCTTTGATGAAACTAGAGTTGCCTAGTGGAGTAGAAGTTGAAATTAAAGTTTGATAATCTGTAAGATTTATTTTTTAAAAGTAAAGAGAAATGCCAGGATTAATTGGAAAAAAAATCGGAATGACTTCCGTTTACAGTGCCGAGGGAAAAAATATTCCATGCACTGTCATTGAGGCAGGTCCATGTGTTGTAACCCAGATCAAAACAGTTGAATCTGATGGTTATGAAGCACTTCAGTTGGCTTTTGACGATAAAAAGGAAAAGCGAACAACTAAGGCGCTAGATGGGCACTTTAAAAAGGCAAATACAACCCCTAAGAAAAAGCTTGTTGAATTCTCAGAGTTCGAAGCTGATTACAAATTAGGTGATGCTGTTACCGTTGATATCTTCGAAGAATCTACTTTTGTAGACGTAAGTGGAATATCTAAAGGTAAAGGTTTTCAAGGGGTAGTAAAACGTCATGGTTTTGGCGGAGTAGGTGGTTCTACACACGGTCAGCATAACCGTTTGAGAGCGCCTGGTTCTATTGGTGCTGCATCTTACCCAGCTCGCGTATTTAAAGGCATGAGAATGGCCGGACGTACAGGTGGGGATACTGTGAAGGTTCAAAATCTTCAAGTTCTTAAGGTAATTCCTGAGAACAACTTATTATTAGTTAAAGGATCTCTTCCAGGGTCTAAAGGTTCATACGTAATTATTGAAAAGTAATGGAATTAACTATTTTAAACACAGCTGGAGAAGATACAGGGAGAAAAATTGAATTCAAAGATTCAGTTTTTGGAATCGAACCAAACGAGCACGCTATTTACTTAGATGTAAAACAATTTTTAGCGAACCAACGTCAGGGTACTCACAAGTCAAAAGAGAGAGCTGACATTTCTGGTAGTACTGCTAAGATTAAGAAGCAAAAAGGTACCGGTACAGCTCGTGCTGGTAGCATTAAATCACCTGTATTCAGAGGTGGAGGTCGTGTATTCGGTCCTCGTCCAAGAAACTACGGTTTCAAATTGAATAAAAAATTGAAGCAGTTGGCTCGTAAGTCTGCTTTAACGATCAAAGCTCAAAACGAAGCTTTAATGGTAGTTGAAGACTTTAATTTCGAGACTGTAAAGACAAAAAGTTTTGTTGCACTTCAAAATAGCCTTAAAGTATCTGATAAAAAAGTACTTTTAGTTTTATCTGAAGATAATAAAAACATATATTTGTCTTCTCGTAATTTGAAGAATGTAAAAGTTGTTCGAGTTTCTGACTTGGCAACCTATGACATTATGAAAGCTTCAACTTTGGTGTTTGTAGAGAGCTCAGTAAAAGGGCTCGATGAAATGTTTAAACTAAACTAAGTTTAAAAAAATGGATATTTTAATTAAGCCAATCGTTACTGAGAAAATGACTGAGCAAAGCGAGAAATTTAATCGCTTTGGCTTTGTTGTGAATCGTAGAGCGACAAAGATCGATATTAAGGCAGCAGTAGAATCAATGTACAATGTTAAGGTGGCATCTGTTAATACCATGAATTATCAAGGTAAAAAGAAGAGCCGTTTCACCAAGGCAGGTGTGATTGAGGGAAGAACTGCGTCTTTTAAAAAGGCGATCGTTACTTTAGTTGAAGGTGATAATATAGATTTTTATAGCAATATTTAATAGAAAATGGCTGTACGTAAATTAAAACCTGTAACTCCTGGTCAAAGAAATAAGATCTTAAATACCTTTGAGCAGGTAACTACAGACAAACCTGAGAAATCATTGTTAAGACCAATGAAGAAAACCGGTGGTAGAAATAACACTGGTAAGATGACAATGAGATATATAGGTGGTGGTCACAAGAGAAGATATCGAGTTATTGATTTCAAAAGAGACAAAGACGGGGTTCCTGCAAAAGTTGTTTCGATTGAATACGATCCAAACCGTACTGCACGTATCGCATTACTTGTGTATGCAGACGGTGAGAAACGTTATATCATCGCTCCAAATGGACTCGAAGTTGGACAAACTTTGCTTTCTGGCGAAAAGGTAACTCCTGAAATCGGAAACGCAATGCCATTATCTGATATCCCATTAGGTACAATAATTCATAATATTGAATTAAGACCCTCTCAAGGTGCTGTGATGGCTCGTAGCGCTGGTGCATATGCTCAACTTGTTTCAAGAGAAGGCAAATATGCAATGATCAAATTACCTTCTGGAGAAGTTCGAATGATTCTAGTAACCTGTAAGGCGACTATCGGAACTGTTTCTAATACTGACCATGCGTTGGAAAGAAGTGGTAAGGCTGGTCGTACTCGTTGGTTAGGTAGAAGACCTCGCGTTCGTGGTGTGGTAATGAACCCAGTTGATCACCCAATGGGTGGTGGTGAAGGTAAGTCTTCAGGTGGACACCCTCGTTCTAGAACAGGTGTGTTGGCTAAAGGGTTTAAAACTCGTGCCAAGAAGAATGCTTCTAATAAGTATATTGTTGAAAGAAGGAAAAAGTAATTTGATTAATTAGATTGTTATGAGTCGTTCATTAAAAAAAGGCCCTTTTATCGATTTCAAATTGGAGAAACGAGTATTGGAGCAAAACGAATCAGGTAAAAAGTCAGTGATGAAAACCTGGTCAAGACGTTCTATGATTTCTCCGGATTTCGTAGGGCACACAATTGCCGTTCACAACGGAAACAAATTCATTCCTGTTTATGTTACTGAAAACATGGTAGGCCATAAATTAGGTGAATTTGCGCCAACTCGTACTTTTAGAGGACATGCTGATAAGAAGAAACGCTAATCGCATGTTTAAAGGTTTTAATTAACATTTTGAATTTGTAAAAATGGGTGCAAGAAAAAGAATAAAAGCAAACCAAATAAAGGAGGAAAAAAAGAGCAAAGCATTTGCTAGCTTGAAAAATGTTCCTACTTCACCTCGTAAAATGAGACTTGTTGCCGATATGGTAAGAGGTATGGAGGTGAACCGAGCTTTAGATGTACTTCGTTTCAGTCCGAAAGAAGCATCAAATCGCGTAGAAAAACTAGTGCTTTCAGCTATTGCCAACTGGCAAGCTAAGAATGAAGGTCAAAGAATCGAAGAAAGCGAGCTATACATTAAAGAAATTTGTGTAGATTCAGCCCGTATTTTAAAGCGTCTTAGACCTGCTCCTCAGGGGAGAGCACATAGAATTAAGAAAAGATCAAATCATGTAACTATATTATTGGGTAGTAAAACTGCTGAAGCCGATAATACTAAAGAATAGTTAGAATGGGACAAAAAGTAAATCCAATAGGAAATAGATTAGGAATCATCAGAGGATGGGATTCTAACTGGTTTGGCGGAAAAAACTACGGCGATAAGCTTGTTGAAGATACCAAAATTAGAAAGTACCTAAACGCTCGTTTAGCTAAGGCAAGTATTTCTAAAATCATTATCGAAAGAACTCTTAAATTAATTACTATCACTATTAATACTGCTCGTCCAGGTATTATTATCGGAAAAGGTGGTCAGGAAGTTGATAAGTTAAAAGAGGAGTTAAAGAAGATTACTGACAAAGAAGTACAAATTAACATCTTTGAAATTAAGCGTCCAGAAATGGATTCTGTAATCGTTGCTAATAATATTGCTCGTCAAATCGAAGGTCGTATCGCCTATAGAAGAGCAATTAAGATGGCTATTGCTTCTACTATGAGAATGGGTGCTGAAGGAATCAAAGTTCAGATTTCCGGCCGTTTAAATGGAGCTGAGATGGCACGTTCTGAAATGTATAAAGAAGGACGTACTCCGCTTCACACCTTAAGAGCTGATATTGATTACTGTCAGGCAGAAGCTTTGACAACCTACGGGTTAATTGGTATCAAAGTTTGGATCTGCAAAGGAGAAGTTTACGGTAAACGTGACTTAACTCCTAACGCTGGCATGAAAGATAGCCGTGGTCCAAAAGGAAAAGGTGGTTTTAATAGAAGAAAAAAGAAGTAGTCTTTAAATTTTAAAGAATTAGTACGATGTTACAACCAAAAAGGACAAAATTTAGAAGACAACAAAAGGGAAGAATGAAAGGTAACGCAGGTCGCGGTACTGAATTAGCATTTGGATCTTTTGGGATCAAATCACTTGAAGAAAAGTGGATTACTGGTCGTCAAATTGAAGCTGCACGTGTAGCAGTGACTCGATATATGCAAAGACAAGGTCAAATTTGGATCAGAGTATTTCCAGATAAACCTATCACTAAAAAGCCTGCAGAGGTACGTATGGGTAAGGGTAAGGGTTCTCCAGAAGGATTCGTTGCTGCTGTTTCACCTGGAAGAATGTTATTCGAGTGTGAGGGAGTACCTTTTGAGGTAGCAAAAGAGGCTTTACGTCTTGCTGCTCAAAAGCTACCTGTTACTACAAAGTTTGTCGTAAGACGTGATTATGTTGAAAATTCAAATGATTAATCATGAAGAATTCAGAAATTAAAGAGTTAACAACACAGGAAATAGTAGAAAAGTTGGATGCTGAAAGATCAGCGTTAACTCGCTTCAGACTAAATCACGCTATTTCACCTTTGGAAAATCCTTTACAAATTAAGGAAACCCGACGTAACATTGCCAAACTTATGACTGAGTTACGTCAAAGGCAATTAACTGAAAAGTAAAAAAGTGATGGAAAGAAATCTTAGAAAAGAGCGTATCGGGGTAGTGGTTAGTAGCAAAATGGAAAAATCCATTACTGTTGCAGTTCACACAAAAGAAAAACACCCAATTTATGGTAAGTTTGTGAACAAAACCAAGAAATTCACTGCTCATGACGAGGAAAACACCTGTAATGAAGGTGATACCGTAAAAATCATGGAAACCCGACCTTTAAGTAAAAATAAAAGTTGGAGATTAGTTGAAATTATTGAAAGAGCTAAGTAATCATGATACAAACAGAAAGTAGACTATTAGTAGCTGATAACAGCGGAGCAAAGGAAGTACTTTGTATTCGTGTGTTGGGCGGTACCAAAAAACGCTATGCTTCAATTGGAGATAGAATCGTGGTTACCGTAAAGAACGCTATCGCCGGTTCCGAAATGAAAAAAGGAACAGTAACAAAAGCAGTTGTTGTTCGCACCAAAAAAGAGATTAGAAGAGCAGACGGATCCTATATTCGCTTCGATGATAACGCATGTGTATTATTGAATACTGCTGGTGAAATGAGAGGAACCCGTATTTTTGGACCTGTTGCAAGAGAGTTACGTGACACTAACATGAAGATCGTTTCTTTAGCACCAGAAGTTTTATAATCTTTGTAAACCAAGAACAATGAAGTTACATATTAAAAAGGGTGATACCGTAATTGTTAATTCTGGGGAATCAAAAGGTCAGGAAGGTAAAGTGTTAGAAGTTCTTGTTAGCAAGCAACGAGCAATCGTTGAGGGAGTTAACATGATTTCAAAACATACTAAGCCTAATGCAGAGAATCCTCAGGGTGGTATCGTTAAAAAAGAAGCCCCAATTCACATTTCAAATTTGAATGTGAAAGATCCTTCGACAGGAAATGCTACTCGTATTGGCAGAAAAATGGGCGATAACAATAAATTAGTTAGATACTCTAAAAAGTCAGGGGAGGAGATTAAGTAATGAGCTATACACCGACTCTTAAAAAACAGTATACAGAAGAAATCATTCCAGCATTAATGAAGGAATTTGATTACAAATCTGTTATGCAAGCACCAAAATTAACGAAGATAGTAATTAATCAAGGTGTTGGTAAGGCAATTGCTGATAAAAAAGTTCTTGAATTCTCTGTGAATGAGTTAACTGCCATTACTGGTCAGAAAGCTGTTCAGACTTTTTCTTCTAAAGATATTTCGAACTTTAAGTTACGTAAAGGTATGCCAATTGGTACTACTGTAACTTTACGTCGTGAGCACATGTATGAATTTCTTGAGAAATTAGTTCGTGTTGCACTACCACGTATTCGTGACTTTAGAGGTATCAAGAGTAAATTAGACGGTAGAGGTAATTACACCTTAGGTATCGAAGAGCAAATTATTTTCCCAGAAATTGTATTGGATGAAATCAATACTATTATGGGAATGAATATCACATTCGTTACTACTGCTAATACCGATGAAGAAGCTTATGCTCTTTTAAAAGAATTTGGATTACCATTTAAAAATCTAAAAAAATAAGACGATGGCTAAAGAATCAATGAAAGCTCGCGAAGTTAAGCGTCAAAAATTAGTTGAAAAATATGCAGCTAAAAGAGCTAAACTAAAAGAGGAAGGCGATTACATCGCTCTTAGTCGTTTGCCAAAAAATTCTTCTCCTGTTCGTTTACACAACAGATGTAAGATCACTGGACGTCCTAAAGGTTATATGAGACAATTCGGAATCAGTCGTATCACTTTCCGTGAGATGGCTTCGTCTGGTCTAATACCTGGAGTAAAGAAGGCAAGTTGGTAATCAAAATTTTGTTATCAGAATATTGTTAAATATTGTCCCGAGAAATCGGGATCAATTTAATTTTTTATATAATGACAGATCCAATAGCAGATTTTCTTACACGTTTAAGAAATGCGGTTATGGCAAACCACAAAGTGGTTGAGGTGCCAGCATCGAACGTGAAAAAAGAAATGACAAAGATTCTTAAGGATAAAGGTTATATCCTTAACTACAAATTTGTAGACGATGGCGTTCAGGGCGTAATTAAAATTGCCTTGAAATACCATCCAGAAACCAAGATCTCAGCAATTAAGGATCTTAAACGTGTCTCTAAGCCAGGTTTAAGAAAATATTGTGGAGCAATAGAATTACCTCGCGTACTTAACGGTTTAGGAATTGCGATTCTTTCTACTTCTCAGGGAGTTATGACTGACAAGGAAGCTCGTCAGAAGCATGTTGGTGGTGAAATATTGTGTTACGTTTATTAATTAAGGAGGATTAGAAATGTCACGAATTGGAAAATTACCTATCAATTTGCCTGCCGGAGTAAGCGTAACGGTAAATAAAGATAATTCAGTAGTTGTTAAAGGGCCTAAAGGTGAATTAACACAACAAATTGACACTGAAATTAAAGTTTCTGTAGAGGAAAACAAAGTTGTTCTTGAGCGTCCTTCTGATCAGAAGAGACACAAATCAATGCACGGTTTATATCGTTCATTGATGAACAATATGGTATTTGGTGTTACTGAGGGATATAAGATTGAGCAAGAGCTTGTTGGTGTTGGATACCGTGCTACTTCTAGAGGTCAGATTTTAGAATTAGCTTTAGGTTATTCTCACCTTATTCACTTGGAGATTGCTGCTGAGGTTAAAGTAACAGCAGTAACCGAAAAGCGTGCTAATCCTATCATTACTCTTGAGAGTTGCGATAAGCAATTGGTAGGTCAGGTTGCAGCAAAAATCAGATCATTCAGAAAACCTGAACCATATAAAGGAAAAGGTGTTAAATTTGTTGGAGAACAGCTTAGAAGAAAAGCTGGTAAATCTGCAGGTAAATAATTTCTAAAACAGTAAATTATGGCTTTAACTAAGCAAGAAAGAAGACTAAGAATTAAAAGAAGAATTCGTAAGTCTGTTTCTGGAACTGCTGAAAGACCAAGAATGTCAGTTTTTCGTTCTAATAAGCAGATTTCAGTGCAATTGATAGATGATCTTTCAGGAAAAACTTTGGTAGCTACTAGCTCATTAATCAAAGAGATTGCTGAAAAATCAGTAAATAAAATTGAACAAGCAGAATTAGTAGGACAAGTTATTGCTGAAAAAGCAAAAGAAGCTGGTTTTACTAGTGTTGTTTTCGATAGAAATGGTTATCTATACCATGGTAGAGTTAAATCTTTAGCGGACGCTGCTCGTAAAAGTGGCCTTAAATTTTAATAATTATGGCAGATATCAAAAATGTTAAGACAAGCGATGCAGAGCTAAAAGATAGACTGGTTGCTATTAATCGTGTTACCAAAGTAACAAAAGGTGGTAGAACTTTCAGTTTTTCAGCAATTGTTGTTGTAGGTAATGAAAATGGATTAGTAGGATGGGGACTTGGTAAAGCAAACGAAGTTACCACAGCTATTTCTAAAGGAGTAGACGCTGCTAAGAAAAATTTGATTAAAGTACCTGTTTACAAAGGAACTATTCCTCACGAACAACTTTCGAGATTTGGTGGAGCAGAGGTTTTCATTAAACCTGCTTCTCATGGTACCGGTGTTAAAGCTGGTGGTGCGATGCGTGCAGTATTGGAGAGTGTTGGAGTAACTGATGTACTTGCTAAATCAAAAGGTTCATCAAACCCTCACAACCTTGTGAAAGCAACTTTCGAAGCTCTTGCTGAATTAAGAGATGCACATACTGTTGCTGAACAAAGAGGTGTTTCATTGGATAAAGTGTTTAACGGTTAAGAATTAGGGAAATGGCTAAGATTAAAATTACTCAAATCAAGAGCAAAATCGGAAGTACCGATCGCCAGAAAAGAACCTTGGAAGCATTAGGTTTGAATAAAATCAATGCTACTGTTGAGCACGAAGCTACACCTCAGATAAAAGGTATGGTTGTAAAGGTGCAACACTTGGTTTCCGTAGAAGAATAAATCATTGTAAATATTTAGAAATAAATAGATATGGACTTAAGTAACTTAAAACCCGCAGCTGGTTCTGTAAAGACAAATAAAAGAATAGGTCGCGGACAAGGATCTGGTAGAGGTGGAACCTCAACTAGAGGACATAAAGGTGCGAAGTCAAGATCTGGATACTCTAAGAAAGTTGGATTCGAAGGTGGTCAAATGCCTTTACAACGAAGAGTTCCTAAGTTTGGATTTAAGAACATCAACAGAAAAGAATATAAAGCTATTAATGTTGACGTTTTACAAGCATTAGCAGAAAAAAATAACATTACTGTTATTGATATTGACGTAATCGTGAATGCTGGTTTAGCATCGAAAAACAATCATGTTAAAATTTTAGGTAACGGAACATTGACTGCTAAGCTTGAAGTTAAAGCTCACGCATTCTCAAAATCTGCTCAATCAGCGATTGAAGCGGTAGAAGGATCAGTTGTTAAATTGTAAGTTTATATAATGAAAGGTTTAATAGAAACATTGAAGAACATCTGGAAGATTGAGGATTTAAGATCTCGTATTTTAACTACTCTAGGTCTTCTATTAGTCTACCGTTTAGGTGCTAAGGTGGTTTTGCCAGGTATCGACCCGGCTCATTTAGAAGCGTTAAAATCACAAACTTCCGATGGAGTATTGGGTTTGTTAAACATGTTTTCGGGAGGGGCGTTTGCAAATGCATCCATCTTTGCTCTTGGAATTATGCCATACATATCCGCTTCCATTGTAATCCAGTTAATGGGAATTGCGGTTCCTTATTTTCAAAGATTGCAGCGTGAAGGTGAAAGTGGACGTAGAAAAATTAATCAAATTACCCGTTACTTAACAGTGGTTATCCTTGTTCTTCAAGCACCAGGATATTTATTAAACTTACATACAACATTACCTGAAGCAGCCTTTATTCTTAAAGGTACATTCTTTACTATATCTTCTGTGGTTATACTTGCAGCAGGATCAATGTTTATCATGTGGTTGGGTGAAAAAATTACCGACAAAGGTATTGGTAATGGTATTTCTATAATCATCATGATAGGTATTATCGCAAGATTACCATTCTCGTTTATTGCTGAATTAGGATCTAGAATTGAAGGACAAGGCGGTGGTTTAATCGTTCTTGTTTTAGAGATTGTAATGCTATTCTTCATTTTTGTAGTAACTATCATGTTAGTGCAAGGAACGAGAAAGATACCAGTACAGTATGCAAAGAGAATTGTAGGTAACAAACAATATGGTGGAGTTCGCCAGTACATTCCTTTAAAAGTGAATGCTGCTGGTGTAATGCCAATCATTTTTGCACAAGCAATTATGTTTTTGCCAATGGCGTTTGTTAACTATGCTAGTTCGGATGCATTAACAGGTGTAGCTGCAGCTTTATCTAATTTTACCGGATTTTGGTACAACGCACTATTTTTTGTGATGATTGTATTATTCACATATTTCTATACAGCGATTACTGTTAATCCTACTCAAATGGCAGAGGATATGAAAAAGAATGGTGGTTTTATTCCTGGAATTAAACCTGGAAAGAAAACTATTGACTTTTTGGATACGGTTATGTCGCGTATAACTTTACCAGGATCATTATTTCTTGGTTTAGTGGCAATTTTGCCTGCTTTTGCAAGGATTGCTGGGGTGAATAATCAATTTGCACAATTCTATGGTGGTACTTCATTATTGATTTTAGTTGGTGTAGTGTTAGATACATTACAACAAATTGAGTCACATTTATTGATGCGTCATTACGATGGATTAATGAAGTCTGGTAGAATTAAAGGTAAAACTCCTGGAGGAGCTGCTGCTTATTAAAATATTTTTGCTTTCTTTGCAATGATTTTTTATAAGACAGAGGAAGAGATTAATTTACTAAATAAAAGTAATAATCTGGTAGCTAGGACTTTAGGTGAAATATCTAAAGTCATAGCTCCAGGTATTTCTACCTTATGCTTAGATAAAATTGCAGAGGAATATATAAGAGACAATGGAGGTTTGCCTGCGTTTCTTAATTATGATGGATTTCCTAATACTTTATGTGTTTCTGTAAATAATGAAGTAGTACATGGTGTTCCATCTTCCTATGAGTTGAAAGAAGGTGATATTGTATCTTGCGATTGTGGTGTTGTTTTGAATGGTTTTTATGGCGATTCTGCTTACACATTCTCAATTGGGAAAATTGATTCGGAGATTCAACAACTCTTGGAGGTTACTAAAAAAGCTCTTCAGAAAGGAATTGAGAAGGCTATTGATGGTAATCATTTAGGAGATATCGGTTTTGCTGTTCAAAGACATGCTGAGAATAATAATTTTTCAGTAGTTAAAGAAATGGTAGGGCACGGAATAGGAAAAAATCTTCATGAAGATCCTCAAGTTCCTAATTATGGAAGAAATGGAAGGGGATTAAAATTGAGAGATGGATTAGTACTGGCAATTGAACCAATGATTAATCTTGGAAAAAGAGAGATCTATACTAAGGATGATGGATGGACAATTGTAACGGCCGATGGTAAAGCATCAGCTCATTTTGAACAAACTATTGTAGTTCGAAAGGGTAAGGCTCAGATCCTGTCCGGTTTTGAATTTATTGAAGAATAATCAAATAAAAATAATAGAGCTTATGGCTAAACAGCCTTCAATAGAACAAGACGGTACTATTACCGAGGCATTATCAAATGCTATGTTTCGTGTAGAACTTGAGAACGGTCATGTGATTACTGCTCACATTTCCGGTAAAATGAGAATGCACTACATTAAGATCTTACCTGGTGATAAAGTAAAGGTTGAAATGTCACCTTATGATCTTACTAAAGGGCGCATTACTTTTAGATACAAAAATTAAATTTCGATAAAAATGAAAGTAAGAGCATCTGTAAAGAAACGTTCTGAAGATTGTAAAATCGTAAGAAGAAAAGGACGTTTGTATGTGATTAATAAAAAGAACCCTAAGTTCAAACAACGTCAGGGGTAATTTAGTTAATTTTGTAATAGATAAATATTTAATTTATGGCTAGAATTGTTGGAGTTGATTTGCCTCAAAACAAGAGAGGTGAGATTAGCTTGACTTATATCTTTGGTATCGGTCGTAGCGCAGCTCGTCAAATATTAGACGAAGCTGGCGTTTCTTATGAGACAAAGGTAAAAGATTGGAGCGATGATGAATCTGCTAAGATTCGTCAGGCGATTAATGCAAACTTTAAGGTTGAGGGGGAGTTGCGTTCATTAAATCAACTGAATATTAAGCGTTTGATGGATATCGGATGTTACCGAGGAATCCGTCATCGTATTGGTTTGCCAGTGCGTGGACAGAAAACAAAGAACAACTCACGTACAAGAAAAGGTAAGAGAAAAACAGTTGCAAACAAAAAGAAAGCGACTAAATAATTGTTAAGTTATGGCAAAGAAGTCAACATCAGTAAAGAAAAAAGTTGTGAAAATTGAGGCTGTTGGACAGGCTCATATTCATTCATCTTTTAACAATATTATTATCTCTTTAACTAACAATAGCGGACAAGTTATTTCTTGGTCTTCAGCAGGTAAAATGGGCTTTAGAGGTTCTAAAAAGAATACTCCTTATGCTGCTCAGCAAGCTGCTACAGATTGTGGAAAAGTTGCTCACGATTTAGGTTTGAGAAAAGTAAAAGTATTTGTTAAAGGTCCAGGAAACGGTCGTGAATCTGCAATTCGTGCTATTAATTCATGTGGAATTGATATTTCGGAAATCGTAGATGTAACTCCACTACCACACAACGGATGTCGTCCTCCTAAGAGACGTAGAGTTTAATAGATATAGAGTTTAATAAAAAATGTAAACTTTAATTTGAATTAATTTTTGAATCCTCTCAAAAATCGCGGTGATTTGATAATTCGAATTAATTTGCAAAGTTTCTATTATTAGAAAAATTTAAATTTTGAAAGCATGGCTAGATATATAGGACCAAAGTCAAAAATAGCTAGAAAATTTGGTGAGCCAATTTTTGGACCTGATAAGGCATTTGAAAACAAAAATTACCCTCCAGGACAGCACGGTAACAGCCGTAGAAGAAAAAAAATGTCTGAATACGGGGTACAATTGAAAGAAAAGCAAAAAGCAAAATACACTTATGGTGTGTTAGAGAAGCAATTCTCAAACTTATTTAAAAAAGCCGCGAGAAGTAAAGGTATTACCGGTGAGGTTTTGTTACAACTTCTTGAATGTCGTTTAGATAACGTTATTTTCAGATTAGGTGTTGCTCCAACAAGATCAGCTGCTCGTCAGTTGGTTAGCCACAAACACGTAACTGTAAATGGTGAAATCTGTAACATCCCTTCTTATTCGGTAAAATCTGGAGATATTATTGGAATTCGTGAAAAATCGAAATCCTTAGAAGTTATTACCGATTCTTTATCAGCTGCCAGATATAACCAATCATCTTGGTTGGAATGGGATCAAACCTCTCTTAGTGGTAAGTTTCTTAACGTACCAGAAAGAACAGAAATTCCTGAAAATATCAAGGAACAGTTAATCGTTGAATTGTATTCTAAGTAATAAATAGTTAATCAGTAATTTATGGCAATTTTAGCTTTCCAAAAACCGGACAAAGTTATCATGCTCGATGCTGACGAAAGATTCGGTAAATTCGAATTTCGTCCATTAGAGCCTGGATATGGTATTACAATCGGTAACGCCTTAAGGAGAATATTACTTTCTTCTCTAGAGGGTTTTGCCATTACAACCATTAAAATTCAGGGTGTCGATCATGAATTTTCTACAATTCCGGGAGTCATCGAAGATGTAACGGAGATGATCCTGAACCTGAAACAAGTTCGGTTTAAACAAAGAGTTGAGGAAGTGGACAATGAGTTGGTTACTGTTACCATTTCAGATCAGGAAACTTTTACAGCAGGCGATATTAACAAGTTCCTTACCGGTTTCGAGGTGTTGAATCCTGAGCTTGTAATTTGCAGAATGGACAGCTCTGCCAAATTGCAGTTAGATTTAACTATCAATAAAGGTAGAGGTTATGTACCTTCTGTAGAGAATAAGCCTGTTGATGCAGAATTTGGTGTTATTCCAATCGACTCAATTTTTACACCTATTAAGAATGTAAAATATGAAGTTGAGAACTATCGTGTTGAACAAAAAACTGACTACGAAAAATTGGTTTTTGAAATCACTACAGATGGTTCTGTTCATCCAAAAGATGCGTTAAAAGAAGCTGCTAAAATTCTGATTTATCACTTCATGTTGTTCTCAGACGAAAAGATTACTCTTGACTCTGACGAGAAATTCGCAAATGAAGAGTTTGATGAAGAGGTATTACATATGCGTCAGCTATTAAAAACCAAATTGGTTGATATGGATCTTTCAGTTCGTGCATTGAACTGCTTGAAGGCTGCAGATGTTGATACTTTAGGAGACTTGGTACAATACAACAGAAACGATCTACTTAAATTTAGAAACTTTGGTAAGAAATCTTTAACAGAGTTGGATGATCTATTAGTATCATTAAATCTAACTTTTGGAATGGATATTTCTAAGTACAAATTAGATAAGGAATAAGGGAAAATGAGACATAGAAAGAAATTTAATCATTTAGGGAGAAAAGTAGCTCATAGAAAAGCAATGCTTTCAAATATGGCTTCTTCCTTGATTTTGCATAAAAGAATCTCGACTACTACAGCTAAAGCAAAAGCTTTAAAAATGTATGTTGAGCCGCTAATTACAAAAAGTAAAGTAGACAGTACGCATTCTAGACGTGTTGTATTTGGATACTTGAAGCAAAAAGAAGCGGTAACTGAGTTATTCAGAGAGGTATCACCAAAAATTACTAATCGTAATGGTGGTTATACTAGAATTTTAAAAACAGGTAACCGTTTAGGTGATAATGCTGAGATGTGTATTGTTGAGTTAGTTGATTTTAACGAAACTTATACTACAGAAAAGAAAGCTGAAGCTAAAAAGTCTACAAGAAGAAGACGTGGAGGTAAATCTGCTGCTAAAGCAGAAACTACCGAAACTGTTGAGGCTAAAGCTGACGAGGCAACAGATAAAAAGGAAGAATAGTTTTCCTTTCTAATATATCAAAGGGGTAAAGTTAATCTTTATCCCTTTTTTAATGCCCTAAAAAGTTTTGAAACGTTTGCGTAAAATTTTGGTAATACGTTTTAATTAAAATATGATGTTTTTTTGCATTAATTTCACGAAATTTAGGGTCTAATACAAAAGAAGTTAAATTGTTACTATTATAATTTTTTAATACGAAAGTTATGTCAGAAATTGTAAAGATTCACGGTCGTGAGATTCTTGACTCACGTGGAAACCCAACTATCGAAGTAGAAGTAACTCTTGCCAGTGGCGTTATTGGTCGTGCTGGTGTTCCTTCAGGAGCTTCAACAGGCGAAAATGAAGCATTAGAGCTTCGTGATGGTGATAAATCACGTTACTTAGGTAAAGGTGTTTTAAAGGCTGTTGAAAATGTAAATACTGTTATTGCTGAGGCATTAGAGGGTATGGATGCAACAGATCAGGTTGCTATTGATACTAAAATGTTAGAGCTTGATGGTACTAAAACTAAATCTAAGTTAGGTGCTAACGCAATGTTAGGTGTTTCTTTGGCTGCGGCTAAAGCTGCTGCTGATTACTCAGGTATGCCATTGTATCGTTATATTGGTGGTACTAATGCTAATGTACTTCCTGTTCCAATGATGAATATCATTAATGGTGGATCTCACTCTGATGCTACCATCGCATTTCAGGAATTCATGATTCGTCCAATTGGTGCGCCATCTTTCCGCGAAGCTTTAAGAATGGGTGCAGAGGTTTTCCATGCACTTGCAAAAGTATTGAAAGGAAAAGGCCTTTCTACTGCAGTAGGTGATGAGGGAGGTTTTGCTCCAATGTTAGGTGGTACAGAAGAAGCTATTGAGTGCATTTTAACTGCTGTTAAAAACGCGGGTTACAAGCCTGGTCGTAAGGAAGATGGTGGTGATGTTTCTATTGCTATGGATTGTGCAGCTTCTGAGTTCTACAAAGATGGTGTTTATGATTATAGTATTTTTGAACCAAATGGTGCGAAAAGAAATTCTGATGAACAAGCTGCTTATTTATCAGAACTAATCGCTAAGTATCCAATCGATTCTATCGAAGACGGTATGGATGAAAATGATTGGGACGGATGGGTTGCTTTGAACGCTAAGATCGGAGATAAGTGTCAGATCGTTGGTGACGATTTATTCGTTACTAATGTAGATTACTTAGCAAAAGGTATCGAATTGAAAGCTGCGAACTCTATTCTTATTAAAGTGAACCAAATTGGTACTTTAACTGAAACTATGAATGCAATTGAAATGGCACACCGTGCTGGTTATACTTCTGTTACTTCTCACCGTTCAGGTGAAACAGAAGATGCTACTATTGCTGATATTGCTGTTGCAACTAATTCAGGTCAGATTAAAACTGGTTCTTTGAGCCGTTCAGATCGTATGGCTAAATACAATCAATTACTTCGTATTGAAGAAGAATTAGGAGCTAATGCTAAATTTGGATGTTAATCCATATTTCATAAAACAAGAAAGGGATCTTTTTAAGATCCCTTTTTTTATATCTATAAATATTCCTGAATTAGATTATAAATAGTTTTACATTGAAATGGTTTTGAAAGATAAGCATCCATTCCAATTTCAATGGATATTTCCTTATCATCAGAATAGTAATTTGCGGTGAATGCAATAATCGGAGTAGGACGATTCATCTTCCTCTCTTCTTCAATTTTTCTAATTCGCAAAGAGGCTTCAATTCCTCCCATTATTGGCATTTGAAGATCCATTAAGATAATGTCATACTCTTCCTTTGCATATAGCTCAACAGCTTGTTTCCCATTTTCGGCAATATCAACTTTCGCAACCTTATGCTTAAGATATACTTCTAAGGTTTTTCTGTTACTTGGTTGATCTTCTACCAATAAAATTTTTGCATTTTCTATTGCAATATTTGATTTATTAGGATGAGTTTTTACTATTTGACTTGAATCAATATTTTCTTCCCAGTATATTTTTTTATTAGTCTCTATGCCTATTTTATCGAGCAATACTGAGAGCTTTTTGTTCACTGTTTTATTCATCATTTATACCCCGCTGATTAATATTTAAAAATAGATATTTTTAAGTACAATAAAAAATTCAAATCTTTAAATAAAATTGTATAACCGTAAATTAAAAGACTTATAAAATGATTAAGTATTGTTCTAAAAATACTTAATAAATCTAAATGAATTGCAATTTTTCTATTTTTGCAGTAATCATTTTTTGAAAAAATTAAAACGAAAAATATAATGTCAGACGATAAGAAAATTATTTTTTCGATGGATAGGGTAAGTAAAACCTTTTCGTCGCAAAAAAAAGTACTAAATAATATTAATCTATCTTTTTTTTATGGAGCTAAGATTGGTATTATTGGTTTAAATGGTTCAGGTAAATCTACTTTGTTAAAAATTATTGCCGGATTGGAAAGTTCCTACGACGGACATGTAGTTTGGTCGAAGGAGCATAATATTGGTTATTTGGCCCAGGAACCAATTTTAGATGATACTAAAACAGTTAAAGAGATTGTACAAGAAGGTGTACAGGATATTGTAGATACCTTAAACGCTTACGAAGCTGTTAATCTAAAATTTGGGGACCCTGAGGTTCTTGAAGATCCTGATAAAATGCAAGCCGTAATGGATGAGCAAGCGGAACTTCAGGAGAAAATTGATCATTATGATGCTTGGAATTTAGATACTAAGCTCGAAAGAGCTATGGATGCGTTACGTTGTCCTGATGGAGAAACGAATGTAAAGCATTTATCAGGTGGGGAGAGAAGACGAGTAGCACTTTGCCGTTTGCTATTACAGGAACCAGATATTTTACTTCTCGATGAACCTACTAACCATCTCGATGCAGAATCTATTGATTGGTTAGAACAACATTTAGCACAATATAAGGGAACAGTTATTAGTATTACTCACGATAGATATTTTCTTGATAATGTTGCAGGTTGGATTTTAGAGTTAGATAGAGGAGAAGGAATTCCATGGAAAGGTAATTATAGCTCCTGGCTTGATCAGAAGACTCAACGCATGCAAATGGAAGAGAAATCAGCCAGTAAGCGACGCAAAACTCTCGAGCGAGAATTAGAATGGGTTCGTATGGCACCTAAAGCCCGTCAGGCAAAAAATAAAGCCCGTTTGAATGCTTACGATACCATGATGAATGAAGATCTTAAGCAAAAAGAAGAGAAACTTGAAATTTTTATTCCGAACGGACCCCGTTTAGGAAATAAAGTGATACAGGTTAAGGAAGTTTCGAAAGCATTTGGACAGAAATTATTATTCGACGATTTAGAATTTGAATTGCCTCCAGCTGGTATTGTTGGGGTTATTGGTCCTAACGGCGCTGGTAAAACTACTCTCTTTCGTATGATTATGGACCTAGAACAACCTGATAAGGGGACTTTTGAGGTTGGTGATACCGTAAAAGTAGGTTACGTTGATCAACAGCATGCTGATATCGATCCAGAAAAATCGGTTTATGAAGTAATTTCTGGTGGGGGCGATTTAATTAATGTTGGTGGACGTACGGTAAATGCGCGTGCTTATGTTGGACGATTTAATTTTACCGGAGCCGATCAGGAAAAGAAATGTGGCGTATTATCGGGTGGAGAAAGAAATAGATTACATCTGGCTCTTACTTTAAAAGAAGAGGCAAACGTTCTTCTTCTCGATGAGCCTACCAATGATATTGATGTAAATACCCTTCGTGCGCTTGAAGAAGGTTTGGAGAGTTTTGCGGGTTGTGCGGTTGTTATTTCGCACGATCGTTGGTTTCTGGATAGAATTGCTACACATATACTCGCATTTGAGGGAAATTCGCATGTTCAGTTTTTCGAAGGTGGATATAGCGATTATGAAATTAACAGAAAGAAACGTATGGGAGATGAAGGGCCTAAGCGTATTAGGTATAAAAAATTAATTGCAGACTAATTTATTTAGGGAAGATTTTAAATTAAGAATCTTCCCTAAATTTTATTACCTTATAAACACTTTATAATTCATATTTAAATTTATTTCAATGAGTCAATTTGCAACACAAAACGATGAGAGAAACTGGGCAATGTTTTGTCACTTAGCAGCTTTTTCAGGTGTTATTATACCATTTGGTCATGTTATAGGTCCCTTAATTATGTGGACCATGAAAAAAGACGATTCAGAATTGGTTAATCGCGAAGGGAAAAAATCGCTTAATTTTCAAATATCAATGAGTATTTACTTATTTGTTTCGGCTTTATTAGTTTTTGTTGGCATAGGTATTATTTTGTTAATGGCACTTGGAATAATTAGTATTATTTTTGTTGTAATGGCCATTGTAAAAACTTTAAATGGTGAAGATTATCAGTATCCGCTTACAATAGAATTTATAAAATAGTGAATTCATTATCGATTTATAAGACAATCTACTTTATTGGGATTGTCTTAATTTTTTTAGGAGCTTACCGAATGTTTAAAGTGCTGGAATATGGAGTATTTCTATTTTCGATTGGCATAATAATGTATAGCGGAATACAAATATTTTTGCTTTTACAGCAATCAGTAAAAACTTGGACAATATTTAATTATTTAAAAATATCTGTAAATATATTATTACTGATATCCATTTTGTTATTAGTTGTATTTCAGTTAAATGAATGGTATTATCCTTTTGTTTTGGCTTTAGTTTTTGATTTTTTTGCTAATATTTTAAAAAGAATTCAAAAAACATAATTTTCTTCCTTATAACTAAGAATTTTAACTTACCTATAGCTTTCGGCTTAAAGCTGTGTTACTCTCGAAATATTTAATATTTTTGTAATTCTGATAAATAACCAAAACAAAGAATTAAAATGGCTCAAAAACCGTCTATTCCTAAAGGAACGAGAGATTTTTCACCAGTTGAAATGGTGAAGAGAAATTACATTTTTGATACAATTAAAGATGTATTTCAACTTTACGGATTTATGCCGATTGAAACTCCTTCGATGGAAAATCTTTCGACTCTAATGGGAAAATATGGAGAAGAAGGTGATAAATTACTTTTTAAAGTATTGAATTCGGGAGATTTTATCTCTAAAGTACGCCAGGAACAATTACAGGAAAGAAACTCTGTAAAATTAACCACAAAGATTAGTGAAAAAGGATTGCGTTACGATTTAACAGTTCCGTTTGCTCGATATGTAGTTCAACATCGTAACGAAATTAGTTTTCCTTTTAAAAGATATCAGATACAACCTGTTTGGAGAGCCGACAGACCACAAAAAGGTCGATATCGTGAGTTTTATCAGTGCGATGTTGATGTAATTGGAAGCAATTCTCTTTTAAACGAAGTAGAATTAATTCAGATTGTTGATGAAGTATACAGAAGATTACAATTGAATGTAATTGTGAAGTTGAATAACCGTAAAATTTTAGCCGGAATTGCTGAAATTATTGGTGAAGCAGAGAAAATTGTAGACATTACTGTAGCTATTGATAAATTAGATAAAATTGGCTTAGATAATGTGAATAAAGAATTGGTTGAGAAAGGAATATCAGCGAAAGCAATTGAAACTTTGCAACCAATAATTTTATTAGCAGGAACCAATAGCGAAAAAATAGCTAAGCTTAAAGAATTATTAGCTAGCTCTGAAATTGGAATGAAAGGAATTGAGGAACTGGAAACTGTTTTCTCTTACCTTGAAAAATTAGGTGTTAAAACCGAAGTAGAGTTAGATTTGACTCTTGCCAGAGGATTAAATTATTATACTGGAGCTATATTCGAAGTAAAATCTAAGGATATGGAGTTTGGAAGTATTACCGGAGGTGGTCGTTACGACGATTTAACTGGTATTTTTGGATTGAAAGATGTTTCGGGAGTTGGTATCTCATTTGGCGCAGATCGTATTTACGATGTATTAGAGCAAATGGATAAGTTTCCAAAAGAAACAGCGGCAACAACAAAAGTTTTATTTATCAATTTTGGAGAAAAAGAAGAATTATTCTGTTTGCCAATTCTTGCAAAGTTGAGAGCAAATGGTGTTAATGCTGAAATATATCCTGCTTCTCAGAAAATGAAGAAGCAAATGACTTACGCTAATAATAAAAATATACCTTTTGTAATTATGGTAGGTGAAAGTGAAATACAGGAAGGCAAACTTAGTTTAAAAGATATGGATTCGGGAGAACAAACAAAGTTAACTCCTGAAGAATTAATAGAGAAATTAGGCTAATATACAATTTGTATATTTTTAATTTCTTATGTCTGATATTTAGATATCGTAAAATTTTCAGCCGATTTTATATCGAAATTAAGACAAAGGCCTATTGTGGTTGAGTGATATAAAAAATTTATTTAATAATGATATTCGCTTTTTTAGAAGATAGACCCATTGAAACAATTGGAGGAGATATTCGTTTCCCTTGAGTGTTTATTTGCTTATTTTAAAATTGCACACTACAATATTAATTTGTGGTGCATTATTTTTTTGATTTTAACAACAAATACTTAACACAATAAGAACATGGCTAACATGCATTTTATTTCTCCGGAAAAATTAACATTCGAGAGAATTGAAGAAATTTTAGAGAATAAATACAAATTAGGATTATCTGATGAGTCGAAAGCTTTAATTCAAAGATCGAAAGATTATTTGGATGAAACTATCGCAAAAGCAACTAAACCAATTTATGGTATAACCACTGGTTTTGGCTCACTTTGTAAAATATCAATATCAGAAGAGGATTTAAGTCAGCTGCAAAGCAATTTGGTAATGTCTCATGCTTGCAGTATTGGTAATGTTATCCCTAAAGATATAATTAGATTAATGTTGCTTTTAAAAGCTCATGCATTGTCGATGGGAAAATCGGGCGTTCAATTGGCAACCGTTGAGCGTATTATTGATATGTACAATATGGATGTATTACCTGTTGTACGTGATTTAGGATCTTTGGGTGCTTCGGGCGATTTGGCCCCATTAGCAAACTTGTTTTTGCCTTTATTTGGTGAAGGTGAGGTTATTTACGATGACGAAATGCGTCCGTCTAAAGAAGTGTTATCCGAATTAGGATGGGAACCAATTGCATTAGGTGCAAAAGAAGGATTGGCTTTGTTAAATGGAACACAATTTATGAGTTCTCATGCTGTTTATACATTGCTAAAAGCATTTCAGCTGGTAAAATATGCCGATATTATTGGTAGTATTTCATTAGAGGGCTACGATGGAAGAATAGATCCTTTTCTGGCTCCGATTCACGAAGCTCGACCTCATAACGGACAAATTGAAACTGCACGTAATATCCGAACACTTCTCGAAGGAAGTGAGTTTATTACTAATGAAAAGAAAAATGTTCAAGATCCTTACTCATTTCGTTGTATGCCTCAAGTACATGGAGCTTCGAAAGATGCGATTAACTATGTAGCAGGTGTTGTGGAAACCGAAATTAATTCGGTTACCGATAATCCAACGATTTTTGTCGATGAGGATATGATTCTTTCAGGAGGTAATTTTCATGGTCAACCATTGGCTTTAAGTCTCGATTTCTTAGCTATTGCAATGGCCGAATTGGGAAGTATTTCGGAGCGTAGAACTTACAGATTAATTTCGGGCGATCGCGATAATCCAGAATTTTTGGTTGCAAATTCGGGTTTAAATTCAGGGTTTATGATTCCTCAATATGCTGCAGCTTCAATTGTTAGTCAAAACAAGCAATTGTGTACACCTTGCTCTGTTGATTCTATTCCTTCTTCGAACGAGCAGGAAGATCATGTAAGTATGGGTGGTAATGCGGCTACCAAAACATTGAAAGTTGCAGAGAATGTAGAGCGTATTTTGGCCATTGAGTTGATGAATGCAGCTCAGGCAGTTGATTTACGTCGTCCGGGAAAATCATCTCCATTTATTGAAGATTTCTTATCTCAGTTTCGCGAAGTAGTTACTTTTAACGAGCACGATCGTGTAATGTACAAGGATATTGAATCGGCAATAGAATTTTTAAAAGCAGGAAGATTTGTAGGTGAAGCAGCAATTATCTAAACATAGAATAATATAAAATAATAAAGGCTGAATCAATCGATTCAGCCTTTATTGCTATTTAAAGTTTTGTTTATTTTTATTGTGTTCGCGAAAGCCCTTTTCTTTAATTCTTTTTAGAAGCATTCCCTGAAATTGTTTCTCGGAATGATACAATTTTAATACCTTTTTAATTGGAAGTATTTTTTTAAATTTAACATGATATTCTTTATTAAGTTGAGCATCTTTAATTCGATATTCAACCATATCATCGCTAATTTTTTCTAATTCGTTGTTGGGAATATTATCAATTCCAAGGTGTATTTTCTTAAATAATGTTCTTTCACCTTTTCTTAAAATTTCTTTTTTATTTTCAAGCTCATTGTACACAGGCCAAAATACCTGGGCTTCATCAGGTGTTAATTCAAGTTTTTGTGTGATATATGATACCTTTTGCGCCTGAATTTCTTTGTGCATTCTAGCACGTTTTTCTCCTCTGCCTTGTTGTGCATTGGCCGAAAAACAGAAGCTTAGTAGTATTGATATTGATATAATAATTCGGTACATAGTTTATATGTTAAAGGTTTGCCAGTAATTCATCTGTTTCTAAATCATAATCGGTAAGGTAATCAATGATTTCATCCGATGTAGTTTCCGACATATTATCAAAAAATAAATCGTATTCTGCCTCAGTATTATTAATTGTGCTGGTATCTTCAATTTGTGAAATTTGAGGATTTTGATAGTCGGTAGGAACCGAATTAGTTATAATTACCTTAATAATTAAGGCCATTCCAATAATACTGGCAGCCATCCATAAATATGGTTTTACAATTTGAAAAACTCCTTGTTTAGCCGGTTTTTCTTCTTTTTCGATTCTCTCCTGTACTCGATCACTAAGTTTATCGAAGTAATCGTTAGGAACTTTAAATGGTTTATCTTTTTTCATATTCGACAGGTTATTCATAATTACCTATATCTTTTAGACTGTGAATATTTCTTTTGGTTTAATTTAAAATTTAAACTTCGTTTAAACTTAAAAGAGATTCAATTTTTTTTACTGCATGATGGTAAGAAGCTTTTAGAGCTCCAACCGATGTTTCCAATATTTCTGATATTTGATCATATTTTAGTTCGTCGAAATACTTCATATTAAAAACCAGACGTTGTTTTTCTGGTAATTTTAGAATTGCCTTTTGTAATTCTAATTGAGCCTGATCTCCATCGAAATATTCATCGGCTTCTAAATTTGCTAGTAACAGATCTTCAACTTCACCATTGGCGTAAGCAAAATGTTTCTTTTGCTTGTCTGCTAGAAAAGTTAAAGATTCATTAGTAGCAATTCTATACATCCAGGTAAAAAGCTTTGCATCCGACCTAAAATTTTGCAAGCCTTTCCATATTTTTATGAAAGTATTTTGCAAAACATCATCTGTATCATCATGCGACATTACAATTTTCCGAATTTGCCAGTAAAGTCGTTCCTGATATTTTTTAACTAACAGGGAAAAGGCTTTGCTTCTGGTTTTTTTATCCTGAAAAAGTGTTAATATTTCTTCGTCAGATATGTTGTTCATCAATATCTACTCTGTTATTAAAGTTTAAAAATAACTATTTGTTACTGCATTGTGAAAGGTAAGACTGTAATCTTTTAAAAAGGTTTAATTTAAGAATAAAAAAAATCCGAAATCAAATAGATTCCGGATTTATATTTGAATAGTGAACTAGTTATTTTTGAAGTAATGCTTCTACTTCTTTTACAACATTTTCAGCTGTATAACCAAATTTATCATCAAGAACTCCTGCAGGAGCAGAATATCCGAAATGATCTAATCCAACGGCTTTACCATTAGCACCAACCAATCCTTGAAGAGTTACAGGTAATCCGGCAGTTAATCCTAATACAGGAATACCAGCAGGAATTACTTCGTTTTGATATTCGGCAGATTGAGTTCTGAATAAACCTTCGGAAGGAACAGAAACAATTTGTACTTTCAATCCTTTTTTATCACGTAAAATTTCAGCACCAGCTACCAAAGTAGAAACTTCAGATCCACTAGCCAATAAAACGATATCAGGAGTCGATTCAGGTTTTTCAACTATATAAGCACCTTTTTTAGCCTGAAGAGCTTCTTCGTAACGATTTCCGTTTGAAGGAAGTTCTTTAATATTTTGACGAGATAAGATTAAAGCAGTTGGGGTTTTTGTGTTCTCCATAGCCATTTGCCAAGCAACAGTAGCTTCATCGGCATCAGCAGGACGAAGAGCTAATAAACTCATTTGTCCGGAGTGGTTTTTCAATTGCTCTAGCAAACGAATTTGTGCTTCTTGCTCAATTGGCTGATGAGTAGGTCCATCTTCACCAACGCGGAATGCATCGTGAGTCCATATATATTTTACAGGAACCTGCATTAAAGCCGACAAACGAACTGCAGGTTTCATGTAATCAGAGAATACAAAGAAAGTTCCGCAGGCAGCATATAATCCACCATGAAGAGCAATACCATTACATATTGCAGCCATTGTTAATTCAGCAACTCCAGCCTGAAGGAATGCTCCAGAGAAATCGCCTTTTTTCAAGGCTTTGGTATTTTTTAAGAATCCATCTGTTTTATCAGAATTACTTAAGTCAGCCGATGAAACAATCATATTTTCGGCCTTAAGAGCTAACTCGGCTAGTACAGCAGCAGAAGCACCACGAGTAGCAGCGCCCGAAGTCTGAACAATGGCAGAGTAATCAATTTCAGGAGCATTACCACTAAAGAATTTCTCTAATTTAGCAGCTAATTCAGGATTTGCTTTTGCCCATTCGGCTTGTTCAGCTTTTTTAGCAGCAGCATATTCTGTTTTCTTTTTAAGAATTTCGTTATAGTATTCTTTTACTTCAGGGAAAATCTGGAAAGGATTTTCAGGGTTTCCGCCTAAATTTTCAATTGTTTTATCAAGAGAAGCTCCGGCAGCACCAAGAGGTTGACCATGAGTTGAAACCATGTTTTCGAAGCTTTTACCTTCTGCAGTAACAGCACCTTTCCCCATTAATGTTTTTCCAATAATAATAGTTGGGCGTTCTGTTTCTTTGTTGGCTAATACTAATGCTTCTCTAATTTCAGATGCATTGTTACCATTGATTGAAATTACATTCCAACCCCATGCTTCGTATTTTTTTGCAGTATCTTCTACAGTAACTTCTTCAACTTTAGTAGAAAGCTGAATGTTGTTAGAATCGTAGAACATAATTAGGTTACTCAATCCTAAGGTTCCTGCAATTCTACCAGCACCTTGTGCTATTTCTTCCTGAATACCTCCATCGGAAATGAAAGTATATGTTTTATGAGACATCCATTCGCCGAAACGAGCTGCCAAAAATCGTTCTGCAATTGCAGCACCTACAGCCATTGTGTGTCCTTGTCCTAGTGGACCAGAAGTGTTTTCCACGCCTCTTGCAAAATCGACTTCAGGGTGTCCTGGAGTTGGAGATCCCCACTGTCTGAAATTTGCTAGTTCGTCCATGCTATAATTTCCTGTTAGTGAAAGAATAGAGTATAGCATTGGTGACATGTGACCTGGGTCAAGGAAAAATCTATCGCGATTAATCCAGTTCATGTCCGTAGGGTCGAAATTTAAAAATTCAGAATAAAGTACGTTTACAAAATCAGCACCGCCCATTGCACCGCCTGGATGACCCGATTTTGCTTTTTCTACCATTGCAGCAGCAAGTATACGAATATTATTCGATGCCTTGTCAGTTACTGTCAGATCCGCTTGGTTGTTCATTTCTTTTAGATCCATTTTAACAAATGAGATTTTAGATTATAAAAACTTGGTAAGGTTTTATTAATGGATGCAAAGATATAAAAAAAGGTTATCCTACATTGGTGAAATTTATCTAAATAAAAGATACTTAAATAAAAGGCTAAGAAATGTTCTTGTAATTAAATAAGTACTTGTTATTGTTGCCCTAAATTAAAAGCATATAGCTTTAATTAAAGTCGAACAGGAATTGATTTACCAGAAATAATTTTAAAACTTGCTTTGCGGGAGTTTTGAGATAGAGAAGCATTTTTATTTCTAAAAATAACATGATAAATACCTGGTTGCAGAGTTATCGTTTCTCTTAAGGTTTTTTCATCTACATTATAAATCCATTCTAATTTTCCGTTGCGTTCAACAAAAAGACTGCAAGGACCAGTTGTAGGTTTAAAAATTGTAGCAATACCTGGTTGTGGAATAATAATAGAGCTTGTTTTGCTCTGATCAATTCTTACATCCGAAATGATAATTTTTGGGAGAGTAAGAATTTCCAAATCATATTTTCCAGTTAAATATTTGATACTTTTATTTACATCCTGAGTGTTAATGATCTCATTGGATCTTTTTACAAGAATTTTCAAATTTTTGTATAATGTAGTTCGGGCCGATACTATTTTTAGCATACCCTGAGGTGCATCGAATCCAATTTTAGTATGTTTTCCAGGAATTATTGATACGCTGTCGCGATGAATTTCTGGTATAGTATGAATCGTAATGTCGTAGTTTTGAAGAGGATCAATGTATAAAGTGTCAGGATTACCTTTAGCATTTAATGTATGCATAAACTGGTATCTAACTTTTCCCGACGTACTATTGTAAAAGGTCATTGCAACGTCGGTTTCGGATGGATTGCCGTTGGCATCGATTAGATTTACTTGAGTTGATGTTTTGTTTAGTACCTGTGAGATTACATATTCGAGTGCACTTCCGAATTTTTGTTCTTTTTCAACTTGTAAATAATTTCCTATACACTCGAAACTGCTTTTAAAGTTAACATCTAAGCCAATACCAATAATAAAGGGCTTTAAGAAAATACCAGCTTTTTGTAATTGTAAAGATACAGCGCAAGGATCTCCATCACAAGCTTCAACACCATCGGTAATTAGAATTACTACATTTCTAACGCCTGGTTTATTTTGAGGAAAATCATTGGCTGCAAGTTCTAAAGAATGAGCAATTGGTGTAGTACCTTTCGGAACAAGAAATCTTAATGTTTGTCGAATTTTACCTGCATTATTCGCATGAAAAGGTACTTCTAATTTTGTATCATTACAATCTTGTGGAGGAACAACACTTTGATGACCATAAACCCGCAAAGCCATGTCAACATTACTTTCACACTCAAGGCTATCAACCATACGAATTAAAAACTTACGGGCAATGTCAATTTTTTTCGATTTATCCCAATAACCATTCATACTTTGAGAAGCGTCGAAAATAAAAAGAATTTGAGTTTTTTCTTTTTCAGTGTTCAGCTTATTTAGAGCATTAACTTTTTTAGAGAATAATATGCTCAATAAAATAATAATGAAAGTAAAATTGCGTACCAAAAGTTTCTTTTTAAGTATTAACTGTATAAATATACTTATAGTAAAGTAAAATTAAAATAAACAGGTATGTAAATTATCAATAGTTATTTTTAAATTTAAGTCCTAATGTAGATAACCTCTTTCGATATATATATATATTTCTGTATGAATAAATCAGTATTGTATACTGTGTTTTCGGTATTTTGTTTGCTTATTTTTTGGCTTTTATTTTCCGAGCCCAGCGGATTAATTGTGAAAATTCGTATTAATAAAAATTCTAAAGAATTTAGTAATGTATATTATCTCAAAAAAGATAAGTTTAAAGTTGTTACAGGAAATAAGGTAATTATTTTTTCGGAAGAAAATTTATGTCTTGCTGATATTAAAAAGAAAAAATATTGGAAAGGAAGCAGAAAAGAATTTAATCAATTATTATTCGAAATTCGATTAATTTCGACTACTAGTAATATGTTATCAAAAAGAAGTTTTCAGAAGCAATTAAATACAAATCAGAAAAAAGATTTGAAAAGTAATGGTCGAGAATATTATAGTGGAAAGACTGATGAGAGTGAGGGGATAGAAATTCAATCAAGCCCAAATTTTAAATCAATTGCTGGTTATGCATGTCGTGAGTTTTTACTTGTTCGAGATAATATTGTAGTTGAACAGGTTTGGATAGCAGAGAATTTGAAAAATTATTTGAATTATGATTTAAATTTAGACTTGTACAGAGATTATATGGAGAGTTTACTTCATCATACCGATTCTAAATTATATGATCATCTTGAATTATTTATGGAAGTGGTTGAAAATGGTTTTCCAATGGAGATTACGATGTATGGCGATGGAAAGACAACAAATACAAAAGTAGAAAATCTTATTAAAAAGAAACTTGATGATTCTGTTTTTACAATTTCGGACGATTTTGAATATACAGAAATTAAAAAACTGCTACAATAAACTCATTTTAAATAGATAAAATTGGAACTTTCAGAATTAATGAGTTTTTGAATCTTTATAAGATTATCATTTGCATTTAATTGCATTATTTTTGAGGAAAGATCGGTCGACGATTTAAATAAGAGAATTGCTTTGTTCAATTTTTCTTCGGCATTAATAAGATTATAATATTCTAATGGACCAATCTTATCTATTTGATGTAATACAATTCTTGAGTATCGATAATATTCAATGGCAAGGTTAAATTTATTTCTGGGGTTAGTTTTTAGTATTTCAGCGGCTGTTTTTAGCCTCTTTTTTTTGTTTGTTAAAGAGTTAAAATATTTTAGGCTATCAGTGTAATTATAATTGATTTTACTTTGACTTAGGTATTTTTTAATTTCTTGTTCTCCACCATTAAAATGCTGAATACTAACTGGTGTTTTTAAAAATTGCCACATTGGAATTATTGCTAAATGTGTTAGCACAAATTCTTCTGGTTCAACCATAAAAAATTTATTGGTTTTCGATTTAATACCATAATAATGTAGAATTGCATTAGACCAACTTAAATCAAAAAAACGCCATTTGCCATTTATTTTAACAACATTCCAGGAATGAGTAGCTCTATCTTGCAGTGCACCATTTTTAGAAATATAACCGCTAATAGAATAGCATTCGTATCCAGAATGTTTACAAAAAAATTGGAATAAGCGCGAAAAACCTTCGCATACGGCCTGTTTTTTTCTAAGAACACATGCAGGAGAAGTGCAATTATTCGATCCCATATAAAATAATAATCTGTCATCGTATTTTAATTCTATACAATCTTTGTATTCTATATTATTAATAATCCAAAAATAGAAAGCTCGTATTTCTTCTTCTTTAGAATTTGCTCCGGAAACCAAGTAGGCATGTAAATCGATTAAATTATTGCATACATTATCAGGAGTTTTTTTTACATGTTGATCTATTGTTCTGTATTTTTTAAAAATAGGAGTTTGAGCTTCCGAATATTTTATAATAAAAAGAAATAAAACAGATATGAGAATGAGATGTTTTGACATAAGTTCGATGATTATATACAAAGCTAAGTAGAATATAGTGGAATAAAATTTTATTTTGCTTCGTTCTGAGTCTATTAACAATTTTTTAGGAGAAGAATCAGGAAAATTGGCACATCGAAAATTTAAATGTACTTTTGCACAGATTTTTAAAAATTGAATAATCGCAAATCAAAATAATATAGAATTGCCATGGCATTACAGTGTGGAATTGTAGGATTACCAAATGTAGGTAAATCAACCTTGTTTAATTGTTTGTCGAATGCAAAAGCGCAATCGGCTAATTTCCCTTTTTGTACAATAGAACCAAATGTTGGTGTTATTACTATTCCCGACGACCGTTTAATAAGATTGTCGGACTTGGTGAAGCCGGAACGTGTTCAGCCTTCGGTAATGGAAATTGTTGATATTGCAGGTTTGGTAAAAGGTGCGAGTAAGGGTGAAGGTTTAGGAAATAAATTTTTATCGAATATTCGCGAAACAAATGCAATTATACATGTTTTACGTTGTTTCGAGAACGATAATATTGTTCATGTTGATGGTTCTGTTGATCCTATTCGTGATAAAGAAACAATCGATATTGAATTGCAGTTAAAGGATTTGGAAACTGTTGAAGCAAGACTTCAAAAAGCAGCTAAATTGGCTAAAATTGGAAAAAATCCTGAAGCTAAGCGTTTAGCCGAAGTTTTAGAGAGATACAAAGAGGCTTTAGAGCAAGGAAAATCGGCTCGTGTTGTTGAGTTGAGCGAAGCTGATGAGAAAGTGACCACAGACCTTCATTTATTAACAACTAAGCCAATTCTTTATGTTTGTAATGTTGATGAGGCTTCGGTTAAGGATGGAAACAAACATGTTGATGCGGTAAAAGAAGCTGTAAAAGATGAAAATGCAGAAGTATTAATTGTGGGTGCCGGAATTGAATCGGATATCGCCGAGCTTGAAACTTACGAAGAAAAGCAAATGTTTTTAGAAGACTTAGGATTGAAGGAACCTGGAGTCAATAAATTAATAAAAGCTGCTTTTCGACTTCTTAATTTAGAAACTTACTTTACTGCAGGTGTTAAAGAAGTTCGATCATGGACATACCCTAAAGGTGCAAAAGCTCCTCAAGCAGCAGGCGTTATTCATACCGATTTCGAAAAAGGATTTATTCGTGCTGAGGTAATTAAATTTGAAGATTTTTCTGAACTAGGTTCGGAAAATGCTTGTAAAGAAGCAGGAAAAATGAATGTAGAAGGTAAAGAATATGTTGTTCAGGATGGTGATATTATGCACTTCCGATTTAACGTATAATCTTATAGCTAAATAAATAACAATAGCCATTCTTAATTGAATGGCTATTTTTTTGTTGATTTAAATAAATCAAGATTAGTATATTTGTTTTCGGTAATGATTATAAAATTTCTCATTGCTAATTATTCAATATTAATAAGAATAGTATGTTTCGTACATTATTACTAATAGGAATGGGTGGGTTTTTAGGTAGTGTTTCCCGCTTTTTAGTAGGACAAGGACTTCACCGTATTTTTGATACTGTTTTTCCTATTGGAACAATGACAGTAAATATTGTGGGTAGTTTTATTATTGGTGTAGTATACTCATTGGCCGAACGCGATAATCTAATTAATCCGGAAATGAGAATGTTTTTGGCAGTAGGTTTTTGTGGTGGATTTACTACCTTTTCTTCATTTGCTTTCGATCAACTTAACCTTTTAAAAGACAACGGATTTTTGTATCTTTCTTTATATATGGCTGGAAGCGTGTTTTTAGGACTTTTGGCAGTTTATTTTGGAACTATAATCCACAAATTATTTTAGATAAAAGAAACGATTTATCTCTTCTTTTTATCTTGTTAAAGAAATAAGCTAATGAAGTTAAAAGGAAAAGCAAAATTGTTGCGTGTTTTTGTTGGAGAAGCCGATAAGGTTTATCAACGTCCTTTATATGAGGTTATTGTTTATGGAGCTAAAAAATACGGATTAGCTGGTGCTACAGTTCACAGGGGAATTATGTCGTATGGTGCCAGTTCCAGAATTCACACTTCAAAAATATTTACATTATCCGATGATCTTCCTATTATTATTGAGATTATCGATTCCAGTGAAAAAATAGAGGGATTTCTTCATATCATTGAATTACTTATCGAGAAATCGGGTGGTGGAGGTATAGTTACGATGGAACAAGTTGATGTAATCCGATATCAGGCCAAAGCCAAATAGAAAAAATAGATACCTTCTAATTCGCATTTACTAATTTTACCAGTATAATTTAGGGTGAATCAATTATATTTGTTGCTGAAAATAAAAATCTGCCAACATATATAGTATGAACAATTCCATCAAAAACTTATTGTTGATATCATTTCTGATATTAAACTCCATATTTGCTAATGCTCAAGGTACTCGTAAAATACCATCAGAGAAACCTAAACTGGTTGTTGGAATTGTAGTAGATCATTTACGACCCGATTACTATTTTAGATATTCGAATTTAATTGGCGATGGTGGATTTAAACGTTTAATGAATCAGGGAACTTACTGTAAAAATACAAAATTTAGCTATTTGTATTCCCAAACAGGTCCCGATCATGCCACTATTTTTACGGGAACGCCTCCTGCATATCATGGTATTATCTCAAGTGGTTGGTACAATCGTTTATCGGGCGAATTAAATCTTGCAAAAAACGATGCAAACAGTAAATTGGTAGGAGTTGAATCAGAAGAAAAAGGAAAATCGCCTAAAAATTTATTGGCTCCAACCATTGGCGACGAAATAAAATTATTTAACGATCATTCTCGGGTAATTGGTATTGGCTTAAATTCTGAAGCTACATTATTTTCTTCTGGACATGCTGCTGATGGAGCTTACTGGATGGACGATTTATCTGGAAAGTTTATTACCTCATCTTATTATCAGGATACTATTTACAATTGGGTAAATGAATTTAATGAAAAGAAATTCGCCGATTTTTACATGGATCGAATTTGGACACCTTATGATGGAGAAAATAAGCCAACAGTTTCTGATAAAATTCTGGGGAAAGTAGGTTTGAATAGCGAATTTTACTACGATTTAAACAAAGAAAAAAGAACTTACGGATATAAAGCAATTAAGGCAACTCCTTTTGGAAATATGCTGGTAAAAGATTTTGCAATTGCATCTATTATCAATGAAAATTTAGGTCGAGATGATGATTCTGATTTTTTAGCATTAACCTTTTCATGTTTGGATTATAAGCACAGAGAACTTTCTCCTTTTGCTCCCGAAATGGTCGATAACTTTATTAGATTAGATAGAGAAATAGAACATTTTCTTAATTTTTTAGATGAGCAGATAGGCTTGGAGAATGTGTTGATATTTTTAACTGCCGATCAGTCGGCAAATTATACACCCGAAAATTTACAAGCACAAAATATCCCTAATGGATACTTTAGTTCTTACAATGCAATGGCTTTATTAAAGTCGTATTTAAATGTAATGTATGGAAATGGGGAGTGGATTCTGGGATACGATTCGCAACAGGTGTATTTAAATCGTGAATTAATTGAAGACTCGAAACTTTCTCTTGAAGATATGCAGGTTAAAGCGGCGAATTTTTTAATTCAATTTACTGGAGTAGCTAATACAATTCCGGCCAATAGTCTTATTAAGGCAAATTATACTCATGGTATTATGCAAAAAGTACAGCGCTCTTTTAATCAAAAACGCTCGGGTGATGTAATGATAACCCTCGAGCCAGGATGGATGCATAAGACTAAAGATGAAAGAGATGAGATTGCTCAGTATAGTTATACCAATCAGGTTCCTTTGTTTTGGTTTGGCTGGAAAATAAAACGCTCAACAATTACACGAGCAGTTCAGGTAGAGGATATTGTTCCTACCATCTCAAATTTTCTGAATATTTCTATTCCTGCAGGATGCGATGGAGATCCTATTGAGGAGTTAACTCAATAATGAACATTTTTATTTTGATAATAAATTTGGTTTAAATAATAGAAAAGACGCATAATAATTCAGGCTGCGAATGTCCATTTTTGATATGCTTTAAATCTTATTTCTAAATGAAGTAAACATGAATAGCCAAAATGTAGCAATAATATAAAGGCCAATTAATGCGTTTTAAATGGAATAAGAATAAATCTGTAATTAATAGATGGTATTATTTTATTGTATATACCAATAAATATTCATCGAACTGTAAATAGTTAAAAGTATATTTTTCCGAGAAATCGGTTCTGCAAATTTCACCGGTAAAGGTTTTATCCTTTGATTCAAAAGGGTGAATTTTTAGCTCGTTAATTAGGTGAATATCTTTTTTGCCAAAGAGTTTTATGAGGCATTCTTTGGCACACCAATGTTTATACAGACTTAAGGTTTTATCAATCTCAGAAATATTTTCCAATTCTGTTTTTGAAAGAAAGCGCGATGCAACTCTATAAACTCGTTCCGATAGGTATTCCATATCCAGTGCAGGAGTATGATTTTTACTGAGCAAAATTGCTACATATGATTTTGTATGTGTTATGCTAAGATTTAAATTGCTATTAAGCAGAAATGGCTTTCCATGTTTGTTATTGTCAACCTGAACTTGTGCTCCCAAGCAATGCTGAATTAAAACTCGGGTGCCTAGAAATTCCTTTTTTCTGGATTCGCTGCCAAATTTGCTGAATTTCTGAGAGTCATCATCACATAAATTCACCATTTGTAAAAGTTCCTCTAGCGATTCGGTGATTTTCCAAATGTAAAGATCAGATTCAGTATTATTTTGTATGTGTTTGTAAATTGGCATTCTTAGCTTATTTCCATTTTAGAGATTCTATTAATCGAACCACATCTTTATCGATATAATTAATTACGGGAGCTAAAGAATCTTGGTTTGGATGTTCCTTAAAATATAAAGCTCCACGAAGAAAATGATTAGTGCTATCGGTGGCTACGAACTGTAGCGATGAGGCTGCATTTCCTTTAATGCGATAAATTAAAGCATAAACTTTATCCTTATTATTTAAGTAGGTTTGCTCGCCAATAGCATCAGCTTTAATACTATGCTTATAAGCCATTTTTCTTGAATCTTCGAGATATTCTTCTATATTATCTGTCACCTTTTTATAGCTAAGGTGAATGGTTGCTTTATAGGCAGGATATTCGATGTTTAACCAGAATGGTTCTGCTCCTTTAGAATGATCGGGTTTAGCTTGTACCGATTTCAAAATTTCGAAAGTACATGGATAATTAGCTTCCAGATTTCTATATTCTTTTCCAGGTAAATCAATTCTGTAATATCCTTTAGGTTTTGGAGTATATTTTTTCTTACACGATATTTGAGTAAAAACAAGGCCGGTAAGAGCAATTAATAAAAAGAAATTATTCAACTTCATATGATGATAATTGAGAGTAGAAAAAATGAATCGTAATAATAATTTGGTGTGAAATTACTTTTTCGTTTCGATTTTTGGAGGAATAAAACGAATTTTCTTTATCCTTCGATTGTCAACAGCTTCTACAATAAATTGGTAAGTTTTATATTTAAACGCTTCTTTTTTTTGGGGAATATCACCTTTTATCTCAAGTAATAATCCTGCTAAGGTATCCGCATCACCTTTTATATCTTCTAATGTTTCAGAATCAAGATTTACAATTTTAAAGAAATCGTTTAATAAAGTTTTTCCTTCAAAAAGATAAGATCCATCTTTCTCAAGCGTATAAGTTTCTTTTTCTTCATCCGATTCATCGGTAATATCACCAATAATTTCTTCTAAAATATCTTCCATGGTTATTATGCCCGAAGTACCACCATACTCATCAACAACAATTGCCATGTGATTTTTTTGAGTTTGAAATTCTTCTAAAAGGTCATTAATTTTTTTTGTTTCGGGCACATAATAGGGAGGTCGAATGATAGATTGCCATCGAAAAGAATTTGGTTTGTGATGATGAGGCAAAAGGTCTTTTACGTACAATACACCACGAACATTGTCGAAAGTTCCGTCGTAAACAGGAATTCTTGAATATCCCGAATCAATAATGGTCGATTTTACTTTCCCGAAAGCAGCTCTTACATCTAAAGCAATTACATCTACTCTCGATTTCATTATTTCCTCAACATTAATATTACCAAAATTTACGATTCCTTCCAGTATTTCCATTTCATCGGTAATTTCATCGGCAGTAAGTTCCAGGGCGTGCGAGAGATCTCCCATTGAAATGTTCTGCTTTTTTGAAATTCGTTTATTTACTATGGAAGTAGATTTTATTAATATTATCGAAAGGGGACGAAAAATTTTTTCCATATAATAGAGTGGAAAAGCCATAAATTTCGAGAAACGAACCGAGGTTTGTGTTGCGTATACTTTAGGTATTATTTCGCCAAAAAGCAGAAGTAAAAATGTAATAATTACTACTTGTACTAAAAAACCAATAGTAGGAGCATTCGAAAAATCGACCAATGAATTAGTAATAAAGCTCGATAAAATTACAATACCCACATTAACAAAATTATTGCCTATAAGAATGGTGGCTAATAATTGTTCTGGCAATCGTAGCAATTTTAATAACCGTTTATTTTTATGATTTTCTTCCGACTCAATATCGTTAACCTGTTGTGGCGAAAGAGAAAATAAAGCAACTTCCGAACCCGATATCAGAGCCGAACAAAATAAAAGAAGTACCATAATAAGCAAACTTATAATGGTACTTATATTTAAAGAGTGAAAAACAATATCTGAATTGTTTAAAAAAGAGTTGAAAAACTATCAGTTTCCAATTTTTGTAAAAAATTAATGTGTAATTAGGATAATTAGAATGGAAGATCATCAGTTTCTTCTTCTGCTGAATCGTTAGCTGGTTTTGTGCTTTGTGCAGGTTCAGAACTTACCTGAGTAGTAGTTCCTTCGTTGTCTCCTTTTCTTCCCAGCATTTGCATATTGTTGGCCATTACTTCTGTAATGTATTTTTTATTACCATCCTGATCATCCCATGAACGAGTTCGCAGGCTACCTTCAATATATAATTGCATGCCTTTTTTAACGTAGTTTTCCGCTACTTTAGCCAAGCCACGCCAAAGTACAATATTATGCCACTCTGTTTGTGTAACTTTTTCACCATTTTTTGTGTAAGTTTCGCTTGTTGCTAAAGGAAAATTACATACACTTACGTCGTTATCGAAGTATTTTACTTCAGGATCTTTACCTACGTTTCCAACGAGAATTACTTTATTTACTGCCATTTCTATTAAATTTTTTATTTTAATAATATTAAAGATACAAAAAAATATAATATCATAATTATTAAGAGCTTGTTTTAGTATTTTAGCCTTGATAGGTGATTTTCAATCAATTTAGGGAATGGGTATTTATCTACATCTTCATTTTTAATGAAAAATACACTTTTATTTTTTAAGCTAAAATTGTTGTCAATTTCTATATGAAGAAAGCAAGCATGAATATTTTGATGAGTTAGTTTATGAATTATTGGCTTAGATTGAAATTTAATTACTGCATTGCAATCGTTCAAATAATTTTTCCACTTACTGCTCTTAATTAATTGTTCATTATTTAAAGGCTTAGAACTTTCAATAAGAGGATATTGATACATATTTTGCCAAATATCTTTTTCTTCTCTTTTTTCAATAGCAAATCGATCCGGACAATATAGGAACAAATAGTAAAAATATCGATTTTTCAGCTTAATTTGTTTGCTCTTTTTGGGTAAGATTTCTACCATCTTATTATTATATGCGTAACAATTTGCTAGCAGAGGACAATTTTTGCAATCCGGAGACTTTGGAGTACATTGCAGTGCGCCAAATTCGATAATAGCCTGATTATATATTTCCGGAGGCGCATCGTCTAAGGTATCTGTTGCGAGTTGTTGAAATAATTTTTTCCCAATTGTTGTGTCAATAGGAGTTTCAATCCCAAATAAGCGCGATAAAACGCGAAACACATTACCATCGAGTACAGCATAAGGTAAATGATAAGCAAATGAAGTTATTGCAGCAGCAGTATATGTACCAATACCTTTCAATTTTATTATCTCTTTATAAGTAGTAGGAAATTTACCATTATATTCCTGTTGAACTGTTTTTGCTGCACAATGCAGATTTCTGGCTCGTGAGTAATACCCTAATCCCTGCCAAAGATTTAATACTTCTTGTTCTTGAGCTTTTGCCAGGCTGCTAACTGTTGGAAAGCGTTCAATAAACCTATTATAATAGTCAATTGCAGTGACAACCCGAGTTTGTTGAAGCATGATTTCCGAAATCCAAATTGAATATGGATCTTTGGTTTTTCTCCAGGGAAGATCCCTTTTATTTTTGGAATACCAGTTTATGATTTGGTTATTAAGCATCTCGAAAAAATTGAATGTTAGATTTTTTTTTCAAATTTGGGTAAAATTATTTGTTTTCGATTTCATTAATAAGTGGAAATCTTATATATTTGCAATCTGATTTGAGGAAATGATGTTGTAAATAATTGATAATTAAAGATTTTTTAAGAGATGACTAAAGCAGATATTGTTAACGAGATTTCTAAAAACACAGGAATTGAGAAAATTACAGTACAAAAGACTGTTGAAGCTTTTATGGATACAATTAAGGGTTCATTGGTGAAAGGTAAAAATGTGTATTTAAGAGGTTTCGGTAGTTTTATCGTTAAGAAAAGAGCAGAGAAAACTGCAAGAAACATTTCTAAAAACACCACAATTATTATCCCTGAGCACTTTATTCCGGCATTTAAGCCAGCTAAAACTTTTGTGAGTAAAGTGAAAACTAACGTAAAGTAGTTTTAAGATATTAATTAATTAAAATATTCTAGTTATGCCTAGCGGAAAGAAAAGAAAAAGACATAAAATGGCTACGCACAAGCGTAAAAAAAGATTAAGAAAAAATCGTCATAAGAAGAAGAAATAATTCTTAATTGCTTGTTTGTAAGAACAAAATAAATAAACCTAAAGAACTTTTTAGTACTTTAGGTTTATCTATTTGTAAGAACTGATTACCTTTAATAAAAATAAGAAGAATTTAATAGTGAGTAACGAGCTTGTAATTGATGTAAACCCTAATGAAATTGTAATTGCTCTTTTAAGCAACCGACAGTTGGTTCAATTAACTAGAGAAAAAAGTAATCTTCAGTTTGCAGTAGGAGACATATATTTAGGAAAAGTAAAGAAGATTATGCCCGGATTAAACGCTGCGTTTGTTGACGTTGGGTATGAGAAGGATGCTTTCCTTCATTATTTGGATTTGGGACATCAGTTTCGTTCATTAAATAAATTCTTACAACAAGCCCTTGCAAGAAAAGGGCGCAATATGTCAATCTCTAAAATGAGATTGGAACAAGATATTGACAAAAATGGAAAAATAGCAGATGTTATTAAATCGGGTCAGTACATTCTTGTTCAAGTTGCAAAAGAACCAATTTCCACAAAAGGTCCAAGACTTTGTTCCGAGATTTCCATTGCAGGACGAAACATTGTTCTAATGCCTTTCTCTGATAAAGTTTCTATTTCTCAGAAAATTAAGTCTACCGAAGAAAAAAATCGTCTGAAGCAATTACTTCAGAGTATTAAGCCTAAAAATTACGGGATTATTGTTCGTACCGTTGCCGAAGGGAAGCGTGTTGCTGAATTAGATCAGGAATTAAGATCTTTGGTCGAAAAGTGGGAGGATAGTTTTCTGCACATCAGAGAAATGAATCCACCAAAGCTTGTCTTAGGAGAAATGGATAGAACTACTGCTATTTTGCGAGATATTTTGAATTCATCTTTCGAAAATATCTATGTAAATGATGCAAGTGCTGCCAAGGATATTAAAAATTATATTGCAGGAATTGCACCTGATAAGGCAAAAATTGTAAAGCATGTAAGTGGTGAATTACCTATTTTTGACCAATTAGGAATTGATAAACAAATAAAATCATCTTTTGGTAAAACGGTTTCATTTAAAAATGGAGCTTACCTTATTATTGAGCATACCGAAGCTTTTCACGTTATTGATGTTAATAGTGGAAACCGATCTAAAGCAGGAAACGATCAGGAAACAAATGCATTAGAGGTTAATCTCGCTGCAGGCGATGAAATTGCTCGTCAACTTCGTTTGCGAGATATGGGTGGTATTATTGTTGTCGACTTTATTGATATGCATTCGGCCGAAAACCGTCAAAAGTTATTCGAAAGAATGAAAGAAATTATGAGTGCTGATAGAACCAAACACAATATCTTACCTCTAAGTAAGTTTGGTTTAATGCAAATAACTCGTCAACGTGTTCGTCCTGAAATGAATGTTGAAATTCAGGAAACATGTCCAACCTGTATGGGATCGGGAAAAATAGAACCCTCAGTACTGCTTACCGATCAAATAGAAGATAAGTTAAAACTTGTCGTTACCCAGCATACCGATAATAAAATTACATTGAAAGTACATCCTTTTGTTGCAGCATATATCAACAAAGGATTATGGAAAACTTTGAGAAGACAATGGCAATCTCAGCTAAATATCAAGCTTAGTGTTATTGCAATACCATCTTATGATCTTTTAGGATATAAATTCTTCGATCAAAATAATCGTGAAATAGAACTGTAAAATTTGATATTATAGAATAATGTGCAACTTCTTAAAGATATGTTAAGAGTTTGTTCTTGTTTTGTATAGGTGCTATATAGTGTTAATTTTGTTTGTGTTATAAGCAACAAAAATAGACTATATGAAACTCAAATTTATCGTATTATATTTAGCTATAATCTTAAATGGTATTAGCTTAAGTCAAGCTCAGATTCTGCAAACCGTATCCTGGGATTTTTCAACCGAAAAAATTAATGATACCGAAATAAATCTGGTATTTAAAGCTACAATAGAAAAAGACTGGCATTTATATTCCCAACATTTTGAAGATGGGGGGCCAATTCGTTTGAGTGTTACTTTTAATGAATCTTCTAATTACGCTAAATTAGGAGGTCTTAATGAAATTACTAAAGCAAAAGACGAATTCGACGAAATATTTGAAATGAATATTCAATATTTTGAAGGAGAAGCTATTCTTAAGCAAAAAATCAAAGTATTAAATGATAAAGCATTTTCTGTTTCGGGAGAAATGGAATACCAAACTTGTAGAGAAGGTGAGTGTGTTTTATTTACTCCTGATTTTGAATTTCATATTAATGAAGGTAATAAGTCTACCGTAAAGGAGGAGACAAGTGCAAAAAAAGAGTTAAACAAAGCACAACAAAATGGAGAAAAAAAATATACTTCTCTTTGGACATTATTTTTAGCAGCTTTTGCTTTTGGATTAATTGCCTTGCTTACCCCATGTGTGTTTCCTATGATTCCAATGACGGTTTCTTTTTTTATGCATAGCTCTGAAAACAGGCGCAAAGCTATTTTCAATGCGATTTTTTATGGCATTTCCATTATTGGTATTTATACAATTATTGGTACGCTTGTAGCCATTACTTTGGGAGCCGATTTTGCCAATTGGCTAAGTACTCATTGGCTTCCTAATGTATTGTTTTTCGCCATATTTATAATTTTTGCATTTTCGTTTTTCGGAATGTTTGAAATTACCATGCCCAGCTGGTTGGTAAATAAATCGGTAGCAAATGAAGATAAAGGAGGAATTGCTGGATCGTTTTTCATGGCTTTTACTTTGGTCTTGGTATCCTTTTCGTGTACTGGTCCAATTGTGGGTTCTATATTGGTGCAATCGGCCGGTGGTGAGGTTGTAGAGCCAATTATAGGTATGTTAGGTTTCTCTTTGGCATTTGCCTTGCCATTTACATTGTTTGCTATTTTTCCTTCCTGGTTAAATAATTTGCCAAAATCAGGAGGTTGGTTAAATTCTGTGAAAGTTGTTTTAGGATTTATTGAATTGGCTTTGGGCTTAAAATTTTTAAGTATTGCCGATCAGACTTACCATTGGGGAATTTTAGATCGTGAAATATATTTAGGAATTTGGATTGTAATTTTTACATTATTGGGTTTTTATTTGTTAGGAAAACTAAAGTTTAATCACGATAGTGAAGTAAAGTTTATTTCGGTTCCACGTTTAATGTTCGCCATTATTTCCTTTTCATTTGTTGTTTATATGATTCCGGGAATGTTTGGAGCTCCTCTAAAAGCTCTTTCTGGTTATTTACCTCCTCAAACTACTCAGGATTTTGATATTGCTGCTATTGTTCGAGATCAATCGGGTACATCCTTTAAAAACGAAGATCATGGAGTTTGTGAAGAACCAAAATATGCTGATAAATTGCATTTGCCGCATGGTTTACATGGATATTTCGATTTTGAACAGGGCTTTGCTTGTGCAAAAGAACAGAATAAACCTATTTTTATTGATTTTACTGGTCATGGTTGTGTTAATTGCAGGGAAATGGAAGCCAGCGTATGGTCCGATGCACGAGTACAAAAAATATTACGCGAAGATTATATAATAATAGCTCTTTATGTAGATGATAAACAAAAACTTCCAGAATCGGATTGGATAACGTCCTCTTACGATGGAAAAGTGAAGAAAACTTTAGGGAAAAAATATGCCGATTTTCAAATTGCCAGATATGGAGTAAATGCTCAGCCTTACTATGTATTAATGGATTTAGATGAAGATAATTTAGTTGAGCCAAGAGCTTACGATTTAGATGTTGATGCATTTTTAAAATTCCTAGAGGATGGAAAAAAAGTGTTCGCAAAAAATAATCCATAATTTGTATTAAAGAGTTGGAAGCCATAATTATTCCGACTCTTTTTTATTATTCCATATTTAAATAGTTTAAAAGTAATTGATAGATTATTTCTTAAAAATAATTCCTATTTTTGAAAGTTTGCCTGAAAAAATGGTAGGCCGCATTAATCTTTTAAAAATTATAAATAACGTATGGAAAAATACGATGTGATTATTGTAGGAGCCGGTCCTGCCGGCATTTTTTGCGCTTATGAATTGGTAAAAAGCAGAAATGATTTAAATATCCTAATTCTTGAAAAGGGAAGAGGAATGGACAAGAGAAATTGTCCGAAGCATACCAATGGTGGAACATGTGTACACTGTAAACCTTGTAGTATAACAACAGGATGGGCTGGAGCCGGAGCTTATTCAGATGGCAAATTATCTTTGTCGCACGAAGTAGGTGGTACTTTGCCCGATTATCTAGGTACTGAAGAGACAATAAAACTAATTTCTTATACCGATGATATTTACTTAAAATTTGGTGCTGCTACCGATATTCATGGAGAAAAATTAACAGCAGAAATGGAAACTATCCGCCGAAAGGCAATTGAATCTAATCTTAAATTGGTTCATTGTCCGGTTAGGCATCTTGGAACAGAAAAAGCACAGGAGCTGTATAGAAAATTATACGATTTTGTTACAAGTAAAGGAGTTGAAGTTCAATTTAATTGTGCTGTTGAGAGTTTAATTTTAGAGGATGATAAAATTAAAGGAGTTAAGAACGGAAAGGGGAATTATTATAGCGATCTGGTAATGGTATCAGTTGGTAGAGATGGAGCCGATTGGTTAATGAAAGAATGCAGTAAAGAGAGTATTTCTACAGAGGTTGGTGTTGTTGATATAGGAGTTCGATTGGAGTGTAGAAATGAAATTATGAAAGACATAAATGATAATTTTTATGAGGCAAAATTGATTCATTATACTCAAACTTTCGACGATAAAGTTCGTACTTTTTGTAGTAATCCAGGAGGATTTGTGTCTTCAGAATATTACGATGGTAATCTTGCTGTTGTTAATGGGCATAGTTTTAAAGATTTAAAAAGCGATAATACTAATTTTGCATTGTTGGTTTCTCAAAAATTTACAGAGCCTTTTAATGCTCCAATAGAATATGGTAAGCACATAGCCCGCCTAGCAAATATGTTAACCAATAATCAGATTTTGGTTCAGCGTTTTGGAGATTTGGTTCGAGGGCGCAGAACAACCTCTAAAAGATTATACAGAAACAATATTATTCCAACATTAAAAGATGCTGTACCTGGAGATTTAAGTTTGGTTTTGCCACATCGAATTTTGAAGGATATTGAAGAGATGATTTTAGCTCTTGATAAGGTTACTCCTGGTTTGGCTTCGGACGAAACTCTATTATACGGAGTTGAGGTTAAGTTTTATAGTAACATTACTAAAGTAGATAAAGGTTTTCAATCAACATCGGTTAAGAATTTGTATTTAGGTGGCGATGGAGCTGGAATAACAAGAGGTTTAATGCAAGCTTCTGCAAATGGTGTTGTTATTGCAAGAGAATTATTAAAACAGCTTTAAAAGTAGGCTATAAAAGGTTGATTATTAACTAATTAATCAATCAACCTTTTTTATAGATTCTTTGGTAAGTAAAATAAATTCTCGGCCTTGCTCATTGTTAACCTTTTTAAAAAAACTACAGTTAATACAATTCAGCAATTTTTCATCAATTTCACCTTGCTTCATATTTTCACATAAAGTACCTGCAATGGCCCAACAATATCTGCCGGCCGATTTACCTCCATTAATATTGTTTAATCCCACCTTAGTACTGGCCGGACATATACCCATTGATTTTGCATTAATTCCGCCAATTTCTCTTCCACATTTAAAATATTCCCAACAATTCTGCACCTATTATTCCTTTCTATTTTCTGTAAAAATAGAGTATTCTCTGTTTCTGGAAAAAAACTTTGTCGAATTGCACCGAATTTTTGTTTAAACTATCATCAAGACTGATTGATGTAAAATTTCCACATTTCTTTAATTTTACTATCGGAGAACAGCTCGAGTTTTAAAAGTTCAGAATATGGATTTCCTGATAGTTGCAGAAGCTTTGCAAAAGCAGGTTCGGTTTTTAGTCCTTCTTTTTTTAATTTAATGATATGTTGTTTAAATTCTTCTCCCAGCAACTTTAATACGCGATCTTCAATAATCATGTGTCGATATGAATTTTGACTTGCAACAGGGAATAGAGATCCGTAAATTTCTATTTCAAAATCCATGAAAATAAAATTAGCGACAACAACCCAGTAGCCATCTTTTTCTTTCTGCTCAATTTTAAAGTTTTTTTGATTTCCGAATAATGATTCTACTTTTTTCTCAAATCTATCAGCATCAAGATAATAGCAAACAATATCTAAGTCGCTATTTTCTATTGCAATATCTATGGGTACAGTTCCCGTTAAAACGGGATTATATTCAATTAAAGAATCAAAAATTTGCAAATTATTTAAACACTTGTATGCTTTTTGCTGAGTCAAAGAGCCTTTTTTTAAATAGGAAATATCTTTCCAGTTCATATTAATGGCATTAAATTGCTCATTAAGAATAGTTTTGGCCTCGTTTAGGTTTGTGTATTCGAAATATCTAATTTGTGTACAGCCACGAATCATGGCTGATATATTGTTATTATTTTGATTTCTAAATAGACAAATAACAGGTTTTTTTTGTTCAATCGCTCTGCCAATTTCGTATCCAACACCTAATGATGGTGTGGTAACTTCAGCCACTATAACATCCGATTCTTGTACCCAGTTTAAATCGCGCTCGTGGATATCTTCGTCGCTTAAATTTTCTTCTTGCTTTTGCCAGCCTATGTGCTCTGTTAAAACAGTACCATATTGTTTTAAATTGCTTATTAATTCCTGATATAGTTCAGCATCCTGCTGTCCTCCTCTTATTGATCCTGCAAAGTATATTTTCATAGTGTTTTGTTTATTATTCGTAAAACATCTTAATTTAAAAGGAATACTATAATCTGATATGTAGTTTTTCTAAGATAATTTATTTCTTCTTTTCTTCCAATATTTCAAATTGCTTAAACAATAAATTTGTGAATAAACAGATATCACATAAGGTTTAGTTAAGTTTCTTTTTTACGGCAGAAGGAATTAGTTTTTGAAGACCGCGGGCTTGTGGCGAGTTAATATCTATATATTTCCAAATATCAGAACCTTTATTGGCAACAGCTACCATAGAGCGATGCGCTTTTATGGTAAAGGAATTACTTTCCTCATTATAATTTACATTTTCTTTTCCAAATTCAGTTTCAAATTTGGTTTGCACCAGGCTTGCTCCTTGCGACATTAATCCCGATAGTTTTACTTTTATGATACCATAGTAATGAATTTTGCAATACTTTTCATTTCCAAATTTAACTACATCAGAAATTTTATCGATAGATTTAAAATCGGTGGTCATATTAATACCCATATTATCCATTCCTTGCATTATCATTATCATGTTTTCTTTGCTCATCATTTCAAAAACACGAGGATACATCATTTGTGTAACTACATTCCATTGTTTATTGTTAAAAGCACTTGTGTAGCTTATTATATCTTTCTCGAAATGTTGCTTTAATCTTTTCTGACTAAATCCACTTGTAATAATAAGACTTGCTAATATTAGGATGCTTATTTTTTTCATCATGTTAAATTTAAATTTCTAAGGAAGATAGGAAAAAGCTTTAAGTTGATCTGTTTAAAATTTGTTAAAAGGCAAGTTGAATAATAAAAATGCCCTTAAATATGTAATTAAACATTTTTAAGGGCATTGTTAATATATTTATTTTCGATTTTTATTGTAATCGTATTTTACAATTATTGGCACGAATATTTAAATTCGAGAAAGTTTTTTTGTTGCCAATTTTTCCTTTGGCTATAAATGTCTTTTTATCGGCAGTTTCTATATTTTTCAAAGTAAAGTCGTTCGAGTTGTCAAATTTTACCGACTTATGATTTATTTCGTATTCCATATTGCAAGCTTCCATAAAGCTTAATCCTATGTTAGCATACTTTGAATCGAGTTTAATAAAGGAAAACATATTATTAATATTAAATATGTTGATGTGACCAAATTTTAAATCGTAATCAACTTCGCCACCCATTTGGGCAATTTCAAATTTCGAAAAATTCGAAGATCCATATAAATATTCAATTTCCTTAATATCGAATTTATCGCGCGATGATTTTATATTTAAATTATCAATTACTTGAATACTAAAGTCTGAATCGCGACTTTCTCCTGTTACCTTATTGGCATTTTCAATTTTTAAATTCGAGCTAGAAGTTTCTATTGTGGTATTGGCTAATTCGTTAACTCTAAATTGTACGTTCGAGAGCTTAAGTTTATTTTCGCCGCCCAAATTTGTAGCAGTAAAATTTCCATTGGTTTGATTTAAACTAAATCGGGCATTAGCATTATCCATAATAACATCGCCGTTTTTTTGAATAAGTTCCAGATTTGTGCTGGCAGGCATTTGTACGGTATAGGTAATCTTTATTTTTCCTTTATTAAATAAAGAATTAGTCAATTTTTTAAGAGAAAAGAAATCTCCCAATATTGTTTTAGCTATTAATTGCTGATTTCCTTCAGTAAAATCGATATTAATATTATCGAGCATGGTCTGATTTTTATCTTCTTTCGAACCGTCAGCAACAATTAATATTTTGAAACTAACTTCGTTTTTATCCCAGGTTTTAATCTGAACTTTTCCGTAGTGGGCTTCGATTTTAAGATTATCGATAGATTTAAATGTTTTTTCAATTTCTTTATTTTTAGCCGCATTAGCCGATAATGATATCAGGCAAAAAGCTAGTAGGGAAAATAATAATCGATTCATATTATATGTGTTTTTATAAAATTTTTAGATCATTAAAAATAAAATACTCTTAATGATAGGGCCAATGGGTATTAAATAATATTTAAAAATAAATCTTTTCTGCTTATATTCTCTACAATCGTGATGTATAGGTGCGAATTTTAACAAACATTAATAAAAGTATACCAAAAAACATGCAAACTCGGCCAATATAATCGCCATGTAAAGAAAAAAATGTATTACCATTTAATAAACTTATTTTTCCTGTAAGTATTGTTTTTGTCCACCATTTTGTTTGTGTAATAATTGTGCCTTTAGAATTTATATGAGCCGAAATTCCATTATTTGCAGCGCGAATATAATGTCTACGTGATTCGATTGCTCTTATACGGCTAAAATTAAAATGATAACGATAGCCTGGGGTATTTTTCCACCAGCCATCATTGGTAATCATACAAATAAATCCTGATTGATCAGGAACTCTTTGAGCACAGTAGTCTCCAAATACAGACTCGAAGCAAACAATTGGAACTAGGGCGCTTGTGTCTGATAAAAAATAATTTAAATCGTTTTTATTGGAGTAGGTGCCATGATATCCTCCTATTTCGAGGGAGTATTTTTTAAGAAAATGCAAATATTTGTTAAAAGGCATTCTCTCGAATAAAGGAACCAATTTTGTTTTGTGGTAAAATTGTGGAAAAGTATCAGAAAGGAAAATAGCTGAATTGTACGATTCATTTTCTTTGTTACTGTGTACCCCAATTAGAATATTTGTTTTAGGATATTTATGTTTTAGTTTTACTATTTGCCTATAAAAATAGGAAGATTCTGGAGTTTCTTCCTTAATAGATTGAAGGATTAATGTTTCTGGTCCAAAGAGAAAATCCGGATTAAGTTTTGAACAAATGGAATCGGCTGTAGATATGAAATTCTCAAAATGTTTTAGTTCATTTTCGGGAATAAATTTTTCATTGTAAGGATCGAGGTTTGGTTGAATGCAGGCAAAAGTTTTTTCTCCTATGGTATTTTCTTCGATATCCATTAAAATGGAAGAATAATAAAGAGGGATTACTATTAATATTAGTAAAAATATAATTTGTTTGTAAGGAATATTTTTGGTGTGGCGAATAATTTTAAATAAACTAAAGTTGATAAGGATTATCCACATACTACCACCACGGGTTCCTGTAAATTCGTACCATTGTATCCACTGGGTTTCTGAGGCAAATGAGTTACCCAGATTAAGCCAAGGCCAGGCCAAATCCCATTGGGTGTGGAAATATTCAAATCCCAACCAAATAATAAGGAATGGAAATAGAATTGATATTTTTAAAACTTGCCGTGATTTACTAATTAACCAGAAAACTAAGGCAAGCAGCATTGAATTGATGATAATAATGAAGATAACACCAAGTAATTGTGCTTTCGAAACCCACCAATAAGCAAGAAAATTCCATATTAAAAAGCTTACAAATGCATAATTAAAAAGCAGGTAAGTATTGTTGTGATTTCTTGTTTTATCTTCAATCCAAAGTAATGGAATCCATGCAAAAAATATCAGAAAAGAAAGTTGAGGAATACAAAATGGTGCTCCTAATAAAGTTCCTGAGATAATTGAATAGATAATATTTTTGTTCACTCTATCGGTGCGTTAAGTTAACACCTACTAATATAATGATTATTGAGGTAATTTGTGCCAGAGTAATTGTATCGCCGCCAATTACAATACCCCAAAATATTGCCACTATTGGAATAATATATGCAATTGAGGCAGCAAAAACATGCGACGATTGTTTAATAAGACGATTGTAGCATATTACACCTGCAAAAGTTAATAGTGCAAGTAAGGAAAGCATTAAGGCGCTTTTATTAAAATTTTCTGAAGCCAGAGGTGCACTTAAGTCGGTGAATAGTAAATAACATCCGGCCATAGGACCAACAAATAAAAAAGCGAGAGATGCAATTTCGGTACCCGTAAGTTTTGGGAGTGCAAAGCTTACAATATTAATACTTATGGCTACCGAAAGAATAGCAAGAAAAACGTAAAAAACGCCCCAGAAATAAGATTCTCCATTAGTGGTGCCCGAGAAAATAATGATAAGTGTTCCTGCAAACCCAAGAATAATACCGCCAATTACTTTTTTATTGGTTTTCGATTTAAATAAAAGAATGGCTATTAGCAGTGTAATCATAGGCAGCATTGCATTTAGCATACCTGCAACCGAAGAGCTAATTTGGGTTTGAGCCTTCGCGAAAAAAAAGGAGGGACCTATATTCCCGGCTACTCCAGAAAGGATTAGAGCCAGAACATTATCCTTCGATAGTTTTTTTATGTTCTTAAATATTAATGGGAGAAACAAAACAAATGACATAAAGACCTGAAAAGCTGCCACTTGACTGTGGCTAAAGCTTTCCAATGCAATTTCTCTTAAAATATACGGGCTTCCCCAAATAAACGATACCAATAATAGTAATATCCAGTTGTTGTATTTACTTGAAATGTTCATTGGACTTAAGCGTTTTTTTATGAGTTAAAATGGGTTGGAACAAAAAAATTATAAATACCTGTAATCATATAAAATATTGCACTTTATAGTTTTTAGCCTTGTAATTATTCTTGTTCCTCTTCGAATGCTTTGTATTTTACTGTTAAATCTGAAATTAACTGACTAAAAGTTGTTACTGCAGCAATTGTTTCTTTTGAGATTTCTTTTTGCTGAAGTTTTAGCATTAAAATTCCATATAAGGCAGTAAGGCAAACTTCTATATCGTTATTTTCTTCATTTGCCTGCGATTTTTGGCGAAACTCGTTGATATTACCACTTGCTTGCTGAAAGAATCCTGTATAAGCACTATCTTTTGCTTTGTTTAATAAGAACAAATGAAAATCGTACAATTCATTTACATTGTTTTTAAGAATTTGAAGATGACCAGTTTTTTCAACTTTCTCTATTTTCATCATCTCAATTAAATTTTCGTACCAATCGCGAATTTCTTGATGAGTTTCTGTTGGTTGTTTAAATTGAGAAATAATGTTTTTATCGATAAGCTTAATGTCAAATTTACAAGCTCTTATAATATCTTCTACCTGCCACATATATAAGATATATTCGGCTAAATTGCTTTTCTTTTTTTCTTGTGCTATAATCATATTTTAGTTATCGGTTATTTTATTGTTGGTATTTAAGCGTTTATTGCTTTAGTTTATCAATTAATCTTCTTTCTAATTTGGTAGGACGACCAGCACCTCTTTGTCTGTGTTCAAATCCGTACGATTTTGTAGCATTTAAAAGGTCTAGCTGATCCTGAGCAGTTATGTCTTCCATAAAATCAACGGTAAGTTTGGCCGACATTCGCTTGCCTGATATTGCCTTAACACGGTAGCTTCGAATAATAGGAGGAAAGCGAATGTCAATCTTATCATCTATTCGTATTTCTCGTGAAGGTTTAATTGTAACCCCATTCATACTTACTTTTCCTTTTTTGCAAGCTTCGGCTGCCAAACTTCGGGTTTTAAAAATCCGAACTGCCCACATCCACTTATCAACTCTTACTTTATTGTCCATGCTGTGTGGTTTAGAAGATTATTTGCTTATTTTCTTGGTATTATATGCTGTCATGGTGCGTTGAATACCGATAGTACTCATGCCTTTAATCATGTTAATACAGATTTTGTATAATTCAGGTAATTTTTCAGATTCTTCTGCGCTCCATTTTCCAAGTACATAATCTATTTGTTGTCCTTTGTTAAAATTATCGCCAATACCAAAACGAAGGCGTGCATAGTTTTGATGCCCTAGAGTTTCGTTAATGTGTTTTAAACCATTATGTCCGGCATCGCTACCTTTTTGGCGAAGTCTTAAAGTTCCAAAAGGAAGAGCAAGATCATCAACTAAGATCATCATGTTTTCAATTTGTATTTTTTCTTTCTGTAGCCAGTAGTTTACCGCTTTACCGCTTAAGTTCATGTATGTACTTGGTTTTACCAGTACATAAGTGCGACCTTTAAATTTATATTCTGCCATTGCTCCGTATCTGGCATCTTTAAATTCAATTTTAGCCGTTTCGGCAAGAGCATCAAGAATATTAAAGCCAATATTGTGTCGGGTATTGTGATATTCAGCACCTATATTACCTAGGCCCACAACCAAATATTTCATGTAATTATTATTTATTTCTTTTTTCGGAGATATATTTATTCCGAATAGATTTTTTAAGAATTGAATCATAACAGAATCAAAGGTAGAATATTTGTTTAAAACCTTAAACTGTTATTTACAGATATTAAAAAACCTCCCAGGCCAATGGCTCGGGAGGTTATATTTTTTGCTAAAAAAGAGATTACTCTTCTGTAGTAGACATAGCAGCAGCACGAGCAGCTCTTGTAAGCTTAACTTGTACAACAACGGCATTTTTAGCATTAAGTAGTTCAAGATTTTCGAAAACAAGTTCTTTAATCTGAATACTTTTACTAAGTCCTAGTTCTGTAACATCGATAGGCAAGAATTCAGGAAGATCTTTCATTAAAGCTTTAACTTTAAGTTTTCTAAGGTTTACAGCTAATTTACCACCAGCCTGAACACCTTTTGCGAATCCTTCAACTTTAATTGGAATCTCAACTTCGAAAGCTTTGTCTTCGAATACTTGGAAAAAGTCGGCGTGAATAGCTTTGTCGGTAGTAGCGTGAAATTGAACTTCTCTCATTACAGCAGTAAACTCTTTACCTTCGATATCGAATTTTACGATGAAAGTTTCAGGAGTATAAAGCAATTTGTTAATGTCTTTTTCGCTAATTGCAAAGTGAGTGTTTTCACCACCACCATACAATTCACAAGGAACCATTTCTTCTTTACGTAAAGCTTTAGTAGCTTTTTTCCCTAGGTCAGTTCTTAAAGAACCTTTTAATTCTAAAGTTTTCATTTGATATGAATTTTGTGTTACTCAATGCTATCTTCAACACCCGGTAAAAAAAGGTTCGGTTAACATCCCATCACACGTTTATAATTGTTTTTACCTAAAATCCGCGCAAAGATATAAATTATAAAATGAAATTGGAACTAATTGATTCGCAATTGTAAACATTCATAATTGTTTTAGCAAAAATATCTGCTATAGTTAATTCAGTAATCTTTATAGCTTCTTTTTTCAAAGGAATCGAGTTTGTGAAAACCACTTCCTCGAGTGCAGATGCTTCAATTCTTTCGTAAGCAGGACCAGATAGAACTGCGTGCGATGCAATTGCTCGTACACTTTTAGCTCCTTTTTCTTTTAGCATATCGGCTGCTTTGGTAATTGTTCCTGCAGTGTCAATCATATCATCAATGATAACCACATTTTTATCACGAACTTCTCCAATAGCTGTCATTTCTCCAACAACATTAGCTTTTTCTCTCGATTTGTGACAAATAGCAAGTCCTGCATTTAAATATTTTGAATAGGCATTAGCTCTTTTACTTCCTCCCATATCTGGTGAAGCAATAACCAGATTTTCTAAATTCAAACTTTCCAAATATGGAAGAAGAACAGATGAGCCATAAAGGTGATCTACAGGAATATCAAAGAATCCCTGAATTTGATCAGCATGTAAATCCATAGTCATAACACGATCGACACCTGCAGCCATTAAAAGATTAGCAACCAATTTTGCACCAATGGCAACTCTTGGTCGATCTTTTCTGTCCTGACGGGCAAAACCGAAATAAGGGATTACTGCACAAACTTTATAAGCCGAAGCTCTTTTGGCAGCATCAATCATTAATAACAATTCCATCAAATTATCCGTTGGTGGGTAAGTTGACTGAACAATAAAAACGTGACATCCACGAACTGTTTCCTCGTAACAGGTTTCAAATTCTCCGTCGCTAAATCTAACAATGCTCGACTCTCCAACACTTAATCCTGCAGCTTCTGCAATTTTACCTGCCAAATGCTCGCTGTTTGAACCGGCAAAGATTTTAATCGGGGCTTTCATTAAAGTATTATTTGTTTATAAATCAGATATGTTTTACTGTGCAAATTTATGAATATTTGCGGCAAATGAATGAAATATATTACTTTGTCGCAAATATTTTGACCAACTGAATTCTTCAGTTTTAATATGTATTTAAAATAAAAAGAAGATTTCTTTTGCAGAGATCTTCTTTCAAATAATTTATTCTTGTGCCATTTTTATACTTTCATCGATATAAGCTAGTATTTCATCTTTTCCTAGTTCCGATGATGAAGAGCTAACAATATATGGAGGCATTTCTTCCCATGATTGCAGCATTTTTTTTTCGTAGACCTTTAAATTTTCTGATAATTTACGTTTGGTAAGTTTATCGGCTTTGGTAAATATAATAGAAAATGCAATGCCATTAATTCCCAACCATTCCATAAACTCAGTATCTTTTGCCTGAGGTTCGTGTCTCGAATCTACTAAAACAAAAAGATTAATTAAGTTAGGTCGGCTTTCTATATAATTAAAAATTAATTTTGAAAATCGTTGACGTGTTGATTTTGCCACTTTTGCAAATCCATAGCCAGGTAGGTCGACTAAAAACCATTCTTTATTAATAAGAAAATGATTTACCAATTGAGTTTTTCCTGGTTTAGCAGAAGTTTTAGCCAAATTTTTATGCTTGGTAAGCATGTTAATTAAGGATGATTTTCCGACGTTCGATCGCCCAATAAAAGCAAACTCAGGCTTATCGGGCTTAGGACATTTTTTTATGTCCGAGTTGGACATCATAAATTCGGCTGTAGTAATATTCATTTGGCTCTATATTTTCGACGGCAAAGGTATACAGATTCTTAAATTATACGAAATTCAATTCAAATTAAATTTATAAGGATTGTTTTTTTAGAGTAGAAATAAAAAAACCTCTTTATAAAGAGGTTTTTTAAATCGTTTATAAATATCTACTTAATGTAAACTTCTAAAATCTTTGTTTTTTCATCGGGACAAAGTGTGACTGTATCTATCGAAGCAGGAATTAAAACTGTTTCACCTTTGTTTACTATTGTTTTTTCTGCTCCTTCGGTTTCAATTACAAACTGTCCTTCCATACACATGTAAATTACAAAGGAATCTAAGTCATGATAGTTTGTTTCGATAGCTTTGTCGAATTCTAATATGTTTGTAGTAAAATACGGACAACGAACCAATTCGGAAGACTTATTAATTTCTGTTTCGTAATCGGTTTTGTATTTTTTCTCAAAGCTGTAATCAATTGCATCAAGTGCAAGTTCGGTATGTAGCTCACGAGGATTTCCTTTGTCGTCGGTTCTGTTCCAATCATACATTCGATAGGTAACGTCTGATGTTTGTTGAATTTCAGCTAGTAAAATTCCTTTTCCAATGGCATGAACTCTTCCTGCAGGAATATAGAAACAGCTTCCTTTTTGCACAGGTTCATTGTTTAGGATTTCCTCCAGTTTGCCTTCGTTTAATTTGGCAATATATTTTTCCTTATCAATTTCCTGATTAAAACCTACAATTAATTCCGATCCCTTATCAGCTTCAATCACATACCACATTTCGGTTTTTCCGTATGCATTGTGTCTTTCTTTAGACATTTCATCGTCGGGGTGAACCTGAATAGAAAGAACATCATTGGCATCGATAAACTTTATTAGTAATGGAAATTCCATTCCAAAATTTTCGTAAACATGATCTCCAACAAGATCGCCCATGTAAACTTCAATAAGTTCTTCAAGGTTATTGCCTGAAAGTTTACCGTTGCTAACAACCGAAACATCTCCTTCTACTCCAGAAATTTCCCAACTTTCACCAGCATTTGGCAGTGGCGAAAAATCTTTGTTCAAAACTGTTTTTAATTTGTTACCACCCCAAATTTTATCTTTTAGGATAGGTTGAAATTTTAACGGATACAAACTCATTTTTTTATGCAATTAATTAATTTGATATTTATGGCTTTGGGTATTAAAATTCGTAATCGATAACTTTACGATCTATCGCCATTTCTTTAATTACCGTAACAGCTTTTACATGTTCGGGATGATTGGCATATACCGATAAATCTTCCAGACTTTCAATGTTAACATTAACAACAAAATCGTAGGAAGCATCGGTGTTTAATTCATCAAATCCAATTTGTAAGAATTTTATTTCCGGAATTATTTTATCTAATCCGTCAAATGCTTCAGTTAATTTGTTGTGATAGTTTTTCTTTTCTTCATCCGACCCAAAAGCCTTGAATTTAAACATTGCTATGTGCTTAATCATTTTAATTCTTTTTTAAATTATTATTAACTTTCCGGCGTAATTTAATGCAAAATTATCATTTTTGAATCAAACACCTAAATATCATACAACATGTTGATTATTGGAATTGCCGGAGGAACCGGTTCCGGGAAAACTACAGTAGTTAGAAAAATAATTGAGAGACTACCGCAAGGAGAAGTTGCCGTTTTGCCACAGGATTCCTACTATCGCGATAATTCACACCTTCCTTTGGAAGAAAGACAGGAGATGAATTTTGATCATCCAAATTCTGTAGAGTTTGAGCTTTTAGTAAAGCATTTAAAGCAACTGAAGGAAGGGAAAGCCATTAATCAACCAATTTATTCATATTTAACTTGTTTGCGCTCCGAAGAAACCATAAAAGTTGAGCCAAAAGAAGTAGTTATTGTTGAGGGTATTTTGGCACTTACACAATGCGATTTACGCGATTTAATGGATATTAAAGTTTTTGTTGATTGTGATGCCGATGATAGGCTAAATAGAGTGATAAAAAGAGATATTGTAGAAAGAGGAAGATCTGTAAATAAAGTTTTGGATCGTTATGAAAAAACGGTAAAACCTATGCATTTGCAGTTTATAGAACCTACAAAGCGTTATGCTGATATTATAGTTCCACAGGGTGGTAATAATATTGTTGCTATTGATATTCTAACTCATTATATCAAGAAAAATTTAAGAGTAGAAATTTAAGCTGTTGATAAAATACATTGAGGAGACTTTGTTCATGTCTCCTTTTTTTATAACTTTTCATTTTATTTATGATAAGTTATAGATATGCTGGATAAAATTAAAGCGGAGAGTTTACTGTTTATAGATATTGAAACCGTTTCTGGAAATCATTCATTTGAAACATTATCTCCAAAATTACAAGAGCTTTGGGAGAAAAAATCGAACTATTTTAGAAAAGACAATGAAAGTGCTGCCGATGTATATCAAAGGGCAGGTATTTATGCCGAATTTGGTAAAATTGTTTGCATCTCTACGGGAATGATTGTTCAGAAAGATGGTGTTAGAAAGTTTGTTGCAAAATCGTTTTTTGGTGATGATGAAAAAAAGTTACTTGAAGATTTTTCTGAAATGTTAAATCGTTTTTGTGAAAAACCGAACAGAAATTTGTGTGGGCATAATGGAAAGGAATTTGATTTTCCTTATATCGCTAGGCGAATATTAATTAATGGTTTAAAATTACCTGAAGTACTAGATGTTGCAGGCAAAAAGCCCTGGGAAGTTCAGTTTGTTGATACAATGGAATTATGGAAATTTGGAGATTATAAACACTATACCTCCTTGGCTTTATTGTGCGAAGTTTTTAATATTCCAACTCCAAAAGATGATATTGATGGTTCTATGGTTGGAGAAGTTTATTGGAAAGAACGGGATATTGAGCGAATAGCTATTTACTGCGAAAAAGATATATTAGCCACCGCTCAACTTTTTTTACGATATCAGGGACAAGAGTTAATTTCAGTAGAAAATTTTGAAAGAATATTATTGTAATACACTTGTTATTGTACAATAAATTGAGTTTTTTCGTGTTAAACTTACTGGTAATATTAAGTTCTTAAATAAAATCTGAAATTTAAACTAAAAGATATAGAAATGAATTGTTCATTATATAAAAAACTATCATTTTCGGCCCTTATTATTGGGAGTATGTTTCTATCATCATGCGGAAGCAGTGGAGGAGGTGATGAGGAAGAATTTGCTTTTCAAACCAGCGATTTAAAGAATAAGTATTGGTATGCTAATCCTTATCAAAATCAAAATTACTCTACCGACGATGCTATTTTGGTTTACCGATTTAATGGTGGTGGAGACTTGGTAAAGCAGGATTTTAGTGGCAGAAGAGATAATGATGAGGCGGGTTCCTGGATGTTGTCGGATGATAATGTACTACTTACTATCGATGATGAAACTAGTGGAAATGTAAGGGAATATACAATCGATAAATCATCAACTGCGAATCATTTATTCTTGAAAAGTTCGCTGGGCAACTGGGATTTTTATTCGTCAATACCCGAATTGGATGATTTAACTGCAGATGCCATTCTTGTAAAAGAAGTTATTTTGAGTAATGGAGCCTATGAGAGTATGTATCGTTACGAGTTTGAAGTTAAAGGAAGTAATGTTGAAGAGGCTAAAGTAATTCTTGAAAATAAAACTTATGATTTAATTGAAGCACAAAGCTCAACAGGCGAAACCGTTTGGCGTTTAAAGGAAATAGATGCTAAAGAATATTTCGAAAATTTTAGTGGTGCCGAAACAGCTAAGTTTTATGTGAAAATGACATCAGGAGAAGAGTATAAGCTTGTTGATGAGATTTATAATGAGGATATTGAGGCTTTAAATTATCAATCGATCGACCCTGATCATAATGCAGGAGAAGGAGCTTTGTCTTTAAGTGTAGAATGGAAGGCTATTAATAATGCCGATGCATTTTATTATATAGAAATTTTAAATTCTGAGAAAGATGAAAATAATCCTTTATACACATCTAATTGGCAACCAGCTTCTGGTGATGATATGGAGAGTATTATTCTTGAAGAAGAGAATGCTGGTGATTTTGGCCTAGCTTTAGGCGATACCTTTTATGTGAAAGTTGTGGCTTATTTATACGAAGAAGATATTGAGCCTTATCAGGGAGATATTCATTCTTTTAATATTCAGGCACGATCGCAATTCATAAAATTAGGTGGTGAATGGTAAGTTTACTTGAGATATAAGAATAAAAAAACTCCGCATTTTGCGGAGTTTTTTTGTTATTTAATCAAGCACGAAATATTCTATGGTTTTTACCAGTAGCTTGGGTTGTTCGGCATGTAGCCAATGGCCAGCATTAGGGATGGTAGTAATTTCGGCATAGGGGAATATGGTTCGAATTAAATTGGTATCATCATCAGTAATGTAATTTGAGTTGGCTCCTCGCATAAAAAGAACAGGAAAACCTCTTATTCCTTTTCCATGTGTAAAATCATTTTTGTTCATTCCATCCATTATTTGCGGAAGGAATTTGCTTATGGTTTTAATATTTAGTTTCCAGCTAAAAATTTTTTCAGCATCTCTTTTTAAATTTTTAAGAAGAAACTGGCGTACTCGTTCGCTCTGAATGTTTTCAGATAGTTTTTGATCTATTTCGCTTCTCGATTTAAAGTTGTCAAACTTAAAATTCAACATTGCCGAAACAATATTTTTATGGTCGATACTTTGAATTGATGCATTTGAAATTTTCGAGTAGTTTTTTGGAGCGATATCAGCTATCAATAAATTGCTAATTCTTTCGGGATACTCGGCCGCAAAAAACATAACTGTTTTTCCTCCCATCGAATGCCCTAAAAGTGTTGCTTTTTCAATGCGATGGTCGTTCATAAATTCCAGCAAATCTTCTTTTAGGTCCTGATAGGTATGAGAATTTGAGTGAGGAGAAGCTCCATGGTTTCTTTGGTCAATTAAAAATACCTCAAAATTTTTGGCAAGATCTTTAGCAATACTTACCCAATTATCCGACGAGCCATATAAGCCATGTGCAATTATAATTGGATGTCCTTCTCCAAATTTTCTGTAATTTAATTTCATACAAATAAAGATATAATTAGACCTTTAAAATAAAAAAAGAAAGGATGCCTTTTTTAATAAGACATCCTTTCAAATATTTATGAGTTCTAAATGTCTATTTTAAACATTTTCGATACATCTGTATTGTATTTTCAAGTCCGTAATACAAAGCATCGGAAATTAAAGCATGACCAATTGATACTTCGGCTAAATTTGGAATATTTTTGTAAAAATAGTTTAGATTTTCCAAGCTTAAATCGTGGCCTGCATTAATTTTTAAACCCAAGTCACTTGCTTTTTTAGCAGCAATGACAAAAGGACGTATTGCTTCCTGTTTGTTAACTGCATAATTTGCCGCATAAGGTTCTGTGTACAATTCAACTCTATCGGTCCCAGTAGCCAAGGCTCCTTCAATATTGGCCAGGTTGGTATCTACAAATATTGATGTGCGAATACCTTCGGCCTTAAATTTTGAAATAATTTCGATTAATAGATCCTTGTTTTTTACAGTATCCCATCCTGCATTTGAAGTAATGGCTTCAGGTGGATCAGGTACAAGTGTTACTTGATCGGGCTTGGTTTTTAAAACTAAATCTATAAAATCACTCGAAGGATAACCTTCAATGTTAAATTCGGTAGTTACCAAAGGGTTTAAATCTTTAACATCCTGATAACGAATATGTCTTTCATCTGGTCGAGGATGCACAGTAATTCCTTCTGCACCAAATCTTTCACAGTTTATTGCTGCTTCGCAAACATTAGGAGTATTACCTCCGCGAGCATTTCTTAATGTCGCAATTTTGTTTATATTTACACTAAGTCTAGTCATTTTTATGAAATCTTAAATTAAAAAGAATGACGGGTATGTGGAGTTATATTGTTTAAAACTGACATTACCTCTTGGCAAAATTAAAAGTAATTCCTAGAAAACAGGTAAATATGATAGCAAAAGATTTAATTTCTGATGTTGTTCCCGTATTACGCGAGACGGATACAGGTATACAGGCTCTTAATTGGATGGAAATATTTAGAGTTTCACATTTGCCAATTGTAAAGGGCGATGAGTTTTTAGGATTAATTTCTGATAATGATATTTATGATTTAAATAAGGCCGAAGATCCAATAGGAGGGCAAAAATTATCCTTATTTAGTCCTTATGTATCCGAGAATCAGCATATTTATGATGTTGTTGAAATTGTATCGCGTTTAAAGTTAACTGTAATTCCTGTCTTAGAAGATGAGAAAACCTATTTGGGCTTAATTACTCTAAACGATTTAATGCAATACATAGAAAGAATATTTTCCGTTAGAGAACCAGGAGGAATAATTGTTCTTGAATTAAATTCTGTTGATTATGCATTAAGCGAAATATCTCGTATTGTAGAAAGTAACGATGCAAAAATTTTGAGCCTTTATGTGAAATCTTCAAGCGATTCGAGAAAAATAGAATTAACAATAAAAATTAATCATACTAATCTTACTTCTATAATTCAAACTTTTTTGCGATACGACTACACCATTAAAACTACTTATGTTCGTGAAGATGATATGAAAGATGTACTTGAGGATCGTTACAATTCTTTTATGCGTTTTTTAAATATATAAATGGAATTAACTATTTTATGTAAGCTGGGTTTTGAAGACTTGCAGAATCATTTATATTTGTCACAAGCTTATTCAGAATTTTTCATTAGAAAAATATGGAGTAGCAACTTTTACAATCAAACTGCAATACAATGAAAATAGCCCTGTTTGGTAAATTATTTAACGAAAATTTTACCGATAGCTTTAAAATGATGTTTGAAGTTTTCGCAAAGAACAATGTGGAGGTATTTATTTATGAGCCTTTATACGATTTTTTGATTCGGGAAATAAATTTTAAACCTCCTGTAGGAGGATATTTTTCAGAATACAAAGATCTTAATAAAGATGTGAATTTTGTTTTTTCAATAGGAGGAGATGGAACCTTTCTCGATGCTGTTCGCGTTGTTCGCGATTCGGGAATTCCAATTGTAGGTATTAATAGTGGTCGTTTAGGCTTTATGGCTGATATAGCTCAGGATGAAATACCACAGGCTCTGGCAGATATTATTGCAGGAGAGTTTACTATAGAGGAGAGAAGTTTACTCCAGTTGGAAAGTTCTAAAAATGGATTGTTCGATGAATTTAATTATGCCTTAAACGAATTTACGGTTCATAAAACCGATTCGGCTTCAATGATAACCATTCATACTTATCTTAATAACGAATACCTAAATTCCTATTGGGCCGATGGACTTATAATATCTACACCAACAGGTTCAACTGCTTATTCTTTAAGTGTTGGAGGCCCTATATTAATTCCTAATACTCAAAATTTTGTAATTTCACCTATTTCGCCTCATAATCTTACCGTACGTCCAATTGTTGTTCCCAATCATCACGAAATAACATTAAGAGTAGAGGGTAGGAGTAAGTCGTATATGGCATCTCTGGATTCGCGTTCGTGTACCTTCGATTCGTCGGTTCAACTCAAAATTAAAAGAGCTAACTTTCAAATTAAGGTCTTGAAACTAAAAACTCACAGCTTTTATGGAACCTTGCGAAACAAGCTTATGTGGGGTGTTGATAAGCGTAATTAATAATCTCAGGAACAATACTTTTTATTTTAACAAAATTTAACGAGACAATCGTTTTATTTTTCTCACGGAATAAGGTTTTTTAAGATTATATGTTACTTTTGTAGCTTGTGAATGAATTTTGGCTGTGTGTGTCCTAATCAGATCAATGATTATAGGGTATTCATCGGGTTGAAATTCGTTTGTGAGGAGAAAAAATACAAACTTGTTTTTCATGTATAAACTGATTTTTGGGATACTGTTTTTTGTCGTTAGCAATTCGGCATTTTCGCAAACCAAAGCTGAGTTAGGTTTTTTCGGTGGTGTTGCCTATTACATGGGTGATATTAATCCGACCAATCATTTTTACTCAAGTTCAGTGGCAATAGGAGGAATTTATCGATACAACTTTAATTCTCGTTATTCTCTTAGAGCAAGTATGATATTTTCTGGATTAAGTGGAGAAGACTCGGATGCTAATAATTATTATCAGCAAAATAGAGGTGCTTCATTTGATACAGATGTGGTTGATTTATCATTGCAAGCAGAATTTAATTTTCAACCATTTTGGGCTCCTGGAAAAACAAAAACAAAAAGATTGGTTCCCTATGTTACGGCAGGGATTGGTTATATAGCTCCAAGTAGTACCGAATCTTCACTTACAATACCAATGGGTGCAGGATTTAAATACAATCTTGGAGGTAGGTGGACAGCGGCATTGGAATGGAGTTTTAGAAAAACTTTTACCGATGATTTGGATCATTTAGATGATCCAAATAATTTTAACGAAAGCAATTTAATGCACAATAATGATTGGGCTTCTTTTTTCGGAATCATGTTTAGTTATAAGCTATTTCCAGATAATGAAGCTTGTCATTCTTATGATCGATTTGTAAAATAGAATATGTCATTCAAGGATAAAATCATAAAAGAAAAATTGCCTAATCATCTGGCAATTATTATGGATGGAAATGGACGCTGGGCAAAAATGCGCGGCGAACATCGAATTATTGGTCATCAGAATGGCGTTGAAGCAGTAAAGCAAACTGTTGAAGGTGCTGCAGAATTAGGTATATCATATCTTACACTCTATGCTTTTTCAACAGAAAATTGGAATCGTCCTAAAGATGAAGTAATGGGTTTAATGTCTTTGCTTGTAGAAGCAATTGAAAATGAAACTCCTACTTTAATGAAAAATAATGTGCGATTACAAGCTATTGGAGATTTAACTAGCTTGCCAAAAGAGGTGAGAGCTAAACTAAATGGTACGATTTCGACAACAGCTAGCAATTCGGGTTTAACTCTGGTATTAGCATTAAGCTACAGTTCTAGATGGGAAATTGTAAATGCAGTAAAAAATATTGCAGAAGAAATTGCTAAAGGAGAATTAAACCCAGATCAAATTTCTAATGCTATTTTTGAGGATCATCTTACAACAAAAGGTATTCCCGATCCTGAGCTTTTAATTCGTACTAGTGGAGAAAATAGGATCAGTAACTTTTTGCTTTGGCAAATTGCATATTCAGAATTGTATTTTACAGATCTATTTTGGCCCGATTTTACTAAAGAAGAATTATATAAGGCACTTTTCAATTACCAAAATCGAGAACGAAGGTTTGGTAAAACTAGTGAACAATTAAACGATAATTAAGAATTAACCATTATAACTTAAGTAATGATTAAACGATTAACTTTTATATTTACTCTATTTTTAAGTATCACTGCCTTAGCGCAGGAAACAGATACAATTTATAATCCGACTCTGCATTACTCTTCTCCCAAAAAATTCGAACTGGGTGGAGTAACTGTTAGTGGAGTAAAACATTTGGAGAGTAATGTGCTTGTTCAAATATCTGGTTTACGAGTGGGGGCCGATATCGAAGTTCCTGGTGAAAAAGTGACCAAAGCAATTAAAAAATTGTATAAGCAGGGACTATTTTCCGATATTCAAATTACTGCTACCAAACTTATCGATAAGAAGATTTATTTGAATATTAACCTTCAGGAGCGTCCCCGATTATCTGATGTTACTTATAATGGAACTTCTAAGAGTGAAACAAATAAGTTAAAAGAGAAATTAAAGCTGCAAAAAGGAAGTCAGGTTACCGATTTCTTAATTGCAAATACTAAAACAATTGTAGAAAATTATTTTAAAGAGAAAGGTTTCTTTAATATTGATGTAAGTGTATTACAAAGAGATGATCCATCAGAAGAGAATAGTGTGATTATTGATATCAATATGAATAGAAATAATAAAATAAAGATTAAGAATATCTTTATTGAAGGTAATACTGCACTTAACGATAAAAAAGTTAAAAAGGCAATTAAAGGTTCTAAAGAAAAAAGGATTAAGAACTTTTTTAAATCAGCAAAATATATTGAAGATAAGTGGAAAGAAGATAAAATTACATTAATAGAAAAGTATAACGAAGAGGGATATCGTGATGCTATCATTTTATCCGATAGTGTTGAACAAGTATCCGATGATAGAGTTAATTTATACCTTAAGTTAAAAGAAGGTAATCAATATTTCTTTAATGATATAACTTGGGTTGGTAATACTGTATATACTGCTTTTGATTTGGAGAGAGTTTTAAAAATCAAAAAAGGTGATGTATACAATCAAACCTATTTGGATGAAAGACTAAGTTCTGATGATGATGCAGTTAGTAATATGTATTTAGATAGAGGATATTTGTTTTTTAATGTAAACCCTGTTGAGAAAGTAGTTGGTAAAGATTCAATTAATCTTGAAATGAGAATGATTGAAGGAAAGCAAGCTACCATCGACCGTGTTAATATTGTTGGAAATACAAAGACTCACGAACATGTTGCCCGAAGAGAGTTGTACACTTATCCAGGTGAGTTGTTTAGTAAATCGGATATTATTCGAAGTGTGCGAGAGCTTGCTCAGTTAGGTCATTTCGATCCGGAAGCAATTAACCCAGATATCAAACCTCACCCAGAAAGTGGTACTGTTGATATTACTTATGAACTGGAAGAAAAAGCAAACGATCAAATTGAACTTTCTGGTGGTTGGGGAGCAGGTATGATTATTGGTACTGTGGGGCTAAAATTTTCGAATTTCTCCATACGTAATATTTTTAATAAAGAAGCTTGGAGTCCGCTACCTACGGGTGATGGACAAACTTTAAGTATTCGTGCCCAAACCAATGGTTCTTACTATAATTCGTACAGTATTTCGTTTACTGAACCATGGTTAGGTGGTAAAAAACCTACCTCACTAAGTACTTCTATTTATTACTCTCAGCAATCAGGCTATAGTCGTAGTTATAATTATTATACAACTTATGGTAATGATTCTGATCAGAGCCAGAAAATTTTTGGAGCCAGTGTAGGATTAGCTCGTAGACTAAAATGGCCTGATGATTATTTTTCATTATACAACGAAGTAAGTTACCAAAACTATAATCTAAATAATTGGCAATACTATTTAATTTCAGATGGTACATCGAACAATTTTAGTTTTACAACTACACTTTCACGAAGTTCTATAGATAATCCGTTGTACACACGTAGAGGATCATCATTCTCTTTGAGTTTAAAATTCACTCCTCCTTATTCATGGTTCGAAGATTTGGATTATGCCAGAGCCGACGATGATGAACTGTACAAATGGGTGGAGTACCATAAATGGACATTTAAAGGAAAAATGTATAATGGTTTGTTAGCCAAAAACGACAAACTGGTTTTATATACGGGTGCTGAATTCGGATACTTAGGATACTATGATAAAGACAAAAGATCTCCTTTTGAAGGTTTCGAAGTTGGTGGTGATGGAATGTCTGGATACAGCATGTACGGAAGTGATAATATAGGTCTAAGGGGTTACGAAAATGGATCTTTAACACCAGTAACCACTGATGGTAGACGATTAGGTGGTAATGTTTATAGTAAATTTACTGCCGAACTTCGTTATCCATTATCCTTAAGTCAGTCGGCTACAATTTATGCTTTAGCTTTTGCCGAGGCAGGTAATGCATGGTACGATTTTGAAGATTTTCAACCGTTTAATTTAAAGCGATCAGCTGGGGTTGGTCTTAGAATTTTTCTTCCTATGTTTGGACTACTGGGAATCGATTATGGATATGGATTCGATGAAGCTAATCAATCTGGACAGAATGGTGGTCAGTTTCATTTCGTAATTGGTCAACAATTTTAACATATTTTAAGTTAGGGCTTTTGTGAGCTGGATTAATTTAGGTTATTTTAGAGTTTGTTTATGAAAGGTGTTATTATGAAACGTATACTTTTATTAATAGTTGTAATATGTGTTTGTTATGGAAGCTTATTTTCACAACAACGTTATGGTTTTGTTGATACAGAGTATATTTTGAATAAAATGCCTGACTATAAAAATGCTCAGGAACAATTGGATAAGGTTTCGCAGCAATGGCAAAATGAAATTGAAACAATTGCGGCAGACATTAAGGAATTACATGCTAAATATAGAGCCGATGAAGTATTCCTTTCTGCAGAAATGAGACAAAAAAGAGAAAAAGAAATACATAATAAAGAAGTAAAGGCACAGAAACTTCAGCAAACTTATTTTGGAAGAAATGGGGAGCTTTATAAAAAACGTCAGGAATTAATGAAGCCAATTCAGGATGATATATATGAGGCAATCAAAGAGATAGCGAAGTCTGGAAGTTATGGTATGATTATTGATCGTGCTAATGGGCCAACAATAATATACAGTAACGCAAAATTCGATTTAAGCGATAAAGTACTGTATAAGTTAGGTATAAGAACTAATTAAAATTTCAAATAAAAAACTAACTGAGTATACTATGAGACAGTTTTTAAAAGTAACATTAGTAGCCACTTTCCTTTTAATGGGAGCTAACATTTTTGCTCAAACTGCAAAATTCGGACATATCGACTCCAACCAGTTGTTGTCAATTATGCCTGAAAAAGCAACTGCGCAAACACAAATTCAAGCAAAAGCAGCAGAATACGATAAGCAAGTTAAAGAAATGAGAGAAGAGTATCAAACTCTTGTTAATGCTTATGTTGAAAAAAGAGAAACTCTTTCGGAAGCTATGAAAGCAACTAAAGAAAAAGAAATTCAGGATTTGCAAAATCGTATGCAAACTTTCGATGGTTTTGCACAACAAGAACTTCAAAAAACTCAAAATGAATTGCTAAAACCAATTTTCGATAAAGCTTCAAAAGCAATTAAAGATGTTGGTGCAGAAAATGGATTCACCTATATTTTTGATATCAGTACTGGAGTAATTCTATTCAATTCAGAAAATAGTGTTGATGTTATGCCATTGGTAAAAGCAAAGTTGGGAATTCAATAAACTTTTCAATATAATATAAGTAAGGTGGTATTTTTAATACCACCTTTTTTTATTTTTACATATTGCTTAAAAAATTTAAGACGTATGAACAAACAACCCATTGGAGTTTTCGATTCGGGCTACGGAGGTTTAACCATATTGCATGAGTTATTAAAGGAATTACCTGAGTATGATTTTATATATTTAGGTGATAATGCCAGAAGTCCTTATGGAACACGTTCTTTCGATGTAGTTTATGACTATACATTGGCAGCTGTAGAATATCTTTTTTCTATGGGATGTGAATTGGTAATTTTGGCTTGTAACACTGCTTCGGCAAAAGCATTACGAAGCATCCAACAAAACGATTTACCTAAAATAAACCAAAACAAAAGGGTTTTAGGGGTTATCAGACCCAGTGTTGAAAAAGTAGAGGGATTAACATTAACAAAGCATGTTGGTATTTTGGGTACAGTAGGAACTGTGCGATCAAACTCTTATCCTCTCGAAATAAAAAAACTTTATCCTCATATTACTGTTGTACAGGAAGCCTGTCCAATGTGGGTTCCTTTGGTCGAGAATAATGAGTTCAAAACTAAAGGAGGGCAATATTTTATTAAAAAAAATATTGAAAATCTCTTATCTAAAGATCCTCTTATCGATACAATAGTTTTAGGTTGTACTCATTACCCATTATTAAGACAGGAAATTTTAAAATACCTTCCCAAAAGTATTAATGTAATTTCTCAAGGAGAAATTGTAGCTAAGAGCTTGCGTAATTACCTGTTTCGTCATCCTGAAATGGATATTCGCTGTACGAAAAATGGTGAATGCGAATATTTAACTACAGAATTTGTTGATAGTTTTGAGGAAAAAGCAAGTCGATTTCTAAATACAAATCTACAAGCTAAGCACATTAGTTATTAAAAAAAAGCCTATACCTTTCATGAACTGCATCCCAATGTTTTGCTTAACTTTTTGGGATGCAATTTATTATTGATATAAGCTCTTTAACGATTCATTAAAAATTACTCTACAGGTTTTTCATCTTTCTCGTACCAGCTGGCATACATTGCATAACTATTTGCAATTCGGTTAATTTCACCCTCTAACAGTTCAGGACTCAATTCTTTAATTTTTTTAGCTGGTGATCCGGCATAAACACTTCCCGATTCAACGTGAGTTCCTTTTGTTACCACAGAACCAGCCGCAATAATAGCATTACTTTCAATAATTGCATTATCGAGTACTACAGCTCCCATTCCTATTAAAACATTATCTTTTATGGTACAACCATGAACAACAGCATTATGAGCTATTGAAACATTGTTTCCAATATTGGTTGGCGATTTTTTATAAGTAGCATGTATAGTCGCATTATCCTGTACATTTACATTATTTCCAAGTTTAATATAGTGAACATCACCTCTTAGCACAGCACTGTACCAAATACTGCAATCGTCTCCCATTTCCACATTGCCAATTATAGCAGCATTCTCAGCTAAAAAGCAATTTTCTCCGAATTTTGGCGAGTTTCCGTTTAAATCTCTAACAATAGCCATTTTTTATTTAGTTTGATTATAAATACAAAGATAATTAAAAATAAATCTGAGCGAAAAATGCAAAATATGTTGTAAAGAAGTTACGCAAACGTTAACGGAAACGAAACTGAAAATCAGTATTGTAGTTCGATGTTAAATTGAAATGAGATACTTAATTTTTTATGAAAATTGTAAGATGCTTTCATTGTTTTTATTTAAATTTAAAAGGTTTACGAAAAAAAAAGGTTTGATTATTTAAGATTTTTTCACACTTTTGAACTTTAAGAAACAATAGTAATACTAAAGGGTTTTCAGGATAGATAGTAATAAGTAGGGGTACAAGTATTATTATTTTGGAATGAAAAGTGTTTTTTATGTATACTCTTTCTAAAATCTATTTAGATTTTAGTGTATAAATAGATGTGTATTAATTTATAATTAACCACTAACTAAAAATTTATGAAAAAAAGTTTAGTTTCGATGCTAATCCTGTTTTTTATAGGATTACAGGGTGTTTTAGCCCAAGGTCGAGAAGTTTCAGGGGTGGTTACTTCAGCTGAAGATGGGCTGTCGATCCCCGGAGTTTCCGTTATTATTAAGGGTACAACCATTGGTACCACAACCAATTTCGATGGTAAATACTCTTTAAATGTTCCTCAAGGAGAAAATACTTTGGTATTTTCATTTGTTGGAATGACTACTCAAGAGTTGGCAATTACTGGTTCAACTTTAAACGTTGTAATGGAATCTGAGTCTATTGGTATGGATGAAGTAATGGTTGTTGCTTATGGTACCGCAAAAAGATCATCTTTTACAGGTTCGGCTACAGTAGTTAAAGCTGATAAGTTAGAAAAGAGAAAAACTACCGAGTTAACAAAAGCTTTGGAAGGTGAGGTTGCAGGTGTTCAGGTTATTAATTCTTCAGGACAACCTGGTGAAACAGCTAAAATTAGGATTCGAGGTATTGGTTCTTTAAATGCATCATCGGAACCCTTGTATGTTTTAGATGGTATTCCTTTTGGTGGAGATTTGAGTTCAATCGATACTAGAGATATTGAGTCTTTTACTGTACTTAAAGATGCTTCTGCTGCAGCTTTGTATGGGTCTAGAGCTGCAAATGGTGTAGTTCTAATTCAAACAAAAAAAGGAAAGCAAGGAGAATCTAAGATCGATGTTAATGTTGATTTCGGTACAAGTTTTAGATTATTGCCTTATTATGATACGACTGATTCTCCAGAAGAATATTATGAGTTGTCATGGGAAGCATTAAGAAATTCAAAGTTATATGCAGTTGCTGGAGCTTTAGATTTGAATGATGCTAATAGTTGGGCTTCAGAAAATCTCGTTAGTCAACTTGGAGGTTATAATTTATATGATGTTGCAGATAATCAACTTGTAGGTTTAGATGGTCGATTTAATTCAGGTGCAAATCGAATGATTAATGATGACTGGGAAGATGAAATGATGAGGACTGGATTGAAAAAATCTGTTGGTATTAGTTTTAGAGGAGGTAAGGATAGAACAACTTATTATTCATCTATTAATTATTTGAATGATGAGGGGTATGTTAAGGAATCAAGTTTTGATCGTTTGAGTTCTGTAATTAATTTAGATCATCAAGTTAAGTCCTGGTTAAAAACTTCTAATAAGTTAAGTTATACTTATTATAAGATGACTAATCCTGTAAGTGAGGATAGTAGTGCAGCTAATAATGCATTTTATTTCATTAATAATATTCCACCAATTTATCCTGTTTTTGTTTATGATGAGAATTATAACAAGGTGCTAGATGAAAATGGGGATTATTTGTATGACTATTCTGATGGATCTACAGATTTAGAAAGAAGGTTTGGAAACTTTATTAATCCAGCTCGTAGTTATGAGTTAGATGAAAGATTTACTGAAATTAATGAAGTTACTGCTAATTCTTATTTGGAAGCTACCTTTCTTGAGAATTTTAAATTTTCATCAAGAATTGGAGTAACATATCAAAGTTCTTTGTCAGCAAGACAACAGAATTCTTTGTATGGTGATGGCAAAGGAAAAGGATCCGTTTCTAGAACTACGAATAATAAAATTACTTACACTTGGAATCAAATATTAAATTGGCACAAACAATTTGACGATCATACTATTTCTGCTATGTTAGGACATGAGGTTTACGATTATGAGCGTAAATATCAATATGGTTATAAAACAGGGACTTTGAAAGAACATACTCCAGAATTTAGCAATGCAATTAAATTGGAGTCTTTAAGTTCTGATACTTATAGTCGTTCTATGGAAAGTTATTTTGGTCAAGTAATTTATGATTACAAGAGTAGATATTTTTTAAAAGGATCTTATCGTCGTGATGGAAGTTCACGTTTCCCTAATGATAGATGGGGAGATTTTTGGTCTATTGGAGGATCTTGGAAGGCTAGTGATGAAAGCTTTTTAGCAGATTACGATTTTATCGATTTACTAAAATTAAAAGCTAGTTATGGTGTTTCAGGTAATGAAAATATTTCTTCTTCCTATCCTGCATTTGATTTGTATAATGTAGCTAATCTGAATGATCAAATGGCTTTAGAGTTTGATTCTAAAGGTAATCCTAACTTAACTTGGGAGTCTAATACTAACTTTAATATTGGAGTAGAGTTTGATTTATGGAACAAAAAATTATCAGGATCATTTGAATACTATATTCGAGATACTAAAGATATGTTATATTCCAGAGATGTAGCTGGTTCTCTTGGATACTCAAGTATTTATGTTAATGACTTAGATATGCGTAATTCTGGTATAGAATTTAGTTTCTCTTATACCCCAATTAGTAATAATGATCATGAATTGACTATTAATTTAAACGGAGCTCATTATAAGAATGAGATTACGAAAATGCCTGCAGATCCTGCTACAGGAGAGGCTTCTGAGTTTATCCGTAGTGGTACATTTGGTTATGAAAAAGGTCGTTCAATTTATGATCGTTATATTCAAAAATATGCTGGTGTAGATTCTAATACTGGTCAAGCTCAATGGTGGGTTGCTGTTAATGAAGATGGTAATATTGCTGATATAAATAAGTCTACTGAAGATGAGTTAGGTGATTATACATGGGAAAAAACTACTGATTACGGTGATGCAACAAAAGTGTTCGTAGGTAATACTGCTATACCGGATCTTCAAGGAGGTTTTTCTGTTTATTACCGATATAAAGGTTTCGATTTAGATATAAGATGTATTTATCAAATCGGAGGAAAAGCTTATGATGGTATTTATGCAGATCTTATGAATTCTTCAAGAGCTGTAGGTAAAGGTATATACCATAAAGATATTTTAAATAGATGGACTCCTGATAATGTGAATTCTGACGTTCCAAGATTAACAAATGATTTGGATAAGGATATTAGTTCTAGATCGGATCGTTGGTTAACTGACGCTTCATTTTTAGGATTGTCAAATGTTAGATTAGGTTATTCTTTCTCTGATAAAATCTGTGATGAATTAAAAATTGATGCGCTAAGTGTTTATGCGTCAGGTAATAATTTATATACGTTTACTAAACGAAAAGGATTTTATCCTAATACTTCTACTACTGGTAGTTCAGATGAATATCGATATACACCTATGAGTGCAGTTACCATGGGAGTAAAAGTAACTTTTTAACCGTAATACATGAAAATGATGAAATTTAAATATATAATATTAGGAATCTTCTTACTTAGCTTTATTGGTTGTTCTGAAGATTTCTTGGAGGCAGAGCCTGAAGCACAGGTAACACCGGAACAGTTAGCTGATCTACCGGCTTCTAAATTAGCTGGAGTTATTGATGGTAAGTTAAAAGGTGTATATAGTACATTATTACTTAATGAGGCAGTAAGTAATAGGGAACCTTATTCTGGACAAAAATCGTTTGATCTTGTTTCGGATTTGTTTTCTGGTGATATGTCTATGGTTTCTCAGGGATATGGTTGGTATTGGTGGGAATATACTTTACAAGTGCACAGTGCTACATACTCACGACCTACCTATTATTGGAGGACTTTTTATAGTTTAATTTATTCTTTAAATGGAATTATTGAAACTATGCCAACTGTTCCAGAAGATCCTGATCTTGCTTCGATTTACGCACAGGCTAGAGGTTTAAGAGGGTATTGCTATTTTAAATTAATAAACATGCTACAGCATCCATATTTGGATGATCAGAATGCGCCTGGTGTACCAATTTACACAACATCTGTTAATGATGCTCCTAAAGGTAGAAATAGTGTTGGAGAAGTATATACCCAAATTGTTAATGATTTAGATTCAGCTCAAATTGCATTTAATGTTAAAGATGTTGCTTCCTTAGGAGTTCGTCAATTTAATAAGAAGGCTTTATCTGCTATCTATGCACAGGTAGCTTTGTTTATGGGGAACTATTCAAAAGCTCAAGAAGAAGCTGCTAATGCTAAAGTTGGTTACTCTTTTATGTCTGAAACTGAGTATCAAAGTGGTTTTAACGATATCAATAATGATGAATGGATTTGGGGTATAGATGTTACAACAGAAACAAATAATAGTTATGACTCTTTCTTTTCTCATGTAAGTAGTGTTGACGATGGTTATACTCCGTTTGATATGTATAAAATAATGGATGCTAAATTATTTTCACATATAAGTCCTGATGATTATAGATATGATACATTTTATAATAAGGATGAAGATAATAGAGATACTTATGGAAATGCATGGCAAAATAAATTTTATAATGAAGCTGGAAAGGAATTAGATTGGGTTTCCGATTATGTGTTAATGAGAGCTTCTGAAATGTATTTGATCGAAGCTGAAGCTTTAGCTAGACAAGGTAAAGATTCTGAAGCTAAATCTATATTATTAGAGTTGATCTATGCTAGATGTAATAATACTGATCCTTATAATGTTGCTTCCCTTTCTGGAGATGCTTTACTACAAGAAATATATTTGCAAGCAAGAATTGAATTATGGGGTGAAGGTCGTGCTTTATTTTATAAAAAGAGATTCAAAGATACTATTGTTAGGGATTATGATGGATCTAATCATGGTTATCTATTACCAGATATGATGTACAATGATAAGGATATTTTATTAATGATACCTGATTCTGAAATCAATAATAATCCTGAGATTACACCTGCAGATCAGAATCCATAATTCTATTAAAAAATATGAATTTAATTCTAATTAAGTTCATAGAATAAATAAGGCAGTATAAATATGATTAAATCATTTTTATGCTGCTTTTTTTGTTAAAATTCGAAAGCCTCTCAACAATAATTTTAAAAATAAGTACATATTAATCTAGGAAATTGATGAAAGTATTGCTTATTGAATAATATGAATACTTACTACTGTTGATAGAAATATTCTATATTTTAAATATTCTTCCATTTTTATCTTATAGGAATTAATAATTTATCGCTTATTTAACAAACATAAATCCACCCTAACCTTTTATCACACAAACGTTTGCAAAAAGTGAGTAAATTTTTCTTTCTTTTCTTGTCTAAAATAGGGGAAACGCTACCTTTATCCATGTTTAACAACATTTAGTTGTTAAACAAATTCAATAGTAATAAACTAATTACACAAGAGAATTTAATCTTGGATTAAATTAAACAGTCATGAATCAAAAGACAAAAGTCATTGAAAAGGAAGAAGTTGTAATCAGGTTTTCGGGAGATTCCGGAGATGGTATGCAGCTAACAGGAACGCAGTTTTCCGATACTTCGGCATTGTTTGGAAACGATGTAGCTACATTTCCCGATTATCCTGCAGAGATTAGAGCACCTCAAGGAACAGTAGGTGGTGTTTCTGGATTTCAGTTGCACTTTGGACATAGTGAGGTAAATACACCTGGAGATTTTGCCGATGTGTTAGTAGCCATGAATCCTGCAGCTCTTAAAGCAAATTTAAAATGGGTTAAACCAAGTGGAACCATTATTGTTAACGAAGATAGTTTTACCGATAGGAATCTTGAAAAAGCAGGATATGAATCGGATCCTTTACAGGACGATAAATTAGCCGATTATAATCTTATAAAAGCAAAAGTTACAACACTAACCAAGGAGTGTTTAAAAGATTCAGGACTGGATCAGAAAAGTATTATTCGAAGCAAGAACATGTTTACTTTGGGAATGGTGTATTGGATGTTTGATCGTCCTTTAGAGCATACCGAAGAATTTATCGAAAATAAGTTTAAGAAGTACCCTTTGGTTGTAGAGGCAAACAAAAAAGTATTGCGTGCCGGTTTTAATTTTGCTAAAACCATTGAAGCCTTAGCTTATAATTTTAGTGTTGCTCCTGCAAAAATTAAAAAAGGGACTTATAGAAATATTACTGGAAATAAGGCTACAGCTTGGGGATTAATAGCTGCAGCCGAGAAATCTGGCTTAGAGTTATTTTGTGGATCGTACCCAATTACCCCGGCAACCGAAATTTTTCAGGAATTGGCTGCCCGAAAAGATTTGGGCGTAAAAACATTTCAGGCAGAAGATGAAATTGCTGGTATTTGTACAGCTATTGGAGCCAGTTTTGCTGGAAATTTTGCCGTTACAACTACATCGGGTCCTGGTTTGGCATTAAAAACAGAAGCTGCAGGATTAGCAGTTATGACCGAATTGCCTCTGGTAATTGTAAATGTTCAGCGTGGAGGACCATCAACAGGGTTACCAACCAAAACCGAACAATCGGATTTAATGCAAGCCTTACATGGAAGAAGTGGAGAGTGTCCGCTACCGGTAATTGCTGCAAGTACCTCGTCTAATTGTTTTGAGTATGCATTTAGAGCAGGTAAAATTGCACTGGAACACATGACTCCTGTAATTCTGTTAACCGATGGTTTTATAGCAAATGGGGCAGAACCATGGCGTATACCAAAAATGTCCGAACTTTCGTCTATTCATGTGCCAAAAGCTAAAGAAGGAGAAGATTATCAGCCTTATGCTCGTGATGAAGAAAAACTAGCCAGAAAATGGGCAATTCCCGGAACTAAAGGTCTTGAGCATAGAATAGGTGGTTTAGAAAAGATGAACATTACAGGTGATGTTTCTTATGTACCCGAAAATCATCAGATAATGAGTGATATTAGGGCTGAAAGAGTTAAGAGGATAGCTAATTTTATTCCCGATGTTATTGTAAAAGGAGATGATCATGCAGATGTTTTGGTTGTAGGTTGGGGAGGCACTTTCGGACACTTAACTACCGCAGTTCGTGAAATGCTTGCTGAAGGTAAAAATATTGCTTTTGCACATTTTCATTATATCTATCCATTGCCTAAGAATACCGAAGAAGTGTTTGGAAGATATAAGAAAATTATTGTTTGTGAATTAAACAATGGACAATTTGCAGAATATCTTAGAAGTGAGTTTCAGCATATAAAATTTAATCAATATAATAAGTTACAGGGATTACCTTTTACAGTTTTAGAATTAAAAGAGAGGTTTAACCAATTATTGGAGGAGAAATAATCATGGCAGATTCATTATTAAAACAACAAACTCCGGGAAAATTAACTCCAAAAGATTTTAAAAGTGATCAGGAAGTAAGATGGTGTCCCGGATGTGGAGACCACGGAGTGTTAAATTCGGTTCAGAAAGCAATGGCAGCTTTGGAAATTCCTAAAGAAAAATTTGCTGTTATTTCTGGTATCGGATGTTCTTCTCGTTTTCCATATTATATGAATACTTACGGATTTCATTCGATTCACGGACGAGCAGCAGCTATTGCTTCTGGTGTAAAATCAGCAAATCCCGATTTAGAGATTATACAAGTTTCTGGCGATGGAGATGCTTTAGCCATTGGAGGAAACCATTTTATTCATGCTATTCGCAGAAATATTGATATGACCATACTTCTTTTTAATAATGAGATTTATGGACTAACAAAAGGGCAGTACTCTCCAACTTCGAAACAAGGCATGGTTACCAAAACTTCGCCATTTGGAACAATTGAGCAGCCCTTCCATCCGGCAGAACTCGCATTGGGTGCTCAGTCGAAATATTATGCCCGTTCTATTGATACCAATATAAAATTAACAACTGAAATTTTACTTTCGGCATCGAAACACAAAGGTACGTCTATTGTAGAGATTCTTCAGAATTGTGTAATTTATAACGATGGTGCTCATTCTTTAATTACTGCTAAAGAAAAGAAAGACGATTATCAGTTGGTATTGAAACATGGCGAGCGAATGATTTTCGGGAAGGAGCGTAATAAAGGATTGGTAATAGGAGGCAATGGTAAGTTGGTTGTTGTAACAATTGGCGAACATGGTATAACCGAGCAGGATATTCTAATTCACGATGCACATACTCCAGATCCACACATGCACTGGCTTTTATCAAATATGGCAGCACCCGAATATCCGGTTGCCTTAGGCGTTATCCGTGACGTAGCTGCACTTTCTTATGAAGAAAAGTTAGTTCAGCAAATTAAAGATGTTCAGGCAAATGCAACAATTAAATGCATGGATGATCTTTTAAATAGCGGCGATACCTGGGAAGTAGAATAGTTAAATATCTATAAAAGTAAAAGCAAGAGGAAACAATGAGTTTCCTCTTTGTTTTTTACAAAAAAAAATCTCTATTTTCGCCAAACTTTTTTTAGGTAAATTTTAATGATTATCAAGCTTAAATATTTATGCGATATTACATTTTAATGTATCAATAAAACAGATGGAATACTTTAATATTATTAGTATTTTGTATTGATAATTTTAATAGAGAAAACATACAAACACAAAATATAAACAACACCTATGGAAGAGATTTCGATTTCTAAAATTTATAAGAGAAAGAAGAACGATCGGGATATATTTCAGGAATTGATGCCGTATAAGGTTAAAGAGATTCTTTTGATTGCTACATACTATGATGCGTATACCATAGTTAGAGAAGGGCAATTTTCCGATAAGATTGTGGGAGAGTATTTGCAGTTAAATTTATATGCAGCTCCCAGATTTACTAGTGTTGCCACTAGTGAAGAAGCCGCAGAGGCACTCGAAACCCGCCATTACGATATGGTCATTTTAATGGCCGGATTAGATAAGGAATCTCCCCTGGAACTGAGTAAACAGATAAAAACTGTGAATCCGGATATTCCCGTATTGGTACTGGTAAATAACAATAGCGATTTAGCTTATTTCGATCGGGCAGCCGACAAAATAAAAAATAATATCGATCGTGTGTTTGTTTGGAATGGATCCACCAAGATATTTATGGCAATGACCAAATATATCGAGGACAAAATGAATCTGGAAGCAGATACTAAAAGTGGAGATGTTCGGGTAATATTGCTGGCAGAGGATTCTGTAAAATATTATTCAAGATATTTACCTCTACTATATACTTCGGTAATGACCCAAACTCAGAAAGTAATTTCTGATGAAGGAGATATAGACGAATTGCATAAAATATTAAAAATGCGAGCAAGGCCAAAAGTAATTTTGGTTAGTACTTTCGAAGATGCGGTGGAAGTAGTCGATAAATACATGGAGAATTTACTTTGTGTAATTTCCGATGTGCGATTTGCCCGAGAAGGTAAATTGGATGATGACTCAGGTGTTGATTTAATAAAATATGTACAGGCAAAAAACATGAAAATTCCATGTTTAATGCAATCGCACGATACCGATAATGCCATAAGAGCAATGCAAGTTGATGCTGATTTTATAAACAAAAACAGTGATACTCTGGCATTGGATATCTATAATTTTATCTACACAAAATTAGGTTTTGGTGATTTTGTGTTTCGAAACCAAAGTGGTACAAGAGTGGCTGTTGCCAAATCGATGGAAGAGTTCGAGGAGAAATTGAAATACATTCCCGATGAATCACTTTTGTTTCATTCGAAACGAAATGGTATATCAACATGGCTAATGGCTCGAGGCGAAATTAATGTAGCCAAAAAATTAAGAAGATATCAAATTGAAGATTTTAAGTCGGTAAAAGATCTTAGAAAATTTTGTTTGGATGTTTTCGAAGCGTCGCGAATAAAACAATTACGAGGTCGTATTATTCGATTTAGACCTAATGTACTAAATTCTAATCATTATGTAGTTAGGTTAGGAAGAGGTTCCCTGGGCGGTAAAGGAAGAGGATTAGCCTTTTTAAGTAATTTTATCGAGAATATTTATTTTAAAAAGTTGATTAAGGACATTAATGTTTCAATTCCCCAAACCGCAATTATTGGAGTTGATGAATACGATAATTTTATCGAAAAAAATGATTTATACGATAAAATTTATATCGATAAAAATTATAGAAAGGTTAAGGATTTATTCCTGAAAGGAGAAATTCCTGAGAAATTAAGCAATAAACTGCGTTTGTATCTCGAAGAAATGAAAAAGCCTATTGCCGTGCGTTCGTCGGGTTTATTCGAAGATTCATTAATGCAACCTTTTGCAGGGGTTTATGCCACTTATTTATTGCCTAATAATGATTCTGATATAGAAGTAAGATATCAGCAATTAATTACTGCTATTAAATTAATTTATGCCTCAATATTTACTCCAGAGGCACAGTCCTACTTTAGTGCTGTCGATTATAAAATCGAGGAAGAAAAAATGGCAGTTATCATACAGGAAGTAGTAGGGCAGGAATACAATGGAAAGTTTTATCCAAATATTAGTGGAGTAGCTCAATCGTATAATTATTATCCGTTCTCATACATGAAACCCGAAGATGGTTTTGCGGTAATAGCAATTGGTCTTGGGAAATATGTTGTAGGTGGAGAAAAAACACATCGTTTTTGTCCCGAGCATCCTAAATTACAATTGGCATCTATCGAAGATCAAATGAAAGATTCTCAAAGGTATTTTTATGCCATGGACATGAAAAAAGAGAATATCGATTTGATTAAAGATGGAGAAGATGCAGTAACTATAAAATATGAATTATCCGAGGCCGAGAAGGATGGAAATCTTCTTCATTGTGCATCGGTATACGATTTTCAGAATGATAGAATAGAGCCAGACTTATCTTTAAGAGGTCCTAGAGTAGTCGATTTTGCGAATATCTTAAAATACAACCAGGTTCCGGTAGCACATGCATTAAGTGTATTGCTAAATATATTTAAACAGGCAATGGGTGCTCCAGTCGAAATAGAGTTTGCCGTAGATCTTTCGAAAGGAAAAGACAGCAATCCTACATTTCATTTGTTGCAGATTAAGCCATTAATTCGTCAGGAAATGAGTGTCGATATTGATATGTCGAAAATTGAAAAAGATAAATTGGTTATGATTGCCAATAAAGGAATGGGGAATGGTAAGGTAGATCATATTCGCGATGTTATTTATATGGATTTGAGTAAATTCGACAGAACTAAAACCGAGGAAATGGCCGAGGAAATGGCATTGTTGAATCAAAAAATGAAAGAGCAGGATCGACAGTATGTTTTATTTGGTCCCGGACGTTGGGGAACTCGCGACAAATTTACAGGAATACCAGTTCTTTGGTCGCAAATTTCTAATGCAAAAGTAATTGTAGAACAGGGATTAGAAGATTTTCCTTTGGATGCTTCATTAGGATCTCATTTTTTCCATAATGTTACTTCTATGAATGTTGGTTATTTTTCGATTAAAAATAATACAGAACAAAACTTTGTTAACATAGAAATATTAGATAAGCAAGAAAAAATAGAACAAATTAATTATTTTAAGCATGTTAGGTTTAAGGAACCTTTAGAGATTTTAATGGATGGTAAAAAACAAACCAGTGTAATAAGTTATAAATAATAAGAAAGGAGGCTACAGGCCTCCTTTTTATTCTTAAAATTGATTATAAAAGAAAAGCTCGCCTGTAAAAGACGAGCTTTTGTATTTATTTAGAGGTATTATCCCTGAAAAGAATCAACCCCAGCAGTTTCCATTTTACGGTCAACTTTTTTTACTAAACCCTGAATTACTTTTCCAGGACCAACTTCGGTAAATGAAGAAGCACCGTCAGCAATCATATTAACCATTGTTTGAGTAAAACGAACCGGAGCAGTTAATTGCGCAACAAGATTCTTTTTGATCTCAGCAGGATCGGTAACAGGTTTAGCACTTACATTTTGGTAAACTGCACATGTTGGATTTGCAAAACTTGTATTTTCAATAGCAGCTTCCAATTCAACACGAGCAGGCTCCATTAAAGGAGAGTGAAAAGCACCACCTACTTTTAGTGGTAAAGCTCTTTTTGCACCAGCTTCTTTTAATTTTTCACAAGCAATTTCGATGCCTTTTATGCTACCTGAAATTACCAGTTGACCTGGGCAGTTAAAGTTTGCAGGAACAACAACTTCGCTTATTTCAGCACAAACTTTTTCAACTGTTTCATCGTCTAAACCAATAATTGCTGCCATTGTTGATGGCTCTAGTTCGCAAGCTTTTTGCATTGCCATTGCACGTTGAGAAACCAATTTAAGACCATCTTCGAAAGAAAGAGCTCCGTTGGCTACTAATGCCGAAAATTCACCTAAAGAATGACCTGCTACCATTTCGGGTTTAAAATCATCGCCTAAAGTTTTAGCAAGAATAACCGAATGTAAGAAAATTGCCGGTTGGGTTACTTTTGTTTGTCTTAAATCTTCATCGGTTCCTTCAAACATCAAATCAGTAATGCGAAAACCCAGAATATCATTAGCTTTTTCGAAAAGTTCCTTGGCAAGTTCCGAATTCTCGTATAGGTCTTTTCCCATACCTACAAATTGGGCACCTTGTCCCGGAAATACATATGCTTTCATCTTTTTTAATTTTTAGATTTCTGAATGTGAAAAAAATACATTCAGTAACTCATATCAAGCCAAATTATTTTTTTTATGACTAAAATTGATATTGAGTTCAAATCATTCTTAATTAAAATGTTTGATCCTTAAAATTGGATCAATCATTATTAAGTATTAAATTATTAGGGCGCAAAGATACCTAATCTGTTCGCAATGTGCAATTATCGTTTGCTTTACGCCAACAGATTAGTTCTTAATCCCTTTACTAAACTTATATTTTTTAGATTGTTTTTGCCGAAATCAAACGAATAAATTCCTCACGGGTAGCTACTTTTTCGAAAGCTCCGGTAAAATCGGATGTTGTGGTTATTGCATTTTGTTTTTGTACACCACGCATCGCCATGCACATGTGTTGTGCTTCGATAACAACAGCAACTCCTAAAGGATTTAATGTTTGTTGAATGCAATCTTTAATTTGTGTGGTTAATCGTTCCTGAACTTGCAAACGACGAGCAAAAGCTTCAACTACTCGTGCAATTTTACTTAGTCCGGTAATGGTTCCGTTTGGAATATATGCAACATGAGCTCTCCCTACAAATGGTAACATGTGGTGTTCACACATCGAATATACTTCAATGTCTTTTACAATAACCATTTGTTTATAGTCTTCTTTAAACATAGCCGATCGCAAAATATCTTCAGGTTTTTGATTATAACCCTGAGTTAAAAATTGCATGGCTTTTGCAACACGCAATGGTGTTTTTATTAAACCTTCACGTTCCGGATCTTCACCAAGTAATTCTAATACTTTTTTATAGTGATACATCAGTTCGTCTATGGTTTCCTGATCGTATTTTTCTACTTTTGTGAATCCTTTATTTTCTTGTCCGTTGATTGAAAATTCCATTCGTACTTTGTGTTTTAATTTAAGTCGATCTTTCGATATGCAAAATAAATATAAATTTTACCGATAATACAAACTTTTACATGCTTTGTTTTAGCTAAGTTCTTGCAATGATGGATATTTTGATTACTACAGATGATTTTGAATGCTTGAAAAAATTCATGAAAAAATTGATTTTGGTAGAAAACCTGGGAATGAATTATGCTCGGTTTAGCTATGAGAATTTATCAATTGATATTTTAATATATGGTATAGGGAGTGGAATGGCTACCTACGAATTAACTAAAGTATTAAGTACACATAAGTACGATTTGGTTTTACAGTATGGCAGATGTTATGCTTTGAAGGATCAGCCTGTAAAAAATCACTTGGTTTGTATAATAGATGATTACTTTGGAGATTTGGGTTTCGGTAGTGCCAATAAATTTACGTCTATATTTGATCTCGATTTACAGGCCAAGAATAAAATTCCTTTTAAAGAGGAGATATTGGAAAACAACCTTACTTTTCCTGAATTGTTTCAGGATATTAGAAAAGTAAGTGGAATTACTTGCAACAGTATCCCTTTAAATTTACAGGATATTTCAAATTCTTATCTTAAGAATTACCCCGATGTAATAAGTCGAGAAGCAGCGAACTTTTTATATATCTGCTTAAAAGAAAATATAAAAATTATTCAGTTATACTACGTAGTGGATAGAGTTGAAAATCTAAATTTTAACAATAATGTATCTGAGGAAATGAGTGAGGCTATTACCTTAAATTTAGAGGCATTCTTACTCGAATTACCATTGCTTAAAAATTAATTAAAATGCACTAAAACTGCTTTTTTGTAGTATATAGCCTGAAATAAGCCCCTTGCAAACATAAAACCCAACATGGCGATCCAAAGGCCATGATTTTCCAGTATCCCATTTAGTGAATAGTAAAGTGGAATAAAGACCAGTAAGGTTGCTGCCAGCATTGTTTTTCGCATATACGCCGAGGCGGTGGCTCCAATAAAAATTCCGTCCATAAGGAATGAGGCAAAGCTAATAATAGGAAGTAATATTATCCATTTTAAATAATTTTTGGCCATAGATATTGTTGAGTCGGCGTTGGTAAGTATAGTTAGTATATCAACCCCAAAAAGAGTATAAAAAATGGTAAATAAAATACTTATACCAATTCCCCAAATAAATAAGAGGCGAATTACTTTTGATAAATTTTTAGAGTTATTAGCACCAATAAATTTACCAACCAAGGCTTCGGCAGCAAAGGCAAATCCATCCATAAAGTAAGAAAATATAAATAGGAATTGCAGTAGTAATGAGTTAACTGCTAATATGTCTTTGTTAACGCCAGCCGATTCGGTAGTAAAAAAAGTAAAAACAAATATAATGCACAAAGTTCTAATAAAAATATCTTTATTAATGATAAAGAAGTTTTTTAGTTCGGCAAGTTTCATCATGCCTTTTGCACTCCAGTATTTAAATAGGCGGCGGTAATATTTAAGGATAAAAAACAAGGATAATAATAAACTGCAATACTGAGCAATTACAGTTCCTAAGGCTACACCTCTGGCATCTAAATTTAATCCGTAAACAAAATAACTCGAAAGACTAATATTTAAAATATTACTTGTTATGGCAATTATCATTGGAATTTTTGAATTCTGCATACCAATAAACCAGCCGGTAAGAGCATATAAACCAATAGTAGCAGGAGCGGCCCAAACTCTAATATAAAAATACGATTTTGCAATTGTTTCAACAGAATTTTCACTATCGATTAGGTAAAAGCTTAAATTCGCAATTGGATTCTGAAGAAGGATAATAATTGTACTTCCTGCCAGTGCAACAGCTAAGGCTCTAGATAGAGAGAGTATACTTTCACTTAAATTTCTAGCTCCATAGGCCTGAGCGGTTATTCCGGTAGTTCCCATTCTAAGAAAAGCAAATCCCCAATAAAGAAAATTAAAAATTGTTCCTCCAAGAGCAATGGCTCCAATAAAATCGACTTTACCCAAATGCCCCATTAATGCCAAATCGACTACTCCCAGCAGTGGAATGGTTATATTACTAATAATGTTGGGTAAGGCTATGTTTAAAATTTTTTTATTCACTTTAAAATCATTTTTATAAGAGCACGAAAGTAGCTAAAAATCTTGGTTATACCGATCTCGATAATAAAACTTAAAAATAAAAGACAAAAAAGTCTTTAAATTAATTGGATTTAATCCAGATAAAAATTAGTTTTACTAAAAGGTTAAATAATTTTAGTATAAAACATATAGATACTTTATTTAATTTGATTAGTATTTTCCAATTCTGATTTGTAATAGTAAAAAATCATTTTTGGATTAGAATTATTTAAGTAAAAGTTTTGATTGCATCTCTTATTTTGAGAAGTGATTAATTGGGTGAAAGCGGATAATCGCTTTCAGGATTAGTTTTGTTTATTGTTTTTTTGATTTTGAAGCCGGTTTTATATTTAAGACCGGCTTTTTTTTGTCTTTTTAATTGAATTTCTAAATTTTTATTGTGAAATTAATGCTTGAATAAAAAAGTAAAATTATGGAACACAAACTACCAGTACTACCGTACAAATTAAACGAGTTAGAACCGTATATAAGCCAGAAAACATTGGAGTTTCATTATGGGAAACATCATCAGGCATATATTAATAATCTAAACAATCTTATTAAAGGAACAGCATTTGAGAATGCGAGTCTTGAAGATATTGTAAAGAATTCTGAAGGTGGAATTTTTAATAACGGTGCTCAAACCTACAATCATACCTTTTATTTTGAGGCATTAAAGCCAAATGGAGGTGGAGAGCCTAAGGGAAAATTAAAGGAAGCTTTGCTTGCTACTTTTGGATCGTTCGAAGCTTTTAAAGATGAATTTGCGAAAGCTGGAGCTACTCTTTTTGGTTCGGGTTGGGCTTGGTTAGCTATTGATGCAGGAGGAAAATTGGTTATCATGAAAACCTCTAATGCAGGTAATCCTTTAAGAGATGGTTTTAAGCCAATTTTAACAATGGATGTATGGGAACATGCTTACTATTTGGATACCCAAAATGCTCGTCCGAAATACATAGAAAATTTCTGGCAAGTAATTAATTGGGATATTATTGAGAAACGATTTGAGGCGTAATGCCGGTATGTATAAAAACCAGTATTGATTTTATTAATACTGGTTTTTTTATTTTTTTATATGTAGTGTGTTTTTCATTATTATCGATTCATTATTCTGAGATTTATTTTTAAAACCATATTTTTCATAAACATGAATGGCCTGTTTTGAGTCTTTATTTACTTCTAGTTGTATTTGTTTAAAAGAATTGTTTCGAGCATAAGAAATGCAGGAATCAATTAAATTACTGGCAATTCCGTGTCCCCAAAATTCTTTAATTACGCTAACATTGGTAATGAATGAATCTATTTTGTTATCATTAAAATAAGTGGCTACAAGTCCTATTAGTTCTTTTTTATACCAAGCTTCGAAAGTAATTGAATTCTTATGAATCTTATCGGAATATTCTTTTAAGTTAACCGTTTGATTGAGAGGTGGATTAAAATGATTATTACATTTGTTTAAATGGATGAGGATATTTTCACTTTTGCTGGTATTTATTTTATATTCAATCATAGTGTAAAGAAATATTAAATCGTATTTATAAAATATGTTATTCTTCTAATACAGCCAAACCGAAACCAAAACGTCCAAAATTATTACCATTATAAAGCAGATATATTTTATTATTGCAATGAAAAATGTTTGGATAGGCCATCATTTCTGAATCCCAGCCATTTTCTGATACATCAATTCCTAAATTTTCATCCTCTCTAATCCAATTTTTTAAATCTTTAGAGTAAGCATACCCTAAGCGATAAGCATTTTTATTGTTATTTCTAAAATCGATTGCCTGGCGATAACAAAATACCATGTGATATTTGTCCCTGTGAAAAATAACACTTGGTAATGCCTGACATTCGTTAGGGTTTAAACGATCTGCAATAAGTTTTTTATGTTGTTTTTTCCAATTTATGGCGTCTTTAGAAATTGCATAGCCTATTTTATAAATTCGTTCTGCATGTTCGCTGTCTCCATTTATCCATCTTTCGCCATAAATATACCATAGGTAATAAAGCTTGTCGAATTTTGCAACAAAGGGATCTCCAACCAGAAAAGGCTCATGTAAGGATGAGCTTAATACAGGTCCATCTCCTAATCTTTTAAAGGTTAATCCATTATCTTTACTTTCCGAAATGCCAATTGATGTTTCAACAGAAACAGAAACTCGTCTGCTCCAACCACCTATATAAGCAAATATTTTATCATTATCGCGAAAGATATTAAGAGGGAAAATACCATGTTCGTCGTAGCATCCGAGTTTTCCTTTGGCAATAACAGGCTGGAACGAGATGTCAATAATATTTCTGAAATTTTTATCAAAATCGACAAATGCAATATGACTGATGAATTTGCCATTCCAATCTTTCTCGCGACATGAGAAATAGATGCGCACAAAATTATCGAAAACCAAAGCCTGAGGAGATTGAGCAAACTCTTTACAGTTATTGGGTAGTTTATGATCTCTGGGGTCGAATATTTTTCCTAGTTTTTTCCATTTCATAAGCGCTACCTTTTATTTTGAGTATTCTTCCAGTTCTGCTATTCCAAATCCATATTTTCCTACCGAGTTTCCAAGATATAACATATATATTTTTTGATCCAGTTTAAATACATGCGGATAAGCTATCATTTCCGAATCCCATCCTTGCTCGGATATTGTAATTCCAGCTTTATTGTCGTTTCGCTTCCAGTGTAATAAATCATCGGATGATGCATATCCAATTCTGTATCCGCCTTTTTTACCTCTATAATTTAAGCTGTTGCGATAGCAAAAGAACATGTGATATTTGTTATCGTAGAAAAATACATCCGGACTTGCCTGTGCTTCATCTTCTTCAATTTTATTTTCGATGAGATTCCGATTTTCTTTTATCCAGTTAATTCCATCCTTAGATCTTGCCATTCTAATTTTATAAACAGGCTCTGGTTTTCCTTCGTTTGGAATCCACTTGCAACCAGCAATATAGAAAAGATACCATTGATTGTTAAATCGTCTGATTTTTGGGCCGCTCAAAACGAAAGGTTCATTTAAACTGTAAGATAAAACGGGTCCGTTGCCTATTTTTGTGAATGTTTTTCCTCCATTTGTACTTTTTGCCATTCCTATGGCTACATTAAAGGGAACCGATTCACATCTGGTCCAACCAGCATAATAGGCTATTATTTCATCATTATTTTTAATTACTGATGTAGGATAAATACCAAATTCATCGAAGCTTCCTTTATCACCCAAAGGTAAAATGGGTTGACTTGCAATATTTATTATATCAAATAAATTGTTTCTATCTAAATCAAGAAATCCGGTATAGCTTAGGTACTGCTTTTTATTGTTTGGTTTTGGGCGCGATGAGAAGTAGACACGAATAAAATCTTTAAAAATTAATACAGAAGGAGCCTGCGCAAACTCATTTATCCAATAAACATTTTTTACGTTTGTTGGATTAAAAATTCGTCCTAGTTTTTTCCATTTAAACATTCTAAAAATTTTTACACCTTAAAAAAAGGATGTTTAAACAATAGTATTTGTGAACTATATCTGTAATAAAATACCCAACTAGCGGAATAATTATTTGGTATTTATTTACATTAATTTAGATAAAAAAAGTACATAGGCAAAATTTAAATTAATGGCAATGACTTGCTTATTAAGTAATCTTAAATTTATTTAAAAAAAATCTCCAATAATCAGAGGATATTGGAGATTTGAATTTTATTAAATCAGATGTTTTTTATAAACCTACTGCAATACCGGCTTTAAAATAGATGTTGTTATCCAAATCAAAATCAATAAGTGAATCGGAACCATTATTAAATTCAAAATTTCTACTAAAAGTATATCCTGAATTAATTGTAAGCATAAGCATTTTAGAAATTTTTTGATTGAGATATAATGCTCCTCCGATATTTCTTATTCTTATGTTATCAATTTTCTTATTGCCATCTTCGTAAGAGATATCATTGCTTAATGTAAAGTTCTCTCCAGCTATAATTAAATTTGTTCCTATACTTGTAGACTTACTTGCTTTATAATTGATATCGAATCTTGGAAATCCAAAGCTAAGTGTCCATTTTTTATTTGGTTTCCACATTAAGCTTGCTACAGGAATAGGTGCCGGAAATCCTAATGTGTTAGAGTAAAGTGCTCCTAAACTTAACATCAAATTTTTCTTTTTATTTATGGGTTTGCTTAATAATATCATTCCAAATAAGTTTAATTCATCAAAATTTATTGATGATTCGAAGTTCGATGCTATGCTAGGACTTATGAATGCAGTAAGAAACCAGCCTTTTTTTATTGGTTTTGAAAATCCTAAAGCATAGGAAACAGAATGAAAATTTTCTATTTTGTTATTTATTTTTAGAGTAGTTCCATAGTCGATATTTGTTTTTGCATATTCTAACTTGTGAAATATCATTGTTCTCGATTTTGCTAGTTTTTTAGGAAAACTAATACGAAAGTCATATTTTTCAAAAGAGACATCGCCTCCTTTATCTGAACTTCCTTTTCCGATGAATGTATAATCGGCACCAAATTTCTCTTTATTCAGTTGGGCCTTTGTAATGTAACAGATGTTGAATAAAACGATGAATAAAACAATTACTTTTTTTACCATGTATAAAATTTATATAAACAATTACGAGTGGGATTTGTTTATTTTAAAGATATTTACCTTTTCTTTTTTACCTTTTAACTGAATGTTATCGACAAATTGATACTTGAATGTGTTTTGATTTTCTAAATCGCTAACAATTAATTTTGAAGCTAAAAATTCTTCCTCAAATGAATTACACAAGCCCTGAATTCTCGAAGCAGTATTAATTACGTCGCCATGGAAAGCTATGGAACGTTTAACAACTCCAACTTCTGCAGCCATAAGTGTACCACCATTTAAACCGGCTTTAAATTTTGGTGTAAAACCATAAGTATTTTTATAGTAGTCCGATTTTTTTTCAATAAGTTCTTTAAATCGATAAAATACTTTAACGCAGTTTAGATTTTTTATTCCTTCTTTATATGGCCACATTAATACCACCTCATCGCCAATGTATTGATAAATAGTTGCATCGTATTCTTTTACTGCATTTGTTAAATCGGTAAAACAATCCTGAATTAACTGGCTGTATTTTTTATGACCTAGTTTCTCGGCATAAGTGGTTGATGATTTTAGATCCATAAATAAAAATATCAACTCGGTTTCTTTTGGGTTGCGAAATTTTCCTAATAGTAAGTCGATTAGAACACCTGGACCAAATTTTTGATCGATAATTTGCATTAGGATAATACCAGAACTTATTAAGTAGGTGTAAATTAAGATTTTAATAAAGTTACTAGACTTAACAAATGCCTTAATCTTTAATATGTCGACGTGAGTTATTTCTCCAGCAAAAATGTATTGTGATAGTAAACCTATTGAAAAAACACTAAAAACGGTAAGTAATATATGTGTAATACTATAAGATATAATAATTCTACCATAAGATTGTTTACGTAATTTATCCTGCTTTTTCTGAATTCTCATATTAAGCAGGCTAAATATGGTACCCATTAAAAGTCCTGCTAATAAAAGATTTAAACCGTTCATTCTCTCCTTAAACGGATCTTGAAGTTCTTTGGGAATTTCTATTTCCGGATTCATCTGTAAAAAATTCCACAGATATATGAAAATAATCCAAATTGCATTAATAATAAGAAAACTTTTTATTTTATCTTTTGTAGATTTTTGAAGTTTAAGCATTTGATAAACAGATATTAAAGTTGGATGCAAAAATATACTTAGAATAAATCTAAAATAGATTTGTTAATTTCTTTGATGAATAAAGAAAAATCAATTATTTTATGCTGTAGTGTACACTTGGTTGGGAACACAAATAAAGCATATTAAAATTATATTTTATATTAAATAATGTTAAAAAATTTAGTTGTAAATAATCGTAGCTACCGAAGATTTTTTGAAGATCAAAAAATTTCAGTGTCAGAACTTAAGGAATGGATTAATTTTGCTCGTTTAAGTGCTTCGGGTAGAAATGCTCAGACTTTAAAATACAAAATTGTATTATCAGAAGATAAAAGGAACGAGGTTTTTGAAACTCTGGCATGGGCAGGATATTTAAAAAATTGGGATGGACCTGAAAAAGGTGAAAGACCTGCTGCTTATGTAATCATGTTAAATGATGAGAACTTGGGAAAAAACTACTTTAGTGATGATGGTATTGCAGCTCAAAGTTTACTATTGGGAGCTGTTGAAAGTGGCTTTGGAGGCTGTATTTTGCGTGCTTTTAATGATAAAAAATTACGAGGTATTATAAATGCTAACGAAGGACACAAAATAATACAGGTTATTGCTTTGGGAAAACCCAAAGAAAAAGTTGTTATTACAGAAATGAAAGAGGGAGATATTAAATATTGGAGAGATGAAAAAGGAGTGCATTACGTTCCTAAAAGAAATCTTGACGAAATAATATTGGAAGAATTGTAATTAAATATTACGAAATTTGTAAAGTAGGTTCACTAAAATATTATTAGATGAAAAAAATTGGTATTTGTTGTTTTACCGTAGTTTGTATGTTATTAATTTCTGATCTTGTTTCGGCACAGAAATTAAGAACAGATTCGATATTTTTTACCGGAGCAGTAATGGATCAGAAGGAGTTAACCCCTTTACCATATACGCATTTTAGGGTAAATAAGGAGAAGGCAGGAACATCGAATGCTTTTGGGAGGTTTTCGTTTTGGGTAAATGCCGGCGATACAATAAACTATTCTTATGTAGGTTATCATGATGTTCGTGTGGTTATCAACGACAGTTTAAAACAGGAAACTTATTTGTTTGGAGTGTTTATGGCAAAGGATACTGTTGCTTTGCAGGAAGTTTTAATTTTACCTCGTTTTGGTAATTTTAAGGAAGCTTTTATTAATGCAAAGGTAAATACTCCCGAATATGTGAGAGCAAAAAATAATGTTAATTCGGCTACTTATCAAGCTTTAACTAGTAGTCCCGAAAAAATGGATGCCAAAGCTAATACCGATATGCTAATTAATCAGCACGTAATAAAAAGTCAGCATAAAACAATGGTTCCTCAGGAAATGATTGTTGGCGTAAGTACAACAAGAACATTGCCTGAAGTAAGGCGAATGAAAAGAAAGAGACAACTTAAAATTCCTGATAACCTGATTACCGATAAAGAAATTACTACATTAAAGCAGATGTATAGATACGGAATTAAAGATTCGAAAAATTAGAAGCATAAAAAAGCGGTGAATGTTCACCGCTTTTTTATTAGCCTCTTTTAAACAAGGCTTTTATAATTAAGGAAGCCATTTTTGGATTTTCCTTTAATCTTCGGGTAGAGTATCCAAACCAGTCTTTACCGAAAGGAACGTAAACTCTCATGGTATGGCCATTGTCAATTATCGATTTTCTTAGCTCAGGAGTTACTCCGTAAAGCATCTGAAATTCGTACTGATCTTTAGGAACATTATACTTCTCAATTAATTTATAAGCACTTTCAACTAAGGGCTTATCGTGAGTAGCAATTCCAGGATAAACCTTATTTTGGAAAATAAAATCCAGATCTTTCACATAGTTATCATTAATTTCCTCATACTTTTTATATGCTACTTCAGGAGATTCAACGTAAATTCCTTTGCATAAGCGATAGTTTAAATTTGAAGAACCATTTTGCATATCCATCATGTTTTGCAAATCGGTAAAAGTTCTTTTTAAATAAGCTTGTAATACCAGACCAACATTTTTAGGAAATTCGGCTTTTAATCTTCTAAAAATTTTAATTTCCTGATCAACGCAGGGAGAATCTTCCATGTCGATACGAATAAAATTATTGTATTCGGCAGCTTTAGCCACAACCGTTCTTATGTTTTGGTAACAGGCTTCTTCATCTAGCAGTAATCCAAAAAAAGTAGGTTTTACTGAAAAATTACCATCTATTTTATTGGCTTCAAAAGTTTCTATAATTTTTAAGTATGATTCTTTGTTTTCGCTGGCTTCATCTAAATTGGTAATAAACTCACCTAATAAGTCTACAGTAACTTTAATGCCTTGGTCGTTTAATTTTTTCGATTCTCTTACTGCATCTTCTATTGTTTCTCCTGCAATGTATCGCTTGGAAAACAACCAAACTAATTTCTTTGGCATATAAGGGAGGCTTGCCGCTATTATTTTATTTAACATGTGGTTTAATTTAAAGGGTTATAGTTTTTATTACTTGATGACAATGTAATGAGACTAAAGAAAAAAAAGAATGATGTTTATCAGCATATAAAAATTAACTTGTTTAGGTAGGCTGCGGATTTGATTGATTTTAATTTTGCAGGGCGAAGTATTTTTTTGTCTCCTTTTTAAACCTATATTTGTTAGGCAAAATCAAAATGTCATGATATTGGTAATAAATTATTGATATCGGATAAAACATGAAAATTAAATTCTAAAATACCTATGAAAAATTTATCTATTGCATTAAATGCTGTCCTGGTTGTTGCTGTTGCTATTCTTTACTTTGTGCAATTCTCTGGCGATAATGATTCTCAAAAAGTTAAGTCTGTAGCAGGCGAAGGTGCTGTAGTGTACATCAATACAGATTCATTGCTTAATAACTATAATTTTTCTCGCGATTTAAACGAGAAATTTCTTAAAAAACAAGAAGACTCGAGAACCGACTTTAACTTTAAAGCTCAGAAATTAGAGAAAGAAGCTATGGAGTTTCAACGTAAAGTTCAGAATAATGGGTTTTTAACTCGTAAAAGAGCTGAAGAAGCACAACAAAAATTAATTGCTAAGCAACAAAATTTACAGCAGTTAGATCGTGAGTTAAGTGCAGAATTAATGGGTGAGCAAAATGCGAATAGCAAGCGATTATTCGATAGCGTAACCAATTATTTAAAAGAGTATAACTCAACTCATAACTACAGTTTAATTTTGAGTACAACCAAAGGTGGTAATGTATTATTATCGAAAGATGGTTTAGATATCACCAAAGAAGTTCTTGATGGTTTAAACGCAAGATATACTCCGGAAGCTAAATAATTAAGATTTTATATATAGAAAGGGCAAATAGCAGATTAAGCTATTTGCCCTTTTTTATATCTTTGCGCTTCATAAGAGATTTGAGATACTAGACTTGAGATTTATAGATTGTTAAAATCTAATTGTGTAGTCTCATATCTCATATCTAAAATCTCATATCTAAATAAAATGGCCTTTGCAGATAAATACCTTAAGAAACAACGAATGTACCCTGAGTATATTTCGAATTCGGTTTCTGAGAAACTTAATATGATAATTACTATTCCGTGCTACGACGAACCTAATTTAATACCTAGTTTGGAGGCATTGTGGAATTGCGACCGTCCTGATAATGAGGTTGAGGTAATTGTTATTGTGAACTCGGGAGAGCAAACTCAGCAGAAAGCTCTCGATCAAAATAAGAAAACAATTAGCGACGCAAAGGCTTGGATAAAAGAGCATCAGGATGATGGTTTAAAATTTTATTTAATACATCAGGCCAACTTGCCTAAGAAATTTGCAGGAGTTGGCTTCGCAAGAAAAATTGCAATGGATGAGGCGGTAAGTCGATTTAATAAAATTGATAAAGCCAATGGAATTATTACAGGTTTCGATGCCGATTCTGCCTGCGATAGCAACTACTTGGTAGAAATAGAAAAGTTATTTAAAAAGCATCCGAAAGCTAATGGAGCTAATATTTTTTACGAACATCCATTGGAAGGAGACGAGTTCGATAGTGAAATATACGATGCAATTGCGCAGTATGAGTTGTATTTAAGATATTACATGCTGGCCATGCGTTATGCTGGTCATCCGCATGCTTTTCATACAGTAGGATCTAGTTTTGCCGTTTCGGCAAGTGCTTACATCAAGCAGGGAGGAATGAATCGCCGTCAGGCTGGTGAAGATTTCTATTTTCTGCAAAAAATAATTCCGCTGGGTAAATTTTACGAAATTAAAAGCACTAGGGTGATTCCTTCACCCCGAATTTCGGATCGTGTTCCTTTTGGTACCGGGAAAGCAGTTTCTGTTTTTATTGATGAGGGAATTACAGATTATCAAACCTATAATTATTCAGCGTTTAAAGATTTAAAGGCTTTTTTCGATAAAACAGACGATTTCTTTGGTGTCGATTATGATACCTATTTGCATGAATTACTTGTGAAACTTCCTGGTTCGGTTCGTAGTTATCTGAAAGAAGATAATTTCTTTGATTCTTTAAACGAAATCAATAAAAATTGTGCTTCTATAGATACTTTTAGAAAGAAATTTTTTGCTGCTTTTAATGCTTTTAAAGTTTTAAAGTACCTGAATAATGTTCACGAACAATTTATCGATGAAGAAAGTATTGTGGTTTGTTCGAAGCAGTTGTTAAGCGATTTAGGAATAGATACCAAAGGAATTTATACGGCCAAAGAATTGTTAGAGATCTATAGAGATTACGAGAAAAAATAAATTAATAAATGAGAGACTAATTTTTACAGTATGTAAAAACAAGATAAATTATTCTTCAATTACAATAAAAATATCCTCATTTTTCTTTTTCATAAGATACTGTTCGCGAGCAAATTTTTCCAGATTTTTATGGTTGGTTTTTAGCTCGTGAATTTTCTTGCTATCAGTTTCAATTTTTTTAATAAAATAGGATTTTTCTTTTTCTAATGATTCAATTTTTGATTGATTTATTTTTCTATCTATAATCGAATGATGGTCGAAGAAAAGTAGCCATACAAAAAAAATTAAGAAGGTAATTGTGTATTTACTCCTGATTAATTTGGGGATATATTTTTTTGCCAGTTTAAGAATCATTGTTTTGTCTTTCGGGCTAAATTACAAATAAAGAATAGAAGTAGAAAGATGAAAATGTATAAAAATAATCTTCTCCTTTTATTTACCAGAGCTAAATGCTTTACGACCACTAATATTTGTGCAAATAAAAAACGATTGTAGAGTTTTACAATCGTTTTTTATTTAAAAACTATAAAACGTGAGGTAATTGATTTTATTTTGCATCTTTTATCTATATCTCATACCTCACATTTATAATTTTAATCTTCTAAAAAGTTTGGATACATATAATCAACTGGAGGAACAAATGTTTCCTTAATAGTTCGTGGAGAAACCCAACGAAGTAAGTTAATCATAGAACCAGCTTTATCATTAGTACCAGAACCTCTCGATCCGCCGAAAGGCTGTTGACCTACAACCGCACCAGTTGGTTTGTCGTTAATATAGAAGTTACCGGCAGTATGAGTTAAACGCTTCACTAATTTTTCAATGGCATAACGATCGTTGGCAAAAATACCACCTGTTAGTGCATACATCGAAGTCTGATCCAAAATATCTAAAGTCTCATCAACTTTATCGTCTTCGTAAACAAAAATGGTGATAACAGGACCAAATAACTCCTCTTCCATGGTAATGTAATCAGCTTTTTTAGCCTGAATTACAGTAGGAGCAATAAAGTAACCTACCGATTTGTCGTAAGTTCCACCTGCTACAATTTCAGCATCAGGAGAAGCTTTTGCGGCGTCGATTGCTGCAGCTAGTTTGTCGAAAGATGTTTCGTCGATTACTGCATTGTGGAAGTTTGTAAAATCTTCGGTTCCACCCATTTTAATCTCAGCTAAATCTTCCTGAACCAACTTCATCACTTCATCCCACTTGCTTGCAGGAATATAAGCTCTTGAGGCTGCAGAACATTTTTGTCCCTGGAATTCGAAAGCACCACGGGTAATACCTGTAGCTACTTCATTAGCACATCCTGTTGGGTGCATAAAAATATAATCTTTACCACCAGTTTCACCTACAATGCGAGGATAAGTTTTGTATTTATGAATGTTGTTACCAATTGTTTTCCAAATGTTTTGGAATACAGCAGTTGAACCAGTAAAATGAATACCAGCAAAATCAGGAGAATTGAAAATAACATCAGAAGCATCAGGACCCGATACATAAACAAGGTTGATTACACCATCAGGAACGCCAGCTTTTTTGAATATCTCCATTAAAACCTGAGCAGAATAAACAGCAGTTTTTGATGGTTTCCAAACAACAGTATTTCCCATCATAGCAGGAGCACTTGGTAAGTTTCCAGCAATAGCAGTAAAGTTGAAAGGAGTTAATGCAAAAATAAATCCTTCAAGAGGACGCTGCTCTACGCGGTTCCAAATTCCCTTTGATGATACAGGTTGTTGCTTGTAAATTTCAGTCATATACTGAACGTTGAAACGCAAGAAATCAGCAATCTCACAAGCAGAATCGATTTCGGCCTGAAATGCATTTTTCGATTGTCCCAACATAGTAGCAGCATTAATTTTCATGCGGTAAGGACCCGAAATTAATTCAGCAGCTTTTAAAAAGATAGAAGCACGATGTTCCCAGGCAAGGTTTTCCCATGCAGGTTTAGCTGCTAAAGCAGCATCAATAGCCATTTGAACGTGTTCTTTACCACCCTGATGATAATATCCTAATAAATGTTTGTGATCATGAGGGGGATTCATTGATCTTTTATCGCCTGTTCTTACTTCTTCGCTACCGATGTACATTGGTACATCAATTTCTTCAGCACGCATTTTTTTAATGGTAGCTTGTAATTCAGCTCTCTCCGGACTTCCTGGTGCATACGAGAAAATTGGCTCGTTACTTGCAACCGGAACATTGTATATACCTTTTGGCATGATAATATATGTTTAAGGGTTAATTTTTATTATTTTTTATCATTCCCAACAAATTTATAAAAAAAAGAGCGCTTGATTTATGAGGATTATCATGCTTTAATTTTTATTGATACATGATATGAGGGAAATCGAAATATCGAAGTATTCTACCGATATTTAACATGTAAACATCGAAAGTATTTGAAATTGGTTTTTACTTTTTCTTATTTTGATTATAGATAATGAAGATCTCCGCGGATTTAAAAATCTATATTCACTAAAATTGAAGTATCATGAAAGCAAAGCATAATAAAATTTCTAAACTAAGTTGTTTGTTTCTACTAATTCTCTTTGTTACTCAATCTTGTGTGGTGAGTTCTTTGCATCCTTTATATACCGATGAGGATAGAGTTCATTTGGATGAATTGGATGGCGTATGGATGGAAGATGATAAAACCAGATATGAAATTACAACAATTATTGATTCCTTAGGGAATGAAAAAATTGTACTTAATTCTAGCGATAAATTTGGATCTGATAAAGTCGATTTAAAGGAGATTAACTACGCAATTGAACATAGCTCAAAATTAAACGAAGAAGAATTTTTTGAAGGAAATACTAAAAGTAGTAGTGAAGATAATGAGCAAATGAGCAAAGAAGAAGCATTTTTCAATGGAAATAGCGGTAAAAAGAAAAAAGTTAGTACAGAAGAGGAGAATGCATTTTTTGAAGGAAAATCACAAAAAAGAAACTATAGTGAGGCTGATCAGGCTAAAATTGAAAAATTCTTTTTTAATCCTCAATTGAGAAAGCATTATCAGATTAAGATTTTCTCAGAGAAGGATACTAGTATATTCGATGGAAAACTCTCGAAATTGGATGGAAACTATTTTTTAGATGTTATTCCAAATGAAAAATGCTTGGAGGATAAAATAGCTGAGAGTTTTATGACTGGCTTGATTACTCGTACACATGGTTTTTTTAAGCTGGATATTAATGGCGATGAATTAAAAGTTAATGCAATTGAGTATGATGATTTTGATGATTTAATAAAGAAAAAGAAAATCAGAATTGAACATGTTGAAAGAGATAATGAAATTATTATTACAGCAAAAACCCGGGATATTCAAAAATTTCTGATCAAGTTTGCTGATACAAAGATGTTTAACGATCCCGATGAGGCTTTGATATTAAAACGGGTAAAGGATTGAGACTCCGATTTAAAGCCGGATTTTCAATAAAAAGAAATAAATGATAGATCGAATTAAAAATAGCATAAGTAAGTTTATTCAAAACAGAATATTACAGCATATTTTGTTTTGGATGGCTTCCTTCTATGTCTTGGTTCAATTCTTTGCTCTTGAGGATGAAATATCGGATATAGATATTGTATACACATTGCTTTTTCATATCAGTTTAGTATTTGGTGTTTACTTAAATACTGTTGTATTGATTCAATTATTTCTGAAAAAAGAAAAGTATGTTTTGTATTTTATTGGATTAATTGTGTTGTGGTATGTTACTGCAATAATTAATCAATTTACTTTCGAGAAACTGAGTGATATAATTGTGCCCGATTATTTTTTTATATCCTCTTATGAAATAGATGATTTACTTAAGTTTAGCTTTGTGTACATTGCATTAAGTACATTGCTGAAACTCTCGAAATCGTGGTTTCAGGTGCTAGAGACCGAAAAAGAATTGGAAACTTTAAAGCGAGCACAAGCCGAGACCGAACTTAGGGCATTAAAATCGAATATCAATCCACATTTTTTGTTTAATAATTTAACTTCGCTTTACGGATTGGCAAGAAAAAAAGCCGATGAAACTCCCGAATATATTCTAAAGTTATCAGCATTAATGCGATATATGATTTACGATACCAAAGATAAATTGGTACCCTTAAATAAGGAGTTGGATTATATTGTAAATTATCTGGAATTGCAAAAATTGAGATGCGACAAAACTACCAAGATTAAATATGATATCAGGGGCGAGGTAGACTCACATCAAATCGTACCTTTTCTTTTAATTCCATTTATCGAAAATAGTTTTAAGCATGGAGGAATGAATCAAAACGATAAAAATATCATCGATTTATTCATAATAATTGAAGAGGAGAGTTTAGAAATGCAATTGAAAAATTCCATACCAATTAAAGCAGGAAGTGAGATGGACGGAATGGGAGGATTCGGAATTGAGAATGTAAAGAGTCGACTTCAATTGTTTTACCAGGATCAATACAGTTTAGACCTTAGCCAAAATAAAGAGGAATTTAATGTAAGTCTGAAACTAAACCTAAATCTAAAATGAATACCACTAAGGAAAATACATATACCTGCCTGATTGTTGAAGATGAACCCTTATCTCAGGAAATTCTGGAAGCTTATATTAAGGATTGTCCGCAGTTAATATTAATAGATATTTGTAAAGATGCCATTGAGGCAAATACCATTTTGCTCGATAAAAAAATTGATCTAATATTTTTGGATATCAATATGCCAAAATTAAATGGTGTTGAGTGGCTTAAAAGTTTAGATGAACTGCCCAAAGTAATTTTTACTACAGCCTATCCCGAGTATGCGGTTGAAGGGTTTAATCTTAATGTTTTGGATTATCTCTTGAAACCTTTTTCTTTTAATCGATTTTTAAAATCAGTGAATAAATTTTTGTCTTTACAAAAAAACATAACAAACAAAACTTTTGTAGTAAAATCGAATAAGAAAAGCTATATAATAAAAACGAGCGAACTAAATTATATAGAATCGGATGGTGATTATTTAAAATTGTATCGCGATGAGGATTGTATTGTTGTTCACGATACGCTAAAGAGCTTCAGGATGAAACTTTCGGGCTCAGAGTTTTTGCGTGTTCACCGATCATTTATTATTAATATTTCTAAAATTGCTTATATCGAAAATAATCAAGTGTGTGTAAATAAGAAAATGATTCCTGTTGCAAATAGCTATCGCGATGAATTAAAAAGTGCAATTGAAAAGTAAAAAAGAGATATACAATGTACATCTCTTTTATAATATTTTATTTTCTATAAAGTAGTTAACTCCTTATAAACAGTTGGTGTTAATCCCAGTTGATTCAACAGATACTCATCTTCGTTAATTTTCATATTATCAACGGTAAGTAATTTATTGCCAAAGAAAATGGAGTTGGCACCAGCAAGAAAACAAAGCGCTTGTCCTTCCTGACTGTAATGTGTTCTTCCAGCAGCAAAAGCAATAACGGTTTTCGGCATTAAGATACGAGTAGTAGCAATTGCTCTAAGCATTTCAAAAATACCAATGGTCTCTTTTCCATAAAAGGGAGTTCCTTTAACAGGTACTAAAGAGTTTAAAGGAACATTGTACGGATGTTTTTTTTGATTGGCAAGAGTTCTAAGCATTTCAATTCTGTCTTCGTGGGTTTCTCCCATACCCAAAATACCACCGGAACAATAAGGAATACCGGCTTCCTGCAGGTTGTTTAGCGTTTCCAAACGTTCGGCATAGGTTCGGGTACTGGTAATCGAAGGATAATATTTTTCTGAAGTATCAAGGTTGTGATTTACGGCAGTAATTCCCAAATTGGCCAATTGTTTCGCTTTTTCTTTATTCACCATACCTAAGGTACAGCAGACTTCAAGCCCCATTTTTTTAACCTCAGTAATCATTTCTGCAACTTCACTAAAACGTTCGTCGCTGTTGGCATCTCTTCCCGATGAACTTAAGCAAACTCTTTTCACACCATTTTCTTTGGCAATTTTTGCTTCAGCTAATACTTGATATAAACTTAATTTTTCAGGTTTTACATGAGTGTGATATCGCGCCGATTGAGCACAATATTTGCAATCTTGAGAACAGGCACCGGTACGAATAGAAATTAATGTATTCATATTCATTTTACTTGAATCGTGGTATTTTCGGTGAATGTTCGATGCGCGGTTTACCAAATCCAAAAGTGGAAGGTCATAAATATCTTTTACATCTTCGTAGGTCCAGTTGTTTCTAATGTCAGTCATAATAAGCTTCTTTAATTTTTAAAATTGCGGGAATAAAAATGTGTCGAAAGAACCTTATTAACTTTTTTAGAGAATCCTATTCGACCAATTGTACTTTTGCTTGCGTTTTGTACTGTTAGCATTGCAATAAACTCGAAACACAGAGCTTCCAGTTCATCTGTTTCATTCTTATCCCGTCCGTTTTCAGGCAAATAACAAAATCTGGAAAAACTGCATTCATTAGATGGTATCAGCAAGTTATAGCTTGCATTAATGCAGGAGATTTTAATTTCTTTATTCATACTTGCAAAGGCTGCGTACGATTTCCTGCTCCATCTTTTGAACACTTGTAAATCCAGTTTTTTATTGCTGATTTTTAGTGCAGACGTCATAACGATTTATTTACTAATATTTCAGACTCAAAAATATTATTTCTTTTTGGGAATAATTCAAGGGCATATATGTCTTACAATACAATTTTTGAGAATTGTATTAGTAAATAGGATTAAGAAGGAATTGATATTCTAAAAATTCTTAGTAGAATTTAAAGTTTTAACACCTATTAGCATGTCGTAATTTAAGGCAATATCGTGGTAGTAAACGTAAATTACATAATTGTTTTCGGTTTCCCAGTGGTTGCCTTCAATATATCCTGTATCGGGAATTTTGTTATTGTGCTCTAGTAATGCAAACTGATAATTGTAGTATCCTTGTTTTAAAAATATACGGGCAATATAGGCACCTTTATCAAAATCGTAGTGCATTTTATTGCGACTATTGCACTGCCAGTTATTAAATTTTCCGTGTACATAAAAATCTCCATGTTTTAATTCGTTATCAAACGGAAGTGTGAAAGTAATATAGGCATAATCGGCTTCGGTGGCTGGTTCGTCTCTTTCCTGTACTTCAATAAGGTAATTACCATTAATATCCTGATCGAAAATATATTGTTTAAAATGGCGATTGTTTCCTGGCGATAGCAAAACATTTGTTGTATCATTTATATTTGAGATTTCTCTGATAAAGCGGGTTTGATATCTAAAGCTCTTCAAATCAAAGTTTCTAAATTCGTTTCCTCCAGGAAAAACATTTTCCGATTCATAATCGAAAACCAGTTCATTTTTACGAATAAAAATTGGTTTTAGTATTCGTTCACTACCATCTAAGCGATCATTCTGGCTTAAAATTACATGTAAATCGAGATGAGGATTATCGATATTAAAATTTGAGTGAAGTATGCTAAAATCTACTTCCTGATGAGTTTCTCTTTTATCTATAGCAATAGGGTGTTTAATTTCACCCATTAGTTCAACTTTTGTATCTAAAATCATGAAGCGTTGTCTTATAATTACCTTTTCAGGATCAAAATCTTCATAAACTTCTATCACATAATTTCCCGATAATTTAAGTTGTATGTCCTTGTTCGGAATTTTTAATTCATAATGCACGTAGTTTACATTTGTATTAAACGAATGTTCGTAATTATTAATCTGATTTTCAGTAAAACCATCGATATAATCGAATTCGCTTAGTTGCGAAGAATACCAATTTTTATCACAATGAATAATTCTATAAGAATAGTCCTGAATGTCTTTATTAATTTCATCGAAAGAAAAAAGAAGCTGATTATTTCCTTGCAATTCAATAATTGGTTTTAATAATTCTCCTCCTAGAGGAAATATTTGAACCGTGTTAATACTATTTTTTTTAATTTCATTCGTGTATATGAAATCTTCGTCTTGAATAGCTCCAATTAATAAGACGGGCTTGGTAAAAAGACAGATAATTAAAGATATAAATATAATATTACGCATAGTTTTATGTATGTATACTGGTTAAAAATAAACCAAATTCTTTAAAAAAGTAGAAATTGCTTTATATATTTGTGGTCGAAATTTTTACATGTATTATATAACATGTGCTTGATCGTTTTAGAACAGGTGGGTATACTTGTTCTATTATGAATTAGAGTTTAATTTAGTAATTTTGAGAAATTAATAAAATCAAATAGTTTAACATGTCTGAAGTTAAAAAGATCAAAAAAGGCTTAGATATTAAGCTGATAGGAAAGGCTGACAAGGTACTTGAAAAAGCTGATCGTTCTGAGACATACGCAATTAAACCTACCGATTTTCCAGGATTAACACCAAAATTAAAAGTTAAGGTTGATACCGAAGTAAAGGCCGGAAGTCCTTTATTTTTCGATAAATATTGCCCTGAAATTAATTTTGCGTCCCCGGTAAGTGGTAAGGTTATAGCCGTAAACAGAGGAGAACGAAGAAAGATTTTGGAAGTAGTGATTCAAGCCGACGCAGAAACCCAATACGAAGAGTTTAAAAAAGCCGATCCAAATGGTCTTTCGCGCGAAGAAGTTAAAACAGAATTACTGGAAAGTGGTTTATGGGCATTTGTTCGTCAACGTCCTTACGACGTAATTGCAAACCCTAAGGAAACACCTAAAGCAATTTTTATTTCAGCATTTGATACTGCTCCTTTAGCTGCAGATGTTGATTTTCTTTTAGAAGGAGAAGCAAAAACTTTTCAAGCAGGTATCGATGCACTAGCAAAGTTAACCGATGGAAAAGTTCAGCTAAATGTAAATCCTAACATGAATGAATCGAAAGTTATTTCTGATTTAAAAAATGTTAGCATTAATAAATTTACAGGAGCTCATCCAGCAGGGAATGTAGGTGTTCAAATTCATCATCTCGATCCTATTAACAAAGGAGAAGTTGTTTGGGTTATTCGTCCACAAGAAGTTGTATTCATTGGTCGTTTATTTAATAAAGGAGTTTACGATGTTAGTCGTAAAGTTGCTCTTTGTGGATCAGAGGTAAAAACACCTTGCTATTTCGAAACAATTACTGGAACTTCTGTTCGCAATATCCTAAAAGGGAAATTGAAAGATGATGAGAAAATTCGAGTAATTTCGGGTAATGTTTTAACCGGTACACATATTGCCGAAGATGGTTATTTGGGAATGTACGATTCTCAAATCACAGTAATTCCAGAAGGTGATCAATTCGAATTTTTCGGTTGGGCTCTTCCAGGATTAAAGAAATTTTCCATGTCGAAAACTTTTTTTTCCTGGCTAACTCCAAATCGTGAGTACCGATTAGATGCTAACCTTCATGGAGAGCATCGCGCTTTTGTTGTGTCAGGCGAATATGATAAAGTCTTTCCAATGGACATCCTTCCTGTACATCTAATCAAATCTATTTTGGTTGAAGATGTAGATTTAATGGAACAATTGGGAATTTATGAAGTGGCTCCTGAAGATTTTGCTCTTTGCGATTTTGTTTGTACATCAAAAATTGAAGTACAAGACATTGTTCGTAAAGGACTTGATTTGATGATTAAGGAAATGAGCTAAGAAAAAACGGATAATATTATATAATGAAAGCACTAAGAAAATTTCTTGATAAAAAGAAACCCTTATTTCAAAAGGGTGGGAAATACGAGAAGTTGCAATCTACTTTCGAGGGATTTGAAACTTTTTTGTATGTTCCTAATGTTACTTCTAAGTCAGGTTCTCACATAAAAGATGCAATTGATTTAAAGCGTACTATGTCGATAGTTGTTATAGCTTTAATTCCATCTTTATTGTTCGGAATGTACAATGTAGGGTATCAGCATTTCCTTTCCATTGGCGAATTAGCCTCTACCGGATTGGTTGATATGTTTGTTTATGGATTAATTAAAATCCTTCCGATTATTGTCGTATCTTACGTAGTTGGTTTGGGGATTGAATTTGCGGTAGCGCAAATGCGAGGTCACCAAATAAACGAAGGATTTTTGGTGTCGGGAATGTTAATTCCATTAATCATGCCAATTGAAGCTCCTCTTTGGATGGTAGCAGTATCAACAGCATTTGCTGTAATTATTGGTAAAGAAGTATTTGGTGGAACAGGAATGAATATTTGGAATCCAGCTCTTATAGCTCGTGCATTCTTCTTCTTTGCTTATCCATCGAAAATGTCTGGCGACGCAGTTTGGATTGCCGAAAAAGCTGATAGCTTTTCAGGAGCAACTCCTTTAGCTCACGCTGCATCTCTAGCCGATTTCGAAGGAGGTTCGGAAATGGCTAAATCAATAATCGAACAGCACCTAAGTAATGCCTGCGATATGTTTATTGGTTTAATACCAGGATCAATTGGAGAAACATCAACACTAGCAATTCTTATTGGAGCTGTAATTTTATTGGCTACAGGAATTGCGAGTTGGAGAATTATGCTATCGGTATTTGCAGGTGGTCTTGTTATGGGAACAATTTTTAACTTAATTGGTTCTAATGCTTATATGACAGATATTCCAGCATGGCAACACTTAATAATGGGTGGATTTGCTTTTGGAGCTGTATTTATGGCTACCGATCCGGTTTCAGGATCTCAAACTGCTCGTGGAAAATACATTTATGGATTTTTAATAGGTTTATTGGCTGTATTAATCCGTGTTGTAAATGCAGGTTTCCCAGAAGCAATGATGTTGGCTATTCTTTTAATGAACACATTTGCTCCGTTGATTGATCATTATGTAGTTCAGGGGAACATCAAAAGAAGATTGAAACGAGTTAAGGTTAAAGCTTAATCAAATAATCAAATTAAGACATGAATACTAATAGTAATACATATACTTTTCTTTATGCTTCCGGCATGGTATTGGTTGTGGCTGCAGTTCTTTCTTTTACTGCATTACAATTAAAACCTCGTCAGGCAAAGAATAAAGAAATCGAGAAAAAGCAAGACATTCTAAAAGCTGTCGGTGTTGCTTCTACTCCTGCTGATGCTGAAAAGTTGTACGATAAATTTATCGTAAAAGCTTTGGTTGTTAATGCAGAAGGAAGCATTACCTCGGAAGATAAAGACGAAGCTTTTAAAGTTGACCTAAAAAAAGAGGCTAAAGTAGATCTTGCTAAAAGACAACTTCCTGTTTTTGTTTTTAACAAAGAGGGAATTGGACAAAAAATGATACTTCCTGTTCGCGGAAAAGGAATGTGGGGCCCTATTTGGGGATACATTTCTATGGAGCAAGATGGTAAAACCATTTTTGGCGCTACCTTTGATCATCAGGGAGAAACTCCAGGTTTGGGTGCAGAGATATCTAAGGCCGAATTCCAAAAACCATTTACAGGTAAGCAAATTTTCGACGAAATAGGAAAATTTACTTCTTTGGTATTGGTAAAAGGAACCGCCAAAGGACATCCTCACCAATTCGATGCAGTATCGGGTGGTACTGTTACATCAAAAGGTTTAGAAGCAATGCTTCAAGATAACCTTAGCAGTTATGAAAAGTTTTTAAAATCTTCAAAATAAGCACGAGATGAGCGATAAAGAACCATTATTCTCAGCTAAGAACCGAAAGTTGCTTACCAATCCTTTGTTAAGCGATAATCCAATTACCATTCAGGTATTAGGAATTTGTTCGGCACTGGCTGTAACTGCTAAGTTAGAACCAGCAGTGGTAATGACCATTTCAGTTATGGCTGTATTGGCACTTGCTAATGTTATAGTTTCACTAATTAGAAATACGATTCCTTCACGAATCCGTATCATTGTTCAACTTGTAATTGTTGCAGCTTTGGTAATTTTAGTAGACCAGGTTTTGAAAGCTTTTGCTTACGACGTAAGTAAACAACTTTCTGTATTTGTAGGTCTTATTATTACCAACTGTATTATTATGGGACGATTAGAGGCATTTGCACTTGGAAACAAGCCATGGCCTGCTTTCCTAGATGGTATTGGAAATGCTGCCGGATACGGTCTAATTCTTATTATTGTAGCCTTTTTCCGCGAATTGTTAGGATCAGGAACCCTTTATGGATTTAAAGTAATTCCTCAGGCGGTTTACGATATGGGATATCAAAACAACGGTTTAATGATCCTTCCTCCAATGGCATTGGTAACAGTAGGTATCATTATCTGGGTTCAGAGATCTAAGGATAAGTCTTTAATTGAGTCGAACTAATTGAAAGAAAAATCGAAACATGGAAAATCTGATTAATATATTTATCAAGTCGATTTTTATCGACAACATGGTGTTCGCATTCTTCTTTGGAATGTGTTCGTACCTTGCAGTTTCTAAAACTGTTAAAACTTCTATGGGATTAGGTTTAGCAGTAATTTTCGTATTAGGAATTACCGTTCCTATGAACTACATGCTAAACAAATATGTTTTAGCTGAAGGAGCATTAACTTGGATTGATGAATCTCTGAGAGATGTTGATTTAAGTTTCTTAAGCTTTATCATGTTTATTGCCGTAATTGCTTCTATGGTGCAATTGGTGGAGATGATTGTTGAGAAATTTGCTCCAACACTTTATTCTTCATTGGGTATTTTCTTACCACTTATTGCTGTAAACTGTGCAATTTTGGGAGGATCTCTATTTATGCAGGAAAGAGACTACAGCACTCTTGCCGAAGCTACTTCTTTTGGATTAGGATCGGGAATTGGATGGTTACTTGCCATTGTAGGAATTGCTGCAATTCGTGAAAAAATTCGTTACTCAAATATTCCTGCTCCTTTACGAGGATTAGGTATTACATTTATTGTAACCGGATTAATGGGAATTGCTTTTATGAGTTTTATGGGTATCAAACTTTAAACTCAAATTAACAAGATTTATAAATGATGAATTAAGAATTTTAGGGAAATAAAGAATGAAAAAAATCATTATTTATAAATCCTAATTCATAATTCTAAATTAGAATAGAGATGATATTATTAACAACACAGGGAGCAGTAATTGCTACAAGTATTGTGATATTTTTACTTGTGATACTGGTACTGGTTTCTATCCTATTGTATGCCAAAAAGAAGCTTACTCCATCGGGAGAGGTTACTATTGATATTAATGAAGGAGACCAAAAATTAGTTGTTGAACCAGGAAGCACTTTATTGGGTACCTTGGGTAATGCAAAAATATTTTTACCATCAGCATGTGGTGGTGGTGGTACTTGTGGAATGTGTAAATGCCAGGTTCATTCAGGGGCAGGAACCATTTTACCAACCGAAACAGGATTCTTTTCAAGAAAAGAGGCTTTATCAGATTGGCGTTTGGCTTGTCAGGTAAAAGTAAAAGAGGATATGACTATGTCCATTCCTCAGGAAATTATGGGAATTAAGAAGTGGGAATGCGAAGTTGTATCTAATGGCAACGTTGCAACTTTCATTAAAGAATTCGTTGTAAGACTTCCTGAAGGAGAAATTCTTGATTTTAAATCAGGAGGATATATTCAAATTGATGTTCCTAAAATCGATGTTGATTTTAAGGATATGGATATTGAAGAAGAGTATCGCGAGGATTGGGTTAAGTTCAATATGTTTGATCTTAAAATGAAGAATCCGGAACCTACATATCGTGCTTATTCAATGGCTAACCATCCTGCCGAAGGAAATATTGTAATGCTGAATATTCGTATTGCAACTCCTCCTTTCGACAGAGTAAATGGTGGTTGGATGAATGTAAATCCTGGAATTTGTTCTTCATTTATCTTCTCACGTAAACCGGGCGATAAAGTTACTGTTTCTGGACCTTACGGAGAATTCTTTATTAAAGAAACCAATAATGAAATGATGTTTATTGGTGGTGGTGCAGGTATGGCTCCAATGCGTTCTCATATCTTCCACTTGTTCCATACTGTAAAAACAGGTCGTAAGGCTACATTTTGGTATGGTGCTCGTTCTATGAAAGAGGTATTCTATCAGGATCAGTTCGATGCTATTGCAGCTAAATTTCCTAATTTTGAATGGCACCTGGCACTTTCTGAGCCGCTACCAGAAGATAACTGGGAAGGACCTACAGGTTTTATTCACCAGGTAATTTACGATAACTACCTAAGCAAACATGATGAGCCGGAAGATATTGAATACTACTTGTGTGGACCTCCAATGATGAATTCAGCAATTAATAATATGCTGTACGAATTAGGAGTACCAGACGAAATGATTGCATTTGACGATTTTGGATCGTAACACATAAAACAAGCCTCGGATATTCCGAGGCTTGTTTGTTTTAAAGGCTTTTGTAAATTTGCTAATGAGTTAATGAAGAAGAATTGACTTGTTTAGGAAATTTTTATAATTATTCATACCTAATTTTTTATAATGCATAAGTATAAGTTCATCATTCTGCTTTTACTAAGTTTAATGGCAGTTTCTTGTAAGCAGGAGGCCAAGTATCATTTTAACGAAGGAAAGGTGTTTGGAACCTTTTACCATATTATTTATCAATATCCGAAGGAGGAAGGCTTACAAAGCGAAATTTTAGAAAAATTGAAACATTTTGATTATTCTCTTTCTACTTATAATCCCGAATCGGTTATTTCTCGTGTGAATCAAAACGATTCGAGTGTTGTATTGGACAATTATTTTATCAATTGCTTTAAGAAAAGCGAAGAAATTGCTAAGATTACTAACGGAGCTTTTGATTGGACCGTTGCTCCTTTGGTGAATGCCTGGGGCTTTGGATTTAAAAATAAACTCGATCCAGAGCAAATACCGGTTGATAGTTTACTGGCCATAGTTGGATATAATAAAGTAAGTTTAGAGAACGGAAAAGTCCTTAAAAAGGATCCACGAATAATGTTCGATGCCAGTGCTATTGCAAAAGGTTATGGAGTAGATGTTGTAGCCGAATTTTTGGAATCGAAAGGAGTCGTTAACTATATGGTAGAGATTGGCGGTGAAATTCGGGCAAAGGGAAAAAGTAATAAAGATAGATTTTGGCGAGTTGGAATCGATAAACCCATTGATGATCCTTCAAGTTTATCTCGACAAATTCAGGATGTTATAGAGTTAGGTAATGGGGCATTAGCTACATCTGGTAACTATCGTCAGTTTTATGTGAAAAATGGCAAAAAATATGCACATACAATTGATCCGCGTTTGGGATATCCAGTGCAGCATAGTTTATTATCAGCCTCGGTTGTAGCTTCTAATTGTATGACAGCAGATGCTTACGCAACTAGTTTTATGGTTTTGGGATTGGAAAAAAGTATAGAAATTGTTCAAAACGATTCGCAGCTTGAGGCTTACTTTATTTATTCTGATGAAGATGGTAAACTTAAAACCTATATTACCGAAAGATTAAAAGAACAGATATTACAATAGGCATAAATTAGTTGCCGATTTTCTATTTTCCTAAGTCTGAAAAAGTGTAGTTGTTATACAATATATATTGACAGAGGGAAATAGAAAATCGGTTAAAATAGTTTTATTTTACATCACAACTTTCGGGATCTTCTTTACTGCATGCACAGGAACCGCATCCACCTCCAGTAAATTTTGCATTTTTGTCAAAAAGTAGCTTAATTCCAAATCCCGCAAACGCAAGAATAAGTAAGAAAATCGAAAGCAACAAAATTTTTATAAAAATTGCCATTGTTCTAATTTTTAAGATTATGCTACTTTAAATTACGATTTTATGTTCTGTAATGTTTTGTTTATTTAGATATTAAGACTTTTTTAACTTTTAAAGAACAAGTTTATAAGGACTCTAACTCTTTATCAAGTAAGCTTAATTTTTTAAATTGAATAGCATTTCTTGTTTTTGCATGCTCCATTTTATCTTGTGTGGTAGCACAACCAATTCCTCGGTCTTTTAGAGCTTTATTCTTTCCAATATGTATTTCAGGGAATTTTCCATTCTTTTTTAAAAGAATAGAAATTGCAAATCCTAAAAAAACAAAAGCCATTAATACAATACTTAAGAGTAATACTTTTACAATCATTTGAATAATTATTAATAATTTAAGGACAAAGGTAATATTTAGGCATTGCATAGCCAAACTAAATAAGACTTTAAAGTCTTAAATACTTGATGTGATTCTTCTTATTTAGAATAATTCTTAGTAAATTTGAACTGTTATAATTGAAAAATTCTGTTAAACAAAAACACTAACATACTTTGGATTTTGGAATAAGGGGGAGACTTTTTCTAGTCCAGCAAATACAAAAATATGTCAGAAACAATAAAGGAAAACAAAGAATTAAAGAACAAAAATATCGCTCATAATAATTCTTCATCAGAGGTTCTTAATGATTATTATATTGCAAATATTAGTAGGCAATTAAGCATTTTAGGAAGAAAGGAAGTACTTACCGGAAAAGCAAAATTTGGAATTTTTGGAGATGGAAAGGAAATTGCTCAAATAGCGATGGCTAAATCTTTTCGAAAGGGAGATTGGCGTTCTGGATATTATCGTGATCAAACGTTTATGCTTGCATCCGATATGTTAACACCTGAAGAGTTCTTTGCTCAATTGTTTGGAGAGACTCAACTCGATAAAAATCCGGCAAACGGAGGGCGTTTAATGAACAACCATTATGCCTCGCGAAGTTTAAATAATGATGGTACATGGAAGGATTTAACTAAACAGAAAAATTCATCTGCTGATATTTCTCCAACAGCCGGACAAATGCCGCGATTACTTGGTTTAGCTTATGCTTCGAAATTGTATCGAGAGAATAAGGATTTGCATTGGTTTAAGGAATTTTCGAATAAAGGAAATGAAGTTGCTTTTGGGACCATTGGCGATTCGAGTACTTCGGAGGGGCATTTTTGGGAAACCATTAATGCTGCAGGAGTGTTAAAAGTGCCAATGGCAATGAGTGTTTGGGACGATGGATGGGGTATTTCAGTACCTAATAAGTATCAAACAACAAAGTCAAATATTTCCGAAATTTTAAAAGGTTTTGAACAGGATGAGAACGGAGATGGATATATAATTTATAAGGCAAAAGGTTGGGATTATGAAGGCTTATGTAGGATATATGCCGAAGGTATTGATTTGTGTCGTAAAAATCATGTTCCAACTTTATTTCATATTTCGGAAATGACTCAGCCTTTAGGTCATTCAACTTCAGGATCGCACGAGAGATACAAAACTGCTGAGCGTTTAAACTGGGAAAAAGAATTCGATCCGATAAAGAAAATGAGAGAGTGGATTCTTTCGAATAAAATATCAGATGAGGAGCAATTATCTCAAATTGAAGAAAAAGCTATTGAGAAAGTTAAGCAGGCTAGACGAACTGCTTGGAATAATTTTATAGAACCAATTAAAAAAGAGCGAGATGATTTAATTTATCTGGTTCAAAATGCCGGATGTAATTGTAAAAAGACCGATAGAATTGATGCAATAACAAATGGTTTAAAGAAAATAATTAATCCGGTAAGAAAAGATAATTTTAGTGCAGCAAAAAAAATATTGAGATATATCTGTTCTACTTGTGAAAATTATAAACCTTTAAAATTGCAATTGCAAGGCTGGCTTAAAAATTCACTTGAAGAAAATCATGAAAGATATAGTAGTCATCTTTACAGTGAAACCAGTCTTGGTATAAAGAATATTGTTCCGGTAGCACCTGTTTACAGCGAAAATTCAAAAATGATTAATGGAAGAGAAATTCTTCGGGATAACTTTGAATTGCTTTTTACAAAATATCCTTTACTATTAACTTTTGGAGAAGATACCGGTTTTATTGGTGGGGTTAATCAAAGTTTAGAAGGAATGCAGCAAAAATTCGGCGACTTGCGTGTTACTGATACCGGAATTCGTGAAGCTAGTATTTTAGGACAAGGTATTGGTTTAGCCTTAAGAGGTTTGCGACCAATTGCAGAAATTCAGTATTTTGATTATTTGCTATACGCATTGCAAACCATGAGCGATGATTTAGCAACCATGCAGTATCGTACCAAGGGAGGTCAAAAGGCTCCACTGATTATTCGTACCCGTGGGCACAGATTAGAAGGGATATGGCATTCGGGTTCGCCTTTAAGTATGGTTATTAATTCGATTCGCGGAGTACATGTTTGCGTGCCTAGAAATATGACTATTGCCGCAGGATTTTATAATACACTTCTAGAGTCGGACGAGCCTGCTTTAGTTATTGAGCCATTAAATGGATATCGCTTAAAGGAGAAATTACCTGATAATTTAGGAGAATTTAAAACACCTTTAGGCATACCCGAAATTTTGTCTGAAGGTACCGATATTACTTTGGTTACCTATGGTTCATGTGTGCGGATTGCCGAAGATGCTGTTAAGCAATTAAAGGATTTTAATATATCTGTGGAGTTAATCGATGTTCAAACTTTGTTACCTTTCGATACGAATAGTATTATTCTAGAATCAGTTAAAAAAACAAGTCGTATTGTATTTTTTGATGAAGATGTACCTGGAGGAGCTACAGCATTTATGATGCAGAAGGTTTTAGAGGATCAAAAAGCATATTTTTATTTAGATTCCGAGCCACGAACAATTACAGCAAAAGATCATCGTCCTGCTTATGGTACCGATGGAGATTATTTCTCAAATCCAAATGCAGAAGATGTATTTGAATTGATATACGAAATTATGAGAGAATCAAATCCTGATAAATTCAGATCTATTTACATTAAATAAATTATCGTTTAAATAAGAAAAAGTGCTTTTGATAAACAAATGCATTTATTTAATGATTTTTGTTCATCCAATTTCAGAATTTATCTGTCTAACTAATAAGTGAGATTCTTTTATAAGAAATACTCGTAAAAGCTTTTTAGTTAGTAATAGTTGGATGCAATGTGGTAATTCTTATCAACTTAAAAAATAAAAAGCTAAATATTTAAAACAGTCACTTCTGGCAGATGTGACTGTTTTTAGTATTTGAAATGTTTCCATAAATAAAAATTAGATTTTTTATATTTTTTTGTCACCCCTTTTTTTATTTAGCCTGTTATAGTATTGTTCTAGATGAGAAATAGGGGTCTTGTCTTGAATATTTATTTTAGTTTTTAAGTGTCGATATAATTAAGTGATGCAAACAAATAAAACGTAAGGGCACAATTCTAAAATGCTGTATTTATAGCAATCAACAGTCATTCATAGGGGGATGACTGTTTTTTTTTGCTTAATTTTGCTTAAAATTAACTATAAGTAAAGTATTTAAATGATAAGACCCGTAAAACCCTCCGATGCTAAAGAAATTTCAGATATCTACAATTATTATATCAGCGATACTTGTGTAACATTCGAAGAAGAAGAAATTTCCGTAAATGAAATGGAAATGAGGATTCATGATATTTGTTTAAAATATCCATGGTTGGTTTATTTACATGAAGGAAATATTATTGGTTATGCCTACGCAGGAGAATGGAAAAAGAGATATTCATATCGGTTTTCGGTAGAAACAACGGTTTACTTACATCCCGATTTTGGTGGAATGGGAATTGGTGCACTTTTATATAAAGAATTGATTGATGAATTAAAGAATACTGATTTTCATGCAGCAATTGGTTGTATAACTATTCCCAATAAAGCAAGTGTAGCTTTACATGAAAAATTTGGATTCAAAAAAATAGGGGAATTTAATGAGGTGGGTTTTAAATTCGGTAAGTGGCTTAATATTGGTTACTGGGAACTGTTGTTGTAGTACTATCAATTTTAATTATATATCATGCTTAGACTTAAACCTAAAATTTACAAGCTCAAATGTTAAATTTTGTTAAAAAGCGAAAAATATATTACAATCCTTTCACCTTTTTTTTCAATTCATACGTCTTTATTATAAAGGTTTTTAGTTAGAGTTGATTTGAGTCATTGTGGTTAGTGGTAAGTTATCGGAGTAGATAATTGTTAAGTCAACGAAAAAATAATCCCGGTAAATACTTTTCGTATTTATCGGGTTTTTTTTAGTGTAATAACAATTTTTATAAAAAAAGCTGAATGACCAATTAGAATTGAATTTGTAGTAACAGTAATTTAGCTATAAGTCAACTATTTTTTTACCAGCAAATTTTACTATAAAGTAAAGGCATAGAAATCCTGCAGGAATTAATATCCACGAAGAAATACCATAAGCAGCAGGTAATAATCCAACAAATATGGCTACCATACCTACTGTTAATGCATAGGGCAATTGGGTTCGAACATGTTCTATATGATTACAGGAGCTTGCCAATGAGCTTAATATTGTGGTGTCGGATATTGGAGAACAATGATCACCAAGAACCGATCCTGCAAGAATGGCCGATACTGTTATGTAGAATATATTCATGCTTTCCATATTACTCATTCCGGCAGAGTGACAAAGAGCCCACGAAGCTGGTAAAATAAGTGGATATAAAATGGCCATGGTTCCCCACGACGATCCTGTTGAGAAGGCTATTAAGGCCGACAATACAAATGTAAATGTCGGTAAAAATTGAGGCGGTACTTCGGTTGCAATTAGGATATTAGAAATAAAACTGGCTGTATGTAAATCCTTTGTGATATCGGCTAAAGCCCAGGCTAAAATTAGAATTAAAATTGCGGTAAGCATTGTTTTAAATCCACTTACTAGAGCATCGATTGTTGCTTTTAGACTTAAAATTTGCTGACTAATACTTAAAAATGCAGCCACTAAAACTGCCGATAAAGAAGACCATAATAAGGCCAAATAAGAATCTGAAGCACCAATTATGTGCGAAAGTTTACTTCCAAATGAAATGCTACTGTCATTCCATATATTAGCATCCCATCCGGTAAATAATAAACCAGCAAACGTGCCAAAAATTACTACAAAAACTGGAATTCCAGCATTGTACCATCTTGTGGGTATATCTTTTGGTATTTCAATTTCTTCTGATTCGTTTATTTTACTAATTTCTGATTTTCTTGATCTTTGTTGTTCTACATTTCTACTCCTTAATTCGGCTTTATACATAGGACCAAAGTCTTTTTTCATTACTATTAGCATTAAAATAAAGAATAGGGTAAAAAATGGATAAAAGCGAGTTGGTAGGGAGTTTAAAAAAATACTATAAGGACTTTCGTTTATATTTATTTGAACTGTAGCCGACTGAATATAGCTTAGTTCAATTCCAATCCAAGTTGTTATCATTGCAATTGAGGCAACGGGAGCAGCTGTAGAATCGACAATATAGGCCAATTTTTCTCGCGATATTTTTAGGCGGTCGCTAACGGGGCGCATGGTATTTCCAACTACCAAAGTGTTTGCATAATCGTCGAAAAAAATAAGTACACCTAATAGCCAGGTTACAAATTGTCCTGACCTTGGACTTTTGGCAAATTTAGAGAGTTTATTTACAACGCCTTGCATTCCGCCGTTTTGCGTAATTAGCTTAACCATAGCTCCAATTAACATAGAAAATACAATAATGGAAATGTGTCCGGTATCGGCTAAGGATTGAATAATGTAAGTATCAGATATTGCAAAAATAGCCTTAAAAAAAGCTGAAAAAATAGAAATATCCTGAAAAGAAAAGATAATTAAAGTTCCCGAGAACAGCCCAACAAAAAGCGCCGAAAATACTTCTTTAAAAAGTAATGCCATTACAATTGCAATTAAAGGAGGCAGTATAGACATCCATAAAGGAATTGCCGAATAAACTTTAGTTTCGGTATGATTTCCTATTTGTATAGTTATATTTTCTTTGCCCTTAAAAATATAAGGAATCGAAATAGTATTGTTATTAGTTTTTGCAGTAATTTTTTTTGCATTTACCAATATGTTTATGCTATCCTTATTTTGTGGCCAATTCTTATCAAGAGTAATGTTAATTTCTGATTTTATATCGGCAACAATAATTTTAGGCAATTCTATTTTAAAAGCCGAATTACTGTTAAATTGTTGATTTATAGATGAAAATGCAGGAAAAAAATCGCAAAATAAAAAAAATAATAATAGGAGACTTATAAGGTTTTTGTGCATTGCAGTAGTTATTTTAGGAAGCAATAAATATACAGATTTAGATTATATTATGCTAACGGATTATTTTCTGTACGGGTGATATCTTAATAATTTAATTCTTTTTTATTACTAAAATTGGTTATTTTGTATACTATTAATAATTCAAATGGCGTGGACGAGACTTCAGATTTATTTAGAATAGAAAATAACAACATTAATCCTGAAAAAGGAAAAGTATTGATTGCTGAGCCTTTTTTGGAAGGACGATATTTTAAGCGCTCTATAATTTTATTGGCAGAATTTAATGAGAATGGAGCTGTTGGTTTTGTGTTAAATAAACCAATAAATTTATCTGTAGATGAGGTCTTAATTAATATTGCTGATTTTGATGGTGATGTTTATATGGGAGGACCTGTTGATACCAATAGAATTTACTACATACATACCATTCCCGAGCTAATTCCCAATAGTATTCATATCTCTGAACAACTTTATTGGGGAGGAGATTTTAATGTCTTAAAAGATTTAATAGAGCAGAAAAAGGTATTACCTCATCAGCTTCGTTTTTTTGCAGGATATTCTGGTTGGAGTGCAGGCCAACTCGAGGAGGAAATTAAAGAGAATTCATGGTTGGTAAGTAAAATTGATGTTAAAAGTATTATGAGTTTAAATCTCTCAAATTTATGGGAAAAGTGTTTGCGAAAATTAGGTGGTAAATATCGACTTTGGTCTAATTTTCCCGAAAATCCAAGTATGAACTAACAATCTAAAATTTAAAAGTATTTTTATTAAGTTCTTCGATTAATATTTTTGCTGTTTTGTTAAAAAAACGTCTGTCTTCGAAAGCTACAACCCAATTAATTCCATTTATTGCATTGCTTAAGAATATTTCATCGGCTTGGTAAAGATCGTTTATGGTTAAATCACAATCTTCATAAATTGTAAGGTTTAAATTTAATGCAGTTTTAATTATTTGTTCTCTCATAATGCCGGCAACGGCTCCACAATCTATTCCGGGAGTCATTAGTAAATTATTCTTTACAATAAATACATTTGAGCTTGTACTTTCAACTATATTTTCTCTTTCGTTAATTAGCAAACAATCATCTAAATTCATTTTTAATTTATGATTTGCAGCCATTATAAATGGCAGAGAATTTCCGGTTTTAAATTTTGAAATTACGCTTGAAGTTTTTTTAACATCCGTATAAATTCCAATTTTTAATCCTTTTTTATTGAGTTGGTATTTATCAAACTTAAGTGGAGATGTTTCTATTAAGTAAGAAATATTATTGTTGTTAGGTGTGTATAATCCTCCATCGTTTCTAAATACACTTAAACGAATTCTGCTTCCACAAAAAGCTTTATTTTTATTAATAAGGTAGGTAATATCTTTGCGGATTTTTTCATGAAAATTAACTGGAATAATCATTCCCAATGTTTCCATGCCTTTGCATAATCGCTTAAGATGATCCTCAAGAAATTGAATTTCGGTTCCGTTGGCATGAATAGTCTCAAAAAGTGAATCTCCATAGCGAAAAGCTCTGTTTGCAGCTCCAAAAATTGCTTCATCTTTTAAAAATAGTTCTCCGTTCAGACTAATATATTCCACAATGTTCATTTTAAATTTCTCCTTTTAATATTTTTTCACAATATGAACTGATATTCTCATTGGAATTTACTTTTATACCTTTTATTCCAGCAGCTTCAGAGGCTTGTACATCTCTTTTGCTATCGCCAATCATATACGATTGTTTTTTATCGATATTAAACTCTTCAATTGCTTTATTAAAGAAATAAGGGCTTGGTTTTCGACATTCACAATGACTAATACTATCGTGATGAGGACAAAAATAAATTTTTTTAATATGTATTTTTTCCTTTTCGAATATTGATAGCATGTAGGCATGAACTTTATTTACATCGTCTTCTGTATATATACCTTTAGCTACTCCTCCCTGATTGGTAATTATAATTAAAATATATCCTGCTTCCGAAAATTTTTTTAGTGAGGATATTATTCCTTCGTTAATCATAAAATCTTCAATGCGATATATATAATAATGGCCAATGTCGGAATTTATAAGTCCGTCACGATCCAGGAAAATTGCTTTTTGCATGATTTAAAATTTGAGAATCTGCTGCAAAAATACGGAGAATAATTGTGGATTAATTATCATCGGAAATAGAAATCCGAAAAGAGCACCCGAAAGATGAGCACTATGCCCAATATTATCGATGTTTTTTTTGCTCATATAATAAGAATAGTATAAGTAGGCAGCAGCAAAAATTATTCCTGGAATTGGTATTACGAAGAATAGGTAGATGGAATTTAAAGGTGCAAAAAATATAGTTGCAAAGACAATGGCCGAGGTTGCTCCCGAAGCACCAACAGCATTGTAATGATAATGTTCACGATGTTTTCTTAAATCGTGTAAAGTTGAAATTACAATTGCACTTAAATATAAAATTACGAAGTAAAAAATTCCTAATGAACCAAAATAATGCGAGAAGTAGTACTCTAGAGAATCACCAAAAAAATATAAAACAATCATATTTACAAGCAGATGATCCCAATTGGCATGCAAAAAACCATAAGTAATAAGCCTGTACCATTGATTTCTTTTTAAAACCTGATATGCATTAAACTGATATTTATATAATAATTCGTTATTTTTAAATGCCGCTATAGAAATCACAGCTGTTATGGCAATTATAATTAAGCTCATATAATTTTGTTCTTAAAATGCTTCAATAAGTTTTACAGTAAGCGCCGATTTTTCTGCATCATATCCTCCGGCTTTATATTGAACCCGGTTACTTGTAATTCCTTTTGAAATAATATAGTTGGAAGCTTTTTTAGCTCTTTCCAAACTAAGTAATTTGTTCTCTTTTTTACTTTGATCGGTATTTGTGAATCCAATTATTTCAATTGCAATGTGTGGATTAACCTTTAGTAAACCAGTTAAATTGTTTAATTCGTTAATGGTATGTTCTTTTAATGCCGAAGAGTTTTTGTCGTATTCTACACCAAATAATTCCATTTGCTTGCTACGATTAAATTTTTCCAATTCAATTTGTTCGTACTTATCCGAAATGTATTTGTAGTTATTTATAACTTTGGTAAAATATCCATCTTTATGAATGATTATGTCATAAGATTTTGATGGGTCGATTTCTTTTATAAACTCACCATACTCATCCGATTCGCAAAAGCTATTAATCTTATAAGATTGATTAATAATTTCGACATTTGCATTTTCTATAGAACGACCAGAATATTGGTTAATTATACTTCCTTTAAAGTTTACCCATGGAGTTTTCTCCATTACAATATTTAACTGATTACTTGCTTTATTAGTATTGGCAAAATATAAAATTCGTTTGGTTTTGTAGCCTGGTTTGCTAACAATTAAACTGTAGTTTTTTCCATCGAAAATATCCAAATTAAAAAGACCCTTATTTTTAGTATAGCTAATTTTCTCTTTCGATAAATTATCCATAAGTACTACTTGCACACTATCGAGTGATATTTTTGTTTTTGCTTCGGAGATACGACCTTTTAAAGTAATAAGCTTGTCTTTATTTGTTTCGAACGAAAAAATATCATCGTTACCTCTTCTATTGGATGAAAAATATCCTATTTCTTTATTTTTAGTTGTAATAAAACCAAAATCGTCTTTTTCTGAATTGAATGGAGGTCCCAGATTTACAGGATATGTCCATTGGTTTTGCTCAAAAGTTGTTTTAAACAAATCTAATCCGCCAAAGCCAATATGCCCATTAGAAGAAAAATAAAGATAATTATCAGCAGCTATAAAAGGGAACATTTCGTTGCCGGCAGTATTTACCGTAGGACCTAGGTTTATTGGTTTACTCCATGCAAAACCTTGCTTACGGCATAAATAGATATCGGTGCCACCATATCCGCCATCCATATCCGAAATAAAATAAAGAAACCTTCCATCGGGCGATATACTTGGATGTCCAATTGAATAATTTTTGCCTGAGAAAAGGAATAATTCTGGTTTATCCCATGATTTACCATTAAATCTTGAAGTGTATATGTTTAATTCTGATTTTCCTTCTAAATTTAAATTGCCCTTATTTCTGGTGAAGTAAATGAATTTTTCGTTGGGACTAAAGCAAGCAGGCCCTTCGTGATATTTAGAGTTAAACAGATTATTTAAAGGCTCTGGAGAAAGGAATTTAGATCCACTTTTTTCTGCATAATACAAATCCAGATAATATTCACCTGTTCTGCCATCAGTAGCTCTTGATGTTTTATTTGGGCGTCCCGACACAAAAACTATCCCATCTTTATAAAGTGCAGATACAAAATCGGATTGTGCAGAATTAATATTTAGAGGATTAACTGTATATAGCTGTTTATCTTCCAGTTCATTTATTAAATTACAAGATAAAATCAAATTTGTTATGTTCTTGTTGTCAGGATAAATTTTAGCATATTTTTTGTACCAATTTATTGCTTCAGAGTAGTTTCTATTTCTTTTTAAAAGTTCGGCATATTGCAGATAATCTTCGGCTATGGCTTCATTACTGGCAACAATATTTTCCAATAAATAAAGAGCTTTATTGTCTTTTTGAGTTTCTGTATAACAATGAGCTAATTTTCTTTTAATATTAATGTTATCTGTATTTTGTAAATACTTTTCGTAGAAGTATTGAGCATTGGAATATTCTTCATTTTCGAATAAACGATTTCCCTTTATTAAATTATTATTTTGGGCAGATAGGGATATGTTTCCCGTTATAATTAATAGTAATGCGAATATCGTTCTGAATACTTGTTTACTGGTCATAGTCCTTAAAAATATCGCGGTGAAGTAATACGGCTCTTTTTTAAAGAGAGATTGTAATTTAATATTATTTCATGATTGGTAAAACCCTTTGCCTGATATTTTCCAAAATATCTTTCATAAGAATATGAAAATCTTAGTTTTTGGCTTAACTCATACCCTAGTAATCCGGCCCATGAATTGTCCGATCTATATCCGGCACCAATTGAAACGCCACTATCATGAATAAAATCTAAATTTATATTGGCTATGATATTTGCTGAATATGTTTTAACCAATAATACAGAAGGTGCAAATTTAATCTCAGAGTTAAGATCTGTTTTTGTTCCTGCACCAATATAGAGAGGTATGTTTCCAGCTTTAAATTTCATGTTGTTAGAAAAGCCTTCGGAAGATGGCTGATCGTTCGACAACAATCTTGGAGCTGAAAAACCGATGTAATATTTAGGAGTATAATAATAAAAGCCGATTCCAAAATTTGGTACCCATGTTGATACATCATTATCGGGGAAAGCTGGATCGTCGGGCGAAGTAAAGTTTGGATCGTAAGTTGTTAACTGTGTCCATTTTATTTGTTTGTTTATAAAACCAGCCTGTATACCCATCGATAATGTGCCCTTGTAACTTACTTGCAAGTGATAGGCATAATTTAAGAAAACAGCATTATCTTTCTGTATTCCGAATTGGTTGTTGTATACAACAGCACCTAAACCAAATTTAGTATAATTTACAGGAGATTGTACCGATAGTACCGCAGTTTGAGGAGAACCTTCAATATCAACCCATTGATTTCGGTAGGCCAGAACGGCTTCCATAAATCGACTACTGCCAGCATAAGCCGGATTGTAAAAAAGGCGGTTATAGGTATAATTTGAAAAACGGATGTCTTCCTGTGCCATTGATTGCATAGCGCATAATAGAAAACATCCGAAAAATATGATAATTCTTTTCGTTTTATTCATCCTTAGTACTTAACAACGATATAACCACTTTTTACATACTCTTTATCTTTAATTATCAATTTAAAGAAGTAAGTACCTTTAGGCAATTTATCTCCTGGCCCAAGTTTTACTCCAGTGCTATTGTAGCCACCATCCCAAGCTTCTTGGTTATTATAATTTCTTTGTTCAAAAACTTTAGTTCCCCAGCGAGAGAATACAATAAATTCGTTTTCAGGATAGTTCTCGATTCCTTTAATATAAAATTTATCGTTAATATTATCGTTGTTTGGTGAAAATGAAGAAGGAATAAACAGTTCTACCTGATTTGGATCTAATACATTTATTAAAACAAGTGCTCTATCGCATAAATTGGTATTAGAACAAATTTCATAGTAAATAGTGTCTGTGCCGTAACTTAAATCGTAAGGATAATATACCATTAGAGTATTATCTTCAATTAGGTACGCTTTCCCAAATTGGTCTGTTTGTTTTAAAATCGATGATTCAATATCATCAATTGATGATATTTGGTCATTTTTAAGGAAATCAATTTCAATGTATACTACTTCGTTATTAGCGCTTTGGTTTGTAATAGAAACGGTATCGTTTTTTGCAATAGGTGTTTGGCCAAAACCAGCTTTTGCACATAGCAGAAGTCCAAGTAGTAGTAGAATGGATAGATTTAATCTCATATTAGATTAGTGTATTGCGTACAACTTAAGTTATAAATTATATTATTCTTAATGGAGGATTTTAAAAATAAGTTCCTTTAATAAATCTCCATGTTTAGTGCTTATGTCACCATATCCTTTCGATTTAAGATCGTATTCTCTCAATAGTTCAATTATGGAAACCAATTTCTTGGGATTATAATTAAGAGAAGCTTGTTTATAATCCTTTACAAAAAAAGGATTAATGTTTAAGCTTGAGGCAACAGCTTTTTCGTTTACTTTATTCTTAATAAAATAATACTTAAGAACTTTTGAGAAATACGAGTACAAGAGTGCAATGGTTACAACCATTGGATTATTTTTTTCGTTTGTAGAAAAGTAGTTTATAATCTGGTTGGCTTTTAGAACGTCTTTTTTCCCTAGTGCATTTTGCAGTTCAAAATTGTTGAAATCTTTCGATATTCCTATGTTTTTTTCAATATCACTGGGTGTAATTGTATTACTATTAGTGATATTTATGCTAAGTTTTTCGAGTGCATTTGTAATTTTACCTAAATCATTACCTAAAAATTCGGCCAATAAAAAAGCTGCCTTATTATCTATTTTATATTTAAGGCTTGCAGTGTATTTTTTTATCCAATCTGGTACCTGGTTATCATAGATTTTTTTCGATTCGAATAGAATTCCATTCTTAGCGACTTCTTTTGTAAAGCTTTTTCTCTTATCGAGCGATTTATATTTGTAGTTTATTACAAGAATAGTCGATTTTAAAGGTGCTTTTACATAGGATAAAAGTTGATCTATATTTTTAATATTTTGAGCTTCACGAACAATTACAATTTGTCTTTCCGACATCATTGGGAATCGTCGGGCAGTAGTTACAATGCTACCTATATCTGTATCTTTACCATAAAGAATTGTTTGATTAAAATCGCGTTCCGATTCAGAAATAGCAGTTTCTATAATATAATCGGTTATTTTATCAATAAAAAAACTTTCATCTCCCATTAAAAAGTAAACAGGAGCGTATTCCTTCTTTTTTAGGCTGCGTAATATTTCTTCGTAAGTCATTTTTCTGATCTTAAAATCTTAAATGTTTTACTGATTGGCGGTTGTGCATAATTTCTTTTAGTGCCTCAATTCCTATTTCTAAATGTTCTTTTACAAATTGGTTGGTTACGGCAGCATCGCTTTCGTCGGTTTTTACACCTTCCGAAATCATTGGCTGATCGGATACCAATAGGAGAGCCCCAACTGGAATTTCATTGTAAAATCCTACAGTAAAAATTGTTGCAGTTTCCATGTCAATAGCCATTGCTCTGGTTTTGCCAAGGTATTTTTTAAATCGAACATCGTATTCCCAAACTCGTTTATTTGTAGTTAAAACTGTTCCGGTATAATATTCTTTATCTCTATCCGAAATAACCTTCGATACAGCCATTTGAAGGCTGAATGCGGGTAGGGATGGAACTTCGGGTGGTAAATAATCATTCGATGTTCCTTCACTTCTAATGGCGGCTATTGGCAAAATTAGATCTCCTAGTTTATTTTTTCTTTTTAAGCCTCCGCATTTACCTAAAAAAAGTACTCCTTTTGGACTAATTGCACTTAATAAATCAAGAACTGTTGCAGCATTCGGACTTCCCATGCCAAAATTAATGATAGTAACACCATCGGCCGATGCATTTGGCATTGCTTTATCTTCACCAACAATTTCGCAATTGTGCCATTTTGCAAATAATTCTACATAATGATTAAAATTGGTAAGTAATATATATGGTGTAAAATCGACAAGTTCTCTGCCGGTGTATCTGCTTAGCCAGTTTTTTACGATTTCTTCTTTGGTCTTCATTAATAGGAGATTTTATATAGGAATAAACTTGTATATTTGAGCAGTTAAGCCTTTTTTTATGGAAAATTTAAATTTACCAACTTATTCCTTCAAATTAAAATTTGATCTGCAAAGAAAACTAATTTTTGACAGTATTCGAAAGAAGTATGTTGTATTAACGCCGGAAGAATGGGTTCGACAAAATTTCATTCGATATTTGGTTGAAGAAAAAGGTTATCCTGTTTCTTTAATTGCTGTTGAGAAAAAGGTAGACATCAATCTATTACCGCAGCGAAGTGATATTGTTCTTTACAATAAAAATGCAAATCCTGTAATTATTGTGGAGTGTAAATCCACCAAAATTAAAATTACCCAAGAGGTATTTAATCAAGTTGCCAGATACAATATGAAGCTTAAAGTTCCTTTTTTAGTTGTTACTAATGGCTTAAGGCATTTTTGTTGCTACATGAATTATGAGAAACATAACTTTAAGTTTGTTGAGGATATTCCTAATTATCAGGAAATTAAAAATCTTTAGTGTTTATTTTTTGAAGAAGATACTCATCTTTCCAGCCATGAGCTGTATTAATCCAATCTTTTTTTAATCCGGCAATTTCGAATCCCTGATTTTTGAACAAGCGCAAACTATTTTCATTATTTGAGGCAATATTACAATACAATTGATGGAGTTTAAGTACTGTAAATGCATAGTTGCATAGGCTTTGCAATGCTTCGCTTGCGTAACCTTTTTGTTGGTTTTCTTTGTTGTGTATTAAAATTCCTATTCCTGCATGACGATGATATGGATCAAAATCGAATAGATCGATTAAGCCTACAGCCTTGTTATTATCCATTTGTTCTATTACGAGGCGCAATTGTTTGGTTTCAAAAATATCTAAATGCGAACTTTCTAAATATTGTTTTAAAACAAAAAGAGAAAATGGTTTTAGTGTGTTACTAACTTCCCATATTGTAGAATCATTTTCCCATTTGTAAAGTAATTTTAAATCGGTTGGCTCAAGGGCACGCAATCGAATATTTTTATTTTCTAGGATTTGCATTTTAGTTTTCGCTATACCATTTTATTTCACGGGTAAATGCATCGAAGTATCCTTTTTTGGTTACTTCTGGCAAACTACTCTGAGCTTTCGAAAGAGAATTAAATTTCTGAAAAGTATATCTTGATAATCCATCATTACCTTTGTATAAAGATAAATTATCTTCGCCCAGGTTGCTAAAATAATTTAGTGGTCGGGCATTTTTTAAAGCCATTACTTGAATGGTATAGAAGCTATTGTTTTTAGTATCCTTATTGTTATGTAGTATTGCTTCTCCATGCAAGGATCTTCGTACAAAAGCATCCCAGTATCCATTTTTTAGAACACTGCCTAAATCGCGGATAGCTTTGTGTTTTGAAGAATAAGTTTTGTAGGTATATCGGTATAAACCTGTTTTATCAGCATACATATTAACTTTTCCTAAATCGCTAAAATATGTAAGCGGACGAGGATTTCTTAAGGCCATTACCTGTATCGTATAAGTGGTCGTTTCCTGATATTTCATACCTGAATATAGTAATTGATCGTTTATAACGGTTCTTATAAATGCATCCCAATATCCCATTCGAATGAGCTTATTCATTTCTTTAACAGCCTCGCGATATGATTTAAATTTTCGGTAAGTATATCGGGTAAATCCATCGGTTCCGTTAAAGACTTTTACATTGTCTAGATTATCAAAAAATTCAGCTTCGATAGGCAGATTTAGTGCCATTATCTGAATGGTATAGTAAGTTTCGCCTCCCGATTTTTCTTTCACCAAGTTGTTTTTTGATAAAATTCGAATGCTAGAGGTTTTAATGCCTTTTTTAATGAGTTGTTTTTGAGCTTTTGAAGCTTCCTTGTAATTTTTAAATTTTCCGTAGGTATAATGATAACGATTATCTGGACCTTTGGTTTCTATAATGCCATCCAGATTATCGAATAATTTATTTTGAGGCGAAATAAAATTACCCAAATCTAAAGTAAAAGCTAAATCGCCTGCTGCTATTGCTTCAATTTTAGTATCAGCTTTCTCAGGAGTTGTTTTTTTAATTTCCTTTGGTTTTGTAACTGTTTTAGCAGGTGTTACAGTATTAGTTGCAAGTGGTTTTTTTATCTCAGGTTTGGTAATTACAGACTTGGTTTTTGAAACCAGGCTGTCTTTACTCATTTCATTAATAATCTTATCAATAATTTTATTTTCAGGTTCACTAAGAATACTGTCCTTAGCTAAAGAATCAATAAATTCTTTATGGTCAGGAATCGAATCTGTTTCCGATACTAAACTACCTACTTCGTTTAATTTACTTTTTTCAAAATCAATTAACTCAAGTGTTTGAGGGTAGTCGGCTTCGTCTTTCGAACGTAAAGTAAGTGGTAGTAATGTAATTACACTGTGATTTTCTTTGTTGGCATATTCGGTAGGAATGTTAAGAACTGTACGTAAAGTTCTATATCCCTCGGCCACAATTTCTAAATTGTATTTTTTACCTGCTTCGATTATAAATAAAAATTTTCCGCTGGCAGTATTAGGAGTGTAAATTCCTATGGTTTTATTTTTATGGCTTACTGTAATTTTAGCATTTCCTACCGGACTACCATTGGAGGTAACGATTTTACCTTTTAAAACGAATAAACCAGCTTGTTCAGAGTTTGGTGTTTTAATCAAAAATATATCTGTTCTTCCTACGCTACCTTTTCTATGAGAAGCAAAATAAGCTCTTCGTCCGTCGGGAGTAGGGGTGTAGTAAATGTCATCATCAGTGGAATTAATTGGATAGCCAATGTTTATTGGACTTGTCCATCTTCCTTTACTGTTAATACTCTTAAATATATCTAATCCACCCATTGTTTTATGTCCTGCCGAACTAAAGTAAAGCGTTTTTCCATCAGGATGAATAAAAGGTGCGTCATCATCGAATTCTGTGTTTATAGCGGGCCCTAAATTTCTCGCTTTTCCCCATTTTCCATTTGGAAGAAGCGTAGCGGTATAAATATCCATTCCTCCATATCCTCCTGGTCTATCGCTTGAGAAAAATATGGTTCTTCTGTCGGCCGAAATTGAAATGTGACTTTCTTTACTTTTTGAATTAATATTTGGGCCTAATTTTTTAGGTGCCGACCAAGAATTACCCTCTAACTTACTAACATAAATGTCTCCACCTTCCGAATTTTTTTGGTCTATAAAACCGGCTTTATAGATGTATAATTCCTGACCATCTGCAGAAATTGATATGGATGCATCGTGATCGTTCGTATTTAGTTCGGCAATGCCTTTAGGTGCCGACCAAGAACCATTTACTAAATGTGTAATGTAAATATCTTCAAAATACTGACCATCATTATCTAATTTGCTACCTGTTCCATTTCTTCTCGATGTAAATACCATTGTACTTTCATCGGCAGTAACTCCAGGGCTGTGTTCTGCAAACTCAGAATTAATTTTATTTCCTAAATTAACGATAGAAATATCAACTGGATTTTTTACCAATTCTAATCCATTTTTGCACATTTTAACTTCTCTCTGTATTTCGTTTCTAAAATCAATGTTTTGAGGAGAGATAATCTGCAATAAATCTTTAAAAACTTTTAAGGCTTCTCTAAATTGATAGTTGGTATGATATGCTTTTCCTAGATTAAAGTAAACATCTATAGGAACGTTATTTTTGGAGCTCGTATACTGTATGGATTTCTCGAGTAAACCAACCGATTTTCCTTTTTCAGATATAATGTTTAAATAACAAACTCCTAATTTGAAATTTAAATTCGTATTTCGGGGCGATTGATCTAAAAGCTCTTTATAAATTTTAGCAGCTTTAGTAAAATTACGGTTAGCAAGAAGATTTTCAGCAATATGATATTGTTTCTTATTGCTTATTTTTTGCTTTTTTGGACTTGCGTTAAGAGTGTAGGCATTACACACTCCTGTAAGAATAAAGAGTGTAACCAAAAAGAAGACCTTTTGTAATAAAGGACTCTTTTTTAATTTAGGGTCTGTTGGGCAGTTAATATGTTTTAAATTAATTAACAATAACTTAAATATAATAGATATAGCTTAAATATCAATAGAGATTTTATAAAAATACCAATTTGTTGATAAAAAAAAGGTATTGTTTATGATTTGCTTTTAAAATCTTATAAAAGTAATCATCATAAAAATATTTTTAGTCTAAACTTGAATAAAATTTTACATTTTTTGAGAAAATACTTACTAATATACAATAAAAAGCCATTGAAGTACATTCAATGGCTTTTTTTATGGTGTATTTATAATTAAATATTTCTATTAATATCGAAGTTTTCCAGATTTTCGGCAATTCTTTTCAAAAACAATCCTCCCAAAGCTCCATCTACAACCCTATGATCATAAGAAAGAGATAGAACCATAATATTACGAATTCCAATGGTATCGCCATGTGGAGTTTCGATTACGGCAGGTTTCTTTTTAATCGCTCCAACTGCTAAAATTGCCACTTCGGGCTGATTAATTATTGGGGTTCCGGTTGTGCTTCCAAAGGCACCCAAATTTGTTATTGTAAAAGTACTTCCCTGAATATCATCAGGGGCAAGTTTATTTTGTCTTGCTCTGTTTGCTAAATCGTTAACTGCTTTGGTAATTCCTACCAAGTTTTTCTCATCGGCCGATTTAATTACCGGAACAATTAGGTTTCCACTTGGTAAAGCTGTGGCCATTCCTATGTTAATAAATTTTTTACGTATAATTTTATCACCATCAACCGAAACATTTACCATAGGATAATCTTTAAGGGCTTTGCTTACTGCCTCAACAAAAATTGGAGTAAAAGTTAATTTTTGACCTTCTTTTTTTAAAAAATCATCTTTTATTTTATTTCTCCATTGCACTAGTCCGGTTACGTCCACATCAATAAATGATGTAACATGAGGGGATATTTGTTTCGAACTTACCATATAATTAGCAATCAACTTACGCATGCGATCCATTTCAATAATTTCTACATTGTCGCCATTATAGCTTGGTTGAATAGGGCTTACAGGTGCCGAAATTTCTTGCTTTGCCAAGATAGTTTGTGTTTCGGGCTTAAACTTTTTGTTTTCTATGTACTTAAGGATATCTTTTTTTGTGACTCTTTTGTTTTCTCCAGATCCTTTTATTAAACTTAATTCTTTTGTACTAATATTTTCTTTTTGTGCTATCGTTCGAACTAAAGGAGAAATAAAAGCAGAATTTTCTTTCTTACTTTTAGGTGCAGATTCTAATGCAATTTCTGTTGCAAGTTTTTCGGTTTTTTGCTCTTTCGCTTCTGATATGTTTGCTAAAGGTTTTGTATTTACTTCTTCGCTTAACTCTTCTCCTTCGGTTAGTAGAATGGCAACTACATCGCCAACCTGAGCAGTATCTCCTTCCGAAAAAAGAAGTTTAGCAATTTTTCCACTTTGTGGGGCGGGTATCTCTGAGTCAACCTTATCGGTTGCTATTTCTATAATCGATTCTTCTTCTTCAACAAAATCTCCTTCTTTTTTTAAAAATTGAGTAATGTTTGCTTCTGTGATTCCTTCCCCCATAGCAGGAATCATAATTTCTATTTTAGCCATGTGTGATTGTTTTTTTGATACCTATTAAGATAGGTAAAGATGATGGATATTTAAAATTGAAAAATCAACCTAAATATAAATCGATGTTAATAATGTTTGTTGTTTTTATTTAGTCTAAATATCACACGAATTTAGTAAAATTAGATAAAAAGACAAACCTATCTTTAATTTGTAAATGGCAATTTATAGATCACTTATAACATAGCATAAAAAGAAAAAATGCTAAATGTTAAGATTTATACTTGTACTTACTTTGTGAAATAAACGGTTTACTGAAGGTTTTGATCGAAGGGTGTTCTGTGAAGAATCGATCGTCCCAAAGTAATTTCATCGGTATATTCCAGCTCATCGCCGATGGAAACTCCACGTGCAATTGTTGTGATGTTAATATCAAATTTGTGGAGTTTTTTAAAAAGGAAAAAATTAGTTGTATCGCCTTCCATAGTTGTACTAAGAGCTAAAATTACTTCTTTCATTTTTCCATCTTTGGCTTTTGCAACAAGTGGGTCAATTTGCAAATCACTGGGGCCAATTCCGTCCATGGGAGATATAATTCCTCCCAATACATGATAAATTCCATTGTATTGTTGAGTTCTTTCAATAGACATTACGTCTCGAATGCTTTCTACCACACAAATGGTTTCATGGTCGCGTTTGGGGTTTGCACAGATATCGCAAACTTCGGTATCTGAAATATTGTAGCAAGAAGAACAATGCTTAATTTCGTTACGAAGTTGAATAATTGATGAGCCGAATTTATTAACATCTTCTTTAGGTTGATTTAATAAATGTAAAACCAATCGGAGTGCAGTTTTTCGACCAATTCCCGGGAGTTTAGAGAATTCAGAAACGGCATTTTCAAGAAGTTTAGAAGGAAAGTTGGTATAGCTCATCTGTAATCAATTCAATATTATTTTCAAAAGTAATAATTTATGCGAGAATAAAATTCTTGGGCTAAGTTTTCAATGCTTTTATTGCTGGGTTTGATTAACCAAACGCTTTACTTATTTTTGATTTTCATCTTAAAATATAAATACAGTGACTCCAATTACTATACTTTTTGTTGTTTGTGCTTATTTCGCACTTTTACTCTTAATATCATATTTTACTGGTCGCAAGGCCGATAATAGTGGTTTTTTTGTGGGAAACAAACAATCGCCATGGTATGTAGTTGCCTTTGGTATGGTTGGAGCATCACTTTCGGGTGTAACTTTTATTTCGGTGCCAGGTTGGGTAAAGTCTATCGATTTTACTTATATGCAAATGGTTTTTGGATACATGCTGGGTTATATTGTGGTTGCTAATATTTTATTGCCTCTTTATTATAAATTAAACCTTACCTCTATTTATTCCTATTTAGATGGTCGATTTGGAAGAGTATCCTATAAAACCGGAGCTCTATTTTTCCTGCTTTCCCGAACTATTGGAGCATCTTTTAGGTTATTTTTAATGGCAAATGTATTGCAAATAACTGTTTTCGAAGCTTGGGGAATTCCATTTGCTGTAACAGTAATTATTACAATTTTACTGATTTGGTTATACACATTTAAAGGAGGAATAAAAACCATTGTATGGACCGATACTTTGCAAACTCTTTTTATGTTGTTGGCTGTTGGTGTAAGTATTTATTTAATTATGGATAAGTTACATTTAGATATATCTGGCTTAAGCGAAATGCTTAGTAAAAGTGATTATTCGAAGGTGTTTGTGTTCGACGATTGGGAAAGTAAGCAGAATTTCTTTAAACAGTTTTTTACAGGTGCATTTATTACTATTGTAATGACAGGGCTTGACCAAGATATGATGCAAAAAAATCTAAGTTGTAAAAATCTGGGCGAAGCCAAAAAGAATATGTATTGGTATGGCTTTGCTTTTATTCCTGCCAATTTGCTGTTTTTAATTTTAGGTGCATTGTTACTACTTTTTGCTCAACACGAGGGAATTTCAATACCCGAAAGGGGCGATGATCTTTTTCCAATATTGGCAACTCAACATTTAGGACCCCTTGTAAGCCTATTCTTTTTGATTGGATTAATGGCTGCTGCTTATTCAAGTGCCGATTCGGCCTTAACCTCTTTAACTACATCGTTTACCGTAGATATTTTAGGTGCAGATGAAAAGGATGAGTTAAGAACAAAAAAATTACGTAGGCAGTCGCATATTTTATTTTCGGTTTTACTCTTAATTGTAATATTGATTTTTAAAGCCATAAACGACGACTCGGTAATTGCAGCCATATTTACCGTTGCCGGATATACTTACGGACCTCTGCTGGGATTGTATGCATTTGGATTGTTTACAAAATATCAGGTAAAGGATAGTTTGGTGCCTTATATAGCTATTTTGGCTCCGGTAATTTGTTATGTGTTAAAAGATAATTCGATGGAATGGTTTGGCATTCCAATAGGTTTTGAATTGTTGATAATAAATGGTGCTTTAACTTTTTTGGGTTTGCTGCTAATAAGTAAAAAGCGAAAATTAATATCTTAGATCTATAATTATCTAATTTTTAGCAAATGAAAAAACTTCTGTTTTTATCTATCATTTTTCTTGCATTCTCGAATGGAAATCCAACTTACCGAATTTTTAATGAGAATGGTAAGCCAATTAAATATCAGAAAATGATAAGGCAAATTGTCAATGCTGATATTATTTTGTTTGGAGAATTGCATAATAATCCTATTTCGCATTGGCTGGAACTGCAAGTCACTAAGGATTTGTATGAAATAAAAGGAAAAAGTTTAGTGCTTGGTGCTGAGATGTTCGAAACCGATAATCAGGAATTGCTAACAGCTTATTTAGAAGGTAAAATAGATAATAAAACTTTTACTGATACGGCTCGTTTATGGAGTAATTATTTAACCGATTACAAGCCTTTGCTCGATTTTGCCAAAGAGCATAAATTGCATTTTGTAGCCAGCAATATTCCGCGAAGATATGCTTCTAGAGTTTTTAGAGAAGGATTCGCAGCTCTCGACAGCCTTAATACAATAGAAAAATCTTTTATTGCTCCTCAACCCATTGCCTATGATGCTGAATTGCCAGGTTACAAATCGATGAAAAAAATGGGAATGCACATGAGCTCAGAAAAGCTTAATAATTTTCCAAAAGCACAGGCCATAAAAGATGCTACTATGGCACATTTTATTCTTGCTAATTTTAAGAAGGGTCAGCAATTTATTCATTATAACGGTGCGTATCATTCGAATAATTATGAAGGAATTGTCTGGTACCTAAGAAATGCAAATCCGAATCTTAAGATAGCTACTATTTATACCGCAACAGCTAATCAAATTAAAAAGATGGAAGATGAATTGAAAGGCTCTAATACTTATGTAATTGTTGTACGTGAGGATATGACCAAGACATATTAAGAGTAGTTTGTTTTAATAGCCTAACATTTACTCATTTTGTTATATTTGTTGTTCGTAACTAAAATCAATAAATATGAAGTACACTCTTTTAGTCTTAATGCTTGCCTTTTTTGTATCCTGTGATATTAGTAATGATGATGTAATTGAGCCAGAAGAGCTCGATTATGACTACACAGAGCAAAATGAAGCAGATATAGCTGAATATGTTAAGGAAAACAATTTAAATGCAACTCGCAGCGAATCGGGTTTGTATTATGTGATTGATGAGGAAGGAACAGGAGAACAGCCAATATCAACATCGAATGTAACAGTTGCTTATACTGGATATTATCTGGATGGGAAAAAGTTTGACGAGAGTGGAAGTAATGGTGTCGACTTTTATTTGAATAAGGTAATTGCTGGATGGACCGAAGGGATTGCTTATTTTAAAGAAGGAGGAAAAGGAATGTTATTAATTCCAGCGCATTTAGGATATGGTAATAACGATTATTATACGATTCCTGGAGGTTCAGTTCTTATTTTTGATATAGAATTAATATCTGTAAATGAGTAGTATTGCATCATTAAAGAAAACTTTACATACTCCAATTTGTTATCATTAAAATTGTAATTAGATGAAAGATTTAAATCAGGCACTGGAAGCTAATCAGGTAATTGATATTGTTTCGGAGTATATCGACCTTTCGGTAATTCCATTTAGACAAGAGAAGCGCTCGGTTGTTCGTGTAGATACGAGAAATCCAATGTATGGAGGCAATGGAATTGTTTACTTGTTACAAATGTTCGATGTTGATGAATTGATTAATAATCGAATTGGTTGCTTTATGGTTTTTTTGAATAAAAACGATCAGGCCGGATTTCATAATCATGGTCCAAGAGGAGAGGAAGAAGTTTATGTTGTTATGCATGGACAGGGAGAATATTCCGATAAAGATGGTGAAAATGGAGAAGTAAGAACTCATAAAATTAAGAAAGGAAATATTACTGCGGTTAGTAATAATGGCTTTCACTCGGTACAAAATACCAGCAGTGAACCTCTCATTATATTTGTGATAACTACTAATATGGCTTAATACGTAACATTATAATACAAAAAAAGGAACCTGAAGAAGTTCCTTTTTTTATGTTATATTTTTTTCTTTAATTATTTTCTCTTTTTGCATTAAGCTCCTGACTTATAGTGTTGTGTTTTTTATAATTATAATAGGCTATAAAACTAAGTGCTAAAACAATTGCAATACTGTAATATACCCAAACAGGTATTGGTACCGGATCGCCTTTGGCATAAGAATGCATTCCTGCTAAATAGTAGTTTACACCAAAGTATGTCATTAAAATTGCACTGTAACTCCATACCGATGCAATATTAAAAGTATAAATCGATTTTAATCCTGGAATAAATCGCATGTGTAAAACAAAACTGTAAACCAGTATACTTACCAATGCCCAAGTTTCTTTCGGATCCCATCCCCAGTATCGCCCCCACGATTCGTTCGCCCATATTCCTCCAAGAAAAGTTCCTATGGTAAGAAAATACAAACCGATGGTCATGGTCATTTCACTAATGCGGGTAAGCTTATTAATATTTTCTCTTAATCTATTTTTGTTATCCTTGTTTTGTAAGTTAAACAGTATAAGATTAATTAGTCCTAATATTGTAGCTAAAGCCAAAAACGAATAACTCGATGTTATAATGGCAACATGAATGGTTAGCCAGTAAGATTTTAGAACAGGAACCAAATTGGTTACTTCCGGACTCATCCAGCTTAGATGAGCTACAAATAGTGCCAAACCAGCCAAAATTGCTGTTGCTGCTAATGCTAAATCGGATATTTTTGCAAAAATAAACCCTGCAAGTAAACATCCCCAGGCAATAAAAGTCATGGTTTCGAATCCATTACTCCATGGTGCATGTCCCGAAATATACCAACGTGCAGCAAGACCACCAGTGTGAAGAATGAATCCTGCAGCTAAAATAACAATAGCAATTCGTACAATCCAGCGAATAGGAAATGTTGGCTTTAAGATATGTACTATTAAAAATATTACTAAAAAGAATCCTATACCAAGATAATATGGAAACAGACGTTTAAAAATATTGATATCGTTGTACAGAATTTCAACCTTTTGTTTTCCTTCTGGTGGCATAACTTCACTACCAAATTTTATCTGATATTGTTTAATTCCTGATATATAGCTATCTGCAGCGCTTAAATCATTTTTATATAAAGCCTGACCAAGCATAATTAGCGATTTTTTTATAAATAAAGAATCGGCACCCGTAAACTTAATTTCTGTAGTAGGAGCTAACCATTCACCCATACTATTATTAGGATTAGGAAAAATTTTAAGAAAATCACCTGTAAATACCATGTATGAAATATTTACACGCTCATCTACTAAAATTATTTCTTTGTCGTATTTTGTTCTATGTGCAGGTTTTTTCGAATAAGCATCTTGTACCTTCTTACTCAATTTATATTGACTTTGATCTGTTAAAAAATCCATAAACGAAGCATATTTACCCGAAATGCCCATTTCTTTAGCCAATTGTTTATCGCCAACTTTTATTATGGGTACCCTTTGCCACTCCTGTGGATTAGTAACCATACTCAGGAAAATCTGTTCGGAAGAATGCCCATGAAAACTTCCTTTTTTGCTTATTTTTCTAATTACATCGCTGGCAAGTGTATTGATAGGTTCAAATCGGCCTCCTTTATCTTGCACTATTATTTTTCCAAAACTTTTAGCCTGCTCTAATGGCACAAGCTTAAAATCTTGTGCCGAAGCAGATAAAATATTTGCGCCCACTAAACATGCAAAAACAGTCAGTGTTTTTATCTTTCTCGACTGCTTACCTAAAAGCTTAAATCGGGTATTTCTATTAAATAGCGACCAGGCCATTCCTAACATCATTATGGCGTAACCAAAGTAGGTAATCATCATTCCCCAGTAATCATGATTTACAGAAAGAATAGTTCCTTTTTCATCGGTATCATACGATGCCTGAAAAAAACGAAATCCGTTATGTTTAAGAATGTTATTCATATAAATGCGGTAATCTTTTTCTAGGGATTTTTCATTATCGTATAATGTTACCTCGCTGGCAAATGAAGAAGGACTATTCGACCCTGGATATCTTTCCAGTTGAAAATCGTTCAATTTAAGAGAGAAAGGAAGGTCGATAATTTTAGATCCATAGGCAATAGATACATTCAAATCACCAAAATTTGCTGTGCTGGCGTCGCCTACATAGTTATCTTGTCCTTTAACAATTAACTCTTTATGAGAATTGTCTTTTTTTAGGTCGAATACCAATATGCTTGGAGCATTTCTATCTTCTCCCTGCATGTATTTAAAAATTGCAGAAGGATAAAATTTCTTAAGCACAAGTTTAATTTCACCTATATCGTATAATTTTTGTGGGGATATTACATGCCATTTGTTTGCTTCCATTGCAATTGGTTCTCCACCCATCATGCTAATTTCCTGTACCGGTATTGGACTCTTCATTCTTAAGCTGTCAGTATAATCAAAAACAATAGCCTTAGGGTAAGAATTATTCCCAAAAGCCAACATCTGATTGCCTAACATACGCATTCCATTGTATTCCATTGTGAAATTTATCATGCCACTCATTCCCGAGTTACCAACCGATACCATCTCTAAAACAGGTGCGCCGCCGGCAGACTGCACTAAAGTAGTTTTTGCATTAGGAATAAAAGCCTTAAGGTTTATTTCAACTTCACTATTTTCAATGGCAAGTTTTTCATTATATTTTGATTCTGTTACGCTTGTAAATGTAAATTTCTCGCTTTCACGGATATGTTTTCCTCGTTTTTCAAGAATTACATCAATATACGACTCTGTGCTCGTAATTTTATTGCTTGTTTGTCCCTCACGAATATGCATATTTCCCTCATAACCAATATAACGAGTTATTGCCGAGCCAATAAATATTATAATAAAGGCTGCGTGGAATAAGAAAACAGACCATTTTTCTTTTTTGTAGAGTTTATATCTTATAATGTTGGCAATTAGATTGGCAACAATTATCGATAGCATAATCTCAAACCATACTGCATTGTATACAAGAGCTTTTGCAGCAGGAGTTCCAAAGTCATTTTCTATAAAAGTTGCAATTCCAATGGAGAAAGCAAAAAGTAAAATGAGAACTCCCATTGTTTGCATCGAGAAAACGAATTTCAAAAACTTATTCATCTGATTTTAATTTAATCCATTTTTATTGAATAAAAGGCAGATACGAATTATGTATCCTTGTTTAAATCAATTTTAATGGTGTTGTATGAGTAATTTGTGAGTTAATACGGCTTATATAAACAGGTATATCCTTTAAATTGGAGTTCAAGATACGCTTTTCTTTATAAATTCAAAGTATTCATATTGTTCCAATCTTCAAGCTATATTTAGATTGTATCTTAATTTGATAAGATGTAACTTATTGCATATTATATATTTAAAAGTTAATACTAACATATTTCGTGTTTAGAATAGAAATATGCTTTTTATTTTTATAAATAAGGCAGAGTGCATGGTATTTTTATTAAGATCAAAAATAAACTGTGGGTCGTTCATCTGTTGTTTAATTAGTATGAATTAGCTGAAAACCAAATATAGAAAAGGATAAAAAGGTATTAAAATTTAAATATAATAAATTTAAATAATCTATTACTCTTGAATTAAATCAATAAATGGTATAGTATTGCATTGTTATCTGTTTATTATTGAATTGAAAAACAGATTTTTAAACTATAATCTAAACTACCTATGAAAAAACTATTTCGATTATTACCAGTCCTGTTTCTGGTTGTAATGCCATCATTTATTATGGCTCAGCTAAGGTTTACGGGCGAACTTAGACCACGTACCGAGTATCGTCACGGCTTAAAATCATTATTTAATTCGACTGATGATGCAGCTTTTGCAACTTCACAACGTACTCGTTTAAACTTAGGGTATGCCGAAGAAAAATTTCGTGTAGGTTTATCTGTTCAGGATGTTCGTACATGGGGTGATGTTAAGCAATTAAACATGTCCGATAAAAATCAATTGATGTTACACGAAGCCTGGGGAGAATTAATTTTTAATGAGAATATTTCATTAAAAGTGGGACGTCAGGAATTGGTTTACGACGATTCAAGAATATTGGGTAATGTAGGTTGGGCTCAGCAAGGATCAGTTTCAAAAGTTGGGTCTGCGTACAAAAAGGAATACCTTTGCTGATAGAAAAAACACTTTAAATTATATATGCAAAAGTCACTACTCTCACTATTTTTTCCAGAAGGTCTTTTAGATTATTTTAATATAATAGATTTTAAAGAGGTTTCTAGCGGGAAAGAAATTTACGAAAGAAGATTAACTATTTATTTAGAAGAAAAGAAGATTATTCCTGAGGAATATAAGGATTATTCTATCAAAGCCAGTGGTTTTATGCCAGCACGAGAAATAGAAGATTATCCCATTCGAGATATGTTAGTTAAGCTTAATGTCAAGCGTCGTCGTTGGGATGTTGTTGTTGATGGCAAGAGTAAAAAAGTAAGTAGAGATTGGAATTTGATCATTTCAGGAACTCGCATGTCTGCAGAGTATTCTGCTTTTTTAAAAGAAGTTAGTCGATTTTAATGCGATCAGTATTAAAAGCCTTGAAATATATTTAGGAATAAATGGTGATAAATTTCGAAGACAGTACAAAACAAATTTAAGTGGTTTTGATCAATGGGATAAAAAGCTACACGCCAAAGATTACCTGATATTTCCTGAAAACATAGGTTCTAATTTAGCTCTTGATGAAACAGCCTTTTCAAATGGAGAGTTGTATACCATTCTCAGTAACAAAGATAAAAAAGGAAAGCAAGGTAGCTTGGTTGGTGTGTTTAACGGAACGCAAGCTGATTCCATTATAAGTTTAATTCGCGAACACATTTCAGAAGAGTTGCGCTATACCGTTAAAGAAGTTACTCTTGACATGGCTGGTAGCATGAATAAGATCGTAAGAAAATGTTTTCTAAAAGCTGAAATCACTACAGATCGATTTCATGTGCAAAAGCTGGCCAATGATGCCGTACAAGAGCTTAGAATTAAGCATAGGTGGAAGATAATAGATGATGAAAATGCAGAGTATAAGAAAGCGAAATTAGAAGGAAAATTGTATAAACCTGAAATATTGGAAAATGGTGATACACTGCGACAATTGATGGCTAGAGCTCGTTATGCATTGTATAAATCTCCGGAAAAATGGACTACATCTCAAGAAATCAGAGCTCGTTTATTATTTGAAAGATTTCCCGAAATTAAGAAAGCATACAGGCTCTCGGATGGACTTAGAAAAATATACAATCAATCTTTAGAACCAAATGTAGCTAGACTTAAACTAGCACAATGGTTCGATGAAATTGAAAGAGCCGGAATGGATTCTTTTAATTCAATAAAAAGAACTTTTGAAGTACATCATAAACAAATTGTTAATTATTTCTTGAATAGAAGTACAAACGCTTTTGCCGAATCATTAAATGCTAAAATTAAAAATTTCAGAAGATCTTTAAGAGGGATTGTTGATTTAGATTTCTTCCTTTTTAGGTTATCTAAAATTTTTGCTTAGCTAAAAAAAATTGTGGAGTAGACCCAACTTTTGATGGTGACCCCTCAGCAAGCTAGAAGTCACGATTTGGCATTGTTAAAATTTAAAACCGATGAAAAAGGAAAGTTTCATTTAGGTTTTGCTGTTAATAATGACTCTGAATCGTTAACAAGACAATTATATACTACCAATTATAAAAGTATGCAATTTGCATGGTACAACAGAAAATCAGATAAATTCGATTTTAGTTTATTATTTATGAACGTTGGCCAGCAAAGAGATGAGGATCCATCAGATCAGGAAGATTTAGATACAAGATACAGCCAAACTTTTGGTACTCACATGAATTATCGTCCGGGTAAAATTTCATTTACTGCTTCCTTATATGCACAATCAGGAAAAGACGCTAGTAATAACGATTTAAGTGCTTACATGTTTAATTTAGGAATGAAATTTCCTTTAGGTTCAAACTGGAAAGGTAATGTTGGTGTTGAAATGTTATCGGGTACTGATGATACAGAGATAGAAGATAACAATTCATTTACTCCTTTATTTGGTACAAATCATAAATTTAATGGACACATGGATTATTTCTATGTGGGTAATCATGTAGGTAATGTTGGACTAACAGATATTTACGGAGGATTAAATTATGGTAAAGATCAGTGGTCTTTTGCTTCGGCTATTCATGTATTTTCTGCTTCGGCAGATTTGTATAATGGCATTGGCGAAAAACAGGATAATTATTTAGGTACCGAAATAGATTTATCGGTTGGATACAAATACTCAAAAAGTGTATTGCTTAAAGCTGGTTACTCGCATATGTTTGCTAACGATTCTATGGAAGCATTAAAAGGAGGCGATAGCGACGAGACTCAAAACTGGGGATGGGTAATGCTTGTATTTAAACCTAACTTCTTAAAAAAATAAGCAAACCCCACACATCTAAACTTTCGCTAATGAGAAAACTATTCAAATTATTAACACCACCTCCTAAATGGAAATTTCCGGTTTATGTAGCTCTTGGGATTTTCTTTGGATTGGGTTTTTACGTGCTTTATTTATCTAAAGCAGCGTCTTACCTTTCCGATGCTCCTGAAACCTGTGTAAATTGCCATGTTATGGCTCCTCAGTATGCTACCTGGGGGCATAGTTCGCATCGCGAAGTTGCGACATGTAACGATTGCCATGTTCCGCACAATAACGTCTTCAATAAATATTATTTTAAGGCTAAAGACGGATTGCGTCATGCCAGTATGTTTGCGTTAAGAATGGAGCCTGAGGTAATCTTCATTCTAGAGGAAGGCAAAGAGGTAGTTCATAATAACTGCGTCCGTTGCCATAGTCAGCAATTAACAGACCCAAAACTGGCATCAAGAGTGCCAAATCATGCTCATAGTACTCAGGATAGAGTATGCTGGGAGTGCCATAGAGAAGTTCCTCATGGTAGAGTTAACAGTTTATCGAGCGTTCCAAACGCAAGAGTTCCTCTTCCCGAAAGTCCTGTACCAGAGTGGCTGCAAGAATACATGAAAGAATCTAAAGTAGAAAACGAATAAAACTTAAACTAAATATACTATGAAACCAATACAAGAATCTATAGGCAAAAAACCAATGTTGGGGTGGGCTATCTTCCTTATTACCTTGGTGGTTGTTTTTCTGCTTGGCTTGTTAGCTTCATCGATTATGGAGCGCCGCGCAGAGTCGGTATACGCATACACTCCGGAGGTAAAATATGACCAATGGGAGCCGCGTAACGAAGTTTGGGGAGAAAATTTCCCAAGAGAATTTCAATCTTATTATCAAACTGCTGATACTTCTTTTTATAGCAGGTATAATGGTGGTGGAATGATTGATATGTTAGAGGTTGATCCTCGTTTGGTTGTACTTTGGGCTGGTTATGGTTTTTCCAAAGATTACAATCAGGGACGTGGGCACTACTATGCAATAGAAGATTTAAGAAATACATTAAGAACCGGAGCTCCAACAAATGACAATGACGGACCAATGCCATCAACTTGTTGGACATGTAAAGGTCCTGATGTACCTCGTTTGATGAATGAAATTGGAGTAGGTGAGTACTACAAAGGTAAATGGGCAGGAAAAGGTCACGAAGTTGTGAATCCTATTGGATGTGCCGATTGTCACGATGCTGAAACTATGAATTTGCGAATTTCTCGACCGGCTTTAATCGAAGCCTTCGAACGTCAGGGAAAAGATATTAATAAAGCAACTCATCAGGAAATGCGTTCATTGGTATGTGCTCAATGTCATGTTGAGTATTACTTCAACAAAAAAACTGTTAAAGGTGCTAATTACTTAACTTTCCCATGGGATAAAGGTATGGACGTTGAGGCAATGGAAGAGTACTACGATGAAATGGAGTTTAAAGATTGGACTCATAAATTAAGTAAAGCTCCTATGTTGAAAGCTCAGCATCCTGGTTACGAGGTTTATATGAAAGGTATTCATGCCGATCGTGGTGTTTCTTGTGCCGATTGCCATATGCCATACAAATCGGAAGGTGGACAGAAATTTACCGATCACCATATTCAATCGCCTTTAAATAATGTGGCTAACTCTTGTCAGGTTTGTCACCGTGAGGAAACTGAGAAGTTAATTAAGAACGTTTATACTCGTCAGGATCAGATTATTGAAAACCGAGATAAGCTGGAAGAACTTATTGTTCGTGCTCATGTTGAGGCTGCAAAAGCTTGGGAATTAGGTGCTAATGAAGAAGAGATGAAGTCGGTATTAATGGCAATTCGTCATGCTCAATGGCGTTGGGATTATGCAGCTGCTTCTCATGGTGGATCATTCCATGCTCCAACCGAAATTGGACGAGTTATTTCAACAGGTTTGGTACGTGCGCAGGATGCAAGACTTGAGTTAGCAAGAATTTTTGCGAAATATGGTTTTAACGAAGAACTTCCTTATCCGGATATTGCAACCAAAGAAAAAGCTCAAAAATTTATTGGTCTTGATGTTGAGAAATTGAAGAAAGAAAAAGAAGAGTTTAAGAAAAATATTCTTCCAAAGTGGGATAAGAAAGCCAAAGAACGTGAAGCTACTTATCAGGTAAAAATGTAAAAGAGTTCAAATTATAGGTTCAGATGTGCCGTCCAATTTTGGGCGGCATATTTTTTAAAAGCAAAGATTATTTCAATCATTAAAGAATCTTAATAAATTTATATGAAATAAGAAAAAGTGTTACGATCTTAACAGGAAATCTTAAAAAGAAAAATTTGTAACATGCTGGGTAATTTCACGATTTGACTCATAAAAGAGGAAACTATTGAACTCCATGCCCATTTTCATATATCTTTCAAAAATAATTTATACTTAAATGAATAAAAACACTAAATCGCTTTGGCAAACACCTTGGGGATATGCCGAAGCTTTTCTTATCGCTTTTGGCTTATTGTTTATTGGATTTCTTTTAGAGTTAACGATTCAATTATCAACGGTAGTTCAAATTCGATATCCAGTAAATTTGATTTTTGGACTTGGCTATTTAATATGTCTGCTAGCTTTTTATTTTACAATCAGAAAGAAAAAAATATTTCTTTTTTTATCTGGAATTCCGGCATCAGTTGCTGCAATGTCTGTGCTTACATTTTTGGTTATAATAATGGGGATTACCCCACAGACATCAATGCATGATGAAAATTTTATTACAAAATTAAGCTTAAATAAGTTAACTACATCCTGGCCTTTTTTGTTGGTAAATTTTTATTTGTTACTGGTATTAGCCCTTGTAATTTTGCGTAAAAGTTTTCCATTTAAATTAAAAAACTGGGGTTTAATTTGTAGTCATTTAGGATTATGGATTACTATTTTCGCAGCAGGATTAGGTTCTGGAGATTTGATTCGTCTTAAAATGGATCTTCGAGAGCATAAAACAGAGTGGAAGGCCTATGATGATAAAGGGAAATACTATGAATTGCCGTTGGCAATTAAGCTTAAGGACTTTCAAATTGAAGAATTTCATCCCAAATTGGCAGTAGTAGAAAATATATCGGGCAAGCTTTATGAAGCTACAAAGCCATCTATGATAATGATAGAAGATAGTTTAAGCTGTAAGCTACACAACTGGTCGATTCAAATTAAGGAGTTTATTTTATCCTCGGGACGGGCAGGGGATAAATACTATTCTTTGCATGATTTGGGAGCGGCTCCCGCAGCAAAAGTTAGGGTTACAAGTTTAAAAGATACCATATCCGGATGGATATCATGTGGTAGTTTTAATCGTCCTCACGAATCATTAAAGCTAAATGATGAGTATTCTTTATTGATGACTGTTCCTGAACCAAAAAAATTCTCATCGGAGGTTAGCATATTTACTCCCGACGGATCTAAAGAAGATCTTGTTTTGGAAGTAAATAAGCCACACTCGGTAAATGGATGGAAAATTTATCAATTAAGTTACGATGAAACAATGGGTAAATACTCTACCCTAAGTGTTGTTGAATTAGTAAAAGACCCTTGGCAAATATATGTTTATATTGGCATTTTTATGATGATGATTGGTTCTGTTTATATGTTTTGGAGAGGTAATAAAGTTAGAATTAGCAGTAAACACTAAATAAAATTGATGTGTGTTTATGGTAATCGTAAATAGAGTATGATGATTTGGAATTATTTTTTACTAACAGCAGGACTTAGTTCTGTGAGTTGGATAGCAGCAGCTTTACTTCCTAAAAAGGAATTACTAAGAAATATACTGGTTGTAGCTGGGATATTAAGTATTGCGTTTTTTATTGGATTTTTATGGGCAACTTTGGAGCGCCCGCCAATGAGGACTCTTGGCGAAACCCGATTGTGGTATTCTTTATTTATATCTATAATCGGATTAATAACCTATTATCGCTGGCGATATTTATGGATGCTGTATTATTGTTTATCCATGTCGGTACTTTTTTTATTTATAAATTATTTAAGTCCGGATAATTTTTCGAAAACACTAATGCCAGCTTTACAAAGTCCATGGTTTGTTCCTCATGTTGTTGTGTATATTATTTCTTATGCATTTTTGGCGGCCTCAACATTGGTAGCTATTTACGGATTATATCAGCTTAAAAAAGATAAATTCGATAAAAAATTAATGTTTGTAGCCGATAATTTAGTGTATTTAGGCTTTGCATTTTTAACTCTCGGATTACTTTTTGGTGCTTTATGGGCGAAAGAAGCTTGGGGACATTATTGGACTTGGGATCCGAAAGAAACATGGGCCTTTATTACCTGGATGGGGTACCTAGTTTACATACACAGAAGATACCAAATGCCATCGAAATACATTTCTTCTTTATGGATATTGGCTTTTGCTTTTGTGATATTATTGATATGCTGGTTTGGAGTGAATTACCTGCCTTCGGCACAGTTTAGTGTTCATACTTATAATCAATAATCTAAAATATAAAGATATAAAAAACGCCGATTCCAAAGAACCGGCGTTTTTTATACTTGTGGCTTAAAGCTTGTGACTTGTAGCTAATAATTATTCTTCTATTTTGTGAAGTATCATTTTCTTGGCTTTATCAATTGCTTGCTCAAGTCCTTGTGGATCTTTTCCTCCTGCCGATGCAAAGAAAGCCTGACCACCGCCTCCACCTTTAATTTCTTTGGCAGCTTCACGAACAATTGCTCCAGCATTTAAATCGTATTCTTTTACCAAATTGTCAGAAATCATAATGGTAAGATTTGCTTTACCACCTAAATCTGCTCCCGTAATAAATACTAAATTCTCAACTTCTCCTTTCAACTGAAAAGCAATGTCTTTTAGATCAGATGCGCTTTGAACGTTTAATGCTTCAGTAATAAAATTCACATCCTTAATTACCGAGATATTTCCTTTTAAATTGTTTTTAGCAATTTTTAGCTGATCTTTTCTGAAAACGTCTAAATCTTTTTTAATATCCGAGTTTTCGGAAATTAAATCTGAGATATTTTTAATAAGATTTTTATTTGTCTTAAAAATTCTTTCAATCTCGCGTAAAGTATTTAGCTTATCGTTAATATATTGTTCAGCTTTATCAGCTGTAATAGCTTCAATTCGTCTAACTCCAGCCGAAATTGCTCCTTCCGAAATAATTTTAAACAGACCAATTTGTCCAGTTGCTTTTACGTGAGTACCACCACATAATTCAACCGAATCGTTAAATTTTATTACACGAACCAGATCACCATATTTTTCACCAAATAGTGCTATTGCGCCCATGTTAACCGCTTCGGCCATTGGAATGTTGTTTTTTATTTCAATGGCAATATTCTCTCTTATTTTTTTATTTACAATAGATTCTATTTTTGCAATTTCCTCTTCGCTAACTTTTTGGAAGTGCGAGAAGTCGAAACGCAAATGATCAGGATTAACCAATGAACCTTTTTGCTCAACATGTTCGCCTAAAATTTCGCGAAGTGCATGATGCATTAGGTGAGTAGCCGTATGATTATTTGCTGTTAAAGTTCTTTTGCTTTGACTAACAACGGCTTTAAAACTTGCTGTTGGATCCTTAGGTAATTCTTTTGTAATATGAACAATTAATCCATTCTCTTTTTTTGTATCTATAACAGAGGTTTTTTCCCCATTGGCTTCCAAGAATCCGGTGTCGCCAACTTGTCCTCCACTTTCACCATAAAAAGGAGTGATATTAAATACCAATTGAAATAGATTTTTTCCTTTACTTGTTATTTTCCTGTAGCGGGTAATTCTAATATCGGTTGTAGTGTAATCGTAGCCTACAAACTCTTCTACATCGTCTTTTAATATTTCAACCCAATCTCCTGTATCTATGGATGTTGCAGAGCGAGAACGACTTTTTTGAGCTTCCATTTCGGTGTTAAACTCTTTTCTGTTTACTACCAAATCTTGTTCCTTCAAAATCAATTCAGTTAAATCTAAAGGAAAACCATAAGTATCGTATAGTTCGAATGCCAGTTTACCCGGAATAACTTTATAATTGTCTGCTTTTGTTTTTTCAATAATCTGATCGAGTAAACGAATACCATTTTCCAAAGTTCTTAAGAAAGAGTTTTCTTCTTCTTTAACTACTTTTTCGATTAAAGTTTGTTGTTTAATTAGCTCAGGAAAATGCTGGCCCATTACCTCAATCATAACCGGTATTAATCGGTACATAAAAGGATCTCTAAAACCTAAGAAAGTATATCCGTAACGAACAGCTCTGCGAAGAATTCTTCTTATTACATATCCAGCTTTGTTGTTTGAAGGTAGCTGCCCATCGGTAATAGCAAAAGCGATTGTTCTAATATGGTCGGAGATAACACGAAGTGCAATATCAATTTCTTCATTTTCGCCATAGGTTTTGCCTCCCATTTTTGCAATTTCTTGTATAATAGGTTGGAAAACATCAGTATCGTAGTTCGATGTTTTTCCCTGCATAGCCATACACAATCTCTCAAAGCCCATTCCTGTATCTACATGCTGATGAGGAAGTGCTTCTAATGAACTATCTGCTTTGCGGTTAAATTGCATAAAAACAAGATTCCAAATCTCAATTACCTGTGGGTGATCCATGTTAATTAGATCTTTACCTGCGGTAATTTTTCTTTCTTCATCGCTTCTTAGGTCGATATGGATTTCAGAACATGGTCCACAGGGACCAGTTTCACCCATTTCCCAAAAATTATCTTTTTTATTTCCATTGATAATGTGATCTTCGGGAAGATATTTTAACCAGTAGCCGGCAGCTTCATTATCACGTTCTAAATTGTCATCTTTACAGCCTTCAAAAACAGAGGCATACAGTCTGTCGGTAGGAAGTTTATATACTTCGGTTAAAAGCTCCCAGGCCCAGTCGATGGCATCTTTTTTAAAGTAGTCACCAAAAGACCAGTTGCCTAACATTTCGAACATGGTATGGTGATAGGTATCATGACCTACCTCTTCTAAATCGTTATGTTTACCCGAAACTCGCAGGCATTTCTGAGAGTTGGTAATTCGACTATATTTAATTGGTGAGTTTCCAAGAAATATGTCTTTGAACTGATTCATCCCTGCATTGGTAAACATTAATGTAGGATCATCTTTTATAACCATCGGTGCCGATGATACAATTTTATGTTGCTTTGAATTAAAAAAATCCAGAAATGCTTGTCTGATTTCGCTAGAATTCATGAGTCTATTATGTTTTAAATAGATGAGATTTCGATACTTAGCTTGCAAAGTTAGATTAATTCCTTAATTTTGTTGACTTAATTGAGCAAAAATTTAGGCTTTTTCTATAAAATTAACCTAAAAACATTACATGGCAAAGACGAAGTATCAGTTTAACCCTGAGTCTATTAGCTACGAGAAGGTCGAAGTTAATATAAAGACTCGTTTTATTAAGGCCCTTAAACACATGGCTTCCAGTTCAGTACTGGCGATTGCTATGGTTGTAGTTTTATTCTATTTTTTTGGTTCTCCAAAAGAAAGATCTTTGCAGCGCGAGAATCAAAAACTTATTACCCAATATCAGCGATTAAATGCCGAATTGGAACAAATTCATACGGTACTTACAGATTTAGAACAAAGAGATGATAATTTGTATCGTGTAATATTCGAAGCAGAACCTATTCATTCAAATATTCGAAAAGCAGGTGTTGGTGGTGTAAATCGTTACAAGGAGCTCGAGAATATGGAAAATTCGGAGCTTGTTATTTCTACAGCAAAAAAACTCGATCAGGTAGCAAAATCATTATATGTTCAAACCAAATCCTACGACGATGTAGAAATAATGGTTAAGAATAAGTTTAAAATGTTATCGGCTATTCCTGCAATAATGCCTTTGGCAATTAAAGATTTTGGACGCATATCGGCAGGATATGGTTGGAGAATTCACCCAATTTATAAAACAAAAAAGTTTCATGATGGGATGGATTTTACCGGAAAAGTAGGAACACCAATATACGCTACTGGCGATGGAGTAGTAAAGCAAGCAAGAAAAGAAAGAGGTTACGGGAAAAAAATTGTAATCGACCATGGTTATGGATATACTACCTTATATGCTCACTTAAGTAATTATAGAGTTAAAAAAGGACAAAAAGTAAAAAGAGGTGAAATTATCGGAGAATTGGGAAATACAGGTATTTCAACGGGGCCTCATTTGCATTACGAGGTAAGAAAAAATCGGAAAACATTAAATCCGATAAATTATTATTTTAACGATATTACTTCCGATGAGTACGATAGTATGGTAGCTTATGCCGAGAACACCGGTCAAACAATGGATTAGTTTTACCTGTAAAAAATAAGAAAACATAAAAAAGTGGCACAGAAAATCATATTCTGTGCCATTTTATTTATTACTTTAGTTAATATTTAATTCTAATTTATTAATACCATCCTTTTACAAAGGAGTTAAGAATCAATAAAATCAATTCGGGTGCCTTATAAAGAACAAAAAATAGAGAAGCTTTATTATTCCATTGGAGAAGTTGCAGTTATGTTTGATGTAAATACTTCTTTGATTCGTTTTTGGGAAAAAGAATTTGATATTATTAAACCAAAAAAAAATAAAAAAGGGAATCGCTTTTTTACACAAGTGGATATTGAAAATTTTCATCTTATTTTTCATTTGGTAAAAGAAAGAGGAATGACTTTAAAAGGTGCTAAACTTAAGTTGAAAGAGAACAAAGGAGATACCGAGAACAATTTTAATGTGGTAACTCGTTTGCAGGAAATAAAAGATCTTTTGTTGGAAATAAAAGAGGCACTATAATCATATAAATTTTATCGAAATTGAGAATAAAAGAGATTGTATCATCTATAGAGCAGTTTGCACCTGTGTCTTATCAGGAATCGTATGATAATTCCGGATTAATTGTGGGCGAATACAATAAGGAGGTAAGTGGAGTGTTAATTTGCCTAGATGTTATTGAAACCGTAGTTGAAGAAGCCATAAGTAAAGGTGCTAACCTGATTATTGCTCACCATCCGATTGTTTTTAAGGGATTAAAAAGATTTAATGGCAATAACTATGTGGAAAGAACACTTATGTTGGCTATTAAAAATGATATTGCAATTTATGCCGCTCATACTAATATTGATTCGGTAAGAGGAGGTGTAAGCGAAAGAATTTGTGATTTAATAGGACTAAAAAATAAGAAAATTCTTTCTCCTGTTAAAGATGATTTAAAGAAACTGGTAAGTTTTGTTCCTGCTGAATATGCCGATAAAGTAAAAGAAGCTTTGTTTAGCGCAGGTGCAGGTAGCATTGGAAATTACGATTCTTGCAGTTTTAGTGCCGAGGGAACAGGTAGTTTTAAAGCTGGGGAGAATACAAATCCTTTTGTTGGTGAAAAAGGAAAGATACATTTTGAAAATGAACACCGCATTGAAACCATATTTCCAAAGCATCTTAAGGGGAAAGTAATCGGAGCTCTTTTAGATAGTCATCCTTACGAAGAAGTTGCTTACGATATTTACCCAATAGAAAATAGTAATTTCGAAGCAGGTTTTGGAATGATTGGGGATTTGGAAATTTCAGAAAATTCTGTCGACTTTTTAAAGCGAATTAAGAAAATCTTTCGTTCTGGCTGCGTAAGACATACTAAAATTATTAAAAAAGAATTAAAAAAAGTTGCAGTTTGTGGTGGTAGTGGAAGCTTTTTATTGCAAAAAGCCTTATCTGCAAAAGCAGACATATTTATTACTGGAGACTTTAAATATCACGAGTTTTTCGATGCCGAAGGAAAGATAATAATTGCTGATATCGGACATTATGAAAGTGAACAATTTACTCGGGATATTTTTTATGAGATAGTTACAAAAAAATTCCCTAACTTTGCGGTTCATATTTCTGAGATAAATTCGAATCCAATAAATTATTTGTAAACATATGACAACAAAAGATCCAAAAGCTTCAGATTTTAAGGATATTTCAGTTGAAGAAAAATTGCGCACACTGTATGAAATGCAGTCTGTTGATTCTGAGGTAGACCAAATTAGAACGCTTAGAGGAGAGCTTCCGTTAGAAGTACAGGACTTGGAAGATGAGATTGCTGGACTTGATACTAGAATCGCGAATCTAAATAACGAGGTAAAAGAGCTTGTTGAAACTGTTGCTAAGAAAAAGCAAGAGATAAAAGAAGCAGGTTTACTTATTAAGAAGTACGAAGCTCAACAAATGAATGTTCGTAATAACCGTGAGTTCGATTCTATTTCTAAAGAAATCGAATTCCAGAACCTTGAAATCGAATTGTGCGAAAAACGTATCAAGGAGTTTACTGCGGAGATGAATAACAAAAAAGCTTTGATTGAAAATTCAGAAGGAATTTTTGCAGATAAAAAAGCAGACTTGGAATCTAAAAAAGGAGAATTAGATGAAATTGTATCTGAAACTCAAAAAGAAGAGGATAAGTTGATTGCTAAATCTGAATCATTCCAGGGAAAAATTGAAGAGAGATTGCTTACTGCATATTCTAGAATTCGCTCCAATGCAAGAAACGGACTAGCTGTAGTAACAGTTGAACGTGATGCCTGTGGAGGTTGTTTTAATAAAATTCCACCTCAGCGCCAGATGGATATTCGTTCTCGTAAAAAAATTATCGTTTGTGAGTATTGCGGACGTATTTTGGTTGACAAATACATTGTTGATTACGATCATACACTTGAGGAAGCAGATAAAGCTGCTGCCGCTGCCAAGCCAAAAAGAAGAACTCGTAAAAAGGAATAGTACGATTTCAAAATATATTATTAGAGGCTGTCTCATTCGAGATGGCCTCTTTTTGTATACAGATAAAAGATGTGCATATTTCTAATTTTTGATCTTAAAAATATTTCCTATATTGCGCACACAAATTCAAGCCTTTAGTTTGAAATGAGATTCAAGAAAGAATTAAGAAAAAGATACCCATGAATTCTTTACGGATGTAAATTAAACATCCCCTGCTAAGTTATGCTTTTACTTAGCCTTCCTTATTATTCCCAAATTTAGAGTAAGTAGAATATCAGTAAGTAAATTACCGTAAAATATTGATGCGTGTACAAATAAATTTCTTGTTTTTTCATGATTCCAGAAAATAGAATTTATGTATCAGCTAATGTTATGTTATTACGATTTCTATAACTCAAATAATAGAGTTTAAAAGCAATTAAATAATTCGTTTAATTATTTAAAATTGTATTTTTAATTCAAACATGTTAAACACATAATACTATCATGACAACAATAACTAGCGAATTTCAGCAAATGATTCTGGAAGGAATTCCTGAGCAGTTGCCAGCTCCACAGAAGTATGATACAGAAATAAATCATGCACCTAAGCGTAAAGAAATTTTAAATGCTGAGGAAAAAAAACTAGCATTGAGAAACGCATTGCGTTATTTCGATTCTAAAGATCATGCCGAGTTAATTCCCGAATTTGTTAATGAGCTTGAAACTTACGGTAGAATTTATATGTACCGTTTGCGTCCTAGCTATGAAATGAAAGCACGTGGGATTAATGAGTATCCAGGTAAATGTGATCAGGCTAAAGCAATTATGCTGATGATACAGAATAATTTGGATTATGCTGTGGCTCAACATCCGCACGAATTAATTACATACGGAGGAAATGGTGCTGTTTTTCAAAATTGGGCTCAGTATCGTTTATGTATGAAATACTTGGCTGAAATGACAGATGAGCAAACTTTGGTTATGTATTCAGGTCATCCAATGGGATTGTACCCTTCGCATAAAGATGCTCCTCGTGTAGTTGTAACTAATGGTATGGTTATTCCTAATTACAGTAAGCCAGATGATTGGGAAAAAATGAATGCTTTGGGTGTTTCGCAATATGGACAAATGACTGCCGGATCGTATATGTATATTGGACCTCAGGGAATTGTTCACGGAACTACCATTACTGTTTTAAACGCTGGCAGAAAAATCAGTGAAAACGGAGAAGGTTTAGAAGGAAAATTATTTATTACTGCTGGTTTAGGTGGTATGTCGGGAGCACAACCTAAGGCAGCTAATATTGCCGGATGTATAAGTATTACAGCCGAAATAAATCCTAAAGCAATAGATACTCGATATTCACAAGCTTGGGTGGATGAGAAAATTGATAATCTTGATGAATTAATCAACAGAGTTCGTAAAGCTAAGGCTGATAAGGAGGTTGTATCAATAGCATATCAGGGAAATATTGTTGATGTTTGGGAGCGTTTTGCAGAAGAAGATATTAAAGTTGATTTAGGATCTGACCAAACTTCATTGCACAACCCATGGGCTGGTGGTTACTATCCTGTTGATGTTGATTTCGAACTTGCGAAAGAAATGATGTCTAACAATCCTGAATTGTTTAAAGAGAAAGTTCAGGAATCTCTTCGTCGTCATGTTGCAGCTATTAACAAGTGTGTTGATAAGTTTGGAACTTACTTCTTCGACTACGGAAATGCATTCCTATTGGAATCGAGTCGTGCAGGTGCTGATATTATGAAGGAAGATGGTAAGTTTAAATATAATTCTTACGTTCAGGATATTATGGGCCCAATGTGTTTCGATTACGGATTTGGACCATTTCGATGGGTTTGTACCAGTGGTAAGCCCGAAGATTTGGCTGAGACTGATAAACTTGCAACCGAAGTATTGGAAGAGATTCGTAAGAATTCGCCAGAAGAAATTCAGCAGCAAATGGCTGATAATATTCGTTGGATTAAGGGAGCACAGGAAAATAAATTGGTTGTTGGATCGGAAGCCCGAATTCTTTATGCTGATGCCGAAGGTCGTATTAAGATTGCCGATGCATTTAATAAAGCGATTGCAGCAGGTAAGATTGGACCTGTTGTGTTAGGACGCGACCATCACGATGTATCAGGTACAGATTCACCATTTCGCGAAACATCTAATATTTACGATGGATCAAGCTTTACAGCCGATATGGCCATTCAGAACGTAATTGGTGATTCTTTCCGTGGAGCTACCTGGGTTTCTATTCACAATGGTGGTGGAGTAGGTTGGGGAGAAGTAATCAACGGTGGATTCGGTATGTTACTGGATGGTTCTGCTGATACTGATCGTAGACTAAGATCGATGCTATACTGGGATGTAAATAATGGTATTTCGCGCAGAAGCTGGGCAAGAAACGAAGGTGCTGTTTTTGCAATTAAACGTGCAATGGAAATGAATCCTGATTTAAAAGTTACGATTCCTAACTTTGCTGACGATAAATTGATTGACGAAGCTTTTTAGTTCATACAGATATAAAAAATTAAAAGGAGGCCTCGAGTCTCCTTTTTTGTATAATTACAGTTGTAATGGTAAATGATATGGCAAAACTTAGTTTAGATATTCTTCAGGAGTTAAAGGATGATCAGAAATCATTCTATATTTATTTTTCGGCGCCTGCTTGTGGTGTTTGTCAGATACTAAGGCCCAAAATTGAAGAGATGTTTGGCAAACAATTTCCTTTGTTAAAAGCATATTATGTTGATACATCTGTTCAGCCCGAAATTGCAGCTCAATCTGGATTGTATACCAATCCATCCTTGCTGGTGTTTATGAATGGACAAGAAGTGCTTAGAAGAAGCCGAGCGATAGGTGTAGATGAGGTTGAGACTGTTTTGCAGAGATATTATGACATGCTGGTTAATGAATAAAAAAATGCCGGATATCAGAATATCCGGCATTTTTGTAAGTTTTTATTTTTTAATAAACTCCTGTTTTAAGCATTACCAAAGGACAAGCTTCTTCGGTTGCGATACCATAAGCTTTTGCTTTTTCGTAAAAATCAGAATTTTCTGTTCCCGGAGGAAATAAAACCCTTTCTGGTTTTAAGTTAATGATATAATCTTCGTAAGATTTAAGGTTTTTAGCTGAAAGATAAATTGCAACAGTTTGTACATTTGTTTCTGTTGGTCTTCCTGTCTGAATTTCTATATCCTTAATGGTTCCAGCTTTATTTCCCAAAGCAACGGTTTCAATATTATGTTCGCGAAGTAATTTTACGCATTGGTTTGAGTAGCGATCCTCTTTTGTACTTGCACCAATAACAAGTGTTTTTCCTGTATTTTGCATCTTATACGATTTAAGGTGTTGAATTACACACCGTATAATGCCGATAGATATTTAAAACTCAATAAATAAAAAGAGTTAAATTAGTGAGTAATTTTAAATACTAATCGGTATTATTTATTTATATATCTATATACAACAAAGATAGCAAAATTGCTTAATGATAATTCTTTTGCAAATAAAAAAGCCTTTTGAACATTGGTTCAAAAGACTTTCTTTAAATTTTCTCTCAAATATTATTTTTCAATAAGAACTGTAGCGTAAGCCGAAATTCCATCTTCGGTACCAACAAAACCTAGTTTTTCGGTTGTTGTGGCTTTAATCGCGATATCATCTAAATCTATCCCCATTACTTTAGCAAGTGTTTCCTGCATTTCGGGAATTAGAGGTTTAATCTTTGGTTTTTGTAAGGCAATAGTAGAATCTATATTGCCAATTTTATAACCCTTTTCAGCAATTATTGATATTGTCTTTTTTAATAATATTTTACTGTCAATTCCTTTAAAATCGTTCGAGTTATCAGGAAAATGATATCCTATGTCGCGCATATTAGCAGCTCCGAGTAAAGCATCGCAAATGGCATGTATTAGTACATCTCCATCGGAGTGTGCAACGCAACCTTTGCTATGTTCTATTTTAATGCCCCCAAGCCAAAACTCTTCAGCTTCGGCTAGTTGATGAACATCGTATCCAAAACCAACTCTTATTTTCATTATTTAATTATTTTATCAAGATTAGCAGTTAAACTAAATCTTAAAGTATTTTTTAATGGATTATTTTGAGTGGTTGGAATTAGATATGAAAAATCTAAATCGAACATGTTTAGTTTTACACCTAAACCAGCAGTAAAATATTTACGATTTCCTTTTTCTTCATGTTCGTAATAATAGCCTGTACGTAGAGCAAATTGATCCTGATACCAATATTCTATACCTAGCGACCATGCAATTTCCTTAAATTCTTCACTCATTCCATCAGGAGCATCGGAAAAGGAGCTAAAAATACCGCTTACAACCGATTCGTCGGAACTGCTTGCTCCAACAAGAACGGCTCCATCTTCATCTTTAAGGCTACCATTTTCAGGTGTTGGTACTAATAATTTATTCATATCTACAGCAAAAGTAATGCTGTTGTAATTGTCCAGTTCCATTTTTAGTGCCGATCCTAATCGCAAATTAGTTGGTATAAATTCTTTTTCATCATCATTAGTATAGCTTATTTTAGATCCAATATTAGAGATGTTAACACCCCAAGACCATACCATATCTCTACGATTTCTTTTAAATTCGTTTTGGTAGTAAACAGAAATATCAGCAGCAAAAGCATTTCCAGCTTGAGTTTCGATACCAGCAACATATTGCGATTGGGTTAAGTCCGATCTAATGTAACGAAAGGCTATACCTCCAGATAATTGATCCGATAATTTTCGCGAATAAGAAACATCAAAGGCCCATTCGTTTGGATTTTTTGCAATTGGAATATCTGTAGATCTTTCCATAAATGCAATTTCTCCTAATGAAAAGTAACGAAGAGAAGTTCCAATTACCTGATTTTTATCTAAACGATAATATCCGGTAAGGTAAGCGATACTCATATCGTCAACTAAATCTCTTAACCAAGGAGTATATGATGCCGAAACACCATAGTTTCCATCTATCATTGCGAATTTGGCAGGATTCCAATGCATAGAATTTACGTCGGGAGAAGTAGCAACTCCGGCATCACCCATTGCACCGGCTCTTGAGTCGGGAGTAATGGTTAAAAACGAAACGGCTGTTGAAATGTAATTTGCTCCAGATGTTGAAGTCTGAGCAGAAAGATTTTCTGTGTTTGTAAAAAGCAAAAGGCTTAATAGGCTTGTGATTAGCGTTAGTCTATAATTCATAAGATTTGTATATAATGGTCTGCAAATATAATTCAAATAACTATAATTATTCTTTTTTATTATTTAAGGATGACTAATTTTTCGAATTTATTAACGGTTTTTCCATTATCGGCTCTAACTTTTACACGATAGAAGTAAACTCCACGACCAATGGAGTTTCCAAAATCATCTTTTCCGTCCCATTGTATTGGTCCAACACGATTTCCTGATGCGCTAACACTGGTTTCAATGGTTTTAATTAATTTTCCTGATATACTTAAAATTTGGATTAAAATATCAAGTTCGCTGGAGGCTTTATTGTGTTCAAAATAAAAACTGGTATTTGTGGTAAACGGATTAGGGTAATTAAGAACATGTTTTAACACAAGGTCGGCATTTTCGGCTACGATAAATTCTAAACTCTCTTCTGATGAGTTGTTTACGTTATCCCATACTTTTAATTGTATTTCGTGTTCTCCTTCGTCTAATTCACTTAATTGATAGGTAATTCTGCCTTTTTTGTAGTTATCAAGTTCTGACTCAAAAAAATCATTTAATTCTATTTGTTTATCTGTATTTTGATCGAGGGTTGCAATAAGCGAATGGCCAATTGAAGTGCCAAGAGTGTTTATTCCACTGGAATCCTGAACTATTGCTAAAAATAGAGGTTCGGAATCTGTCATTCCTCCAGGTGTAAACTGTTCGTCGTTCATAAACAAATCGATATCTGGCCCTATGTCGTCGTTTATGGCATTGGAATTTGTTCCGCCAATTATTATCGTATTGGTATATCCTGCAGCATCAGTATTTTCGCTAGCAGCATAATAGGATATTTTTCCATTGCCATATTTGTAATTAATATCTTTGGGAACAAAGAAACTAAATTCGAAATTGCCATTTTTCACACTTGCTTTCCCTTTATAGATAACATTAGATTGTTCAGAATACTCAAAAGGATCTCCATCATTTCCTCGAGTAGAATTACTACTTATTTTGTCGAAAATAGTAGGGTAAATTGTGCCATTAAAATTATTGGTGCTATTACCAGTAGCACTAAGTATTTTTCCCGATATTTTAATTTCACTCATGGCTTTTAGAGTATCGCTTGTTTGTGTTATGTCGAGATCATTAATTTTTGTTGTTATAACATTATGCTCAGGGTAGTTTAGTTTTAATGCAGGATCGCCTAGGAGGGTAAAGTTTCTTTTGTTAATACCTGTAGAGCTTGCATTTTTTGTTTTCCTCATTATATCTCCTAAGCGATAGTTTTCTCCCTTAGAATTTTTTTCAAATACATAATTGTAGAAGTTTTGATTTAAACTAAAGTTAGGTGAAGAGTATACCAAACGTGTTGTTGTAAAGAGCCCAATGCCACCTCCATTATCTCTTAAAAATATCATTTCTCCGGCCGATAATTTTTTGTAATTATCAAATCTGCTAAATTCGCAGGTAGCGGTCATAAATAGTGGTAATTTGTTTGGATTTTTCCATGCCTGTATATCCTCAAGCATTAAAATATGCTCGTGTGCAAGACCATTTTCGTTTCCGTGGCCTGTATAATTAACAATTAAACGTCCTGAGTTAATGCTTTCGTTAATTTCTAGGTTTACATCGGGATATTCTTGGCCGGCCGAGCTAGTAATTTGTTCGTAGTCGTCTAAAAAAATTCGTTGTGTTCTGTACTGTGGATAATTATTTTCTATAAGGATGGCTAGCTTGTTGGCATCACGCATGTGAGTATTATTATCTTCATCGTCGCCAATAAAACAAATTGAGGTTTGCCAATCGCCTTTATCAGTGTTATTATAATTCAAAATTTTATGAGTAACAATTTGCGCTTCTTCGTTTGTATTTACCGGAAGTCTTCCAATTCCTATGTCTACCATTCCCGATGCTTCTCCTTCCTCATTATCAAGTAAACCATAAAAATCATCGGTAACGAACGATTGGGTTGGGCTAATAGAATTTTCAGATTGATAAGTGAGAATTTTATTTGTATTGCTGGCACTTTCTAATTTATTATCGAACGATCCATCGCCAAAAAGCAAGAGATATTTAATCATATCAGCTTCGGAAGTAGCTCGGTCGTAGAACATTTTTACAAAATTTCTAATTGCAGCAACATCAGGATTTCCGGATGAAAATTCGTTGAATATTGCATTTTGACTGACCACATTAACTTTTAAATTATCATTGTTTCGGTGGTATTCGGCTATTTGTCCTGCATAATTCATAAAAGTCGAATTGCTTATAATTAGCATATCGGTTTGGCTTAAGCCATGTAAGTTTTGATTTTGAATACTTTCAACAAATTCGGGAGTGGGAAAATCTCCATCGGAATTAATAACGATAAACTCTTTAAGAGAGGATGTTGAAGTATTAAAAGTGGCGGTAGTACCATTTAAAAAAAGTTGAATTTGTTTAACCGATAAAGGGTTGGTAACATCCCAAAGCATTGATTTAGAATTGCAATTTTTAATTTCAAACCTCGATACATTCCCTGTGCCAATTGATTCTACATCGCGAAAAGACATTTGTGAATTTTCAAAAATTAAATTTCTTCGGGCATTTATTCTTAAAAAATTTAGCCATCCAATTGAAGATGCTGAGCTTTTCTGATAACTTAAACTAATATCTAAATTGTCGGAATCAGGAATAAAGTTCGAAAAAGTTTCTTCGGTTAAAAGTGCGTAATTGGCAGTATAGCTAGATGTATTTACAGCAGATATATTTATATTTCCAATGGCAGTATTCGACGAACTTAACTCAAATTTTGTAGACGATGAAGACCTTGCGACTAAACTGCTTGTTAGTTTTATTGGAGTATTGGCTTTTAAATTTGGGAATTTAAAATTATAATCGAATTCTGTACTAACATCAAATTCTTGTCCAAGCCAAAGTCTGCCCGATTCTAATAAGTTGGTTTCATCTATATCTATTACTTGAAAGTCATCGAAATCGGTAACAGTATTATTGTAAGAGTTTTCTGAATTTACTTTTTGTATTGTTATTGGGCTTCCTTTGTCCGAGCTTAGGAAATAATAGGCTTTATCAGAATAAAGATGATTTTCGTGAACAAATTCAGACTTCGATTCGTCGTAATTCCATGATCTTGGACCTTCAGCATAAAAAAGGAGGTAATCACCAGAATTGAAAATACCATCGCTTCCTGTATTTAAATAAACTGGAACAAGAGGAAGATCGTCGATAACAGTTTCTGAGTTTGTTTTAGGAAGCATACCTCCGCCATATCCATAAATTCTTATTTGTGAAGGATTATCTATTCCCATATTGTTTAATTGAGAATAGCTAATTTTATGTACAGCTGTTGTGTCAACAGATATCTTTATCCATTTGCCTGATGAAAGAACAGAACTACTTGCATAAGATTTAGCTTTACTTACAGTTTTAGTGCTAGTTTCTTTTAAGTATCTTAGTTTAAAACTAATTAGTTTTTCGATTTTACCTGTAACGGAATTTTTTCTGATGGGAATAAATTTGACTTGCTGATATGTTTTTTTTCGTATAGTAAGCGAATTAACTTTAGGAGTAATAAGTTTCGGAAAAAAATTATTTCGTAAAATTCGCTCTTCAGTGGAACTTAACTGTTCGAATTGCGTATCAAATAACTCAGCAGAGAATATTTCTCTGTTCGAACCTAATTGTTTAAGTTCTGAAAATACTGGTAACCAATTGTTTTCTTCGTTAATGGAAGCTCCTGAGAAATACAGAGAATTAATTTTTTCACCTGTAGAAGAGTATATGCTTTTTTGTTCCCAGGATAATTTGAATTCTTTGCTCGATTGTCCAAATGAGTTGAAACTAATTACTATGATAAGAAGAAAAAATAAAATACGCATATCAGATATTACAATTAAAGAATTAGGTAATTGAATAATTGCAAAATAAGCAAAACTTTAAACAATGACGACTAATAAGCTTATGATGTAAAATATGATACTTAAATATTAGTATTTTTGTTAAACGTGTATAGTATAAGTAGTTGGTGTATTATGATTGGGCTATTTTACTTATTACTGGAGTTGAAAGTGAAAGTAATGTTTTAAGAAATATTGAAAAATGTTAAGTATTTTGTATAAAAACTAAAATCGAATACAATAAATTTAATACAGTTTTAGTTATATTTGTTGAGTTAAGTATTTTTGAAGATAAACTACATTCAGTCTATTATGAAACTAAAATCTAGCATAGTTATTGCTGTTTTTGCCGCAGGTTTAATAATCTTCCCATCTTGTTCGAAGATTAAATCGCTTGTAGGTAAAGAAGAGAAATCAAGTACTACCGGATGGGCGTATAATGATCCGGAAAACGGAGGCTTTGAATATCATAGCGGTTATGAACAAGAAACTGGGCCTGGTCTTAAATTTGTTCAAGGTGGTACTTTTACAATGGGAAGAACTCAGCAAGATGTAATGTACGACTGGAATAATGTACCAAGAAGGGTTACTGTTCCTTCTTTTTATATCGATGAAACAGAAGTTCGAAATGTTGATTATCTAGAATATTTGCACTGGATTAAACGTGTATTTGTTTCTTATCCTGAGGTTTATCGAAATGCATTGCCAGATACATTAGTATGGCGTAACGAGTTAGCATACAATGAACCTTATGTAAATAATTATTTAAGACACCCAGCTTATGCCGAATATCCTGTGGTTGGAGTTTCTTGGGAGCAAGCTGTTGATTACTGCGAATGGCGTACCGATCGTGTTAATGAGCGCATTCTTATTAACAAGGGAATTTTAAATGATGATACCGAGCAAAGAGATGATAATAATTTTAATACAGAAGCTTATTTAGCTGGTCAGTATGATGGTTCTGTTAATAAGAATTTACCAGATTTAGATCCGGATAACGAAGAAAGATCGGTTCGCTGGACCGACGGAATTTTACTACCTAAGTATCGTTTACCTTCCGAAGCAGAATGGGAATATGCAGCTACTGCTCTAATTGGAAACTCTGAAGAGGAGAGAATTACTGATAAAAAGATTTTTCCATGGAATGGTCACTGGGTGAGAAACGAGAATAAAAGAGTACGTGGACAAATGATGGCTAACTTTGCTCGTGGGCGAGGTGATTATATGGGAACTGCAGGTGCATTAAACGATGCTGGAGATATTACTGTTCCGGTAAACTCATTTTGGCCAAACGATTTTGGCTTGTACTGTATGGCTGGTAATGTTAGCGAATGGGTTGCTGATGTTTATCGTCCAATGTCTCCTGAAGATATTGCAGAATTTAATCCTTACAGAGGTAATGTTTTTAAAACTCCTGTTCGCGATGAGGAGGGTAATATTGCCGAAAAGGATAGTTTAGGTCGTATTCGTTACAGAAATCAAAAAGATGAAGAATTGGTTGGCAGAGAAAATTATAAAACTGCAGATAACCGTAATTATAAGGATGGCGATGTTTCTTCAAGTATTGTTGATGATTATGAGTGGAATAATCCTGAGCATCAGCAAAATGGTTCTAGTCGTATGTATGTACAAGGCAGAGGTCAGGATGAGAGTGATTTTAGTTCTATGATTACTGATAACTCAAGAGTATATAAAGGAGGTTCGTGGAAAGACAGGGCTTTCTGGATGGCTCCAAGTGCGAGAAGATACATGGATCAGAAAGAAGCCAGAGATGATATTGGTTTCCGTTGTGCCATGACACGCGTAGGTAGACCAACGCAAAAATAATAGAAGTAGTTTTCAAAATATTTAAACCCCATTCGATACAGAATGGGGTTTTTTAATGGAATTTATTAATTTCGTTTGTTGAATTTTTATAGAATAAATCCTATGTCTTTATCCACTATTTATAATCTTTTCGAGAAGTATCCTACTGTTGTAACCGATACAAGGAATATTGTTCCGGATTCTATCTTTTTTGCATTAAAAGGTGCAAATTTTAATGGAAATGAATTTGCCGAACTGGCATTACAGAAAGGCTGTGTTTATGCTATTGTTGATGAAAAAGAGTATGCGAAGAATGATTTTTATATTCTTGTTGATGATGTTTTAAGTTGTTTACAAGACTTAGCAAGAGAACATCGAAGAAGATTAGCTTTGCCTATTTTAGCCATAACCGGAACAAATGGAAAAACGACTACAAAAGAACTAGTGAATGAGGTAATAAAGAAGAAATTCAGGACTTATGCAACTCATGGAAATTTAAACAACCATATAGGTGTTCCACTTACTTTATTATCGATGACAAGGGAAACCCAATTTGGAATTGTGGAAATGGGCGCTAATCATCCAAAAGAGATTTCTTTTTTATGCGATATTGCCGAACCAAATTATGGAATTATTACCAATGTGGGAAAAGCGCATTTGGAGGGATTTGGTTCGTTTGAAGGTGTAAAAAACACAAAGAAAGAGCTATATGATTATTTACAAGCCAAGGGTAAAGTTTTTGTAAATAGTGATAACAATCATTTAATGGCAATGTTAAACGATCAGGATGTTTTTACTTACGGTAACTCGGATAGTGCAGATAGTAAAGCCAGATTTTTACAAGCAGATCCATACTTGGTGTTAGAACTTAGGTCGGCGAAAATTGGAAAGCTATATATTAAAACAAAATTAATTGGAGCTTATAATTTCGAAAACGCTTTAGCTGCTGTAAGCATTGGCCGTTTTTTTGATATCAATGAGACCTATATTAAGGATGCCTTGGAATCTTATGAGCCTGAAAATAACAGATCTCAGCTTAAAAAGACCAAGAATAATATTCTGTTTTTGGATGCTTATAATGCAAATCCAAGTAGCATGAATGTTGCTATCAATAATTTTGCAAATCTTAAATCGAAAAATAAATTAGTGATTTTAGGTGATATGCTCGAGCTTGGCGATGATTCGGATAAAGAACATCGCTTATTATTAGAATTACTTGAGGAAAAAGCTCTGGATAAAGTCTGTTTGGTTGGGGAAAATTTTGCTAAAGTAAATACCAACAGTAAGTTTGAAAATTTTTCCGAAACTAAAGCTCTGCTTGAAAAATTAGAATTAGAAGAAATAAAAAATTATTATATACTAATTAAAGGCTCGAGAGGAATTAAGCTTGAGCAAATAGTGGAGAAATTATAATTATGGCAATAGCGTGGATTTATTTAATTATAGCTGGTCTTTTTGAAGCTGTTTGGGCAATTGGTTTAAAATATGCTCATGGATTTACAAAGCTATGGCCCAGTGTAATAACAGTTGTTGCTATGGCTATTAGTGTTTATTTTTTAGCACTGGCAGTAAAACATCTTCCTGTGGGTACGGCTTATGCTGTTTGGACTGGTATAGGTGCATTAACAACTGCAGTTTTGGGAATTATTTTATTTGGCGAACCGGTTCATTTTTCTAGAATATTCTTTATGTTATTGCTTTTAATTGCAATTGTAGGATTAAAATTTACAGCAAATGCATAGTTAAAAATTTAAGGAAGAAAAACTTTTTTTCTTTCTTAAGTAGTAATCAATAATTATGCTTTTTTTATAGATTTCTTTGTGATTTTTGCAAGTTGTTTTGGCTACAAGTATTTTTCTTTTTTGTCGGAATTTACTTAGTAATAAGTAGAATGATAAGTGAGCTTTAAAAACAGCAAAGAAATTTGCAAATTCCCCACTTAGCAGGAATTTTAATGCTGCAACACCATCTAAAATCATTCTTACTAGCAAGGTGGAAATAAAATTGTTAGCAGGTAAGTTTTTATACAGCATTAGTAAGTTGTTTCTAAAGTTTAGAAATAACTTTCTGGAACTATTACTGGGTAAAGTTGCTCCTCCAACATGGTAAACAGTAGAATTTGTATCGCAAATAATGCGATGTCCCTGATTCTTAATTCTCCAACAAAGATCTATTTCTTCCATGTGAGCAAAGAAATCGGAATCTAAACCGCCTATATCATTATAAATTTTAGATCTGATAAAAAGAGCAGCTCCACTGGCCCAGAAAATATCAATATTTTTATCGAATTGAGATTGATCTTCTTCGATATTATCAAAAATTCGGCCCCTGCAAAAAGGATAAGCCAGATAATCGATAAAACCACCTGCAGCTCCAGCATATTCAAAATCTGTTTTTTTGTGGTAAGCTTTTATTTTTGGCTGAGCTGCAGCAATATCCGAATTCGATTCGAATTGTTGATAAATAGAGTCTAGCCAGTTTTCACTTACCTCAACATCGGAATTAAGTAATACAAAATAGGAGTGAGAAAGCTGCGCCAATGCTCGATTGTAGCCTTCTGCAAATCCGTAATTTCTATCAAGCTTAATTAAACTTATCTTAGGATAGTTTTTTTCTAAAAAGTCAATAGAATCGTCGCTGGAAGCATTATCGGCAACAATAACTTCGGCCCAATCGCGCTTTGAGTAAGATATTACTGAGGGAAGAAATTTTTCCAATAAATTTTTACCATTCCAGTTTAATATTACAATACCGATACGATTCATGAATTTTTTGAATAATGAGTTTACGAATAACTTTTAATCTAGTCTTGTTTTTTGTGTTTCCAGCGCTTGTGCGACCATAACCAGTATGCTGGATTTTTATTTATTATCTCTTCTAAAGTACGAGTATGTTTTTCACTTATTTCGTTTTCTTCGGTTTCTTTGGGGTTATCGAACAAAGGAATGAATTCAACTTCGTAGTATCCTCGTTTTATTTTTTTCATATTACAGAATACTACTGCCTGATTTAATTTTTTTGCAATTCTTTCGGTTCCTTGTAAAATTGGAGTTTCCTGATTTAAAAAATTTGTCCAGTAATGAATATTTCTTTTGTTTGGAGTTTGATCGCCAAGAAATACAGTTACAGTAAACTCATTTTCGTTGCGATATCGTAACATGGTTCTTAAAGTATCATCTTTAGGCAGAGTTTTTGCACCAAAGCGTTCTCTTAGTTGAATATATAGCTTATCGAAAATTTTGTTGTGTAATGGTTTGTAAATTGGCAGTAAATTGATATTTCTCCATGCTGTAAATGAAGTCATCCATTCCCAGTTGCCATAATGGCCTAATATTGCCATTACACTTTTTCCTTTTTGTTTGTATTGTTCAAAAAAATCGGGTTGAGTAAACTTGCATCTCTTTTTTATTTCCTTCTCACTAATGGTCCATAATTTTATGGTTTCGATAAAACTATCGCAAAAATGAGAGAAAAATTCCTTTCTGATTTTATGAATTTCATCATCCGATTTTTCAGGAAAAGCATTACGTAAGTTTGTGCTTACAACCTGTTTCCTATATCCAACAATGTAGTAGACAAAGAAAAATACCAAATCCGAAAAAAGATATAATACACCTAAGGGTAAATAGCTAATTAGTTTTATAAAGCCATAAACAATATAGGATAGAATTTTGATCATGAATCTTTAAAATTTATTTGAGCATGTATTTTTGGACTACTGATTTAAATTCATTGTGAACCAAATCATTGGACGCTATAATTTCTTTACCAAAAATATAATTTGTTTCGCCTTTAAAATCGCAAACTTTACCACCAGCCTGTTTTACTAAAAATGAACCTGCGGCAACATCCCATGCCTGAAGGCTGTATTCGTAAAATGCTTCGAATCTGCCACAGGCAACATAGGCTAAATCGGTGGCAGCTGACCCTGGGCGACGAACTCCATGCGAATTAATAATAAAATATTCCAGACTCGCCATAAAACTTTTTAACTGATCGTAGTCGTAATACGGAAAACCAGTTGCAATTAAGGAAGTATCAACGGTTTCTGCATTTGAAACATGAATAGGATTGCCATTAAGAAATGCATTATCAGCACCTTTCCAGGAGTAAAAGCATTCGCTTAAGCTGATTTCGTAGACAACACCAAGAACAATTTCATTTTTGTCTTGTAAAGCAATGCTAACGGCAAAAGGTGAAAGCCCATGAATATAATTTGTGGTTCCGTCAAGCGGATCAATAATCCAATTGTAACGATCCGATTGATAGGTCTCGGTACCTTCTTCGGCAATAAATCCTGCGTCGGGAAGAATTTGTTTAAGCTCCTTAACGATCATTTCTTCGGCAGTTTTATCAACGTAAGTTACAAAGTCGTGTAAGCCCTTGCTTTCAATTACATTTGCTTTTATATTACTTTGTTGATTTTTAATAAAGGCACCCGCTTTTATGGCTATTTCTTTGGTCTTTAAACACAAATTTTCCAGTTCATTCATTTTATTGAATAATTGGTTTAAAATTAAATTCATTTTTGTTAATTAACTCGGCATCAACATGAGCTTTATCGTTAATTTGCAATAGCTTAACCATTGTTAATTGGTTGCTTAAATTTATATTGTAAGGAATTTCAACTTTAATGTAGTTTTTTGTAAATCCGTACATTTTTCCATGATCGTTATATCCTTCGAAAAGCACTTCCATATTTTCGCCTAAATAATGCTGATAGAAAGATTTGAGTTTTTCTTCGGAAAGCATTTGAAACATTTTAGCTCTTCGTTTTCTTTCTGGTACAGGAACACTTTCTTTTATTTCAAGAGCTTTGGTTCCCTGTCTTTCCGAGTATGGAAAAACATGAAGCTGACTAATTGGTAAATCTTTAATAAAATTGTAGGCTTCATTAAAGTCGTCTTCATTTTCACCCCGGCTGCCAGCAATTACATCAACACCAATAAATGCATCGGGTACAAGAGATTTAATTTTTTCGATACGCTGAGCAAATAGTTCTCTGTCGTATCTTCTTTTCATTAACTTAAGTACTTTATTCGATCCGGCTTGCAGAGGAATATGGAAGTGGTTTACAAATTTTTCAGAACCTGCAACGTATTCAATTATTTCGTTGCTTAGTAAGTTTGGTTCTATTGATGAAATTCGAAATCTCTCAATTCCTTTTACCTTGTCGAGTTCTTTTATTAAATCGATAAGTGATTCGTTAGTGCTTCGGCCAAAGTCTCCTATATTAACTCCGGTTAATATTATTTCTTTTGCACCTTTTTCTGCAACTTTTTCGGCTTGTTTAACTGTATCGGCAATACTATTGTTTCTGCTTCGTCCCCGAGCATAAGGAATTGTACAATAGGTGCAAAAATAATCGCAGCCATCTTGTACTTTTAAGAAGCAACGAGTTCTGTCACCCATTGAGTAAGAGGTGTGAAAATCTTTTACCGATCCTACTTCGCAAGGATGCAGTTCTCCACTTCCTTTTTTCTCTAGGTGATCGATGTATTTATGGATGTTGAATTTTTCATTTGCACCCAAGACCAAATCAACACCTGATATTTTAACAATTTCTTCAGGTTTAAGTTGTGCATAACAACCTATAACTGCAATAAATGCATTTGGGTTGGTTTTTATAGCTTTTTTAATGGCTTGTCGGCATTTTTTGTCGGCATGATCGGTTACCGAACAAGTGTTGATAACATATATATCAGCTTTTTCTGTAATCTTAACCGTTTCGAATCCCATTTCTTTAAAAGATCTTCCTATGGTTGAGGTTTCAGAAAAATTTAATTTACATCCTAGTGTATAAAATGCAACTTTTTTTCCTTGCAACATATCTTTTCCCTTCTGCAGATTTTTGATAAAAAAAGAACCATTTCAAAATGAATTGAAATAGTTCAAATTATCTAAACTAATTAGGATACAAACTTACAAAAAGAATTAGGTTTTTAACTAATCAAAGACTTGTTAGTCTTATATTCTTTATAAAGCTGATGTACAATACCGTCGGTAACACCAATTTTAGGGACATGAATTTTTTCTGCTTTCGACCATTCCATAACACTTAAGAAGATAGTTGCAGCAGGAATGATAACATCGGCTCTGTCGGGATTCATATCATAATTTATCATTAATTCGTCTTGTGAGTTTTTCTTAAGATCATTAAAAATTGTATTTAATTCTTTATAACTAAGGTATTTCTCTTTTTTTGGAGTTGCTAGTTTTACCAAGCGATTAATGTTACCTCCTGATCCAATAATTTCAATGTCTTCACAATTCGGACAAATATCAAGAAGACATTCTTTTATTCTGATAAATTCTCCAGGAGGAACACAATTTTTAAGAATTTTAATTGTTCCCACGTTAAAGGATGCTGAGAAGGTGCAAATTCCTTTTGAGAATAGTGTTATTTCGGTACTTCCACCACCAACATCAACATATAAATAGTCTTTATTTGAATCTAATTTATCTGCAATTTTATTGTCGAAAATAATACTTGCTTCTTCTTTTCCGTTTATGATATCTATTTTAATGTTTGCCTCTTTTTGTATTCGATCGATAATTTCTGCTCCATTAGAAGCTTCTCTCATTGCCGAAGTAGCACATGCTCTATAGGTAACAACTTCGTGTACTTCCATAAGATTACTAAATGCTTTCATCGACTTTACCAATTTCTCAGCTTTAGCAGGAGATATAAATTTATCGATGAATGTATCTGTTCCTAAACGAATAGGCACACGAATTAACGATGATTTTTTAAAGTGCGTATTCCCGCCTTTTTCAAAAACATTCATAAATAAGAGTCGTATTGCGTTGGATCCTATATCTATGGCGGCAAATTTTTTAATTTTCATACGCGGTATAGTTTAATTGAAATTTACTAATAATGATTTCATATTATATTTCAAATTAAAGTAAATTTAGGACTATTGCAACTCAAATTATTAGAGTAGGTTACTTGCTAGTTCAGCCAGATGACTTCTTTCCCCTTTTACCAAATTTACATGAGCGAAAATATCCTGACCTTTCATTCTATCAGATAAATATGCCAATCCGTTCGATTTTTTATCCAGATAAGGGGAATCAATTTGTTCAATGTCTCCAGTAAATATCATTTTTGTTCCTTCTCCTGCTCTAGTAATAATTGTTTTTATTTCGTGAGGAGTAAGGTTTTGCGCTTCATCAACAATAAAAAATGTATTTGATAGACTTCTTCCTCTTATGTAGGCAAGAGGTGTAATTTGTAGTTTTTCGTCTTTTAATAATTCGTCTATTTTAAGATATTCTTTACTGTGAACATTAAATTTGTGTTTAATTACGCTTAAGTTGTCGAAAAGGGGTTGCATGTAAGGACCAATTTTATCGCTGGCATCGCCGGGTAAATATCCTAAATCTTTATTTGCCAAAGCTACAATTGGTCTTGCTAAAAATATCTGATCATATAAATCAATTTGAGATAATGCAGTGGCCAATGCTAATAAAGTCTTACCAGTTCCGGCCCTACCTGTTAAGGCTACTAATGAAATGCTTGGATCTAATAGGGCATGCATAGAAAATGTTTGTTCTGCATTGCGGGGGAAAATTCCATAAGCGTTGGGTTTCTCAACTCTGCTTACCATATTATCAATAGGATTGTAGTGAGCTAATGCGCTTGACGATGTTCCTTTTAAAATATAATATTCATGACCAGAAGGCTTTCTTTTACTAAAAATATTTTCGGATATGCCTGTGTTGGATTTATATAGAGATGAAATTTTAGCATCATCAACGTTTTCGATAATAGTAATGCCTAAGTTAAGTACATCGTCTAAATCCTGAACCTGGTCATTTTTATAATCTTCTGCAGGAATACCGAGCGACTTGGCTTTCATTCTTAAATTGATATCCTTAGATATTAGAATCACATTTTTGTCTTTGTTTTGTTTAAAAATGTATTCTGCAATGGCCAATATTCTGTGGTCGGGAATATTTTCATGAAAGGATGTTTTCATTGCAGGTGAAAATTCTTTTCCTGTTTCAATAAATAAATGTCCTAGGTCTTTGCCAAGATTAACACCATTTTTAAAGAGTTGATCTCCAGAAATTCTATCTAGTTCTCTACTAAATTCACGAGCATGAAAATTAATTTGATCATTTCCTTTTTTGAATTTATCTAGTTCTTCGAGAACAGTAATAGGAATTACCACATCATTTTCTTCGAAATTGTAAATGGAGTTAAAGTCGTGAAGGATTACATTGGTATCCAAAACGAAAATCTTTTTAAGTTTAGCCATATCGGGAATGTCTTAGAGGTTAATATCGACAAGCTTTGGGTCGATTTTCTTTTTAATAAAACTGCCTTTAATTGAACCGGTTAGACTTTTCTTTCTGAAATTATATTGCTAAAAAATAGCGTGTGTTTTTTGTGTTCAGTTTTTGGCAGTATTTTATACATTTAATTTAGCAAAAAATGTAGGAAAATTGTGCTTTCAAATAATTTTTTAAGAATTTTTATTGTTCTTTGCAAAATCATTAATATCAGTATCGATAAAAAAATGAATTATCAGGAAACAATAAATTATATGTTTACTCAGCTTCCGATGTTTCAAAGAACCGGAAAAGCTGCGTACAAGGCAAATTTGGATACAACTTTAGCTTTAGATGAGTATTTTAATCATCCACATAAAACTTTTAAAACCATTCATGTTGCCGGAACAAATGGAAAGGGATCTGTTTCGCATTCATTGGCGTCGGTATTACAGGAATCTGGTTTAAAAGTTGGTTTGTACACTTCTCCACATTTGAGGGATTTTAGAGAGCGTATTAAGATTAATGGACAAATGATTCCTGAATTGGAAGTGGTGGACTTTATTCAAAAGCATAAAAGTAAATTTGAAGATTTGCATCCTTCCTTTTTTGAGATGACAGTTGCTTTGGCTTTTGAGTATTTTTCTAAAGAGAAGGTAGATGTTGCTGTTGTAGAGGTTGGATTAGGGGGTAGGCTCGATTCTACGAATATTATTTCGCCGCTTCTTTCTGTAATTACGAATATTAGTAAGGATCATACCGCTTTGTTGGGAAATGAAATTACTGATATAGCCAAAGAAAAGGCAGGTATCATTAAAAAAGAAGTTCCTGTAATTATTGGAGAAAAGCAGAGTGAAATTTCAGCTTTGTTTGTAGAGATAGCAAGAGAGAGAGCAACCTGTTTAAGTTTTGCTGAAGATAAGTATAAGTTTATTTCATCTAATTGTAATGCTGATAAGCAAAAGTTGAGTTTTGAGTGTTTAGAGTCTAAGAATGTGATTGATATTGATTGTGATTTACTTGGTAATTATCAAATCAAGAATATTCGAACAGTTGTAAGTGCTTGTGACGAACTAATTAAAGTAGGTATTTGCTTGTCGGCAGATCATATAAAAAGAGGCTTGGCAAATATTGTTAGTAATACGGGTTTATTAGGGCGTTGGCAAACATTGCAGCAAAATCCAAGAGTTATTTGCGATACAGGACACAATACAGCAGGTATTAGAGAAATAATAGAGCAAATAAGCAAGACTAAATACAGAAATTTAAAAGTTGTATTTGGTATGGTTGACGATAAAAATATTGATGAAGTTTTAAGTATGATGCCGAAAAATGCAGTATATTATTTTACCAAAGCTGCTATTCCCAGAGCTCTTGACGAAAAAGAATTGAAATTGCAGGGAGCTAAATTTAGTTTAAATGGAGGTGCTTACAGTAGGGTTAAAGATGCCTTAAAAGCAGCTATTGCTGATTCGGAGCCCAATGATTTAGTTTATGTGGGAGGCAGTACTTTTGTTGTTGCTGAGGTAGTTTAAATAAAAAACTATTTTTTATTGCAGCATAAAATATTCTACTTATATTTGCAGCCGCAAGGGCGATTAGCTCAGTTGGTTCAGAGCACTTGGTTTACACCCAAGGGGTCATAGGTTCGAATCCTATATCGCCCACTATCCCAAAAGGTTAAATGTTTATTTAACCTTCTTTCTCCTAACTACATTAATCCGAAAATCTATATTTAAGTAAAAAAAGTATTAAAGAAATTTTTCATTAATGAAAACTTCTTTATTTTTGTTTTGATTTTAGGTGTAAGTAAATAACTATGGTTCAATTTTCTAAAAAAATGCAGGTAGTACCAGAGCCTACCATTAGGCGGATGCCATCATATTTAGCTTTTGCAGAAGGCTTATTAAGAAAAGGTCAGCAGTTTGTATCGTCTACTCAAATAGCGAATTACATGAATATTGACCCTACCCAGGTAACTAAGGATTTATCCTATACAACAATTGTAGGGAAAACCAGAGTTGGTTATGAGGTAAAAGCAATTGTTGATGTGCTATCGGAGTTTCTAGGTTTTACTGTTATGGATAGTGCCTTTTTAGTAGGGGCAGGATCGTTAGGATCAGCTTTGTTACATGATAGCGGACTTAGTCATTTTGGTTTAAATATTGTTGCTGCTTTTGATGTTAATTCTTCGACCATTGGTCGTAAGATAAACGATGTGGAGGTGTTTCATATAGATCAATTTAGAGATTTGGCTCAGGAGCTGAATGTGATAATGGGAATTATTACAGTTCCAGCAGAGAATGCTCAAACGGTTGCCGATTTAATGGTTGCCTGGGGGATAAAAGCAATTTGGAATTTTACTCCTGCACGAATAAAAGTTCCTGAGGATATCATTGTTCAGAATACAACTTTATACTCTAATTTGGCTATTATTTTTAATAAGCTACATCAAGAGCGAAAAGAGGCTTAAATTAGAAATTAAAATATTAAAAAAGGGCTTTGAATATTTATTCATAAGCCCTTTTTTATTTATTTGATGTTGACCCCTTATTTAGGCATCCCCCAGAATACGATATGCACAATCTAAAATTGTAGTATCATCTAATTCAACAATTCCTCCATTAGGACCTTGTTCAACATGAATTCCTGTACTTTTGCCTTTTTCAAAGTTTCTACCACCAAAATAATTTCTAACTGTTTCAACGTTTAATTGTAAATCTTTCGCAATCCTTTGCATGCTACCATCTGGCAAACGATCCTTAATGCGTCTTAGCTCATTAAATGTGATTGTCTTTGTCATATGCTGTAAATTTATTAAGGGTTAGAAAATTATTTGCCCTTTAAATTTATGAAAGAATTTCTTAAATTAAAATTATTAGAAGGTTAATTATTACAGTATTTATTAAAATGTTAAAGTAAAACTTGTCTTTTCATTCGGAACAGACATAGCTGTTATTGTTCCTCCATGAAGTCGTAATATCTGTTTTGAGAGGCTAAGACCAATTCCCGATCCTTTTGGTTTGGTTGTAAAAAAAGGAATGAATACTTTATCTATAACTTCTTTAATAATTCCCTGTCCGTTGTCACTTACCTGAATAGATATTCGACCCCTTTTATTCATAAAAGCTTTTAGTTCTATTTTGGGATTTTTGGTATTCTCAAGCGCATGGATAGAGTTCTTAATTAAATTAATTAATACTTGTTCTATTAACTGTTCATCGGCCGATAATTCTATCGACTGAGGATTTATACTAATATCACAATCTATATTGTTCCTTTTAATTTCTTCTGCCATTAACCTATGGATATTGTCGAATAGTTTTTGAACCTGAAATATGCTGAAATTAGGTTTTGGTATTTTTGTAAGATTACGATAGGTATCAACAAAGTGAAGCAAGCCTGAGCTTCTCTTGTGAATTGTTTCCAATGCCATTTTTACTTCATTAAGCGTCTCCAGATCGTCTTCTCTAAACTTATTGGTATTGTTCTCACCAAAGTCATCTAGTATGGTTGTAAGTGTGGTAGAAAGCGATGAAATAGGAGTTATCGAATTCATAATTTCATGTGTTAATACACGAATTAATTTTTGCCACGACTCTATTTCCTGTTCTTCAAGTTCGTATTGGATGTTTTTAATAGAAACAAGAATTACCTGCCGGTTGTTAATTTTAAATTCGGTTGCATAAATTGCCAATTGAAGTATATCTTCATTATCATTAATTTTAATTAGAGTATTTTCTCCGTGTTTTAGTTTTAAAAGAGTTGTTACCAATTCGGGATTAAAGGAGTTAAGATCCTGAATTTTTTTTAAGTTACTAATCTGAAATAATTTCTTGGAGGCATTGTTAATCATTTCAACTTTACCATCGCGATGAAAAGCAATTAAGCTAATGCCAATGTGTTGAATTACAGATTGGAGATAAAAATAATGTTCTTCTTTTTCGGCTCTTATTTTTTGAAAATCGGTAATAACAGCATTAAAAGATTCTTGTAATTTATCGAAAGAACTTCCAAGTCCCTGCACCTGAAAGTTTCTTGTGAAATCAGAATAGCGAATCGACTCAAGAAAATTTTTAAGCAAGCGGTTCGTTTTTTCTACATATTTAATGATCTCATAAATTTGATAAATTATGGCAATAAAAGTTAAGCTTGCCGTAAAATACAGACTTTTTTTAGCCACAAGGTAGAATAGCAGAAATATTGTTGCCGAAAGAACAATTATTCTAATAATAAAATTGAGTCTAAAGCTTTTATAAACCATATTTTTCAAGTCTTCGGTATAGAGATGTACGAGTCAGTCCTAATTCGCCGGCTGCTTTCGAAATGTTTCCTTTGTTTGTTTTTAATACTTTTTGAATGATATTTTTTTCTACTTCTTCCAAATTATAGGAGTCGAATTCTACATCATCCTGAAAAGATTTTTCTGTGCTAATTTGAAAATCATGAGGTTCCAGATTTTTATCATCGGCCATAATTACTGCACGTTCCATTTGATGTTGTAATTCTCTTACATTTCCCGGCCATTCGTAGTCGTATAGTTTATTAACGCATGGTTTTGAAAGAGCATTAATTCTCTTTTTATATTTTTTTGAATAAATTTCCAGAAAGTGATTAGCAAGTAAAGGGATGTCTTCGTATCGTTCCCGAAGAGGTGGTAAGTTTATTTCTACAGTGTTAATTCTATACAATAAATCTTGACGATATTTCTCTTCTGAAGCCATAAGTTTTAAGTGCATATTGGTTGCACAAATTAAGCGGATATCGATAGGAATGGGTTTGTTTGAACCAACTCTAATAACTTCTCTTCTTTCCAGAACAGTAAGTAGTTTTGCTTGCATAGGCAGACTTAAATTGCCAATTTCGTCAAGGAAAAGTGTTCCTCCCGATGCAATTTCAAATCGTCCAGGTCTGTCTGTTCTAGCATCAGTAAAAGCTCCTTTAACATGACCAAAAAGTTCGCTTTCGAATAGATTTTCATTAATTGCTCCTAGATCAACACTAATAAAAATTTCATCTTTTCGGCTCGAATTTCTATGAAGAGCGCGGGCAACCAGTTCTTTTCCTGTTCCATTTTCACCTAAAATTAAAACATTAGCATCGGTTTTTGCAACTTTTGTAATGGTTGAGAAAACCTGATGCATTTCTGGCGAAGTACCAATAAAGTCGTTAAATGGTTTGTCGAGAACAGCATTTAATTCTTTTTGTTTGGTTTTTAGTTCACTAACTTCTTCTTTCGATTTGCGAAGTTTAATTGCCGAAGATATTGTTGCTACTAATTTTTCGTTTTGCCAGGGTTTTAAAATAAAATCGGTAGCTCCAGCTTTAATAGCTTTAACCGATTTTTCAATATCGCCATAAGCAGTTATAAATAAAACAACAGCGCGCGAGTCTATTTCGAGTATTTTATTTAACCAATGATATCCTTCCTGACCACTAATAGCATCCTTTGTGAAATTCATATCAAGCAAAATCACATCATAGCTTTCCTGTTTCATGAGCTTTGGAATCATCTCGGGGTTAGATTCTGTATGAATTAGTTCTACATGCTGTTTTAAAAGCAGTTTTAATGAGAATAATATATCTTCATTATCGTCTATGGCTAATATTTTTCCATTTTTTTGACTAGTCATAATCAGTGAAAATTTGTAGGTTCGGGTATTTCTTTTAATTCAGGACTCAAGTTATCATTTATAATTCAGAAATAAAAAATAGATGTACGAATTCGTACACTTGATGTTATGTTTCCGTTCATATTAAGTATTTTTAAATTAAGCTGATTTGTTGTAACATCTTGCTAATTAGTTGAGACTTACCTTTGGCACGAAAGTAGATGATATTTTAATGTGTGTTAGAAACAGAATTGTAAGAAGAAAATAATATGGATAGAATTATAGCAAAAAAGCCATGGTATCAACAAAGGAAAAAGTGGTTTATGCTTATTTGTGTACTTGCAATAATTTTACTTTACGCTCCTTTTTTATATACATTGAAAACGCAGTCTTGTGTTAATAAGAACACTGTTTACATTGGTGAGGTTAAAACAGGTTATTTTCAGGAATATATTTACAAAATAGGAATTGCAAGTCCTATTTCTATTATAAATATAAATGCTTTTGATAATGGACGAATAGAAAAAGTGTTTTTTGAACAAGGAAGCGAGCTTACAAAAGGTGATGTAATTTTACAACTTATTAATACAGATTTGTTAAACTGTAAGAGCATCGATATTAAATCTGCATACAATGGACAATTGAAATCGATAATTGTACAAGAGGGGCAAATGGTATTGAAAGGAGAAAAATTAGGGCAGATAGGTTTAACTAATAATTTTAAGATAAACATATTTGTAGATTCATTTTATTTTAAGCGAGTGCACGAAGGTTTAAAAGCAATTCTTCGGTTTAAGAAGAAAGATTATCATTTAGTTGTTGAGAAAGTTTATCCCGAAATTAGAAGTGGACAATTTGAAATTGAATTGAAATTTATTGAGGAACAACCGCAGAATATCTGTGCAGGCCAAGCATTTAAAATAAAAATTGAATTCGATAAAGCAAGAAAAGCACTGCTTGTGCCAAGAGGAGATTTTTGCCAAACTACCAATGGTCAATGGATTTTTGTGCTTGACGCTTCTGGAGAATATGCCATTAAAAGATCGATTAAAATGGGAGGTAAAAATCCAAAATATTATGAGATATTAGAAGGTTTAGCTCCTGGAGAAAAAGTATTGTTAAATTCTTACGATTTGTATGCAGATTCAGAAAAACTTTTATTAAAATAGTATTATGCTTAAGATTTTATTCAATACTGTTCTAAGAGGCATTTACAAACAGAAAGCTTATTCTGCTATTAATATTTTAGGTTTGGCTACTGGTGTAACATGTACGCTTTTAATTCTTATATGGGTTGAATACGAACTCGGTTTTGATAAGTATCACAAAGATATTGATCAGATTTACAGTGTTTATGAAAATCAAAAATATGCAGATGGAGATATCTTTTCGGTATACTCTACACCTTCGCCACTAGCTAAATCAATTAAACATAATTTTGATCAAATAGAATATTCTACCAGAATGGTAAGCTCTTGGGGGCAGCTGGCTTTAACGGCCAATGGAAATAGTTATGTTGAAAAAGGAGGAAAGCTTGTCGATTCAGATTTTTTTAAAATATTCACCTTTTCTATACTTAAAGGAGATAGCATAAATGTCTTATCGAATAATAAATCAATTGTATTAACAGAAAAACTGGCAAAAAAATATTTTGGAGATATTGATCCCATAGGTCTTACAGTAGAAATTAATTCGCAATATAGTTTTCAGGTAAGTGCAGTAATTAAAAATCTTCCATCTAATTCTTCAATTGAGTTTGATTTTATTTTACCAGTAGAATTTTTTGAAGAATTATGGGATTACGATTTAAGCGATTGGAATGCGAACTCATTTAATACATTTATAAAAGTTAAGAAAGGTACAGATACAAATGCTTTGGAAAAGCAACTTAAGAATCATGTGCGCTTGCGTCTTCCTGAAACAAATGTAGATTTGGCATTGCAGGAGTTTAGCAGGTACCATTTATATTCGATAAGTAAGAATAGAGCAGGACCAATTTGGTATGTTCAGGTGTTTTTATTGGTGGCGGTTTTAATTTTGTTAATTGCGTGTTTTAATTACATGAATTTGGCTACAGCTCGTTCCGAGCGCAGAGCAAAAGAAATAGCCATGCGAAAAGTAGTTGGAGCACAACGTGGCGGTTTAATTGGCTTAATTATTGGCGAATCAATTGTGTTTACAACAATATCATTGGGTGTAGCCATTGTTTTTGTAGAATTACTATTGCCAACATTTAGCGAATTAACAAAACGTACGTTAACATTAAACTTTGGGAATTACAATTTTGTGCTTGTTGTAATGGCAATAGTGGGAGTAACTGGCTTTGTGTCGGGAAGTTATCCTGCATTTTTCTTGTCTTCTTTTTCTCCTTTGCAAGTTATTAAAGGAATTTCGCGTAAAGATTCAGCGATGCTTAGAAAAATCTTAGTCCTCATTCAGTTTACCATGTCTGTTGCTCTATTTATTTGTACTTGCATTGTTTATAAGCAGCTTAATTTTCTTCAAAAATCGGATGTGGGTTTTAATAAAGACAATATTATTTATGTGGAAATGGTTGACGATTTCTATGAATATTATCCTGAATTAAAGAACGAGTTGTTAAAAATTCCCGGTGTGCAATGGGTTACAGCAGCCAATCAAATGCCAATTAATTTTTCAAATTCAACCTGGGATGTAGATTGGGAAGGAAAATCAGAAGATTCAGGAGAAATACTTTTTCAGTTGTCTTTTGTTGACTTTGATTTTATTGAAACCTTCGAAATGGATGTAATTCAAGGACGAGGATTTTCTAATAAATTTGGCGAAGACAGCCTTAAATTTATTATTAACGAATCGGCAGCAAGCAAAATGAATATGGTATATACCATAGGCGAAGAAATAAACTTGTGGGGATATAGCGGAGAGGTGATTGGTATTGTTAAAGATTTTAATTTCAATAGTTTACAGGTAGGTGTTGATCCCTTAATTATGATGCGAAGACCAGATGTATTTAAGTATATTGGTATAAGAATAGGAGATGATAAACAATTAATTTTAAATGAGATTAGAAAAAAATGGCTTGATAAAGTTCCTGATTTACCTTTTAATTATAGATTTTTAGAAGAAGATTTCGATTATTTTTATCAAGCTGAATCAAGAATGGGTAAACTTTTTGCTTCCTTTACAATAGTTGCATTTATAATTTCATGTTTGGGATTATTTGGTCTGGTATCATTCGTAACAGAACGAAAATCTAAAGAAATGGTTCTTAGAAAGGTTTTTGGAGCTAATTTGGAAGATGTTTATCAATTGTTGTTAAAAGAGTTTTTTAAATGGATTATGATGGCGAATGCTATTGCCTGGGTATTGTCATTTTTTGTTATGGAGTGGTGGTTAAAAGGTTTTGCTTACCGAATTGATATAGGTATCGGAATTTTTATTCTATCAGGATTATTGTCCTTGTTAATAGCATTCTTAACTATTTTTAAGCAAATTTCAAATTTAACATTTAAGGCACCTTCTGATATTTTAAAATACGAGTAAAAAAATAAAAAGATAAGACGATGATTAAAACTAAAAATTTAATTAAAGTTTTCAGAACCGATGAGGTGGAGACTACTGCTCTTTATAATGTTAATTTAGAAATTAATAAAGGCGAGTTTGTTGCCATTATGGGACCTTCGGGTTGTGGGAAATCAACATTATTAAATATAATTGGATTACTCGATAAGCCTACAGAAGGCGAATTGCATTTTAATGAATTTCAGGTAGAAGGATATTCGGAAAGGCAGCGAACCAATTTACGGAAAGAGAATATTGGTTTTGTTTTTCAGAGTTTTAATTTAATAGATGAGTTAACAGTATTCGAAAATGTAGAATTGCCTTTATTGTATATGAAGGTTTCGGGAGCTGAAAGAAAAAGAAGAGTTAATGAAGCTCTGGAGAGAATGAATATCGCACACAGGACAAAACATTTTCCACAACAACTATCAGGCGGACAGCAACAAAGAGTTGCCATTGCAAGAGCTGTAATTTCAAATCCGAAACTCATATTAGCCGATGAGCCTACAGGTAATCTCGATTCGGCAAATGGCGAAGAGGTAATGAATCTTTTAACTCAATTAAATGAAGAAGGAACAACTATTGTTATGGTTACTCACTCTCCTTCGGATGCCGATAGAAGCCATAGAATTATACAACTTTTTGATGGACATGTAGTGACAGAAAACATGAGACAAAAGTTGTAAGACAAACTTTGGTTTACATTTTTTCTTTTTTTAGAATGCTTTTACTTATGCTGTACTGAATTAAACGTTTATGTTTAAAAATTTTTTACTTACAATAACACGAAATTTTATTCGAAATAAGTTTTATACAAGCTTAAATATTGTAGGATTATCGGTTGGTTTACTTTGTGCAATACTTATTGTTCTATTCATACAAGATGAATTAACATACGATAAGTTTAATGTAAAGCATGAGAGAATAATTCGATTGGGTTCGGATTTTACAATTAATGGAAAACGCGATAGGGGAGCTACTTCTGCTTTGCCTTTTGGCCCTACATTTAAAGCTGAATTTTCCGAAGTAGAAGAATTTGTGCGTATTCTTGGTTCTGGGCGGCAGCAATTTAAGTATGGAAACAGAGTGTTTTTCGAAGAGGATATTGTTTATATAGACTCAAGCGTATTTTCAGTATTTAGTTTTGAACTCATAAAAGGTGATCCCAAAACGTGTTTAAGCGAGGCAAATAGCATTGTTTTGAACGAAACTTTGGCTGAGAAATATTTTGGTAATCAAAATCCTCTGGGGAAAATTATATTGGTAGGTGAAAATAGAGAGTTTACCGTAAAAGGAGTAATGAAAGATATTCCTTCCAATAGTCATTTTAAATTTAATGGCTTTTTCTCAATGAAAACTCGTGAGCAACAGCAAGGTTCAGAGGATTTTAACAGTATAGAGCCAATTAGGTTTTGGAATTTAAATTGCTATACATTTTTGTTGCTTAAAGAAAATGTTGATGTTGGGATTATTAAGAATAAATTTCCTATTTACTATAAAAAATATATGAAACCTTTAGCCAATAAGCTGGGTGTAAGGTATCAGTTAGTAGTTCAAAAATTAGCCAATATTCATTTGCGGTCAGATTTACAGTGGGATGCACCAACAGGTAGTATAAAATATGTATTTATTTTATCGATAATCGCATTTTTCATCCTTTCCATAGCAGGAATTAATTATATGAATATGGCTACAGCCAGATCTTCAAAAAGAGCTAAAGAGGTTGGAATAAGAAAGGTGGTTGGGGCTTACCGAGAAAATTTGATTTGGCAGTTTATGTTAGAAAGTTTATCTCTTTCTCTATTGGCCTTGTTAATTGCATTAATTGTTGTTGAATTAATTTTACCCCTTTTTAATAGCCTTGTTGATAAAGACTTGGTCTTAAGTTTTTCGCAAACTCCCGAAGTTTTATTTTTCAGTATTGGATTAGCTTTGATTCTTGGTTTTGTTTCAGGTAGTTATCCTGCTTTTTATCTATCTTCATTTCATCCAGTTAAAGTATTAAAAGGATCTAAAATTCTTGGAAACCCAGGTGGTTTGCTACGAAAATTTCTGGTTATTTCTCAATTTACTGTTTCGGCTATGATGATTAGTGGTACAATAATGGTAGGTCTGCAATGGAATTATATGAATAATAAGGATCTTGGATTTAATAAAGAAGATATTATTGTGGTGTCGCTAAGAGACTCCTTGCTTAGGGCACAAATAAAACCTTTAAAAAGCGAGTTAAAGAAAAATCCGAATGTAATAGCTGTTGCCACATCTAGTAGTTTAATTGGTTTCGATGCTTCTAAATCAATTCATTTGTATGAGGGAGAACAGGGAATGATGGAGTATGCTTTAAATTTTAATGTGGTTGATTTCGATTATATCGACCTTATGGAAATGAACGTTATACAGGGACGAAAGTTTGATACTAAATTTAAAAAAGATACAAGCGAGGCTTTTATAATTAATCAATCGGCAGCAGATAAATTTCAATGGTATCAAAATGCTTTGGGCAAAAAATTGCAATTGGGAGTAAAGCTCGATAAAGACGATGAGGTCATGAAAGGGAAGGTTATTGGAGTGGTGTCCGACTTCCATTATCAGCCACTTAGAAATATGATAGAGCCAATTAATTTTATTGTTAGTGAAAATCCTGAAACTCGAAGAATTCTTCATGTAAAAATAAATTCAGAGAATAGAAAAGAAGCAATAAATTATATCAAAAAAGTATGGTCGAATTTTAGCTCAAACACCAGTTTTGCATATTTTTTTCTCGACGATAGAATGAAGAAACAGTATGATTCCGAAGAGCGCTTAACCTGGATATTTTCCATTTTTTCATTGATAAGTATATTAATTGCTTCCCTTGGCTTGTTTGGCCTATCTTCTTTTATTGCCGAACAACGAGCAAAAGAGCTGGGCATAAGAAAGGTTTTGGGGGCATCGGTAGAGAAACTTGTGTATTTGCAAACAAAAGAGTTTTTTGTTTTGGTTTTACTTGCCAATATAATTGCTGTTCCGGTGGTATATTGGCTTATGAATATGTGGTTAGAAGATTTCTTTTATCGTATCGAAATTGCATGGTGGATATTTTTAGTCACTCTTATTATCTCTTTGTTTATTGGACTATTTACCGTATCCTGGCAATCGTATCGTGCAGCCTCAGCCGATCCGGTAAAGGCTATAAAATATGAATAAAACACATTTTTAAAGTTTAAAACTGGAACTTATGAAAGATATTTGTGTGCCAATTCCTTTTACTAAGGGTAGTAATTTAGCCGAAATTGAAATAAAAATAGAAGGCAGAAAAAGAAAAATACAATATCGAATTGAGTCTTTTCGATGGGAATTGAAAGACAATTCGGATAATGCTAAAAATTATCCTAAAGGGGAGAGTTTATTAAAAATTAAAAATTTAAAGCAAGCTATTGCTAATTACGATAACAATTGGGAGTTGATACAAATTTATGCTCCATCTAAAGTTTCTAAATTTATTCAGGTATTATTTCGAAAAAAATAACTTGCTTTTCTAATTATGCTTGTAACTTTCCTTGATTTCATTCGTCATAAGTGCGAAACAAAATCCAATTAAATTAAGTCGGCATGAATTATTTATACAAAATAGTATTGTCATTTTTTCTATTTCTTAGTGTGTCCGGACTAAAATCACAGACCTACAATTGTAACTTATACGGATCAATCACCACTGTTGATGGAGATATTTACAAAGGGCCTATTCGCTGGAACGATGAAGAAGTTTTTTTAACAGATATTTTTAACTCTCAGAAAATAGAAAATCCATATTTAAAGTACCTCGGAAATAAAGATAGATCTGGAAATGATTACAAAAGAAGTAATAGATGGTTTAATGATGAAGCATCCCAAAGCAGTAGGTATGCTCGAAAATTTGAATGCCGTTTTGGCGATATAAAATCACTCTCGGTTACAGGTTATGAATCTGTTAATCTAGAACTAAATACTGGAAAATTTATTAATTTATCTGGAGGATCAAACGATTTAGGTAATTCGGTATGGATACTCGATCATGAGTTGGGTCTAATAAAAGTAGCATGGAATAGAATTGATCTTGTGAATTTTTTCACACCAGATGTGCAAGCTACGGAAAGTTTTGGAGATCCTATTTATGGTAAAATTACAAGTACCATTGGAGAGTTCGAGGGATTTATTCAATGGGATCATGACGAAAGATTATTGTCGGATAAATTAGATGGACGAAGTAAGGATGGTGATGTGAATATTCCATTCGATAGAATTAAAAAAATACAGAAAACAAAATACGGAAGCTTAATTAGTTTGTCTTCGGGGAGAGAGTTTGAGCTAAAAAATTCAAACGATGTAACTAGCCAAAACAGAGGAATAATTGTAACAATTTCGGGCGTAGGGCGAATCGATTTTACATGGAAACATTTTTTATCTCTAGAATTACTGCCAATACCTAAAGGTAAGATTAATTGTTATTCAGAGTTTAAAAAAACAGAACGATTGTATGGGAAAGTTACCACCACAAAAAACGATGTTTACGAAGGAGTAATTGTATATGATCTGGATGAGGCAATGGATTCTGAAATTTTAAATGGTTTAAATGATAATTTAGAGTTTTCTGTTCCTTTTAAAAATATTAAGAAAATAGAACCTAAATCTTATGATTATTGTTTGATAGAGCTAAAAACTGGTGAAAATCTATATTTGGGTGATCAGACAGATGTATCTTCAACTAATGCTGGAGTAATAGTTTTTAAAGGAGAAAATGAATACCAATTAATAAAATGGACAAATATTAAGTTAATTGAATTTATGTAGAAAAAGTAACAATATTTCAGTCATAAATAACTAGTATTATAGGCTAGTGTAGGTCTAATTAAGCTAATTTTAATTAGACTTAATTTTTGTAATAAATTGATTTGTATTGAATTAAATGGGTTTAATTTTTGTAAAACAAAAACAATTAATAACTTAACAAAAATTTGTGAAAAAGAATTTAAAATTTAATGGAGTAATTATTAATATGTTGAAAAAAATTAGCAAATTTGAAACTTATTAATTTTTCTCTCGTCAAAATAAGAAGTTCTTTTGTTGATAAAAATTACGTTTTTATCTAATTGGTTAGTGAGTTCGATTGATTTGAAAACTATTTGTTATGAAAAGATATGGAGCAAGTTTACTCTTATTAATATTAATACATATTGTTAGTTTTACTGCTCAAGCACGTGATTTCTATTGGATTGGTGGTACTGGTAATTTCAATGATATAAAACATTGGAGCGATCAGCCAGGAGGTAAGGTTAACCCATGGGCACTTTTGCCTGATAAGGATGATAATGTGTACTTCGATGAGTACTCTTTTCCCGATGCTGGTGCAAGTGTTACAATAACCAGCGTAGCCCGTTGTGCAAATATGCATTGGGGTAATGTGAAAAATATGCCTACTTTTACTTCCGACGACAATAATGCTCACTATTTAGTTGTATACGGAGGACTTACCTTTAATAATAAAATGATCCTCGATTTGGATCGGCCCCTATATTTTAGAGCAAGTACCGAAGGAAATGAGATCGATTTTGGTGGAAATGTATTCGATGGAGATCTTATTTTTGAAAACAATGGTGGCTGGCGAATTACTAGCGATCTTGATTTGATAAATAATGATATCTATTTTAATCAAGGATCATTAAGTATCGAAGCTACAGTAAATTGCGCTCAGTTTATTTCCGAAAATTCGGTTTCCAGAGAACTATATCTAAATTCTTCGAATATTAATTTATCGGATAGTGGAAATTCTGTTATCTCGATTCTTACAGACAATCTGCTTGTTGATGCTGGCGATTCAAAAATTAATATTTTATCAAACAATTCATCAATTGAAACTTCCGGATTAAAAAATATTGAATTCTATGATGTTGTTTTCGAAGGTAATTCAGGAATTGTAGCAACTTCTAGCCCATTAGCTTCTTTTAATAGTTTAACTTTTAATCAAGATGGTAGCCTTAAAGGACAAAACGATTTTCAGGAATTGTTATTTACTCAGGGATTCTCTTATTTTATCGATAGCGATGGTATCCAAAAGGTAAACAGTAAATTCACCGCAAAAGGTACATGTTACGCTTTTATTACAATAAATGGAGCTAGTTCGGGAGGATTTATTTCTGCCGAAACAGTCGATTTAGAATATTTAAAAGTAAATAATATTACTGCCAGCGGTTCTGCTGTTAATTTTGATGCTAAAACTTCTTATGATCTGGGGGGTAATTCAGGCTGGAACTTTGGTGCGCCTTCTTTCGACGATTATACATGGACAGGTGCAGGTCCCGATAATAATTGGTCTAACTATTTAAACTGGGATAAAGGCTGCGTACCTTCAAGAAATAACAATGCAATTATTGGAGCTGGCTACACCGTAGTGATTGACCAGCCGGCAGAATGTAAATCTTTAACTGTCGATGATGCCGCTATTCTTGATGGTTCTGGAACTTTAGAGATATACGCTTCCTTAACAGCCACAAATGCTACTTGGAATTACGATGGAGAAACCTACTTTAAAGGTGTCAATTTAGGGAATACTATCTCTATTAATGCAAATTTAACAGGATCTGTATTTATTGAAGGAACGGGAGATTGGACCTTAAATACAGTCTTGAATATTGCTAATGATTTATACTTAAATTCAGGAACATTAAATACTAATGGAAATGATGTGTCTATTAATCGATTTGTATCTAATTCTTCAGCTACTCGCGCTTTCGATATTTCAAATTCCAATGTTCAGATAAACCAGGGAAGCCTAAAAGCATGGCATGTTCAAGGTGGTGGTTTTTCTATCGATCATGTAAATTCAACAATTTTTCTTGTTGGAGGAGCCGAATTTTATAACAATTCATCCGACGGGGTAAGTTATGGAAAAGTAGTTTTTGATAACTCACTTGGCGATTTGGTATATCTAACTAACGAAGATCCAGTAGTTGATCCTATTTTCGAAGAACTTATTTTTAATGGAAGAGCCAATGTTTCAGGTAATCATCAGTTTACAAAAATAGTTTTTAGCAAAGGAAATGAATATAAGTTTCAGGCTGGAAGCACTCAGAAAATATTATCGGCAGATGGATTAATTGCAGAAGGAACATGTTCCGACTATATTACTTTTAAAGGAGATGGAGGTATCGCATTTATCGATAGTGATGTGAGTTCGAGTAAGATTGTTAGAGTTCGTGTTGAAGATGTAAATGTTAAAGGAGGAGTGCTTACTTCGGCCGAAGGAGGATTAGTGGCAAGTCAGTCTATTGCTGTTTCGGGTTACGATGGCTGGGTTTTTCCCGACGATTTAACTGGTGCTGATATTTATTGGACTGGTAAAATTGATGATAACTGGTTCGAAGCAGAAAACTGGGAAGGTAATTGTATTCCAACCAGAAAGGATAATGTATTTTTCAATGATTCAAAAGTTGTAAGTGGCGGAAGCTCCGAGGTAAATATATCACAAAAAGGAAGTGTTGCCGAGTGTAAAAAAATGACTTGGGAAAATGCTTCGGGAATGACATTCTCGGGAGATCAGCCAATTAATATTTTTGGAAGTTTAGATATGTCGGGAATGATTGCAGGGAGTAATTCCTACTCGGGTGCAATTAATTTTGAAGCTGAAGAAGCTGCTACAATCAAAATAGGCGATATTCAGTTATTAAGCGACCTTAATTTTATTGGAAATCAGCAAGAAGATGGAACTTGGTTAGCAGGTCCATGGAGTATTATTTCTGAATTGGTAACAACTGGCGATCTAGATCTTACCCATGGTGCTCTTACAACTAATGGAAATAATATTGAAGTAAGTGAGTTTTATTCTAATTATGCAGATCAATCGCGTTCCTTAAACTTAGGATCTTCTATTTTGAGAGTTGACCGAATGGAAATATCTGCCGATGAATTTATTTTTGATGCAGGAACTTCTGAAATTCAATTTGCAGAAGCACAAGATCTAATTATTTCGAAAGGAGATGAAACTCTTACTTTCAACAATATAACATTCGAAGAGAGTGATGGAAATGCTTATGTTGATGTATTTGCTGATAATGTGAGCTTTAATAATATGGTTTTTGCCGGGAATACTTATTTTAGAAAACGAAATGATTCGAAAATAAGCTTTACCGCCGAAAATATTCAAATGGCTGTAGGTAAAACTTATGTTTTTGAAGCTGCTCAAACCTATATTTTAGGTGGTTTAATTGCAAATGGAGCATGCGAAGGAACTATCGATATTACTGGATCAGATTCTGATGCTGCAATTTTTCAGGCAAAAACTAGTGTAAGTAATATAGAAGTTAATTCGGTTAACTTATTAAATATACATGCCGAACCCGACGATGTATTTGTAGCTAAAAAGTCATTGGATTTAGGAAATACAGATGGTTGGAAATTTGAAGATGAACCTGTTGGTGATGATTTATTCTGGGTTGGTGGAACAGGATACTGGGATGATCCGAACCATTGGTCTACTACTTCAGGAGGAGCACCCGATGGATGTGTGCCAACGGCTAAAGACAATGTTTATTTCGATGCAAATTCGTTTCCTATTTTTGATCCAGTAGTTTATACTGGTGCTGGTGATATTCGTTGTCGAACAATGGATTGGACCGGTTCAGAGGGAGTTAGACCTAATTTTGAAATGGGAGATACCGATATTTCTGGTGTTTATATTTATGGTTCTTTCATTTTAAATTCATCGCTTACAATAGATTTATCTCCATTTGTAGATTTTTACTTTAGAGCAACCGAAGCTCAGGATATTAATCCATTTGCTTATGTATTTCCTAATAATGTAGAGTTCGATGGTAAAGACGGCGTATGGACAATGCAAGATAGTCTTGTTGTTGAAGGCGATATCTTAATTCAATATGGAAATATTAATGCCAATGGTAATTATATAGAAAGTAGAAGTATTGTTTCTAGTGAACCAACAGACGATTCCGATTCAAGAGGATTAAATATTGAAAATTCGGAGTGTGTAATAACAGGTATAGATGACGAATTTGATAGTTCTATCTACTTAAATCTTTCCGATAACTATGGAAAATTCCAGACTTTTAACCTATTGGCTGATGGAAGTACTATCCGATTAGAGGGAGATGATGCCAAAATTGTTTTATCTGGAACATCGGCTAATGCAATTAGTTTTAATGAAGTAATATTTGAACAAACAGGATGGTTAAATTCAGGATTTTCAGGTATGGACGTTTATGCTTCTCATCTTCTGTTTCAAGAAAATGGTAATATAAGTGGTAAGAATAACCGATTTGGAAAATTAGAATTATCAAGAGGTTTCGAATTTCAGTTCGAAGATGGAAGAACCATAGAAATGGATTCTTTACTTGTTGAAGGTAGCTGTTTTGCTCCAATATACTTACACTCTAACGATGATGGAAAAGAAACTTTTATAAAATCTGCAAATAATGTAAATGGTGACTTTTTGGAGTTGAAAGATATTCATGCTCTTGATCATACAACAATAACTTATACCGCAACGAATTCTCAAGATCTGGGAAATGTTGTGGGCTGGAATATTGATGAAGTAATTGCACCAATTTCTCTTTACTGGACAGGAAACGGTGCCGACGATAGTTGGCACAATCATGAAAATTGGAGCAGGGCTGCCGATGGTAGCGAGGAAGGTTGTGTTCCAACAATTAACGATGATGTATTTTTTACAGCTAATTCATTTTTAGGCAGTAAATTGGTCGAAGTGCTTAGCGATGCCGAATGTCATAATATGACATGGGAAGATGATATCGATCCTGCAGCAAATTTTTCGGTAAACGAAAAAATACAAATTGGAGGTTTCATGGATTTGGCTGAAAGCATGAAGCTTGATATGAAAGGAACTCTTGAATTTGTAGGAGATGGAATTAGTGGAGATAAAAGTGTTGATTTTGCTGATAAATCAATGGATGGAGATATCATATTTAACGGAGATGCTCAGTCGTGGATATGGGAATCTGGATTTACCAGTTCAGGAAATTTAAATATAGAAGCTGGTTCGGTTTCTACTAAGGAATACGATTTTTCAGTAGGTAAATTTAATTCTACTTCTACTTTTTATCGATATTTTAATATGACAGGTTCCAGAGTTTCTATCACTTCCTCCGAAGAAAAATGTTGGCACATGTTAATGAATACTCCTTTGGGAATGGATTTTATTGCTACCGATACTCAACTAGATTTTATAAATGGTGGTGAACTTTTTTGTACTACCGACGGAGATGTTACTTTCGGATTTGTCGATTTCTATAATAATGGTATTCTTAACATTAATAGTGATTCCAATTTGGAGCATGGACATTTTGGTGCGGTTAAATTTCATGAGCAGGGACAGGTTTTTGGAACAAACGATTTTACAAATCTAGAGTTCACACTCGGATATGAAGGTAATACCATCGAATCTGGAAAAACAATTATTGTTGAGCACGACTTAACAATGGAAGGGGTTCGTTGTTCTTATGTTTTTCTTAAAGCAAGTACTCCTGGAGATATTGCATATATTCATAAACCAACAGGACTTTTCGAAAAAATATACAATGCTTCTTTCGAAGATATTCAGGGATCTACCGGTTCCGGTGCTATAAATCACCCTGTAAAATATCATTTCGATTTTTCGAATACTACAGGTTTCGAATTATTCACCGAAGATGCCGATGGTGACGGAGAGGATGATGAAAATCCACCAGCTTTTGAAGAAACCTTTGATAAAGAAGAGTGGTGTAGTAATATTGCTCAAATTGATAATGTTGAGGGGTTTCCAATAAATAGTGCTACAACTTTCCAATGGTATTTTAGTGATGATGATGGTGCTACGTATAAAATATTAGATGGAGAAACTAATGCCGTAATTGAAGTTACCGAAAATGGTTTTTATAAAGTAGAAGTTATTTATGCTGTGAACTACAGGTAGCGATACTGAATGTATAATTGAGTCAATTGTTGAAGTTGTCTTGGGAACTCCATCTACCGTTTCTTTGGAAATTACATCTAATAATGTAAAATGTTTTGGACAGGAAGATGGTATTGTTGTTGCTAAAGTAAAAGATAATGCCACTGGAAATTATCCCGATTTTACTTTTTTCTGGGAAGATGAAGATGGAAACACTCCAGATAAAATTACAACAGATACTGATAACTGGACAAGTAAAGCTCTAGACCTTGCACCTGGAAAATATTACGTTAAGGTTGCCGATGTAAAAAAATGTGAGTTCGATACAATAGTAAATATTTTCGATGCTTATGAATTGTTAATAGATAAAATTGATACTACAAGTTTGACTTGTTATACAGTTCCAAGCGGAGAAATTAATATTGAAGCATCGGGTGGAACAGGAAATTTATCTTACTATTTAGATGAGAAATTACAAGCTGATGAAAATATCGGTGGATTATTTTCCGGTGACTATAAAGTGTATGTTCAGGATGAAAATAATTGTACAAGCGATACGCTTGATGTAAGTATAGATTCGAAACCAAAAATGGAACTTTCATTAAGCGGATCAAATATTCTTTGCTTTGGAGATACCAATGGAGAAATAAATCCAGTTGTAAGTGGCGGTGTTCCAGAATATTCGTATGCATGGACAGGTCCGGGAGGATTTTCTTCTACAGGATCTAATCTTACAGGATTATCTGGAGGATTGTATGAACTTACAGTTACTGATAAGCTTGGTTGTACTACCTTGGGAGAGCAGGAAATTGAAGAGCCCTTGGAACTTATTGCCTCTGAGTTAGTTGTAGAACCGGCTAATTGTCATGGTGAGTCTACTGGTGAAATATTTGTAGTGGGAGGACAGGGTACTCAACCATACAGGTATCTGCTTGATGGTAAGGAAGATGTTACTGGAATATTCGATAGTTTAGCCCCTGAGAATTACGCATTACGAATCGTTGATGCCCATGGGTGTATATACGACAAGGATATTGAAGTGTCGGAGCCTAACGAAGTAGGATTTTTAGTTGATGATAAAGTTTTACCTTCTTGCGAACAAAATGAAGATGGAATTATTCATATTACACCTTATGGTGGAAACGAAGGTTATTCATTTGCATGGACCGGACCTAAGGATTATAAATCATATCAGCAAAATATAGAAAATTTGATTGCTGGGAAATATGCCTTACAAATTACCGATAAGAAAAACTGTACTTCAATAGATTCTGTTGATTTGAATTTAGGTCTTACTCTTCAGGTTGGTTTAGTTGTAGAACAACATGTTAAAGTGGCAGGTGGGAACGATGGAATTTTGGCCATAGAATTAATCGAAGGTAAACCTCCATATACCTATACTCTAAACGGACCAAGTGGTGTAGTAAGTAGTCCCGATTTAGTTGAAGATAATTATTATTTAATAGAAAATTTAAGTGCAGGTGTTTATACCATTATTGCAACAGATATTTCGGGATGCGCAACTGTAGAAAAATCAGTAATTATAGAAGAACCAAACTCTTTAGATGTTTATATTAAACAGATTATGCCTGTTGGTTGTGTCGATGCTTCCGATGGTGAACTTAAAGCCATTGTTGCTGGTGGTTCTGGAACTTATACTTACTCATGGACTGGACCCGATGGATATAGTGGTAGTGGGGAAAGCATATCTGGTTTATCAGCAGGCACTTATAGTGTTACGGTAATTAGTGATGGAAATTCTGCAAGTGCTAGTTTTGATTTATTGCCTGCCGATCCAATTATAGTTAGTGTAAGTAGTGTTAAAAATGTTTCGTGTTATCAGGCTGCCGATGGTGAAATAGAACTTTCGGTTGATGTAGGTGATGTTGATTATACCATAGAGTGGACTAGCGACAATGGATTTTTATCATCAGCTAAGCATGTATTAGATTTAGAACCTGGTACTTATAATTATGTTGTAAGCACAGTTGCCGGATGTAGTGTTTCTGGTAGCCAGAATATTACAGAGCCTATGCCTCTTAATTTAACTGTAACTCCTACCGATATTAGTATTGAAGGTGAGCGAGATGGAGAGTTAGGTGCTAGTTTTGGAAATGGTACTTCGCCTTATACTGTTATGGTTTCAGGTCCTAACGGATATTCTTTTTCCGATGAAGGAAATACCAGTGGTAGTATTTCTATAGATGGTCTAGAAATGGGAATTTACGAAGTTGTTGTTATCGATGCTAACGGCTGTAGAATAGAAGACGCTAAAAAAGTACACGAACCACTTAAGTTACTGGTATATACAACAAGTATTACCCATGTTACATGTCCGGGTGGCAACGATGGTGCCATAAGCATTGGTATTGATGATGAGAGTGATCCTGCAAATTTATCTTTCTCGTGGGAAGCTGACAATTATTTTAGAAGTAATAATAAGGATATCAGTAATTTAGAGGCCGGAACATACCGATTAACAGTATACGATTCAGGTGGTGATCCTGGGTACGAAGAACAAACAATTATTGTTATTGTCGAGGAACCTGATGTATTATCTATTGATTATAATACCGAGAATATTTCTTGTTCGGAAATGACTGATGGATATATTAATATTCAGGCACAAGGAGGAACACCAGGTTATACTTTTAGTTGGACAGGTACAGGTGTTGAACCTAATAATGAAGACCAAAATAATCTTGTGCCCGGAATCTATACCGTTTATATAACAGATGTAAATAACTGTGTTTCCGAACCTATAGATATTGAAATTACAGAACCACCTAAGTTAAATGTTACAGCTTCGGGTATGGGTGAGCCTACTTGTTATGGTGATGAAGATGGTTGGATACAGCTTGATATTTCCGATGGAACCGAACCTTATATTATCGAATGGGATAATTATGGAAGTGTGACTCAACGTATTGATGGATTGGAAGATGGTATATATCATTATAATATTATTGATGCTAATGGCTGTGTTGAAAGTAACGAAGTTGAACTAACTGAACCAGATAGCTTAATAGCAGAAATTCTTGATTATGAAGATGTAGAATGTGCAGGAGAATCTTCTGGTCGTGCCTATGTTGATATATCAGGAGGAACTGCCGATTATGAAATTTTATGGTCCGACGGACACGATGGACAAGAGCTTTCGAATATGTTTGCCGGTAGATACGAAGTTAAGGTTACCGATTCTCATGGTTGTAAAGATACTTCGAGTGTGGAAATATTCGAACCAGCCCCACTTAATTTGGGTGTTGAGGCGATTAGACCAACTACCTACGAATCAATGGATGGTGGCTTGAGTGTAAAAGTTGAAGGTGGCGTGCCAGATTATGTGATTAATTGGGTAGATCAGGATCTTAATTTTTACAATGGCGATAAGCTGGAAGATTTGGAAAGAGGGGTTTATGAACTAACAATTACAGATAAAAATAATTGTGTGCTAGACTCAACAATTACCCTCGAATATCTGTTCGAACGAAGAATAAAGATACCAAAGGCTTTTACACCAAATGCCGATGGCTACAATGATAACTGGGATATTGAGCGAATCGAATTTATTCAAGATCTTAAAATTATAATTTATGATAGATGGGGAAAAGCTGTTTATGTATTCAGTGGTACAGGTAACGAATATAAGGGAGAGCCGTGGACTGGAGTGGATGGAAGTCAGAAATTGCCAATCGGATCATACTATTATGCAGTTACGGCCGATGAAGAGAAGCCAATAATTGGAACAGTAACCATTTTAAGATAATTAACACAACTTTTTAACCTGAGCCATAAATTCTAATGAGAAAAGCAATACTTGTTTTAGGAGTCCTCTTATTGGCCTTTTTTCAAGGAAAAGCCCAACAATTGCCACTGTATAGTCAATATGTGGAGAATGGTTTTTTACTTAATCCGGCAATGGCTGGGAGTAGAATGTATTCCCCATTGCGACTAAGTATAAGACAACAGTGGGCAGGAGTAGAAGGAGCCCCGGAAACACAAGCCTTAAGTTTTAACAAAAATTTTGGCGATAAGTGTATAAATTGTAACGTAATGGGTAATCCTTTGGCAAGAAGGAATAAACAACGTGGAGTTGGTATTGGAGGTTATTTTTTTAACGATAAGTATGGAGCCGTTTCCCGAACAGGTTTAGAGCTTTCTTATGCCTACCATTTACAGCTAACAAAACGAAAACTGGGCCGATCGGCTACAAAATTATCCTTTGGTTTAGGCGGATTGTTTTATCAATATCGTTTCGATGGGAAAGATATCCCGGTAAACGACCCTTTATATACCGGAACAGATGAGGTTTCTTATGTGCCGGATGCTAATTTTGGAGCTTATTTGTATAACGATGATTACTTTGTGGGAGTTTCGGCTGTGCATCTTTTTCAGTCGGCAGTAAAATTAGGCGATAATCATATTAATGATGACCTTATGATGCGACATTTTTATGCCACAGCTGGTTATACCTTCCATTTAATGGATTTGGTGGATCTTGAACCTTCAGTAATTGTGCGCAAAACGCTCGATTCGGATGTGTATTATGACCTTTCTATGAAATTATATATCAACCATTTCTGGATGTCGGCATCCTATCGTACCAACGATCAAATAGTGGGTATGATTGGAGTTAGTTACAACCAATATTACATTGGATATTCTTATGATCATTACTCCAATAACCTTATTGCCGATAGTAGCGATGGAACTCACGAAATTACTATAGGAATTAACTTCGATATCCCAAATAAGATGAAACGGGAATCTCGTTTGCGCGAAAGACGTGCTGCCGATAGAAATTTTAGCAAAACAAAAACGCAGCGATTTAAAAGACAAAGTAAGAGTTATATATTCTTTTAATGGATAGAAACATATTTTTTAAGTCCGGTATAATATTAAATACCGGATTTTTTTTACCTTCAATTCTCTAATAACTTTTGTATGAGAAAAAGCGGATTATATATAATCGTTTTACTACTTATTATCATATCAGTATCCTGCGATAACGAGGATGGATATAATTTAGATTCTGATTTTCGACTTGGTTTTTCTGTAGATACTCTCTCTTTTGATACTTTGTTTACCGGATTTGGATCAACAACAAAACAGTTTAAAGTATATAATCAGTCATCTTCAAAAGTTAAGCTTTCCAGAATTTTTTTATACAATGAGAATTCCCCATATCGATTAAACGTAAATGGTATTCGTAATAATAGTTATTTAGATATTGATATCCCGGCAAACGACAGCCTGTTTATTTTTGTTGAAGTAGATTTAGAAATTGCAGATATGGATGAAGCCAGAAAATTAGAAGATATTCTGGTTTTCGAGATAAATGAAAAATTACAGGGAGTAATTTTAGAGACCTATGCGCAAGATGTTATTCTGTATAGTTCAGATATAGCAAGTTCGCAAAATTGGACGGGAAAAAGGCCCTATTTAATCGAGAAGAGCATTTCTGTGGCCAAAGGTAGTACTCTTAGTATCGATGAGGGAGCTAAAATCTATTTCAGAAAAAACGCAGCCTTGTATATTAATGGAAACTTAAAGCTTAATGGCAGCTACGAAAAACCGATATATTTTGGAAGTTCGCGTTTCGAAGATTTGTATAAAAATGTACCCGGACAATGGGATGGAATTTATATATCGGAAAGTAGTGTAAATTGCGACCTAAAACATTTTACCATAGAAAATGGAATAAATGGTATTTCTTATTCGGGTAGTGGCGAGTCTGTAAATTCTCTTAAATTAGAGTATGGAATAATTAAGAATTTTACACAAAAAGGGCTTTCTATAACTAATGTTGATCTTGTAGCTCACGATATATTATTGGCTAATTGTGGTGAGGAATGTTTAAATATTGAAGGCGAAAGTGATGTGGAATTGTATCATTCTACCATATTTAATTCGTGGTATTATGGTATTAGAACCAATTCGGCCCTTACTATTGCAAATAATGAAACAAGCAATTCTAAAATTGGAAATTCAATTGTCTGGGGAAACAGTAGTAACGAAATTAGTATACTAAATGCTCAAGCTTTAAAAATTGAGAACTGTTTGTTAAGGCTGTCTTCTTCCGAAACTACAGAATATTCTTCTGTTTTTTCAGATTGTATTTTTAATGAAGATCCGCTTTTTACTGATGTCGAAAATTTTAATTTCACTCTCACTTCTGAATCTCCTTGTATAAACAATGGACAATCAGAATACGGAAACTTATACCCTTCAGATTTATTGGGTGTTTCAAGAATAAGCAATACGCCCGATCTGGGAGCGTATGAATTTTTTGAGTAAAGTAAATCATGAGATTTATATTTTTTTTGTTTCTAGTAATATCAAGCCAATTTGTTTTTTCTCAATCAATAATAGAAGGAAGAGAAGAGCATAAAAGAGGCGATTTAAGAATACTTTTTTATAATGTAGAGAATTGCTTCGATTGTTTTGATGATAGCCTTAAAATAGACAATGAATTCCTTCCCGATGGACTTAGACATTGGACCTGGAAGAAGTACAAGCAAAAAACAAATAAAATAGCTAAAGTTATAATGGCAGCAGGAGGATGGCAGTTTCCCGATTTAATTGGTTTGTGCGAGATTGAAAATCGCTTTGCTTTAAATGGGATTTTTAAAAATACTCCATTAAAAAATATTAATTACCAGATAATTCATAAAGAATCGCCCGATAGAAGAGGAATTGATGTAGCCTTAATTTATCAGCCCGAAGTTTTTAAGCCGATTGATACCACTTTTATTCCCTTAATTTATAAAGGGGAAAATATATCTACAACACGAGAAATTTTATATGTGAAAGGTAAATTACGATCATCCGATACCATTCATATTTTTGTAAATCACTGGCCTTCGCGTTGGGGTGGACAGTTAGAATCAGAGAATAAACGAATTTCAGCAGCTCATTTGTTAAGAAATAAGATCGACTCAATTCTACAAACCAATTTCAAAGCCAATTTGCTTATTATGGGCGATTTTAATGATTATCCGGGAAACGAATCCATTAAAAATATATTAAAAGCAGAGGCTCCTGAGGGAATTTTATCTGATAATAACTTGTATAATCTGGCTTTTCAGTTCGAGAATAAAGGAGGTATTGCCAGTCATAAGTATCAGGGAAAATGGGGGATGCTCGATCAATTTATGGTATCGGGAACCCTTCTTAACAGAAAGGCAATTTTATATTGCGATGTTGAGGGGATGAGTATTTTCGCTCCCGATTTTTTATTGGAAACAGATGAAACCTATTTTGGAATAAAACCATTTAGAACCTTTATGGGATATAAGTTTCACGGTGGATATAGCGATCATCTTCCAATAATTCTCGATTTTTGGAGACAATAATTTTTAGAATATAAACAGGCGATAATAAAAATTACCGCCTGCTTTACAATTTATTTAATCTTCGAGGCTTTCAATTAATGAAGCCAGATTTTTTTCATATAGTTTACTTCCGGTTTTAGCATCGAAATTAGAACTAGGTCCGGCAATACAGCCACCTTCGCAAGCCATTACTTCAATAAAGTTTCCGCTGGTTTTTCCTGTTTTACCAAAAGCCTTAAGCATTTTAATTTTTTTCTTGTCTAAACCATTAACAATAACCGGTTTAATGTTTACATAAGGTTTTACCTCAAGCACCGATTGAGCTACTCCACCACTGGCAGCATAAGCTCTTCCATGATTTAAAATTGATTTATCAAGTGAAATAGGATTCTCTTTTGTAATTTCAACTTTCCAGCCTGTAAAAAGAGCAGAAAGTTCTTCAAAAGTCATTACGTAATCAACATTAGGATCTTTCATACCCTCGCGACGCTTGGCAATACATGGACCTATAAATACAATTTTTGCATTAGGATATTGTTTGCGTGCTAGTTCGGCCGAATAGTACATTGGACTTTTTGTTTCCGATACATATTTTGCTATTTCCGGAATGTGTTTTTCAACGGCAGAAATATAGGCAGGACAGCACGAAGTTGTCATGAATGGGTCTTTTCTTTCCAATCGTTCCAATAGTTCGTCTGCTTCTTTTACAGTAGTTGTATTTGCACCTTTTGCAACTTCCAGAACATCGGTAAAGCCTAATTGTTTTATGGCGCCAAGAACCGATTCGGTAGTCGATTTAAATTGTCCAATTACTGCAGGAGCTGCAATTGCAACAATTTCGGTTTCTTCATCTTTAAGCGATTTCATCACATCAACAATCTGTGAATTCTCCATAATCGATCCGAAAGGGCAGGCTGTAATACATTTTCCACAGTCGATACATTTTTCTTCATCGATTTGCTCAATACCGTATTCGTCTTTCGAAATTGCTCCTACAGGACAGGCATTTTCGCAAGGTACTGGCATATAAATTATAGAGTGATAAGGACAAACGCTCATACAAATACCGCAATTAATACAGGTTTTTGGATTAATTTGAGCTTGACCGTTTGCATTCCAACTAATGGCTTCTTTCGGGCAGTTCATCATACATGGATGCGCAACACAACCTTTACAAAGGTTGGTTACTATGTAGGAATTTTTTACACAAGAAGTACATGCTTCATCTACAACAGTAAGAATTTTATTTATTGGATCTTTTCTTTCTAATGCTTCCTTTGCATAGGAAGATAAAGTTTTTAATTCATCTCTGTCATCCTCTAAATCGAAGCCTAAAAGAGGAATTATTTTTTCTTTAATAATAACACGTTCTTTAAAAACACAACAACGATCAAGATCCTGCTTGCGGCGAGGAGCCATTTCCAAGGGGATTCTATCCAATTGTTCCGTAAAATTACCTTCATTAAAAAGTTCTGCCATTCTTGATAACAGATCTCTTCTGATAATCATGGTATTGTCGACGTAGGCCATTAAATATTATTTTAAATAGGTTAGATAGTTTTTTCAGCCGGCAAAAATATACATTAGATACGGCAAGGAATATGTTGTACAACATGCAAAAGTTTGCATTTGTAAAAAATAAGCCAGGAATTATCCTGGCTTAATTTTATTTGCTGTTTTTAACGGGTTTTAGTCCCAGTTCTTCTCCTTTTTTGATCATATATTGATAAGCAGCTTCCCTTTCATTAGGAATTATTCCGTCTAAAATTGCATCTTTTATTGCAATTTTAATATCTCCAATCATTCGGCAGGGCGACAAATTAAATGTGTCTATTATCTCCTGACCATCAATGGGTGGTTGAAAATTACGAATTGCATCTTTCTCTTCTACTTCTTTTAGTTTGGTGCGTACCAACTGAAAATTATCAAGAAAACGTTTTACTTTTTCTTCGTTTTTCGAGGTTATATCGGCTTCACATAGTTTCATTAAATCGTCAATATCATCTCCTGCATCGAAAAGTAAACGTCGAATTGCCGAGTCGGTAACTTCTTCTTGTGCTAAAACAATGGGGCGCATGTGAAGAAGAACCATTTTCTGAACAAATTTCATTTTTTCGTTCAGAGGCAATTTCATATTCTTAAAAATACGGGGAATCATTTTTTCTCCTATAAAATTGTGGGCATGAAAAGTCCAGCCAATGCCTTTCACAAATTTCTTTGTATTAGGTTTGGCAATGTCATGAAGCAGAGCAGCCCATCTCAACCAAAGTTTGTCAGAATTAGGTACCAGTTGATCCAATACTTCAAGAGTGTGGTAGAAGTTATCTTTATGACTAATTCCATTTTTAGTTTCCCGTCCTTTTAGTTTTTGAAATTCTGGAAAAATTAGTTTTAATAAACCACATTCTTCCAGTAGTTTAAAACCTATCGATGGTTTGTCGGACATTACAATTTTATTCAACTCATCAATAATTCTTTCTTTAGAAATGATATGAATTCGTTCTCGGTTTTCCTTTATAGCAGCAAAAGTTTCATCCGATATTTTAAAGTTTAGCTGAGTAGCAAAACGAATTGCACGCATCATTCTTAAAGGATCGTCCGAAAAAGTAACCATTGGATCCATTGGGGTTTTAATGATTTTGCTCTTTAAGTCATTAATTCCACCAAAAGGATCGAGAAGTTCTCCAAAATTATCCTTATGCAAGCTAAGTGCCAATGCATTAATGGTAAAATCCCGGCGTTTTTGATCATCTTCCAAACTGCCATTTTCAACAATTGGATTTCTGGAATTTCTATTGTAAGATTCTTTTCTTGCACCTACAAATTCAATTTCCAAATCTTTAAACTTTAGCATAGCAGTGCCAAAGTTCTTAAAAATAGAAATCTTAGGCTTACCAGCTTTTGTCGCAACTTGTTGGGCAAGTTCTATTCCACTGCCTATTACAACAACATCAATGTCTTTCGATTCTCGTTGTAAAAATATATCTCTTACAAAACCTCCAATCACATAGCTTTCCAAATTTTCTTTGCTTACTATTTCTGATATGATTGAAAATATAGGATGTTTTAAATGCTCTTTCACTTTTATATTGTCAGATGACCTGCATAGGTCGTTATTAATTCCCATAATCGCATTTGTGACAAATCGACGGGATCTTTCGCTGACAAAATTACAATTATTTGAGCTGAAATTGAAAAAACTAAGAATATTTGCTTTGGCATATAAATTGTAAAATAAAAATATATATATTTGTAGATAATTAGAATTATAAATTATTAAGTAATTGTTATGGTAGAACATTTAACAAAAGAGACTTTTAAAGCCAAAGTATTTGATTTTGATAAAAATAAAGATTGGAAATTTGAAGGAGATAAACCTTGTTTAGTTGATTTTTATGCAGAGTGGTGCGGACCTTGTAAAACAGTAGCTCCTATTTTAGAAGAATTAAAAGCTGAATATGGTGATGATCTTAACATTTATAAAATAAATACAGAGCAAGAACAAGAACTGGCAGCTATGTTTGGAATTCAAAGTATTCCTTCATTATTGTTTATTCCACAGAACGGTCAACCACAAATGGCTCAGGGAGCATTATCGAAAGATTCATTTGAACAGGCATTTTCTGAGGTTTTAGGAGTTGCTAAAAAGTAATAATTAGGTTTTTATTAACATTTCTGTATTTAAATCGTTTGTAGCTTTAGCACAATATTGAAAATTAGGTTTTCAATATTAATTTACCCACAAAAAAGAAAGTTATGAAAAAGTTGATATTACTAGTATTAGTCGCTATTGTAGGTGCTAATATTTTTGCTCAAGCAAGTTCCGACTATAAGGTTATTCATTTGAATGATACCAGTTTTAAGGAGAAAATTTTCGATTTTGAAAATAGTAAGGATTGGGTATTTAAAGGAGATAAACCCGTAATAGTTGACTTTTATGCAACTTGGTGTGGACCTTGTAAGAGAATTGCTCCTGTCTTAAAGAATTTACAGAAGCAATATGGTGATGATATCCAAATTTATAAAGTGGATACCGATCAATCGCCAATAGTTTCTGCTGCATTTGGAATTAAAAGTATTCCAAGTTTATTGTTTATTCCTATGAAAGGAAAACCAACAATGGCACAGGGTGCTTTACCACAGGAAACTTTGGTAAAAGCCATAAAAGATGTCTTAGGTGTAGAAGCACCTGAATCATTAAAATAGGTTTGAATATTAATTATAGTCTAGGTTTATAAAAGTCGGCATTTAGCCGGCTTTTTTGTTTTTGCTAAATTTCCCATTACCTTTGTCGCGAAATCACAGTGGGGTGCCTAAAATTACAGGCTGAGATCATACCCTTTAACCTGATCCGGGTAATGCCGGCGTAGGAAAATTGCGAATTAACTTTTCGCCATCTGATCTTATTTAACACCTCATTGCAATATTAATTTTAACACTTTAACTTTTAAACAATGTTTACAAGAAAGATGAATTCTGTGCTGCGTGCAGCTGCAGTGTTAATTGTATTGCAATTTGTATGCTTTATTGGTTTTTCTCAATTTACAATTAGCGGAAAAATTACCGATAAAGCAGGAAAAGCACTTCCAGGTGCTACAATTGCAGTAAAAGGGACTTATTTAGGTGCCGTAGCCAATTCTTATGGTGAGTACAAATTTCAGAATTTAAAAAAAGGCGATTACAATTTGGTAGTCTCATTTTTGGGTTATCAAAGTGCACAAAAAGAAATTTCGTTAACAAAATCAAGCGTGGTTGATTTCAATTTAGAGCCATCTGCCATTATGGCTGATGAGGTATTGGTTGCTGCAACTCGTGCAGATTCAAAAACTCCAGTTGTAATTACCAATGTAAGTAAGAAAGAATTGTCGAAGAGAAATTTAGGACAAGATATTCCGTCTCTTTTATCCATTACGCCATCATTTGTTACAACAACAGATGCAGGAGCAGGGGTTGGCTATACCGGTTTTCGAATTCGTGGATCGGATGCGAATCGTATTAATGTAACGATTGATGGAATTCCATTGAATGATTCTGAATCGCATGGTGTTTTCTGGGTAAATATGCCCGACTTTACTTCTTCTTTAAATGATATACAAATTCAGCGCGGAGTTGGAACATCAACAAGTGGAGCAGGTGCTTTTGGGGCAAGTATTAATATGCAAACCCAAAATGTTAATGCCGAATCGTACGCCGAAGTTTCAAGCTCGGCAGGTTCGTTTAATACTTTTAAGAATACTGTAAAACTGGGAACAGGCTTAAAGAAAGGATTTGCTTTTGATGCTCGTTTATCCAAAATTACTTCGGATGGATTTATTGACAGAGCAAGTTCTAATCTACAGTCAGCCTATTTTTCAGGAGGATATTATGGCGATAGAACAAGTGTAAAGGCCAATATTATTGTGGGTAAAGAAAAAACTTATCAGGCATGGAATGGTGTGCCAAAGGTTCGTTTAGAAAATGATGAGGCAGGTATGCAGCGATATGCAGACCATTGGTTGGTGAGTCAGGAAGTAGTTGATCACATGTTGGCTTCGGATAGCAGGACATACAATCAGTATACCTATAAAAACGAAACCGATAATTACTGGCAAAAGCATTACCGCTTATTTTTAACCCATTTGTTTAATGATAATACCAAGTTTAATATGGCTTTTCATTATACACAAGGGGAAGGTTATTACGAGCAGTTTAAGAAGAATGATAAACTAAAGAAATATGGTTTGTTACCTATCGTAATTGGTGGTGAAACCATTGAAAAAACAGATGTAATTCGACGTAAATGGTTAGACAATGACTTTTATGGAACCGTTTTTTCATTTACTAAAAAAATGAATTTAGTAGACCTTGTTGCAGGTGGTGGATGGAACAGATATGATGGTGATCATTTTGGAGAAATTCGTTGGATGAAAAATGCAGGTGATACTTTTATAGGAGATAAGTATTACGATAACAATGGAACAAAGGAAGAGTATAATGTTTATGCAAAAGCAAATATTGCTCTTAATCAGCAATTTGGTCTTTATGCCGATATGCAAATAAGAGGTATTGATTATAAAATTAAAGGAACAGATTCAGACTTAAGAGATGTAAGCCAGAAGCATGATTTCTTATTTTTTAATCCTAAGCTTGGTTTAAATTATGAAATTAACGAAAATCATCGTGTTTTTGCTTCTTTTTCTATTGCAAACCGAGAGCCAAACAGAAGTAATTATACCGATGCTAAGCCAGGAGAAGCTCCAACAAGCGAGCGTTTATTTGATTATGAGTTGACCTATAAAATGTCAAAGGCTAATTTCTTATTTGAAGCAAATATGTTTTATATGAACTACAAAGATCAATTGGTTTTAACAGGTGAGATAAATGATGTTGGTAGTGCCGTTATGATGAATGTTGATAAATCGTACCGTGCAGGAATTGAGTTAAGTGCAGCAACAAATATTACCAAATGTTTTTCGTGGAAAGGTAATTTATCATTAAGTAAAAATAAGGTGAAAAATTTTGTTGAACATGTTGATAATTGGGAAACAGGAGAACAGAATATTACTAAGCTAGGAACAACCGATTTGGCTTTTTCTCCAAATGTTACTGCGAATTCTATTTTTTCCTATGATAAATCAGGTTTTGGAGTACAATTTATATCACAATATGTGGGAGAGCAATATATCGATAATTCTTCGAGTAAGGAAAGAAGTTTAGATGCTTACACTGTATCGAATATGAATTTTTCGTATGAGTTTAAACCTGGTTTTGCTGAGAGTTTAAAAATTAATTTCTTGGTTAATAATGTATTCGATGCAGAATATGAATCGAATGCATGGGTTTATTCATATATTATAGGAGGTGAGCGTTTTGCAATGGATGGTTATTTTCCACAAGCAGGAATTAATTTTCTGGCAGGCGTAACAGTAAGATTTTAATATTTGAAAAATAGAACACTGGATTTTAGCTTGCATAAAATCCAGTGTTTTTATAATATTTGCAAATGAATTGGATTGTTGATAACATCATAGAAATTATTGGAACCCTTTCCGGATTAATATTTCTCTATCTGGAAATTAAGCAAAATAAATGGTTGTGGCCAGTCGGACTGTTAACTTCTGTGATGTATATCTATGTGTTTTTTGAGGCAAAATTATATGCCGATATGTCGCTGCAATTTTATTATGTATTCATAAGTATTTACGGATGGATAATTTGGTCTTATGGTTCAAATCAAATTAAAGAAGAATTACCTGTAACACATTTAAGCCGTAAATTATTTGTTACTTTATTTGCTGTAAGTATGGCAATTTATGTTGTTATTTCTTACGTTTTGGTAAATTTTACCGATGCTTCGCTTCCTTATTGGGATGCATTTACAACAGCTTTAAGTATAGTTGCTACTTGGATGCTAGCTCGAAAAATATTGGAGCAATGGTTGGTTTGGGTAATTGTAAATGCTGTTTCACTAGGACTGTATATTTATAAAGGTCTTTATCCTACTTCAATATTATTCTTTTTTTATACCGTATTGGCTATCATAGGTTATTTACAATGGAAAAAAGATATGCTTGTTTCTAGAGCTATGTCAGGCAATTAATTAATTTTGTACCACATTTCATTATTATCACCTCTTTAAATAAGCGAAAAGAATGCAAAAAAAAGCGGTTATTCTGGCAAATGGAGCCTTTCCTACTCACGAAATTCCTTTAAAGGAGTTAAAAAATTCAAAACATATTGTTTGTTGCGATGGAGCAATTAACAGTTTAGAAGAAGCAAAAATAGAACCTTATGCTATTGTGGGAGATTTAGATTCGCTCGATCCGGATTTAAAATGGAAGTATCGCGATATTATTTACCACTTTTCCAATCAGGATAATAATGATTTAACCAAAGCTGTTAATTGGTGCTTAGAAAATAATTTTAACGAAGTAGTGATTGTTGGAGCAACCGGAAAAAGAGATGATCACATGATTGGGAATATTTTTTTACTGCCTCAGTATGCTAAAAAAATAAGAGTGCGAATGCTTACCAGTTATGGTATTTTTACACCAATACTTCGATCGAAAAATTTTGAGAGTTATACTCGCCAGCAAGTATCAATTTTTTCTCCCAATTGCAATACTCTAATTACAACAGCTAATCTTCGCTATGCCTTAACCAATCAAAAATTAAATATGATGTGGCAGGGAACTTTAAACGAATCGATGGGTGACAGTTTTAGAGTCGAATTTGAAGGTGGACCATTGATTATCTATCAGGAATATTAGTTTTTTACTTCTTAAATTTTAGATTTTTTTTTTAGGTCTTACGATATTTTCAAAAGCTGATTATATTTGCAGCCGAACAAAAACCTAACAAAATCGATGAAAAATCTAAAATTAATGATATTGCTATGTGCTATATTTATTGGAATATCAGCACTTAAAGCACAGAAAAAGGAATTGCCTCTTAAGGTAAAGTTTGGAGGCTATATACACTCTCTATTTACTTACGATTCAAGACAAACTGTATCTGCTCGCGAAGGTCATATTCTTTTATATCCAAAAAATAAAATAATAGATGCTGCGGGTAAAGATATTAACAAAGAGGCGGTTTATAATATGGCTGTTATTCAGTCTAGAGTAAATGCTAAATTAACAGGTCCCGAAATTTTAGGTGCAAAAACATCTGGTTTACTCGAAGCAGAATTTATTGGTAATGGCGAATCGGATGTGAATGGTATGCGTTTGCGTCATGCCTTTATAAATTTAGACTGGGGAAAATCCTCCTTAATTATAGGGCAAACTTGGTCGCCTTTATTTGTTGCAGAGGTTTTTCCGGCAACAGTAGGAGCAAATGCAGGATTACCCTTTAAGCCATTTGCCCGTAATCCGCAGGTAAGATTTACACATAAAACTAAAGAATGGAAATTTGTAGCTGCAATTGCATCCGAAAGAGATTATACAAGTACTGGACCCGATGGCGCAAGCAATAAATACCTGAGAAATGCCGGATTGCCAATTGTACAAGCTCAGGTGCATTATTATGCAGGCAAACATTTGTTGGGAATTAGTGGTGAGTACAAGAATATTCAACCTTCCTTAATGAGTTCTAAAGGATCTGAAGAAACGGGCGATCTGCGCATTTGGAAAAATGATGAAACAATTTCTTCGTGGGCCTTAATGGGATATTTTAAGCTGAATTTTAAGCCTCTTACTTTTAAGGCGCAGACAACCTACGGAACAAATCTTACCGATGTTTTAATGTTAGGAGGATATGCTGTTAAGAAAATAAATACACTAACAAACGAGGCTTCTTATACTGGAATTAAAGTATTGGCAAGCTGGGCCGAGTTATCGTATTCGAAAAATAATTGGCAATGGGCTTTTCTTGCTGGCTATTCAGAAAATATGGGAGCCGATGATCATATTGTTTCTCCCGATTTAATTTATAGCAGGGGAAAGGATATTGGCAAACTATACAGGTTGGCTCCTCGAGTATGTAAAACATATAAGAATTTAAAATTCGAATTTGAAGCAGAATATACAGCAGCAGCTTATGGACGAGTTGTCGAAAAAGCTAAAGTTGCTGATGCAGAATGGGTAGAAAATACCAGATATTCTTTAGGTGTGTATTATTCGTTCTAATTTAGTAACAGAATAAAAGGCGAGTTTTAAGCTCGCCTTTATTCTTAATGTATTGGCAATTAAATGGGAATTGTAAAATAAAAAATTGTTCCTTTATTCAATTTCGATTTCATTCTAATTGTTCCTCCCAGTAATTCGATTAGACTTTTACAAATTGCAAGTCCTAAGCCTGTTCCTCCATATTTACGGGTATTAGCATCTAATTCGGCTTGTCTAAATCTATCGAAAATAATAGCTTGTTTATTTTCTTCGATACCAATTCCTGTATCTCGAACAAAAAATTCTAAATATTTACCTTTCACCATATATCCGATTTCAATTTCGCCTTGGTTCGTGAATTTTAATGAATTTTCGAGAAGGTTAGAAAATACTTGCTGCAATCGAATTATATCGGTAGATATTTCTATGATTTCGTTTGTTTCTGGAAGGCTAATTTTAAAATCAAGCTTTTTATTTCCATTTTGATCAAGCATTGATTCGTAGTTCGATTTTACCGATTCAAATAAATCTGAAATTTTATATGCATCGATAATTATTTTTAATTGGTTGGTTTCAATTTTAGAAATATCAAGAATATCACTTATCAGTCTTAATAAGCTGTTTGTATTTTTTTGAATGATAGATATAAATCTTTTTCTTTTACTATCTTCAACATTATCGCCTGAAAGCAATTCGGTAAATCCTAAAATTGCATTCATTGGCGTGCGTATTTCGTGCGACATATTGGCTAAAAATGCCGATTTTAACCTACTTGATTCTTCAGCAATTATTTTTGCTTTAGCTAGTTTTTTATTGCTTGCTTTTATTTCAGTTAAATGGGCTTTTTCTTTTTGCGCTCTTAGTTTTCTTAAGTGCATATTTATCATTAATACGATAATTATGACAGTAAGAAGCACCAAAACTGTAATTGTTAAAACTACGATTTCTTTATTTTCGCGAACAAAACTGTAGGGAATATTTAATATTTTTGAGTTTTTAGGTAGATCTCTTTTTTTTATCCCAAATCTACTCATTTCCTTGTAATCGAAAATGTATTTATATTCTGCTTTTAGAGGAGGAATATCATCAACCGAGGTTCCGGAAAGAACTTTTTTAGCCATATCGCTAACTTGTTTTCCATGAATTCGGCCAGTTATTAACGATCCACCAATAGCACCTCTGTCTATGTAAAAATCCCATACACAATATATGGGTACTTTACAATATGGTTTTGCTTGCTTAAAACCACTCTCGTAAGTACAGTAATTTCCATTAATATCGCGGTTGTAAACCAAATACAAAACGACCGAATTGGAATCTAATTTCGACATTTTATTTTTAAGATCCTCTATGCTTTTTGGGCGAATAATATCATAACGTAGGGGTTCCGACATTTGTTTGATATCTTTATTTAAAGCATCTAAGAGTGTTTTTCCTGTGGTACTGTAATCGCTAACTACAACAATTTTGGAATAATTAGGGTGAAATTTGTTAATTAGACTTAGGGTAGCACAAAAACTAAAATTTTCGAAAACACCACTGTATCCTTTAGGAGGATCTATAATCGAGTTTAATCCTGAGAAAAGTACAGGAACAGGTCCGAAAATATCATTTCTATTATCTTTTAAAAAATTGTAGGCATTATTATCGGTCGAAATAATTACATCGAATTTAGTATTATGAAATTTTTTTTTATAATGATTCTTCAGGTCAGATAAGTGTGATTCTGAAAAGTATCTTTTTGTATCCATATATTCTATAAATACAGTGTAATCATTATTTGAAAGAAACTCATTTTTAATGCTGTTTACAAGCGAATCGGTCCAGCTTAAGCCATTATGATAGGAGACTAAAACAAGAATGTTTTTGTTTTTTGCAGAATAAGCCGAAAGACCAGTAAATAACAGGAGAGATAAAAGAAAAATACATTGCTTAATTCTCATAGATATTGGCTTTAAGTTTGGATTCCAAGTAATTTAAGAATTATAAATGTTAATTAAAAGGTTTACAACTTTATTCTTTAATTCTGATGAGGAACATTTGTAGTTGTTAATTATCAGGCTAATTGAGTATGTTTTTCCTGAAGAACTTTTCAAATATCCACAGTAACTTCTTACTCCGGTCATAGAGCCCGTTTTGGCTTTCCAATTAAGTTCTATTGAAGTATTTTTACCAAATGATTTTAAGGTGCCCGACTTGCCTGCTATAGGTAGCGATTCGATAAATATTTTTTTATTAGAGCTATTGTACATATAAGCCATAAGCTGATTAAAGAAACTTGCCGAAACAGAATTAAAATGTGATAATCCACTTCCGTCGTACAAACTAATATATTTTGTAGCAGTATTTTTTTTATCCCAATATTCTTTAATTGCTTTTATTCCCGATTTCCAACTGGCTATTCCATTTTGTTTGTGTCCAATTTCAAACAAAATATGATCGGCAAAAAGATTAATGCTTTTTTGATTGGTTTGGAATATAATGTCTTTTAGGGGAGGAGATAAAATAGTGAAGATTTCACGCGTTTTTTCAGTTTTAATTAAGGAATTTTTTACTGATATGTTATTGGCCTTTAATTCTTGTTGTAAATCGTATAATAAACTTATTTCGGGCGAATGAAGAGCTCCTTTTACAATAAAGTTTTTTCTGTTTTGGGGTATGCTTCCTTCAATTCTTCGTTTCGGGCTGGTATTTCCTCCAAAAATATATGCTAAATCGCGATTAACAGTAGAGCTAAGAACTTTATTCTCGAAACTTAAACCTGTTTTAAAAGGAACAATATTTTTTATTTTAGTTAGTGTACCTGCTTTTCCCGATTCAAAAAATAAACTGTACATATTATCGCAATAGGTAAGTGAGTGCGGAACTGTACCATAATAATTTCCTATGTCTTCCCAAATCCATGTTGCAGGAATGCTAGTTGCAAAGTAATCGGTGTTGATAATAATTTTACCCTGAATAGTTCTAATATTAAGGGCTTTTAGTTTTTCTATAATTTGTTTGCTTATATCTTTTTGCTCGGGAAAGTATTTCGAGTTTAATGTAGGATCTCCGTAAGCCTTAATAATTAAATTTCCTTTTAATAGTCCATTTTCAATTTTACCATCACTTAAAAAAGCTGTTTTAAATTGATAATCAGAACCTAATATTTCCAATGCACTAGCTGTAGTAATTAGTTTTTGACTGGAAGCCGGACTTAAAACCATATCCGAATTTAATTCAGATATGATTTTATTGTTTTCAGTATCGGAAATTACCAAACTAATTCCTGCTGCTTTAAAGCAAGAGTCGGAGGTAAACTGTTCAACAGCTTTTTTAATTCTATTGGGAGCTAACTTTTGCGACGAACAGGATGTGTTAAGGCTAAGTAAAACTAATATTAGAAATAATCTATTCATCCATTTCGTTTAAAATTTTTTCAACTTCTTTTTCTGTATTGTTCAGTTTGTTTTTGCAAATTACCAATAGCTCCGAAACACGTTTTACTTTGTCCGATAAATCATCCACATCAAGTTCCTCATTTTCAATTAAGGCAATTGTTTCTTCTATTTCGCCAATAGCCTCTTTATAACTGATTTTCTTTTTAGCCATCTGTATTTATTTTTTAGAATTTATCTTTTCAATTTTACTCTCAACCGATCCATCTTTAAATCTGGTTTCAATTATATCATTTTCGGATAATGATTTAATGTCTTTTATAATATTGCCATTTTTTAAACTTAGAGTATAGCCTTTTTGCAATATATTTTCAGGGTTTAAATATTTTATTGATTGTTCGAACAGGGAAATTTTATGATGCTGATTTTGCATTAATCGCCCCACACGAATACTAATTTTACTTTGTAAATTTTGTACTTTTTGTTGTTCCAAATTAAAATGCTGTTCTGTGGTAAAGTCTATTCTATTTTTATAATTATTTAGCGAATACATTTTGCTTCTGCATAGTTGTTTTGTTGAGCTTACAAGTTTTTCATTTGCCAGAAGCAATTGGTCCGATTTACCTTCCAGAATTCGCTTAACCATAGGTGAAAATTGCCTGCTTAAATATTGTAAATTTTCCGAAGAGCTTACTAATATCTCATTAATCGAAGACAAAAATTCGTTTTGTAAATTCTCATGATAAGTTTGTCTTTCATCAAAGCAATCGATTAAGAATTCTGCTGCTGCAGTAGGTGTTTTTACTCTTACGTTGGCAACAATATCAACAATTGTTTCGTCTCGTTCGTGGCCAATTCCCGAAATTACAGGCAAAGGAAACTGAGCAATATTATAGGCTAGCCAATAGTTGTCGAAACAATTTAAATCGGCCTGAGAGCCTCCACCTCTAATTATTACAACAAGATTAAAAATATCATCATATTCGTTAATTCTATCTAAAGCCGAAATGATTGATTCTTCGGCTTTTTCTCCTTGCATTATAGCCGGAAATAGTTTATGATGAAATTTGTAAGCAGCAGAATTGTTTTCCAGTTGGTTTACAAAATCCTCGAATCCAGCAGCTGTTGGGGAGGATATTATGGCTATATTTTTTGGGATTTCCGGAAATCTAATTTCTTTATTCATTTCCAGAACTCCTTCCTGTTTTAGTCGAGTTAAAATTTCTTTCCTTTTGCGCGCAATATCGCCCAATGTATAAGTGGGATCAATATCTTTAATATTTAAAGAGTAAGAATAAACTTCCTGAAATTCGACACTTACGTTGACCAAAATTTTTATTCCAGCAGTAAATTTTTGGCCGGTACTGGTCTCAAAATATGGCTTTAGCATACGAAAAGTATAAGACCATATTGTTGCTCTGGCTTTAGCAATTATTTGATCGGTATCTTTATCTTTTTCAATTAACTCCAGGTAGCAATGACCATTGGGCTTGTATCGTAACTCGCTAATTTCGGCTACTACCCATACATTTGAATCAAAAGCATTTTTTAAAATGTTTTTGATTCCTGTATTTAAACTGAAGAGACTAATTCCTTGTGTACTCATTTACTAAAATCTGAAGTTATACTTTTAACGTCCCATTTTTGTTCGTAAAAATGAATCAGGATCATTTACAAATTTTTCTGGGTCCTGACTCATTAGCTTATCTTTTTGAGCCTCCATATTCTCCAATTTATCTTGCTGATATTTATCCAGTTCATCTTGATTGCTTGCAATTCCGTTATTATATTTTATTGTAAAAAGTAATTCTCCTTTCTTAGAAAAATGTTTCCACTCGCCTTCTTTTTTATTGTTTACATATTTTCCTCCGTATTCAATAATACCATTAAGATAATGGATCTGAAAATTGCCATGTAAAATCCCTTTCGAATAAGTTGCTTCTATATAAGGTTCCCCATTTTTAAAATAGCGAATCCAGAAACCTTCTTTTTTATTGTTTTTGTAATTAATTAGTTCCGAAACAGTACCATCCTTAAATCTATAAATACATTCCCCATTTTTAAGTCCAAGCTGGTAATTTTCAGTCATTCTCATATTTCCTTTGGTATCGAAATAGTTCCAGGTACTATCTTTTTTCGAATCGATAAAATTTCCCTTAGCCTTTAAAATTGCCGATTCATTATAAAGAGATGCTTTTGCTTTTTTACCTTTATTGGAGAATAAAAGGATTGCTTTTAAAGTGCCATTTTTGTGAAAACGCTTCATCTCACCAATGGGATAATTATCTTTAAAAGTTCCACGGTACATGATTCTACCTTTAGGATCTTGTTTCTCCCAAAGTCCTTGTTTCTTTCCATTTACATCAACTTTATTGATATTTTGAGCATTAGAAAGTGTAGGCAGAATAAGAAGTATGAAAAGGATTATCTTTTGTGTCATTTTTAGATTTTTTATTATTGAGAGTACTCCTGCTACAACAACCAATGAAAATTTAGATGTAAAGTAAATTCCATATCTACGGAGTTTGAGAACAAGTGTTACCCATTTTTTTATCAATAATTAAGAAGGTTATTTGTTGACCTTTATTGAGTGTATACAAAACTAATAAAAGAATGCAGGCCGAAAAAAAAACAAGGAATTTTTCCCATAAAAATCAAGGCTTATGTGTCTTCTAAAAATAAAATATGTTGTAGATCATTACTCATATTTTTTTGATCGTACTGATATTTCGTATTTTATGAATTGAAAATTGTAAGGGGAGAGTAATTATGTTTTAAATATGATTACATGATGATATGTTTTTGGTGAGAAACGGCCTTATTTTTTTTAGATAGTATATTTTATATTGGCAATAAACTGTTTGATTTGTTGTGGATTAAGGGTGAAAAATATAAAAAGCATAACTAACAAATTTGTACTATGGAAACAATGGATTTTCCTTTTAATTTTGATGAAATGCCCATTGCGGCAAAATTTATTTTCGATAGCTTTTCAAGAGACATAGACGATTTTGCACAAATTTATCCTGTGTTCGATAATGCTTTTAAGAGTAGATTTAAAGAGCAAATTAAAAATGCAAAAGATACTGTTTGTTGCGGGCCCGAAGGAGTTAATATTAAGAATATTAGAATTGGAATTGCTGGCCGAATGGAGAGTTTAAATACCCTAATTCTTGAAGTGCAAGATTATTTTCCAGTATCAAGAATAAAAGAATTCGATTTTATTTTAGAAATTGTTGAGAAGAAAAACCTATGTTCAGTTTTATCTTTGGTTCCTAATTTATTAGAAGAACTCGAGTTAAATATTCCACAGAAAAACCAGGATATAGCTAGATCAATTATCGATGGTATTCATTCTATTTATCAGGTTCTTAAGTTGGACAGAATAGAATTGAATCGTTCGCTAAATTCGAGAGGAATGATGAACGAAGAGGTTTTTAGGTGTTTAAATCACCTGTGGGCAACCATGCAGGATGTGTTGGAAATAGGTCAGAGTTTATATAGAAAAACTGATCCTCCTAAATGTGTAGATTATGAACTAAATTATATTAAACTAAAAGTGAAAATGTTCTGGATGCATTCAACAGCTCATACAGTAGCTTGAATTTCCTGATTTACAAATACTAATAAAAATGGCGACCGAAATTCGATCGCCATTTTCTATATACCTAAAGTCAGATTATTTAACTTCTTCAAAACTAACCAATACTAATTATCAGTGTTTTACGATTTTCTCGTACAAATTTGGTACAAATGAATGCCTTTTATTTCCATTACATTGTCATCACTATACAAATGTATAAAAAATCATTCTATTCTTCAATTTTGAAGGTAGGGGTAGAGCAAGCAATGGGAGAGTGTTTATACAGTATTAAAAAGTTCATTCAAAGAGGAGGGATTTATGATTGGAAATCAGAAATGCGATAAAAAATAAGTGTTGCATCTAGTTGTGTTCATTTTGCAAGAATTTTAACACAGCGTCCCAATCAGGAAACTCTTCAAATCCAAAATTGATGAGTTTTCCTTCAAACTGATCTTGTCCCTTTGCTTCAGTATAATCATCAATCAAATAATCTCCTTTAAGCAATGCTTTATTGGGTGAAAGAATTAGTTTGTTTACGGCTTCATATCCCAAATGATTTTCAACCCAAATTCTTTTTTCCATATAGGATAATGGATTCTTTTCCGATGGAGCGCTTAAAACATACACATCAGTATTGGGAAGTTTATTGAGTTTGTGGAAAGCTTCAATTGCACCCTGAATTGGTTTAAGGGTTCGAAAAAAATCAATCTGGGCCTGTGGATACTTCATTTCCGGACATTTTTGAATTTGCTCATTGTAAGCTCCCATAAAGTCACAAAGGACATCATCCATATCGATATAGATTATTGTATTCATATTTGACAATCCGTTATTAGTTTTTTATTATTTGGCCAGACGAAATGCATTTGCCATTGCTTCTTGTTCGTTTCTTGGAATATTAAATGAATTAGAAACATCTCTCCAGGAGTTCACAGCATTTTTAACTTCTTTAATAATTTGGTCAGCTCTGTTGTTTTTTATTCGAAAGTATACTGCTACTTCTTTTGCTAAATCAAGACTGAGAGAATTATCATATTCGGAAATATTTAAAGATAGCCCAAAAGCATTTGCAACAGGATTGATGTCATAGGCAGGAGATAAACGCCAGCCTTTATTGGTAAGAATAAAGCCATGATTTCTTAGGTGATCATCCGTATTTGAAACACAAATGTTGAACACTATTCTACGCCAAAGTTCTTCTAAATCATTTTTAATGTCTGCTCCATTATTCGACATAAATTCTACCAGTTCAAGATAACTTACACCATTATCATGATTGTTTCCATCCGTATAACCTAAAAGTGTCATTGCAGAAGCAAAATGTAAACGTTCTCCATTATCAGTTCTATCGAATCGTTTTGATAGAAAAGTATGATGATTGTTTGAGAATTTTTTAGCCATACCTTCAGCTATATTTAGCCCAGCTTTTTGAGCAAGTATGTTTGTAATCATTTCCCAGGCACCAATATTATAAGAGTCGTTTTTACTTGGAAATTTGGCAATCCAGGGGTGTTTATTGTTGTCGAGTATACCGGCTTTGGGTCTTGCACCTCCTAAAGATGATCCGGGAGCTACTAGCATGTTTAACCATTTTATATATTCAGGATCATCAACAATATTATCTTCTTCGAGTCGTAAGCTGATTTTTTCTAATTCTTGAATGGAAGTCCAGGGTGGAGTAGCTAGTTCGCTATTGGCATTAAGAAATTCACCTTTTATAGATTCTTTGAACCTAATTGCACCCATTCTGTGTTTGTCGTATACGCCTAGTAGATAATCCGTTTCGAAAAGTTTATTAGCAGGTCTATTCTCAATTCTAGCCAGAGCAGCTTCTCTTCTGTGCATTAATATTCTACCCCATCTATCAGGTGAGGAATCCAGGAATATTCCAAAATTCGATTTGTTATCATCCTGAAGATATTGAGGCCCAGAATATAATTGTAAATCAGGATCTAAACTTTGAGCATGAGGAGATTGAAGCCAGATTGTATCATATTCAAAGTGAAAAACTTCTTTTCCCCTCAATCGTTCAGAAGTAAGAATTCCCATTAGTAAAGGTTCATTCAACTTAACCCAGTTAGCATATACATATATCTGTCTTTTACTCATTTTATTTCTTTTTTGTTGAAATGGAAATATCCTGAAGTTTTCTTCCTAATTTATCATCTTTAGCAACATTCGAAAGATCTTGTTCAAGGCCTAAAACAGCAAGAACCTGTAGGTATGCACCCATGCTGGTATTCGCACTTCCTTTTTCTATTTCGATTAAAGTAGGACGACTTATATTTGCTCTTTCTGCTACTTGTTCTGCACTTAACTTTCGTCTTAAGCGAGCAAGTTTAATGTTCTCTCCTAAATCAGATATAATTCTTCTGGATTTTGGTAATAATACAATAGTCTTTCTTCCCATAATGTCAATTACTTTTTACAAATATAGTTAAAAATGTAAAAACTATTTAATTAACAAGTTAAGACTTAATTTTTGAGTTCTACTTTGGGAGGAATAAAGTACCAAAATTATTGAATGCAGATTCTTCACGTGAATCGTAAATGTATACTTTATTAGTATTTCTTGTAGTATCAGATTTAAGATTACATTTGATACAGTAACCGATACAGCAAGTGATACACTTTATATAACATTATAAACAGATAAACAAAAAGGGTAAAAAATATTTATTGAAATCTGGATTTTCTCAAATATAAATGCAATATTTGCATTATCGTAACGGTGGTTACGGTAATGTGAGTTACGATAAAAGGAGGGCTTATCATGAAATTTTATAATAGAGAAAAAGAAATAGCTCAACTACATAAGATTGAGAAGAAATCTAGAAAGACAGCACAAATGACTTTTATGCTTGGTCGCAGACGTATTGGTAAAACAAGTTTGCTGATAAAAGCGACACAAGAGTATAAAACGCTTTATTTTTTTGTATCTAAAAAAAGTGAATCGCTTTTGTGTGAAGAATTCACTGATGAGATAAGGAATAAACTGGGTGTTGATATTTATGGAGAACTCAAATCATTCAAAGATGTATTTGGTTATCTGATGGATTTATCGACCAAACAGAATTTTACTCTTATTATCGACGAATTTCAGGAATTTAATTCCATTAACTCTTCCATATATAGCGAAATGCAGAATATCTGGGATTCGAAGAAGAATCAATCATCTATTAATTTATTGCTATGTGGTTCAGTTTATTCTTTGATGTCGAAGATATTTGAGAATTCTAAAGAGCCTCTTTTTGGAAGAGCTACGGCAAGAATTCATCTCAAAGCTTTTACTATAAATACGCTTAAAGAAATACTATCTGATTTTCATCCAGAATATACTAAAGAAGATTTATTAGCATTCTATCTTGTAACAGGAGGTGTTGCTAAGTATGTTGAAATGTTGGTTGAAGAAGAGTCTTTTACGAAAGAGGATATTATTGATGATGTATTTTCTGATAATTCTCTTTTCATTGATGAAGGTAAGAATGTATTGATTGATGAATTTGGAAAGGATTATGGTAATTATTTCTCGATACTTTCATTAATCGCATCTTCCAAAACATCGAGAACTGAAATAGAATCTGTTCTTGAGATCAATGTTGGTGGTTTTCTGAACAGATTAGAGAGTGATTATGGTTTGATAGAAAAGGTAAAGCCAATTTTTTCTAAGCCAAATAGTAGATCGATTAAATATCAAATAAAAGATAACTTTTTAAACTTTTGGTTTCGATTTATTTATAAGCACAGAAGTGCTGTAGAAATTGGTAATATCGATTATATCAAAAATATAGTTGAGAGAGATTATAATGTATATTCTGGCCGCATACTTGAAAAGTATTTTACCGATAAAATGATGCAAGATGGAGTATATTCTGATATTGGTACTTATTGGGAAAAGGGAAACAATAATGAGATAGATATTGTTGCAGTTAATGAATTCGAGAAACGTTTGGTTCTTGCTGAAGTGAAAAGGAATAAGGATAAAATTAAAATGAATATTTTACAGCAAAAGGCATCCTCTTTAGTTAAGAATTTTAGTAGATATTCTATTGAATACATTCCATTGTCTTTAGATGAAATGTAACTTTTAAATTAATATTGTTAGAGCTTTATTAATTCATTTTTTTTGAGCTCTTCGTTTGGTCACTTTCACTGTTTTTTCCAATCTTGCAATAGGAATATTTATTATTCAAACGCTATATATAATTACTTTCATTAACATACGTGGGCGATAACCAGTACAACCTCCAGCTTTGTAAGTAGATATTATTTGCGAAATTTCTAATTGATTAACAATAGAGCTTACTTATCGAACTGGAGAATTCCCTGGAATGTAAGAATCAAGTCGTTCAGGAAACATACTTACCTGACCTTGATTATATTCTTTAAATTAGGTTTTCTTATATAATAAGGTGTTGATAATTAGTAATTTACTGAAGTGAGAATCATTTCATTTGTATCAATATCAAATGCTTGTGTAAAAAAATAAGGGCATCCATTTTTGGACGCCCTTATCGTTCAAATTACTTCTTAGAACTCTTTGCTGCGGCACTTGTTGCTCTTGCAGCAAAACTACCTTTACTAACTTTTCCTCCCGATGATTTAGCTGCTGCAGATTGAATTCTTGCTGCTGCGGTCGATGTCATTTTTGTTTTTCCCATTTTTTGAAATTTTAAAATTGTTAATAACTACTTTTAACTAATTACCATTTCTGCTCGATTCATAAACATCACTGTTAGGGTTTAGTTGATCAGCATGGTTGTCAAGATCATCTTGTGTGTAATCGTAATCTGGATCTAAGGCCATAATTTTGTTTTTTAGTATTAATGTGATTTAAATTCACTGTCAAAAGTAAGAGCTGGTAAAAAAGCCAATCTAAAAAATCCACGGTAATTCAAAAGGAATTGTTGCTTTGTCACTGTAAGAGATAGTATTCTAAAGAGTTGCTGAATATGAAAAAAAATTAATTACAGTGAAGAATTAAGGAGTATGTAAGTTAATTTAGTACCGGAATTTAATTATGAAAGTATGTTACAATTTCTAGAATCGGTTTTACCAACAATGAAACCGGAAATTTCAAGTAAAATATTTAATCAATTGCTTGTTGCAAGGTTTGGTAGTCGTAAAAAAGCTCAAAATGAGGTCTTGAAAATATCCAATAATGGAGCCATTGATGATGACGGATTTCAGGTACTGTTAAAAATGATTTTTTTTGAACAGCTGCAGAAGTTATTGTTATGTTTTATGGGAGGTAAAGATTATAAAGGCCTTATTAAATCTGTTACTCAGCTAGAGGAATTAAATTTGTTCGAAGGTCTTACTTTAAATGAGAAAAGATGCTTTCTTGTTTATTTAGAACGCATACTCTCAAATGAGTTTTTTACTCAGTTGCCAATTTTTGAATCTAAACGGAATTCAAAAAAACAGATCTTTAATGAGATAACAAATTCAAATATTACCAATAAAGATGAGATAGCCCAAGAAATTGGTATTGATAAAACAACTCTCAATAAATGGTTATTTCATTATTTCGGCAATCGTTTCGATGGTAAAAGAAAGATTACATTCGAGGAATATATCGAAATTATGCAAAAATTCTCTTTAGGGGAAAATGAAACGAAAACTTCTATCGGTCAAAATACATCTGCATATTCCGACCGCTTGGAAAATGATTTGGTTCATAACAGAAGTAGTCTGCTGAAAGAAGAAGAATTGGAAGATCTAAATTTTAAATCGTTAAAAGATAATCTGGTAAAGCAGGAAAAGGATTCTGATATGAAAAAAATACCTTATAGATTAAAAGACAAGATTGTGAAAGATTTGAGTTGATCGTTATTTTTGTATAAGATCCGAAACCATATTTTTAGGCATGTTTTTGGTGAGTTTGGTTTCCGTGATTAGTTTGTGTTTTTTATCGTTGGTGAGTTCCCAATCTCTACCTAAGCATGATTGTGAATTAATATAGAAAAGAACCTGTTCATACGTGCTTAGTTGAGTTCTTAAAATCTTATAATAATCTTGTCTTTCTTTCTCACTTAAAATCGAATCATTATAAATGAAGTTTACGAAGTGGAATAGATGTCTGAAATAATGATCTAATCGATGAAGATGACCGCCAAAGAAATAAATGTACTTCTTTTTAGGGTAGGAATTCTTGATGTTGGATAATTTTCTCATAGCATGATTTTGATCTGTGTTAATTGTCATTATTTCAAAATCTGTTTTATTGAATGCTGATGAATAGTGAACAGGAAACAGTCTGAAGTGCTTAATAATATCATTGATAAAATCGAGGGAATAGTTCTTTTTAAGTGTTTCTGTTAGGTCCAGCTTAGCTTCGGAAGATACACCGTGATAGGTAATAATGTATGCTATTTCAGATTTACAAAAGTCATTTAATTTAACTCCTTTTGAAAACTTGTTGTAATGCTTAGTGCTGGTATTTTTAAGTTTATCTTTAATGTCACCTTTTTCAGGAATGTTCTCATAATAATCAAGAATCTGCTTAGCTAATTTGTATTGCCTGTAAATAATCATGAAACATTTCTTTCCATGGACTATTTTGTTTTGATTAGTTCTTAAGGCAAAAGGGTTAGTCAATTCGATTTCATTAGAGTTGGTATGATGATATTTTAAGAGTTCGAAAAATCGAGTGTTGATTTTTTCTTTTTTACTATCAGTATACTGAAACATTAGAGTTATTAATAAAAAGACTACTGTTGCTACTGTCCCGTAGCTTGCAACTTTAGTTACATCAATTTCATTTGTAAATCCAGTTTGTCCAAGTAAATATCCTCCAGAGAAGAAAAGTATTGATAATAGTAGAATTCCAAACTTATTGAGATATCTTTTGAGCATTTTGGTCTTATTGTAAAAAGATTAAAATATTAGTTGTTAGCATAGACAAGTATTATCGCTATGATAATAATAAATAGAATTAGAAAGGTCATTGCGTTTGAAAGTCCCGTATCATCATTATTAATATTTGATTCAACTGGATCTTGTTTTGTAACTTGAGATTCAATATTTATTTTAGGTTTATCTTGAATTTTAATTACTTCTTTTTCCTTAATAATTAAATATTTATTCTCAAGATATTCTAACAGACCATTCAATGTTTTAGCTGCTTCAGGAACAACATCTTCGTCAATTAGAAATGCATATTCTGTTTTTCCATCAACTTTTAGCGCTAAAACTGAGCTATCAGCAAAGCCATGCTTAAACATTCTAGATTCAGTTTTGGTATCTATTAATAATGTGTTGTGGTCAATTAATTCCCAAGTCCCTTTTTCAACATTACCATTTCTTGAAATCAATAACTGATTGTCTTTCTGACGAAAGATAAAAACAGTTTTTTCTGAATTAGTTTCATCAATTACAGTCCAATGATGTTTTGTCAAAATTGAGGAGCTATCTAATTTCTTACTATAAGATAGAATTTGTGGAATTAGATTTGAAAAATATGTTTTCATTTTAATTTATCTTCTAATTGATTCTATATTTTCTGATACTTCTTAAAATTCTCAGCCTGTTCAAAAATTTCCTTGTACACTTCATCACGGTCAACTGGAGGATAGTCGTTTTCGGCTAATAGGATGATTAAGCCAACCTTTAGTTCGGCTTTGATATCGTCGCGTTTGCTCCAGTCGGTGTATTTGGCTTTGTCGTCCACAACATCTTTTACCTTTTTTGCTAATTCCACTAGCTTATCTTCAGGATAATTGAAATCGTATTTGTGAGCCAAGGATTTTAAGATGTCGTAGAAGGCTTTTTCTTCGAAGTCGATACCCATTTCATTGAAAGATTCTTTTTCCTTTCTCAGAGCATGATAGAGGTCAATAATCTCATCGGTGAAATCTTCAAGAACTTCACTTCGCAATACATCATCTTCCTTGCGTTCATTGTATTTGCTTACCAAATCAGTCATTTTCTTCGAGAAATCAATTCCCTTAATTTTGTTGACCTTTTTAAAATCCTGAATGGCTTTTGCCAGCAATTGCTGCAGCAACTTGATTTTTGTGTTCGGTAGCTTTATTTTTTCGATTTTAGCCAGGTAATCATCTTCGAAAATATCAGTCTGACTTTCATTTTGGTCTCCAAGCTTGAAAATTTCTTCTACTCCATCACTAAGCAGTGCTTCCTTAATCATTTCACGCACTTTTGCATTCATTTGTGCTGTGTCAGGTGCATTTCCTTTGGTTAGTTTAAAAACAATGGATCGTACCGCCATATAAAAGTGAATGTGATCTCGCTCCATCTCATTCAGTTTTTCACTACCTGAACAAATATCGTAGGCTGCTTTCAGGCGTTTCACTAAATACATGAATCGTTTCTCAATTTCCTGAGTGACCTGCACATATTCAGCTGCCATATTCAGAGCATTTAATTGCTCTAAAGTCGATCCTTTAAAATATTTTGAAGTATCAAATTTGTAAAAGATTTTGGCAAGAAGATCCAAATGATCTTTTACTACCACAACGGACTGCTCAATATCTTCGAAATTCTGACTGTCGGCTTTGTTGTAATGAGCCAATGCCAGATTCATTTGTTTTTTTATTCCAATATAATCGACTACCAAACCTTTGGTTTTGCCCTCAAACTTTCGATTAACACGAGAAATGGTTTGAATCAAGTTGTGTCGCTGAATCGGTTTATCTATGTAAATGGTATCCAAAAAAGGAACATCGAATCCAGTTAGCCACATATCAACAACAATGGCAATTTTAAAGTTCGATTTACCATTTTTGAATTGTCGGTCCAGTTCTTTTCGATACTCTTTGGTACCCAATAATTCATATAATTCTTTCGGATCATCTTTACCACGAGTCATGATCATTTTTACACGCTCCATGGGTTTGATTTCCTTCTTTTCATTATCGCTTAATTGGCTACCAGCTTCACATGTTAACACTTCGGCCCATTCGGGACGTAATACAATAACATTCTTGTAAAATTCATAAGCAATTTTTCTACTACTGCACACAAACATTGCTTTTCCTTTTACCGAAGAGCCTTCGTTTACACGTTTTTCGTAGTGTTTTACAAAATCTTCAGCCAATACTTTCAATCGATCTGGGTCCCCAATAATGGTATTCATATTGGTGGTAGCCTTCTTGCTTTCTTCTATCTGATAATCATTAGCACCTTCTTCTGCGCATTCATTGTAATATTCTTCAATCTTCTGAAGTGCTGAATTGTTTAGCAATACTTTGGCTGCACGCCCTTCGTAAACAATGCGTACGGTAATTTCATCTTTTACCGATTCGGTCATGGTATAGGCATCAACCACTTCACCAAATACGTCTAAGGTTGCATCAACCGGAGTTCCAGTAAATCCAACGTAAGTAGCATTTGGCAAGGAATCGTGAAGATATTTGGCAAAACCATATGATTTAGTTACACCTTTATCAGTAATTCTTAGTTTCTGGTCCAAGTTGGTTTGGCTACGATGTGCTTCATCCGATATGCAAATCACATTGGTTCGATCAGTAAGCAATTGTGTGTCCTCTGTAAATTTGTGGATGGTGGTTAAAAATACACCTCCAGAGTTTCGTCCTTGCAGTTCCTTTCGTAAATCGGCCCGGCTTTCCACGCTAATAACCTTATTATCTCCAATGTAATTCTTGGCACTGGTGAATTGACCTGATAACTGATCGTCTAAGTCGGTTCGGTCCGTAATCAGAACAATGGTAGGACTCGCAAAGTATTTGCTTTTCATCAGCAAGCGAGTTAGGAAAAGCATTGTGAAACTTTTTCCGCAACCTGTGGCCCCGAAATAGGTTCCACCTTTTCCATCTCCATTCGGACGTTGGTGAACCTTGATGTTCTCGTACAGTTTTCTTGCTGCGTAGTATTGAGGATATCGGCAAAGGATTTTTTCGTCCTTTTTAGAGGCATCTGGTAAGTAAACAAAGTTGTGAATGATATCGCACAAGCGTTCCTTTTGAAACATCCCTTTAATCATGGAGAACATGGAATCAATTCCGTCTACTTCTGTTTCGTTCCCCTCTATTTTGCGCCAGGCATAGTAAAACTCATAAGGCGCAAAAAAGGAGCCAGCTTTGTTGTTTACACCATCGCTAATCACACAAAAGGCATTGTATTTAAACAGTTCAGGAATATCTCGATGGTAGCGAGTTGTTAATTGTATGTATGCATCATGAATTGTCGCTTCGGGACGAATAGCCGATTTAAACTCAAAAACCACCATTGGCAATCCATTGATATACAAAATACCATCGGGAATGCGTTTCTGGTAGCCTTCAATTTCTAGTTGATTTACAATTTTGTAAATGTTCCGGTCCGATTTGCTAGTATATTCTTCTTGTTGATCAGCTGCAATTGTAATTGCTTCTTGGCTTGTAGAAAAGGAGGCCAAAACTACTTCCGGAAAATCCATCAATTGAATGTACAGGTCCTTTTTGCTACGATCTTCACGTTTGAAAACAAAACCGTCCATGATTTTTTTCATGATGTTCTTATTGCTCTCGTATAAATCGGAAGAAGGGAGTTTCTCTAGGTCCCGAATAATCAAATCTACCTCCGAAACAGTGAGCTCTTCTGCCATATACTTTTGCAGTAAGAATGCCTTCAAGTCTTCTTTTATCAGCACTTCTTCAGGAGTTCTTTTAATAGTTGCTCCGAAAACATGCGGTATCTTCTCCTGTTCCAGAAGTTCAATAAAAGCTTGCTCTAATTTTTCTTCGGTAAATTTCATCTCAATATCTTCTATTTGTACATCAATTTAACAAATTGGACCACCTATTGGATCATGATCACTTAGTTACTTTTCAAATCTAAGAAATTAATGTTTTTTTATTATTATCATGATATTCAATCTATTATCTTGGTTACTCACTTAGTTACTTTCTGAATTTGGATTTATGGTCCATTCAATTGTTTCTAATCTTTTACTTACTTCAATAATTCGTTCCAGTATTTCAGTATCAGGTGGTAAAAGACCAAATACCAAGGCTTTGAAACTGTTATTGTAATTTGATTTTATCTGATCCCAAATTTTTGTGGGATTTTTAAAAATGAGAGCTTCTTTTGGATGAAACTGGAGCCAATTATTGTTGTTTTTAAAACTTGTAACATCATCATTAGCCACTTTTAATAATAATTCATCAAATTGATTTGAATAGAAAAAATCATTTAAATCTGTATTTGATAGTATTTTATGAATGTCGTAAGTGTGTCTTATTTTATTGCCTAAATCAGATATCGGATTTTCTGTATGTGAGAAACGAGCCAAACTCATGATTTTTTCGCATAATGTTCTTTTTACATCCAATACCAATACTTCAAAAGGCAGTAAATTAAATGTTTTAGCCATTTCAATTTGTCCGGTATTTGCCATCATATCATAAATGTAAGAGCTGACTACTTTTTTTAGGTAAGGTTCGTGATGTCCTAGCCAGGTTGCTTCTACAACAATAACATCTCTTACATGACCATATCCTTTTGTAAATACTTTATCGAATTGATGGGCAGTTTTTCTAATTGTTCCCATTTTGTGGGTAATGCCTTCGGTTTTTACTTCGGGAATAGCAGAAGATACGATTGTTGTAATTTGCTTTAGTTTCTTCTTAAACTGGGTTGGGTTTTGATCTTCAGCTTTCAGAAGTACCAAATCGATATCTTCAGAAAAACGTTCGATTAAACCAAAACATTTCGATAGAGCTGTACCTCCTTTAAAAATGACTTCCTTACCTATCTCGTTTGAATAAATGGTTTGCAATGCAAGCATTACCCAATAGTCTTTCTCAACAAAAATTTCCGGTAATTTTCTTTGTTGAGCTGTAACTCTTATGGCTTCGGTAAAAAGGGATTTATTTTCGTGTAGTTTCATAAAATATTCCAGCTCTCTTGATTAGGTAAGGTTTTTGATGAAACAGATAGTTTATATTTGCTTATTGGGTTCAAACTTTTTAATAAACTTTCCGTTTTATCTTTTTTTTCAATTGTTTCGAGCATGGCTCCAAGCAGTGCTCTTGTTGATGGGGGATATTTTAGTGCCAAGCGAACAATTGTATCTACTCGTTCAGATGAAAGTTTTTGTAAATGGATCTTTATCCGTTTGCAACTTGTGTCTGTTGTTGAATCAGGTATTTTTTTAATGAAACGAATGGCATCCAATAACTGTAATAGGGGAATATTTTCCTTTGTAATGGTATTTTTTTGCTTAATAAAAGCAATTTTATACATCCCTCTTTGTATTGCAGGCTTTGGCTCGTTGCGGCCAATTTGTATGGTATTACTTACTTGAGTTGTTAAGCCTAATTGATTGTATATTCCATATCCTGTAAGATAACCAATCAGTTTATCGTTTTTTTCCAGTAGATCTTTTGCAATTTGGTACTGATCTGGAGCAAGAGTGCCAAATACACTTGTTTCAGGTTTGTAAAACTTCCCTTTTGCTAGTTTTATTATTTTACCTGAAGCAGTCATTCTGTTTAAGCTTTTTATGATTGCTTCTTTTTTATTCACCTCTGTGATAAAATCATTGTAGGTGAAAACATATCCTCTAGGGAACTTGTCGACCTTAATCCTTATGTATTCAGATGTTTTCACGTTTGTTTGTTTTACCCAAAGATAATAAAATGTCCAGTTTTTTAATTAATAAACTGGACATTTTTAAATTTGTTTCAGTCTTACTGTTATTATCTCTTTTAGAATGTCAAGTTTCTTGCGCAAAAAACTTGACATTTCAATATTAGAAGAATCTTAGTTCTCATAGTACTTTTGTTTGCGTTTGTTAAACGCAGGCATTGCACCCTCTAGCACATCAACAATATGTTTGTTTATTTCCTTACTCTCAATACTACCAGCGGTATATTCAAATTTGTTTTTATCTTCCTTGTCAATATTAACCCAGATAATTTGTTCCGCATCTGCAACAACGGCTAGATTAGGATTATGCGTAACTAAGATTATTTGACGTTTTTGTTTTGCTTTTTTTATAAATGGAACGAGAACATTTGCAACACTATGATTGTCTAGATTGTCTTCTGGTTGATCAAGAATTAATGGGCAATCATTTTTATCTAATAATAAATAAAACACTAACAAAAGAGCACCTCGTTCTCCAGGAGAAAGCTGTTCAATAACCTTCTCTCCAAGTTTAAGTTGATAATTATAATCTATATACTCAAGACCAAATAAATAATTGTAAAAGTCATTGATGTTATCAACTTGATTTTCGATATATCTACTTTTATCTCCAGATATGTCGTCACGTAAATCAGTAAATAAGGCTTCTGTAATTAATGACAACACAGATTTAACATCTTCCACATTGTTAAAATCTTTTCCATCAATTATTTGTTGAATTCTAAATGTTCCTCCTTCTTTAGAGAAGAATGAGCCTAATTTATTCTTGCTAATATATTTTAAAAAATCACTTACAAAATTATTCTGTAGAACTAAAGATGCTTCAATGTTTATATTATAGTTCGTAAGAAGATCTTTATTTTCTTCGATTTTGTTATCAATACCTTTTTTAACTTGCTCGTAAATACTAATAATTGATTTCTTTTTTTCAAATATTTCATCAACGCAATTTAAACGCTCTTCTCTCTTTTTGTGTATGACACCTTCTAATTTATTGTCAAGATAATCAATAACCATTTTATGATATTCCAAAGTATCAGGTGTTTCTTTATTACCTTCAATTATTTTTTTCTTCTTTTCCCATTCTTTTAGGTCATTTAAATATTTTTGATACTTTTTTTGAGGACCATCTAGTTTTTTACTTTCTTCAGCTAATTTATTCTTTTCTTCTTCTATTTCTTTAACAAGACCTTTCTCTTCACTTGAACCATTTATCTCTTTATTTAACTTTTCAGATTCCTCACTCTTTAATTTAATCGCTGAAATTAATGTTGAATAATCAACTTGAAAGTGAATAACTTTTTCTATATCAATATCAAATTTTAGTAATTGATTCTTAAAGTCAGTTTTAAACGATTTTATTTCTTCCTCCTTTAATTCAATGGATTGTTTTAATTTTTCTATGCCATTTTTTTCAATACTTACTTTTTCTAGTTTTTCTTTAGTTATTCCTAAACTTTTTTCTTTTTCTTCAATATTTTTTCTAATTGAATTTAATAAATCATTTAGTTCTTTACTTTTTTGAGCAATAGATGTATCAGTATTAGGATTTGCTACAACTAGAGGTTTAATTAGTGCATTTAGTTCATCCGTTTTTTGCTTAATTTTCCCTTCTATTTGTGCTTTGTAGTTAGGGTTAAGCATTTTTTCTAATTGAATAATAGATTTGTTTAAATCCTTTAGGTCGGAAGCAACAAATTCAATGCTAGCATCTGCATTACTTTTTTGACTTTCAATTAAATCAGAGAATGTGTTATGTCCTAGTTTAGCTTCTTCTTTTACGTGAGAAAAAACAACATCTTCAATTTCTTTTTGAAAGGCTTCTGCTTTTTCGATTTCATTTGTCAAGGTTTCAAAATCGCCTTGAGGTAAATATTTTACATTCTTGGTTGCACCCTCTATAGGATTTTCATTAAGATTATACTTGCTTTCTACATCACTTTCCCAGGTTAATTGTCCTTCGAAACAATCAGCAAGACCACCTTTTCTAAATTTATCTTTACTGAGGAATGAAAAACTTTTAGGGTTATAAAAATTTCCACATAAGGCGGTTATATCTGATAAAGCACTTTTCCCACTACCTTTATTTCCTATTATGGCAGTTAGTTCTTTATTTAGCTCAATATTTACATCCTCGAACCATTTTCCTTTATGACCATTGTAACCAGTAACAGGATTGACGTTTATCTCTTTTATATACTTTGTTCTATTTCTTATTACCCTTTTAAATATTTCTGGCTCTTCTCCTATAAAAACTCTTTCGTTAGGTTCTATAAGGGTGTGCTTTAAACCTTCAAAAGTAGGGTCAGCTTTTAGCCAGGTAATTCTATCCTTTGGGAAAACATTTATTGAGTTCATACTATGCGCATCACTTCCTGTGATGCAGGGCATTATACTTCCATACTTTTGTAGTAATTCTCTTTTTGAATCAGCTCCCTTACCTAAGAAGTAAGTCGTATCTCTAGGGTTACCTGAAAAAATAAAATCTGACATACGATAAATCTCTTCTCTCGTTGCCGCTAATGATGAATGTTGAATACCACTATTTCCATCCTTATTACTATTAGAAACTCCTATTATATATTCTCCATCAAGAATATTTCCTTCTAGAATTTCTCGGATTTTTTCAAAAGGAACATTAAATTGACCTATGCCTTCTTTTTTTGCAGACTCTTCATCTAGGTTTGGGTCGTTTTTATATGCTCTACCCAATTCAATTAGATCACTTTTTATACATGAATAATCTGCACCTCTATATGAAAATTTCAATTTCCTAAAAAATTCTCTTTCTAATATATTAACCTTTTCAGGGTTAAATAAAACATGAATATTGATTGGAGTATCTCTCTGAGTAACAGGCAGAATTCGCAACTCTACGTTCGGGATAAGATATTTATTTCGTAAACGACCTTCATTTTGCTCTTTTTTCAGCTTATTATAGTTCTCAATACAGAAGTAATCCGTAATTCCTAACACAGCTATATCATCATTTTCCTCTAATTTAGAAATATAAGCATTCCAACTATTCGTTCCAAATTGATCATTTTTTGCTGTATTTGGCGTATGAATATGTAAGTCCCATTTTCTCCACTCTGAACCTCTTGCATATAGTTTATTCATGATTAGTTTCAGTGTTATATTCTGTGTTTAGGTTTAAGGTTAATTTTTTATTTAATCATTTTCTCAACATCAGTCACCCTAACTTCCCCAGAAATTAACTTGGGCAAAAGTGTATCTCGAAGTTTAGTTAGTTCTCTATTTTGATACAAATTGTCTATAATTTTATTGTTAATGTCAGTAAAATAATGACTCGTTTTAGTAAGTAGGTTTATATTTGGGATAAGAATATTAATATTTTCAAAATCAGATTTGTTTAGGATTGGCATTGTTGAACCTCCGAATGCTAATTTCCTAAGAGTATCATATATTGATTTGAAAAATTGGTATAAATATTCAGTTGTAATAGTTTGAAAGTCGGGTATTACTGAATTGATTTGTTGATTGGTAAGGCATTCCTTCGTATTAATGATAACTTTTCCCATGTCAGATCCGATACAAGTAACAACTACAGAATTTTCAGGTAATACTCTTACTTTGTTTGCAAAATATCCTTCTTTTGATATATAACGGTCAGCTTCAAATGTAAACTTAAAATAGTTTTTAAAATCCGTTGGTGTTACAAAAGGGTATTCATTTCCAAAGTGTTTTGGACTTTTAGAAGGTGGAGTTTTACCCGTTACCACTTTCCCAATATCTTTAATTTGACCAACTCTCCACCCCAACGGCACCCACTTCTCAAACTCCTCACTATACTCAAAATCATTAGGAAACAGTTTCTGAATTTCTTCCGGTAAAATTTTTATATTCTTGCCCAATACTTTACGATTATCAGCTTTGGCTTGCAGTTCTTCAGGAATTGGATTCCCTTCAGCTAGTGCATTGTCAATTACAGGATCAAAATCAACAAACCAAGATTTAAATAAGGCTTGTGCCATTTGCTCCAAAGTTTGGTTCATTTGGCGGTTGAGTTCTATTTTTTCGTCTAGGCTGCTTAATATGTGAGCGATGGCTTTTTGTTCTGGGAGCGGGGGAAGTTTAAAGGGGAATTCTCTCATTGATTTGAGAGAAACATTTTTAATTGTAGTGCCTGTTGCAAAAGTTTCAAGATAATGCATAAAATAGGGGCTTGAAACAATGTACCTGATGAAAACCTTATCAGTATTTTCATTTACATTAAAATAACACGCACTTTTACCTAATATAACTTTCTCACTATTATAAAAAGCAACATTACCAATTGTTCCATTAATAGAAACGAAAACAGTTCTATTAGTTAATTCTTTTTTATACTTCTCAAATTCACTCCTATCAACTCTTTTAGTATTTTTATTTAATACAATTTTACCATCAACTAAATTATTCCCATTGATAAAGTGATATTCTCCATCTTCAGTATATTTTGGAGTACCATGCAATCCGTCACCTAATTTAGTAACAACGTCTTGCAATTGAACTGTTTGCCAATTACTCTCCATATCCCAAAACCTCCATATTTTTACGAATCACAGCATCCAATTTTTCTGATTCCTTCATTTGTTGGTAAAGAGTCTGTGTTAATTCCGTCATTTTGCTTTCGAAAGGGATACCGTCGTCTTCTATTTCTGCAGCACCAACGTAACGACCAGGAGTTAGTACGTAATCATGCTTGGCAATCTCTTCCTTTTTGGCAGCTTTGCAATAGCCGGCTTTGTCTTCATACTTGCCATCTTTTTCTTCACCTCTCCAGGCATGGTAGGTTCTGGTAATCTCTGCTAAATCATCTGCAGTTAGTTCTTTGTGGGTGCGGTCTACCATGCTTCCCATATTTCGGGCATCAATAAAGAGGGTTTCGCCTTCTCGGTTTCGGTAGCCGTGTAAAATGTCTTCTTTTTTGTTCTTGCTTAAGAACCACAAACAAACGGGTATTTGTGTGGTGTAGAACAATTGACCGGGCAGGGCAATCATACAATCTACCAAATCGTTTTCTACAAACTGCTTGCGAATATCGCCTTCGCCACCCGTATTTGAACTCATAGAGCCATTGGCCAACACAAAACCTGCGGTTCCGGTTTCCGATAGCTTGGAGAGCATGTGCATAATCCATGCATAGTTGGCATTTCCGGTTGGTGGAGTAGGGTAAGCTGCCCAACGAGGATCATCGGTTAATTCGTTAGCTGCACGCCAATCTTTTTGGTTAAAAGGAGGATTGGCCAGTATATAATCTGCCTTTAAATCGGGATGCTGATCTTTAAAGAAAGTATCAGCTGGCACATCGCCCAGGTTTCCGGCAATTCCACGAATGGCAAGGTTCATTTTTGCCAGTTTGTAGGTGGTTGCCGTATATTCCTGTCCGTAAATGGAAATGTCTTTCTTGTTTCCGTTGTGGCTCTCCACAAATTTTATGGATTGCACAAACATACCACCTGAACCACAACAAGGATCGTAAATCTTTCCTTTGTATGGTTCCAGCATTTCAGCCAATAGGTTTACTACGCATTTTGGCGTGTAGAATTCTCCACCGCCTTTTCCTTCGGCAGCGGCAAATTTTCCAAGAAAATACTCATACACACGTCCAACAACATCTTCTTCCTTATCGGCAACTGTATCAATATTGTTTATGGTATCTAACAAGGCGGACAATTTACTGCCATCTAGTCCTAAGCGAGAAAAGTAGTTATCAGGCAGTGCTCCTCTAAGAGCCGCATTGTTCTTTTCAATGGTTGATAGTGCGGTATCAATTTTAATGGCAATATCATCTTGCTTGGCATGTTGCATTACATGGCTCCAGCGAGATTGCTCCGGCAAGAAGAAAACATTCTTCATGGTGTAAAACTCAACCATCTCTAAAAAGCTATCTTTTCCTTCAGCTATCAGCTCTTGTCTGCGTTCTTCGAACTTATCACTGGCAAACTTCAGGAATATCAAACTCAATACTACGTGCTTGTATTCCGACGACTCTACCGTTCCCCTCAATTTATTGGCTGAATCCCATAGGGTTTCTTCCATACTCTTATGCTTTCCGTTACCGTTCTTTTTGGCCATGAAAATATATTTATTGTTTATTTTAATTTCGACTTTGCAAGTTAAGAAAAATGAAACAAAAATGGCTTTGTCAAAGCTGTCAAGTTTAATATATTTTCTATATTCTTTAATGTTTGATAATATTGGAGTTCTTCTAATTTATAGAATATAAAAGGGGTAAGCTAATGTTTTCTTTATGACTTATATTGTAGTGCAATAGGGTATTGTCTTTATTGTTTGACCATACTTGCCATATTGTATGATATTGCTGGTTTTGTTAATTAAAAGAGTATCTTATCTTTATTATGATATTAAAAAATCAAACAAATATTTTGGGTTTGTGAATGTTCATTTCTAGTTCAGCCCCGAAAAAGTCTGGAGTAAAATTTTACATTTAAAACAGTTAAATTTAGGCTATGAAAAGACGTTGGGCATTAGAAGAAAAATTTAGCATTTTAAGCGAGGCAGAAACAGGTAATGTAGTAGAAGTTTGTAGAAGTCTCAAAAGACCTTGTCCATGTCTATATAAATGATTGTGTTTTTCCAGTTACTTATCCAATTACTTCCCAATAACCACCTTTAGCAGGACCAACACGCTTCAATAATCCGCTTTTCTTCAGGTTTTCAATATTCCGTTCAATCGAACGTTCTGAGATATCTATGATTTTAGCCATTTCAGGTATAGATATATTCTGGTTCTCTTTAATAAGTTCTAGGATTTTCCCCGACGTTTTCCCCGACGTTTTCCCCGACGTTTCTCTGACATTACTTTCTTGTTCCATCATAAAATCCACAACAACAGAATCAAATTCAATCTGATAATTTGGAGTAGTTGAATTATAAGCTTTCCAGTTTTCGTCTATTTTATCAAAACCAAAGCCAATATTTTCAGCCAGTTTTACCATACGAAACAACTTTGCAATAATAGGGTTTCGTGGCAAAGAAATATCCTTTTCTTTTAATTCTTCAAAGGGTTTGGGCAGTCCACCTGGGTTGTAAAACTCAATGTGGTTTGTGAAAATGCGTATATATCGGCGAACAGAAGAATACATATAAAAAAATGGCAACCGAAATTCGATTGCTATTTTTTTATATGTATTAGCTTAAGTTATTTTCCATATATGCATGAAAAGAGTAGAAGAAACTTAGTATTTGGAATTAGATATTTAGGTGTTTTCTTCCAGATTTAAGTATCCAATTAAATTCTAATTTGTCCAATTTTTTTATTTGTTCAATTGAAAGCTTGTGTTTATCTCTTCTTTGAATGGAGACCCAATTTCCTAAGGGTTTATCTTTATAACTTTTGGTGACATTACAGTGTCCGAATTTAGCTTTGAAAGTTTCAAGTTTTTGTAAATTTTCACACCAAGGAGTGCGCTTGTATTTTTCCCATGTAAATCCTATGTTTTCAAGGTTTTTAATTTGTTTTTTAGAAAGTTTTCCTTTCTTGAAATATTGCCTTTGCTTGATAACCCAATTGGCTAAAGATAAATATCTTTCATTTCCTTTAGATACATTACAATGCCCAAATTTATTCTTGTAATTTTTTAGGTCTTTATAATTTTTCATCCACACAAACTCAAAGATATTCCAAACAAAATTGATAGAATTAAGCTTAGTAATTCTATCAGGAGATAATTTTGTTTTTCTTGCTCTTTGTCTTGTTACCCATCTACCTAATTCACATCCTTTATAAGTTGTTTTGTCAGGAACATTACAATGTTTGTATTCGTTCTTGAAATCAATTAAGAGTTTATATTTTTCATTCCATTGAATGTCAAATAATGTTTGTTTATTATTGTCTTTTTTCAATATTATATAATGTTATTTATACTTTATGTTTTTGAAACGAATTGAATGCATTAAAAATAACAAATAATGAATGATTAAACTGTGCAAATATTCATTCTTTATAAGATGATATTATTAATCAAAGTATAGAAAGTACTTCTTCCTTTGCCTTGCCTTTCAATATGTTGTTTCTCAATCAAAATATTAAAAAATTCCTTTGTTTTCGTTTCTCCTAAACCTAAAAGTTCAATAGCTTCTTTACGTGAGATTTTATCATTTTCAAGCAAATGCAATAGAATTTTCTTTTCCTCAATACTTAATCGGTCGTAATCGGTCGTAATCAGTCGCAACAGATACTTTTTCCTCAATAATTGTTCTTGGTCGTATTATCTCAACATCAAAGAAATCGTTCTTTTCTTCAATTTTTGGTGCTTGGAGACCATGCTCAATACAGCCGTTCACGATGCGGTTAATTCCGCTTCCCCATTGCTCAATGAGGTTTAATTCCTTGAATACATTTGCTACAACCCGGTTACGAGTTTCGCTTCTTTCATTAAATACATCTTCTATGGTAATGCTGTGAGGTAAACTGCCAGGTGACACAATATTTACAATATCATCGTAAATACCGACTTTAATATCTCTACTAGGATTTATATAGTCACGATGTATTACTGTGTTAATTAAGGCTTCTCGAATTGCCGCAACAGGTATTTCATAAGTATCTGTTCTTTGTAATCATTCAAGGCTATTCAATTTATGTATTAGTTCGTCTTTGGTCATTTGATTTTTTCTTAAATACAAATTTAGGATTATAATGTTATACTTTTTTAATTAATGCAATAATTAGTTTATTCCCAAATTGTAAACACCCTCAATTTCATTAAATCCAAATTACAAAAGGAATCGGAATAAATGGGGTAAGTGGGATGGAGACAAATGAATGAACAAGTGTTTTTACCATTGTTTGCAATGAATTTTTCTTTCGAAGAATGAGAAAGGAGTATTCATGCAAAAGAGAAGAGTTATTTATAAAAACTCTTGAGCATTGATTTGTTGCGTTTATGCCGAAGTCTTTTGTAACCGCAGGCTTGTTTGGATTTAATTGAACAGCTTTGTTTGAGATTTGGGATTAACTTTAAACTAAAAATTAGATTGATTTGTAGTTATAAGTCCATTTTAGCTTTTAATTCAGATTCTTCCACATTCTTGCGAATACTTTTTATAAATTCTTTGTCTCTATTGATATGAAAAATTGTTTCGAGATTTTTCAATTGAGTTGAATCTATGCCATTGTTCGAATAAATGTATCTGAATTTTAAATCATTATCCTTTAGTCTTGAATTCTCAAATTTTAATACCAGTGCAGAAAATAAGAGTAAGCTTACTACAATTATAGAGACGATTTTCAGGATTTTAAAATTACTGATTGGAGCTTTTTTCCGTTCTTTAGGATAGCATTTTAAAGTTCTTAGTTTTGCCTGTAAGTCGTTAATGTTGCTTAAAAGCTCTTTGTTAAAATCCTGAAATTTTGGAAGGGTTTGCTCCAACTCTTTTTGAGTAGAGTGGACTATGGTTTTATGCACCATACTTATAAAATCTTCTGCCGTAATTTCCTTTCTCTTTTTAATTTTTTCGATAGGATTTTCTGTTGGAACATTTGTTTTTAACTCTTGTTCAAATCTTTTTTCAATAATAGAAATCTGTCTCTTGATTTCTTCAAACATGGTAATTAAAACACTATTCTTGTTCATATCGATTAATTTTTATCTTCTAAAACCCTTTTTTCTTTTTTTCCGTTTAGGGAATTTTTGTTTTAATAAATCTGCTTCATATTGACTATTTGCAGATGCATTCAGAGAGTTGGCTAATTCCTTTAACAATGAATGTTTTGATCTTGTATTTGACTTATTTTGATTATTTGATTTTGTTTGTTGATTTATGGACCATTCGTTTTGTTGCAGGCGAAAATTTATTTTGGAATAACTAAATGCCCTGTCAATTTTAGAGCCATTGAATTCATATCCATTTTTACCAAATCGAACTCCTTGAATTTTATTCGTACTTCCATTTTTTATTAAGTCAGTATCAATTCTCGATTTCCAAAGTTCACTTTCCAGCTCTAACCAATTGCTTGATTTAGGAACAGCATCTTGAAGAGCCTGAAAGATTTCATATTTGGTTTTATTGGGTTCTTTTAGTCGATGTTCTTTTACGTTCTCTTTTCCTGAAGCAATATACAAGTCATTTTTTTTGGTTAGCTCCATGCAAATATTTGTACTGCGAAGTTTTTCTTTTTTATCAGTAATACGCTTGCCCTTATTGTCTATTCGATTAATGATTAGATGCAAATGAGGATGTTCTGTGTCGAAATGCCGAACAATAATGTATTGTGTGTTTTCATATTTCATTTTTCTTAAATATTCCTGAGCAATTTTAAGCATCAATTCATCTGTTAAACGATTCATGTCCTGAACTGAAAAATTGAGAGAGATGTGAGCCACAGGTTTTGAAATGTTTGGCTTCATTTTACTTTGGGTAATAAAATTCTGAATGATAGATGTTTTATTTTTCAATAGAACACCATTCCCATGAAGTAATCGAGCTTTTTCTTTGTCTAAAACGTAGTTTACTGCTCCCTTAAAACCTCTGCCCTGAATAATTTTAGCAATCATTTTCAATGCGTTTTATCAAGCTATCCAAATGTTTAAGCATGTCCATGCACCGCCAATGAACATCTGAGTATCCAAGTGTATTTGCAGTACGGGCAATTTGATTGATGTTGTTTGCCATACCGCAAAGTTTTCGAATATATCCCATTAATTGGGGCGAAATGCATTGTTTCACTTTGCCTGAACGAATGCAGTTTCGAATAAATTCACTCTGATTCATACCAGCAAAATTGGCTTTGGTTTTAAGAGTGTAATAATCTTCTGTTGCCATTTTAACCGTTACTTTATAGCTTTTTTTTTCAGAAAGACTTTTGCTTGGACGACCATTCGTATTTCTGTTTTTAATCCTTCTCATATCAGTTAAATTTTAGGAGACCGACGGGATGTTTTTAGCCTCGGAGAGCAAGGTTTTGGTCTGACCAAAACACAAACTTGCTCCTCAGAAAAACTGTAGGTATGCTAACAACTTATTTTCTTCTGCTTTCACCAGATAAAGTGATGAAGTTGAACATCATTTTTAGGCGGTCGCCAATCATTTTTCCATAGAATTCATTAGAGGAAAGAGTACTCAATGTAAAATTTGAAGTTCCATGTGTGAGAGTTCCCAAGTCACTTCTCAGACTTAATAATTCGGATATGGGACGAATGATATTTCCATAATCCTGAACTGTTTTTGATTCACGTCCGAACTCATCAATAACTATTGGACGACGAGTAAAATGACTGACAGTTTTTTCCCTGATTTGTTCCTGTAATTCTACAGATTTGATAAATAAAAGCAGGGGATAATTGAGACTGTACTTTCTTACAATATGATTGTAAAGCATGGAATAAGTTTCAAGTAGTATGGTTTTTCCACAGCCATATTTTCCTTGCAATAATATTCCTTTGGTCAGATCGCCAGCAAAAGCAGGATTATTGCTTGCATAATAATGTAGTTGCTGTATAACAAGCTCATTGTTTTCATCGATTACAAAGCTCTTGTTTTGGTTTCGTTTGTTTAAACAAGCGGTCCCGAACATGATAAACAAGTTTCTGAATTCGGAATATTTGAATGGCAAAAGAAAACGTCGTTGTCGAATCTTTTTCTTTTCAGCAGTAATGATTTTTTTAGCATCATTTTGCAATACTTTAACAGGATCTTGTTTAATCAAAATCGCTTCCTGTGTGGACAAATCCGTTCTTTTTTCCATTTGAATTTATCTTTGAGTTTTTGTCTTTAGTATTACTATAGTAAGGTGAGAGTCTAGGTTTGGACTTAGGTGTCAGGATCTGATACTTAGTTTTGATCCTATAGCCACCTCCAGGGATGTAGTTCAACAATCCAGCTTTTTTTAAGCTTTCTCTTGATGATTTTAAAACCTGTAGGGACATATTAGCATTGGCAACCATTCGTTTGTCTGCAAACTCAATCCATTCAGCCCAAAACGAACGGTTAGCCAAATGAATCAGAAAAAAGTACAAACGAGTTTCATTTCCAGTAAAATTCTTCTGTTCATCTATTCGCCAAAAATTGTTTAACAATTCAAACAGATTCATAATCGGATACCTCGGGGACGTTTATTGAAATCAGCTCGGGCTTCCATTTCAATTTCATGCATGGTTTTCTTTTTGCCTTTGGTAATCCATTCCAGTAGTTCATCTTCGAAGAAATAGAGTTTTTTACCACTTTTATAACAGGGAATCATGCGTTTTTGGACCAGCGAATAAATAGTTTGTTTGGCTTTGCCGATAATTTGACTGGCTTCATCAATACCCACAGGCATACGCTTTTTGGGAGTAATGGAAGTCTGACTTTCTTCAATCAGAATTTTCAGTTTTTCTACTTGATCTACCAGGTGAGCAATGGCTTTCGGTAAATTGTCAAAAGTAATTTCATCTGCTTTCATAACTATTGTTTTATATGGTTATAATGCAAATGAAACATGTGTTTTTACTGTGTTTCATGACACAGAGGAAAACACAATAAAAACACTAATGGATGTTTGTTGTTATTGTTCTATAAGGCTTTTTCTGATTTTGATGATGCCTTTTTGTTCATCATCTTTCAGGTGACTTTTGATGGTGTCAATTTCCACTTCTTTTAACTGATTTTGAAATACAGTTTTCAAGAAAGAGGAAACTTCTTCTTGTTTTCCTATCTTAAAATGTTTCCAGATATTCCATCCAAAATGGTAGAAGTCGAGGTTTGAGAAGCCGTCAATTGTTAGTGGTTTTATATCTTGTAAAGAATTATTTTCTGCATACAAAATTACATACTTGCAAAGTAAATTCAGATCTTCATCGGAGCAATAAGAAGCAAATTCTTTTTGGATGTAATCAACTACAATTTTCTTTTTATTCTGAGAATTCTCATTATTCAGTTTTTCTTGTTCAGCTCTTCTTTTCTCAAGGTTCTCAAAAATATTTGAATTCTTATTGGATAGATTTGTTGATTTCTTTTTTCGGAAAAGCAAACTGAGAATTGCAGAATAAAGACTATCAAGGAAGAAGGTAATTAAGATATAGGCTATAATTCCCAACAGTATAAAAATCAAAAAAATGGTATTGGCAGTAAAGTCATCTGCACCAATATTAATTACGAATATTCTCGCAACACTGCCCAATATTAGGCAACCGAATAGTACCAAAGAAAATACAAGTATATGTTCTAGATATTTAGGATGCATCCTTAAATATAAACAATAATAACTAAAGGTTAATATTTTCTATGCCATCTAGTTTTATTGCCTGTGTTGCTTTGTTTTTCTTTTCGTCTATTACTTTGGCGTAAACTTGTGTTGTTTTCACATTTGTGTGGCCAAGCATTTTACTTACGGTATAGATGTCAGTTCCATTGCTTAATTGCAATGTGGCAAATGTATGACGAAAGCAATGAAAAGTGATTTTCTTTTTAATTCCAGCTGATTCTATCCAGTTTTTCAGAGGTCTGGAAATCCAAGAAGGATCGGGTAAAGTTTCAAACACTAGTTGTTCAGGTTTACCTCGTTCTCCGCAAAGTTGTAAAGCTTGATCTGAGATAGGCATATATTCCACACCTTTAGTTTTTTGTTGTGTAAAATGAAGTCTTGCCTGATTGTTTTCTATACTGATTTCACTCCATTTTAGTTTTTGAATATCAATGTGTCTTAATCCGGTAAGAGCAGAGAAAAGCGCAGCTTTCTTAAGAATTTCTCTATCGCAAGGAGTTGCAACAAGAACATTCAATTCTTCTAACGTCAAATATTCTCGGCGAGATTCCTGATCATGAATTCCTTTTAGTTTAGCAGATAAATCGATTTCCAGATAATTATCAATAAAGGCTTGTTTAAGTGCTGCCTTAAATATGGAAAAATAAGTTGAAGCGGTATTATGAGAAATCGTTCCACTTTTGTTTCCTCCCATGGGAGCCGAAAACAGAAAAAGTTTAAAATCTTCAGCAGTCGCAATGTTTAATTGTGAGAACAAAATAATATCTCCGGCAAATATTTGTAGAAGTTCGAGTGTGCGTTGCCAATTAACCTGAATAGATTTTGAACTATTGGCATGACGCTTAAAAATTAACTTCTCAAAATATTCAATGAAGTTATATTGTGATCGTTCTCTTTGCTCTGCTTTCTCGCTTTCTGTTTCATTATACAAATCGGCGTGATCATATTCTCGTTGACGCAGTTTTCGAACGCCATCAGCATATAACATACTTTCCATATCGATTTCACTTTTGCATATAATTATGCCATTATCGGTACGTTTGGGTTTGTATGTTTTTTGTCCGTTGAGATTGGTTCGTGCAGTTCTTTTCTTGTCCCATTCAACGCTTGTTACGCTTCTATTCAGATATTCTCTAATTCGTTGAGGTTTTTCTTTGCCTATAACAAATACCGGATAGCTTTCTAAATAAATATACCACTCTTTGCGATCATCTGCTTTACGAAGTCTAACGGTTACTTTTGTTTTTGAAAGTTGTTTCATGGCGTGATTGATTTATTTTGTCGAAAATAATTTATCAATTTGATCTTTTGGAACATATACAAATTTACCAATCTGCCTTCTTGGTATGCCGTTTCGACGGATTATTTTATTTACGGTTGAAGGCGATACTCCAAATTTTTCAGATACTTCTCCAATTTTATAGCATTCACTTATTTCATAATGCATTTTCACCGGAATTTCTTCGGAAGTTTCGGATAAATTGACCGCAGTAAACATAGCTTCCATGTGTGAACGGCTAATTCTTGTTAATCGTTGTCCAAGATTAAAGGCTGGAATTTTTCCGGCTAAAATAAGGCGTCGAATTGTGTCTTTAGAGATTCCGAAAAGAGTAGTTGCTTCAGATATTGAAATAAAGGGACGAGTCTGAATATCTGCAATTTTATTTTTAGATTTTTCAAGTAATGCTTGTTTTTGTTCTGTTTCCTTAGCTCTCTTTTTTCTTTCTCTTCCTGATTTATTTGCGCAATAAGGACTACAGAAGCGAGTGGTTACCGTTTTTGCTTCAAAAGGTTTTTCACATTGTTCACAAATCCTCGGTATTTTAAGATTGCTTTTAGCCATTGTATTCCCAATAATTTATTACTTCATTTTAAATAAGCATGAATAAGACCGGTTAAGGCGCACATCATCATCAATTAGCGCGCGGTACTAGTATGGTACAAATATAGCCCAAAAATAGGTGAAAATCAACTTTGTATTGAAAGTAAAAAAAAAGAAAAACCCCAGTAAAACAGTGTTTTACTGGGGTTTAGGTGTTTTTAGCTATTGTTTAAATTAGCTTCCTATTTGACTTCCTCAAAGTCAACATCAGTTACTTCGTCATCAGACTTAGCTTGACCGCCTGCTTGACCGCCTTGAGCACCAGCATCAGGACCTGGTTGACCACCTTGTTGTTGTGCCTGAGCATTATACATATCTTGAGAAGCTGCCTGGAATACAGTGTTTAACTCTTCGATAGCTTTATTACATGCATCTACATCCTGAGCTTTGTGAGCTTCTTTTAATTTGTTCAAAGCATCTTCGATAGGCTGTTTTTTGTCTGCTGGCAATTTATCACCAATTTCTTTCAACTGCTTCTCAGTCTGGAAAATCATACCGTCAGCTTTGTTCAAAGTATCGATTTTTTCTTTGGCAGCGTTATCAGCTTCCTCGTTAGCCTTAGCTTCTTCACGCATTCTTTCAATTTCAGCATCAGATAATCCTGAAGATGCCTCGATACGAATGTTTTGCTCTTTACCAGTTCCTTTATCTTTTGCTGATACGTTCAAAATACCATTTGCATCAATATCAAAAGTAACCTCGATTTGTGGAATACCACGTGGTGCTGGTGGAATGCTATCTAAGTGGAAACGACCGATTGTTTTATTACCTTGAGCCATTGGTCTTTCACCTTGTAGGATATGAATTTCTACAGATGGCTGATTATCGGCAGCAGTTGTAAATGTTTCAGTTTTCTTAGTAGGAATAGTAGTATTCGCTTCAATTAATTTAGTCATTACACCACCCATGGTTTCAATACCTAAAGAAAGAGGAGTAACATCTAAAAGAAGAACGTCTTTTACTTCACCGGTTAATACACCACCTTGAATTGCGGCACCAACAGCTACTACTTCATCAGGATTAACACCTTTCGATGGAGCTTTACCGAAAAATTCTTGTACTTTATTTTGAATAGCAGGAATACGTGTAGAACCACCTACTAAAATAACTTCGTCAATATCAGAAGTAGAAATACCAGCATCTTTTAAGGCAAGTTTACATGGCTCGATTACCGCTTGAATTAATCTATCAGCTAATTGCTCGAATTGTGCACGAGAAAGAGACTTAACAAGGTGTTTTGGAATACCATTTACTGGCATAATATATGGCAAGTTGATTTCAGTACTGGTAGAACTTGAAAGCTCAACTTTTGCTTTTTCAGCAGCTTCTTTCAAACGCTGAAGAGCCATAGGATCCTGACGCAAGTCAATTCCTTCATCTTTGTTAAATTCGTCGGCTAACCAATCGATAATTACCTGATCGAAATCATCACCACCAAGGTGAGTATCACCATTAGTAGATTTTACTTCGAATACACCGTCACCCAATTCTAATACTGAGATATCGAAAGTACCACCACCAAGGTCGAACACTGCAATTTGCATGTCCTTATCTTTTTTATCAAGACCATAAGCCAATGATGCAGCAGTAGGTTCGTTGATGATACGCTTAACAGCTAAACCAGCGATTTCTCCAGCTTCTTTAGTTGCCTGACGTTGTGCATCGTTAAAGTAAGCAGGAACAGTAATTACTGCCTCAGTTACTTCTTGTCCCAAATAATCTTCAGCAGTTTTCTTCATTTTCTGAAGTGTCATAGCTGAAATTTCTTGAGGAGAATATTTTCTGTCGTCGATTTCAACACGAGGAGTGTTGTTATCACCTTTAATTACTTTGTAAGGAACACGTCCGATTTCTGTGGAAACTTTATCGTGACTCTCACCCATAAATCTCTTAATAGAGAAAATAGTTTTAGTTGGATTTGTGATTGCCTGACGTTTTGCAGGATCTCCAACTTTTCTTTCACCACCTTCAACAAACGCCACGATAGATGGAGTTGTTCTTTTTCCTTCACTGTTAGGAATTACTACAGGCTCGTTACCTTCCATTACAGATACACAAGAGTTGGTAGTTCCTAAGTCGATTCCAATAATTTTACCCATTTTAGTATTTATTTAATGTTCTTATTTTTTCAATAATTTTACAAATCATTTTCAGATTCGTCAGGTATTAATCAAAGCCTGTGCCATTCGAAAATTTACAGTTCTTAATGTAAATCTGACACCGAATGCTAAAAAATTATTTTAATTCATGACAGAATTGCTGACAAAAAGACAGAAACAATTAATTACGAATGAAGAATTAATAATTACGAATTCGCAAAATTACCAAGTTACATTATTCTTATTGATTTACTCTCGTTCTGTTTCCTTTAACCTTCTTCCTTCTTCCTTTATCCTTTTACTTGTTCCTTTCTACTTTATCCTTTTACTTTTTCCTTCTTCCTTCTTACTTGTTAATTTCTACTTGTTACTTTCTCCTTTTTTATACCTTTGCATATTAAATTTAGAATAGTTAGGACAATTTGTTCCTTACTTTACTATTGTCCAAAAATTTATAGAGATGTCAATTCACAAAGAATCGGTAAAGAGAGTAACCACACATGTTCTCTCAGAAATGAAATTAAAGGGAGAAAAAATCTCCATGCTTACTTCCTACGATTATTCAATGGCAAGTATTGTTGATAAAGCAGGTATAGATGTTATTCTTGTTGGAGATTCGGCCTCGAATGTAATGGCAGGACATGAGACAACTTTGCCAATTACTTTGGATCACATGATTTATCATGGAGCATCGGTGGTTAGAGCAGTGCACAGAGCATTGGTTGTGGTCGATCTCCCTTTCGGAACTTACCAAGGAAATTCGAAAGAAGCTTTAAATTCTTCTATACGTATCATGAAAGAGGCTAGTGCCGATGCGGTAAAGTTGGAAGGTGGACGTGAAGTGTTAGAGTCGGTAACTCGTATTTTATCGGCAGGAATTCCTGTAATGGGACACTTGGGATTAACACCACAATCGATTCATAAATTTGGAACTTACGCAGTTCGTGCCAAAGAGGAAGAGGAAGCACAAAAATTATTGGAGGATGCCAAAATGCTAGAAGAGGCTGGATGCTTTGCTATTGTTTTGGAAAAGATTCCTGCTCAGTTGGCGAAAAGAGTTGCCGAGAGTGTTTCCATTCCAATTATTGGTATTGGTGCCGGAAATGGTGTTGACGGACAAGTGTTGGTAATTCATGATATGTTGGGAATTACTCAGGAATTTTCACCTCGATTCTTAAGAAGATATCACAACTTGTTTGCAGAAATTAAAGGAGCTGTAGAAACTTATATTGGCGATGTAAAATCGCAGGATTTCCCGAACGAAAGAGAACAGTATTAAAGTTCAAAGTAGAAAGTTTAAAGTGGACAAGTCGATTATTGACTAGTTACTAACGACAAAGAAAAATGGCAAGAGAAAGACTGGAAATATTATTTGAAGACAATCATCTGATTGCAATAAATAAGCGCTGCGGCGATATTGTACAGGGCGATAAATCGGGCGACGAACCTTTAAGTGAAAAGGTAAAAGCCTATATCAAGAAAAAATACAACAAGCCAGGAGATGTATACTTGGGAGTACCTCACCGAATCGATCGTCCGGTAAGTGGTGTGGTCCTTTTTGCGAAAACCAGTAAAGCATTGGTTCGCCTTAATAAAATGTTTCAGGAAAAAGGCGAGGAGATTAGTAAGATTTACTGGGCAATTGTGCAAACCTGCCCAAGATTGGAGGAGGAGAGACTAACGCACTATGTTCTGAAAAATCAAGAGAAGAATCGTACCAATGTTTTTGATAAACAAAAGAAAGGTGCAAAAGAAGCAGTGTTGGATTACAAGCTGATAACTCGTTCGCAGAAGTATTTTTTACTCGAAGTAAAATTACATACTGGTCGTCATCATCAAATTAGAGCTCAACTGTCGAAAATTGGGGTGCCAATTCGTGGCGATTTAAAATATGGAGCACAACGCTCTAAGTCTGGAGGAGGAATTGGATTACACGCTCGTGAAATCTCATTTATCCATCCGGTAAAGCAAGAGCCAATTAAAATAACAGCTCCTGTTCCGCAAAAAGACAATTTATGGCGTGAGCTCGATGCTTTAGTTAACGCTTAAATAATACACAAAACCGATGCTAGTTCATCGGTTTTTTTTATTGCTTGCCGACAGCAGGAACAGGCGCGTCTAATGGGTGCTGATAACAAATATCTACTCATCCAGCATATCCTTATCGAAATACAAAGGCATTAATTGCTTGATATTTTCAACAATTCGAATTCTATTTTCTCCGTAAAGAATAACTTTTATTGGTTGTTTGTATCGATCTTCGGTTTCCAGTAAAACCTGGCGACACGATCCGCAAGGAGGAATAGGTCTTTCTGAAAAAGATCCATTGCTACGGGCTGTAATTGCAATTGCTTTTACAGGGATATCCGGATATTGTGCATTGGCATAAAAAATAGCAACGCGTTCGGCACACAAACCCGATGGATAAGCTGAGTTTTCCTGATTGTTTCCCTGAACAATTTCACCATTTTCTAGCTGTAAAGCTGCCCCCACATTAAATTTAGAATAGGGTGCATACGAACGATGAGCGGCTTCTTTTGCATTATTTACCAGTAATTGATCTTCCTGCGAAAGTTCTTCTATTGAATCGTATTCGTAAACTGTTGTTATAATTTGTTGTTTTTTCATTGTAATAGTCATTGGTTACTGCTCATGAGTTATTAGCCACTGATGACGAGAGACTAAAAAGTCACAGTATTCTGCTTGCTCATTAAATATATAATAATTCCGATAATATTTGCCTAAACATTATCGTTAGCTTATCAACGGAAAGTAATGTGGATAAAAAATGGTACAGATATGCTAATGAATTACAGGATTGTACTATTTTTATGGTTGCTTAGGAAATCGATACTAATATAGACATAAAATTATAGATTTCCCATTTTTACAAATAATTCACTTTATCAGTTTATGAAGAAAATAATTCTTTACGCCATACTTTTTATATTAGTTAGCACTAATGTTTTTGCGAAAAACTATACTAGAAAACAATATATTCAGAAATATAAAGATTTGGCAGTTAGGGAAATGGAGCGAACAGGGATTCCGGCAAGTATAACAATGGCGCAGGGGATTTTGGAATCGCGTAATGGAAATTCAGACTTGGCGCTTAAGGCAAATAACCATTTTGGAATTAAATGTCACGATTGGGTAGGTCCGAGTATGAAGTTTGACGATGATAAGAAAAATGAGTGTTTTAGAAAATACAGTAACCCTTATGATTCCTATAAAGATCATTCTAAATTCTTAACCACTCGTTCGCGTTATGCTTTTTTGTTTAAGTATCGTTCCGATGATTACAAGCGTTGGGCACATGGACTAAAAAAAGCAGGTTATGCCACCGATCCAAGATATCCGCATAAGCTGATTAAAATTATTGAAGACGAACAACTTCATAAATTGGATAGGAAAGGTGCGGGTGGCGATTTTTATATTGAAAAACCAGATGCAAGCCAGTTGGCCGATATCGATGGTGATTTAAGTATCGATCCGTTTGGTGCCCGATTAGAAGAGGCCAATGGAATTCATTATATCACAACTAAAAAAGGAGATACTTTTTACAGTATTGAGAAGAATCTGGGGGTAAATAAGAAAAAATTACTTCGTTACAACGATCTTTCGAGAGATTACGTTTTGCAAATCGATCAGCGATTGTATTTACACAACAAGCGAAATAAAGCTGCTCGCGGATACAATTTCCACCGTGTGAAAGAGGGAGATTCATTGTATGAAATTTCACAAGAGTATGGAGTAAAACTTAAAAAGATTTGTAAGTATAATGGTGTGAAGAAAGATTATAAAGTTGAAGTTGGGGAACGCATTTGGCTTCGCCGTAAGAAAAGATAGATTTATTTCTCTTGGTACTCCGACTTAAAGTTGGGGTACCAATAAAAAGGATATTAGATTAATCCGGTTCGTAATGAATCGGATTTTTTTTTGAAATTATCAGAGACGCAGATTGTGTAAGATTTTTATGATTTTCGCTGATTGGTATGCAGTAGTTTGTAAGTGTATTTTCTTGTTTTAAGTATAATGTCAACATTCAAGCTTAGGAATTTAAACCGAAAACCTGTAAATTCAACATTCAGAAGTTTATACACAAACTAAAAATCAGGAAGTGTTAATCTTGAATTTTATCATCCTAAAAAACTAACCATAATGAACACCTTGACTATTGGCTTGAGGCGATTTGCATGTGTTCTTGCTTTGGCAGGAATTATATTTACTCCGCAAATTGTTTCAGCAAAGAAAAAAATTACAGAACCCACAAAAGATTCCTTAATCAACTCCAGTTTAGTTAACGGATTAAAATTTCGTGGAATTGGTCCAGCAACAACTTCGGGACGAATTTCTGATTTTGCAGTGAATCCGAAGAATCATAGCGAATACTATGTGGCCGTATCGAGTGGTAATATTTTTAAAACCATAAATAATGGTACTACCTGGAAACCTGTTTTCGATAAATACGGTTCATATTCGATAGGAGTTGTGAAAATGGATCCGAACAACAGCAATGTGGTTTGGGCCGGAACAGGAGAGAACAATCATCAGCGGGCTTTAGGCTATGGCGATGGTGTTTACAAAAGCATGGATGGCGGAAAGAGCTGGAAAAACATGGGCTTGAAAGAATCGCGCCATATTGGAGGAATTGTTATCGATCCCCGAAATTCTAATATTGTGTTTGTAGCAGCCGAAGGTTCGGCTTGGGGGCCAGGTGGCGATCGTGGTTTGTACAAAACTACAAATGGTGGCGAAAGCTGGAAAAAAGTTTTGAATATCAGTGAAAATACAGGAGTTAACAATGTGATTATCGATCCTGTTGATCCGGATGTGATGTATGCCACTTCGGAACAACGACGCAGACATGTTTATGCCAAAATTAATGGCGGACCGGAATCTGCAATTTATAAATCGACCGATGGAGGTGAAAACTGGAGAAAACTAAAATCAGGATTGCCATCCGGGGATATTGGGGGAATGGGAATTGCAGTTTCACGGGTAAATCATAATTATGTGTATGCCATTATCGAAGCGGCCAGTGGTAGTGGTTTTTATCGCTCAACCGATAGAGGTGAGTCTTGGACAAAGATGAGCAATCATGCCAGTAGTGGTCAGTATTACAACGAAATTTATTGTGATCCGAAAGATGTTGATAAGGTTTATTCAGTAGAAACATTTACTCATTATACCGAAGATGGCGGAAAAACCTGGACTCGATTGGGTTTAAAAAATCGTCATGTTGATGATCATGCAATTTGGATTGACCCATGTGATACCAAACATTTTATGATTGGTGGTGATGGAGGTATCTACGAAAGTTTCGATGCTGGTGCAACTTATGTGTTTAAATCGAACTTATCGGTAACGCAGTTTTACCGTGTGCAGGTCGATAATGCCAAGCCGTTTTATAATGTATATGGCGGAACTCAGGATAATAATAGTTTGGGCGGTCCTTCGAGAAATATCAGCCGAAAAGGCGTAACCAATGCCGAATGGGAACCACTTTTAGGAGGTGATGGTTTCTGGGCTCAGGTAGATCCTAAAGATCCAAATATTGTGTATTGCGAATATCAGTATGGAAACTCGTATCGTTACGATAAGAGAAGTGGAGAGAAAATAAGCATAAAACCCCGCGAACGTAAAAATGAGTTGGCATACAAGTGGAACTGGAATGCACCAATGATTGTATCGGCACACCAGCATACCCGTTTGTATGTGGCTGCAAATAAATTGTTCCGAAGCGAGGATAGGGGAAATTCCTGGGAAGTGATAAGCGAAGATTTAACCACCGGAAAAGATAGAGATTCCTTTAAAGTTATGGGACAATACTGGAGTGCCGATGCAGTGAAAAAGCATGTGTCAACCTCGCAGTTTGGAACCATTGTTTCTCTTGCAGAATCTCCGCTAAACGAGAATGTATTGTATGTTGGAACCGACGATGGATTAATTCAGGTAAGCAATGAGGGAGGAAATAGCTGGAGTAAACAGGCGAGTTTTCCGGGAGTTCCTCAATATACTTATGTGAGCGATTTATTGCCATCTAAGCATAACGAAAATGTAGTGTATGCATCTTTTGATAATCGCAAACGCGACGATTTTAAACCATACATTTTAAAGAGTACCGATAAAGGTAAAAGCTGGGTGAATATTGCTGGTAATTTACCTAAAAATGGAACTGTTCATACTATTGAGCAGGATCATATTAATCCTGATTTATTATTTGTTGGAACCGAGTTTGGAGTCTTTTTTACCAAAGATGAAGGTAGAAATTGGGTGCAGTTAAAAGCAGGAATTCCTACCATTTCTGTTCGCGATTTAACAATACAAGAGCGTGAAAACGATTTGGTTGCAGCTAGTTTTGGTCGTGGGTTTTTCATTTTGGATGATTATTCTCCACTAAGATCAGTAAATACGGAAATGGTGAATAAAGAAGCTGAATTATTTCCTGTGAAAGATGCTTTGATGTACATTCAGAAAGGTGGAAAAGCTAGCATGGGACATACTTATTTTACGGCTCCTAATCCTGAGTTTGGCGCAACTTTTACCTATTATCTGAAAGAAGTTCCTAAAACTGCGAAGCAAATCCGTAAGGAGAAAGAAAAGAAATTGCTCAAAAGCGGAGAATACATTCCACAACCAGCCTGGAAAACATTGGAAGATGAAAGCAAGGAAATTAAGCCATATCTGATTTTTACCATTAAAGACAGGGATGGAGAAGAGATTCGTAAGATTACGAGTGCAGCTCAAAAAGGCATTCATCGTGTGAACTGGGATTTAAGGTTTCCATCGCTTCGACCAATCAAGAAATCTAAGTTTAAACCAACCAATAAATTAGGATCGGGAATGTTTGTGATGCCTGGCGAGTATCAGGTGGAAATGGGAATTATTGTTAGTGGGAAATATAAAATGTTGACTGAGGCTGTGAAATTTAAAGCAGTTCCATTGAATAACACAACACTTCCTGCCAAAAACAGAAGCGAATTGGTGGCATTCCAGCAAAAAGTAGCTCGCATGTCGAAAGCTGTTCAGGGAAGCATGCAGTTGACAGAATCGTATAAAGCCAAATTTGCAGCCATTAAAACAGCTTTGGTACAAACTACAGGAATAAGTGCTGATTTATCGGAAAAAGTGGAAGACTTATCAGTCGAATTGAACGAGATCGACTTTTTGTTTAATGGAATGGAAGCCAGGGCAAGCTGGGAAGAAATTCCTCCTGCTCAGATTCCAATATCTAATCGAATTAACAATATTGTTGGTGTGCATTGGGCAAGTACTTCGGGGGTAACGCAAACTCAGAAAGATCAGTTCGAGATTTTAAAAGAGGAATTTCCTGCGGCATTGGAACGCTTGAGAAAATTGTCGGCTGATATTAAGATTCTTGAAGCAGAACTGGAAGCTAAGGGAGCACCCTGGACTCCGGGAAGAGTACCTGCTTATAAATTAGAATAAAATTTAAGTGAGAATTAAACTGCTTTGTTATTATTTTTTAAAGGGGTGAGTTATAAATAGCTTATCCCTTTATGTTTCTCAATATTTATAGTATCGAAATAATCGTACACAAAAAAATGTTATAGAAGAAATAAAAAAAAGTATGTTTTGTAAATTTCAAAATACAAGCCGATTTTTCAAATTAAAAGATCGAATGAGAATTGTTAAATAATATTATCGAATACGAAATATTATATCTTATATGAGTATTGGAATTTTATTAGTAATATGAACAATAATAAACTCAATAAATAAAAGTTATGCGATCATATAAGATCATTTTGTTAATTATTCTGGTAGGAATATTTATTGCTTGCAATAAAAAAGAATCATCAGGAATTATTTCTGAACCGAATTATAATAATCTCTATTATTGGGCTTCGTTTCCTTCTTCAATAGATAAAGATGTAGATGTGTTTTTTGTGTATCCAACTCTTTTTGGAAATACTGGAGAAATGAATATGGATATAAATGATGATTATTTAAGGTCGCTTGTTTGCAATGTTATTCCTAAACAAGCTGCTGTTTTTAAGAATAATTGTAATATTTATGTTCCCTATTATCGGCAAATGGCAATGGATGGATTATTTTTGAGTGAAGAAGAAAGAGAAAAATATTTTTTAATTGGTTTGGCAGATATAGAAAAGGCATTTGATTATTACCTAAACAATTTTAATGAGGGACGACCTTTTATTTTGGCTGGACATAGCCAAGGATCGCAAGTGTTAATACAATTAATGAAGGATAAATTTAATAAGCCGGAACTTATTAATAAACTTGTTGCAGCTTATTTAATTGGATATTCAGTTACAGATAATGACCTTTCTCAATGTGATTGGTTGAAAATTGCGGAGTCGGCTGAGGATATTGGAACAATTATTACTTATAATACTCAATCGGAATTTGCCAATGGCTCTCCGGTTTTATTGCCCAATGCCCATTGTGTAAACCCTCTTAACTGGAAAAACACTTCGGAGTATGCACCTAAAGAAATGAATTTAGGAGCTGTTTTCTTTAAAGATGATGGTGAAATAGATGTTACAATAAATCAGTTTACCGATGCATGGATTGATGAAAATGGTGCTTTGGTAGCTGGGAAAGCTGATATTGATGTTTACACGCCTGCTTCTTGGCCTTTAGGTGTATATCACAAGTATGATTATAGCTTTTTTTTCAATAATTTAATTGAAAATGTTGGTGTTAGAATTAACTCCTTTAAGCAAAAGCGAAATTTAAAATGATTATCTAGATCTATCTGTATAGCTGGGAATTTACCACAAATTAACTAAGGAAAAAATGATGATAATTCGAATATTATAAACTTGTTGGCAAGAAGCTTGGGTTTGTATCTTATCAGATAAATTAAAAACGCCTTACAGGAAGACGTTTTTAATTTTAAATTAATTTCTAAAAGCAATATTTATTTTCTGCGATTAACTTTTTGGCAACTAAACGGCGTTCCTCTTTAGAGTTAAGACCGCTATGTTTTGTAAAGCGTTTCAAGCCTAATAGCATCATACGCAATTCGTCGCCCGAAGAAATGCTGTTGGCTGCATCTTTGGCATTTTTATGAATGCGATCGGCTGCATCGTAAAAGAATACTTTGCACATAGAAATTTGTTCTTTACAAGCCTCTTCACCTTTGCTTTCTACTAATTTTTTAAGACGAAGTAGTAGCGATTCTGCCTGATAACAGTCAATAATAATATCAGAAATATTCATTAGAATTTCTTGTTCATTACTTAGCTTTTGCATGAATTTTTGAGCAGCAGCTCCAGCACATAGGAGTGCACATTTTTTAAAGCCTTCCACTAGCTTTGTTTCTGTAGCCAACAGGCTTGTATCTTCTTCGCCAAAATCGGGAATGGACATTAATTCTTTAATTACGTTTTGCGAAGCACTTAAAAGTGGCAGTTCATTTTTAAACGCTTTTTTAAGAAGGAAATCGACTATTAACATTCGATTAATTTCGTTTGTCCCTTCAAATATTCGGTTTATACGAGCATCGCGATAAGCACGTTCCATAGGGGCTTCGGCAGAGTAGCCCATTCCTCCGTAAATTTGTACGCCTTCGTCAACCACGAAATCTAAAGTTTCGGAAGCAGCAACTTTAAGTATTGCAGCTTCGGCTGCGAATTCTTTTTGTGCTGTAATCATTGCTTTTTCTTTTGGCATACCTTCTTCCATTAAATGTAGCATGCTGTTCTGAATGTCGTTACTACAGCGATAAATTGCCGATTCGATAGCATAGGTTCGAACCGATTGTTCGGCTAATTTGTATTGAATGGCACCAAAATTGGAAATTTCTGTTCCGAATTGTATGCGTTCATTTGCATAAGTAATTGAGTTGCTAATTATTTTTTTTCCTGCACCTAAAACTGCTGCGGCAAGTTTTATTCTTCCGTTATTAAGAATATTAAGAGCAATTTTAAAACCATCTCCACGTTCTCCCAGCAAATTTTCAACCGGAATTATACAATTCTCAAAAAACATCATACATGTCGATGAACCTTTAATGCCCAGTTTCTTTTCCTCTTGTCCCAGACTAATTCCAGGGAAATTTTTATCAACAATAAAAGCGCTTAGGTTTTTGTCGTCATCTATTTTGGCAAAAACGGTGTAGATATCAGCAAAACCACCATTGGTAATCCACATTTTTTGCCCGTTTAAAATGTAATGCGAAGCATCTTCGGAAAGTTTTGCTTTACTTTTTCCCGAATTGGCATCCGATCCCGATCCGGGCTCAGTTAAACAATATGCTCCTTTAAATTCTCCGCTTGCCAGCTGAGGTAAATATTTTTCTTTTTGCTGCTTGGTGCCGTAGTATAAAATAGGAAGAGTGCCAATACCAACATGAGCGGCGTAAGCAACTGCAAACGAGCTGTAGGTGCCCATTATTTCTGTACTTAGCATCGAAGTATTCATATCTTGTCCAAATCCGCCATATTCTTCGGGTATAGAAATTCCCAGCAAGCCTAAATCTCCTGCTTTAGTCATTAAAGATATCATTAGATTTTCTTCCTGATTATCGATTCTATCCTGCATAGGAAATATTTCTTTTTCCTGAAAATCGCGGCAAGTATCCATAATCATTTTTTGTTCTTCCGAAATTTCTTCGGGTATAAAAATATCCTGAGGTATTGTTTCTTTAACTAAAAATTGTCCGCCTTTTACTGTTTTAATTTTTTCCATGTTTTATTAATTAATAATTATCATTTTTTTTACAGTAATTCTCTTTGTTATTGAGATGTCCGAAGAGCAGAGGTTTGTTTATAAATTTTATAAAATTTCGAATATTCCGGCAGCTCCCTGTCCCGATCCTACACACATGGTAACCATGCCATATTTTTGCTTTCTTTTTTTCATTTCGTGTAAGAGTTGAACCGAAAGTTTTGTTCCTGTGCATCCTAAAGGGTGTCCTAGTGCAATGGCTCCCCCATTTAAATTGGTAATATCGGGGTTTAGGTCTAGTTCTCTCATTACCGATAGGGCTTGAACAGCAAATGCTTCATTTAACTCAATCTGTTCAATTTGCTTCATTTTTAATCCCGATTGTTTCAATACTTTAGGAACAGCATCTATAGGTCCTATACCCATGTGCTTGGGTTCTACACCAACAACCGAATAGGAAACAAATCGAGCAATTGGCTCTATGTTTAATTGTTTTAGCATTTTTTCGGATACTACCAACACAAATGCCGCACCATCGGAGGTTTGAGATGAGTTTCCAGCCGTTACGGTTCCGTATTGATCAAATACGGGTCTTAATTTTGCTAAGCTTTCCATGCAGGTATCTGCTCTCGGGCCTTCGTCGGTATCAATGCAGTAATCTTTTGTTTCTGCTTTCTCCTGGTTGTTTACAAAAGTTTCTGTTACTGTAATGGGAACAATTTCATCTACAAATCGTTTTGCAGCTATTGCTTTTAATGCTTTTTGGTGGGAGTGAAATGCAAATTCATCCTGATCTTCACGCGAAATACGATATTTTTTTTGCAGAGCTTCGGCTGTTATACCCATGTTCCAATACCAGTCGGGATTTGCTTTTGCAACTCCTAAATTTGGCACTAGTCGCCATCCGCCCATTGGCATTAAGGACATCATTTCAACACCACCGGCGAGAATACAATCTGCCAATCCGGCTTCGATTTTCGATGCCGCAATGGCAATGGTCTCCAATCCCGATGAGCAATATCTATTCACAGTCATGCCAGGTACCCGAATATTATCGAGTCCTGTTAAAGCAATCATTCGACCGATGTTAAGGCCCTGTTCAGCTTCGGGAGTTGCATTTCCCACAATTACATCATCAATCATTAAAGGATCCAGATTTGGTGTTTTTGCCATTATGTGCTGAACTACTTTTGCCGCCATATCATCGGGTCTAATGAGGCGTAATTTTCCTTTTTTTGCTTTGCCAATTGCTGTTCTGTATGCGGCTATTATATATGCGTTCATATCTTAGTTATCAGTTATTAATTATCAGTAATTTTCGCTTATTAATTTCTTAGAATTTTACCTTTTTGTAGCAAACTTTGCATTCGTTCCAATGTTTTCTTTTGTTGGCAAAGTTTTACAAAAGCTTTGCGCTCTAAATTCAGTAAATAAGTTTCCGAAACTTGTGTTGGTTCGCTTAATTCGCCGCCACTTAGAATTTTTCCCAGTTCAATTGATAGGTATTTATCGTATTGGGAGATATAATTACCAACTGCCATTCCGTCGGCTCCCGAGTAAACTAAACCAAGACCTTCTTTACCTAAAACGGTAATATCTTTGTTAGGAATAGGAGGAGTATAGCCTTTTTCGAGCATTAGTAATGCAGCTTTTTTAGCATAAGTTAGTTGCTGTTTTCTGCTTACAATTATTTCATCGGTATCCTTTCGGAGATATCCCAGTTCGAAAGCTTCGTAGGCCGATGTAGATACTTTGGCTTGTCCTATGCTTAGGAATTTATCGCGAAAGCGGTTGGTACGGATATCGTCCTTTTCCATTTCTTTTGACAAGCGAAGGGCAAATTCTTTGGTTCCTCCGCCTGCCGGAATTACGCCAACACCCAGCTCTACTAATCCCATATAGGTTTCTGCGTGTGCAATTACCTTATCGGAATGCATACATACTTCGCAGGCGCCTCCCAATGCCATGTTGTGAGGAGCGGAAATAACCGGAACCGAAGCATATTTTAGTTTTAGCATGGTATTTTGGAAGGTTCGCACTACCATATCCAGTTCTTCAAATTCCTGCTCAATGGCCAGCATAAATACCAGTCCAATATTTGCTCCTGCCGAGAAATTTTCCCCTTCGTTAGATATAATTAGTGCTTTGTAATCGTTTTCGGCTAAATCGATAGCTTTATTAATTCCCTGAATTATTTCACTACCAATGGTATTCATTTTGGTATGGAATTCCAGATTAATTACTCCATCTCCTAAATCAATAATACTGCTTCCTTCGTTACTCCATATTGTTTGTGTAGAACGAATGTTGTTAAGAATAATTAGTTTCTCGGTTCCAGGAATGGTATTGTATTGCTTAGTTTTAAGCTCGAAGTATTGTTTTTCTCCTTTGTTAAGCTGATAGAAATGAAAATCGTTTTCGGCCATTTCGTAAATCCAGTCTGCAGCTTTAAAGCCTAATTTTTCCATTAGTGGGAGAGTGGTTTTAAGACCTAAGGAGTCCCAAATTTCGAAAGGCCCCATTTCCCAAGCAAAGCCTGCGCATATTGCTTCATCTATTTTATAAATATCATCGGATATTTCAGGAATTCGGTTCGAAATGTATGCAAATAAACCAAAGAATAATTTCTGATAGAATTGATTGACTTTACTTTTGCCTTTAAGCAGAATTTTAAATCTGTTATTTAGATGAGGAATAGCTTTAGCTGCATCTAATTCACTAAACTTTACTCTCTGTCTGTCTTGATATTCAAAGTTTTTTAAATTTAGATTCATTATTTCGCTTTTGCCATTAACCTTCATTTTTTTGTAAAAGCCTTGTCCGGTTTTAGCTCCCAACCATTTATTTCCCATCATCTGTTGAATGAATTCAGGTAAGTGGAAAATATCTATGGCTTCATCATTAGGCAATGCTTTCTGCAGATTTTGTGCAACGAAAACTAAAGTATCTAAACCTACTACATCGCAAGTTCTGAATGTGGCTGATTTAGGTCGACCGATAATTGGTCCTGTTAATTTATCTATTTCTTCAATGGAAAATTCAAATTCTTCGATTAAATGAAATACCGACATCATAGAATATACTCCGATTCTATTGGCAATAAATGCAGGAGTATCCTTACAGATGACTACTGATTTTCCCAGGAATCGTTCACCAAAATCAGTAAGAAAATGGATAACTTCCTTACTGGTTTTTGAAGAAGGAATAATCTCCAGTAATTTTAAATAGCGTGGAGGATTAAAAAAGTGGGTACCACAAAAATTAGATGCAAAGTCATCCGATCTGCCTTGTATTAGCATTTGAATTGGGATACCGGAAGTGTTGCTACTAATAAGAGAGCCGGGTTTCCTATATTCCTCAATTTTAGTGTAAAGTTCTTGTTTAATTTTCAGATTTTCTACGATTACCTCAACTATCCAGTCGCAACTTGATATTTTATGTAAATCGTCTTCGAAATTGCCAATTGAAATTCGGTCTTTATATTTTTTAAGATATAAAGGATCTGGTTTTAATTTGGTAGCTTTAACTAATAGTTCGTTAACAATTTTGTTTCGTATTTTAGGATGATTAGGCGATAAGCTAGCTTTGTGTTCTGTTTCATTTGCTTCTTTTACAGGCATATCCAACAATAGAACTTCTAGTCCGATATTTGCAAAATGACATGCAATTTGTGCGCCCATAACTCCTGCGCCTAGAACTGCTACTTGCTTTATTTTTCGAGTCATATTATTAATTTTAGTGTGTGAATTATTAAGTATAATTTGTTTTAAAATTTGTCTTCGTAAGAATAAATATCTTGAATAAGGTGTTTGTATTTTTCTTTTATAACTTTTCTTTTAAGCTTTAATGTTGGCGATAATTCTTCCGATTCGGGAGTCCAAACATCGGGTACAAATCGGTAGGTTTTAATTTTTTTAGGTCGGTCGAGATGATCGTTTGTTGTTTCAATTTCTTTCCAAATTCGCGATTTAATTTGCTTGTTAGTAATTATTTGTTGCGGATTTATAAATTCTATTTTTTTCCTTTTGCAATATTGTTTCAGGAATTCAAAATCTGGGGAAATCAAGACCGAAGGGAATCTTTTAGATTCTCCTATAACCATTGCCTGATCGATAAAAAGAGATTCTTTTAGTTTGTTTTCGATTACCTGTGGAGCAATGTAAATGCCACCCGAAGTTTTAAAAATTTCTTTTTTTCGGTCCGTAATTTTTAGGAATCGACCTTCCTCCATGCATCCAATGTCTCCAGTATGAAACCAGCCATCGGCATCTATAACTTCTTTTGTCATTTCGGGGTTTTTATAATAGCCAAGCATGATATTAGGACCGCGGGCAAGGATTTCTCCATCGTCGGCAATTTTTACTTCTACACCATCTAAAATTGGTCCAACGGTACCAAATTTAACATTGGGATAAGCATTTTGGTTGGCAGCAATAATGGGAGAGGTTTCGGTAAGTCCATATCCTTCTTGTACGGGAATTCCGGCAGCCCAAAATAAGCGTTCCAAACGAACCTGAAGAGCAGCACCACCCGAGCATAGAAATTTTATGTTTCCGCCCAAGGCTTCCTGCCATTTGCTGAATATAAGTTTACGGGCAATTTTAAGCTTAAATTCGTACCACCAGCCATTTGCCGAATTAAGTTCGTATTTTTGTCCCAGTTTAACAGCCCACATAAATAGTAAGCTTTTTACAAATGGCAAACTACTGCCTTTGGCCATAATTTTATCGTAAACTTTTTCGAGTAAACGAGGAACTGTAGCAAAGCCATGAGGTTTTAATTCTCTTAAATTATCGCCAATTGTCTCCATACTTTCGGCGTAATAAATGCTAATGCCTTTGTACTGATATTGATAATTAACCATTCGTTCGTAAACATGATTAATGGGAAGAAAACTTAAACATTTGTGCGATGAGTTTAAGCTTAATCGTGCGGCAGATGCTAATACATTGCTAATAAAATTTTGATGAGAAAGCATAACTCCTTTGGGGTTTCCCGTAGTGCCCGAAGTGTAAATAACTGTAAGGATATCCTGTGATTTAATTTTATTTTTAATATCGTTTAACTGTTCTTTATATTTATTGCCTAGAGACTTTCCCAAATCGATTAAACGAAGCCATTGAGCTACTGCTTTAACTTTATCGAAAGAATAAACCTCTATTATTGAAGGATGATGATTAAGAAGAGGTTCTATTTTTGTGTAAAGAAAAGCATCAGAAATGAATATTGCTGTGGGTTCGCAATGACGAATTATATAGTCGTAGCTTTTTGGACTAATTGTAGGATACAAAGGAACATGAATTACGCCAATTTGTGCTAAGGCCATATCAATAAAATTCCATTCGGGCCGGTTGTTAGAAATTGTAATTATCCGATCACCTTTTTTTGCGCCTTTATGCAGTAATGCATAACTAATTAAATTTGCATATTCGAGATATTGTTTTGTGGAATAGGTGATCCATTTCCCATCTTCTTTTTTTGCAAAAGCATCTGTTTTATCCAGAAAATTATCCTTGTAATTATCTAGTAAATCAAAAATGCGTTTTACCATAATTTTAAATTTATATAGGTAAGTTATGCTTGCACTTTAGTTTTAAGAATTAGCAACTAAAGCGCGTAAAAAAATTATTCTCCTAGATTAGAGATGAGAGGATTGAGAAGCAATTTGGGTTTTGTGTAAGGTCTTATTGGGGAATAAAATCTAAAAAAAAACTCTTTTTTTAGATTTACATAGAATTTACGAAAATGAATTCGGAAATAAAAAATTATTGGTAGGATTTTTTTTAAGCAAAAAAAAAGGAAGCTTTTAGTAGCTTCCTTGTAATAATTATAAATGGTAATTGGATATTTGTTGAAATCCGCGAAGAAAATCTTCGACTCGCATTCGTTTTTTGCCTGCTTGTTGAAGCATGTTAATAGAAATATACCCCCCTTTAACAGCAACTTTCAGGTAAGTTTTACCATCGGTGTGCAGGCTGCCAATATTTTCTTTATGAGATACTTTTTCTTTTGTTGTTGCAAATATTTTTAAACCAATTTTTTTGGCTTCGGAATTAGGAATTAGTTCGGTCCAGGCTGCAGGATAAGGACTTAAACCTCGAATTAAATTATGAATTGTATCAATATCTTTATTCCAGTTAATTTTACAATCTTCTTTAAAAATTTTTGGTGCAGATTTTAATGTTTCTGTGCTTAAGTTTTTCTGAGGAACTTGTGAATAATTGCCAGATTCAATTGCTTTTACCGTTTTCACAACCAATTTTGCACCTATGTTCATTAATTTGTCATGAATAATTTCTGCATTATCATTTTCGCCGATACTGGTTTTTTCCTGAAATAATATATTTCCTGTGTCTATTTCATGTTGCAGTAAAAAAGTAGAAACACCAGTTTCTTTGTCTCCATTAATAATTGCCCAGTTAATTGGGGCAGCCCCTCGGTATTGTGGAAGTAGAGATGCATGAAGATTAAGTGTTCCGTATTTTGGCATATTCCAGACCATTTCGGGTAACATTTTAAAGGCTACCACCACTTGTAAATCAGCTTTTAAATCTCTTAACTCATTTAAAAAGTCTTCATTTCTAAATTTCTCTGGTTGAAGAATTTTTAATCCTTTATCTGCAGCATATTTTTTTACTGCAGCTTCCTGAATTTTTTGTCCTCTACCTGCTGGTTTATCCGGATTGGTAACAACTCCAACAACATTGCATCCTGCATTTAATAATGCTTCCAAAGGTGCCACTGCAAAATCGGGAGTTCCCATATATACAATTCTCAAACTCATGTTTTATGCTATTTAATCAAATACTATTAGTATTATTCTTTTAATGTTCTGTTTCCTTTAGTGTGTTTTGGGAAATACGGACAATGTTTACATCCATTTCCGCAGCAATATCCTCTCTGGCTTAAATACTTTGCAGTAAGTATTCTGTAACCATCGGGGCTCATATAATAATCTATATCCGGTTTTAAATCGTCGAACATTTATTTTTGCTTTATTTGTAAAAATTCTTTCATGCTATCGTTTTTAATGGTAACCGAAAGGTGATAGTGCGAGATTTTATATTTTTCTTTTTCTTTCACGATTACTCCGGAACCCCTACAAACTCCCATCCATGTATCTAGTAGCTCATCGAACCAAATGGTATTGGTATCCGCAGAACAATAAATTTTACGATCGAAAGGAGTAAAATTCCAGGTAGTTCCTTTATCGAAATATGGTTTACAGAATTGATAGAATTCTTCTTTGCTCCATCTCTCTGTAGGATCGGTACCTATATAGATAGCATTTTTGCTCATTGCGCTAAAATAGTCTTCTAAATTAGCACTAGCTGCATCTTTATGCCACTTGTCTATTAAATTAATAATAATATTTTCTTTCGGGGCTGTATTGTTCTCGCACGATGAGAATAATAAAAATAAACTTGCCAGATATAGTAAAAAATATTTAGGCATTTTTTTTCTTTAAAAATTTTAATGGATTAATTTTTTTAAAGAAATCTATATAGTTTTCGATATTAAAAAAAGCAGAGTCGGTAGTTGCTTTATAGGTTAGAATAATTCCTAAAGGAAGTATAATTAATGATGATATCCACATTCCTAAAATAGGATTAAGAACCAATTGTTTTGCAGCGCGTTCGCCGGTCATTGAAATAATATAATAAAATATAAAGAATAGTACAGAAACAATAACGGGCATTCCTAAACCTCCTTTACGGATAATTGCACCAAGGGGAGCTCCAATAAAGAAGAATACCAAACATGCAAAAGGTAAGGTGAATTTACGGTGCCATTCGTTGGTAAATCTTTTAAGGTACTTTTCTTTAGCCATAAACTCGCCTTCTTTACGAGATGCATTCTCTCTGGTTTTTCGTGCAAAAGTTAATGCATTACTCACCGAGGTTAACTGTTTATCTAATGGAATAGCATGAAAAAGCGAATCAATATCTTTAGTCTTTTTTAATAGATCTTTTACTTTAACAGAGTCTTTTCTGAGTTTTTTAACCTCTTTTTTGAAATAATTTTTGGCAATTAATCCTTTTATAAAAAGATTTTTTGACTTGTTTAATACTTTACTTAGCGAATCCTCAGACTGGTTTAATTGTCTTAAATTAAGCATTCTGTAGTTTTTGTTGTATCGATCTTCGTCGCCTCGTTTTAATTTGTTACTTCGAAGCGGAACATTGGTTTCATAAACGCCAAATTTAATTCTACGTGAAGGATGCTTTTTATTTCTCGATTTAACCTTAACTTCTTCATACATGTTTCCACTATACAGTGTTAAGGTCATATTTTGATTGTTCTCTGAGGTTACCATTGTTCCCGAATCGGCAATAGTAACATTTGTATTTCCTCTTCTGTTTCTATGATCATAAATTAACAGATCATACATCATTCCTGTTTCCTTATTAATTGGACCAACCTTAATGCTAAAATTGGGTAGGTCATTAGTAAAAATACCTTCTTTAAGAATTAATTCTGGTTTCTGATTTTTAATATCCAGAAGTAGTGATGTTGTTTTTAAAGAGGCAATAGGCATTACATAGTTGGCAAAGAAAAAAGCACTTATGCTAATGCAAACAACAAGAATTATTAAAGGTTTCATTATTCTTTGTAAGGAAATACCTGCTGCTTTCATTGCTGTTAGCTCGTAGTTTTCGCCCATGTTACCAAAGGTCATAATCGAGGCTAATAGAATAGCCAAAGGCAATGCCATTGGTACTAATGTTGCCGAAACATAGAATAAAAATTCACCAATTACAGTCCATTCTAATCCTTTACCTACTAATTCGTCGATATATCTCCATAAAAATTGCATTAGAAGGACAAACATGCAAACAAAGAAAGTGAAGGCTAAAGGGCCTAAAAAACTTTTAAGGATAAATGAATGTAATCGTTTCATTCTTATATATTTTAATTGAAATAGGAAGACTGTAATTACAAAAAAACTGTATCCAGATTGTTTCAATAGTAAAAACATTGCCTAAAAAATAAGACCAATAACATGTAGAAACTGGTCTCATAAGCTCACAAAAATAAGCTAATTTATTTAGGTTTTATTGATATGAAGTGTTAAAAAATCATATCCCTAATACATGTTTTAACTCAGAAATTTGAGAATCCCAAAGTTCTATGCTCTCGTCAATTTCATCTTCGTCTGCAAAGTCAGTAATTATGAGAGATAAATCATTTGTAAGTGCATCAATTTCAATTTTAAATTCAAAAAAGCTTTCTTTATCTTCGCTATCTAACCAATGGAATCGGATAAGACGATTGTCTTTTTTTGATAGAAGTTCTGCTTTTTGTTCCGAGCCATCCCACAAAAATGTATAGATATTTCCTTTTTGATTAACATCATCAGCAAACCATTCTGATAATCCGCTTGCACTGCTAAGACGATCGAAAACAACTTTTGTAGAAGCTTGAAGTACGTATTCCAGTTCAAATTTTTTCATTGATTGGGCATAAATTTTTAATAATAAAATAGGAAAAGCCCTATTTTAACTAAGCTGTTTAAGTATAAAAATACAAGACTAAAATGGTGAAATGTAAGTCAATACTTAAAAATTGTTGCAAAGATACTTAAGAATTTTTGAAATATAAAAAACCTTATTAAAATCTTTGTATAATAATATACTGTTAATTCTTTAGAATAGTAAATATTACTTAAGTTAAGGGATTATTTTACAAAAAATAAATTTGTGAAAATAATTGATTTAAGAAAATAATCTGAATTGTTTTTTTTTTACAAAAAGGATTCTATATTTGCAGCCTGTTAGAAAAACGGCGAGGTAGCTCAGCTGGTTAGAGCGCGTGATTCATAATCACGAGGTCGGCGGTTCAAGCCCGCCTCTCGCTACAAAAAAAGGAAAACGATGAAAATTGTTTTCCTTTTTTTTTGATATTGCTTTAGGTTATAAAGTAAAGGATGAAAATTACAGACTTTTAAAAAAAAGAATTATTAGATTAAAGTGGGTTTTAGTAATCCGCATTGCCAATAATTAAGTGCATCGATATAATTTTTTAATTTTTTTTGATCTGTAATATTTCTGTAAAACAGAGACTTTAATAAACTAAGCTAATTATCATGAAATATTTTAAGGGAAAAGATTTTTTTTAGAAATAAAATGCATTTATATTTGCACCGCAATCAAGCAAAACGGCGAGGTAGCTCAGCTGGTTAGAGCGCGTGATTCATAATCACGAGGTCGGCGGTTCAAGCCCGCCTCTCGCTACAAAAAAAGGAAAACGATGAAAATTGTTTTCCTTTTTTTTTATGTATTTGTTTGAGTAAAATTAAATCCTTTATCTTTGCTATCCTCTAAAATTTTAAACATCTATATCATGACAAATAATTGGTTTGAATGCAAAGTAAAATACGTTAAAGTTGACGAAGTATCTGGAAAAGAGAAGAAAGTTTCGGAGCCATATTTGGTTGATGCAATGTCTTTCACAGAGGCTGAAGCTCGAATTCACAAAGAACTAGAGCAAATGATTAGTGGTGAATTTAATGTAACCAATATTAGTAAGTCTAACGTTATAGAACTATACCCAAACGAAAATGGCGATCGCTGGTATAAGGCAAAAGTTTCCTTTGTTGATGTTGATGAGGCTTCAGGAAAGGAGAAGAAAACGAATCAATATATGCTGGCAGAAGCTAATAATGTAAAACAAGCTTATGAGTTTTTGGAAGAATGCTTAAGTGATATGATTGTACCTTTCGAAATTCCTGCAATTAGTGAAAGTCCGATTATGGATATTTTTCCATTTTTTAGTGATGAGGTGAACGAAGAGATTCCAGAAAACTTAAAACCAATTTCGGAAATTGAGCCCAATGAAAATGATTTTGAATAAATATCAGTAAAATAAATAACAAAGAGCTTAGTTCCAATGAAGGAATTAAGCTCTTTTGTTTTATAATCAGCTTATAAAATTATAATTCTCTTTAAATATTTTTAATTAAGAGCTAAATCTTTAAGGGTTTTTATCCATTTGGGATGATCGTTTAAACTCTCAACCAATACTAAATCTTCCCCGCCATTTTCTTTGAATAATTCTCCATATTCCAAGCCTATTTCAATTGTAGTTTCTAGACAATCGGCTACAAATGCTGGGCTAAAAACCATAAGCTTTTTGGCTCCATTTTTGGCTAATTTCTCAATTACTTTATCAGAAAATGGTTCCAACCAGTTTTTGTCTAATCGCGATTGAAAAGCTACGGTATATTTTTCTTCAGGGATATTTAGTTTCTTTGCCAATAATCTGCTGGTTTCAAAGCAAGTTGCCTTATAGCAGAAGTAATCGGTATTAGGCATAAATTGTTTATGGCAATTGCAATTGTGGCAATTTCTATTCGGATGCACTTTATTTATTTGTCGGATAGGTAAACCATGATAGGAGAAAATAAAGTGATCAAATTGGCTTAAATCGTACTTATTTGCATTATCTGTAATTGTATTAAGATATCCTTCATGGTCGAAAAACTGATTTACCAATTTAATTTCAGGAATCACCTCCCAATTTTTGATAATATTCATCGCTTTCTCAAATGTTGAACCTGTTGTTGATGAGGCATACTGAGGATACATGGGAAGAATTACCAGTCGATCGGGCATATTTTGTCGAATATTTTCCAAAACCTTGTCCATTGAAGGTTCCTGATAGCGCATTGCTAATTCTACTGTGTAATTCTCGTTTAATTCCTGTTGAAGTAAATCTTTTACTTTTTCACCATAAATCATCAATGGTGAACCATCTTTTGTCCACAATTGTTTGTAGATTTTCGATGATCCTTTGGCACGAAAAGGGACAATAATTAGGTTGACTAGTAATTTACGTAGCAACCACGGAATGTCAATAACCCTTTTATCGTTTAAAAACTCGAAAAGATAGGTTCGAACATCTGAAACATTAGGGCTTTTGGGTGTTCCCAGATTTAAAAGTAAAATTGTGGTTTTCTTAGGCATATCAATTAGGATTCATGCGAGTTGTGAAAATAAAGATATCTTCAATGTAAATTAATATATTTTTTTGACTTGATACAATAATTTGGAACTAGAATGAGTATGCTTACTCAAGCCAATTTATTCCTTTTTTTAAAAGTAGACATGTTTTTTCTTCTTTCGATCCTTTTAAAATTTCATATTGGTAGGTCCATTTTACTTCGGGTGGCATGCTTACAAGAATCGATTCTGTTCTGCCATTGGTATCTAAGCCAAATTGAGTTCCTTTATCTAACACCAGATTAAATTCTACATATCTGCCTCTGCGATGTAATTGCCATTCCTTTTCTTTTGCAGAATAAGGTTTATTGGCATTTTTAGTCATAATTCTGCAATAAAGCGGTGCAAATAAATTGCCAACATCCATTACAAAGCTAAATATTTCATCTTTACTCATTCCCTTATCATCATTTAAATGATCGAAGAAAATACCGCCTATTCCTCTTGTTTCTTTTCTAAATGGGATGTAAAAATACTCGTCGGCCCAGGTTTTAAACTTGTTGTAAAAATTTTTGTGATAGCGATCGCAAACTTCTTTTAATTTGATATGAAACTCCCGGGCTTCAGTTCTATCTATGTATATAGGAGTTAGGTCGATACCGCCGCCAAACCAAAAAGTGCCATCTTCTAATTCAAAGTAGCGCACATTCATGTGTACAATTGGAACATGTGGATTTTCGGGATGTACAATTAAGGAAACTCCTGTAGCATAAAAATTATTGGCACTTAGCTTTAATTTGTCTTTAATTTTATGTGGAAGCTTACCATGAACAGCAGAGAACTGTACGCCACCTTTTTCAATAATATCACCATTTTTTATTACACGACTACGACCACCACCGCCACCTTTTCTTTCCCATTTATCTTCTTGGAATAAAGCTTTTCCATCATTTTTTTCTAAAGCCTTACAAATTCTATTTTGTAGTTCTTTAAATCGTTCTGTTATCTGATTTTTGTTCATAGAGTAATTTACAGGCTATTGTTATATTGATTTATTAACTGCTTTTTTCTTAAAGAATCTACCTATCATTTTTTTTTCAAAATTCCAGAAAAAAGGAAATTGTCCCAGTAAACTGCCTACTATCAGTAATAAAATCTGATAAGTTGGTGTAATAATTAGAATGCTTAAAATAATGCGTAGCAGTATGTGAGTATCAGAACCTATGGAAAAATATTCGAAAATAGGATTTCGAACCAGTACCGAAATACTTCCGGTTACTGAAAATGTTATGAGAATTAAAATCAATTGAAAATTGGAAGTAATATTCCAGCGCTTTTTAAGTTTTTCAAACATGAAAAGTTATTTAGAATTATTTTAGATAAACAAATATAATATAAAATACCTTTTAGTCTGAAATAGAGAGGAGAATTTTATTGATATGCTGATTTGAAAGGAATTTTTAAATTTTTCAAAAAAAATGCTAGAGTCCAAGTTTATTGGACACTTCTCGCATAACTTTATGGAGGATTTAAAATTCGGCCGATTTTAATGACTAGAGATGTTAATGAAGTAACGTTAGTTGCTTTGAGTTTTTAATTGTTAAAATTTAATATTATGAATTTAGAAGAATTTGGTGTTCAGGAAATGAATGTACAGGAAGTTAAGGCTATTGATGGTGGATCGTGGTATTCAGAACTTGCAGAAGGTATTCAATCTGGCAGTGGACGTAAGGCTACAAGAGACTATGATGGTTGGGGGTAGTATTGGGTAGGATATGGATTAGGAGTAAGTATGGCGTCATCAGTAGAGTAAGAATTGTATAAAACAAGAGGCTGCCTTTTGGGACAGCCTCTTTCTATATTTTAATTTGCTTATTTAGCAACTCTTTCTAGCCATTTTACCATACCAAGCATAACAAACATTGAAAGTCCACATGCAGCTACAAATACAAACCAAGTTAACCACATTGGGCTATAGGTGTACAAGAGTCCGCCAATAAATAGGAATAAATTACCTACTGCTGTTGCAGCTAACCAAGCTCCTTGCATAATTCCTTGCATGTGAGGAGGAGCAACTTTCGATACAAAAGCAAGTCCTAATGGGCTGATAAATAATTCAGCAATTGTCAAAATGAAATACAAACCAATCATTACCCAGGGTGTTAATTTCATTGCGTCAAGAGCTTCAGGTGACATTGAGGCAAGCTCGGCTTTATTTGGAACTGCGAAAGAGAAAACCATTAAAAATACATAAGCCAAAGCTGCAATTCCCATACCGAAAGCAATTTTTTTCGGTGTTGAAAGATTAATATTTTTCTTCTGTAAGAAACCAAAAAACCAAACAATTAGAGGGGTTAAGGTTACAACAAAAATAGGGTTTACGGCAGCAAAAATTTCTGCACCAATAATTTGTGTAAATCCTAAATCAATTTCAATAGCGCTTAAATCAATATAATCACGAGCAAAATAAGTTAAAGAGTAACCGTTTTGGTGAAAAGCAAACCAGAAGAAAATTACAACGCCAAACACTGCAAACAAAGCATAAATTCTTTGTCTTACTTCTTGAGCATCCATTTTAACTTCTTCTTTAACTTCTTCAGACTTTGTTTCTTCTTTTTTAGCAGATACATCAGGAAATTTTGATTTATTTACTAAATAAATAATCAAAGATACACCCATCATAATAATTGCTGTCATAAAAGCATATTGGAAACCTTCACTAAATACATCAAGATAATTGTTTACAAAAGTATCAAGGTTAGTTATTGCACTTCCGTCAGCAACAGACGCATTCGCATAAGTTGTTAATTGTTCTAATCTTTCGGCTTTTATTGTACTGCCTTGCGCTAAGTATTCATGGCACAATTCTGGTAAAGATGAATTATATAAGAACCCATTTGTTTTTAACCACCAGTTTCTAACACCTACAGCGATAAATGGAGCGAAAAGTGCACCAATATTAATAAACATATAGAACAATTGGAAACCTGTTTCTCTTTTGTTTTTGTATTCTTCATTGTCGTACATTTGGCCAACAAGAGCTTGTAGATTACCTTTAAAAAGTCCGTTTCCAAATGCAATGACAAATAAACCGAAACAAGTTATACTTAAATATAAAGTATAATTGGGAACAGGAGTTGGTGTTGGGATAGCAATCATTACATAACCCAAAGCCATTACAATGATACCAGTTAAAATTGTACTCTTGTAATTCTGAGTTTTGTCGGCAATTATACCTCCGACTAATGCTAATAAATAAATAGAAGCATAAAAAATAGAATAAATAATTCCTGTTGTAACTTCCGATAAACCGAATTTAGCAGAAATAAATAGTGTTAAGATTGCCATCATGATATAGAAACCAAAACGTTCCCCCATGTTTGCCAATGCTGCCGGAATGAGTCCCTTAGGATGTCCTTTAAACATAAATGTTAGTTTTAAATTATAATAGTTAAGTTTTAGTTATAAGATTGACAAATATATAGAAAAAATCAGAAGTCTATAATGATTTGTAAGCAGATTATAGGAATTTAAATCGTTTTCGTAAGCAGAACTAAATTTCAAAAGTTTAGTATCTTTGATATGAAAGCCTGAAATAATTAATGTTTCGTGAAAAAATAAGTTTAAAAATAGGATAACGAAATGCTAAGTCTCTGATTATTCCTGTTTATCGTAAATTGTGAGAAGAGGATTAATCGAAATATTTATGCTTGCTTTTTTATGTCTAAAATCTAAAATAATAAATAGATGAAAATCTTTCCATCAGCACGGGTTGCCAAAATAGATGCTTATACTATCGAAAATGAACCCATTTTATCGATTGATTTAATGGAGAGAGCAGCGGGTAAACTTCTTGATAAAGTAATTAAAGAGTTCCCTGCTCCTCGTAACTGTAAAATATTTGTGGGGCCAGGAAATAATGGTGGCGATGGTTTGGCTTTGGCAAGACTACTGAATCAGAGTAATTACTCAGTTGAGGTTTATATGCTAAATATAACTAAAAAACTATCAACTGATGCAGAGATAAATCTGCAAAGGTTAAAATTGATAAAAACGATTGATATTTATGAATTGGCTTCAGCAGAAGCCATGCCATGGGTTTTTCCAGATGATATTGTAATTGATGCAATATTTGGTTCTGGCTTATCGCGACCACTTAATGGAATTGCTTTAGAAGTAGTGAAAGCGATAAATGCCTGCGATGCAAAAGTAATAGCAATTGATATACCATCAGGATTAATGGGAGAGGATAATTCGAATAATAATAGTTATGGTATTGTTAAGGCTGACTTAACTTTAAGTTTTCAATTTCCGAAATTAGCTTTTCTTTTTCCTGAGAATGCAAAATATGTTGGAGAATGGAGCGTTTTACCTATTGGTTTGCATCCTGAGATTATTAGAACAGAACCGACCTATTTTAAAATGTTGACACGCGAGTTTGTAAAATCTTTGCTGATTCCACGAAAAAAGTTCGACCATAAAGGTAGTTATGGACATGGATTATTAATTAGCGGAAGCTATGGGAAAATGGGTGCTGCAGTCTTGGCTTCCAGGGCAGCTTTGCGATCTGGAATTGGTTTGTTAACATCGCACATTCCGCGTTTAGGATATGAAATTATGCAAACAAGCGTTCCCGAAACAATGGTAAGTATCGATCGGTCGGATCTTATCTTTACAGAATTTCCTAAGCTCGATCAGTTTAAAGCTATTGCAATTGGGCCGGGAATTGATAAGAAACAGAATTCATATCGCGCCATGATTGATTTACTGGAAGAGGTAAAAGTACCAGTGGTTGTTGATGCCGATGCAATAAATATTATTGGTGAGCATGCCGAATTAAAAAATAATTTACCAATGGGTTGTGTGTTTACGCCGCACATGAAAGAATTTGAACGATTGGTAGGAAAATCAAAGGATAGTTATACGAGAAATCGTATGCAACGTGAATTTGCCAAAACGCATGGAATTACAATGGTTTTAAAAGGAGCGTATACTGCCATTGCATGTCCCGAAGGAAGCTGTTATTTTAATCCAACAGGAAATCCAGGAATGGCAACAGCAGGAAGTGGCGATGTGCTAACAGGAATAATATTATCTTTGCTTTCGCAAGGATATCCATCGAAAGTGGCTGCCATTATTGGTGTATATTTGCATGGATTAGCTGGTGATTTGGCTGCTGAAAAAATTGGATTAGAGGCTCTTACTGCGAGCGATATTGTTAATTTTTTGCCAAATGCCTGGTTGGCGCTAAAAAAATAATAAAATTACTTTAGTGATATTGATATAGAAGTGTAATACTATTTCGCAAAAAAATATAAAAAATGAATAAAAACATCTTTAAATTATTAATTGCATTTTTAATTGTTGCAGGAACAATTGAAAATGCAGAGGCTCAGAAAAGAAAAACTTTAGACACTCCCAGTACTGTAATTTATGCCTTACCACAAACAGTATTAAAGGTGGATGTAATTGCAAAGAAAACAATTTTAAAGGAAGGTCCTTTTGCCGATTATGCTCAAAAATATTTAGGTATTTCTGATATTGTAAAAGCTAACGGAACCAGTTGGCAGCTTATTTCTGCCGAATTAACAGGAAAAGGAGAGGTAGATCCGCAGCAGTTTCATAAAATAGTTACTTCGGTAGATTATGAGCCATCTTTAGTGTCTTTAACACCCGAAGGCTTAATCAGAGGTTTTAACTTAAAAAATAATCGCTCAGAAGATATAGAGCGTGAGGGGATTGTTTTATCTAAGGATGTTGTGAATATAGAATATGGTAAGTTTTCTATAGATCCAATCATTAAATACAAAGAGGATACCATTTATAAAGTTGTTGAAACAGATACTGCTTTTGTAAAAGTTCCGGTATTGGAAAAACAGGCCTTAACAAAGTCGCTGGAAGAAAAAGCCGAAGAAGCAGCTCATGAAATTTTTAAATTAAGAAAAAGAAGATTTAAGATCTTAACAGCTAATTATGAGGTTCTTCCTCCCGATGGAAAAGCATATCAAATTATAGTCGATGAATTGGCTAAGCTTGAGAATGAGTATCTATCTCTGTTTATAGGTAAAAAAGTTAGTGTTCAGAAATCTTTTCAATTTTCCTATGTACCTAAAAAAGGTGAAAATGGAGGTGTTATTTTTCGCATGTCGCCACAAAATGGTCCTGTTGATGTAAGCGATTTAGGCGGAAGACCTATTCGTGTTGATTTTAAAAATTTGAATACAACTGAGGAATTAACAATTTTGCCGACAGCAGGTACCGATCCTCAAAAACAAATTAAGTATCGAATTCCTGGCATGGCCGATGTTACCATTTCAAATGGTAAAAGTACTCTGCTAAAAAAGCGTATGCCAATTGCTCAGTTTGGAAAAATTGTGAGTATGCCTGCGGAGGTGTTGTTAAACGAAAATTATGCTGTTGAGTTTTATCCTGATCTAGGATCCATAAAGAATGTAAGTAAATAAAAACTTGAAAGAATAGTATTCAGGCTGAAGCTTGAATGCTTAGTATTAAATTATAGAAAACCCAAATTTCGAATTCCATGTCTGGATTTTAGAATTTGGGTTTTTAAGTTTATAGCTATTTCTTAAAAATACTTAATTCAGATTCTCTTTTTGGGATTCTCTTTCTGCCTTTCCTAAAAAATATTACCTTTAGTCCTCTTAAATAATAAACATTAAAATTTAACGGAGGAAAAATATAATGAGCAAAGAAATTTTAAGCCTCGAGCCTAAGGCAATTTGGGAAAATTTTTATTCACTAACTCAGATTCCACGTCCATCGAAGCACGAAGATGCAATTCAGGATTTCATGATGAAATTCGGTAAGGATTTGGGTTTAGAAACCATCAAGGATGAAATTGGAAATATCATAATTAAAAAGCCAGCTACACTAGGTTTCGAAAATCGTAAAGGTGTGGTAATGCAGGGGCATCTGGATATGGTTCCTCAAAAAAATGCAGATACAGATCACGATTTTGAAAAAGATCCGATTACTGCTGTTATCGATGGTGACTGGGTAACTGCTAATGGTACTACTTTAGGTGCAGATAATGGAATGGGTGTGGCTGCAGCAATGGCTGTTTTGCAGTCTAGCGATATTGAGCACGGACCAGTTGAGGCTTTGTTTACCGCTGATGAAGAAACAGGAATGACTGGCGCTTTTGGTCTTAAAAATGATGTTCTTGATGGTGATATTCTTTTGAACATGGATTCGGAAGATGAGGGTGAACTATATGTAGGTTGTGCAGGTGGTATTGATGCCAATGTAACAATGAAATACAAAGAGGAGAAACTAGAGAAAGGTCATGTAGCATATAAGCTATACATGAAAGGTTTGAAAGGTGGACACTCGGGAATGGAAATTATTTTGGGGCGTGGAAACTCAAACAAATTATTGTTCCGTTTCATAAAATTTGCAACTAAAAACTTTAAGTTAAAACTGGCTTCGGTTGATGGAGGATCTCTTCGTAATGCAATTCCTCGTGAGTCGTTTGCTGTTGTTGCTGTACCAAAAAAATACAATGAGAAATTCTTAGCTGCAGTGGCTGAGTTTGAATCTACTTATAAAGCCGAACTTTCTGCTGTTGAACCAGATTTAGTATTCTTTGCAGAAGCTACTGATACTCCTAAAAAAGTATTCAAAAAGAAATCTCAAAAGAATCTTACCAATGCTATTTATGCTTGTCCTAATGGTATTATTCGCATGAGCGATGATATGCCAGGATTAGTAGAAACTTCATTAAACTTGGCTCGTGTATATAGTAATGATGGAAAAATTATTGTTCAGGCATTAATTCGATCATCAGTAAATTCGGCTAAAGATGATTTGGCACAAATGGTTGCTTCTACTTTCGAAATGGTAGGTGGAAAAGTAAAATTAGAAGGTGAATATCCAGGATGGAAACCAAATATGGAATCTCCAATTTTGAAAACAATGCAGGATGTTTACAATAACAAATTTGGTAAAGTTCCTGAAATTAAAGCAATTCATGCAGGTTTAGAGTGTGGTTTATTAGGAGCTGTTTATCCAAATTGGGATATGATTTCATTCGGACCAACCATTCGTTTTCCTCACTCACCAGATGAGAAAGTGAAAATTGATACAGTTGCTAAATTTTGGGATTTTGTAGTGGAAACATTAAAGCATATACCAGTAAAAGAATAAATAAATCTAAATGGATTTATAAGGGGGACGTACAAATGTGCGTCCCTTTTTTTGTGTATTTTTTGTATAGACTTAAATTGATGTTTTTACCTGAATTTTTTTAAGAGAAAATAAATAACAAGAAAAAAAACAGCACCAATTGCTGTACTCATAATAATAGAACCTAATGCAAACTGTAAATAATTTTCTCCTAGAGTTTTTAAATTGGTAAGATCTGGAACTTCGCTCTGAAATTTACCATATAAAGCAAAAGAACCAGCTTGATATCCTGCTAACAAAATTAGAGGGATGAGAGGAGGAATGCTGCTTAAATTAACGCTTAGCAGTACTAAAACCTTATTTAAACGAAAGGCAAGAGCTAATGATATTGCCAAAGCTGTCTGAAAACCCCAGGTTGGTGAGAATGCTAAAAAAGCACCTAAGGCCAAAGAAAGAGCAATTACAGAGTTGGAATTGTTTTCAGCAGTAATCTCCGCAGCAACAGTTTTTTTAATATTGGAAAATTTAAATTTCTCGATATACGATTGATAATTCATTTGTTTCAGCTTTGTTTATCAGGAAACAATTTAGATCGCAAAATGTTCGCTTTAAGGCTTCCTTGCTTAGTGTGTTTTATACCGTATATCTTCCAGATTATTTACAGCTGTTTATCGTTCTAATCCAATTTCCATCTGTAGAAAGATATTCCTTCATTAAATTAGCAGTCATACACGAATGAATAGGTAATATTCCAATTAAATCGCCAATGGTAAATTCATCGAATAGTATATCGCTACAGCGGATAATTCCATGTTCCTGTGAAAGATTTGCTAAAAATCCACCACCTAAAATTTCGCCCCAGCCATTTTCTGTAAGGCGAACAATGCTCCCAAATAATTTAGTGCCTTCGTCGTCGGCTTCGATAAATTCTTTAGAAAAATGTACGCCACCTCCATAAATAACCAATTCGTTACGGTCTATGTTTTTAGCTATTACTGGGCAAGCCATGGCAACTGCAATTCGATTTTCTTCACACGATCCCAAAACATATTGCATGATATCATAAAAGACAAAGTTACCAGGGCGAATTTCATCTATCCCATAAAATTCTTCGCTAATACTGCAAGCGGGCGTATCTCCCAAAGAGATTTCCAGATGTGGAATATCCTTACGAAATATATCTTTAAGTTCATTTAAATCGAGTAGAGTTTTGCTATGATTTTTATGAATCTGATTTTGGTCGCTTGCATTGTAATTGTGCCCGGTATGAGCAAGAAAGCCTTTGCAATTTAAATTTTTAGATTCCTTAATTAAATCCAATAAAATTTGAATGGAACCAATAGCTTCACTCGGAAGTCCACAACGGTTATAACCAGTATCGACCTTAATAAAAATATTTATCTTATTAGTTAATTCTGAATCTAAAAACAAGATACTTTCTCTTGATTCTATCAGCAAATTTAACTGTATTTTAGCGGATAAATCATTTATAAGATCAATTTCACGCACATTTACCGGAATGGCAACAGTAATATCTTTCCAGCCATTGTCAGCAAAATATTTTGCCATGCTAAGCGACGATACTGCTATAGACTGCACACCTCTTTCCATAAACCACCCACCAATTTCGGCCGACTGATGAGTCTTAAAATGAGGTCGTAACCTTGTGTTAGACCGTTTAGCTCGGGCAATCATATTATCGATATTAGCAATACACTTTGCCTTATCTATTAATAAAGTAGGACGAATTATTTTGGTGTGCAGTGGGTTCATAGTTTTGTGGAATGTAAATCTTTTAAAGCTATAACTTGCTGTTTAGTTTAAATTTTACTTCTTATTTCTTTTAGCATGTTATCTCTTAAACTCATTAAATTATTCGATATACCAACTTTATAAATATGGGGGCTAATAAATCTTTTGTGTCCATCAGGAAGTTGTGCAAATCGCTTTTTAAGGTATGAATTAATTTCTCCCGGAGTTTGTTCTTTAATAAGGATTTTTCCATTTTCCATTACAAGTTTACTAAGTTCTTCTGATGTGTAATTGGAAACATCGGTATTTTTATCTTTATGAAAGGGATGATAAAGTTTATCAATATTAGTTTCATCGTTCAAGATAATTCCATCTCTAAAAAACAGACCATCTGAATCAAGATATCTAATTAATTTCTTTTTCCCGGGCATGGTAATTTTCTCAATATTTTCTGAGATTTTTAGCCTTGGAATTTCATTGTTCTCCACAAGTTTATAAACACCATCTAAAGCACCAGTATCTTTTCCAGTTACCAATTCGGTACCAATGCCATAACCATCTATTTGTGCTCCTTGTTCGTTCAAACTTTTAATTACATATTCGTTTAGTTGGTTCGAGGCAAATATTTCAACGTAATTAAGATTGGCATCATCGAGCATTTTTCTAGCTTTTTGGCTTAGATATGCCAAATCGCCACTATCCAGTCTAATGCCAATTAAACGATAACCTTTTGTTTCTAATTCTTTGGCAATAATAATTGCATTGGGAACACCCGATTTTAAAGTGTTATAGGTATCAACCAAAAGAACAGTATTTTCAGGGTTTATTTCAGCATATTTTCTAAAGGCATCTATTTCTTCTTCGAAACTTTGCACCCAGGCATGAGCTTGAGTTCCACTAACCGGAATACCATAATTAAAGCCACTATAAACATTCGAAGTAGAATCGGCGCCGCCTATTATTGCAGCTCGGCTAGCATGTACTCCTCCTAATCCCTGAGCTCTTCGCAGGCCAAAGTCGGAAAATGTTTTATCCCCAATAACATTTCTAATTCTGCATGCTTTAGTTGCAATTAAAGACTGAAAATTAAGATAGTTTAATAGAAGTGTTTCTATTAGCTGAGCTTCAATTATATTTCCTTCAACTCTTACAATTGGTTCGTTTGGGAATACAATTTCTCCTTCTCGAACGCTGTATACCTTAGCTTTAAACTGAAAAGTTTCTAAATATTGCAGAAACTCATCGCGTAATCCTGCATTTCGCAAAAATTCGATGTTTTCTTTATTGTATGTAAAGTTCTGCAGAATCTTTAATAAATCATAAAGACCAGCAAAAACCAGATAGCCACCTTTGTAAGGATTTGTTCGGTAATAGTAATCGAATACTGTATTTTCATTCCCTTTGCCGCTTAGGTAATATCCCTGAGCCATAGTTAGTTCGTAAAAATCAGTATATAAACCAGAGTTTTCCGTTAGTGTATTCATCGGATAATATTAAAATTAAATCATCCCAAATATAAGGATTATCTGCATTGAAACTCTGAAATGTGGAATCAATATGAATAAGTTACAGCTGATAAATGCTTTTTGTTCCTAACTGGATTAATCTTACTTTAGCGTCGCTTAAACAAATATAAAATACTAACATATAAATAATATGACTGAAAAAATAAAACAGAGTCTGCGAGACTCTAAAGCCGCAAGATGGTCTGCATTGGGAATAATTTCTATCACAATGTTTGCCGGATATTTCTTAACCGACGTTATGTCTCCATTAAAACCAATGCTCGAGTCTGAGTTTGGTTGGTCGAGTACTAATTATGGGATTTTTACAAGTGCTTATGGTTGGTTAAATGTATTCCTGTTTATGCTTATTTTTGGTGGAATTATCCTCGATAGAATGGGTGTACGTTTTACTGGCTTAATGTCATCGGGTATTATGGTTTTGGGTGCTGCAATTAAGTTTTGGGCAGTTACAAATCCTACTCTCGAAAGCAGTACTATGTTTGGAATTCATACTCAGGTATTTTTAGCTTCGGTTGGATTTGCAATTTTTGGTGTTGGCGTTGAAATTGCCGGTATAACCGTATCAAAAATCATTGTTAAATGGTTTAAAGGATACGAAATGGCATTCGCAATGGGTATGCAAATGGCTGTAGCCAGAATTGGAACCATGCTCGCAATGGTTGCCCCAGTGCCTTTGGCAATGTATTTTTCAAATGTTCATACACAAGTTGAAAATGGACAATTGGTTGAAAAAATGGGACCAAGTATTTCGGCACCTATTGCCTTTGCCTTAATTTTATTAATAATTGGTTTTATAGCATTTTTTATATATGTATCTATGGATAAAAAACTAGATGCATCGGAAGCTGTAGAAAGTAATGAAGAAAAGCAAGCTACCACATTTAGTAACTTAATGTCGGGTATTTTTTCAGATTTATTATTAATAATCCGAAACAAAGGATTTTGGTTAATTGCCATTTTGTGTGTCTTGTTTTATTCATCGGTTTTTCCTTTCATAAAATATGCTGCCGATTTAATGGTTAATAAATATGGTTTAGATCAAGAAGTAGCAGGTAGTATACCAGGTTTATTACCATTGGGAACATTATTTTTAACACCTATTTTCGGTGGTATTTACGATAAGCTTGGAAAAGGTGCAACGATAATGATTATTGGGGCAGTTCTTATTTTATTTGTTCATTCAATTTTCTCTTTACCTATATTAAACTATTGGTATGTAGCTGTAGCATTAACTATTATCTTGGGTATTGCATTATCGCTTGTGCCTTCAGCAATGTGGCCATCAGTACCAAAAATTATTCCAGAGGAACAGTTAGGAACAGCTTTCTCTCTAATTTTTTGGATACAAAATTGGGGATTAATGGGAATTCCACTGTTAATTGGTTATGTGTTAGATCAATCTAATCCGCAAGTAGCATTAGCCAAGGCAAATGGAACAGAAATACCTCTATACGATTATACCAATCCAATGTTGATTTTTACGGGACTTGGATTTTTAGCCATTGTAGTAGGATTTTTATTAAAACGTGAAGATAGAATTAAAGGCTATGGTTTGCAGTTGCCAAATATTCAAAAATAAAATTTATTAAATATTATTAAAAGCCACTTTCGAGTGGCTTTTTGTTTTGAGGCTATAAAAACCCAATGATTTGATTTTTTCTTCATTTATCCTAATTTAGTAGCCGCTAAAACCTATTTTAACTTTAAAACATAACAAAAATGACAGAGACTTTAAGAAGAACTTTGCGCGATTCTTCAGCAATGAGATGGGCAATGTTAATTCTCCTTTCGGGATTAACTTTCAGTACTTATTGGTTCCAGGATTTCTTTTCTGGTTTGAAAGGTTTAATGGAAACCGAAATGGGATTTTCTAGTGAGGAATTTGGTCGAATATTAGGCTTAACTACTATTGCTAATATGTGTGGTATGATTATCATTGGTGGTATCATGCTCGACAAGTGGGGCATTAGAGTTGCAGGTATAGTATTCGGAGGTATTGCAGTTCTTGGTGGTGCAATTTCCGCAATGGGTGCTGCCGGTGTATTTGGTGCAGATAAAAGCACCATGTTAAACGCAATTATAGTAGGCCGTGTTTTATTCGGATCGGGTCTTGAAGTTGTTTGTGTGGTTGCAACCAGAACTATTGTAAAATGGTTTAAAGGATACGACCTTGCTTTGGCAATGGCCATTAATATGGGATTTGGTCGTTTAGGTAGTGCTATGGGTACTGCTTTGTCGCTTGATATTGCTGGTGGTCATGTTTCTCCTGCTGTTACTTTTGCTGCAGGTTTAATTGGTTTGGCTCTTATCATGTTTTTAGTTTACACAGTGTTCGATGTTAAATTAGATAAGCAGGAAAAAGCCATTAGCTCAGAAAAAAGTGGTGAAGTTTGCGATACAGATGAGGATTTTAAATTCTCAGATTTAATTACTTTGCTTCAGAATAAATCATTTTTATATATTGCTCTACTTTGCGTAACATTTTATGCAGCTATTTTTCCATTTATGCAGTATGCACCCGATTTGTTGATTAATAAATTTGGGTTTACTCAGGATTTACCTCAGGCTGGTGAGGTTTTATTAATGGGAAGTAAAGCATTTGGTGCTGCAAGTGTTTATATTGTATTCTTCTTGTTTGCAATATTGTTTGCCGTTGTGCCAAATAATTTTGAGAATAAGCAAACTAAGGCCATGTTTAAAATTGGTGCTTTAATGGCATTTATGGCCTATTTATTTGTAATGAAAGATATTCTGGCTATTTGGTTGAATAATGGTGCTAAAACTGCAAGTTTAATTCCTTTAGGAACAATTATATTTACTCCAATTTTCGGTAATATTGTTGATAAAAAAGGTAAAGCGGCATCCTTAATGATACTTGGATCATTATTATTGATTTTTGCTCACGTATCTCTTTCGGTTCTGCATAATGTAATAATTGCATATTTCGGACTATTAAGTTTGGGAGTTGCTTTCTCGCTAGTGCCAGCAGCTATGTGGCCATCGGTTGCAAAAATTGTAGCTGAAAATAGATTAGGAACTGCTTATGCTACCATGTTTACACTACAAAACTGGGGTTTAGGTTTATTCTTTTGGGGTATTGGAGCTCTTCTTGATTTTGTAAATAAAGGTGTGGCAGAAGGAGAACCTAAAGATTATACCATTCCAATTCTTGTATTGGTAGGTTGTGGTGTAATATCTATTTTCTTGTCGTTTTTATTGAAAAAAGCGGATAGAAAACAAAATTATGGTTTAGAATTACCAAGTTAATGTTTAACTAAAATTAATAATGAATTTAACCGTCTTAAACCTATGTTTAAGGCGGTTTTCTTATAGGTAGGCTTAAGTTTTAAGAAGCGTGTAAGTATCTTCTTAAAAAGGTCTACACCATTAGTTTGTTACTTTATCTTAGGTTAATTTATTATTATGCCATATTAAAAAGCTTTCGTATTTTCGAAGCTTAAACAACTAAGATTATTCTAAATGACTAAAGAAGCTTTAAAAACCTCATTGCGCGATTCCGCCATTACCCGATGGGCAATGTTACTTACTGTAGGATTCGTACTTGCAGCAAATTATTATTTCTACGATGCTTTATCACCATTAAAATCAACTTTAACCAGAGAGCTTGGATTCGACAGTACCGATTTTGGCTTGTTTGTTTCTGTTTATTCAGTACCCAATGTTTTTTTACTAATGGCAGTTTTAGGAGGAGTAATTCTTGATAAACTGGGTATTCGTAGAACTGGATTCATGTTTATTGCATTTATGGCACTTGGAGCTTTGCTTACTGCTTATGGAGCTAGTGATATGTATCGTAACGAAGGTTTAGGCTATGCTTTTATGTCATCTTTTATGCCTGCATATTCACCAGAGTTAAAAATGATGTTATTGGGACGATTCTTATTCGGTTTAGGGGCCGAAACAAGTATTGTTGTAATTAGTAAAATCATTGTAAAATGGTTTAAAGGAAAAGAGCTTGCTTTGGCATTTGGTGTAAAACTAGGTTTGGCCAGAACAGGTTCTATGTTGGCATTAATGCTATCACCACGATTAATTAATGCTGAAGCTGGGTGGACAGTGGCAACATGGTTTGCAGCTTTTTTTGTAACTACGGCTCTTCTTGTATTTGTAATTTATATGATGTTCGACTTAAAGTTGGATAAGCAAGTTGAAAAAAGTACACTGGAATCTAAATCAGATCCATTTAAGTTTTCTGATCTTGGAAAGTTGATTACAAATCGATCATTTATTTTTGTGACCTTATTGTGTTTAACCTTCTATTCGGCAGTATTCCCATTTTTCGCTTTTTCAGCAGATTTTTTTGCAAATAAATTTGGATTAACAGAGATTCAAAGTGGCGATATTGCCGCAATGATGCCATTTGGAACTATGTTTTTTACTCCTTTATTTGGTTTTTTTGTTGATAAATATGGCAAAGCAGCTAGCCTAATGATATATGGTTCGTTAATACTTACTGCTGTTCATCTTTCTTTTGCATTTACAGGAATTAGTCCTTATGTTTTAATGGTTGTATTAGGTATTGCTTTCTCCTTAGTGCCAGCCGCAATGTGGCCTTCGGTGGCTAAAATGGTCGATGAGAAGAGAATTGGTACAGCTTATGGCTTTATGTTTTCGGTACAGAATCTTGGACTTTGGGCATTTCCAATATTGGCAGGTATGATTTTAGATGGAAGCAATGCCGAGGGGGTAAAAAGCCTTGATTACACATACGCAATGATCATGTTTGCATGTTTGGGAATTGTGGGGCTGGTTTTTGCTTTACTTTTAAAACGTGAAGATAAAGTTTCATCATACGGTTTAAACTTGCCATCAAATAATGCGAATCCAGAGTTAAAAAACAATAAAAAAAGTTTGTTAAATCCTTGATTATCAGTGGAGTATATTTGTTTAAATCCTTGAAAATCAGTATCTTGAGGTCAGTTTCGAAGTGACAATTAGATATGATTTCCAAGGATAAAGACGACAAGTTAATAAGAATTTACTTTTTGGTTTGCGAAAAGTTTGAAGAACTTCAATTTTATTGTGAAAGATTCAGTAATAACAGTAAACCTGAATTTACCGATCAAGAAATTATGACCATTTATTTATACTGTATGCACTATGAAGAGCATATAAAAGTAAAACAAATTCACCGTTTTGCTTCTGACTGGTTGAGATCATGGTTTCCAAAGTTAGTAGGCTATAAAGCCTTTAATAACAGACTTAATAAACTAAGTGGAGCTTTTGCCCGGTTAGTTGAAATACTTTTGTCAGACTATCAGCCGGAAGATTGTTGTCTGGATCAAAGTTTATTGGACTCAATGCCAATTATTACCTGTTCAGGCAAACGTTCTGGAAAAGTTGCAACAGAAATAACAGATAAAGGATTCTGCTCGACAAAAGGTATTTATTATTATGGTATGAAACTGCATTTATTGGGTTTCAGACGTATTGGTAAATTGCCACATCCTGAGCAAATACTATTTACTCCTGCTTCTGTTAATGATGTTAATGTTTTTAAAGAAGCATGGTCAGGTATTGAGAACAGAACATTTTTTGGCGATAAAATATACTTTATTAATGAGCTTAACCAGAATATGTTGAAACATCAAAACTCTCAGACTCTTGCTCCAATCAAAGGGGTAAAAGGAATGCCAGATGTAATAAAACAGAGAATTAAAGCTGCCGATGATTTATTCTCAACGGCAGTATCTAGAATTAGGCAACCTGTTGAGGCAATATTCAATTGGTTAATTGAAAAAACAGATATTCAAAAAGCTAGTAAAGTCAGATCTACAAAAGGATTAATGATACATACTTTTGGCAGGTTAGCTGCTGCTTTCATTGCATTAGCACTTTAGATCAACTCTGGATTCGCATAAATAGTAAATAAATTAAAAAAATGTACTATCTGTTTTTCAGATATTTAAAATAGCAATTGTCTTAATATAAAAAAATCCCGCTAACAGCGGGATTTTTTGTTATAGGAAGTCTTGATTAATCAAGAGATCTTTCTATTGTTTGAGCTCTGTTAGGACCTACAGAAACAACTTTAACAGGAACACCTGTTTCTTTCTCGATAAAATCGATATAAGCGTTAAATTCCTCAGGAAATTCATTTTCGTGAGTAGTAGAAGTCATATCGGTTTTCCAACCTTTAAACTCTGTGTAAATAGGCTTAATGTCTTCGGTCATTTCGTAAGGAACATGCTCTACTTCTTTGCCGTTAACATTGTAGGAAGTACAAATTTTAATGTTATCAAAATCGTCCATCACATCCGATTTCATCATGGTTAATTCGGTAACACCATTAATCATTATAGAGTATTTTAAAGATACAAGATCTAACCATCCACATCTTCTTGGACGCCCAGTAGTTGAACCATACTCATTACCGCAATCTCTTAGCTTTTGACCATCTTCGTCGAATAATTCGGTTGGAAATGGACCCATACCAACACGAGTACAATATGCTTTAAATATACCAATTACCCTACCAATTTTATTTGGGGCCACACCTAAACCAGTACAAGCACCTGCACATACTGTGTTCGATGAGGTAACAAAAGGATATGAACCAAAATCAACATCCAATAATGTTCCCTGAGCACCTTCGGCAAGAATCGACTTGTCTGCTTTTAAAGCATCATTTAAGTATTGTTCGCTATCTATTAACTGGAATTCGCTTAAAACTTTAATTCCTTCGAACCATTCTGCTTCGTACTCCGAAATATTGTAATCGAACTCATAAAGTTTATCCAGCATCAGGCGGTGCTTGCTAACTAATAGGTCGTATTTTTCTTTAAAATTACTGTTGATATCACCTATACGTAATCCATTTCGACCCGTTTTATCCATGTAAGTTGGTCCAATTCCTTTTAAAGTAGAACCAATTTTAGATTTTCCTTTTGCTGCTTCAGAAGCGGCATCAAGTATTCGGTGCGATGGCAAAATAAGGTGTGCCTTTTTCGAAATAAATAGTGTTTTAGATAAATCGATACCTAGTTTTTTTATTCCTTCAATTTCTTTTTTAAAGATTACAGGATCGATTACAACACCATTACCAATTACATTGATTTTATCATCGCGAAATATTCCTGAAGGAATGGTATGTAATACGTGTTTAATTTCGTTAAATTCAAGCGTATGTCCAGCGTTTGGTCCGCCTTGAAAACGTGTAATTAAATCGTACTTTGGGGTTAGTACGTCCACAACTTTTCCTTTACCTTCATCTCCCCACTGGAGTCCTAAAAGCACATCAACTTTCATCTGTCTAATAATTTGATTTAAATCTTACATGTATATATCCGCACCTGTTTTTTTAATCGGATTTATAAAACGGTTCGGTTTTCGATGTTAAATCTTGAAGGTTGGTTCCAAGTTTTAACAGTCAAAGGTAGTAATTATTTTTATATTGATCTTAGAAAAAACAGCTTGTTAATAAGTTATTAATGGACACAAAAAAACCTCTTATTTAAAGAGGTTTTTTGTGTTTATGAATTGTTTATAAACTTATTCGTTTTCGAGTTTTCGGCATTCCTGACAAATTCCGTAAATATATAAGGAGTGATGTGATACTAAAAAGTCCATATCATCTGATACATTTTTACGAACATCATCTAGTCGGGTATCGCAAAATTCAAGAACTTTTCCGCAGCGAGTGCATATTAAATGATCGTGCTTATTGCTGTCGTAAGCTTTCTCGAATTGAGCAATATTTTTACCAAACTGATGTTTAATTACTAGTTTACAGTCTAAAAGAAGATCTATTGTGTTGTAAAGAGTTGCTCTACTTACACGATAGTTTTTGTTTTTCATAAATATGTATAGCGATTCTATATCGAAATGACCTTCACGGGAATAAATTTCGTCTAAAATAGCATATCTTTCAGGGGTTTTTCTATGTCCCTTTTTTTGAAGATATTCTGTAAACATCTTCTTAACAATTTCTTTTGTGTCCTCGCTGCTCATATTAATAAAATAACCTAAGTGTTATCTAATCTAATTTAAAATAATGGGTCTAATGTAATAATTTTTTTTAGAAAAGGGTTCTTATTTAGAATAAATTTTAATTCAGGAATATTCCTCAATATTTTCGATTCGTTTTACGTTATCAAGACCTTTAATCTTAATTAACTTCATAATAAGGTTGTTAAGGTCTTCGGTGTTGTGAACATATAGATGAATTAAGCCTTCAAAAATACCATCATGACTTTCAAAATGAAGCGATCTCATATTTACATCGTGGTCTTTAGAAATGATGTTTGTAACTTCATTTACAATACCAACTTTGTCTATTCCAGATAATTCGATAACAGCTAAGAAAGACATTAACCTATGGCTAGTCCAGTTGGCAGCTAAAATTCTATCTCCCTGGCTCGACATCAGCTTAAGTGCATTAGGGCATTTTCTTTTGTGAATAATAATATTATTGGCCATATCTACATAGCCTAGAACTTCATCGCCAGGAATTGGTTTACAGCAAGGAGCAATTCTATAAGTTTCATCTGCTGTCATTTCGTTTAGCACAAGTGTTTTTTTCTTATCTACTGTTGGCTTTTGGGTTTCTTCTGTTTCCTGTTTAGAATTTTCATTTTCTGAGTTTCCAAAAAACTGCAGTTTCCAGTATTTTATAAATTTACTTCGCGATTTTTTCTTAATAACCGATTCAACTTCATTGATATCGATTTTGCCTAATCCTAATTTATAGTATAGTTCTTCTTTGTTGGATAGGTTGTAATGCTCGAGCATTTTTCTAAAGGCCTTTGCATTTAATATTAAACCAATGTTTTCGATATGGCTTTCCAGATTTCTGGCGCCTTTTGCTGTATATTCTTTTCGTTCTTTCTTAAAAGCGGTTTTTATTTTTGATTTGGCTTTAGCTGTTACAATAAATTCGAGCCATTCGTGCTTAGGTTTCTGTTTTTCAGAGGTTAATATTTCAACCTGATCTCCACTTTTAAGAACATGACTTAGAGGAACAAGTCTATGGTTAACTTTTGCACCAATGCACTGGTTTCCAATGTCGGTGTGTATGTCGTATGCAAAGTCGAGGCTTGTTGCATTTTTTGGTAAGGTTTTTATGTGGCCTTTTGGGGTAAAAACCTGAATTTCATGCGAGAATAAATTTAATTTAAACTCATCGAGAAATGCCATTGCATCGGCTTCAGGATTATCTAGTATTTCTCTAACATCTTTTAGCCATTTGTCTAACTCCGATTCTCCATTGCCATTATTATTGTATTTTGAATGCACAGCAAAGCCTTTTTCTGCTATGTCGTCCATTCTTTCTGTCCTTATTTGAAATTCAACCCAATTTCCAAGAGGTCCCATGGCAGTAACGTGTAAAGCTTCGTAGCCATTGGCTTTAGGAGTGCTAACCCAATCGCGTATGCGCTCTGGTTTTGGTTTATAAATATCAGTAATTAACGAGTAAATATTCCAGCATTGATTTTTTTCTGGAATATCTTCCTTAGGTTTAAATACGACTCGTACCGAGATAAGATCGTAAATTTCGTCGACGCTAACTTTTTGCACTTGCATTTTGGTCCAAATGGAATAAATGGAGCGAGGACGGTTTTTTATTGAGCATTCAATATTATTTTCCTGCAGTTTAGTTTGAAGAGGAGTAATAATTTTATTAATTAATTTTTCCTGCTTTTCTTCCTTTTCTTCTATTTTTTTACAAATGGCTTTATAGTCATCCGGGTGTTCGTATTTTAAGCTAAGATTTTCGAGCTCAGTTTTAATTCGATAAAGACCCATTCTATGCGCTAAGGGTGCGAATAGAAATAAGGTTTCGCCAGCAATTTTCATTTGTTTGCGTAGTGGCATTGAACTAAGAGTGCGCATATTGTGCAATCTATCAGCCATTTTTATCAAAATTACACGAAGATCATCTGATAAGGTTAATAGCATTTTTCGAAAATTTTCGGCTTGCATTGAGGTTTGTTTGTCGAAAACTCCTTTTATTTTGGTTAGGCCATCAACTATTTGGGAAACTTTTGCACCAAATAGATTTTCAATATCTTCGAGCGTATATTCTGTATCTTCTACTACATCGTGAAGTAAGCATGATACAATAGATTTGGTTCCCAAACCCATTTCTTTAGCTGCAATATGAGCTACTCCAATGGGGTGCATAATATATGGTTCGCCAGATCTTCGACGCACACCTTTATGGGCCTTCCATGCAAAATGGAAAGCTTTATCTATCATTTTCTGACTTTCGGCAGCACGACTTCTTTTACAGTCTTTTAAAAGAGCTTCGTAAGCTTCAAGTATTAATTGTTTATCTTTTTCGGTCTCAATATTCATAAAAACCTCTCTGGTGACTGATGTTAGTATCTGTTGTCTTGCTTAAAAGTAGCGAAAACTAACAATTTTTTAATATTAATAGGAGCACTTATTTCTTCTTTTTTTTACAAGAAACATCATTTTTTAGCCTTTAAAACAAGAAACAAGTACTTTTATCTAATTAATCAATCTATTTATTAAAAAAATGAATTTATTTAATTGCCTCACTGCAAGATGCTGGTCCGCAAACAACTAACTGTAAATCTTTTTCTTGGAAATATTCAATTGCTAAGTTTCTTATATTTTCGGGTGTTATTTTCTTTGTTTCTTTTATAAAGTGTTGGTAGTAAGAGTTATCTAGTCCAAATGGAAGATTGCCTTTTAGGCTTTCTGATAGGGCAAAAGGACTATCTAAATTGCGAAGCATTTCGCCCGAAAGATAGTTTTTAATCAATTTTATTTCTTCGTCGGATATAAGTTCTTCTCTTAGTTTTTTAATTTCTTTAAATATCTCGGCAATTGCATCTTTGCAAACATCACTTCCCACTTCGGTAACTATTACAAAATGGCCTGCATTTAAGTATGATACAATAAGAGAATTAATACCGTACGTATATCCTTTATCTTCACGTATATTTTGCATTAAACGTGAGCCGAAGTATCCGCCTAAAACAAGATTAAATAACTGAAGAGTAGTATAATCTTTATGTTTTTTATTAAATATTGGTCTTCCTATTCGAATGCATGCTTGAACAGCATCTTCTTTACAAACAAAGGTTTTTTTGACGGAAGATTTGTTTGTTTCGTGTAATGGAATATTTACAGGTTCTTTGGCAGGCCATTTATCATTGCCAAATAACTCTTCCAGTAACTGCATTACTTCATTGTTTACTTTCCCAGCTACAATAATGTGGCAGTTTTCGGGTCTGTAATATTTTGAATAAAAGTCTTTTACTGATTTTATGTTCAGGTTTTCAAATTCCTGATCGGAAAATACATTAGCATAAGGGTGTTTTCGACCATAAATTAACTCACAGAATTTATCTTTAGCTAAAACATTTGTTTTTTGGTGTTCAATTTGAAATTGTTGTTTCTTTTTTTGTAATACAGTTTGAAACTCTTTTTCTGGGAATGTTGAATTTTTTAATAAGTTTTCTGTTACCTCAAGAGTTTCGCTAAGGTATTTATTTAAGGTGTAAAGGCTAACGCTTGCATCGTGTTTTCCTGTAGAAAACCCTATGTATGAACCATAAAAGTCAAATTTTTCTGCAATTTCGGCCGCAGTATATTTATTGGTTCCTTCGTTAAGCATGCTATTTGTCATACTGGCAATTAAAGGAGTATCCTGTTGCCAGATTCCAGCATTAAAAATAAACTCAATTTTAACAACATCCTGACTGCCTCCGTTAAGCACATAAACAGGAATATTATTGCTTAGTTTATACCTTTTATCAGGTAAAATATCGAGAGTTTCAATGGTTTTGAAATTGGGTGCTGTGTTTCTATATAGTTTTTCCATTTCTATTTTTTCGCGTGATAGTAAAGAACCGAACAATTCTCTTTTCTGAACAATTTTAAAGATGTGTTTAGTATATCTTCAGTAGTTATTTTCTGATACTTGCAGACTTCCTTATTAATATCTTCGGCATCGCCTAAAAGTTCATGAGTAGCTAAATTCATTGCTTTATTCAGATAACTTATTTCTGAAAAAACAAGCGATGATTCTATTTTGTTTTTTACTTTTTGGAGTTCATAATCAGAAACTTTTTTGCTTGCAATTTCATTTAATTCTTCCCAAATAGCATTTTCAGCTACTTCAAAAGATACTCCTTGCATTAGTTTACCGGTAATCATAAATAGTCCAGGTTCATGATCTCCCGTAAGGTATGCATCGATAGAAGAAAACAAATTTTTATCTTTTACCAGCGATTGGTAGATTCTTGATGATTGACCATTGGATAATACATCAGAAACCAAATCGGTAGTATAGAATTCCTCATCGGTTCGTTTACCCATGTGAAAAGCCATGTATATGGCATCAAAAGGAACATTTCGTTCTATATGCAAGCTTCTGAATTCTTTTTGTTCTGGTTCTTCGGGTAAATTTCTTTCTGTAATTTCGCGTTTTTCGATAGGTCCAAACCATTTTTCAGCAAGAAACTTTACATTATCGAGCTCTACATTACCCGATACAACTAAAATGGCATTGTTAGGCGCATAATGTTTAAAGAAAAATTCTTTTACTTCGTCGAGATGAACGGTTTCGATTTGTTCAATCGATTTTCCGATTGTGGACCATTGGTACGGATGCTTTTTATATGCCAGTGGACGTAAATGAAGCCAAACATCGCCGTAAGGCTGATTAAAATATCGTTGTTTAAATTCCTCAATTACCACATTGCGTTGTACCTCTAAACTTTTTTCACTAAAAGCCAGGCTTAGCATTCTATCCGATTCTAACCAAAAAGCGGTTTCTAAATTATCTTTTGGAACAGTAAGGTAATAGTTGGTAACATCATTACTTGTCCATGCATTATTATCTCCACCTACTAATTGCAACGGCTCATCGTAGTTTGGAATGTTTACCGAACCTCCAAACATTAAATGCTCGAATAAATGTGCGAATCCGGTGCGTTCCGGATTTTCATCTTTAGCACCAATATTATATAAAATGGTAACAGCTGCCATTGGAGTTGTTTCATCGCGATGAACAATTACTCGAAGGCCATTTTTAAGGGTAAATTTATTGAATTCAATCATTTTAAAATTCCAGTTTTTTCATGTTCAGTATGCTTTCCTGATACTCGTTCTTAATTTCGTTCATGATTTCGCTAACCGATTGTATTTTTGTAATCATGGCCGAAACTTGTCCTATTTCCAGTTCTCCTTCATCAAGTATTCCTTCAAACATTCCTTTCTTAGCTCTTCCTTTTCCAAGAATTGTTCTCATTTCTTCGGGCGATGCTCCTCTGCATTCAGCATTGTTAACTTGTTCGAAAAATTGATTTTTAATTAATCGGGTAGGAGCTAGTTTTTTTAATGCCAGTTTGGTTCCACCTTCGCCTAGTTCTATTATCGATTTTTTAAAGTTAATATGAGCCGATGATTCTTCAGAAACAGCAAATTTGCTTCCTATTTGAACACCATCAGCTCCCAAAACCATAGATGCAAGCATACTTTTACCACAGGCAATTCCCCCGGCAGCAATTAATGGCAGTGTGGTAGCTTTTCTAACCGAAGGTATAAGAGTCATTGTTGTAGTTTCTTCTCTTCCATTATGTCCTCCAGCTTCAAATCCTTCTGCTACAATGGCATCAACACCAGCATCTTCACATTTTTTTGCAAAAAATGCACTAGATACAACATGTACAACCGTAATTCCATGTTGTTTTAAAAAAGGAGTCCATTTTTTAGGACTGCCAGCCGATGTAAAAACTATTTTCACGTCTTCCTTAATAAGGATATCCATAAGCTTCTCAATTTCGGGATAAAGAAGAGGGATGTTAACTCCAAATGGCTTAGAAGTAGCTGCTTTTGTTTTTTGGATATGTTCTTTAAATGTATCAGGGTGCATCGATCCGGCACCAATTAAACCTAGTCCACCACAGTTACTAACAGCACTTGCCAGTTTCCAGCCCGAACACCATACCATACCACCCTGTATTATTGGCAATTCGATATTAAAAAGAGATGTGATTTTATTGTTCATTTTATATTGATTCATTTTTTAACAAGCAAAAAAGACACAAGTCTATCAGGTGATCTCTTGTGCCTTATTTAAATTATCTGATTGAGTGCAAATTTAGAAAAATTCTTGATAAGATTAAGATCTCGAAGTATGAATTTAAGAATGGGCAAGATAGATAAATTGGATAATGAGTATTTTGTTCGATAGATTAGTTAACTTTATTGGTTAAAAGTAATAATGAGTGCATTTTCATAAAAGCATTTGTTTGTTAAGATAGATATTCCTTATTTTTAGGCACTGAATTGCATTGAGGGATTAACAGTTACCAACTATATTGGTTTTATATATTTAAGAGTGAAGAGAAAGTCGTTATTAGGTCGTTTTTTAGTGTGGCGTTTAAAGAACATCAGTGATCGTCAGTTTATTTTATTCCTGGCAGTACTTATTGGTGTTACTGCTGGAATTGCTGCTGTTGTAATTAAGAACTCAGTACATTTAATTAGTACACTTTTACAGGATAACTCTTCCGATGAATATCAGAATTTTCTATATGTAATTTATCCAACCATTGGTATTTTAGTTGCAGTACTTTTTATAAAATATGTAATTCGTCGTCCGGTTCGGCATGGTATTCCTAATGTTTTGTATGGCATTTCGAAAAGCAATGCACAAATAAACCGGCACAATATGTTTTCATCTATTGTAACATCAGCATTTACAGTTGGTTTTGGTGGATCGGTTGGTTTAGAGGGGCCAACAGTAGCTACAGGTGCAGCTTTGGGATCTAATATTGGAAAGCTATTTCATTTAAATTATAAGCACATTACCTTGCTTTTAGGATGTGCATGTGCGGGAGCAATGGCTGCAATTTTTAAAGCTCCAATTGCTGCAATTGTATTTGCTTTAGAGGTAATTATGCTCGATTTAACAATGTGGTCGCTGGTACCATTATTATTGGCATCAGCATCAGCAGTTATTACATCCTATTTCTTTTTGGGAATGGATGTTCTTTACCCATTTGAGGTTGAATATGGTTTCGACATGAAAGATTTGCCTTACTATATAGCTTTGGGAATTTTTACAGGATTAATTGCAACTTACTTTACAAAATCGTACATGTTTATACATAACGTGTTCGAAAAAATAGGAGCTACTTATCGAAAGTTAATATTTGGAGGGTTGTCGTTAGGATTAATTATTTTCTTTTTGCCATCCTTATATGGCGAAGGTTACCATGCTATTAACGCATGTCTTTCGGGTGATTATTCTTATCTGTTTAATAATTCATTTTTTTATTCTTTTAACGATAGCTTTTGGATGTTGATTGTTTTGCTTGTTCTGGTCATTTTTTTTAAAGTTATAGCTGCATCAATAACTTTTGGAGCAGGAGGAGTTGGAGGAATATTTGCACCAACCTTGTTTATGGGTGTAAATTCGGGTGTATTGTTTGCCAAAATTGTTCAGCATATGGGTTTACGAGATCTCGAAGTAAATAATTTTGCTTTAATTGGGATGGCTGGTATGATTGCCGGAGTTTTACATGCTCCCTTAACCGGTTTGTTTCTTATTGCTGATATATCAGGAGGTTATCAGTTATTTGTGCCTTTAATGATTACTGCAACAATTTCGTATGCCACGGTAAAAACATTCGAGCCTCATTCTGTTTATACCATTCAATTAGCTAAACGTAAGGAGTTAATGACTCATGATAAAGATAAAAATGTTCTTTCTTTAATGCGGGTAACAAAATTAATTGAAAGAGATTTTAGTACAATTAATGCAGAAGCAACACTTGGCGATTTGGTTAAAGTAATTGCAAAAGCCCATCGAAATATTTTTATTGTTATTGATAAAGAGAATAATTTTGAGGGAATTGTAAAACTCGACGATATTCGTGAGATAATGTTTCAGCCAGAAAAATATGATGATGTAAATGTACGTGAGCTGATGGTGATTCCTCAAGTTGTAATTCAACACGATGAATCTATGGCCGATGTAGCTGCTAAATATCAATATTCTGATAAATTCAACTTAGTAGTTTTAAATGAGGGTAAATATTGTGGTTGTGTTTCTCGAGCACAAATATTCTCAACTTACCGACGAATGTTAAAGCATTTTTCCGAAGACTAATGCTTTAGTCAGAATAATAATCTTGTATAAAATTAATACAAACGTTTGCTTGTTTGTGTCAGTATGTCAATGTATTATCCTTTGGGTTGAAAACTTTTTTAAAATTCTTTTAAAAAGGAGTTGTGCTTTGTAATTATCTATTACTTTTGTGCTCAAATTTTGAGAGATGTTTACAGTTTTCTATTTTAAACATTCTCAAATCAATAAAATGCTTAAGAGTGGAGATCAATTTTAATATTCTTATGTATTTTATTGAGGGCCGCCTGACTTTTTCAGCCATCCGACCTTTTAAATTTTAATTTATTATACGACTTTGGTGTTATATTACACACCGTATAATGCCAATAAATATCTAAAGCTTGGTTATAAACGAACTTGCTTAAGTTTGCAGCTTTAATATAAATTGGTATTAGAGTTTATTAAGCTAATCCTGATTCGGAGTAATGAAGAATAAAAGTTTACTTTCCCGATTTTTAGTATGGAGAGTTAAGAATATTAAAGAGCGTCAATTTGTTCTTATTTTAAGTTTTTTTGTGGGTGCCATAAGTGGTTTAGCTGCCTTAACCTTAAAAAATGCAATTCACTTTACGCATCATTTTTTAACTCATCGTTTACATGTCGATTCGGCTAATTTAATTTATTTGGCGTATCCGGCAATTGGTATTTTTCTAACGCTTTTATTTGTAAAATTCTTTGTTAAGGATAATATCGGACATGGAGTTTCGCGCATATTGTATGCCATCTCGAAAAAGAATTCTCACATTAAATCGCATAATAATTTCTCTTCGATTATTGCCAGTACATTAACCATTGGTTTTGGTGGATCGGTTGGTTCCGAGGCACCTGTAGTATTAACCGGAGCATCAATTGGTTCTAATTTAGGACGCATGTTTCACATGAATCAGAAAATTATTACCCTAATGGTTGGATGTGGTGCTGCAGGTGCAATTGGTGGAATTTTTAAGGCTCCAATGGCAGGTATGGTATTTACTTTGGAAGTTCTGATGTTGGATCTAACTATGGCATCGCTTATTCCATTGTTGATTTCGTCGATTACAGGGGCAAGTATTGCTTATTTTTTTATGGGAAAAGGATTCTTGCTTTCTTATGATGTAACAGAGCCTTTTGTAATTGGAAATTTCCCATATTATATTTTATTGGGAGTTTTTGCAGGTTTAGTATCTCTTTACTTTACACGCTTTTCTATGTACCTGGAATCTTTGTTCGATAAAGTAACCAATTGCTATCGAAAAATGTTGATAGGTGGTTTTGCTTTAGGGATTTTGATATTTCTATTTCCGCCATTGTATGGTGAAGGATATAATACTATTCAGGCTTTATTAAGCGGAAATCATGCTCAGTTAGTAAATAATAGTATTTTTTATTTTTTAAAAGATAATTATTGGCTATTGTTAGGATATATGGGCTTAATCTTGTTTTTTAAGGTTATCGCATCTACCGTTACCACGGGGAGTGGAGGAGTTGGAGGTATATTTGCTCCATCTTTATTTCTTGGAGGTGTTTCTGGTTTTTTTGTAGCTCGATTTGTAAACGGATTTAATTTTGTAAATCTATCTGAAAGCAATTTTACCTTAATAGGCATGGCCGGTATGATGGCTGGTGTTATGCATGCACCGCTTACAGCTATTTTCCTGATTGTAGAGATTACGGGAGGTTACGAATTGTTTATTCCTATCATGATTACAGCTACCATAGCCTATCTTACCATTATGTATTTTGAGCCTCACTCAATTTATACCAAACGTTTGGCAAAACGTGGAGAGTTAATTACTCACAATAAAGATAAAGCTGTACTAACTTTAATGAAATTGGGTAAGGTCATTGAAACTGATCTAAAAAGAGTAGAACCGGATGCTACTTTGGGTGAGCTTGTAAAGATTATTTCTCATTCGCAGCGAAATATTTTTCCCGTTGTTGATAAAGAAGAAAAATTACTGGGAATTGTTTTGTTGGATGATATCAGACATATCATGTTTAATCCTGAAATGTACGATGATATTTATGTGCGTAATTTAATGATTATGCCACCGGCAATATTAGATGCCAATGCGCCAATGGAAAAGGTGATGCGTAGATTCGAAGAGACAGGGGCCTGGAATTTACCTGTTATTCAGGATGAAAAATATCTGGGTTTTGTATCTAAAGCAAAAATATTTAATGTTTACAGAAGAGTTTTAGTTCACTTTTCAGATGAATAATTAGGGGATTTCTATTCAATAGAGTAAGGTTGTGATTTCTAAGAAGATAATTGTACTTCAAAACTCGTATTATTGTTTTTGTGGTGATTAATTCGGTACTTGAATTTGGTAGCAGCACAGTTTATAGCTAAGTAAGTTTAATAAGTATTATTGCTTATAATTTTACAAAGATTCTTTTTCATTTGCCTTCATTTTGCTAAATTAGAAGATATCATCCAGGATAGATCTATGGCAAAAACTACTCGCTGGCGCAGATTTTTAATTTGGAGATTGCGTCATATCAACAATCAAAATTTCATGCTTATTTTAAGTGTGTTTGTTGGTATTGCTGCGGGAATAACTGCATTAATTTTAAAAACAGCTGTTTATCACGGGCGTGAATTTTTATTGGATGGTATAGAATGGACGTATCAGAACTATTTGTTTTTTCTGTATCCAATGATTGGTTTAGGGTTGACCCTTATTTTTAAAAAATATATTATTCGTGACTTCGTAAAGCACAATATCACTTCCCTGCTTCAGGCAATCTCTAAGCGAAATAGCATTGTTAAATTTCATAAAACCTACTCATCGGTTATTGGATCTATTATAACTGCCGGATTTGGCGGAAGTATTGGTCTGGAGTCACCTATTATATCGTCGGGAGCTGCTATTGGGTCTAATATGGCGCGTAATTTTAATCTTAATTACAAAGAAATTACGGTGATGCTGGCTTGTGGTGCTTCGGGTGCCATTGCGGCAATTTTTAATACGCCAATTGCGGCCATTGTTTTTGCTTTAGAGGTTTTACTAATCGATTTATCAAGATTTTCATTAATTCCATTACTAATGGCATCGGTGAGTGGGGCAATTACTACTAAATTATTTTTAGATGAGAATATATTAATAGAGTTTGCCATTACTTCTCCTTTTGTAGTATCTGATATTCCTTTTTTTATATTATTGGGAATTCTATCTGGTTTAACCTCAGTTTATTTTACACGTATGTTTTTGTGGATTGAGAATAAATTTGAGCAAATTAAATTACTTAAAAACAAAATGTTGATTGGGGGTTTAATTTTAGGGATTTTGATCTTTTACTTTCCAGCCTTATACGGTGAGGGGTATAATATGGTAAAAGCCTTAATTGGCGGTCGTTTAAACGAGGTTTTTCATTCAAGTTTATTCGAGAATTATACTGATGTCTGGTTTATGGTAATTATTTTTATTGGAGCTATGGTGTTCTTAAAAGTAATAGCCACATCTATAACATTGGGAGCCGGAGGAGTAGGGGGAATATTTGCACCCTCGGTTTTTACCGGGGCCATGCTTGGTTTTGTGTTCGTTTATACGTTTAATTATTTTGAGTTAGGAGATCCTCTCGATGCCAATAACTACACTTTGGTTGGAATGGCAAGTGTATTAGGTGGAGTGTTACAGGCGCCCTTAACTGGTATTTTTCTGATTGCTGAGATAACCAGCGGGTATGAATTAATTGTACCGCTAATGTTATCGACCACAATCTCATACATTACGGTTAAAAGTATTCAGGGCGAATCGATAATAACAATTCAGCTGGCAAAAAAAGGGGAGTTAATTACGCACAATAAAGATAGAGCGGTGCTTACTTTTATGCAGTTATCGCAAGTTATTGAGAAAGATCTAAAGAGTATTGATGAAAATGCGAACCTGGAAGATTTAGTAAAAGTTATCTCTAAATCGAAACGAAATATTTACCCGGTTTTAACAAAGGAAAATTATTTGGTTGGCGTGGTTTTATTAGACGATGTGCGCGAAATCATGTTTAACACCGAAATGTATTCAACGCCTATTAGTAATTTAATGATAATGCCTCCGGCATCGATATCTTATAAGGATACCATGGAAATAGTACTTAAAAAATTTACAGAAACCGGAGCCTGGAATTTACCTGTAATCAGCAAAGGAAAGTATGTGGGTTTTGTTTCTAAATCGAAACTTTTTACTGCATATCGTCAGTATTTGGTTAAGATTACGGCAGATTAATTTTACGAATCATTAAGAAAAATAAGATTGATTTAATTGTAGAGATTATCTTTCTTAGAGTAAGTATTTCGAAGCATAAAAAAGCCTGACTAGTTAAACTGTCAGGCTGTTTATGAATGATATTTAAAAAATTGAATCGAACTCCGTACTATATGTCTACAGTATTGCTTTTCTTTTCGTTGTGTTTGCGGTATATTGAATCTCTTTGTTGATAATATTCTTGTCTTTGTTTAAGAAAATCATGTCGGAGGGAATCCAGTTCTTTTTGCATTTTACTATTGTGCTGATATCTTAAGTTTTTTCGCGACTCTAACATTTCTTCCAACTCTTTAAAAAAATCATTTTTGCTGGAGTCTTTCGAGAAAAAATCTCTCCTGAAAAATTGTGGATCGAAAAAGTCTTTCCCAAAAAAATCATCAGAGAAAAATGGATGTCGGAATACCTTATTGTCAGAGCTGTCTTTTTGAAAGAATTGTTCCATTTGTTCCTGCATTTTCTTTCTCATTTTGTACATGTCTGAGAAATTGTAGAGAATTGAGTCTGGCAGAAATTGATGTGTACTGTCCGAAGACCATGAATAAACGTAGGTAGAATCGTAGCGAATTAAATTTCCATCTTTGTCGTATTCTCTTTTTACATCGATGTTTTTGTTGGGCAGGTTTTCTTTTTTTGTAGTTTGACTGAATACTGAAGCAGAAGTCAGTAAAATACAGAAGGATAGTACAAATTTATTTAGATGTTTCATAATAAATAAGTTTAATGTTTTTTGCATCATAAATTTACAAAACATCTTGTTTTATCAGCGTTAAAATATTTTAAAAAGTATTAAAAAAGCTGCTCGTTTGGGAGCAGCTTTAAAATGTATTTTCGGAAAATAAATTATTCCATGTGTTTTAAATTCATGGCATATAATATCACAAATATAATAGTCATAATACCATACATTATTGCTGTTGTCATAGCTGCTTTAAAATCGATTAAAACAAGAGGTACAAGACACCAGAAAAAATTTGCGAAGGTATAAAGGTAGAATCCATTCTTTTTTAGTTTGAACATTAAAAACACACCTAAAAGACTAAGAAGTGCAAAAAGTGCATTTACTCCTGTAATTTGTCCTAAATTTTGAGATGTTTTTTCTAGAGCTATAAGTCCATTTTCAACGCTATTATAGGCAAAACCAGAGTCAATACCTGCATCAGATAGATTTTCCATAGCTTCTTCCAACTTTTCCATTTGTGCAGGATAGCTCGATTCGAAAGTGAAATATTGAACAATAGTGCTTCCTAAAAGAAGCCCACTACCAATAAAAGACAGAATACACAGTACGGTTAAAAAAGTTGGTCTTTTTTTAGGCAATTCTACAGTAGTTACATTTTCTTCCATAATTAAATAGTTTTATAGGGTAAGTAATAAGTTTATTAATTCATTTTTTTAAGATTGATAGCATAAAGGGCAATGAACAGGATTGTAAACACACTCGAGAATAAAATTCCAATATTAACAATAAAATTAAAACCAAGAAATATTACCGGAGCAAATAAAAGCATTGCCTGAGCAATAGTATAAATGTAAAATCCTGATTTTTTTAACTGAAACATTAGAATTGCACCTGTTAAACTTGCTGCATAAAGTACAAATTGAATTAATGAGATTTCAAATAAGTGTTCAATTGCTTTTTGTCCTATTTCTAAAGCTTGTTCAACAAATTCTCTCAAAAAAGGTTCTTCGGGCAGGTTTTCTCTGGCCATTTCAAAGAATTCAGTATTCATAAAATTTTTAATGGGCGATATAATCATTCCCATTATTTTATTTAAAACACCAAATCCACTTCCTATAAATGTAAGAATACACAATACGCTTAGTAATCCTGGTCTTTGTTTTGGGTTTGTTTCAACAATTTCCATTGGTATAAGTTTAAGATTCAGGGTAAAATCACAAAGATAAATTTACAATAAACAAAACAAGTATGAAAATGATATAAGCCTAATTAGATTTTCGACTAATATCTCGGGTTAAGAATAGTTTTTTACCTGATAATCTAAATAAGAATAGAAATGCTTTTAGTAAATTTGACTGACAAAAAAATAGATGCTTTATAAATATTTGTTTAGTGGTGAATTAAGCTGAAAATAATTTTTTTAATATCCCGATTTGTCTAATTTTGATGCTGCACTTTAGGAATAGAATAATAGATAAAATATTGCGGTGCATCATCTTTTCAAGGGGGAACAAAATTCAGTAAACATGGGATTTTTTCCCTTTAAAAACACTAACAAATCATTAAATCATCTCGAGTAAAATCGGGGAAAAGACAAACAACAATGGAAAGAGACATCCAAATTTTCGACCTTATTGACCAGGAATACCTACGTCAAAAAAATGGTATTGAGTTAATTGCATCAGAAAACTTCGTAAGTCAGCAAGTTATGGACGCAATGGGATCATGCCTAACCAATAAATATGCCGAGGGTTATCCTGGTAAACGTTACTATGGCGGTTGCCAAATTGTTGATCAAACCGAGCAGTTGGCCATCGATAGAGCTTGTGAGTTATTCGGAGCAGAATATGCAAATGTTCAGCCTCACTCGGGAGCTCAGGCAAATGCAGCAGTGTTTTATGCTTGCATGAAGCCAGGGGATACTTTTTTAGGACTTGATTTATCTCATGGAGGACACTTGTCGCATGGGTCTCCTGTAAATTTATCAGGTAATTTTTACAATCCAATTGCTTATCACGTAAAGGAAGAAACAGGAACAGTTGATTACGATGAATTGGAACAATTGGCAATTGAGCATAAACCAAAAATGATTGTGGCAGGAGCTTCGGCTTATTCTCGCGATTGGGATTTTCCACGTTTGCGTGAGATTGCTGATAAAGTAGGATGTTTGCTTATGGCAGATATTGCTCACCCAGCAGGATTAATTGCAAAAGGTTTATTGAGTAATCCGGTTCCTCATTGTCATATTGTTACTACAACAACTCATAAAACACTTCGTGGACCACGTGGTGGTTTGATTATTATGGGTAAAGATTTCGAGAATCCATGGGGACAAACGACTCCTAAAGGAGCCATTAAAATGATGTCTCAGGTTTTGAATTTTGCAGTATTCCCAGGACAGCAAGGTGGACCTCTAGAGCATGTTATTGCTGCTAAAGCAGTTGCTTTTGGTGAGGCTTTAACCGATTCTTATAAAGAGTATGCTATTCAAATGCAGAAAAATGCAAAAGTAATGGCTGAAGAGTTTGTACGTTTAGGATATAAGGTTGTATCTGGTGGTACCGATAATCACTCAATGCTTATTGATCTGCGTTCTAAATTTCCTGATATTACTGGAAAAAAAGTAGAGAATGTATTGGTAAAGGCTGATATTACTATTAATAAAAATATGGTACCATTCGATTCCCGTACTCCTTTCTCAACTTCGGGTTTACGTGTTGGTACTCCAGCTATCACTACACGTGGATTAAAAGAAGAAGATATGCCGGTAATTGTTCAATTAATTGATGAGGTTATCTCAAATATCGAAAATGAAGAAGTAATTGCTTCAGTGCGTACTCGAGTAAACGAAATGATGTGTGAGCGTCCAATGTTTGCCTGGTAGGTAAGACATATAACATAATTTTAAGAGGCTGTCTTTTTAGATAGCCTCTTTGTTTTGTAACATATTGAGATACGATTTTTATCTGTAGTTTAGGATCATAAAATTTTGGACTATGGAATGGTATTATTATTTATTGGTTGTTTTGGTAGGTGTTTTTGCCGGTTTTTTGAATACTTTAGCAGGTAGCGGATCTGTTATTAGTTTAGCAATGTTAATGTTTATGGGCTTGCCTGCTAACGTGGCTAATGGAACCAATAGAATTGCTATTTTATTACAAAATATTGTTGGTGTTTCTAGTTTTAAGAAACAAAAAGTATTCTCTTTTAAAGAGGGAATATGGCTGGCATTGCCAGCAATTATAGGCTCGGTTGTAGGTGCGAGTTTGGCGGTAGAAATTAACGAAGAAATTATGGAGAAAACCATTGGAGGTTTATTGGTTTTTCTCTTTTTTATTGTGCTGTATAAACCCGATGCCTGGATAAAAGGTCAGGCAGGTTTGGTGCGTTCAAAACCTAGTATATTACAAGTTGTAATTTTCTTTTTTATTGGAATATATGGTGGCTTTATACAAGCAGGAGTTGGCTTCTTTCTTTTGTCGGGATTGGTTTTGGGTGCTGGTTTCGATTTGGTTAAAGCGAATGCTATTAAGGTATTTGTGATTTTATTATATACCCCATTTGCTTTAGGTGTTTTTATTATGAACGGACAAATTGACTATAAAATTGGATTTATTTTGGCCGCTGGTAATATGATTGGAGCCTATATTGCTGCAAATTTTGCAGTGAGTTGGGGTGCTAAATTTGTACGTTATATTTTGCTTGGTGTAATTGTTTTCGCATCGCTTAAGTTTATTGGAGTGTACGAAATGATTGGATTGATTTAGAAGCAGGTAATGAGTATTAAGAACAAAGAGTTAAGAATCAAGTATTAAATACAAAATATCAAGTACAAAATATTAAGGAGCAAGTGTAAAAAACAATTATTATCGAAAATGAGAGAAGAAATTTTCTTGTATTTGTGAACTCTAAAAACTGCTAATTTCAATTCAACTGAAAATGATAGGTGATGCTTCCTTTTTGGTAGGCTGGAGCACTGCCATCAGAATTAAACTTAGCTTTTAAGGCGGCTTTTTTGGCTGCTTCGAATAAACTAGAGTTGCTGGTTGTAGAACCTGGCATTCCCGGACGTGCATTTACTACTTTTCCATTTTTATCTACAGTAATTTCAACAACTACTTTTCCCCCTTCTTGTAAGTTATAATTAGGCTTTGGAATAGATAATGAGTTTCGTCCTTGTAAGTCGTAAGAAATACCTTTATTGCCCAAACCTGTTCCACTGTAATTGTCGGAATTTGGAGATCCTGTGGGTGCTCCCTGATTGCCAGAGGAGTTTGTTACACCTTGAGAACTGTTCGATGAAGTTCCTTGGCCGAAAACATTTTTTGCTTTGTTATTTATGGCATCTATTTTAGCCTGACGTTCAGCTTCTGCTTTGCGTTTTTTTTCAATTTCGGCTAGTCTTTGTCTTTCGGCTTCAGCTTCTCTTTGTTTTTTTAGTTCTTCCTGTTGTTTTTTTTCTCTTTCGATTTTGGCTAAGCGATCTTTTTCTGCTTTATTTTTTCGGGCTTTTTCTTCGGCAGCCTTTTTTTTTGCAATTTCTTTGGCCGAAGGAAGTTCCGGAGCATCTTCGGTATCTTGAGTTAAGACTTTCTCTTGAACTTCGCTTGCTGCAGGTTCTGTTTTTGCAGGTGTTGGCTCAGGAATAGATGTTGGGGGTGCAGAAGCAATTTTTTTCTGAGCTTTTGAAGGAGCAGGATCTTGTCTTCCAGTTCCCTGGTTCGAATTCCCAAAATTTACAAGAATACCTTGTTCTTCGGGTAAAGGAAGAGGTGTATGAAATCCAAGAATATACAAAAGCGCAATTAATCCTATATGGAAAAAAAGTGTTCCTGCAAGTCCAATTCTCTTGTTTTTGGAATCTGCCATATTACTTAGCTCTTGTTGCTAAAATTAGTTTGTATTTATTGTCTTTTGCAATGTTCATTACCTTAACAACCTGTTCCATAGGAACCGATTTATCGACATGAAGAGAAATTGTTGGATCTTCTTCTCGGGCTAATTTTCGTTGCAATTTATTTTCGAGCTGAGAAAAAGGAACCGGAGTAGTTTCCAAAAAGAAATTAAAATTTTTATCGATAGAAACCGTTGTTATAGGTTTTGCAGCAGTTTGGTTACTGCTTTTAGGCAATAAAAGTTTTAGGGCGTTGGGACTAATTAATGTGGATGTTACCATGAAAAATATCAGTAACAAAAACACAATATCGGTCATCGACGACATACTGAAACTTGCATTTACCTTATTTCTGGTTTTTAATGCCATGGCTTTACTTAATTGGTTCGTTTAATAAATCCATAAATTCGGTTGTGGTTGCTTCCATATTAAAAACAACTTTTTCTACTTTGGCAACCAGAATATTGTATGCAAAGTAAGCTATAATACCAACAGTAAGTCCGGCAACAGTAGTAACCATTGCAGTATAAATACCATTCGAAAGTAAAGCAACATCGATATTATTTCCTGCATTCGACATGTCATAAAAAGCCTGAATCATACCCATAACAGTTCCCAAGAAACCAATCATTGGGGCAGCACCTGCAACAGTAGCAAGAGTTGGTAGGTTTTTTTCCAGTTTAGAAACTTCCAGATTACCGATATTTTCAATTGCTGCATTTACATCGTTTAACGGACGACCAATGCGTTTAATTCCTTTGGATATCATTCTTGAAACGGGAGTGTCTTTTGACTGACACAATGCCAATGCTGAATCTATTTTTCCTTCGTGAATGTAATCTTTTATGCGATTCATAAAATTAGAATCCGCTTTAGTTGCTTTTCTGATAGCGAAATATCTTTCTCCAAAAATATAAATTGCGATAATCGAAAGTGCGAAGATAGGAATCATGATCCATCCTCCTTTAAATGCTAAATCAACAAAATTTAAAGTGATTTGGGTAGCTTCGGCTCCTTGATTTTCAATAGGTAATTCATTTTGGGCGATATCTTGTATGCCTGTAATAATCGAAAGGTAGTTCATGCTTCTGTTTTCTAATTTAATCTAATACATAAAAAAACGAGATATAATAAAGAATATTATATCTCGCTAAATTAATATTATTGTTTTTTATTCTCCATACAAAATATGGGAAAATATAATTTTAATGCAATAACATTGCCTGAAGGAAGTAAACACCTGCTCCGGCAAGGTATCCGATAAAGGCAAGAAGAGTAATTTTCTTTAGGTACCAGATAAAATCAATTTTTTCCATTCCCATAGCAGCAACACCGGCAGCCGAACCAATAATTAACATCGATCCACCTGTACCAGCACAATATGCCAGGAATTCCCAGAATAAACCATCCTGAACAAAGTTGGCAGCATATCCAACAGCCTCTGCTCCTTCGATAGGATACATACCCATTGCAGCAGCAACCAATGGTACATTATCAACAACCGATGATAATACACCAATAATAAGGTTAATTACATAGATGTCATGAACATTTTTATCTAACCATGAGGCTAGAATATCTAAATGACCTGCCGATTGCATACTTGATACGGCAGTAAGAATACCCAGGAAGAAAAGTACTGTAGGAACATCAACTTTCTTTAAAACGCCAGTTACATTTAAGCGGCTTTTAAATTCGTGATCTTTATTTTTGTGCATAATTTCGGTAACAACCCACATAACACCAAGTCCGAGAAGCATACCTAAATAAGGAGGTAAATGAGTAGTTGTTTTAAATACCGGAACAAAAAGTAAAGATGCAACACCTAAACAGAGAATAAATAGCTGCTCTTTATGTGTTGTATATTCTTTTGTATCTCCTTCGGATAATTGAGGGCGTGTAACATTACCTTTAAGATAAGTACTTACAATGATAAGAGGAACAATCATAGTAAATAAACTAGGAAGGATTACTCTTGTAATAATATTAATCGTAGTTACCTGTCCTCCAATCCATAGCATAATAGTTGTTACATCGCCAATTGGAGACCATGCACCACCAGCGTTGGCAGCTAATACAACCATAGATGCAAAGAACCATCTATCTTTTTGATCATCAATTAATTTACGAATTAAGGCAACAATTACAATGGTAGTTGTAAGGTTATCTAATGCTGCCGACATAAAGAAAGTTAAGATACTAAGTACCCAAAGTAATTTTACTTTGTTGGTGGTTTTAATTTTGTCGGTAATGATTTTAAATCCCTGATGCTGATCTACGATTTCAACAATAGTCATTGCTCCCAAAAGGAAGAAAAGAATAGTAGAAATTTCGGCAAGGTGATGATAGATTTCATGATGAGTAATGAAGCCGAGCATTCCTTTTGCGTTATCTACTCCAGGATTAAGTGCAACATATTCGTTCCATGCTCTACTAACGCCTGATGAAAGAATGTCAACACCACCGAACACATAAATTGTCCAGGTTAAAACCCCGATTAAAAGCGCCGAAGCTGCTTTGTCAATTTTTAGTGGATGTTCCAGAGCAATTGCTATATAACCCAGAACAAAAACCACAACCATTAATACAAACATAATAATCGATTATTTATTAGGTGAATTTATTTTCTTGTTGATAAATTGCTAATATACTAATATTTGCTTTTTAATATCGGCTGACAATTAAAGAAAAAATTCTTTCTTTAGTTCTGTTAAAAAACATTGAGAAAGGTGTTTTTAATATACTATTACCTTATATTTTTATTTTTTTTCTTCTTTATTATTTCCTTTTAAGAAGGATATGTATTTTTTAAAAAGATCCGAAAAAGTATTAAAATCTTCTTTATAAAAGATACCTACACCTTGTGTATTTCTCGATTCTTCGTAGACTAAATATTCGTTGGATCGGGTAAAGGCTTTAAGTTGTAGCTTCCCTTTTTTATCCAGTTTAATGTTTACATCAACATCGCCAACAATATCATTATCTCTTTCCTGACTGTTACTTGTTCCAACATTTCCATTGATTGTAACTTTATCATCAAAAATTTGAGTTGATAGTGCCAGTTGAATTTCGTCGCTTGTTAAATTATCCCCAGGACGGTAACTAACACCAATATCAAAATCGTTACTAATTTGACTTAACCAGTTCGATAATTGGTTTGATAGCAGCTCGCTAGTGGTAACTCCAACGGCATAACTGGAATTTTTATTTTCAAAATCAGGATCAGTTGACCTTAGATATTCAGGAGTATAAAATCGATTTAAAACCAACAGAGACAGAATTTGCTTATTCATTTCATCTTCGGTAGAGAACAGTCCAGACAGAATGCTTTGAGTTTGCTGATCGAGAGTAGGAAAATTGATACTAAATTTAATGTTTGGATTTTCTAATCTTTGGCTTAAATTCATATTACATTCAATCGGAATTTTACTGGAATTATCGACGTAAGGAGTATTTAATAACAAGTCGTATAAGGTAGTTTTTACATTGTAAACTGCATTAATATCTACCTTTGCATCATAAGGATCGCCTGTCCATTTAATATTACCTCCATTTGCAAGGTCGAATTTTTTGTTGATAACATTTTGCAGAGTAAATAGATAACTTCCTTTTTGTATGGTGTAGTCTCCAAATATTTTAAATTCTCCTTTTGTGTCAATTCCTAATTTTAGATTTCCACTTCCTTTGGCTTTTAGAACATCGCCAATTTTAGAGTCGAAAATAATCTGAATATCAGTTTGTGGTGTAATTTCCAGGTCGCAATTTAATTTAATTCCTGATAAATCGATTTTGTAATCTTCCTCTATAGACTCCTTTATTCTGTTGGTATTTACAAAAGTGATAAAGTTACTTTCCTGAATATCTCCGCTGTTATTTAAAGGGATATTAATTCTTGTATTTTTCTCGGTTTTAGCTGTAATATCAATTTCAAGATCATTTAGTGGGCCATATAAGGCAGTTATTCCTGTCATGTAGGCTTCACCATAAAATAATTCATTGTCGGTTATTTTAGTATCTAATACATTAAAGTTTAGGGTGTTAATTTGCATATCTAAGTTGAAGTTATTAAAGTTTTGGTGTGTAATTGCTCCGAAAATAGTTGCGGTGTTATTTTTCTCATCTTTAATTTGGAATTCATTAAACCTTAACTCCGAAGGAGTAATACTTATGCTATCGCTACATTTATATCTGGTTCGTAGTTGGTTAACAGTAAATTCAGTATCCTTGAATATTAGCTTTCCATCCGATTTAAGATTATCGGTTTTGCCTTGAATATGAAGGTTTCCTGTAGTATTTCCTTTTATATCAGATATGTTTTCCTGTAGATAAGGATTTAAAAGCTCCATTCTTAGCTGGTCTATTTTAATGTCCATGTTTAAGGAATCCTGATCGGGGGTATATGTTCCCAATACTTCTAATTCTTTTTGGGAGTTATAATCTGTAAATGATGAAAAGGAGAGCCGCTTTTCCTGTTTGTCCCAATCGCTTAATAGGAAAAGGTTTCCCAAAGTATCCTTGTTTAGAACCAGATTTTTAATCATTAGGTCAGAGTTGGATAATCTGTCGCCATAAAAATCGGATATCTGAACATAGCCTTTAACAGTTCCATCGATACCAATATTTTTATTTCGGGTTAAATCATTTAGGTTTTTTAAACTAATATCCTGAATTCTAAAGTTTATACTGTCGTTAGGGTTGCTGGATATTTTGCCATCTAAACCAAAGAAATGATTTTCTCTTGCTATTTTAAAATTATCAATCTGGTAACTTGTACTATCAATTACAAATTTAGATTTCGGTATACTCCAAACACTATCGGCCATTATTATTGTACTTGGAAGCAGGTCAACTTTCCAAATCGAGTTGTTGGTTTTTGTTGATTTTTTTACTCTTCCTATTGCAGAAAGAAAGCCGCTATAGGTAACTTTATCCCAATTGTTCCATAAAACATCCAGTTTAACGGTGTTGTTTCCAGCTGTAATTTTTTGGGACAAGTTGTATAGTCCAAAATTTTCAGAAAAAAGGAATTTGTTTGTTCTGCCTTTAAGAATTAGTTCTTCATTAGATGTTGTTAAATCTATTTTTAATTCATCGAATGATTTACCATCAAAAATTAGTTTTGGGGAATTAAAGTGCATATCCAACATATGGTTTATGGCTATAATTTCGCCTGAAATATTGGTGTTATGAGCTAAACTTAAATTTGGGTAAATAATAGAAGTAATAGAATCGGTATTTTTTAAATTCATTGAGAATTTAAAATTATTTGTACTGTCGGTTTTTAAGTATTCTTTATTGGGAGCGTAGGCAGGTAAATAATGGTAGGTAAGATTTGCAATAGACGAAACAAGTTTGCTTACCTCGTAATTACCTTCAACTTTAGCATCTGCGATATCCGATTTTAGAAGAATTCTTTTAAAATTGGAAGAAGTAAATGAGTTTATGGTGAACTTATTAAGCTGAAATTCTCCCAGGCTATTTTTATAATTAGTATTACTTATTTCAATAATACCGTTGGCATTATCTAATCCATTACCTGTAAAGTTAGCATTTATAGCCATACTTAATTCTGCTTTGTGATCTTTGGTATTTAAGTTTAGTGGGAATAACTTGGCCTTGTTTATATTAGAGCTAAATCTCATTGTTGGTGTTTCGTGCGAGAAATCTACCTTACCAGAAAAATCAAAGCCAATGTTCGGGTCCTGAATAGATATTTGTCCATCGAACTGAGATTCGGAAAAGAAACCATTTAGTGAAAGGTTTTCATATTCATAATCATAAAAATCAAGATTAGAAATGTTTCCTTTCATTGTTCCTTGAGTTGTTTCTGCAGATGTGAAACCTTTAACCGACAAATCTAAAGAAACATCACCAAATTTACTGCTCCCCACAAAGCCTCCTAAATTAAATTCCTGAGTAGTTAAATCACCAGTGAAATCAAGTTTACCATTTTTATGATTGGGTTTAAAAAGAATATCTGTTTTTAAATTGCCAAGTTTAGTATTGAAATTACCGTAAAAAACGAAATCGTTAACAAATCCGTTAAATTTACCTTTGTACTGTATTAAGCCTAGGTTATTAAAATATTCGGGAAGTTTAAAATGCTCTTTAGAGTAGCCTGGAATGTATACTTTTTCAATATCCGAAATACTGGTTGTAAGTTCTTTAAAGTCGGCTTCGAGGTAGGAATCTTTAATTTTTGGCAAGCCATTCATGTAAAAACGTCCTTTAAGTGTAGTATTATCGCCGTAAGCGATATTAATATTTTTACCTCTTAAATCGAAAATAGTACCATATATTTTTCCTGAAACATAGCCGCTTTCTTTAAAACCTAACAAATCTTCATTAAAATAAGCCAGATCAAGAAAACTAACTCGCGAGGAGCGAATTTGAAAGTCCAGTTTCATTTTTTTAGTGAATTTTGCCCAATATCCCTTATTAGGAATATAGTTAAAATATAGATATTCAGCGTTAAGTTTACTTTTCTCGGATGAGATAATTACATTACTTAATCCCCATTGTTTATTGGTTATCCAAGAATGAGCAACAAAGTCTTTTAACTCGAAACCAGATTTTTCCAGACAGCTAAGATGTTTTATTTGAAAGTCTAAAGAGTCGTTAATAAGTTTAATATCACGAGCCTGTAAGTTTATGTTTGTTACGTATATATCGTCGTAGTTCATTCCAAATTTTTGAGGAACTGCAGCAATAGTTTTATATGCAAACTTTGTATTTTTAAGGTCGATATTAGCGACATTTATATTCCATGATTTTTGAAGAGAATCTTCGGAACTTGTTGAAGAATTGCTTGAAAGGGAATCTAGAAAAATATCAAGATTTAAAACTCTTTCGGCATCTTCATATAATTTAAATAAACTTTTGTCAAGCGTAAGTTTATTAATATGAAGTTGTTTTTTACTAAAATTAAACGAATCGATCTGTACTTTTAAATTATCAATATAAATTAAAGTGTCTTTTTGATAATCTTCCACATACAAACCTTTAAGAATAATACTTTTAAAAGGAGAAATATTAACTCCCTCAATTGTAATAGGACTGTGGGTTTGCTTAGATATATAGTCGGCTAAATTGCGGCTTAAATAAGTTTGAACAGTACTACTTAAAAATAGCAGATACATCAAACAGGGAATCATAATGATAACCAATAAGCTCCAAATTGATATTTTGAAAATTTTTTTAATAATTTTGGCTTTTTGTGAGATTCACAAAATTAGCTAAAAAGACGAAATTATAATACATACGTTGGAGTGTTTAAGCAGTTTTTTGACTTTTTTAACTAATTAAAGGATAAAGGCTGATAATTGTTCAATATTAATATTAAATTGATGAGTGTAACCATACTAGGAATAGAATCATCTTGTGATGATACATCGGCATCGGTACTTAAGGATGGAGTTATTTATTCAAATATAATTGCGAATCAGGATGTACATGAACAATACGGTGGAGTAGTGCCAGAATTGGCTTCTCGGGCTCACCAGCAAAATATTATTCCAGTTGTTCATCAGGCAATGGAAAAAGCTGGAATTAATGCCGACCAAATTGATGCGGTTGCTTTTACCAGAGGGCCTGGCTTATTAGGATCTTTAATGGTAGGAACTTCCTTTGCTAAGGGATTTGCGATGTCGAAAAATATTCCTCTAATAGAGGTAAATCATTTGCAGGCGCATATTTTAGCTCATTTTATTGATGATGTGAATAATAAATATGAGCATCCGGAATTTCCATTTTTAGCTCTTTTGGTTTCGGGTGGTAATTCACAAATCATTATTGTGAAAGATCATTTAGATATGGAGGTAATTGGAGAAACCATCGATGATGCTGCAGGCGAAGCTTTTGATAAATGTGCGAAAGTTATGGGTTTGCCTTATCCGGGAGGTCCAATTATCGATAAGAATGCCAAACTCGGAAATCCGCTTGCTTTTGAATTTAGCCGACCTAAAATTCAGGGTTTAAATTATAGCTTTAGCGGATTAAAAACGTCATTTCTTTACTTTGTTCGCGACAGAATAAAGGAAAATCCAAACTTTATACAGGAAAATATGAATGATTTGTGTGCTTCCTTACAGCATACAATTGTTGATATTTTAATGAATAAGGTAAAACGAGCGGCCAAAGAAACCGGTATTAAACAAGTAGCTATTGCGGGAGGTGTTTCGGCCAATTCGGGTTTGCAAGAAGCTTTGCATAGTGCTGCAGAAAAATTTAAGTGGAAAGTATTTGTTCCTCAGTTGGGTTATTCTTTAGATAATGCAGCTATGGTTGCCATAACGGGATATTTTAAATATTTAAGAAAAGAATTTGTTGATCAGGATACGGCACCTTTTGCTAGAATGACAATTAAATAAATAAGAAACGGAAGTTAATTTAGCTTCCGTTTTTTTATTCTGTGATATTCAAATAATTTTTTAGGATTGAAATGGAATTATCATCTAAATGAGAAAGATTTAATAAAATAATCTCTTTGTTTTTTAGTATGATTTTCATCTTGTGGTTTTCTATCAAAATATCTTCAATATCTTTTAAATAAACTTTTGTTTCCTTTTTTTTCCATCCTATTTTGTAAGTTAATTTACGCGAGTTAATAAGTAGATATTCGTTAGGATAAAATATTTTGCAGCCTAATAGTAATCCAATAAAATAAATTGCTAAAACTGCTAATACAAGAATTAAATAATTTCCATGCGGTAAAAAATTAAAATAACGATTAAAAAAATAGAGAAGGGAAGCTGTAAATATAAATGCAATACCCAAGGCAAGTTGTTTGCCTTTCGATTCGTTATTGTTGATTTTGTGTTTTCGTATGTCAAATTCAAGCATTTTAGTAGTTTTTGAGTCTACTCTAAAGTTACTAAATATGATCCTTACAATAAGCAAAAATTATAATTACTTACTCTTCTATAAATATTTGATTAAAAAGACTATTTTGTTGCAATAGGTCGCTATAGGAGTGGGAAATTAAATTTTTTGCGTTTATCTCCAATAATTTAATGTAATAATTACATTGTTCTTGTAGTTTATCTTTTGGAATATTATTATCAATGTCAATAGCTTCAATTTCGATAAAATCACCTAAATTTTTAACAGTATCTAAATGAAATTTTACATTGTCGATAAAATATATTTCCCTTTGTTTATCGACAACACATTTAGTTCCTATTGATTTTTCCAGAATTGCTTTTAAAGTAGATTTCGGTTTGGTTTCGTATAAAGTAACTTTACTTTGTTTTGACACTTTTGTATTCTCTCGCACATAATAAATCAGATTATTCTCGATATTTCCTTCGCGAAGTTTTAACCTTCCTGTTTTGGAATGAAAATAAGTATCTATTTGATGATCTGTTCCTTTAAAAATTGCCTTATTTTCTTTTAAAATATTACGTATTTTATCTTGATTTTTGCAGTAAGCTTTTATTTCAACTGTTAATGGCATTTTTTTTCTTTTAAATTGAGACGAAATATCGAAAAAAAGGAAAGGTTCTCTTTTTTTTAAGGTAGAAATTATTTTTGTTTTGTGATTTCTAGTATTTTATCGCAAATATATTCTATATCAATAATATAGTCGGGATCTGATCTTGAGATGGCTGCTTGTGGCATTATTGATGCAACCGCTTTATCAGGATTTTGTACTATTGCAATTCCACCATGGTTTTTAATTGTTTTTAATCCCATTGCACCATCCTGATTTAATCCAGTTAGTATAACGCCTATTAATTTATTGCCATACGCCCATGCTGCCGATTCAAAAAGAACATCGATTGATGGACGTGAGTAATGAACTTTGGTATCGATAGTAAACGATATACTATGGTCTTTTTCTACTAACATGTGATAATTTGGAGGTGCAAAATATACATGTCCGCTTAGTAATTTTTCTTTTTCTTCGGCCTCCTTAACTTTTACTTTACTTATATTATCAATATATGAAATGAACGAATCGTTGTTATTGTCTCCAATGTGCAATACAACTAGTATTGGCAAATGAAAATTTTCGGGAAGCTTAGGAATAATACATTTTAAAGCCTCTAATCCTCCATAAGATGTTCCAATTACAATTGCTTTTATCATCGAGAGATAAGCTTTTTAAATATTTTTTGTTTGGAATCGGTGTCGCTAAATAATTTATCGTACTGCGTAAATTTAAGAGATTCTTTTGTTCCTAAACAAAGATAACCACTATGTAACAAGCTGTCATAAAATAAATTAATTACTTTATTTTGAAGATCTTTGTTAAAATAAATAAGAACATTTCGGCAGAGAATAAGGTTTACTTCGGCAAATACATGATCGGTTACTAGATTATGATCGGCAAAAACTACTCTTTTTGATAAATTTTGATCTAATTTAATTGAACCATATTTTAAAGTATAGTAATCAGACAGGTTTTTTTTACCTCCCGATTTAATGTAATTTTGTTCAAATTTATCTAAATCCTGAGTGTTATAAATTCCCGATTTTGCTACTTCTAAAACCTTACGATTAAAATCGGTAGCATAAATTTGGCATCGGTCTAAAAGTCCTTCTTCATGCAAAAGAATAGCAAGAGAATAAACTTCTTCTCCTGTTGAGCATCCGGCATGCCAAACTTTAATAAAGGGATGCGTTTTTAAAGTAGGAATTACATTTTCGCGAAATGATTTATAAAAATCTGGATCGCGAAACATTTCGGTTACATTAATCGATAAATCTTCCAACAAATCGATAAAGAAATTTTTCTCTCGTAACAATTTTTCTTGCATTTGCGAAATAGAAGAAAAACTTCCAATAGCCATTCTATGCATCAATCTTCTTTTGATGTGTGCTTTAGAATAATTTCTAAAGTCGTAGCTATATTGTTGATAAATTGCCTCTAACAATAAATTAATTTCTATATCAATAATTTCGGAATTAGCTGATTTATTTTCTTCCATATTTAAGCAATGCTTTTAGAAACTTGGCTTAGTATTTTTCTTAAAGCCTCTTCTTTAAATGGCTTGCTTATAAAATCATTCATTCCTGCATCAATACAATTTTGTTTATCTTCTACAAAAGCATTTGCTGTAAGAGCAATTATAAAAGTTTTTGCTAAGTCTGGATTTTCAGCCTCAAAATGTCTGATTTTTTCGGTTGCATTAATGCCGTCTAAAACGGGCATTTGCATATCCATAAGTATTACCTGATAATGATTTTCTTTATGCATTTCGAATGCTTCTAGTCCATTTTTTGCAACATCGCATTGTAATCCCATGTGACGTAGAGTAAGAATGGCAACTTTTTGGTTAATAGGGTTATCTTCCGCTACTAGAATTGATAGTTGTTTTGGAATTTCTACCTTTTCGTTATTTAACATTTCAGTCTCCTTTTCTTTGTAAGCAAATTTTAGTTCAAACATAAATTCCGATCCTATATTGGGAGTACTTTCCAAGCTAATTTTTCCTCCCATAAGGTTGGTTAAATTTTTAGAAATAGCTAATCCAAGTCCTGTGCCTCCATATTTTCGAGTTGTTGAGCTATCGGTTTGAGTAAATTCTTTAAATAGTTTTGTTTGTGCTTCTCTCGAGATTCCAATTCCTGTATCTTTTATCGAAAAAAATAAAGATACATATTCGTCGGTTTTTCCGAGACATTTTATTGATAATTTAACAGAACCTTTATGCGTAAATTTAATTGCATTATTAACAAGGTTCATTAATATTTGATTTAGTCTAAACGAGTCTCCAATTAAATTGATTGGTATGCTGTCTTCAATATCAACGGTAAATTCAATGTTTTTTTCCCGGGTTTTAAAGTTTAATAGGTGATAAATTGTGTCGACCAGTTTTTTAAGATCGAATTCTATTTCTTCTATTTCTATTTGTCCGGCTTCAATTTTCGAATAGTCGAGAATATCATTTATTATCTGCAGTAAATTTTCTCCCGAAGTACAAATTACTTTAAGCATATCTTTATGCTCTTGTTCTAAGTCTGCTTGTCTGAGAAGTTGCGATAAGCCAAGAATTCCGTTCATAGGAGAGCGAATTTCATGCGACATATTAGCTAAAAATAAAGACTTAGCTCTTGTGGCATCCTCTGCTTTTGTTTTTTCTATAATTAGTTCTTCATTTTTTGTTTCCAGATATTTTAGAAGAGTATTCAATTCTTTTCTTTGTCGGTATAAATCGAGAAAAACTTTTACTTTCCCTTTTAAAATTTCAGGAATTATTGGTTTTGGAATAAAATCGACCGCACCACTTTCTATACCCTTAATAATATGTAGATCGCTTTGATGAATTGCCGAAACAAATATTACAGGTAATAGTTTTGTTTTTTTTCGTTGACGCATAAAATCTAGCGTTTCATAGCCATCCATGCCCGGCATTTGAACATCTAGTATTGCCATCGCGAAATCTTCGTGAAGAGTATGTTTTAAAGCTTCTTCTCCCGATTCGGCACGCACAAATTCAACATTAAAATCGCTAAGTAATCGCTCAAGGCTTACTAGGTTTTCTATTTTGTCGTCAACAATTAATATTTTTTCCTTAATCATATATTTCTATATCTTTTTTAGCTAGTTATAAAGCCAAATTTTAAGCATTGAAAATAATTTATTTTCATCAATAGGTTTAGAAAGGTAATCATTGGCTCCAGAGGCTATTGCTTTATCGTAATCATCTTTCATTGCTTTTGCGGTAAGGCAAATAATCGGAATATCTTTAATTTCTGGTGTTTGTCTAATTGTTGTCATGGCTTCGTATCCATCCATTTCGGGCATCATAATATCCATAAGAATTAAATCTATATTGGTATTATTTTTTAAAACATCAATGGCAATTTTTCCGTTTTCAGCTTCTAAAACTTCCATGTCTTTTTCTTCCAGGATCTTGCCTAGGGCAAATATATTTCTGATTTCATCATCTACAACTAATATTTTTTTGCCATTAAAAATAGAGTCATCTATTTCGGGAACTTTTATTTTTTGATTTTTAGGTGTGATTGTTGCTACCTGATGCAGAAATAAGCTTACTTCATCCATTAATCGCTCGTCCGATTTAAGTCCTTTTAGTATTATTGAATTGGTGTATTTACTTAATTCGCGATGTTCATCTCTTGATAAATCTTTTCCGGTATAAATAATCGTATTTGGGATTTTTATTTTAGCATTGGCCAGATTTTCCAATAATTTATTTCCAGTAATATCAGGTAATCCTAAATCCAGTACAATGCAATCGTAGTTTCTGGTAGAAATTAATTTAAATGCTTCGTCGCCAGTAACTGCTTCTTCTGTTTTTGCATTGGTAGGAATTAAAATATTTTTAATTAGTTTTCTGGTTATTTCATTGTCTTCAATTATCAGTATTTTTTTCGATTCGGTAAGTAAATGGGTATTCATTTTAGCAATAATCTTTTTAAGATTATTTGCATTTACTGTGGGTAAATCCTGCATGTTATTTTCAGTAAATCCTTCAACAGGATTTACTACGTGCATAGGTAACTTTGATGCATATCGATTCAATTTTAGTGGTTCCAGTACTTCTTCTCCATTTTCGAGTATTAGTTCTAAACCAATAATTATAGCCGATGGCTGATGCGCCTCTATTAATAAAATAGCATCTTTGATGTTTGATGCCACCAAAGCCTGAAAATTAGTTTCGTGTATTTGATGGTATAAGGCATTTGCCTCTTCTTTATTTGGGTGAATTAGTACAACGGCTGATCCTGAGTGAGGAATATCTCTATCGTCATCGATAAAAATTGGTAAAATAACCGGTTCGTTGCTTTTAATTTCTGTGCTTTTAATTTTTGCAGTAGGACTTGCTACTTTAGCTTTTGGAGTTTGAGTAACAAGAGGTTTTCCATTTTGTGTTATGGGAATAAACAAGGAAAAAACAGAACCTTTGTTTACTTCACTTTCGAGGTGTATTTCTCCACCAAGAATGCGAGCAAGTTCCTTAGAAATTGATAAGCCAAGTCCTGTTCCTCCATATTTTCTGGAAGTACTTCCATCGGCTTGTTGAAATGCTTCAAATATGGCTTCTTTTTTTTCTTCGGGAATTCCAACTCCTGTATCTGATACTCTTATTGCACAAACATCTGTATTCTTTAAATCTTCGCGCCAGAATTCAGATTTGTCTTCTACTTTTTCCATGCTAACACTAATTTCACCATTCGATGTAAATTTTAGAGCATTGGAAAGTAGGTTTTTAATAATTTGATTTAGTCTTAATGGATCTGTTTCAATGTTCTGTGGAAAATTATTAGAAATATCAACAAAGAATTTTAGTTTCTTTTTTTCGGCCTGATGTTTAAAATTCATTAAAATTTCATTTTTGATACTGTCCTGATGAATTTGTTGTAGTTCAACAGTCATTTTACCAGCTTCAATTTTCGATAAATCCAGAATTTCATTAATTAATTGTAATAAATCTTTACCACTTTTATTTATGATTTCTGCCGATTCAACATCTTCGGAAGTTAGGTTACCTTTCTTATTTTTAGCCAGAATGCCAGAAAGAATTAATAAACTATTAAGTGGAGTTCTTAGTTCGTGAGACATGTTGGCAAGAAAATCCGATTTGTATTGACTGGCCTGTTCTACTTCTCTGGCTTTAGCTTCAATTTTATTATGAGCCAATGATAAACCGGTATTTTTCTGTTCAATTTCGTCTTTTTGGATTTCTAGTTGATTTGTTCTTTCCTCGAGTTCCTCGTTGGCAACTTTTAATTCTTCCTGCTGAACCTGTAATTTTTTCTCGTTTTCGGTTAAAATATTGGTATGTTCAGCTAGTTCTTCGTTGGCAACACGTAATTCTTCTTGCTGAACTTGCAATTTGCTTGCTTGTTGCTGTGTTTTTTCTAATAAGTTTTCCAGTTCTTTGCGAGATGTAGTTGAGGCAACCTTAACAGAAATACTGTCGCGAATCGAATCCATAAATTTAAGATCCGATTCAGAAAAAGTGTTAATGGCAGCTAATTCCAAGACACCGTAAAATACATTGTTGTAAAGAAAAGGAATAAGAAGAATATTGGTTGGTTGAAGTTTACCAGTTCCAGAAAATACAGTAAAGTAATTGGCCGGAACATCTTTTAAGTGTTGTGTTTTTTGTTTTCTGGCTACCTGGCCGATTAAACCATGTCCTACTTTAATAATTTTTTGTTGCTCATTTACTTTCAGACCGGTTGATGAGCTTAAGTGCAAAGAATCATCTTCCTTATTGTAAATGTAAATAGCCCCCAGTGGTGCAGTAAGAAAGTCAGAAGTGAAATTTAAAATTCGATCAGAAACTTCAGTAAGGTCATGATCTCCCTGTAATTGTTCATTTAACAAATTTTTGCTCGATCGAAACCGGAGTGTTTCATCATTTGTATCTTTCGAATCTTTTAAAGTTTTAACCATTTTGTTTAGCGAAACCGAAAGTTCATCTTCCTTCGATTTTGGATTTAAGCGAATGTTTAATTCACCATTGGCAACTTTTGTGGTGTATTCAATTACATTTTGAAAATCATTTTGTATTGTTTTAAAGGATCTAGCTAAAGCTCCAATTTCATCTTTCGTATTTATATTAAGCGGAGTCCGAAAATTACCTTTGGCAATTAATTTAAAATTATCGACCATTAGTTTTACAGGAACGGTAATCGATCTAGAGATATATCTTGATAAGAAAAGAATAAATAAGGCAATTATGAAAGAAATTACACTCATTATCCAAATTAGTGCATTGCTAAATTTGTATGTTAATCTATTTATATCTTCTCTAATTTTTGTTGAGTAGTTTTGAACGGTATACAATTGTTCTTGCATTAATTTCACATCAAATTCTGTTTTATTATGCAATAATTGGTTGGTAAGCTCTTGAGATGCAGATAAAATAAGAGCAGTATTTGCTCTGGCTGATCCCATTTCATTGTTCTTAAGTTTATGCAATAGTCTAAACCTACTCACCATTAAAATGGCATTTTCGTAATCATTATTGTATACCTCCGGGAAATTATCGTACAGCATACTTGCAATTTCACGATTAGTTTTCGTTGCATAAAGCTTTTTAATTTTAAGCAAATCCTGAGCAAGATCGTTCGATCTGTTTAAATTTCTTATTGCTTTTTCTTTGTATTTTAATTCTTTGGTAAGTCTATAGTTGTAAAGGTCGTCGATTCCGGTTTGTAACAACACCTGATGAATACGTAATCCGTTAACCATAACACTAAAAGTTTTACTGGTATTAAAAAAATAATTAGCAGTTACGCTTAATATTGTAATACTTATAAGTGTTAAAATAGTTAAGAGCATAAGTTTGGATTTTATACTCCAGTCTTTGAACTTTCTCATTATATATAATCTAAAATTATGTGTTAAAAGTATAAAAACAATTCATGATTCTAGCTTTAGGAATCTCGGGTATATTACGGGTTTTGTCATGAATGGTTACTTTTTTAGTGTGAATATATATATATTTCCTGTCAGGGATTTATTTTGCTAAATATTAATTCAAAATTACCAAGTTTTAAATCCTTAGCTGTAATCGAATTAAGATAATTTTTTGTTAACAATTTAAACATTAAATATTTTTAGTTCTGCTTGGAAAAATCAAAGCATAGTAATATTATTGTTATTTATATCAAAAAGAAATAAACAATTAAATCGAAAAAGCATGAAATACCTAAGTTTATTTATTGTTTGTATTAGTCTACTTTCTTGTAACTCTACATCTAAACAAAAATCTAATTCTGCCAAGGCAGTAAATCAAAAGCAAGTAATTCTTACTATTGATCAGCTAATGGAGACTGCAGAAGGAAATATTGGTAAGCAAATTTCTTTTAGAGGTACTGTAAATCATGTATGTGCGCACTCAGGCAAGAGATGTATTCTTAAAAATGCAGAAGGTAATTTATCTATTCGTGTAGAAGCTAGTGGAAAGCTAGAAGGATTTAACAGAGAAATAGCAGGTAGTGATCTTATTGTAAAAGGTATATTGTGTGAGAAAAGATTAGACACCGAATATATAAATAAGTGGGAGAGCGACGTTAAAGAAAAAGTAGATACAGAAAATGAAGGTGAGCATTGCAATTCTGAAATGACTAACATTAAAGAAATGCGTGAGTGGATGAAAAAGAATAACAAGGATTATTATGCTATTTATTTTGTAGATGGAACAGAATATGAAGTTGTTGAGTAAGAATAAGCTTAGAAAATGGTTTAGGTTAATACATAGAGATTTAGGTTATTTTTTTGTGGGAATAACAATTATATATGCCGTATCAGGAATTATTTTGAATCATAAAACACACGACTCGGATCCTGCATATAAAACAGAGTATTTGAAATTTAAGGTTAAAAACTCATTAAGTCCTGATGAATTAACAGCTTATTGGAGCTCAAATTTAAAAGATTATAAATTGAATAGAATTATTCCCAATACGGAATATTATGATATTTATTTAAAAGGGGGCCTTGGAAAGTATGATCCTGTAAATGGGAATTTGCAATTTGAGATTTATAAAAAAAAGAAGTGGGTTTATTTTATAAATAAACTACACTATAATAGTAAACTAGGATGGACTTTTATGGCCGACCTGTTTGCTGTAGTATTAATATTTTTTGCCATATCGGGTATTTTTATGGTTCCAGGAAAAAAAGGGATAAGTGGTAGAGGAAAATGGTTAATTGCCATTGGAATTATAATTCCATTTTTATTTTTTTTATAGATAATTACAAAATGCTGATCTTCTGATCAGCATTTTGTAATATATGAACCATAGTCCTTTTCATTTTTTATGAATAGCTTTTCTTAAGTTATTAATAGTAAATTAGCATTTTTAGGAAAATTATTGATTAAATATTATATCCGCTATGAAGAGAATTTTTATCGCTCTCTTATTTATCTTTTTTAATTTTAGTTCTATAGGTCAAAATAAAGAGCTAAAAAAATTATACTCAAAAGGAAAATATGATAAGCTCATAGAGAAAGCTCATTTGCTATTGTCCGATAATAGTAATGATCCAAATCTTAATTCAATATTAGGACGAGCTTATACCGAGTCTAAAATGTTTGACAAGGCAATTCCTTACCTGAATGCATCTATTGCTAACAAAGGTGCATCGGTAGAAACCATATCATTAAGTAAAGTATATTTGGCTAAGTGCCTTTTTACCAATGGTAAAAAAGAAGATGCTATAAAACTTCTAAAAGAATGTCAAAAGAATAAAGGTTCAAGAGAATCTGTACGATATGCTAATAAATATTTGAGTTTATTTCAGAATGGTATTTATTATAAATCGTGGAAGTTAATAGAAAACAAGAACATAAGATATCATGTGCAGGATATAGATAAACTTAAAAATTTAGATGACTATATAAAACAAAGCGAGATTAACTACGATAGAATTATTTCATTTTTTGATATTCTTCCGAGTAAAAAAGTTGATGTTTATATTTGGAGCGATAGGAATGAAGCTTATCGAAAGTTAAATAGATCTCTTGCTTGTTCAAATTCCGATTTAAATATTGTGAATGTTTATATGAATGATAAAAAAGACTATGAACTTAGCAATATGTTGTGCCAAAAGGTGGTAAATCCGAAATTTAAAAGTATGTTAATAAACAAAGGTTTAGGCGTATATTTCGATACCATGGATAAAAATTTGTTCTCAATTGCACGAAAAAGAATTCCAAAAGAAAAGTTTTCATTGTTAGAATTGTGGCAGGAACCAACCCGTTACGAGCGTAATTTAAGTTATCCTGTAGGTGCCGCTTTTATCGAGTTTTTAATTAATAAAGGGGGCAATAAAAAATTAAAAGAATTTCTTAAAGTTCAAACTATAGATAATGCTCAAAAGGTTTATCCTGATTTTGATCAGATGGTAAAGACTTTTGAAGCAATGCTAATGAGATCCTAGCCTTATAGTTATCATTTATTTTTATGTGTTTTAACTAAATCAATAATTGTTAAAATTTATTAACAAGCTTGATCATGGAATTATTTTATCTAATTTTGTACTCAAAATACCAATAGGGTTCAATTATGGCAAAATCAGACAAAGCAGAAATACACGAGAAGGTTACAAAAGTGGCCATGGATATGATGATGAAGTATGGTTTGCGTGGATTGAACATGGTTGAATTAGCTCGTGAGTGTGGTTTAGCCAAAGCAACTCTCTATAAAATAATTGGAACCAAAGAGGATTTAGTAAAAGAAATAGCATTTGAGATATTCGATGTGAACATTATCAAAATTCTGGAGCCATATAAAACAATTAATGATCCAGTTTTGGCAACTCAGGAATTTTTGGACAATTACTTTGATTATGCCATTGCATCGCAAAAGATTTTGATTCAACAGATTTATAAAGAATATCCTTTAATTGAGAAGGATGTTGAAAATAAATACAAAGATGAAATTGTGATTGTTTATAGAAAATATGAGGAGTGGCAGAAAGCCGGATTAATTAGGCAGGATATTAATGTTGAATATTGTTTGGATGCCTTACAAGATTTAAATGAAGTTTACGTTACAGGAGTATATTCTGAGAAGGAGGCAATTGATAGATTAAGAAGCTCTTATAGATGTTTACTTTTGGGAATGGGAATTCCTTTAAAATAAAGTAATATCAGATGAAGGAGACTTAATGGTTTTATTCATTTTAGATGATAATTAAACAAAATTGACAATCCGAGTATAATCGGTTGAAATAAAAACAAAATAATTTAAGGGAGTACTAATACTTCTATTATTTTTTGAACCTAAATTGAACTTAATGAACTTTAATAGTTCAAAATGCTGTTAAAATGAACACGAAAAAGATTTCAAAAGTGATGATCCTGCTGGTACTATTAACCGCAGGTCTTGTTTCTTGTAAGCAAGAATCGACAACAAAGACTGAAATTATTCAGCCTGTTAAGGTTTTTAAAGTGAATGATACATCAAACCAATTAACAGAAAAGGTTTTTACTGGTTTGGTGAAAGAATCAAGAGAAGTGAAATTGGCTTTTCAAATTTCTGGACCATTGGTAAAATTAAATGTTAACGAAGGTCAGTTTGTTAAGAAAGGACAAGTTGTAGCTGCATTAAATGAGCGTGATTATTTAGTACAACTCGAGGCTGCAAATGCACAGTTTGATAATGCAAAATTACAAGCAGAAAGATATACTGCATTATACGAAAAGAAGAGTACCTCGAAAAGTGTTTACGATCAAATTCAAGCAGCATTTAAATTGGCAAAAGCGCAAAAGGAAGCTGCCGAAAATGCATTGAATGACACTAAAATTTATGCGCCTTTCTCAGGTTATGTACAAGCAATGTATACCGAAAATTATGAGAAAATCGCAGCAGGACAACCAATTGTATCATTGCTTGATTTAAATAATTTAGAAATAACTGTTGGCTTAAGTGAGAATGATTTTTTACAAAGTAAATTCTTTGAATCTTTCGCTTGTAAGTTCGAGAATTTTAAGGACGTAAATTTCAATTTGAGTTTAATTGATATTGAGAAAAAACCTAATGGAGATAATTTTTTCAGAATGAGATTGAAAATAGATAGACAATCTTATCAAATTGTTCCGGGCATGGTTGCAAGTGTAACGGTTGGGCTTAAAAATGAAAATAAAGATTCATATAAATTACCTGTTACTTCGGTTTTTAGTAAAAAAGGAAAATCTTATGTGTGGGTCTTTAATTCATCGAAAAATTGTGTCGAAAAACGCGAAGTTGAGTTGGATTCTTTTAATTCGAAAGGAATGATTAGTATTTCGAGTGGTGTTTCACATGGAGAATTAATTGTTTCGGCAGGTGTTCATAGTTTACATCAAGGGCAAAAAGTAAAAATGCTTAATAAAAAATCTAATACAAATATAGGAGGTCAGTTATGAGTTTTACTGATGCCGTTTTAAAACGGCGAAAAGTACTCCTATTTGTATTAATTGCAATTGCATTTGGAGGAGTGGCTGCTTTCTTTAAAATGGGAAAGCTCGAAGATGCCGAAATTAGCGTCAAAACTGCTTTGGTAATTACCCAATATCCAGGAGCCTCACCTCACGAGGTGGAATTAAGAGTTACCGATGTTCTAGAAACAGCCATTCAATCGATGGACAATATTGATAATATTGAATCCAGATCAATGGCAGGATATTCTGAAATCACAGTAAATGTTAAAAAATCGGTAAGAATGAAAGATTTACCACAGCTTTGGGATATTCTAAGGCGTAAGGTAAACGATATAAGTGCAGCAATGCCACAAGGAGCATCTAAGCCCATTGTAGTAGACGATTTTGGCGATGTTTATGGAATCTTTCTAGCTTTAAATGGTGATGGTTTTTCTGATGAAGAAATTCAGGATTACGCACGATATATGAAACGTGAACTCCTATTAGTAAGTGGTGTTAAGAGAATTGATCTTTACGGAGAACAACGAAGCTGTATTAATGTAGAATTGTCGCAAGAGAAGTTGGCCTACCTTGGCATACATCCAGCTAGTGTGATCGAAATTTTGAATAATCAAAATGAGGTTGTTGATCCTGGAAGTATAAAAGTTGGAGGCGAAAGAATTCGAATTGCTTCGGAAGGTAGCTTTCATGAGTTAGAGGATTTAAAGAATATCTTAATCTCAGGGAATGCTAAAAATCCAATCTATTTAAAAGATGTAGCCGACATTAAGGAAAACTATGTAACTCCTTATTCAAACAAGTTAAAATACAATAAGAAACCAGCTATTGGACTTGCCATTGCAATGGAAAAAGGTGGTAATGTTATTGAGTTGGGGGAACGTGTTCAATTACGTATCGATGAGTTAAAGGCAAGTATTCCCGTTGGAATAAATGTAAATCGTGTTTTTTACCAGCCTGAAAGAGTAAGTATTGCAATTGAAACTTTCATGATTAACTTAATAGAATCGGTGTTAATTGTGGTATTTGTTCTCTTGTTAGCAATGGGTTTTAGAACAGGTTTGCTAATTGGTAGTGGATTAATTTTTACCATACTTGGGACTTTTATTATCATGCTTAGCATGGATATTATGTTACAGCGTGTAAGTTTGGCAGCTATTATTATTGCTATGGGTATGTTGGTTGATAATGCCATTGTAATTGCCGATGGTATTCTGGTTGATTTAAAGAAAGGAATTAAGAGAAGCGAAGCCATGAGCAGAACTTCACGACAAACTGCACTTCCATTATTAGGAGCTACCATAGTTGCAATATTAGCATTTTTACCTATCTATTTGTCTCCAGATAGTACTGGAGAATTCTGTGAAAGTTTATTTCAGGTAGTTGCGATTTCTTTGTTTTTGAGTTGGGTGTTATCTCTTACTCAAACGCCGTATTTTTGTGATCTGTTTTTAAAAGGTAAAAAATACGAAAATATTCAGGAAGGGGAATCGGATCCTTACGGGAGTAAATTTTATTTAAAATTCAGACATTTTGTTAAATATTCTTTGCGCCATAAAACAATGATTTTACTGGTAACAGTATTCTTTTTTGTATCTGCTATTCTTGTATTTAAGAATGTAAAGCAGCTTTTTATGCCAAATTTGGAATACAACCAATTTGTAGTAGAGTACTTTTTACCTGAAGGTACCGATATTGAAACAGTAGAAAAAGAACTTGCTGGCATTGAATCTTATTTGTTAGAAAGAGAGGAAGTATTAAATGTAACAACCAGTTTGGGTGCTACACCTGCACGATATACTTTGGTAAGACCTTTTAACATGAGTAATTCCAATTACGGTGAGTTAATTGTTGATACGAAAGATTATGAAGCAACCGTAAATTTTGGAGCCGAACTTCAAGATTATTTGAATGAAAATTATTCATGGGCCAGAGCTAGGGTAAGGTATTATTCTGCAATTTCGACAGAAGCAATGATTGAAGCTAAATTTTCGGGGCCAGATCCTCAGATTTTAAGAGATTTATCGGAGAAAGCTGAAAATATAATGAGAGCAGAGCCAACAGCTATTAAGGTTACCAATAACTGGAAAAATCAGGTGAAAGTTTGGAATCCTCACTTTTCGCAAGCACAATCTCGATTAACAGGAATTCAAAGATCGGATGTTTCCAATGCAATGGCTTGTGCTACCGATGGATTACCAATTGGTGTTTTCCGAAAAGCGGATGATATTTTACCGATTTATTTAAAAACAACTGTGGAGGATGATAAATACATGGAATCTTTAGAAAATACTCCTGTATGGGGCGCCAGATTTCATAGTATTCCTTTGCGCCAGGTAGTATCTTCTATTGATATCGATTTTGAAGATCCATTAATTAAGCGTTACAACAGAAGAAGAGCCATAAAAGCACAGTGTGATCCAGCTCCTGGGTATAATGCTCCGGATACTTATAAAAATGTACACGATAAAATAGAAGCTATTCCTTTACCTGAAGGATATGATTTAGAATGGTTGGGAGAGCATAAGAATAGTGCCGATGCCAATGAAAATATCGGTAAATTTTTACCATTGGCTTTCTTACTAATGGTAATTATTATTATGGCATTGTTTAATAATTTTCGCCAGCCAATTATCATTTTATCAATTCTTCCTTTGGCATTTATTGGAGTTAGCTACGGATTGTGGATAACTGGTAAGCCATTTGGTTTTATGCCTGTTTTAGGAACACTTGGTTTAATGGGAATGATGATTAAGAATGCGGTTGTATTAATCGATCAAATCAATTTGGATATCAGAAATGGGAAAGACATTCTTCTTGCTATTGTCGATTCTGCTGTATCGAGAATGCGTCCGGTAATTATGGCCTCGCTTACTACTATTTTAGGTATGATTCCTTTAATTTCTGATGAGTTGTTTGGAGGAATGGCAGTTGCAATTATGTTTGGATTGCTAATTGGTTCCATAATTACTTTAATTATTGTGCCGGTTCTGTATGCTATTTTGTACAGAGTATCGACCAAGAATGTAATGGATTTATAAGTGTTTACAGATATGAGAAACAAAATATATAGTCTTATAGCCTTTTCCCTGATTGCGTTTCAGGGATTGGCGCAAGAAAAATTATCACTCAAGCAGAGTAGAATATTGGCTTTAGAATACAATCAGAAAATTAAAATTGCCGATGAAATAATTTTAGAAAATGAATCGAATAAGCGATTGGCATTCACATATTTTTTACCAAAACTAGAGGCAAGCGGTTCTTATAATTATTATCATGACATTGATGATTTAAGTTTGGCAGGTTCCTTTTTGCCAACAGCAAATAGTCTAGCTGATGCCCAGCAGGGAAACTATAGCGGATTAAGTGATGTTTACTTCCCAGGCTTAAATGTGGAACTTGGAAATGTTGACTACTTCTCGTCTAGTTTAACTCTTTCACAACCAATTTACATGGGAGGAAAAGTTAGAAGTTCTTACGAGATGTCGAAAATGGGTTCCGAAATATCTGTTTTTAATAAGAAGTTGCAAACATCCGATGTGCTGTTAGAAACCGATCAGGCATACTGGAATTTAGTATCTGTTAACGAAAAGAAAAATCTGGCAGAAAAGTATGTAGAAATGTTATCGGCACTGGTTCGCGATTTACAGAATGCTTATGATTTAGAAATTACCACTAAAAATGAGTTGCTAAAAGCTCAGGTTCAGTTAAATAAGGCAAAACTCGATTTGTTTCGAGTTAAAAACCTAAAGGTGCTTTCTAAAATGGCTCTTAACCAGGTTATTGGTAAAAAGCTAACTAGCGATATTACTGCTGTTGATACGCTAATTGTTGTAGGTGAAAAACCAGTTGAGACTGATTATATGCTTAAAGCATTGCAGCAAAGACCAGAACTTTTAATGTTAGCCAAGCAAGTTGATATATCGCGTGAGCAAGTTAAAAGTGCAAGAGCCGATTATCTACCTCAATTGGGGGTTGGTGCTTCTTATTCGTACACTAGCGATATTGAAGATTTAATTGGTTCAACAAAAATACTGGCTGTGCAGGCAAGTTTATCGGTTCCGGTTTTTCATTGGAACGAAAGAAAGCATAAAGTGGCAACAGCACGATTTCAAAGTAAGCAAAAAGAGTTAGAAATGGATAGAACCAAAGATTTAATTTCGCTTCAGGTTCAGCAGTCTTATTTTAATTTACAAGAGGCATTTCAGCAAATAGAATTGGCAGAATCATCTATGGATCAGGCTAATGAAAATGTATCTTTGGCTAAGAATTCGTATTACGAAGGTTTGGCAAATACAACAGAGTTGTTAGATGCTCAAGCTTTTTGGCAAAATGCACACAGCGAACTAATCGATGCTAAAATAAATTACAAATTAAAAGAAGTAAATTTCTTAAAATCAATTGGGGAATTGGCAAAATAATTCTAAAGGAGAAATACGATATTACTGGCTTTCTGGATTAAGTGGTATTAATATTTTGGTAATTCGTTTTCTCCTTTATTCTAGTTGTTAATAGAAGTTTAATAGCTAGTTGATTAAAAACGATAAGTTAAAATTAAACGACAGTTAGAAAATGATTTTTCACTCAATTTTATGAGTATGAGTAATAAATTAGAAGGTATATTAATTTCAAATTTAATCTATTTTACAAGAATAGTATTGGTTTGGATTATAGCCTTGTTTTTCTTGTTAGCCTTTCAGATAGAAACTACCGATACAATTGCGTATAGTCGTGTCGATGAATTTAAAGATGTATTCTTATCAGGTATTTTTTCGGGTTTAATTTGGGGAATAATATTTAGAATTGCTCGCTTATTTTCGCATAAAATACCAACATATAGCTTGTCGGTTTTAGTTTCGATAGCGGTAAATATTTCCAGTGCTTATATACTTATATATTGCATGTATCACTTACCCAAAATTTTCAAATTTAATCGCTTACCCAATAATTTTCACCAACTTCTCGAACTCTATAATTCACGTTTGTTTTTTGCTATTTTGGCCTATTTCTTTATTGTTGGTACTTTAATAGAAATTTTTCACGATATCGATAAGAAATTTGGAAAAGGAGTATTGCTAAAAATACTAATGGGTAAGTACTACAAACCTAAGGAGGAAGAACGTATATTTTTGTTTATGGACCTTAAATCTTCGACTTATTATGCCGAAAAATTAGGTCATTTTATGTATAGTAGATTAATACAGGATTGTTTTAAGGATATTTCGGCAGCAGTATTAAAAAATCAGGCAGAAATTTATCAATTTGTGGGCGATGAGGTTGTATTAACATGGCAGTTAAAAAATGGCATTGAAAAATCCAGATGTGTACAAATGTTTTATGATTTTATTAATACCATAGAAACAAGAAAGGATTATTATCAAAAACATTATGGAATGATACCGGTTTTTAAAGCTGGTATTCATTCGGGGAAAGTTATGGTTGCAGAAGTAGGAGAGCTTAAGTCTGAAATTGCTTACCATGGCGATGCCATAAATACGGCATCTAGAATTCAGGGATTATGTAACTCTTATAATAGCAGGTTGCTGGTATCGGGAGATCTGATGGAAGAGTTAAAAAAGAAAAATACAATTAATGGTAAGCATACTTATATTGGACATGTTCTTTTAACAGGAAAAGAGATCGAAACAGATCTTTATTCAATGTCTTTAAATTAAACCTCTGCTTTATGTTCCTTTTTTATAAAATGTTTATTGATTGTATCCAGTAATTTTTTCTCATCAAAAGGCTTGGCAATAAAGTCGTCGCATCCTGCTTCTATACTTTTGTTTCTATCATCGCGAAGTGCATTAGCTGTTTGAACAATAATTGGTAAATTATCTCTCATCTTTTTTATCGATTGAGTAGCTTCCAATCCGTTAATATCGGGTAGTCTAAGATCCATTAAAACTAAATTAATGGTTGGGTTTCGTAAACTTAATTCAATTGCTTTATTTCCCGATATTGTATGTAATATTTTTGCTTTGGTTGGTTTCAATGCTGCTTCGATATATTTATAATTGGTTTTGTCGTCTTCTACAACAAGAATTAATTTGTCGTCCCATTTGTAAGCTTTATTTTGCTGCGTTTTGTTTGTTGATAAATTTGTTGTAACAACAGGTTTGTAAGGAATGGTAAAATAGAAAGTAGTTCCTTCATCTTCGATAGTTTCAAGGCGAATTTTACCACCCATTAATTCTACAAATCCTTTAGATATGGCTAGCCCTAATCCTGTTCCTCCATATTTTCGGGTAAACGATTCTTCTACTTGTCGGAATCGTTCAAATATAATTTCCTGTTTTTCTGCTCTTATGCCTATTCCAGTATCTTTTACGTAAAATTCAAGGAAATTGTGTTCGTCTAGTTTATATCCAAATTCAATAGATCCCGATGATGTAAACTTAAAAGCATTATTTAATAAGTTAGATAAAATTTGTTTAAGCTTTCTTTCCTCGGTAATAACCACGGTTTTTTCGTCAGGTAAAGATTTTAATAGTTTAAATTCGATTTCATCGTCGGCAATATTATCCTTACTAAATTGTCTATAAAGGTTATCTAAAATAGCATTAACCGAACATTGTTTTTCTTTAATAATTGTTTGGCCAGCGTCCAGTTTCGAAATATCAAGAATATCATTAATTATTTTTAATAGTTGGTTCGAGCTTTTATAAATAATATCGATATATGCATTGTTCTGCTCAGTGCTTTTGCCAGGTTTTCTAAGCATATCTGCAAAGCCAATTATGCCATTCATAGGCGTACGAATTTCGTGCGACATATTAGCTAAAAATGCCGATTTTAAACGATCACTTTCTTCTGCTTTTTCTTTTGCTTTAACCAATTCCAGCTGAGTATTAATAATTGGACTAATATCATTAATAATAATCATTGATGAAGTATCGAATGGAACCATGAAAAATTCACAGTGTTTTGAGACTCCATTTTTAGTTGTAATGTTAAATTCTTGTTTTTCTATATCTGAATTTTCTAGTTTTGCTTTCTCAATGGCTTCTGTCCATTTTAGTCGAACCATTTCACGATATTCCTTATTCGGATAACATTTACTGTTCCATTCGTCTGAAGTTTTGATATCGCTTAAAGTATAGCCAAACAGTTCAATAAATTTATCATTAAGATATTCGATATCCTCGTTTTTATCTGTAATTACTATGGGAAGAGGCGATTTGTGAATCATCTTCTTTAAGCGTTTTTCACTTTGAATAATAGCTTGTTGAGTATGTTTTCTTTCGGTGATATCGCGACATGTAGATAGAATAACATGCTTTCCCTGCAATTTAATTAATTGGCTTACGTTTTCCATAGGTGTTTTCTTGCCATACTTCGAAACAAAAACCTGTTCTGTTGTAAATTGCTTTTCGCGTGTAAGTCTTTTTATGGTGTCAGTAATATAATTGGCATTTAAATTTTCGATAAAATTATTTGGTGATAGTTTAAGAATTTCTTTCCGGGTATAGCCTAGTTGAATACATGCAGTATCGTTTACTTCAATTAATTTTGAAGATCCATTGCCCATATATTCTATAACAAGAATTATATCGGTGCTTCCGTTTATAAGATTTCTATATTTTTCCTCGCTTGTGGCAAGTGCAGTTGTTCTTTCTGCCACACGTTCCTCAAGTTTCTCGTTAAAGGATTTTAATTGTTCCGAATATTCATGTATTTCCTGATATTGTTTGCGAATGGTATGTTCACCTTTTTTACGTTCCTTAATTTCGTTTTGAAGTTTTGTGTAGGTTTCGGTTAGTTCGGATATTGATCTGTTTAATAGATTTTCCTCACAAATTTTTTTCCCATAACCATTTTCTTGTCCCTGATAAATAGCTCGTGCTTTGTAAATGTATTTTTTAATTGGGCGAGAAATACTATCGGAAACAATGTAGGTAATAAGGATACTTATAAAAACAATTAATATAGAAATTATAGTAAACCAAAGTAAGGTTGCTTTGTGTTTTGCAGTTGCTTTTTTATAACTCGATTTTGCATTTTTCTCTGAAAAATCAGTCATTACTTTTGTCTTCTGATTTAGCTTATTTAAATGCTTAGCAGCAATACCATCTACCATTTTTTTAGCAGAGAGTTCTTTACCACTAACTTTTAGATCTATTATTTTGTTTCTAATTTCTTCCCATTCAATAAAAGTGTGATAGGCAATACCAACATCTCTTTTATCTCCTAAAAAACGATTAAAAACGGTATCGAATTCATTAATTACTTTAAGGTGATATAAGTTAATTGTGTCTATTGCCTGATCGAATTCGTTTTGTGTATTGGCAAGTAAAATATCCTTCATGGCACTTTCCATGATTTGAATATGTGTGTTAATATCTCGAACACTGTTACTAACAGTATAGGTGTGGGTGTAAATAAATTCTGATTCTTTACGAAGGTTTTTAACCTGAAAAATTGAGAGGACTAAAAATGATACCGTGAACAGTAAAATAAGTCCGAATCCAGCGAGTACTCGAGTACGAAATTTTAACTTATTTAGCATTTAGCTTCAACGTGTTATTTAGTGTATAAATAGTGGTTGGTTAGAGCCACATTGAGTTGCTTTCTCTCGTAAGTTAATTATTCTTATGGATTTATACAAGATTTTTGATGAAGGGGTTATTAATGCTTATGTAGAGAAGTTTTTATACAATAAAAAAGGCGACTCTTTGCGAGCCGCCATATAAAATATAATAAATTGTTTTGGATTTATACAATTCCAGAGAATCCCATAAAAGCCATAGCAAGTAGTCCGGCAACAATAAGAGCAGCAGGAGTTCCTTTAATACCTTTAGGAAGATCTATCATATCAAGATGTTCGCGTAATCCTGCAAATAGTACAAGTGCTAAACCAAAACCTATGGCAGTTGCTCCCGAGAATACAACAGCCTCAAGAAGGTTATAATCCTTCTGAATAGTCATAATGGCAACACCTAAAATTGCACAGTTTGTAGTTATTAATGGTAAAAATACACCTAATGCCTGATACAATGCAGGGCTTACTTTTTTAAGTATAATTTCAACCAACTGAACTAATGAGGCAATAATAAGGATGAAAGTAATGGTTTGCATGAAACCAATTCCAAATGCATCCAAAATATATTTTTGAATTAAGTAGGTAACAATGGTTGCCAAAATCATTACAAAAGTAACAGCTCCAGTCATACCCACTGCGGTAGATACTTTTTTCGATACTCCAAGGAAAGGACAAATTCCAAGGAATTGCGCCAATACAACGTTGTTAACGAATATGGCAGATATAATTATAATAATATATTCCATGATAATTTCTCTTTATGCTTTTCTTAATCGGTTAATAATTGCAATAAGATAGCCCAATGCTAAGAAAGCTCCCGGAGCTAATACGAATACCAACATTCCGTAAGTATCGCTAAAAATAGAGATGCCAAATACTTTTCCGCTTCCTAGAAGTTCTCTTACCGATCCTAAAATGGTTAATGCCATAGCAAATCCTAATCCCATTCCAGCACCATCAATAATAGATGGAATTACTTTGTTTTTAGATGCAAATGCTTCGGCGCGGCCCAATACAACACAGTTTACAACAATAAGAGGTATAAATACACCCAATTGAGCGTGTAATGCAGGAACGTAGCCAGCCATAACCAAATCAACCATGGTTACAAATGATGCTATAATTACAATAAATGAAGGAATTTTTACTTTGTCGGGAATTTGATTGCTTACTAAAGAAATTACCATGTTCGACATGATTAATACAAAGGTAGTTGCCAATCCCATTCCTAAACCGTTAATGGCAGAAGAGGTTACTCCAAGAGTAGGACACATTCCCAGCAATAGTACAAATACTGCATTTTCTTTAAAAAAACCTTTGGTGAAATTTTGCATGTTAGTCATTAGTGCTTCCTCCTTCTTTTTGATTTTTCATGTACTCGTTATATGCAGTTTGTACAGCATCTAAAAAAGCTCTGGAACTAATTGTTGCAGCAGTAATGGCATCAATATCGCCGCCATCTTTACTTACTGTGAAATTTACTTTACCAGGATTTTTATTGATAACGCTGGACTTAGCTTTGGCAGGATCTGTAGGTTTAAACCAATCAGCCATTTTTGTTCCTAAGCCTGGAGTTTCCTTGTGTTCTAGTACAGAATAGTTGTTAATGGTACCGTCGGGTTTTAAACCAACCATAAGCCAAACGTATCCTGAAAAACCATTGGTAGTAAATGTTTTTACTGCTGTTCCTACCAATTCGTTTGCTTTCTTAGCTGGATAAAATTCTATTTTATCTCCGCTAGGCATTTCAACAGAATACATTTCCTCACTAGGATTGTTATCGAAATCAGGAACTACTTCTTTAATTGCTTTTAATTTTTTTGCAAGCTTAGCTGCTGCAATTGGCTCTTTGGTTAACTCGTAAAGTCCACCTAAGGCTGCCGAGGCTACAAGTGTTACAATAAATAACACCAGAACCATATTTATAAATGTCGATTCTTTTTTACCAGCCATGATTATTTCCTTTTTTCGCCGAAACGCTTAGGTTTAACATACACATTAATAAGTGGAACAAATGCATTCATAATAAGAATGGCAAATGAAACTCCTTCTGGATAAGCTCCAAATACACGAATTACAACGGTTAGTATACCAATACCTATACCGTAAATAATCATTCCTTTGTTCGACATTGGTGAGGTTACATAGTCGGTAGCCATAAAAATAGCTCCTAAAAGTAAACCTCCAGTTAAAATGTGGAATAAAGGACCTGCATAAGCTTCTGGGTTAGCTAAATGAAGAATACCACTAAACACAGCAACGGTTCCAAGAACAGCCACAGGAATATGCCAGGTAATAATTTTTCGAATCAGCATAAAAGCTAAACCTAAAATCAAAGCTACACCTGCAATTTCTCCCATCGATCCGCCCATGTTTCCCATAAACATGTCCATATTCGAAGGAATTTTATCCATTAAGCTACTTAAAGAATCTCCTTTTTTTAATCCTTCTTTAATAATCGCAAGAGGAGTGGCTCCTGTTTCTACATCGATATATCCGGTTGACAAACCTAAAGATTTTGGCCAACTGGTCATTTGTACCGGAAAAGAGATTAAAAGGAATACACGACCAACCAAAGCTGGGTTGAATACATTGTTTCCTAATCCTCCAAATGTCATTTTACCAATTCCGATAGCTACTAATGCGCCAATCATAATGATCCATACAGGAAGGTTTGAAGGAACATTAAAGGCTAAAAGAATTCCAGTAATTAATGCAGAACCATCGGTAATTGTTGGTACTGTTTTTAAAAGATATTTCGAAATTAAAAATTCGAATAAGTAACATGATGCAACGGCGGTTAGGGTTACCACAAGGGCTCCCAAACCAAAGTAAAAGAACGAAAACAGTAGCGCCGGAAGCATCGCAAATACCACACCATACATGTTTTTTTGTATGGAATCCCCACTATGAACGTGTGGAGATGGAGCGACAAGTACTTTGGTGTTCATATCTATTTGTAAATTAGTTTATTTGTAAATGAGTGAATGAGTTTTTAAGGAAAAAAAGTTTTCTAATTCCTAACTCATCATTCCTAATTGTTATTTTCTTGCTCTCATAATTTGTCCTACTTTTCCTTTTCCTAATCGGATATAATCCAAAAGAGGACGGTTTGCAGGGCAGGTAAAACTACACGAGCCACATTCGATACAATCCATAACTGCATCTTTTTCTAAGCGCTCATAATCTTTTTTCTCGGCACAAACCATAAGTAAGTAAGGCTCTAATCCCATAGGACATACAGAAACACACTTACCGCAACGGATACACGATTTAATATCCTTACGAGCAGTATCTTCACTTGCTAAAAGCAATAAACCCGAGCTTCCTTTTGTTAACGGAACTTCAACACTGGTTAGGGCTTTTCCCATCATTGGTCCACCGCCAATAATTTTAGCTGTGTCTTCAGGTAAACCGCCAGCAGCGTTAATTAAATCATTAACAGGAGTTCCAATTCTAAATTTATAGTTTGAAGGATTTTTTAAAGATTTACCTGTTATGGTAGCAACGCGTTCGAAAAGAGGTTTGTTTTTTTGAACAGCTTCGTAAACGGCAAGTGCCGATCCAACATTCTGAACTACGGCACCAACTTCGATAGGAAGAGCTCCCGAAGGAATTTCTCGTTTAATGGTTGCTGCAATTAATTGCTTTTCACCACCCTGAGGGTATTGTGTTTTTAACGGGCAAACTTCTATTCCTTTATAATTAGCTGCTAATTTTGTTAGATGGGCAATTGCATCAGGTTTGTTGTTTTCAATACCAATAATGGCTCTGTTTACATCTAATGATTTCATTAGTATCTGAGTTCCAACCATTACTTCGTCGCCTTTTTCCAACATTACACGGTGGTCGGAGGTTAGGTATGGTTCGCACTCAACAGCATTAATAATTAGAACTTCGGCAGTTTTTCCCGGAGGAACAGAAAGTTTAACGTGTGCAGGGAAGGTAGCACCACCTAAACCTACAATACCGGCTTCGGCAATTTTTTTTACTATTTCTTCCTTGCTTGCGCTGATTTCTTTAACCAAGTCTTCACTTTGGTCGATGTCTTCCATCCATTCATCGCCTTCAACTTTTATAATGATTGCTTTGCGGCGAAAACCACTGGCATCCATAACATCGTCAATTTTGAAAACTTTACCGGATACCGAAGAGTGTATGTTTGCAGATACAAAGCCTGATGATTTGGCAATTAACTGACCTACTTTTACTTCATCGTTTTTCTTAACAATTGGAGTTGCTGGTGCTCCAATGTGTTGAGATATTGGAATGCTTACCATTTGGGGTATTGGCAATACCTGGATTGCGCTATTGGCTGATAATTTGTTTTCAGCTGGGTGAATACCTCCTATAGAAAATGTTTTTAACACTGATTATCCTCCTATTTATTTGTTATCAGTAGTTTCGTCTTTAGCTTTTGGCTCTTCTTTTACTTTTGGAGCCTCTTCTGTTTTTGCTTTAGGAGCGGCAACAGGCTTTACTGTTTTGGCAGTAGGTTTGTCTGCTGGCTTTTCCTTACGAGGTGGAAAATTCAACTCGTGAATTGCATGAGTAGGACAAACAGCAACACATTTTCTACACAATTTACATTTGTTGTAGTCAATATAAGCCAAGTTGTTTTCAATAGTAATTGCATCGAAAGGACATTCTTTCGCACATTTACCACAACCAATACAAGCAGTAGAACATGCTTTTTTAGCAACACCACCTTTATCCTGGTTTACACAGGAAACAAAAATACGGCGGCTTTTAGGTCCTTTTTTACGAAGCTCAATAATGTTATTAGGGCAAGCCTTAACACAGGCACCACACGAAACACAATTGTCTTCAATTACTACTGGAAGCCCTGTTTTTTCATCCATATACATGGCATCGAAATTACAAGCTTCAACGCATTCTCCTAATCCTAAACATCCATATTGGCAACCAGTTTCTCCACTATAAAGTGAAGCGGCAATAGAACAAGAACTTGCTCCATCATAATGGTTGGTTCTAGGACGGTTTTCGCAGGTTCCGTTACAACGAACAACTGCAACAGTAGGTTCTGATGCTTTAATTTCGTGACCTAAAATGGCCCCTACTTTTGACATAACTGCTGCTCCACCAACTGGGCAGTTCATTTTAGAAATGTCATCGGCTTTAACCAGTGCTTCGGCAAAACCTCTACATCCGGGATAACCACATCCACCGCAATTTGCGGCAGGTAATGCTTCTTCTACCTCGTCGATTCGAGGATCTTCGTACACTTTGAATTTTTGGGCTACAAAATACAGTATAACTGCAGCAGTAACGCCAATCGCACACAAAGCCAGAATAGTGATAGCTATAATGCTCATAGTATTAAATATTTACGATTTTTTCGATAGTAAATGAAAATGTTTTCTTTAAGTTTCCTTTAAAAAAGGACAGAGTGATATAATAAGGAACTAAAATTGCAACAGCTACAATTCCACTTATTAATTCGTTATTGGTAATGGCAGTAGTTATAAAAAGTGTGATAAGTATTAGTATAAATGGTAATACATAGGCCAAAAACATTGCCAACCAACCCAATGATTCCTGATAGCTTAATTTTACTTTTTCTCCAACAGTAAATCTATTAGTGTAATCAACAACATCAATTGATTTTTCCTTCATGTCAGCCATAGAGCAAGCTCCTTTTGCATGGCAACCAGCACAAGCCGAAACATTTATAATTCCTACTTTAATCTTACTATCTTTAATTTCAATAATAGTTCCCTCGTGATCAATTTTTTTGGGATTACTCATTTTTTACCCCCTTTTTAGTGTTTTAATGTGCTTAAATATCAGACTTTCAAATATTTCAAGAGTGATTATATTTAACACAACGGAACAAAAATAATACTTTAGGGCACATTATATTCTGGCTAAAGTCTATTTATAGTGTGTTTAAATAGAGCGACTTCCTTACTTTTGCAAACTAGAGATTACAATTTTGTTCTATCTGTATTTGTTACAGATAGTTTGGGCAATTCAAGAAAAAAATCGCTAATTTCTCTTATTTTCGCAATCGAAGTAATTTAGATACATTATAAATAAATAGAGTGTATTCGTATAAAGTAAATTTTATTTGCGGGTTTATTTATACAGACTAAATTTTATTTAACTTCATATCCATTATTGATATAATAAGGCTTTTGTTTAGGTATTACATAATTGCTTAATATCTTAAATAAGCTACTAATATAATTTAGAGTACTATTATATTATTTATTTTAACCATTAGAAATTATGAAGAAAATTTTGTTGCTAAGTTTATTATTGCTGCCAACTTTATTAATGGCAAAATCACAAAAATTACAATCTTTTGAGTCTGTTATGGATGCTTTAAAGCAAGGCAATACCGTACATGCTGTGTTTTATTACAAAGATTGCCAGTTAATAAGCAATAATGAAATTGAAGAAGAAAGTGTTGATGCCATTGGAGGTATGAAAATTGATACCTGGGAATATTTTGCCAAAGGATCGGTTCGTAATAAAGAAGCTTTTGTAGTTTCTTCTACATCGAAATTAATAGCTAACCCAATAGGAGATGGTTATGTGTATAATTACGTAAAAATTAAAATAAAAGAGTCGGGAGAGGTTAAGATTACTGCAAATTATATCGATTCGGTAACGCACGAAGAAACGATGTTCGAGAATTTTTTCACCAAAATAAATAATGGTGAAGATGGTGCAGCCCATTTTTTTGTTAATTAATTTCGCTAATAAACTATAAAGCGGGAAATGAAATGTCATTTCCCGCTTTATAGTTTATTGGTTTAAGTTTAAAATTCGAATCTTAAAGCTATATAAGGCATTACCGAATTATCAGCTTTGTATTCTCCAGAGTCTTGTTTACTCCAGGTCCATCGGTAATCTATTCCTGTAGCCAAAATTGGACTTATTTTATAGGCAAAACGCATTAAAGCTAGAGAGTTTTCGTCGAATTCAAAGGCATCACTAAAATCTACTAAATTACCTTTTGTATAGTATCCTTCAATAATAATTTTATCGAATAGGTCCTTAGTGCGAAGGTTTAACTGCATATTTGCAGGAGTTTCTTCGCTTACATTATCGGGTAATAGCAAATTACCTCCAATTAGTATTTTATCCATTAAGGAAGCTGTTAGTGAGCCATATATGCCTTGTTTGTTTTTAGCATCGCCTAAGGCTAGTATTTTTGCATCTTTATTTATTTCGTAATGGGCATCGAAAAACTGAGGTAAATAGTTATCGGTGTACCAAAGTCTTTCAAGTCTTGAGTTTAAGCGAAAAAAATTACCTACTACATTCATATTGGCATTAAGTCCAAGTCCCATTCCTTTACCCGCTCCATATCCTTGAGTTGGTGGTATTGACTGATGGTATTTTATCAAAGAATCGGATTTTACTTTGGATAATTTGCTAAAATGAGCATATCCGGTAAGATTAATAAAACTGGAGTTGATAAGTGTAATTCCCATATCAAAGCCATAGGCATTAATACCATCAGAAAGAAATTCATTTTTACCTGTATTGTCGCCAAAACGGTCTGTTCTGTCCTTATCTGTAATATAGGTAAAACCAAAATCAAGAGTTTTAATAACTGGAATGTTGCTGGTGCCAAACGGACGAACGTAAGGGCGAATGGCAAAGAGGTTGAACGATTCGGTATTAAAATCGCTGTAAAGACCTTCAATACCAATTACCTTTTTAATTACAATGTCGTAGCTTAAGCCTACTTTACGTTTTTCGAAACTAGGAGAGTTGTTGTAGTTGTTTAACAAGCTCCCATATCCAATTCTTTCTCCGCGCAGTTGTCCTACTTTTAAATAAACAGGATCTTGTTTTTTGCGACCGTAGCGAACATAGCTTATTAAGCGAAGTATTCCCGAGCCACTTTTAAGTTCATCGCTATAGAATTTTCCATTTTCCAGATTAAAATAAACAGGAATATCAAAGCCAACACCTACTTTTCCAAGGTTTAGTTCTGGCTGTAAACGTGCTCCGGCATAATTTTCTCCGCCAATTCGGGCAAAAGCAAATGCCCCTGTAAACAGACTAATAGAATCGGTATTTAGGTTTTCAAAAGAGTTATCAAAATTGTAAAAATAATTATCTTCTTGTGCGTAAATAGTTCCTTTGTAAAGAAATAAACACATTAAAGTTAGTAGTAGTATTCGTTTCATGATATATTGTAAATTATTTTTTGTGCGTATAAGATTTCGGGAATAAAAAAGTTAGTTAAAATATAAATATATGTTTAAAATTTTAAATAGGCCTTATTTATTATGTATCATTTAATATTAAAACACTTTGATATTAGCTGATAACGCTCCAGTTAATTTTTGTTTTGCTTAATCTTTTTACTTGTTTGGCAAGGGTAAAATTACTTTCTTTTTCTAAAAGAGGATCATCATCGAGAATGTTTTGAGCTATGTCTCGGGCATATTGTAAAAGTTGTCCATCTTTTCCCAAATGAGCAATTTTAAGATCGTAAGAAATTCCACTTTGTTGAGTTCCTTCTATGTCTCCAGGTCCGCGAAGTTTCATGTCTACTTCGGCAATTTCGAAGCCATCGTTGGTACGAACCATGGTTTCGATTCTTTTTCGCGATTCGTTAGAGATTTTATACGACGACATAAGTATGCAGTAAGATTGTTCGGCACCTCGGCCAACACGGCCACGTAGCTGGTGTAATTGCGATAATCCAAATCGTTCGGTACTTTCTATAACCATTACCGATGCATTGGGAACATTAACACCTACCTCTATAACCGTAGTGGCAACCATTATTTTTGTTTCTCCTTGTGCAAATTTTTGCATTTCGGCTTCTTTTTCTGCTGCTTTCATTTTTCCATGAACCATGCTTATGCCATATTTTTCTGGAGGGAAAAATTGGGACACGCTCTCGTAACCTTCTTCAAGGTTTTTAAAGTCCATTTTTTCCGATTCTTTAATCATCGGATAAACCATATAAATTTGCCGTCCCAAGTCGATTTGTTTTTTCATAAAATCGTAAACTTGTTTGCGGCGCTTTTCAAAATAGTGAACCGTTTGTATGGGTTTTCTTCCAGGAGGTAATTCATCAATAACAGATACTTCTAAATCTCCATAAAGAGTCATGGCCAATGTTCGGGGAATAGGTGTTGCTGTCATTACTAAAACATGAGGAGGAATACTATTTTTTTTCCATAGTCGAGCTCGTTGAGCTACTCCAAATCTGTGTTGTTCATCAATAATTACCAAACCCAAATTGTTAAATTGAACAATGTCTTCGAGTAATGCATGTGTACCAATTAATATTTGTAGTTCTCCGGTTTTTAGATCTTCATGAATTTTTCGTCTGTCTTTAACTTTTGTTGATCCTGTTAAGAGAGCCACATTAACATTCATGCCTTCTAAAAATTCACTTATGCTTTCCAAATGCTGATTGGCAAGAATTTCGGTAGGAGCCATCATGCAAGCCTGGCAGCCGTTGTCTAAAGCCATGAGCATAATCATTAATCCTACCATTGTTTTTCCACTGCCCACATCTCCTTGCAGTAGCCTGTTCATTTGTTTTCCTGAACCTACATCTTTTCTTATTTCTTTAACAACTCTTTTTTGGGCATTGGTAAGTTCAAAAGGTAAATTGTATTTGTAGAACTCATTAAAGTAATCGCCTATGTTAGCGAATAAATGCCCTTTATAAAGCACTTTTCGCTTCATTTTTATTTTTAAAATGTTAAGTTGTATATAGAACAACTCTTCGAACTTTAGTCGGTATTGTGCTTTTTTTAATAGTTCGGCATTTTTAGGAAAGTGGATGTTTAAAAGTGCTTCGTGAAGATTTATTAATCCTAATTTTTTAATTAATGGTGCAGGTAAAGTTTCAGGTATTTTTCCATTTACCGATCTTAATGCATTTTCCTGTAATTTTTGAATGGCTTTGGAATTCAGGAAACTATTTTTCATCTTTTCGGATGTTAAATAAAAAGCCTGAAGCGAAGCATTTATTTTTCCTTTTTTATTTTCAGCTTCTTCGAGTTCGGGATGTACAACATTTACTTTTCGGTTAAACTCCGAAGGTTTACCAAATACGATATATTCGGTATCGGGTTTTAAATTGCCTTTAATGTACTTAATGCCCTTAAACCAAACCAGTTCCATAACTCCATTACCATCGGTAAAGGATGCTACTAGTCGCTGTTGTCGTTTCTCTCCAATAACATCAATATCTGTAATTTTTCCTTTTACTTGTATGTAAGGTAGTTTGGAATGTATTTCACTAATTTGATAGAATTTTGTTCTATCAATGTATTTAAACGGGAAATAATAAAGTAAATCCTCGTAACTATAAATTGATAACTCTTGGTTTAAAATAGATGCTCTTTTGGGACCTACTCCAGCTAAAAATTTTATATCAAGTCCTGCTAATTCCGACATTATTGGTGTTATTATTCTAAACAATGGGATCTTACTCCTAGTTTATGTACAATGATTTGATGAAGTTCAAATTTACAATTAAATTCGCCAAATATACTTACAGAATGTTATGAGTCGTATCCAATATCAGTTAAAAAAGAGAATGCATCGTTTAAAAGCTTATCGAAGAAAAGGTTTCGGTATACATTCTCCTTATACTTTTTATTTGATAACAAATGTAATAGAGGCAAAGTTGCATTATTACGCTTTTGCAAAATTAAAAAATCAGCGGAAAGCAGCAATAAAGTTGATAAAATCAACAATTAAAGAAACAGAAATAGATTCAGCAGCTAAAACTATTTTACAGCAGGAAATTAAGATACTTAACTCAGGAGAATCGATAGATAGGTTGATTTTTAGACTTTTAAATTTTAGTAAGGCCAAATATCCAATGTACGTTGGCAGCGATATGGGATATACTGCGGCTTATATGGCTAAGGTTGATTCCAGAAATAAAATTAAGAAAGTAAAAGCTTGTTCTCAACTCGATAATATTGTTGATGAAATAGTTTGGAATCCTTTAAAAATAAATAATGTTTTAAAGAGTTCGATAAGTGAATTTTCAGGAGCAAAAGAGAAAACTGATTTTGTTGTGGTTTCTGATACCAGTTCGGCAAAAGATCTGGAATATTTACTTGAAAATTATAACAAGTTTTTAACAGATAGCTGTTTTTTGATTGTTCTTAATATGTATAAAACCGAAAGTGTGGAAAAGTTTTGGTTGCAATTAAAACAAAAACAGATGTTTAGGATTAGTTTGGATTTGTTTCATGTTGGAATTTTAATTGCTAGAAAGGGGATGCAAAAGCAAGATTACAAACGAAAATACAGGTTTTAATTTATTGTTGATTGACATTAAATTTTATCTTTGTTATAGCTGAAGTAATTTGCTAAAAGTATAGAACAATGGATAAATTTAAAGTATACACAAAAACCGGAGATAAAGGCACTACCGGTTTAATTGGCGGAACAAGAGTTCCAAAATATCATTTACGCCTTGAGGCTTATGGCACTGTTGATGAGTTAAATTCTTACATTGGTGTAATTAGATCTCACAAAATTGAAGAAAGAACAATTGAAGTATTAAATATTATTCAGAATAAATTATTTTTAATTGGCTCGAGATTGGCAACAGATGATACTAAGTCTGATTTAAAGAGTAAACTTAATCTTGATGAAGACGATATATTATTGCTGGAATCGGAAATGGATAGAATGGATGAGGTTTTACCAGCACTAAATAATTTTGTTTTGCCCGGAGGTAGTCAGTTAAACGGTTTTTGTCATATTGCCAGAACAGTTTGCAGAAGAGCCGAGCGAAGAGCAAATCAATTATCTGAAGATATTGAGATAAATCCTTTGTTATTAAAGTATTTAAATCGATTGTCGGATTACTTATTTATCTTGTCTCGCAAGGTTTTATTGGATGTTGGAGCTGCTGAAATTAAATGGGAGCCCGACTTGTAAATTCGGAAAAAAAAATTAAATTCGCAGAATAAAGGAACCTAAAAAATATTTTGAACTTATGTACTGGACACTAGAATTAGCTACAAAACTTGAAGATGCGCCATGGCCGGCTAGCAAAGATGAGTTGATCGATTTTGCAATTCGCTCGGGTGCGCCCTTAGAGGTGATCGAGAATTTGCAGGAAATTGAAGAAGAAGGGGAGGTTTTCGAAAGTATTGAAGATATTTGGCCTGATTATCCTAGTAAAGGAGATTTTTTATTCAACGAAGATGAATATTAAAAATAAAAAATGGGGTTTTATTTTAAAACCCCATTTTTATGTTTTTATGCGACTTGTTTATTTAAAACAGTTGTTTTTAATCTTGTAAAATTGTTTGTGATGTTTGTGGCGGAGTTTCCCTCCAAATAAAAATATCTTCTTTCGATTTTGGTTGAACGCCTTCAAACCATTTAAACTCTTTTAGAAATAACATTTCTTTTTCTACTTCAAATAAAGGATACATATTTCCATCAGGTTTTTTAATGAAAATAATTTGATCAATTTTATTTTCATTAATCAGAATTGTAATGTTGCTACTTTTTGCAAGATTCATACCTAGTATTACACCCTTATCTTTTGGGTAATATAGCGTTTCTCCATTACCATCAATATCTAACTTATATATTTTGTTATCCCTAACATGTCCAAGCATGTTTTTTCCCTTAATCTGATTATAAAAAACACTATCTTCTTTGGCTGTAAGGTAAGATGATCCACGAAAGTGAAGGTATCTGATTTCTTTATTTTTAGTTTGAATTCCAATTGTATCGGCTACCATTTGATTTCCTTGTGCCCAAAGAATAGGGTTTTTAAATAAGCGGATGGTAGAATCCTGCATGCTATAGGCCAAGGAATCGCATTTTCCTTGTAAATCGGGCCTGTAGAATTTAACATGGTGAAAAGCTTTAATTAGTTCAAAGTCTGCAGTATCTTTCGATATGGTAAGTGTGTCGGCATGTAGAAACAGAGAATCCCTTTCGGCAACCTGAATAAACACTGCCGAATCGGTCATTAAGGCTTCTTCGCTACTTTTAAAAGTTTCTAAAAAATGACCTTTCAATATCATGTTGTTTACTGTATCTCGTAACTCTACATTGTTAAATACTTTTGCCGATTCGTTATTTTTATCGAGATAAATGCTATCGCCTTTTATTTGATAGGCTTTACTTTTTAAACTTGTATTTTTAAAAAATTGAGAAATACCCGTTTGTGTGTTGTACCAGCCATCTTCGGAGTACAGAGTTTCTTTTTCGCTTTTTATGCTTGTTGGGCCAAGAATAAATGCAGTTTTGCTAATGGTGTTATACTCTAAAGTGTCGGAGTATAATATATAGTCGTTGCTGTGAACTTCTACACTATCTTTAAAAAATAATAAATCTTGTCGTGTAAAATATTTCCCAATTTTACTTGTAAGTGTGTTGGAGGTATCAACAATTTTACCATTATTAAAATAGTAACCAACACTTTGGTTCATATCAAAATCTAAAAACTCGGTAGTAATAGTAACCGATTTATTTTTCAATTTTACATTATCTCTCATTTCGGCAAGTTTTGTATTGCCATTGTATTTTAGGTAATCGCCATAGATATGAACGGTATCGGCATTAATAATATGAACCTTACCAAATGCTTCAATTCTATTTTCTGTATCGTATTGGTTCACACTGTCGCAATACATTTTTATATTGCCATGAGTAATGTAAACATTACCCCAGAATATATTTACCGGAGGATTTGCGTTTCGGTGCGATACAAGTTCATCTGAATTTTGAATACTAACTTTGGCCGTTTTTTGAGCATTAGCTGAAAAACTGAATAAACAAATTAACCCGCTTATGATGTAAAATACTATGTGTTGTTTTGCTAGTTTAAGCATTCGCTTTTACTTTAATAATTCTTTAATGATGTCTTCAATACTTATTCCTTTGGCTTCGGCCTTGTAATTTTTCATGATTCTGTGTCTTAATATCGAAACAGCTACTTCTTTTACATCTTCAATATCAGGAGAATATTTTCCTGATAATAAAGCATGGGCTTTGGCTCCAATAACCAAATATTGTGATGCTCTTGGTCCGGCTCCCCAGTTAATGTATTGGTTAGCCATTGAATGAGAATACTCGGTATTTGGTCTTGTTTTGGCCGACAAATTTACAGCATATTCCAATACATTTTTATTTATTGGAACTTTTTGTACTAATTTTTGATAGTATGTTATTTTCTCGCGAGAAATTATTTTGCTTAAAGCAATTTCTTTGCCAGAAGTTGTGTTTTCAACAATTGTTAATTCGTCTTCGGGTTTTGGATAGTCTAGGTAAATACTAAACATGAAACGATCTAATTGTGCCTCAGGTAAAGGATAAGTACCTTCCTGTTCTATAGGATTTTGTGTTGCTAGAACAAAGAATGGTTTTTCTATTTGGTAATTTTTTCCACTTACGGTAACAGTTTTTTCTTGCATTGCCTCCAGTAATGCCGATTGTGTTTTTGGAGGAGTTCGATTTATTTCATCGGCTAAAATAATATTGGCAAACAACGGACCTTTTATAAAGTTAAATTTACGTTCATTGTTTAGTATCTCGGTTCCAATAATATCCGAAGGCATTAAATCGGGTGTAAATTGAATTCTCTGATAATTTAAATCTAAAACCTGAGCAATGGTATTAACCAGTAGGGTTTTGGCTAAACCTGGAACGCCAACAAGTAAACAATGGCCATTGCTGAATATTGAAATAAGCACCTTTTTTATGATATCATCTTGTCCGTATATTTTTTTACCGACTTCCGACATTAATTTTTGGTAATCTTCATATAACGAATTAGCGGCTTCTACTTCAGTTTTAAAATTCATAAGGATTCAATTTAGTAATTCCCTGTAAAAAAAATCAGACACAGCATTGGGCTGTGTCTGAATGTTATATTATCATTCGTTTATTTTTGCCAACCCTTAAATCTAAAATTCGCGTTTTTATAAGAATCGTCGATATGTACATAGGTGTTGGCCTGTTTTTCTTTAATCCATTTATCGAGAATATTTTGTTGCTTTTTTTGCGATAACATACTCTCAAACTGGCTCCAGTCGTCTGACAGGTTAGCAGAGTGCGATTTAGTCTCCGATTTAATCTTTATTATTTTATAAGAATCTTTCCCTCCCGAAACATCAAGAAAAGGAGCCGAAACTTCATTTATTTTAAGATTATTTACTTGTTGTGCAATTGCAGGAGGCAAATTGTCTTTCTGAAATTTAGAAGCAGCAGTGTATGGATTAACAATTAATCCGCCATTGTTTCGTGTGTCTTTATCATCAGAAAAATAAAATGCAGCTTCGTCGAATTGTAGTTTTTCTTTTCGAATTAAATCAGCAATACTATCTAGTCTTGCTGTAGCAGCCTCTCTTTTTGCATCCTCAATTTTTGGTTTTAATAAAATATGACGAACATTAATTCTTTCTCCCTTACGATCTATTAGTTGAATAATATGAAAACCATATTCTGTTTCAACAATTTTAGATACTTTATCGGTTTTTAAGTTGAAGGCAACATTGGCGAATTCAGGTACTAAATTGGCTCTTGGAGTATATCCTAATTCACCTCCCTGACGAGCGCTACCCGGATCTTCAGAATAAAGAACAGCTAAGGTAGAAAAGCTATCTCCATTAAGAACTCTTTCGCGATAACCTCTTAGTTTTTCACGGATTCGATCTTTTTCGTTATCCGAAATTTTTGGGTATTTTACAATTTGCTGTACTTCCAATTCGCCAGGAATTGTAGGAAGACTATCTTTATTTAGTTTGTTATAAAATTCACGAACTTCAGCAGGTGTTATGTGTATATCTTTTGTGATTTCGGCCTGCATTTTTTCTTTGATTCTTTCGTTACGGGTATCGTCACGAAGATCATTTTTCATCTCAAGAATTGTTTTGTTAAAATATTGTTCCAATTTTTCTTTGGAGCCAATTTTTTGAACGTACATTTCCATTTTACGGCTTAGGTCATCCTCAACTTCTTGTTCTGTTACTTCAACACTATCAATCTGTGCCTGAGCGATCATTAATTTTTGGATAAGCAGGTCTTCAAAAATTTCTGTTTTCAAATCAATGCTTCCCGAAGTGTAACCTTGAGCTTTTAAGCTAATAAAACGTTGCTCTACATCAGATTTAAGCACAACTTGGTTACCAACTACGGCAATAATTTTATCTACAACGTTATCTTGAGCATTAGTAGTAATAATTCCTACTAATAACAAAACTAAAAGTGTGTAGACTTTTCTAAAAATGTTACGCATATTTTATGGTTTAATAAATTTTAAATTTGTTTTTTGATTCTGCATCCCGATAAATATTTTCTTCGAGATTTTTAATAAACTCTATTTTTCTTCTATTTATTAATATTTTTTTAATGTCGTCGCTTACAAATGGCAATGGAGCTATATTATTTTTAAAATTTACTTCTTTAATTTTTACAAAATAGTAGTGTGTAGAATCTTCAGATTCAATGTGTTTCGTTCTTTTTAAAAATATATCTTCATCCTTAATATTAGTAGGAATTCGATTTAAAAACTCCTTTGCATTTATCCATTGACCGCTAAAATTATCAAATTTTGTTGCATTCTGAAAACAGTAGTCTTCCAATTCATCTAAATCTTCTTCTTTTTCTGACTTATAAAGCTTTTGAATTTCTTTAAAATTAGGTACTGGTTTGGGGATTTTTATAAATAAAGCCTTTATAATGTTACGGTTAAGAATAAAATTGCCTGAGAATTTACGATAATAGTTGTCGATTTGAGATTGACTAACTACAGTATCTAATTTTTGTTCAATTAATTGTTGTTTGTATTTATGGATAATTAAGGATGAACGATAATCTTCTACCATTTTGCTAACATCTTTATCTTTATCGCTTAAGTTAAGTTCAGCTTTAGATATTATTAATTGCTTTTTTATCCATTGATGAATAAAATTATCGGCAATTAAAGTGCTGTCTTCTTTAGTGCTATTGTTAGGTACTACCTCGGCAACTTCACTAAGGTAAAGGATGTTGCTGTTAACCTTAGCAGCTGGTTTATCGTTGTTTTTACTTGAGTTACATGCAAGTATAATTAAAGCAGACAATATTAGTAGTAGGTATTTATTCATTTTTATTTTTTGCAATTTTATTATATGTTGACTCATTAATTGAAACAGAGTATTTTTCTTTTAATTCTTTCATCCAATTTTTTTCCATTTCTTTTTTTAAATCTGAAAGAACCTGATTTTTTATTTTTTCAAAATTAGTATTTACGCCGTATTTTATTCGATTTTGCTGATAATATTGGATTAAATCCTGTTCATTTTTTATGGTTTTATCCCAAATTGTGTATTTGGTAATAAAATAAACCAATACGCCATCTTTATATTCTTGTAATAAAGATCTTAGCTCGGGATGTTTTATTTCCAATTTATTTTTATGGTAGGCTAAGATACTATTGTTTGAAAAATTAATGTATAATCGATTGATGTATTCTTTAAAATTTTCGTAAATATCTTTTGAAGCCTGTTTGCTTAAGAAATCAGCGAATGCTTCCTGAGAATAAGAAATATCATTAATGTAAAATAAAGGTTCCTGTAATTCGGCATAGGCATAATCGAGAATAGAATAGAAGTTCGAGAGTAAGTTTATGTTTTCTTTGAAATTATATTGTTGTTTAAGTTTGTGTAAAAGTTGTTGATGAGATATTTTCGATCGATCTTCTTTGTAAAGTTGTTCTCTTAGTTCGTTTTTGCAATCCTCATATTTCTTATACTCTTTTTTATCAATAAGCTGAAGCAGATGATAGCCAAATTCTGTTTTAACAGGTAGGCTAATTTCATTTTTTCTTTGAAGATTAAATGCAGCTTTTTCAATTTTCTGATGGGTTTCATATAGCCCGAACCATGGTAGTTCACCACCGTATTTTTTAGAGTTTGTATCGTCGGAATATTTTGCAACCAATGTTTTGAAATCGGCGCCTTTTTGTAAAAGTAAATACAATGAATCTGCTTTTTCTTTAGCTTGTTTTTCGCTGGTGTAAGATTTAAATTCTAGCATAAGGTGCAAAACCTTAACCTTTCCAGGATTTTTAACTTTATCTAAGTTTTGAATTATATGATATCCATATTTGCTGCGTACAGGTTTCGAGAATTTTCCTGTTGCAGTTTTATATGTGGCTGTTTCGAATGGATAATCCATTTCAAAAACAGTGAAATAACCAGTTTTCCCATTATTTTTCTTAACCGAAAGGTCATCGGAATATTGATCGGCAAGTTTAGAAAAGCGTTTGCCTTTTCTTAAGCTTTTGTAAATGTTCAGAGCTTTGTTATAAGCTTTAATTGTGTCTTGTGGAGTTGCACGCCCTTCAATTTTAACTAAAATATGTCGGGCTTTTACAAAATACTGTATGCGTTCAAATGTTTCTTGAATTAATTGCTCGCTTACATTGGCTGGATATAGGTAGGTGTTGTAAGCAATATTTTTATAGTTTTCAATTTCTTTGTTTACTTCCGAAATTGTATCTATTTTATTATTTAATGCTGCTTGTACTTTTATTTTAAAGTTGATATATAATTGCAGTGCATCTTTTACGGAAAGAGCTTGCTTGTTTTTGCCACGAAGCTTATTGTTGTGATAAAGATTTATAAAGGTATCTGCCGAATAAGGGGTATCATTAATTGTGAAAAGGGTGTCTGCCTGACTTGTTTGCCCAAAAGTAGAGTTTGAGCAACATAAAAGAAAGAACAGATATAAAAGGCCTTTTCTCATTAATTAGTGTTTTTGTGTGTAAGCAATATGCTTAATAAATTAGCTCTGTTTTGTACGAGAAGTTTTACCGTTTTCTTTTTTTATAGGTTTAAATATGATTAGGTAAAATAGATGTATTAAGAGAGACTAAATCTGAGAATTTTGTTTTTGAATTTATATTCTTCTCTATTCCATTATTATAAGCAGGAACTTGAAGAATTTCATCAGAAATTAAACCTTTAGAAATAATTTTACCAGATACAAATAACATTTTGCAATAAATTTAGGGTTAAATTGCATGCGAAATTACAAAAAAAATAGCGCAATAGAACTTAATTAAAAATCTAAAAATTGTTAATTAAGATATTCAATTTAAAAGTTACTATTTTTAATCTGATTTTCGTAAAATCAGATAATTAAAATTATCAAAATACTGTTAGCTAAAAGAATGGATCAATTCAATAAGGTTCTGGAAAAATATTGGGGGTTTACAGGCTTTCGACCTTTACAAGATGAAATTATAAAATCGGTTTCGGAAGGGAAGGATAGTTTAGGTTTAATGCCTACGGGTGGAGGTAAATCTCTAACTTTTCAGGTACCGGTAATGGCAACCGAAGGAATTTGTATTGTTGTATCACCATTGGTTGCATTAATGAAAGATCAGGTTCAAAACCTTAGACAGAAAGGAATAAAGGCCGAATTGTTGTATTCAGGTTTATCAAGACACGAAATTCAGCTTATTCTTGATAAGTGCTTATTTGGGAATGTTAAATTTTTATACATCTCGCCAGAGCGAATTGGCTCAGAATTGTTTCGCCAAAAAGTGGAGCAGATGAATGTTTGCCTTATTGCGGTTGACGAATCGCATTGTATTTCGCAATGGGGCTACGATTTTCGCCCTTCATATTTAAAAATTGTAGAACTTAGAGAATTGTTACCTGAAGTTCCGATTTTAGCTCTAACAGCTACTGCAACTACCGATGTTGTTAATGATATTCAGGAGCGATTAAACTTTTCGCAAAAAAACGTATTTCGAAAGAGTTTCGAGAGAGAGAATTTAATTTATCTGGTAAGAGAAACCGAAGATAAAAATAAATATCTGCTAAAAATTCTTACCAAAGAAAAGGGGAGTTCGGTAGTGTACGTGCGAAGCAGGAAAAAATGTAAAGAGTTAACTGAGTTTTTAAAAACCCATAGAATTAAGACTGAGTTTTATCATGCAGGTTTAAAAAATGATGTGAAAGATATTAGACAGGATCGATGGAAAAATGGTGCTGTTCAGGTTATGGTGGCTACCAATGCTTTTGGTATGGGAATCGATAAACCTGATGTTAGAACTGTTGTTCACATGGATTTGCCAGATACTATAGAAGCCTATTTTCAGGAGGCAGGAAGAGCCGGAAGAGACGGCAAAAAGGCCTTTGCAGTTTTATTATATTCTAATCCTGATCGTGTTCAACTACTAAAACGAATAAAAACAAATTTCCCGGAAAAAGAATTTATAATTCGTGTTTATCAGGCTCTGGGTAATTTTTTGCAGGTGGCCGAAGGTGCTGGGAAAGATGCCGTTTTTGATTTTGATTTAGGATTGTTTTGCAAAAACTTTAAGTTTAATGTATTGCAAGCTTTTAATGCGTTAAAAATTTTGCAACGAGCCGGATATTTAGAATTAACTGACGATTTGGAACATGAGTCAAGAATTATTTTTGCAGTACAGAGAGATGATTTGTATAAATTTCAGCTGGCAAATAAAAATTATGACACTTTTATAAAGCTTTTGTTGCGTTCTTATACTGGTTTGTTTACAGATTATGTGCCGGTTAATATTGATTTGCTTGCCGCTCGAACAAAAATGAAAAAAGAATCGATTATACAGTTTCTGAAAGAATTATCACGATATAAAATCATAAATTATATTCCACGAAAAAAAACTCCTTTTATTATTTTAAGTCAAGAAAGACTACCAGTAAGTTTTGTTAAGCTTAGCAAAGAGGTTTACGATAAGCGTAAAGAAAATATGGAATCTAAGATTCAAGCAGTTATTCATTACGCTGAAAGTAAAAATATCTGCAGATCGAAATTCCTTTTGCAATATTTTGGACAGGAAAAAGCTCCAGAATGTGGTAAGTGCGATATATGTAAGGCAAAAGAGGATAAAGGATTAAGCAATGAAGAATATAAAACAATAGCCAATGATATTTGCACTTTTCTTGGGCAAAAAACCATAGCGATCGATGATATTATGAAAGCTTTGTCGTATTCTGAAAACCGTATTTTGGAAGTAATCCGAATTTTAAAAGACAATGAAGAGGTAGAAAGTATAGAAGGAAATCAAATAAAGTGGATAAATTGAGAATGAGATAAGGTATGGATTATTAGTCTGTTATGGCTAATTGGATAAGTGCTACTCAATATTCATAAAATCTTGCTATTTTTGCAAGGTTGTACCGATTAAAGATCTTAGTTCGCTAATTTTTAAAGCTACTTTATTTTTAAATTGGTAATTCAATTTAATGTTTTGTTGTATTGCTAATAAGCTTACATCAAAATTTTAATGATATCATAGGAAAATATAAAGATGGAAGATAATTTTGAACACGTAGTATATTCTAAAAATGTTATTGAGTTTGTAACTGTTGCTAACGAATTTTGTTTGTTGCTCGAAAATTCGGCAAAAATAAATAAGTTGGAATTTGTAGAAACAGCTCAAAAATTATTACCCCTTTTGTATTTAAAGGCAAGCATGTTGCCAAAGAATGAATTGGAGTTAGAAGAAGAGGTTGAGAAATTCGTAACAGAGGCCGATTGGGAGTTTATACACTCATCGGTAAAAACAAGAATGGGGGCTCACGATGAGTTTTTGGAAGTGTTTGAAGATGAGATGGAATATAGCGATACACCTTTGATTTCTTCTGTTTCAGAAAATTTTGCCGATATTTATCAGGATTTAAAAGATTTTATTACATCATATAAAATTGGAACTCTTGAAGTGATGAATGATTCACTTTGGGATCTAAATAATAATTTTTATCAGCTTTGGGGGCAAAAATTAGTTAATACCCTAAGGTCAATTCATAAGCTTATTGCCGATAAGGAAAGTTTAAAAGATGATGATAATATATCTTCTTCAAATCTCGATAATGTAGATTTAAGTGGATCCATTTTTTCACAGCGCCAGAGAGAATGGGGAGAAGAGAATGAATAATTAAGAAAAATTGACAGGTTTTTCAAGAAAAAGAGTTATAGATGTTGCCATTTCAAAAATCAATTACTAGCGAAGAAGCGAACAAAATGCCATTAAAGGCTTTCGAAGGTGAAATTATATTGGTAGATCAATATGAGGAAGTCGACGATGCCGTAAAATACCTTAAAAAGTACGAAATATTGGGCTTCGATACAGAAACCCGACCGTCATTTAAAAAAGGTAAAGTTAACGATGTTGCATTACTTCAATTGGCGGCAAATTCAAAAACATTTCTTTTTAGAATAAATAAAATTGGTCTGCCATCACAGTTAACCGAGCTTTTAAACGATCCTGATATCATGAAAGTTGGTGCGGCAATTAAAGATGATATCAGAGGTTTACAAAAGCTTACTGATTTCGATGCCAATGGATTTCTTGAATTGCAGGATTATGTGTCTAATTTTGGAATTGAGAGTTTTTCTCTAAAGAAATTATCGGCCATTGTATTAGATTTTAGAATTTCAAAACGTCAGCAGGTATCAAATTGGGAAGCTGCCGAATTAAGTCCTGGGCAATTAAGATATGCGGCAACCGACGCCTGGGTTTCTTTAAAGATTTTTGAAAAACTTAAGGCTTCGAAAAGCGAAGAGTAAAAACCAAATTGTATTTCACTTTATAAAAGCTGGAATAATCAAGCAATAGGAATTCAATTTTCTTTGTAATTCCTGAATATCAGTATAAAACAGATTATTAAATGATAAATTATCCTAAAGTACACCTAAAAAAAGGGAAGGAACATTCCATTAAACGTTTTCACCCTTGGATTTTTTCGGGTGCTGTAAGTAGAGTTGATGAAGGAATGCAGGAAGGCGACTTGGTTGCAGTTTACGATGCACAAGGAGAATTTTTAGCTGTTGGGCACATTTCTATAGGATCGATAGTTGTTAGAATTTTGTCTTTCGAAGAGAGAGAAATTACTTTGGACTTTTGGATAGAGAAAATTAGTTCGGCATGTAAATTGCGAAAAGCAATCGATTTATACGGAAATAAGAACAATAATGTATTCAGACTTGTGCATGGAGAGGGGGATGGTTTACCAGGATTAGTTATTGATTTTTATGCAGGTACTGCTGTTATTCAGTGTCATTCCGTAGGAATGTATTTGCATAGAGAAGAAATTACAGAAGCATTACAAAAAATATTAGGCGAGGACCTAAAAGCAGTTTTCGACAAATCGGAAGGTACTATTCCTTTTAAATCGGGTATTGAGCCTAAAAATGGATATTTGTTTGGAGAAACAGAATCGTTTATAGCTCTAGAGAATGGTTTAAAATTTAATGTAGATTGGTTAAAAGGTCAAAAAACCGGTTTTTTTATCGATCAAAGAGAAAATAGAAGTTTACTGGAACATTATTCAAAAGGGCGATCAGTACTAAATATGTTTTGTTATACGGGAGGATTTTCATTTTATGCAATGCGCGGAGGTGCTAAACTAGTACATTCGGTTGATAGTTCGGCTCGAGCAATTAGTATTACAAATGAAAATGTAGAATTAAATTTCCCAGAAGATAAACGCCACGAAGCTTATGCCGAAGATGCATTTAAATTTATGGATGAAGCTTCGCAAAAATATGACCTAATAGTGTTGGATCCACCAGCATTTGCTAAACACAAAAAAGTGTTAGATAATGCTCTTAAAGGTTATAAACGCTTAAATTTGAAAGGATTTCAGCAAATTAAACCAGGTGGAATATTGTTTACCTTTTCATGTTCACAGGCAGTTAGCAAAGAAGATTTTCGAAAAACAGTTTTCGTAGCTGCCGCAAATGCAGGTAGAACAGTTCGCGTTCTGCATCAGTTAACACAACCGGCCGATCATCCGGTAAATATATTTCATCCCGAAGGAGAATATCTTAAGGGCTTAGTATTGTATGTTGAATAAATACTTTTTTGTATCTTTCAATTGTGCTAGAATAGAGGGATTTGCATCTCTAATATTAATATTTAAATCGAAACTAGTTGAAATTTTCTGAATTTGATTTTTCTCCTGAAGTAATGGATGGTTTGGAAGCTATGGGTTTTGAAACACCATCGCCAGTTCAGGAATTATCCATTCCTAAGATCATAGAAAATAAGGATATGATCGTTTGTGCTCAAACAGGAACTGGAAAAACTGCCGCTTATTTATTGCCCATAATGGACAAAATCCAAAAAAATAAAATTGATGGATTTAGTACGCTAATACTTGTTCCAACAAGAGAATTGGCCATGCAAATCGATCAGCAGATGGAAGGTTTTGGATATTTTGTCTCCATTACATCGCTTTCGGTATACGGAGGTGGCGATTCGTCGGTTTGGGATCAGCAGAAAAAGGGTTTGATGGAAGGTGCCGATGTGGTAATTGCTACTCCCGGAAGAATGATTTCGCATTTAAATTTAGGATATGTAGATACCTCTAAGTTAAAACATTTGATTTTAGATGAGGCCGATCGCATGCTGGATATGGGTTTTTTTGAAGACTTAATGCAAATTGTTAGTCACTTGCCAAAGGAACGTCAAAATCTGATGTTCTCAGCAACCATGCCTCCTAAGATTAGAGAGCTGGCAGAAGAAATTCTGGATAAACCTGAAAGTATAAATATTGCCATTTCGAAACCCGCAGAAGGAGTTTTGCAAGCTGCTTATATGCTGCATCCGGAACAGAAAATTCCTTTGATTTCTAATTTGTTAAAGGGGAAAGATTTAAAGAGTGTTATCATTTTTTCATCAACTAAAGTAAATGTAAAGGCGATAACTAAAGATCTAAAAAAGCAAAAGTTTAAAGCAGCAGGAATACAATCCGATTTAGATCAAAAAGATAGAGAAGAGGTATTGCGCGAATTTAAAAACAGAAAACATCAAATTCTTGTGGCAACAGATATTATTGCTCGCGGAATTGATATTGACTCTATCGATTTGGTAATTAATTTTGATGTTCCTAATGATGCTGAAGATTATGTGCATAGAGTAGGAAGAACTGCGCGTGCAGAGTCTGAAGGAGTAGCATTAACTTTCATAACAAAAAAAGATCAGAACGATTTTAAAAAAATAGAGGATTTAATTGAGTCGGAAGTTTATAAAATTCCAGTGCCTGCAGAATTAGGAGAAGCCCCGGAATACAATCCAAAAACTTACTCAAAGCCTAAAGGGAAAAGAAAGTTCTTCAAAAAAAGAAGATCAAATATAAAAAAATAAGAAGCCTAAATTAAGCAAGTATGACCCAAGCTGTATCTTACGACATGATTGTTGTGGGCGCAGGCATAAGCGGATTAAGCCTAGCCTATCAAGTGGCCCAAGTGGGTAAAAAAGTTCTTGTTTTGGAAGCCGAAAACCGAATTGGTGGTTGCCTAAACACTCATTATCACAATAAGAGTGATTTTTGGGTAGAAATGGGAGCTCATACTTTTTATGCTACCTATACAAATTTAATCGGTTTAATTCAAAAGAGTGGATTGGAATCGGATATTGTAGCACGAGAGAAAGTTGGAATGAAAGTGTTTACCGACAAGCATGAGAAGATCATGTCGAAAGTAAGCAAGTTTGAGTTAATTAGGTCGGTTCCCAATTTATTTTTCTCGAAACGAGAAGGGAAAACCGTGAAGGAATATTTTGGGAAAATTGTTGGGAAGAAGAATTACGAGAAAGTATTTAATAGAATGTTTAGCGCGGTAATCGTGCAAAAAGCAGATGATTTTTCCGCTGAATTTTTTCTAAAAAGAAGAAAAACTAAGAGTAAAGATCATCCTAAAAGTTTCGTCCTTAAAAATGGAATGCAAAGCTTTATGCAAGCTTTAACGCAGTCCGATAACTTGACTGTCTTATCCAATCAGAAAGTTTCTGATATTACCAAAGAAGAGGGATATCAGGTGAAAACAGAATCTGGAAAAGAATTTACCACTAAGGATATTGCATTTGCCGTAGCTCCTGCAGCTGCTGGTGAGATGCTTACGAATGTGAGTTCAGAACTTTCGATTCTATTAAAAGAATATCAGACCAAAAATATTACTTCGAGAACGGTTGTGCTGCCTAAAGAGAAGGTCACATTCGATCCGGTATCTTTTATTATTCCATTGCAAGGATCTTGTTTGGCAATGGTTACTCGTGATGTCTTGTCACATAATGAATTCAGAGGGTTTTCTTTCCATTTTGAAGAGCGAGATGGATCAAAGGAAAATCAGAAACAGTTTATGTCTGAATTATTGGGTGTTGAACAATTGGGAGAAAGCAAAGAAGCCAATCATCAATTGCCAGTTTTGAAATTAGGACACGGCGAAAGAATCCAAAAAATTGAGAGTTATGCAAAAGAAGCAGGAATATACATAACAGGAAATTACTTTAACGGATTATCATTGGAAGATTGTGTGGAAAGATCGACACAGGAATTCGAACGATATGTTGAGAATTATAAATGATAAGGTTTGAGGCTCTCACTTTAAATGAGATTCTCAATAAATAAGATTGATTCTATTGGTAATCTGAACTTTAGTCGGAATACCAAAATCCCATAGCTATAAAAAATGAAAAAATATATATCGATAATAACTAAAAGCTTGCAATTGCAGGCTTTTCAAGTAGAAAATACAGTACAACTATTAAGCGAAGGAGCTACTTTGCCTTTTATTGCACGTTATCGAAAAGAGATGACAGGTAGTTTAGATGAAGTGCAAATTGCTAATGTAAAAGAGGAACTGGCACGTTTAACCGAGTTGGATAAACGAAGAGAAAGTATATTAGATTCAATTGACAAGCAGGAAAAACTAAGCGATGAATTGCGAGCAAGAATTGAAGCTTGTAAAGAACTAAATCAGCTGGAAGATTTGTATTTGCCTTACAAACAAAAGCGCAAAACAAGAGCAGTAAAAGCTCGTGAAAAAGGATTAGAACCTTTGGCTAAAATTCTCATGAAACAAGTGGAGCGTGATGTGGAAACCCGAGCTGCCCAATTTGTGAGTGATGAGGTTGCCAATGAGGATGAAGCCTTACAGGGAGCTCGTGATATAATTGCCGAATGGGTGAACGAAAATGAAGTGGCTCGTAATTCGGTTCGAAGTATTTTTCAGCGTCAGGCAATTATTCGCTCAAAAGTAATTAAAGGAAAAGAGTCTGAGGGAGAGAAGTTTAAAGATTATTTTCAGTCGGAAGAGCAACTTAAGAGATGTGCATCGCACAGAATTTTGGCTTTGCGAAGAGGTGAGTCTGAGGGGATTCTGAGATTGGAAATTGCGCCTAACGAAGAAGATGTTCTGGATCGATTGGACCGAATTTTTGTGAAAGGAAATACAGAAGCATCGGAGCAGGTTGAGTTAGCAGTAAAAGATGCTTACAAAAGATTATTGGGATCGTCGATTGAAACCGAGTTTGCAAAATCCTCGAAAGAGGCTGCAGATAAGGAAGCCATTCGTGTATTCTCCGAAAATTTGCGACAGCTTTTATTGGCATCACCATTGGGACAAAAACGTGTGTTGGCAATTGATCCTGGCTACAGAACAGGTTGTAAAATTGTTTGTTTAGATGCGCAGGGGAATTTGTTGCACAACGAAACTATTTATCCACATGCTCCACAAAATCAAGGAAAAATGGCAGCTAAAAAGCTGACCAATATGGTAGAAACCTACAATATACAAGCAATAGCCATTGGAAATGGAACAGCCAGCCGAGAAACAGAACGTTTTGTTACCAATTTGCATTACGACCGAAAAGTTCAGGTTTTCGTGGTGAGCGAAGCCGGAGCTTCAATTTATTCGGCATCGAAAGTGGCTCGTGAAGAGTTTCCCGAGTATGATGTTACAGTTCGTGGTGCAGTTTCTATTGGTCGCCGCTTAATGGATCCTTTGGCCGAATTGGTTAAGATCGATGCCAAGTCGATTGGTGTTGGACAGTATCAGCATGATGTTGATCAGAATTTGCTGAAGCAGAGTTTGGATCAGGTGGTGGAATCATGTGTAAATAAAGTGGGGGTGAATCTGAATACAGCCAGCAAGCACTTGTTGACCTACGTATCGGGTTTGGGACCGCAACTGGCGCAAAATATTGTGGATTATCGTGCCGAAAACGGTGCTTTTTCATCCCGTAAGGAGATTTCGAAAGTGAAAAGAATGGGAGCCAAGGCTTTTGAGCAGTGTGCAGGATTTTTGCGCATTCCAAATTCCGAAAATCCACTGGATAATTCGGCTGTTCACCCCGAATCGTACAAAATTGTGAAGCAAATGGCGAAAGATGCCAATTGTGCTGTTGCTGATTTAATTGCCGATCAAAATCTGCGCAAGCAAATCGATCTGAATAAATATGTGACCAGTGAAGTTGGATTGCCAACCTTAAAGGATATTATGGAAGAGTTGGAAAAGCCGGGACGCGATCCGCGAACTGCCATAAAAGTTTTCCAGTTTAAAGAGGGGATTTACAAGATCGATCAGCTGGAAGTAGGAATGGAGATGCCGGGTATTGTTACCAATATCACCAATTTTGGTGCTTTTGTTGATGTTGGCGTAAAGCAGGATGGATTGGTACATATTTCGCAACTGGCAAACAGGTTTGTTTCCGATCCTGCCGATGTGGTTCAGCTGCATCAGCATGTAAATGTAAAGGTAATTGAGGTTGATGTAGCAAGAAAACGCATTCAGCTTTCGATGAAGGATTGTGAGCAGTAATAAATAAAGTATAAAGTTATAAATTGAAATTCTTTTAGTAGGAATTTTGTTTGTTATAAAATAATGAAATATGGATTTTAACGATCAGGATGTAATAATAGAATGCCCAACTTGTAAAAAGGAGATGATTGTAAAGATTTTAGAGATTACCAATCATCATACGGTTAATTGTCCGGAGTGTGGTAAAAAAGTAGATTTATCGGCGAACGATCCATCTGCAAAATTAGGAATTCCTAAAGACTATAAGCCTTTTGAAGGTTTGGATGAATATTTGAAAGAGGTTGAGGCAAAAAGAAAGAAATAGCATAAAAAAAGAGACGCAAATTTGCGTCTCTTATATTAGTTTTAGCGTCGGTTAACATCTCCTCCGCTCGAATTGCTTACATTTATTTTTGTTGGATTACCATAATAGCTAACATCTCCTCCTGAGCTGGCATCCGCTTCTATCGACTCACTTGCATAAACACTAACATCACCACCGCTCGAAGCTTTGGCTTTGCAAAATTTAGCTTTTAAATTATTTGCTCTTAAATCACTTCCACTGCTTGCTTTACCGTAAAAAGAATTGGTAGTACCAGAAAGGTTTGCATCGGCACCAGAGCTAACCGAACAGCTTACATTTTCGCCTTGTAGCTCTAATTTTGCATCGGCACCACTGCTTACCGAAATGTCTAAAGTACCTGCTTTAATCAGGTTTTGTGATTCTAAATCGGAACCACTCGAAACATTTATTTCATTTACATTAACTATAGTAACATACACATTAAGCTCTTTGGCTCTGCGAATACTTTCCGAAGTCTTAATAATCAGTTCATCGCCTTTAACTCGAGTTACAATATAATCCAGTAAATTCTCGTCGGCCTCAACTGTTACCGATTCTTTATCGCCTTGTCTTAGATAAACATCGACACCACTGCTCGATGATATTTTTGAGAAAGAAGCAACTTCTCTATCTTGTTTTTGTACGTTTCCATTGCCCTTTTCACCCCAAAATTGTGCACAAGCAGATACTGAGAATAATAAAGATAATGCTACAAAACTTAAGGAGACTTTTTTAAATAAATTTTTCATATGTGCTAGATTTTAGTGAATTTCTTATGTTAATTATTCTTAAATGTATAGCAAATTTTTACTGCCTAAATTAGTCTTGTTAATTAATAAGACGCCATATTAGGGTATGAAGTTACAGCATAATATAAATGTTTTTTTTAGTTGCCGATTTAATAAAATAAAGACGAAAATAGAATGTAGGGCGTTGCATTTAAAATAGATTACCCAAAGTATTAATTACTAATTCATGATAAAGAAAAATGGAATTATAATTTTCATAAAAATAGATAAGAGTTGTAATGCACACCAATTATATACTTATAAGTTTAAGTGAGAGTAAAAAATGATAAACTAAAAGTGCTTATAAAATCCACTTAGTTAAGTATTTTAAAACTATTTTTTAAAATTATACATTGTTAATTCCTAATTAGTTGTTTGTAATTCATTCTCTTCATATATTTACAACTCAATAAATAATTAAATACTATGCTCCCAAAGTTTTTATTAGCAGACAATTCGCAAGAATTACCAGACACAATTTTTATTGTTCATACTCGTAGTCCGAGATGTATAATTGAATGTGATGTAGAAGACTTTAATTCCAATCAAACAATTTACTGGATGGATAAAACTCCGGAAGATCAGAATTTGATTGAAGATATAATGGATGAAGCAGAAACATTCTATAATGATGAATTAGAAAATCAGGAAGATCTTTATGATGAAGAATTCGATGATTAGTTAATTTAATGGTCATGAAAAAGAAATTAATACGATCATCTAATAAGATGGTTGCAGGTGTTTGTGCTGGTATTGCCGAATATTTAGGTATAGACATAACACTTGTTAGGGTTTTGTATGTACTAATATCTTTATTTAGTGCTGGTTTTCCTGGATTATTAGTGTATATAATTCTTTGGTTTGTGATGCCAGATTACTACGAAATTTTGTAAGAAACAAACAAAAATATTTAACAGAGGTTAGCTTGGCATAACCTCTTTTTTTGTGCTATAAAATATTTAAAAAACACCACATTTGTCATGATTTAGATACTCCTTTTCTTCTATTTTTGCTGCGAATTTTTGAGAGGCTTACTATTATTTGGTGCATAGCAAGTATCACACCACTTGTCTGCAAATTAGAGCTTTCTTATAACAACAACACACTAAATATTCTAACGGATGAACCTAAGAAAACTAATTCCATTTATTGGATTGGTATTGATTTGTATGGGAGTAAATGCAGAAAATCTACCATCGAAAACAAAAGTTAATCGTAGTATCGACTTTGTGAGTAAGCATTTGTGGCGTGGTTTTAATAGCGGAACTGCACCTACAATTGAGCCTACCCTAGAATTACAAACTGGTCGTTTTACATTCGGAGCTTGGGGAGCTTATGCTACCGACGATAGTTATCAGGAAGTAGATTTGTATGTACAATACAACACTCCTTTATTTCAGTTTTGTTTATACGACTTTTATTGTCCAAGACAAAATTTCGAAAACTCGAAGTTTTTCGATTTCGATAGTGAAAATAGTGTTCACTTGTTTGATGCAACAGTAAAATATAAAGGCTGTGTAAAATTTCCCATATCAATAATGGGATCTGTTTTATTTGCTGGCGAAATGGATAAAGATGAAAGTGGAGATCAGAACTATTCAACTTATTTTGAATTGGGATATGCTAAATATATTGCTGGTAAAAAATTCTCATGGGCTTTAGGATTTTCACCATTTAAAGGTATGTACGACGATAAATTTAATGTAGTTAATGTGAATATGACTATGTATGATCAAATTAAATTGAACAATTATTTTTCATTACCTGTTCGTGGAGGTATAACTGTAAACCCAGTTACCGAAAGGTTATTTCTAACTTTTGCTGTAACGATAAAGTAAATATTAAAAAGAAAATATTTTCTAGGCTTCCGTTTGGAGGCCTTTTTTTATGCCTTACTTTTAAAGTTTGAAAGAATTGGTGATATTTAAATCACAATAAAAATAGAAGAAAATACAGAATGACAGAATTAGAGAAAGTAAATCAGTTTCACGAAGCATTTGGTGTAAATGTTGAAAAATATCCTAAAATACCAAATAGAGATAGATGTGAGTTAAGACAAAATATTATACAAGAGGAAGTAAATGAGTTAAAATTAGCTTGGGAATCGGGAAATTTGGTTGAAGTTGCCGACGCTTTGGCAGATATTCATTACGTGGTAATGGGTACTGTACTGGAGTTTGGTTTACAGGATAAATATCCTGAAATTTTTTCGGAAGTTCACAAAAGCAATATGAGTAAGTTAGATGAAAATGGCAAGGCATTGTATCGTGAAGATGGAAAGGTGATAAAATCGGAATTGTTTAAAGCACCAGATATAAAGAGAATTTTAAATAAATAAGACTAAAAGTACAATCATGAAAAAGCTATATTTTGTATTAATTTTTCTAATTATTTTACCTGTATTTCTTAAGGCACAAGAATTTTCTTCTCTTAATAAGTTTTCTGATTTAACCGAAGGGATTTGGCTAACCGAAGGAAAATGGGCAAATGGTGAAAGTTTTAAGCAGGAAGTAGATTTTTCCTGGGGATTAAATCAGAAAATTATAAAAGTGAAAACTTATGGTACTATTAATCCTGAAACAAAAGAATATGGTCTTAGAAATGAAGGAATAAGATCCTATAATGTTAAAGATTCTGTGATCCAGTTTTGGGAGTTTGATATTTATGGTGGAGTAACAAGTGGGATTTGTTATTTCGAAAATAAAAATTTGTATTATGAATATGATTATAATGATGAAAAATTGAGAGAAGCTTGGTTGTATGTAAATGATAATACTTACAATTATCAGATTGGAAGTTTAAAAAATGGTAAATTAGATAAAGTCTACATGAAATCATCGTATTACAGAATAAAAAAATAATGGGTGCTATGAAATTGAAGAAATATCATATTGATGCTTTTACAGATAAATTATTTGGTGGCAATCCTGCTTGTGTAATTCCTTTGAGTAAATGGCTGTCGGATGAAATTTTATTAAATATTACTAAAGAAAACAATTTGGCAGAAACAGTATTTTTTGTTCCTGTAGGAGACAAATTTCACATTCGTTGGTTTACACCCGAAATTGAAATGGATTTATGTGGACATGCAACTTTAGCTGCAGCACATGTAATTAAAAAGCATTTAAATTATAAAGGAAATGTAATTCGTTTTGGCTCCGAAAGTGGCGAATTGTTCGTTATTTGTGCTCAAGATAAGTACATACTCGATTTTCCTGCAAGAATACCTCTAATATCAGAATTACCTACAATAATTTCTGCCAGTTTAAATATACAACCAAAGGAAATTTATAAAGCCCGCGATTATGTATTGATTTATGAGAGTGAGGAGGAAATTTTAACCTTATGTCCAGATAAAAATAAATTGGAAAAGATAGACTTAGGACAAGGAGGAATTGTGTGCACTGCCAAAGGAAATAATGTCGATTTTGTATCCCGTTTTTTTACGCCTGGGGCAAGTATTTTCGAAGATCCCGTTACGGGTTCGGCACATTGTAGTTTAATTCCATTTTGGAGCAAGAGATTATTTAAAGATGAATTGCTGGCTCATCAGTTATCTTCGCGAAAAGGAGTTTTGTATTGTAAAAACAAAGGAGAAAGAGTTGAAATTGCAGGAAGTGCGCTAACTTATAGTGTGGGAGAAATTTATTTGGATTGTAAGTGAAAATGGAATATATAGAGGAACAAAGATTCGAAAATCGGGACTTTTCGATAGATGAATTTACAAAAGCGGAGTACGATAATTGTAGATTTGTGAGTTGTAGGTTTGCCAACTCAGATTTATCAAATATTGTTTTTATGGAATGTGAATTTGAGGACTGCGACCTAAGTAATATAAAAGTTAATAATACCGCTTTTAGAGATATCAGATTTAAATCGTGTAAAATGCTGGGAATTTCCTTTCAAGATTGTAATAACTTATTGTTATCGTTTAATTTTGAGAATTGCATGTTAAACTTAAGTTCTTTTTATCAGTTGCAACTAAAAGCAATAAATTTTACGAATTGTAATTTAGGCGAAGCTGATTTTACAGAAACGAATATTAGTAAGGCAGTTTTCGATAATTGCAATTTAAGTGGGGCCGTTTTTGAATTTACCAATTTGGAAAAAGCCGATTTACGTTCAGCAATAAATTACTTTATTCATCCCGAATCGAATAAAATTAAAAAAGCAAAGTTTTCTACTCAAGGACTGGCTGGTTTACTGCAGCATTACGATATTATTATCGAATAAAAAAAAGGAGTGATTTTCCCACTCCTTCTACAATACTTTGTTAAACTTCTTCGGGATGTTCTTTTTTAAATTTATCCCAGTAAGAATTAAGCGTCGATTTCATGTCTTTACGCAGCATTAGTATACCCACCAAGTTAGGTAAAGCCATTAATACAATAGTAATTCCGGATATGGTCCATATAAGGGTTGTATCGGCAAAGGAAGCTATAAAAAATCCTGTACAATATATAATTCGATAGGGTAGAACACCTTTTACTCCAAATAGATAGGTTACCGACCGACCTCCATAATAGGCCCAGGCAATTGCGGTAGAAAATGCAAACAAAAGCAAGCCTATAGATACAATCCATCGTCCCCAGTCGCCAAGCAAACTCCTCGAGAATGCTTCTGCAGTTAATGGCGCCGAATGAACTAGGGAGTTTCCTTTGAAATACACACCGTTTTCAGACAAGTACTTTCCATTTTCAATTTTTACATTTCCCGAAAATAATGCATCATCAGTAGTATAAACCAAAATGTTTTCAGCTATAGATCTGGCGTTAATAATGCTAATTTCATTTTGAATAACTCCTTGTTCTACAATTAAATTACCGCTAAAAACAGGAAGTTCAGTTTCTTTGGCCAGATATTTAAGCAGTTTAACACGATCTTCTTTTTGCGTATCATCATACTCATCAGCCATTACAATCATATCGGTCGATTGAAAATGATTTGGTAATTTTTCGGTCCAAACTCCCGATGAAAGAATTACCAATCCTGTTAAAGTACAAATTAAGATTGTATCGATAAATGGTTCGAGAATAGCAACCATACCTTCCGATACAGGTTCTTCGGTTCTGGCAGCAGCATGGGCTATTGGTGCCGATCCCTGACCAGCCTCGTTACTAAACAATCCGCGGTTTACTCCTTTTGTTAAGGCATAAGAAAATCCTGCACCTAAAAATCCACCAACTGCAGCAGTTCCAGTAAATACATTGGTAAATATGGAAACAAATGATGGAATAATATTTTCATAGTTATAGAAAATAACGGCAAGTGCACCTAAAAAATAAATAATTGCCATAGTAGGAACTAGCTTTTCTGTAACCTTAGCAATTCTTTTAATACCACCTAATATTACAAATGCCAGTAGAATAGTTAAAATTCCACCAACAAGCATTTTATTGAAACCAAATGTTGAAAATAAGGAATTGGTAATGGAATTAATTTGAGGTAAACTTCCTGTTCCAAATGAAGAAAAAATAGTCATAGCGGCAAAAAATCCAGCCAGCCATTTCATGTTTAGCTTATTTTTCATGTAGTACATCGGTCCACCGGATATAAATCCTTTTTCGTCGGTTTCTCGATATTTGTGTGAAAGGGTTACCTCTACAAATTTTGTGGTCATACCCAAAAAGGCAGTTACTAACATCCAAAACAATGCGGCTGGTCCGCCCAGATAAATTGCCAAAGCTACACCAGCAATATTTCCTGTTCCAACTGTGCCCGAAAGGGCTGTTGTTAGAGCCTGAAAATGTGAGGCATCTCCTTTTTCGCCAGGTTTATCATACTTTCCGGCAACTACTTTTATTGCATGTTTAAAAAATCGAAATTGTGGAAACTTAAGATAGATAGTAAAAAATAAACCTGTTCCGATTAAAATTACAGGGAACCATTGGCTTCCGCCCAGATATCCTTCAATTTGGGTTAAATAGTCAATAATACTGTGCATAAATTAGGGGTTAATTGGTATTTGGTAATAAATTTTCCAATGAAAGCCATCTAATATAAGGGTTTATTTTTAAATACGATAAAATAGGAAGTAAGCTATTGATCGTGTTTGATCATAATTTTATCGAAAAAATACCATTGTAAGAAGTATATTCTTTAAATTTAATTCTTTCAATAATTTTTAATTAGAAGCTTATTGTAAGAAAATATTATTCTTTAGAATATTGTCTATACCAAAAACAACAAAAAATGAAAAAGTTAATTTATGTATTGCTGTTATTGTTAGCAGTAAATGTCAGTGCTCAAAATAACATTGACTTTCAAAAGCCACCAAAATCAATATTAGATTTGGCCGATGTTGAGAGAGCTCCATCTGTAATTTTAGATAATAGCAAAGAGAACATGATCTTGCTCTATCGGAATGCTTATAAAACAATAGAAGAATTATCTCAGGAAGAAATGCGTTTAGGAGGTTTGCGTATCGATCCTAAAACCAATATCGGAAGCAGAACAAGTTATTATAACAACATCAAATTAAGAAGGCTAAAGTCGAAATCAGAATTGGCAATTCAGGTTAAGGGATTGCCGGCTAAGCCAAGACTTACAAACTTTGTATTTTCGCCCGATCAGTCGAAAATGGCAATGACAAATACTACTGGTAAAGGTGTTGAAGTTTGGATTTTAGATGTTAAAACAGCATCTGTAACAAAACTAACCGAAGCCAAAGTAAATGCTAATCTAAGAGATGTTATTAACTGGTTTAAAGACGGACAATCGGTTTTGGTGAAATTTGTTGTCGAAAACAAAAAAGATTTGATAAACACCGAAAATTCAGTTCCTACTGGTCCAACTATTTCCGAGAATAAAGGTAAAAAAGCTCAAAACAGAACCTATCAGGATTTGTTAAAAAACAAGAACGACGAGTTTAATTTTGAGCAATTGGCAATGTCTGATTTGTATAAAGTGAATTTAGATGGATCGAAAGAAAAGTGGTTGGCTGCAGCAATGTATAAAAGTATTAATTTTTCTCCCGATGGTAATTATGTAATGATAAGTGCTGTTGAAAAACCATTTTCTTATTTGGTTCCTTATAATCGATTTCCATCAAAAACTACCATTTATACTAAAAATGCAAATAAAATTGAGGGTGTATTAACAGTTCCATTAATTGAGGATTTACCACAAGGTTTTATGGCTGTTCGAAAGGGAAGAAGAAATATAAGCTGGAGAGAGGATGTTCCTGCTTCTTTAATTTATGTTGAAGCTTTAGATCAAGGAGATCCTGTCAATAAAGTAGATTTTAGAGACGAGGTTTTTCAACTGGAAGCTCCTTTTAAAGGGAATGGAAAAAGTATTCTGAAAACCATAAATCGTTTTGCGGGAATTGAGTGGGGAAATGAAAAAATAGCAATTGCCTACGATTATTGGTGGAACTCTAGAAATACTAAAACTTATTCTTTTAATCCTTCGGATGCATCAAAAGCACCAGTTACGCTTAACGACAGAAATTATCAGGATACATATAGCAATCCGGGAGAGTTTGTTACCGCCAGAAATAAATTTGGAAAATACACCTTGGCACTTGAAGGCGACAATTTATTTTTATTAGGCGAAGGTTTCTCAAAAGAAGGGCAGTTCCCATTTTTGGATAAGTTGAATGTGAAAACAAAAAAAGTTCAACGTCTCTATCAATCGGCATATACCGATAAATTAGAAGATTTAAGAAATTTCGATGTAAAGAAGAAGGAGCTATTGGTTCGTATTGAATCGAGTAAAGAGTATCCAAACTACTTTTTCAGAAAATTGAAAGGAAATAAACTGCAGCAACTTACTTCATTCGAAAATCCTTTTAAAAGCATAGAGGGAGTTCATAAAGAAGTGATTACTTATAAAAGGGAAGATGGAGTTGAGCTTTCCGGAACTTTATATCTACCTGTTGGGTATGATATGGAGAAAAAAGAGAAATTACCTATGATTTTGTGGGCATATCCTACCGAATACAAAGACAAGGCAAGTGCCGGACAAACAACTGCTAATGCTAACGAATTTACCTATTTGTATTGGGCATCGCCACTTTTTTGGTTAACTCGCGGATATGCAGTTCTTGATGATGCAGCTTTCCCAATTGTTGGCGAAGGTAAGGAAGAACCAAATGATTCGTTTCGTACACAGTTAGTTGCAAATGCAAAAGCAGCTATCGATGCGGTAGATGAATTAGGTTATATTGATAGAAAAAGAGTAGCTTGTGGAGGGCATAGTTATGGCGCATTTATGGTTGCTAACTTACTGACTCATTCAAATTTATTTGCTGCAGGAATTGCGCGCAGTGGTGCTTACAACAGGACACTTACACCATTTGGATTCCAAAGTGAGGAAAGAAACTATTGGGAAGCGCCTGAGGTTTACTACAATATGTCACCATTTATGCATGCCGAAAAAATGAAAAGCGCACTTCTTTTAGTGCATGGCGAGGCCGATAATAATTCAGGAACCTATCCTATGCAAAGTGAGCGTTACTTTAATGCATTGAAAGGTTTGGGAGCAACTGTTCGTTTGGTAATGTTGCCAAAAGAGAGTCACTCTTACCGTTCAAAAGAAAATATTATGCACATGCTGTGGGAGCAGGATCAATGGCTCGAAACTCATGTGAAAAATAAGAAATAAACGAATAATTTAAATTTAATAGATACAGATAGAAAGCCTGTATTACTTGCAGGTTTTCTGTTTATTAAAGCACTAATAGGCTATGGATTGTTATCAGAAGAAGATGATTATGATGAAGAAGATTACAAAATGATGGTATATGAGTTTGGAGCAGGACTTGCAATTTTTTTAAATGAATCTATTGTTATGGATTTAGGATTAGGTTATGCATCAACTACACTTAAGTCAGATGAAGATTATAGCGGAGATCCGAAAATCGTAACAAATGGATTAGCTTTTCAGGTTGGATTTACTTTTTGTTTGTAAAAGCAATATTTTAAAATAAAGAAAAGGAATAGTATTGGTGTGCTATTCCTTTTCTTTTTGCCTATCCGTCAGTTTTGTTAATTTTGCAGAGAATAAATAAAGATTGAAAGTTAGCACGTGATATATCCAGATAATTTTGAAAAAAAACTAAGGTTCGATAAAGTTAGAGAACTACTTAAAAAACAATGTTTAAGTTCGCTAGGGCGTGATTTGGTCGATGAAATTCGCTTTTCGAATTCATACCAAACAGTAAAACGTTTGGTAAACGAAACCAACGAATTTAAAACCATTTGCCAGGAAGAAGAGGCTTTTCCTATTGGTTATTTTATTGATGTAAGAGGGAGTTTAGAGAAAGTTCGAATTGATGGAACTTATCTGGAATTGGAAGAATTGTACAATTTAAAGCGTTCTTTGGAATCAATTTCGGCCATACTTCGTTTTTTTCAAAAGAAGGAACAAGACGAATATCCATATCTTCAAAAATTAACGGGTAATGTGAGAATGTATCCTTACATTTTTGACAGAATAAATGGGATTATCACCAAAAATGGAAGAATTAAGGATAATGCATCTTCTGAACTACAGCATATTCGCAGTTCCTTAATTCAGAAGCAATCCAGCATCTCTAAGCGAATGCAATCCATGATGAGAACTGCGCAGAAAGAAGGATGGGTGGATAAAGATATGTCGCTTTCTATTCGCGACGGTAGAATTGTAATTCCTATTCCATCGGCTTACAAAAGAAAAATAAAGGGTATTGTTCACGACGAATCGGCAACTGGAAAAACAAGTTATATTGAACCTGCCGAAATTGTTGAAACAAACAATGAAATTCGCGAATTAGAATATGCCGAACGCAGAGAAATAATTAAAATTCTGCAGGAGTTTACAAGTCAGCTTCGGCCGTATATCGACGATTTATTTTTGGCATACGAATTTTTAGCAAATATGGATTTTATCCGTGCGAAGGCTATGTTTGCCATTCAGGTAAATGCCATTTTGCCCAAAATGCTAAAAACACCCACATTATTATGGGAAAAAGCTGTTCATCCTCTGCTATATCTTACTTTGAGTAAAGAAGGGCGTAAGGTTGTTCCATTGAATTTAGAAATTAATGATAATCAGAGAATTATTTTAATTTCGGGCCCCAATGCAGGGGGTAAATCGGTTTGCTTGCAAACGGTTGGTTTATTGCAATATATGTTTCAATGTGGGCTCTTAGTATCGGTAGAAGAGGAATCAAAAATCGGTATTTACGACAAAATTTTCATTGATATTGGCGATGAACAATCCATCGAAAATGATTTGAGTACATATAGTTCTCATTTGATGAATATGAAGCACTTTCTTCGTAATTCTGATACGAATACCCTGGTGTTGATTGATGAATTTGGTACCGGAACCGAACCAGCTTTGGGAGGTGCTATTGCCGAGTCGATATTAGATAAACTTAATAGGAAGCAAGTTTGCGGCGTAATTACAACTCACTATTCAGGCTTAAAGCACTTTGCTTCGGAGGCCGAAGGTATTGAGAACGGTGCTATGCTTTACGATGCTCACCAAATGCGCCCTTTGTTTCAGTTGCAGGTTGGAAAACCAGGATCTTCTTTTGCTTTCGAAATTGCTAGAAAAATTGGTTTACCCGAAGAAATACTAAAGTCTGCTACCGATAAGGTTGGTGAAGATCATATCAATTTCGATAAACACTTGCGTGATATTGTACGTGATAAACGATACTGGGAAAACAAAAGAGATAAAATCAGACGTAACGAGAAAAAATTGAATCAGCTGGTAGAACAGTACGATAAGGAGCTGAAAGATGCCAGTAAATTACGAAAAGATATTATCGAAAAAGCTCAGCAAGAGGCTCAGGATTTACTTAAAAATGCGAATAAAACGATAGAAAAAACCATTCGTGAAATTAAGGAAAGTAAAGCCGAAAAAGAGAAAACAAAAAAAGTAAGAAAACAGTTTGAAGAAACTAAAATTGAACTTACTCAAACCGAGCTTGAAGAAGAAGATCGTATTAATCGTAAGATTCAGAAGCTGAAAAATCGCGAGAAGCGTAAAAATAAAGGCGCTAAACATGAAGCATCATCAGAAAAATCGAACCTCAATAAATCTATTGTAAAACCTAAAAAGCAATTTAATCCTGATATTATTGAGAAAGGCGACATGGTAAAACTCGATAATCAAACTTCGGTGGGGGAAGTTATCGAAATCAATAATAAAACCGCAGTAGTGGCTTTTGGAAGTATTTTAACATCGGTAAAAGCGACTCGTTTGTCCAAAGTTTCTAAATCGCAATTAAAGAAACAAGAGAAAACTTACAATCAGACTTCTGCTTTGGTGCAGGAAAGAATTTCCAAACGCAAACTGAATTTTCGTCAGGATATTGATGTAAGAGGAATGCGTGGTGATGAGGCCCTACAAATTGTAATGGATCATGTAGATGAAGCAATAATGCTTGAAATTCGAGAATTTAGAATTTTACATGGTACGGGCCATGGAATTTTACGCCAGTTAATAAGAGATTACCTGCAAACAGTTGATTTGGTTCGTAATTTTAGAGATGAGAAAATTCAAATGGGAGGTTCTGGAATTACTGTAGTAACAATGGAATAGCAATTAGAGATATGAAAAAGGAAGTCAGAATTAACTGATTTCCTTTTTTTATACGATTATTTTAACCCCTCGTTAATTGCTTTTGCATAAGAGCTGCTCTTGCCATAAGCAGCACATTTTTTAATATCATCGTAAAGCCAGATAAATCCACCATCGATATTATTTTTTTCTGCTGTAATTTTTTCCTGAATGCTATCAGGATTATCTCCCTTACTGCAATTATCTCCATTTTTGCACCACAATCCGTAAGAAACTTTTAGTTGCCCGAAATATTGATTCCAAGCCGAAGGTTTATTGCTTGAACCACCAGCATAGCACTGAAGATAAACACGATCAATTGTTCCAGGTTTTATAGCTTCAACTTGTTCGTAAACCGATTTCCAATAATTAGTTTCGTTGTACGGACAAAGCCCTACTGTAAAGCCCATATCTGCCAACATTAAGGTAAAATCAACAGTCGAAGCTACATCGAAAGTTACTTCGTCGTCGTAATTAATTGCAGTAGCTCCTGTAATTTCTTGTAGTTTCTGCAAGGCTTTGTACAATTTGGTTTCAGGGCCAGTACCTTCTTTTGCAATTAAATTTTTGATATTTTCCCACGATTTTGCTCCCCATGCACCAATTCCAAGTTCGATTCTATCAACCGAAGTAGGTGCACTTGTTAACTGTTCTAATCTGTTTTTCCATTCCGGATCGCCAATATATTCACCTTCAGCATTAATAACTGGTATATCATTAAAATTCATGTTTCCTTCCTCACCAATATGTATGGTCCATAAAATTACAGTTGAAAAACCTGATGATTTTAAATCGTTAATTACTTCCATTCCGCCACTGTAAAAATATCCTCCTCCAAAAATTGCAGAATATTTACCCTTAGGAACTGATACTGGATTTTCTGTTTCAGTGGTATCGCTGTTTGAATCGCTACAGCTTCCGCATGTCGATAATGCGATAAAAATTAGCAAATAGCTTAGTTTCTTTAGAATAGTCATTAGTATTTATTTTGTGTGAATTATAAAATCTAAAATATTGTAAAGAGGTTAATGATAGAGTTAATTATATCTTAACAAATATTTTTTTGTATTAATTGAGCAAAAAAAGAGCCATTCTCAAAAGAATGGCCCAAAAGTAAAAGGTGTGTAATATCTTAAATAAACATGCTTAAGAGTACATATAAATAGTGTGCGAATGTACCTGCCATTATTCCACCAATAGTGTGTGATAAAAGAGCTTTTGAAGTTAATTCACGGAAATTAAGCGTATCAAGCATTGCGGTATGAGTACTTAAGTAACCACTCCAGCACATTCCCATTGCAGTAAATACAGAAATAACATTTCCATCGATAATTCCTTTGGCTAGAAAAGCTTTAACAAGCGATAAGGCAGCACCAACAGCTCCTAGAGAAGTTACTGGGAATGCAATTAATTCGGGATGCTGGAAACCAAACAGACCTTCAAAAATCCACCATACATAACCAGCTAATTGCGGAAGTAATGGAACCCCTTCGTAAGCTAATCCCTGATATCCTATAGCTGCATCTTTAGGACCGAATGTTAGCATCATTACCATGGTAGATATAATTAAAACACCAGGAATAATTGCAAGTCCTAAATCAACACCCGATTTTCCACCATCTAAAATTGAGTTTAGAAATCGTAGAAATACACCACCTTCCGACTTAAAGCTGATTTTTTCAGTGGCTCCATTATAATTTTTGTCTTCGCGAACCGGAATATGGCCTTTAATTAATCGTTGCATCAATCGTGTTGATATAATAGCACCAAATAAAGCTCCTACAAGTCCTATTAATGCAGGAATAAATAAATTTTCATTGCTTCCTGGAATTTTTAAAGTAGACATAAATGTGATTACAATTAATCCCATGCCGAAAGCTGTTCCAAAATTGGTGAGAGAAACCAGTTGGTAATTTTTAAAATATTTGCTAAAATTTTTATCGTTAGCTAGACTAATAATAGCAGGATTATCCGATAAGAATGTTAACACTCCGGCAAGTGCTCCTACACCAGGTAAATTAAATAAGGGTTTCATAAATGGAGCAAGAATTTTTTCAAGCAGACGTACGACTCCAAATTCAATTAATAGCTTTCCTAAAGCTCCCGAAAGAACAGTAATCCCCATAATATAAAATACAGTATTCATTAAAAGATCCCAAGCTGTATTCATTATGGTGTTCAGCATGTTGGATACGCCCATTGTGTGGCCCATGTATCCGAAAATTCCGAAAAATGTTAGAAGAAACATAACTGCTTCGTAGCGCCGTTGCTTCAAAAAATTCGTTTCTTTAATCGTCTTAATTGCGTTCATTTTAGTGCTCGTGTTTATGTGTGTTTGTTTGCTGCAAATGTAAATTTTTGCAATGGTTTCCGTACTTTTTTTTATATGATCTTTGTCAGCTTTAAAGAGATTTAAATATGTTGCAAAAACATATTAATAATTCATTATTTATAATCAATAGAATAGTGTTTAGTTTTAATTTGTTAATAAAATCTTCTTTATTCTTCAGCCGAATTGTGCTAGCTTTGTCTTCCCAACTAAAATTTATCAATGTCGGCAGCTAAACACGCATTAAAAAGATATTTCGGATACGATCAGTTTCGTCCACTTCAGGAAAAAATTATTCAATCGGTGTTGAAAGGCAACGATGCTATGGTAATAATGCCTACTGGAGGTGGAAAATCGATGTGCTATCAAATTCCAGCCTTAATAATGGAAGGTGTTACCATTGTTGTTTCTCCTTTAATTGCATTAATGAAAGATCAGGTAGAAGGATTGCGTGCCAATGGTGTTTATGCCGATTATTTAAATAGTTCTCAAACATCGCATCAGCAAGCCGAAGTAATTGAAAATATTGCAGCAGGAAAAGTAAAACTTTTGTATGTTTCTCCTGAAAAATTGGTAAGTCAGGATTTTTACTATTTGCTTTTGCAGATGAAAGTGAATTTGTTTGCCATTGATGAAGCACATTGTATTTCGGTTTGGGGACATGATTTTCGTCCGGAATACACAAAAATGTCTTATCTGAAGAAGCAGTTTCCTCATGTTCCGCTTATTGCTTTAACAGCTACGGCCGATAATTTAACTCAAAAAGATATAGTTAATCAGCTAGGCTTGGAAAATCCCGAGCAGTTTATTTCTTCATTCGACAGACCTAATTTAAGTTTAACAGTAGCACCAGGGAGAGATAAGTTTAAGTCTATTCTTGGTTTTATACGACAGCGTCCACATCAATCGGGAATTATATATTGCTTAAGTAGAAAAGCTACTGAAAGTTTGGCCGAAAAATTGCGAAATGCAGGAGTTAATGCATCTCATTATCATGCAGGTTTATCGCCCGACGATCGAGCCAAAAGGCAAGAGGATTTTATAAATGATGAGATACCTATTATTTGTGCAACCATTGCATTCGGAATGGGAATTGATAAATCTAATGTTCGTTGGGTAATTCATTACAATTTACCACGAAACATAGAGTCGTACTATCAGGAAATTGGTCGTGCAGGTAGAGATGGCTTAAAAGCAGATACTTTACTGTTTTATAGTTTCTCCGATGTTATTGTTCATCGCAGATTTATTGAGGAGTCAGCCTTAAAAGAGGTATCTAATGCTAAATTGGAACGAATACAGCAATTTTGTGATGCACAAATTTGTAGAAGAAAGATTCTATTAAGTTATTTCGGTGAACATCTAGAAGAAGATTGTGGCAATTGCGATGTTTGTAAAAATCCACCTCGCTTGTTCGATGGAACTATAATTGCTCAAAAAGCATTCTCGGCAATTGTTCGATTAAAAGAACAGGTTGCAGCTGGTATTTTGATTGATGTACTAAGAGGGTCACTTAGACAGGAGATTATTAATAAAGGGTATAATAGAATTAAAACTTATGGAGCTGGAAAAGATATTGCTCATTCCGATTGGCAGCAATATATATTGCAATTGTTAAATCTTGGGTATATATCTGTTGCTTACGAAAATGGGAATGCTTTAAAACTTAGTGAGCAAGGGCGTGAAGTTCTGTTTGGTGAGCGTTTGGTAAATTTGGTACATCTTTCTTCGATGAAATCGGAACCTCAGGTAAAGCCAATTGTAAAAACAGAGAAACAAGTGGCAAGAGAAGGATTGTTCGAGGAACTAAGAAAACTAAGACTTCGAATTTCGCGCAAAGAAAATATTGCCCCTTATCTTGTATTTTCCGATGCAACATTACAGCAAATGGCACAAGATCAGCCAACAAGCGAATTCGAAATGAAATTGATTTCGGGGGTTGGTGTGAGGAAATATCAATTGTATGGTGCTTTGTTTATTAATGAGATATTGCAATATGCTCAAAGAAAAAATAAAGAAGCAAAAAAAAGCGGGGAGTCTTTTTATAAAACCTATGAGTACTATAAACAAGGTTTTTCTGTTAACGAGATTGCAAGCATCCGAAAAATAAATCCAATAACAATATATTCTCATTTGGCCTCTCTTTACGAAAAAGGTGCTGATGTTGATCTTTCTGAGTTTTTTAACTCTTCGGAGTTTGAACAAATAGAAAATGCTTATAGGTCATTAAATAAAACCGAAAATGTAAAAGAACTTTATATTTATATGAACGAGGAGGTAGAATATTATAAAATACGTTTGGTACTATCGTATTTAAAAGTAGTTTCATCGTAAAATAGCAAACCTTAATCGTTTACATAAGCTATATGTCGAATAATTCATTGATTTGAAGAGTTTTTTTGTTAAATTAGTTAGACGTTCAATTGAACCAGTTTTAACCAAAGTTTTTATAGGTAAATACAATCTATTATAAACATAATTTAACTAAATATGAACACTAAATCGATTTTAAATCTTACTGTACTTTGCATAATTGCAGTTGCCTGCAATCAAAAGGCTAAAATGCCTGATGCTCCGCTTGCAAAAAAAATACCTAAAGAACTTACGATTCATAACGACACAAGAATCGATAATTATTACTGGTTAAATCAGCGGGAAGATTCTGCTGTTATAAATTATTTAACTGCCGAAAATGAGTATACCGATACGGTAATGAAGCATACCGAAGAATTTCAGACTAAATTGTTTGATGAGATGGTGGCTCGCATAAAAAAAACTGATGAATCGGTACCTGTAAACTTAAACGGATTCTATTATTATAGCAGAACAGAAGGGGAGGCTGAATATCCTCTTTATTGTCGGAAAAAAGAAAGTATGAATGCTGAGGAGCAGATTATGCTAAACGTTCCAGAAATGGCCAAAGGGTATAGTTATTTTAGTATCGGAAATTATTCTGTTAGTGAGAATAACGAAATTTTAGCTTACTCGGAAGATACTTTGAGCCGTAGAAAATATACAATTAAATTTAAAAGTCTGACTGATAATAAAATATACTCTGATGAAATTGAAAATACCACTGGCGGAATTACTTGGGCGAATGATAACAAAACAATTTTTTATACAGTAAAGCATCCTGAAACTTTATTACCATATAAAGTTTATAAACATGTATTGGGAACTTCGGCTGATAAAGATGAATTGGTTTACGAGGAAAAGGATAATACTTTTTATACTTTTTGTTATAAAACTAAATCACGAAAGTATATCATGATAGGTGTTAGCAGTACTGTTTCTACAGAATACAGATATATCGATGCAAGTAAGCCCAATAGTAAGTTCAAGGTTTTTCAGGCAAGAGAAAGAGATTTGGAATATGGAATAGATCATTTTAAAGATCATTTTTACATTCGAACAAATTATATGGCCAAGAATTTTCGATTAATGAAAACTCTAGTTGGTAAAACAGAAAAGAATAATTGGATAGAAATGATTCCAAACCGGGATGATGTGTTTTTGAGTAATTTTGAAATTTTTCAGAATTATTTAGTGGTTGGAGAAAGAAAAAATGGCTTGAATCAACTGCGAATAAGAAATTGGAAGACTAAGGAAGAACACTATCTGGATTTTGGTGAGGAAACCTATGATGCGTGGATTTCAACAAATCCCGAATTTGAGACGAATACTTTACGTTATGGATATACTTCATTAACAACCCCCTCATCTATTATCGATTATGATATGCTCAGTAAAGAGAAAACTTTAATGAAGCAGCAGCAGGTTTTGGGAGATTTTGATAAAGAGAATTACGAATCGAAACGCTTGTGGGCAACTGCGCAGGACGGAACAAAGGTGCCTATATCACTAGTTTATCGTAAGGATAAGTTAAAAAAAGGAACAAATCCTCTTTGGTTATCGGCCTATGGTTCTTATGGTTCTAATTCTGATGTGTATTTTAGTTCTGTTCGCCTTAGTTTGTTAGATCGGGGATTTGTTGTGGCAACTGCTCACGTTCGTGGAGGACAGGAAATGGGACGCTATTGGTATGAAGATGGAAAGCTTTTAAAAAAGAAAAATACATTTACTGATTTTAATAATTGTGCCGAACATTTAATAAGTGAAGGATATGCTTCTAAAGATAAAGTATTTGCTTGGGGTGGAAGTGCAGGAGGTTTATTAATGGGCGCAATTGTTAATATGAAGCCCGAGCTTTATAAAGGGGTAATTGCTGCTGTTCCTTTTGTTGATGTTGTCACTACAATGTTAGATGAATCAATTCCTTTAACAACTGGTGAATTTGATGAATGGGGAAATCCAAAAAATAAGGAATACTACGATTATATGCTGTCCTATTCTCCTTACGATAATGTAAAAGCTCAGGATTATCCAGCATTATTGGTAACAACCGGTTTGCACGATTCTCAAGTTCAGTATTGGGAGCCTGCAAAATGGGTTGCAAAATTACGAGACATGAAAACAGATCATAATCGCTTACTGTTAAAAACCAATATGGACTTTGGTCATGGCGGAGCTTCCGGAAGATTTGAGCGTTTGCACGAAGTTGCATTAGAATATGCGTTTGTAATGGATCTTGTGGGAATAAATGAATAATAAATAATTGAATGTTCAATTTAAGCACCCAATTGGGTGCTTTTTTTTGTATCTTTAAATCCAGACTTTAAATGCTGCTATAAATATGATTCGAACTTTAATTATTGATGATGAAATTAAGAGCCAAACAACTCTTCATAAACTAATTGAAAAGTATTGTCCTGAAATAGAAGTTGTTGGGTTTGCAAATAATGTTAAAACAGGTATAGATGCTATTCATAAGTTAACACCCGATTTAGTGTTTCTTGATATATTTATGCCCGATGGAGATGGTTTTGACGTTTTAAAAGGTACTAGCGATCGTAATTTTGATGTGGTTTTTACCACAGCCTTTAATGATTATGCATTAAAAGCATTTCAATATTCGGCATTACATTATTTACTAAAGCCTATTAATTATAAAGAATTACAAGATGCAGTAAAAAGATTTCAGGAAAATCATAAAGACATTAATTTGAATGAAAAACTTCAAGTTCTTTATGATAGTTTGAATAATAGACATAAGAAAATTGTACTTCCAACTTTAAATGGATTAAAAATGGTCGAATTAGATCAAATAGTATACTGTTGTGCTGATGGTAGTTATACTAATTTTTATATGTCAAATGAAGAGCCATTAATGGTATCAAAAGCTCTTTCAAAATTTGAGGAAATTCTTCCTTCCGAATTGTTTTGTAGAGTCCACAGTAAAAATTTGGTTAATTTAAACTACGTTCAGCAATACGTAAAAGGAAGAGGCGGAAGAGTGCTACTTTCTAACGGTTCCGAACTGGATGTTTCAGAAGGTAAAAAATCAGAATTCCTTAAAAAACTAAAACAAATCGCACATTTCTTACCTGGATCTGGAAAATAGATATACGTAGTTACAAACTCAAAATACGTGATCATAAATTGGTATGTTGCATTAGGCAATTTATGATTGACAATGCTCATTTTCTTGAGTAATTTCATGGTGTTTTTCTAACCCAAAACACTACTACTATGATTGACTCCATAAAAATAGCTATTCTTCGAAAGTTTGGAAGGGAGCTAGTTTATACGAAAGATTGTAAAATTTTGGCAGATACAATTTGTCAGGAAACTGGCAGCCGAATAAGTACTACAACAATTCGAAGACTTTATGGATTTTTAAAATCAACCACAGTACCTGGAAAATATACCTTAAATATTTTAGCTAGTTTTATTGGGTTTAAAGATTGGACGCAATATTGTAAGTATAAGCAGAAGCATCCAAAACCTAATGTTATATCTAAAGAAAATTGGACTGATTTTCATAACAAAACCCTCTCTTTTAGTAAAGAAACTTACAAGATGATTGCAGGTCAGTCGGGAATACCTTTTAATGCCGTTGTAAGCAGAAAAGATGCTGAGAACCGAATCGATCGCTTTTTAAAATCATCTAATTCTGCACTTAGTTTTATTGCTCCGGGAGGATTTGGTAAATCTAGCATGTTAGCCAAGTGGTTCGAAAATAATTGGATAAATACGCAAAGTAATGATGCCATATTATTTTTAAATGCATCTTTGATGATCAATTTTTTAAATGCAGATTTTAAGTTAGATACTTGGATACAAGAACAATTAGGATTAGATAATAAAAATGCTCTTAAATATTATTTGGAACATTCCGAAGAATGTGAAAGCAAAATAATTTTTGTTATTGATGCACTAGATGAAATTACTTATGATAACTTAAAATTAGAGCGACTTTTTATTCAAATTAATCAGTTTATTTTAAATTATAAAGATTTCAGCAGATTTAAATTGATTATTACATCCAGAAATTCAACCTGGGGAAAGTTTGCAATGCCTTTTGTTATGAAAGGCAACGAGTTAAAAGACTGTTGGTACGATTTGTATGATAATTTAGAAGAAATTAGCGAAGCTAACCTTTATTCCTTTAAACATGAAGAAATACAACTTGTCCTTAATAATACGATAAATTGTCAATATAAATCTGCACTTAAAGTTGAGGAGCTTGCATATCCTCATAAAAGAGTAATATCAAATCCTTTTTTTTTAGAACTTTTTGTAAAAATGTATTCTCCTAACAGATCTTACAAATTAAGTGAAGGACGAGAATTAATAAAGGAATACATAAAAAATAAGATTTTCTATTCGCGTTTCTCAGAAGAAAAAGTAGATATTCTTAATGGAATATTAGATTTAATTGAACACGGAATAAATGGTACAGCTGCCAAAAAATGGGCTTTAAGAGAACTATTTCCAATACATTTAAAAACTGCAGGGAACTATTATAATGCTTATCAGGAGTTAGTATCCTACGGAATAATTTCGGAATATACTTCAACAAACGAATTTAATAGTTATTGTAAGTATGTAAAAATTACTAATGAAATGCTATTCGAGGCTTTAATTACGACTAGTCTTATCGAGGAAAATAAAGGAGTTGATTTTGAGCTGATTAAAAAAGTAGATCAAAGATATCAGGGCTATGAGTTGAAAAATCGCTTGATATCGTCTTTAATCTCATCTGAATTATTTAATAAAAAATATTTAAGTCTTGATAATCTTTTACTTTTAAGTGAGGATACTCTCTCAGATCCTTATGTGCTCGAAACTATATTAAAATCAGCTATTGATACAGAGCAATTTAAGTCTGATTTTATTGGTGAAAAAGCCCTAAATAAACAAGCTGATAAATTGTTTTCTAAAGCTTTCGAAGATAAGCTATCATTAAATGTTAATGACAAGTATTTATTGAATATTGTAGTGGAAAAAGCCACCAGTAAAAGTCTAAAAATAAAATCGATAGGTTTACTATTGATTTCGGCAATTTTTTCTTTGGATAAAAAGAATGCAGAAAAATGTTTTCAGGAATTATTAAAAGAGGAAGCAGATACATCTTGCTCGGGATCGGCCATCGCCATAAGATTAGCAAGTATTGCTATGTATCGTTATTTTATTGATAATGATAACTCTTGTGTTGAGCTGTTAAGACTGTTTTATTACAGAGAAATGGCTTTCGTTAATTACGATGAAAATATAAGCGGTACCGATGGCGAATTTGAATTAATAATGTGTATGGCTTTAATTTACATTAAATCATACCACAAGGTAATTCAGCTTATTGATGATGCAGAACATTTGTATTATAAAGATGGCAGAAAGGTAAATTCAAATAATTATAAACTATTACAATGTTATAAACTATTTGCTCAGAAAGCTTTAGGTGTACAAATGGATCAATCTAAAATTGATTACCTGTTAAGCAATAAGCAAATTGTAAAATCTTCTAATAACTATTATCTGCAGATTTACTACTATTCATTTTTAAGTAGCTGTTCTATAGAGGGATGTGGAAATTTAAATGTAGAGGAGTATTTTAACAAAGCAATCGAGATAAGTGAATATGCAAATTATCATCTGTGTACCACTGTATTGAACAGAAAAATGGCTAATTATTATAATACCATAAATCAGAAAGTAAAAGAAGAAATCTGTTTTTCCGAAGAACGCAGAATTCTAAAAAATCATTCTTCGGATTATACTTTAGATGCATTATTAGTATAATAAATTATTAATTTTCACATTTTTTATAAAGCTGTTTGCATTTGCAGACAGCTTTATTTTGTTTATGTGTTCCGATTCCGTTTCAAAATTTTAACTTTACATTCAAAGGCAAACTAAGAATTATTATTTTAGGATTTTTATATTATTATCAGGTAATAAATTATGTGTATTCAGCGTTTTTATTCCTAGTTAATAGATATTGCTAAACTTCCGTTGTCCCTAAACAAAGAAAAGAAATATGAATAGTATTCGATATAATTATACTTCGATTTTAAAATTTATATTATTATTATTATTATTTAGCTTAATTATTGGTGGTTTATTGGCTTCGGCACAAGAGAAATACTCCATTACAGGAAAGGTAATAGTGGAACATGGAACTCTTGATAATACAATTATAAGTTTATTTAAAAATGCCGAGAAACAGGGAAGCAAGGTAGTTGAAAGTAGCGGAAAATTTAGTTATGAATTAGATTTTGGAAACGATTATATTTTTGAATTTTCAAAAGAGGGTTTCGTTACAAAAAAAGTAAGTATATCTACATTTGTTCCCGATGATGTTTTAAGTAGAGATAGCCAATTTCCTCCTTTTAAATTTAAAATATCATTATTCCCAGCATATAAAGGTCTTGATTTATCCATTTTTGATCAGCCAATGGGTATAATTATGTATGATAAAGAACTAGATGATTTTGATTATGATCGTGATTATGATTCTCAAATTAGAGATGCAATACGCAAAGCAGAAGAGGAAGCTAGAAGGCGTGCCGCAGAACTTCAAGCCCAGCGATTAGCAAGAGAAAAAGCGTATAAAGAGGCAATTCAAAAGGGAGATATTAATTTTCGGGCTAAAAAATACGAAGAGGCTAAATTGGCCTATAATGAGGGACTTGCCATTAAAGCTGATGAGGAATATCCAAAATCTCAGATTGCAAAAATTGATGAGTTATTAATTGAAATGCAAGCAGAGCTAGAAGAAGCAGCGCGTTTAGCAGCCGAACAAAAAGCCTTAGAAGAAAAATATGCAGCCATTATTGCTTTAGCCGATTCTCAGTTCGAAGCAGCAGATTATAATACATCAAAAATAAGTTATACCAATGCTTTGAATATTATAGCAGGTGAGCCTTATCCAAAAATGCAAATCGCAAAAATTGATAAATTACTGGCCGAACAGGAAAAACAAGCAGAAGAAGCAGCACGTTTAGCAGCCGAGCAAAAAGCTTTGAATGAGAAATACGATGCATTAATAGCTAATGCCGATTCGCAATTCCAAGCTGCAGATTATATCGCATCTAAATCGAATTATAATAATGCTTTACAGTTAAAGGCAGAAGAGGCTTATCCTAAATCTCAAATTGCAAAAATTGATGATTTACTGGCCGAACAGGAAAAACAAGCAGAAGAAGCAGCACGTTTAGTAGCCGAACAAAAAGCTCTAAATGCGAAGTACGATGCATTAATAGCTAATGCCGATTCGCAATTCCAAGCTGCAGATTATATTGCATCTAAATCGAATTATAATAATGCTTTACAGTTAAAGGCAGAAGAGGCTTATCCTAAATCTCAAATCGCAAAAATTGATAAATTACTGGCCGAACAGGAAAAACAAGCAGCAGAAGCAGCACGTTTAGCAGCCGATCAAAAAGCTTTGAATGAGAAATACGATGCATTAATAGCTAATGCCGATTCGCAATTCCAAGCTGCAGATTATATTGCATCTAAATCGAATTATAATAATGCTTTACAGTTAAAGGCAGAAGAGGCTTATCCTAAATCTCAAATCGCAAAAATTGATAAATTACTGGCCGAACAGGAAAAACAAGCAGAAGAAGCAGCACGTTTAGCAGCCGAGCAAAAAGCTTTGAATGAGAAATATGATGCATTAATAGCTAATGCCGATTCGCAATTCCAAGCTGCAGATTATATCGCATCTAAATCGAATTATAATAATGCTTTACAGTTAAAGGCAGAAGAGGCTTATCCTAAATCTCAAATCGCAAAAATTGATAAATTATTGGCCGAGCAGGAAAAACAAGCAGAAGAAGCAGCACGTTTAGCAGCCGAGCAAAAAGCTTTAAATGAGAAGTACGATGCATTAATAGCTAATGCCGATTCGCAATTCCAAGCTGCAGACTATATCGCATCTAAATCGAATTATAATAAGGCTTTAAAGCTAAAAATTAATGAAGCTTATCCTAAATCACAAATTAAAAAAATTGATGAATTACTATTAAAAATAGAGCAGGAAGCTAAAGAAAAGGCCAGATTGTTAGCTGAGCAAAAAAAACAGGAAACAGCAGCACGATTAGCTGCCGAGCAAAAATTGTTAGATGAAAAATATGCTGCGCTTATCGGTTTAGGCGATTCGCAATTCAATGCTGATGATTACAATGCAGCAAAATCATCGTATAAAAAGGCCTTAGCTTTAAAAGCTGATGAAGCTTATCCAAAATCGCAAATTACAAAAATTGATGATTTACTATTAAAAATAGAACAGGAAGCTAAAGAAAAAGCAAAATTATTGGCTCAACAAAAATTGAACGATGCTAAATACAACTCCTTAATTCAATCTGCCGATAAATATTTTAATAACGAGAGATGGCAGTCTGCAACAGAAGATTATAAAGGAGCTTTAGACTTAAAACCAAAAGAAGTTTATCCGAAAAATAAATTGGAAGAGATTAATGTAATTTTGGCCGAAATAGAGCGAAAGAATAAGGAAAAGCAAACTTTGAAATTTAAATATGCCGAGTTTATTAAAGAGGCTGATGATAGACTGGAGAATAAAGAATATTCCCTGTCAGTTTTAAAATATCAAGAAGCTTTAAATTTAAAGCCTAAAGAATCTTATCCAAAAAATCAGATTAAAAGAATTGAGGTTTTACTGGAAAGAGAAGCACTTGCCGAAAAAAAGAAAAAAGAATTAAATCAGAAATATGACAAGGAAATTGAATTAGCTGATAATTTCTTTAAAGGGGAGAAATATAGTGTAGCCAGATATCATTATAAAGCAGCCCTTAAAATTAAGCAAGAGGCCGAATATCCAAAAGAACAATTAGCAGAAATTATAGATCGACTTAAGGCATTAAAATTATCCGAACAAGTGGCTATAGAGGATAATCCTACAAATTTTGACAATAAACTTTCTATAAAAAGAGAGCGTGAATATGCCAGTTTGGTTGCAAAAGGAGAGGAATCAATAAAAAAATCGGAGTATACCATTGCTAAAGTGATGTTTGAGAGAGCTCTTTATCTATTTGATCGCGACTATCCTAAAAAGAAAATAAAAGAAGTTGAGAAGTTAATTCGGGAAGGAAAGAATTCTGTTCTTACAAAAGAATATCGTCGATTAATCGTTCTTGCCGATAAAGAGTTGGGTGAGAAACAATATTCGGTTGCCAGATTTTATTATAAAAAAGCAATTCAATTAAATTCTTCCGAGAAATATCCAAAAACACAATTGGTTAAAATTGATGAATTGGTAAATTCGCAGAAGAATCAGAAAATTGATAATGAATATACAGAGCAGATTCATAAAGCGGATAATGCATTTAATAAAGGTAGTTTAACAATTGCTAAGTTTTATTATAAAAAAGCTTTAAGCTTGAAACCCAATGAAACATATCCAAAAGAACAGTTAAAAATGATTCAATTAAAACAAAGCAAAAAGTAATTTTGCATTACATTCTCTATTAAAAATAAACTTTATGGCATTAAATTACCTTTGGATATTCTTTTTTGTTGTTGCTTTTGTAGTAGGTCTTATTAAGCTGATCTTTTGGGGAGATATGGATGTATTTCCTAATATGGTTAATGCAACTTTTGAAATGGCCAAAACGGGTTTTGATATCTCTCTTGGATTAACAGGAGTTTTAACCCTCTGGCTTGGTATAATGAAAATTGGAGAACGTGGAGGAATTATTAAAGTTTTTTCTCGACTAATTGGGCCATTTTTTAATAAATTATTTCCCGAGATTCCTAAAGGGCATGATGCACATGGTTCAATTATGATGAATTTGGCGGCAAATATGCTTGGTTTGGATAATGCGGCAACACCACTTGGATTAAAAGCTATGAATCAGATGCAAGAGGTCAATAATCAAAAAGATGTGGCCTCTAATGCGCAAATCATGTTTTTGGTGTTGAATACGTCCGGACTTACAATCATACCTATTTCCATTATGGTTTATCGGGCTCAATTAGGTGCTGTAAATCCATCAGATATATTTATACCAATACTATTAGCGACCTATTTTTCTACCATTGCTGGATTAATAAGCGTTGCTGTTATGCAGAAAATAAAACTTTGGGATAAGGTTGTTTTGGCTTATCTGGGAGGTTTAACTGCTTTTATCATTGCAATTATTGCATATTTTTCATCTTTAGAAAAGGAGCAAATAACTACAGTATCTACCTTGGTTAGCAATGTGTTCTTGTTCTCAATTATTATAGCTTTCATTCTTTTGGCAGTTCGCAAAAAAGTAAATGTATACGAAAGTTTTATCGATGGAGCAAAAGAAGGCTTTGCCATAGCAATTAAAATAATACCATATTTGGTTGCAATATTGGTTGCAATTGGGGTATTTAGAGCATCTGGAACAATGGATTTAATGATAGATGGTGCACGCTGGATTTGTTTAGTCTTGGGAGTAGATCCTGATTTTGTAGAAGCTCTGCCTACAGCAATGATGAAACCTCTAAGTGGAAGTGGAGCCAGAGGAATGATGGTAGATGCAATGCAAACTTATGGAGCGGATAGTTTTGTTGGAAAATTATCATCGACACTACAAGGAGCTACTGATACCACTTTTTATATTATTGCAGTTTATTTTGGTTCAGTAGGAATTAAAAATACCAGATACGCCGTTACTTGTGGTTTAATTGCCGATTTTGCAGGTATAGTTGCAGCCATAGCAATCGCTTATCTTTTCTTTCATTAAATAAGGATTTGACTTACCTTTGCATTCCTTAAAAATACGGATATGATAAAGTTTAAAATTGAAACAGAATATATAGAGTTGATAAAATTGATAAAAGCAACTCATATTAGTGAAAGTGGAGCTCAGGCAAAAATTTTTGTCGAGGATGGTATAGTAATTAGAAATGGCGAAGTTGAAACCAGAAAAAGAGCAAAAATTCGTCCTGGTGATAAAATTGAAATTTTCGATGAGATAATCATTGTGGAATAATTCTCTATGCAGTTGTTTAGAGTTCTACTGGAATTTCGAGAGTGACTTATTGGTTTTCAGTGGCGAAGCTCAATTTTTTATTGCATAGCCGAAGTTACGTAATAAAAATTAGCTGATGCCAATGGAATCAAGATGTTGCTCGCAGTTTTTCAGGAGGAATTTAAATAACCTCTATATAAAAATAGAAAAAGCGCAAGTACCTTATAGTATTTGCGCTTTTTTAGCAATACTAAATTGTAGTATGCTAAAAATCGATTCTATTATTTATAATATTGGTCTAATAAAACTCTAAAAAGTTTTTCATCGATGCTAAATAATACTCTTCCCAACCTTCAACAATTTCCTCATAAGCATCATCCGGAATGTTAGTATGATTTAATTCAATTCTGGTATCTTTCCCCGATTTTTTAAGAAGAATAGTTACAATAGAGGGATGTTCAGTTTCTCCAAAGAACCATTCCTGTACCAATTTGTAATCTTTAACAACTTCAAGATTACAGCCGGTAATATCTCCTTCCCATAAAGAAAATATTGTGCCAACTTTGTCGTCCATTTCCGCCGGATAACCTGTCCATAGCTCTATCTGAAACGAATTGGTTAATGCATTAAAAACCTCTTCCTGGCTTGCGCTGATATTATAATTAAAATTGAATTCTTTCATAGTATAAAATAGGATTAACAGCTCCAAAATTAGTTCGAATTATTTAAAAATCGATCATTTTTTATTAGGGAAATACAATTCTATATTAGAATTAAAATAACAACTGAAAAATTGTAATCTAGAGATTACAAAATAATTAATCTTAAATAAGTCTAAATAAGAATAATTTTTTATATTTGTATCGACACATTTAGATAAGAGTATAAATATTAAACCATAAGATATATGTCTAGCTTTGAAATCATAATGCCTAAATTAGGCGAAAGTGTACAAGAGGCTACTATCACGAAAATGCTCGTGAAGTTGAATGATCAAGTAGAAGAAGATGATATGCTTTTTGAGATTGCTACTGATAAAGTGGATTCTGAAATCCCTTGTCCGGTAGATGGAAAAGTAATTGAAATTCGATTTAATGAAGGTGATGTTGTTCCTGTTGGAGAGGTTGTTGCATTAATCGCTTTGGGCGATGTTGATGATATTGAAGAACCAGCTGCAGAAACTACAAGTGCACCCGTTACCGAAAGTCCAATTGAAGAATCTGTTGGAAGTGTAAGTACTTCTGATATTCAATCAAGTTCGGGCCGTTTTTATTCTCCTTTAGTAAAAAGTATTGCTGCCAGCGAAAATATTTCTGTTCAGGAATTAGAATCAATTAGTGGAAACGGAATTGATGGAAGAGTGCAAAAACAAGATGTTCTTAATTTTTTGGCACAGAGAAATGGCTCAGCTGTTTCTGCTCCTAAAAAAGAAGTAGCAGCAAGTCCTGTATCAACACCAGCGCCAACTTCTGCACCAACACCTGTTGCCGAAAAACCAAAAGTATCAATGTCAATTGGCGCACAAGATCAGATTGTAGAGATGGATCGCATGCGAAGAATAATTGCTGATCACATGGTAATGTCGAAACAGACTTCTCCACATGTAACTGCTATGGTCGAAGCTGATGTTACTGATATGGTAAACTGGAGAAATAAAGTAAAGGATGAATTCCTGAAAAAAGAGGGGACAAAAATTACTTTCATGCCAATTATTATCGAAGCAGTTTCGAAAGCACTTCGTGAATTTCCAGGTATCAACGCATCGGTTGATGGATATAATGTTATTCTCAGAAAAAATATAAATGTTGGAGTTGCGGTTGCGCTTCCAAGCGGAAACTTGATTGTTCCGGTAATTAAAAATTCCGATCAGAAAAACCTAGTTGGTTTGGCTACTGATATGAATCGTTTGGCAAATGATGCTAGAAACAATAAATTAAATCCTGATGATATTTCTGGAGGCACGTTTACCATTTCTAATTTTGGATCTTTCAAAAATGTTATGGGTACGCCAATTATTAATCAACCACAGGTTGCAATATTGGCGGTCGGAACCATTGAAAAGAAACCTGCAGTAGTTGAAACTCCAGTGGGTGATGCAATCGTTGTTCGTCAGAAAATGTTCCTTTCTCTTTCATACGACCATAGAGTTGTTGATGGAGCTTTAGGTGGAGCTTTTTTAAGAAAAATTGCAGATTATTTGGAAGAATTTGATACTAACAGAGCGATTTAAATCATGGAAACACTTACAATAAAATCCGTAGACAAAACAAACAAAACAAAAAAGATGACTGAAAGTAAAATATTTAGCATTAAAAAGACGTCAAAGGAATTACTGTCGAAGTGGTTTCACATGATGACTTTGGGAAGAGCATTAGATGAAAAGGCTCCTAATTATCTAAAACAAGCAATGGGCTGGTCGTATCATGCTCCTTATGCAGGTCATGATGGTATTCAGCTTGCAATTGGACAGGTTTTCGATCGATCAACAGATCATTTATTCCCATATTACAGAGATATGCTTACTTCTATTTCGGCAGGATTAACTGCCGAGGAAATCATATTTAATGGAATATCAAAAGATACTGATGTTGCAGGTGGTGGACGACACATGTCGAATCATTTTGCAAAACCAGAATGGAATATTCACAATGTATCTTCTTGTACGGGTAACCATACGCTTCATGCAGTTGGCTTAGGACGTGCAGTAAAAAAATACAATCATAAAGGTGTGGTGTTTAGTTCTCAGGGAGAATCTTCGGTATCTGAAGGATATGTATACGAGGCTATTAATGGAGCTACAAATGAGCAGCTTCCAGTAGTATTCGTATTCCAGGATAATGGATATGGAATTTCAGTTCCTAAGAAAGATCAGACAGCGAATAGAAAAGTTGCTGATAATTTCCGTGGAATGAAATACCTAAAAATCATTCACTGTAATGGAAAAGATGTTTTTGATTCGATGAATGCAATGACAGAAGCAAAGAAAATTGCTTTGGAAACTTCCACACCAGTAATCGTTCAGGCAAACTGTGTTAGAATGGGATCTCACTCGAATTCAGATAAGCATGAATTGTATCGTGATAACGCCGAATTAAACTACGTAACCGAATATGATCCATTGGCAAAGTTTCGCAGACTATTGGTTCGTTACAAGCGTTTTACCGAGGAGGAATTAGTAGCCATAGAGGCAGAAGTTAAGGTGGAAGTTAAAAAGGCTCATAAGGCTGGTTTAGCAGCTCCTCATCCAACTCCTGAATCAATTCACGAATTTGTTATTCCAGAGCCTTATGTTTCTGAAAAATACCCAGAAGGATTACACAATTTTGATGGTAACAATAAGAAATTAATTGAAGGATTAAATGAGACATTAAAAGCAGAGTTCCGTCACAATCCAGATACTTTTATTTGGGGACAGGACATTGCTAATAAAGATAAAGGTGGAATTTTCAATGTTTCCAAAGGAATGCAACAAGAATTTGGTAAAGAGAGAGTATTTAATGCACCAATTGCCGAAGACTTTATCATGGGAACAGCAAACGGAATGAGCCGTTTCAACGATAAAATTAGAATTGTTGTGGAAGGTGCAGAGTTTGCCGATTACTTTTGGCCAGCAATGGAGCAGTTTGTAGAAACTACTCACGAATATTGGAGAACCAAAGGTCAATATTCTCCAAATATTACCGTTCGTTTAGCTTCTGGTGGATATATTGGAGGTGGTCTATATCACTCACAAAATATCGAAGGTGCCTTGTCAACTTTCCCAGGCGTACGCATTGTTTATCCGTCCTATGCAGACGATGCAGCAGGTTTGTTACGTACCAGTATCCGATCAAAAGGTATGACCGTATTTATGGAGCCGAAGGCTTTGTATAACGATCCGAAAGCTTCGGCGGCAGTACCAGAAGATTTCGAAGTTCCTTTTGGAAAAGCAAGGGTACGTAGAGAAGGTGCAGACTTAACTATTGTAACTTATGGGAACACAACTCACATGTGTGTAGAAGTTGCTGATAAGTTGGCCGAAGATACAGGTAAGCAAGTTGAAGTAATTGATCTTCGCACACTGGTACCGATGGATACAGATACAATTGTAAAATCTGTTGGTAAGACCAATAAAGTAATGATTGTGCATGAAGATAAAGTATTTTCAGGCTTTGGTGCTGAAATTTCAGCTACGATTACAGAGTTGGCTTTTAAAAAGTTAGATGCACCAGTAAAACGAATAGGTTCTGAATTTACACCTGTTGGTTTTAATCGTATTTTAGAAAAAGCGGTGCTTCCCAATAACGATAAAATTTACGCAGCAGCTAAAGAGTTAATCGAGTATTAATATCAGATTAGGAGATATAAGTTATGAGATTAGAGGCATTTAAAAAGGACTCAGTTTTTTCTCATATCTCAATTCTCACATCTCAAATCTAAAGATAAAATGAAAAAAATAGGTTTATTCTATAGTTTCAATACAAATAAAACAGCAAAAAATGCTGAAAAAATAAAAAAGGCTTTTGGTTCATCAGTCGAGTTAGTTAGTGTAAATGTTGAGGAAATCGACGAAGATACATTTCTAACATACGATAATATGGTTTTAGGTGTTCCTACTTGGTTCGACGGAGAATTACCTAATTATTGGGATGAATTCATGCCTGCAATTGAAGATCTAAAATTAAAAGGGAAAACAGTTGCCTTATTTGGTTTAGGCGATCAAGTTGGATATCCTGAGAATTTTGTAGATGCAATTGGTATTTTGGCAAAAGCGCTGGAAGAACGCGGAGCAAAAATCATTGGTCTGGCTTCAACCGAAGGATATACTTTTGAAAGATCTGCAGCTATACGAGATAATAAATTTTTAGGTTTGCCTCTTGATATTGAAAATCAGGCGGCCTTAACCGATGATAGAATTAAAGTTTGGGTTGAACAATTGAAAACTGAATTTAAATAATTGATTGTTAAAACTAATTAATGAAATAAAGATAGAGATGCATGCTAATGTATCTCTTTTTTTTTGCTTGAATATTTCAATTTATTTGGCATGATATAAAATGATGAATAAATATGGGCTAATTCAATAACTTTAAGGCATATAGTAATTATTATTTTGTAATGAGGAACGATCTACTAAATGGTGATATACTTAATTAGAATCATTTTAAATCAGAAGTTTAGCAAGCTATATTTACAAGTTGAATCTGAAAATTTCATAGTTTTACCATACGAGTATATGATATATGAATAAAATTAATGCGAATCCAGAGTTAAAAAACAATAAAAAAAGTTTGTTAAATCCTTGATTATCAGTGGAGTATATTTGTTTAAATCCTTGAAAATCAGTATCTTGAGGTCAGTTTCGAAGTGACAATTAGATATGATTTCCAAGGATAAAGACGACAAGTTAATAAGAATTTACTTTTTGGTTTGCGAAAAGTTTGAAGAACTTCAATTTTATTGTGAAAGATTCAGTAATAACAGTAAACCTGAATTTACCGATCAAGAAATTATGACCATTTATTTATACTGTATGCACTATGAAGAGCATATAAAAGTAAAACAAATTCACCGTTTTGCTTCTGACTGGTTGAGATCATGGTTTCCAAAGTTAGTAGGCTATAAAGCCTTTAATAACAGACTTAATAAACTAAGTGGAGCTTTTGCCCGGTTAGTTGAAATACTTTTGTCAGACTATCAGCCGGAAGATTGTTGTCTGGATCAAAGTTTATTGGACTCAATGCCAATTATTACCTGTTCAGGCAAACGTTCTGGAAAAGTTGCAACAGAAATAACAGATAAAGGATTCTGCTCGACAAAAGGTATTTATTATTATGGTATGAAACTGCATTTATTGGGTTTCAGACGTATTGGTAAATTGCCACATCCTGAGCAAATACTATTTACTCCTGCTTCTGTTAATGATGTTAATGTTTTTAAAGAAGCATGGTCAGGTATTGAGAACAGAACATTTTTTGGCGATAAAATATACTTTATTAATGAGCTTAACCAGAATATGTTGAAACATCAAAACTCTCAGACTCTTGCTCCAATCAAAGGGGTAAAAGGAATGCCAGATATAATAAAACAGAGAATTAAAGCTGCTGATGATTTATTCTCAACGGCAGTATCCAGAATTAGGCAACCTGTTGAGGCAATATTCAATTGGTTAATTGAAAAAACAGATATTCAAAAAGCTAGTAAAGTCAGATCTACAAAAGGATTAATGATACATACTTTTGGCAGGTTAGCTGCTGCTTTCATTGCATTAGCACTTTAGATCAACTCTGGATTCGCATAATTAATCTAATACTACAAAACAGAACCTGCAAAGGTCTCTATGAATGCTGGATTTGCTGATTCAGTAAACTTCCTATTGCTTATCTAAACAAGATAAGTGAATTCGCAAAACGCATAAATTTTACTGTGTAAATAAGCGACTTGAAAGTTTTTCAAGTCTAATATCTAACATCTAAATATTTATTGATATGGATGGTATCGTATTTGATATCAAGCGATATGCAGTGCATGATGGTCCGGGAATTCGTACAACAATTTTTTTAAAAGGGTGTCCTCTAAGATGTTTGTGGTGCCATAATCCAGAAAGTTTTTCTCCTCTAATTGAGGAATTTTATCAGCATAGGAAACTTGGAGATAAGCTAATTCAAGATAAAGTTCAGATCGGAAAACAATATTCTGTTATTGATTTAATCAAAGAAATTGAAAAAGATCAATTGTTTTTTGATGAGTCGGGTGGAGGCGTCACTTTTTCTGGTGGAGAGCCACTTTTACAGCTTGATTTTTTAGAAGCTATGTTAAAAGAATGCAAGCAAAAAGATATTCATACGGTTGTAGATACTTCGGGTTTTGCACCATTGGAAAATTTACAGCGGATTAGTAAAAATGTTGATCTCTTTTTATTCGATCTAAAGCAGATGGATGATCAAGAGCACAAGAACTTAACTGGAATATCAAACCAACAGATTTTAGAAAATCTAAGCTATTTAATTAAGCAAAAAAAAGATTTAATTATTCGTTATCCGATGATTCCTGGCTTTAATGATTCCAAGGAACATGTTGTAAGAATGATAAAGTACTTAACTGACTTGACTTACCAATCAGAAATCCATATTTTGCCTTATCACAGAATAGGGAAAGATAAATATTCACGTTTTAAAAAGGAGAATCGAATGCCCGATATTCCTTCGCTTAAAGAAGAGGATACGTTTTGGGCAAAAGAACTTTTTGAAAAGGCTGGGTTCAAGGTAGAAATTGGAGGATAGAATCAACTTGTAATTAATAATTAGTAATAGGCAGAAGAATTACCGAAGAAGTAAATAAACTTTGAACTTATTACTTTGTACTTGATAATTAAGACAATGAACAATAGAATAAAACAATTACGCGATCAAAGCATAAATGCCATTAACAGCATTTCGCCAGAAAGAGCATTGTTAATGACAGAATTTTATAAATCAGATGAAGCACAAATGGTATCAACGCCAGTGAAAAGAGCTTTGTCTTTTAAATACCTATTTGCTAACAAGAAAATTTGCATAAATGACAATGAATTGATTGTTGGAGAACGTGGTCCGGAACCAAAAGCTTGTCCTACTTTTCCTGAAATTTGCATTCATTCTTTGGATGATTTGCAGATTTTAAACGATCGGGAAAAAGTTTCTTTTCAAGTGGATGAGGAAACACGAAAGGTTTATGAAGACACGATTATTCCCTATTGGAAAGGGAAAACCAATAGAGATAAGTTAATTGGGAACATGACACCAGAGTGGTTGGATGCTTATGGAGCTGGTGTTTTTACTGAATTTCAAGAGCAACGTGCACCTGGGCATACTGTTTTAGGGAAAAAAATGTTCCAAAAGGGATTTCTGGATGTAAAAAAGGAAATTCAAACAGCCATTGATCAATTGGATTTTTTCGAAGATCCTCAAGCATACGAAAAGCAAGAAGAGCTTAAAGCAATGGCAATTACTTGCGATGGAATTATTCTGTTTGCGAATCGTCATGCCGATGAGTTAGAGCGATTGGCGGGTAACGAAAAAGATACCAAGCGAAAATTGGAATTGGAGCAGATGGCAACGGTTTGTCGTCGAGTTCCAGCAAATGCACCAGAAACTTTTCACGAAGCATTGCAGCATTATTGGTTCATCCATTTGGGTGTAATCACTGAATTAAATCCATGGGATTCTTTTAACCCAGGACGATTGGATCAGCATTTGCAGCCTTTTTACGAAAAGGAAGTGCTAACAGATCAATTGTCAAAAGAAGATCTATACGAATTGCTTCAGGCCTTTTGGGTGAAGTTTAACAATCATCCGGCACCACCAAAAATGGGTGTTACTGCAAAAGAAAGTAATACGTATACCGATTTCTGTCTGATTAACATGGGTGGGCTAAAAGAAGATGGTTCAGATGCTGTGAATGACATGTCTTATGTGCTTTTGGATGTGATTGAAGAAATGAGATTGTTGCAACCAAGTTCGATGATTCAGGTAAGCAAGAAGAATCCAGATCGTTTTATTAAGCGCACGCTTAAAATTTTAAAAACTGGTTTTGGGCAACCATCCATCTTTAACACCGATGCGGTAATTCAGGAAATGCTACGCCAAGGAAAAAGCATTGAAGATGCTCGAAATGGAGGTTGCAGTGGCTGTGTTGAAACAGGAGCGTTTGGGACAGAGAACTATTCGCTAAGTGGCTATTTTAATTTGGCCAAAATTTTGGAATTGACCATGAACAATGGTTTCGATCCTCGCACCAAAAAGCAGATTGGATTGAAGACGGGTAATATTGAAAACTTTACATCTTACGAGGAGATTTTTGCTGCATGGCAAAAACAAGTAAAGCATTTTGCCGATATTAAGATTCGAGGGAACAATGTAATAGAACGCTTGTATGCCAATTATTTGCCAGTGCCATTTTTGTCGGTTTTGGTTGAGGATTGCATCTCGAAAGGACAAGATTACAATGCAGGAGGAGCACGTTACAATACGAGCTATGTTCAGGGAGTTGGCTTGGGAAGTTTAACAGATATGTTGTCGGCAATTAAATACCAGGTTTTCGATCAGAAAAATGTTAGCTTACCCGAATTGAAATATGCTATCGATCAGAATTTTGAGGAGTACGATGAGTTGAGAAGCAATTTGCTTTACAATACGCCAAAGTATGGCAATGACGATGATTATGCCGATAATGAAGCAATCGCAATTTTTGAAAGCTTCTACTCAACAATTAACGGGCGACCTTCAGCAAAAGGTGGAGTTTTTAGAATTAACATGCTGCCAACAACTTGTCATGTTTACTTTGGCAATGTAATGGGTGCATCGGCCGATGGTCGTTTGGCAGAAAAACCATTGTCAGAGGGAATATCGCCATTTCAGGGAGCTGATACGCAAGGTCCAACCGCTGTTGTGAAATCCGCATCTAAAATTGATCACTTGAGAACAGGAGGAACACTTCTCAATCAAAAATTCAGTCCATCTTTTATGGATAATGAAGCAGGAATTACTCAGGTAATGAATTTGGTTCGTTCCTATTTCCGTATGGACGGACATCATATTCAGTTCAATGTGGTAAGTGTTGATACGCTTAAGGCAGCACAAAAGAATCCTGAGAATTATAAAGATTTAATTGTTCGTGTAGCTGGTTACAGCGATTATTTTAATGATTTAGGAGAAGATCTGCAAAACGAAATTATCCAAAGAAACGAACACAAAGATTTTTAATACAACAATAGAGAATGGCAGATTATTAACACAAAATGGTACATCTGTCATTCTTATTTTTTGCCTTACCTCTCTCCATTAGGAGAGGGTTTGGTAAGATAGAATGGAAAAAAACTCAACAAATAATGAAAAAACTATCATTAATCCTCATTGCTCTCTTATGCCTAAATATAGTAAAGGCGCAAAAAAGTTTTACTTTAGAAGATATCACAAATAAGGGCACTTTTCGGGCTCGTTCGGTTTATGGATTGCGTTCGATGAACAGCGGTGAATCTTATACAGTATTAAAACAAGGAATCCGAATTGAGAAATATTCTTATGCTTCAGGTAAAATCGAAGAAACAATTTTTGATTTGGCTGAAATGGAATCCGATAAGATCAAAAGAATAGATACCTATCAATTTTCCTCCGACGAGCGTAAAATTCTAATTGCTACCAACCGACAAAATATTTACCGTCATTCCTATTCTGCAGAATTTTTCGTGTACAATCGCGATTTAAAAACATTGGAGGCACTTTCAACAGGCAGACAACAATTGGCAGATTTCTCTCCTTCTGGCGATCAAATTTGTTTTTTTAGGGATAACAATCTTTTCATAAAAGATCTGCAAAAGAATAAAGAGGTGCAGATTACTTTCGATGGAAAATACAATCATATTATAAATGGTGCGCCAGATTGGGTTTACGAGGAAGAGTTTTCGTTTAGTCAAGCTTTTAAATGGTCGCCAGATGGCAAACAAATTGCTTTTATGCGTTTCGATGAAAGTAAGGTAAAGCAGTTCAACATGACTGTTTTTAAGGGAACAAAGCCTGAAAAAACAGAGAATGCCTTGTATCCGGAAAATTATACCTTCAAATATCCGAAAGCTGGGGAGGATAATTCAATTGTAAGCGTTCATGTATACGATTTATATTCGGCAGTAACTCGAACAATGAATGTGGGAGAGGAAACCGATCAGTACATTCCAAGAATAAAATGGACACAAGATACCAAGCAATTGAGTATTGTTCGCATGAATCGACATCAAAATCATTATGAACTATTGTTGGCAAATACCGATACGGGCAAAACAAAATTATTGTACGAAGAAAAGAATAAGGCGTGGATTGATATCAACGACGATTTAAGCTTTTTAAAAGATGGAAAGCACTTTATTTTCACAAGTGAAAAATCAGGATTCAATCACATCTATTTGTACGATATGGATGGAAATCCTGTTAGACAAATTACCAATGGCGATTGGGAAGTAACGAAATTTTTGGGTTATAGCGAGGCTCGTAAACTGTTTTATTATCAGGCGGCAGCCGTAAGTCCATTGCAACGAGAAATTTATTCTGTGGATATAAAAGGAAAGAAAACCAATCTGCTTAGCGCTGATAAGGGAAGCAATTCTGCTAGTTTTAGTAAAGGATTCAAATATTACATCAACTATTTTTCGAGCAAACAACAGCCAACTTTAGTGACCTTGCACAATGCAAAAGGCAAGCTGATTCGAGTATTAGAAGAGAATAAAGACTTGCAAAAAAGAATGCAGGAATATCAATTGCCAACGCGTGAATTCTTTACTTTTTCAACTAGTGAAGGAGTTGAATTAAATGCTTGGATGATGAAGCCAATTGGTTTTGATGCCAAAAAAGAATATCCCGCTTTGCTTACATTTTATGGTGGCCCTGGTTCGCAGGAAGTTTTAGATTGGTACCGTTTCGATTGGTCGGAATATTTGGCTCAGGAAGGATTTGTGGTAGTTTGTGTAGACAATCGAGGAACTGGCGGAAGAGGCGAAAAATTCAAGAAATGTACTTACATGCAGATCCAGAATTTAGAGGCCATCGATTTAATCGAAACCGGAAAGTACATGGCAAAACAGCCATTTATTGCTGCCGATAAAATTGGTGTTTACGGATGGAGTTTTGGTGGACAAATGTCATCACTTTGCATGTTTCGAGGAGCTGATGTTTTTGCCGCAGGAATTGCTGTAGCACCTGTTACGACTTACCGTTACTACGATAGCATATACTCGGAAAGATACCTTCGCACACCTCAGGAAAATCCTGAAGGATACGACAAGTATGCACCTATTTATTTTGCCGATCAGTTAAAAGGAAAATTTCTTTTGGTACACGGAACATCGGATGACAATGTGCACATGCAAAATACTTTAGAATTGGCCGAAGAATTGGTTCAGCACAATAAAAAATTCCAAATGCATCTGTACACCAACCGAAATCATGGCATTTATGGCGGTCAAACACGCTTGCATTTATTTACCAAGATGGTGGATTTTTTGAAGGCGAATTTGTAGTATCTACTGATTTATTGGCGCCCTGCCTGCTATTGTACCTTCCTGCTGGTATTTTTACCGTCCTGTAACGCAGGATTACAAAAAGATGTCGCAGGAATTTAATTATAGTCTACAGGTCGATTATTTTTGCCCCTGAAATCTGAAAAGTCCATACAGGATCAGAAAAAAGCTTACAGGGAGCCATAAAAGGTGGCAGGACGCTAAAATGTTTAGCAGGGCCAGAAAAAAGAGGGACTGGAAAACGCTTCTTATGATTTTCAATCACAAAAAAATAACACAAACTTGACAATTCTGAAACCTTTTTTCATGTAATTAAGATAATATTTGCAGTGTACTTTTGTTAGAAGGTAGAAGCGTTAATTCATTAGTTTAGCATGTTGTTGTTTAAGAGCTCTCGGAAGAGAGTTCTTTTTTATGCAGCTTATTTCTCAAGTAAAAACAAAGCTTAAGCTTTGGCTAGAGTTGTTTATGCAGCTAGAATTAGTTCTTGACAAAATGTAAAGCTGTTTTTTATACACAAATAATATTCTGTTAACTTAACAAGATAATATTTTTGTGAGCGACATATTGTTTTGTAAATTCGAAAGCAGAAAATGCATAAGTGCAATTTATGCCACCTTATTTGGTGTTGTACAGTGCACTCTTTCGATATACACTTTTACGTTACCAACCATTAAGCTCAACATGAAGAATCCATGGACATTTACAATCTTAATTTTGATCTTCTTCGGCTATTTTGCATGGAATAATTTTGAATTACCATTACTGGGTAAGACTGAGAAAGTAATTGGAAAAATCTATGAAATTAAGCCTCAACCTGGATTACGAGGAATGGGATTTGTACAAGGGATTTCATTTTTTTACTCCTTGAATAAAAAACGGTATGAAGGACACTACGTATCAAATTCTAGAAATGATTTACAGAAAGTTGGAAATTCAATCTCTTTAAATGTTCTCGTTTCGAATCCTGAGAGATTTAAAGTAATTGGTTTTTTTAAACAAAACCACTACAAAAATTCAATAGAGAAATTTTATTCAAACTATTTAAATGGACACTCTGAATTACTAATTGAAAATAATATCTACAAACAGACAGATTACTTTGACTCAAAAGATTCTACCATAGTGATAAATGGATGGATTAAGCAAAGAAGTGATAATTCTATTATACTTATTCCTACTAAACAAACAATCCTCAGGGACAACAGAATTATACAGACTAAAATATTAAGCGAAACAAAGGAAAATATTTTTGATATTAATAAAGAAAGCGACATAATATTGAGCTTTTCAAATAATGAAAAAGATTATAAAATGATTCAATAAAAGTAACCGTTGCACAATCAACTAATATTTCTAAGAAATTAAATATGATTTAAGCTTGAGATTTCTATTTAAAATGATCAGCAAGAATTTTTGTTAATGGATTATCCTTTTGTAGTTTCGTGTGAATATTCTTGATAGTAGCTGATAGATAGTTAAAATAAAAATATAAGCATAATGAAAATAGCAGTACCGGTAACAAGCAGTAATCAGATCGATGGACATTTTGGACATTGCGAATTCTATAATATTTATACAATTTCAGAAGATAATGAAATTGTAGATGCTCAAAGAATGGATTCACCACAGGGCTGTGGTTGTAAGTCGAATATCGCTTCGGTTTTAGCCGAAGCAGGTGTAAATGTTATGCTTGCAGGAGGAATAGGAAACGGTGCTATTAATGTGCTAAACCAAAGTGGAATTGAAGTAATTCGAGGATGTTCTGGAACTGCGCAGGAGGTAGTAAAATTATTTGTGGACGGACAAGTAAGTGATAGTGGTTCATCATGTAATCATACCCATGAAGATGGGCATTCATGTAGCCATTAATTTCTTAAGTGATATAGAAAATAAAAGGTGCCAATCTAATTGTGAGATTGGCACTTTTTTTTGTCAAAAATTGATGGATTGCACAGGAAAAAAATTGACTCGTGCGTGTAAATTTCTTAACTTGATATAAAGTGTTATACTTCAGATTATTATAATCTTAATTTATTGTTTTATTTAAAAATTATATGCTATGTCAAGTACAGGAGGAATTATTGCAGGCTTGCTAGCGGGCTGTGCTATTGGTGTTGGATTAGGGGTTTTATATGCTCCAGATAAAGGGGAAGTAACTCGTAAAAAAGTAAAAGCGAAAGCGAAAAAAAAGGTAGATGAATTAGATGTTGCTTTCGATAAGAGTGTTGATAAAATGCGGACAAAAATGGACGAATTTATTGTGGAGTTAGAGAAAAAATTGGCTGACTTTAGAAAATCCGAAAAGGAAGAAGAAGAGTTGGTGTAATTTTTTTTGTAGTTAATGAGTTAGCTTGTTATAAAACAGTGTACTAAAACGAAAAATAATTGGAAAAAATTACAGAACAATTCACACAATTAAAAGAACTATTGATAGAATATTTCGATGCTAATGTAGAATACTACAAGTTTGCAGGTTTCGAAAAAATAGTAAGACTTGTTGTTGCAATTTCCTTTGCGCTTATATTTCTTATGCTATTTATGCTTGCATTAATTCTTATGGGGTTTGCTGCTTCTATATGGCTTGGAGAAATTATGGGAAACGATGTTTTGGCTTATTTTTCAGTTGCTTTGTTTTACTTGCTTTTGTTGTTAATAATCTATCTGCTAAGAGCTCCATTAATAGAGCGCCCGTTGATTAAATATTTTCATCGACTTTTATATAGGGGAGAAACTAAAACTGAAAAGTAAATTGTACGCACTAATAGAACTTTGAGTTTGTGAAATGTATTTTATTGTGAAAGTTCACTATTATTAATTTTTCTAATAAAAAATATCAGATGAGGCCTTATTATTCACTTAAAGATATCGAAAGAGAGAGGTATCGTTTATATCTTGAAAAAGAGTTGGTAAAGCATAAATTGAAATATTTTTATCGAAATACAAGAAATAGTTATCGACTTGAAAATATTATTAAGGATAATGTAGGCAGTTATTTAGGAAAGTTTATAGGACGAATAATTTGGAAAAAATCCAATTTAAAAACAAGTAGGCAGGAACAAAAGTTAGAAGATTAGGAATACAAAAATTGTGAATAAGTTCAGAAAAATACAGAATAGCAAATAGTAAAATGGAGGCGATTGAATCTGATATAGATTATTGCCTCTTTTTTAAGCTATATTTTTAATTTGAAACCATTAATTACTATTTTTTTAAGGAATTATTGAAAGGAAAAATTAGATTTGAATGGAACCTGAGGTTTCGCAATGCTTTGCATGAAAAAAAATATTGAAAATTGATGAGTTTTTTGTGAATTGAAAATTACATTTGAATGTTAAGTTGTAAAAAATAATAGGTCTTGATATATAGACTTTTATGATGTTTATTTAGATTGTAAATTGATTTAAAAAGCCTATTGGGAATCGTAAGATTTGTAAATAATTGATTTTTTCACATACATTTGTCACATAGATTTGTTAGCGTAATCGGATCGAAAGAGAGATTGTAAATGTTCGTTGACAAAGTTAAAAACAATAAGAATCTGTAAAGATTCAAACTAGAAAAATATGCAATTTAATTCAGTCATTATTATTAACGTCATTATTCGCGTCCTTCTGGACACGAATCGAGGCTGAGCATATTTAAATTAAACGAAATTAATTTTACAAAATATCGAAAGCCTCTTCCAAATGAAGAGGCTTTTTTGTTGATCAGATTATTGTATGTTATCATTTAAGGTAGTCATTATCGTCATTATTATTTCCATCGTCATTATTAGTACGACGGTGAGGAAAGATGTGCTAAAACAATAATTTCGCAACAAACGAATTTATAAGCGCTCTTTCCTAACGGAAGGAGCGCTTTTTTTATCTCAATTATTGTTGAAAAGAGATAGACAAATGAAAACAAACAAAAAATAACTATTTAATGTATTAGCCAAAATGTATAAAAATCAACTAAGAAGCAATCAAACTACTCAGGGAAGAAGAATGGCAGGAGCCAGAAGCCTTTGGCGTGCCAATGGTATGAAAGAGGAAATGTTTGGTAAACCTGTTATTGCAGTAGTAAATTCATTTTCACAGTTTGTGCCAGGACATGTTCATCTTAAAGATGTTGGTCAGATGGTAAAAAAGGAAATTGAAAAAGCAGGATATTTTGCTGCCGAATTTAATACCATTGCCATTGATGATGGTATTGCCATGGGGCACGATGGTATGCTGTATTCTTTGCCTTCGAGAGATGTGATTGCTGATAGCGTTGAGTATGTATGTAATGCACACAAGGTTGATGCTATGATTTGTATTTCCAATTGTGATAAAATTACTCCGGGAATGATGATGGCAGCTATGCGTTTAAATATCCCAGCTGTTTTTGTGTCAGGAGGACCAATGGAGGCAGGAGAATCGAAAGGTGAGAGATTAGATTTAGTCGATGCAATGGTAAAAGCCGGCGACGATAGCATAAGTGATGAACGCATGCAGGAAATTGAAGAATCGGCTTGCCCAACTTGCGGATCTTGTTCGGGAATGTTTACAGCAAATTCAATGAATTGTTTAAACGAAGCTTTAGGATTAGCATTACCTGGCAATGGAACTGTTTTGGCTACGCACAAAAATCGTAATCAATTATTTATAGATGCAGCCGCTTGTATTGTTGATATCACAAACAAATACTATAAAGAGGGTGACGATAAAGTTTTACCAAGATCTATAGCAAGTTTCGAGGCTTTTAAAAATGCAATGACCTTGGATATTGCAATGGGAGGATCTACAAATACTGTACTCCACCTATTGGCGATTGCTAACGAAGCAGAGGTGAATTTTAGCATGAAAGATATGGATGAGTTATCACGAAAAACACCTAATCTGTGTAAAGTAGCTCCAAATTCTCCAAAATATTATATCGAAGATGTAAACCGAGCAGGTGGAATTATGAGTATTCTGGGGGAATTGGCAAGTGGAGGTTTATTAAATACAGAGGTCTATCGTGTTGATTATCCAAACCTGAAAACAGCCTTACAGGATTGTAACCTTTTTTCTGATAAAGTATCTGATAAAATTTTAGACAATTATTATTCGGCTCCAGGGAAAAATGGACGTAACTTAAAATTGGCTTCTCAGAACGAAAAGTATGCCGATTTAGATCGGGATAGAGAAAATGGTTGCATTCGTAATATGAAGAATGCCTACACTCAAGATGGTGGATTGGCTGTATTATTCGGAAATATCGCTCCCGATGGTTGTGTGGTGAAAACAGCAGGTGTGGCCGAAGAGGTCTTTAATTTTAAAGGAGTAGCAAAAGTATATCAGTCGCAAAAAGAAGCTTGCGAAGCAATTTTAACAAAAAAAGTTAATGCTGGTGATGTTGTGGTAATTCGTTACGAAGGACCATCCGGAGGACCGGGAATGCAGGAAATGTTATATCCAACATCTTATTTAAAAGCCATGGGATTGGGAGCCAAATGTGCTCTGATTACCGACGGTCGTTTTTCAGGAGGAACTTCAGGATTATCAATTGGGCATGTATCACCCGAAGCAGCAGCAGGAGGAGCCATTGCTTTAATAAAGGAAGGAGATCAAATTGAAATTAGTATTCCCAATAGAACACTAAATATTTGTATTTCAGATAAAGAATTAGAAGCAAGAAGAAAAGAGGAAGAGAGCTTTGGCGATAAAGCATATACACCAAGAGGAAGAGGAAGAAAAGTGTCGAAAGCACTTCAAGCTTATTCAAAGTTGGTATCATCAGCAGATAAAGGAGCTATTCGCCAGTTATAAGTTTAAAGGAAATGGTGAAAAGAATAAAGGAAAAAATAAAACATCATGTTCTCCCTTTATAAAGGGATGTTCGATAGAACAAAAAGGGGTTTTTTATTTAATCAAAAACTTTTTAGTGTTGATAATATTATAAAACAAACACTATGGAAATAGCAGCAAAAACCGAAAATATAAAAGGGATGAAGAGTACCGGTGAAAATATATCAGGAGCGGAGATATTAGTTCGAAGCTTGATTCAGGAGGGTGTTGATACAATGTTTGGATACATTGGAGGAGCGATAATGCCTGTATACGATGCTTTATATGATTATCAGGAAGAGCTAAAGCATTTTATGTCGCGCCACGAACAAGGAGCTACGCATAGTGCACAGGCTTATGCCAGAATAAGCAAGAAGGTTGGAGTGTGTTTTACCACATCGGGCCCGGGAGCAACCAATGTGATTACCGGTTTAGCTGATGCCTATTTGGATTCTACTCCTATGGTAGTTATTACCGGTCAGGTAGCAAGTGGTTTGTTAGGAACCGATGCTTTTCAGGAAACAAATATGGTTGGACTTTCGATGCCGGTAACCAAATGGAATTACCAGATAACCAAAGCCGACGAAATTGGGGAAATAATGGCAAAAGCCTTTTATATTGCCCGTTCTGGTCGTCCGGGGCCAGTATTAATTGATATTACCAAGGATGCACAGATTGCAAAAGCAGAATATAATTATAAAAAATGCGAAGGAATTCGTTCTTATCAGGCAATACCTAAACTTAAACAGTCCGAAATCGAAGAAGCGGCCTCATTAATAAACACTGCAAAAAAACCATTAATCCTTGCCGGACAGGGTATTTTGTTATCCGGAGCAGAAAAAGAGTTAATTGAGTTTGCAGAAAAAACACAGACACCAGTTGCCTGTACTTTACTAGGCTTATCGGCATTTCCAACCAATCATCCGTTATATGTAGGAATGTTAGGAATGCATGGGAATTATGGTCCTAATATGAATACCAACGAATGTGATGTTTTAATTGCTGTGGGAATGCGTTTCGATGATCGTGTTACTGGTGATACTTCAAAATATGCAAAACAGGCGAAAATTATTCATATCGATATTGATAGATCGGAGCACAATAAAAATATAATTGTTGATATACCTGTATTGGCTGATGCGAAACAAGCATTAAATTCATTAAATAAATTGGTGAGTGGAAGCGATAGAGAAGAGTGGATGAAGACTTTTACCGATTATTATCAGTTAGAATTTGATAAAGTAATCGAAAATCAAATTCACTCAAATAGCGATAATATTAATATGGCAGAGGTGATAAACACCTTATCCGAAGAAACCAATGGAGAAGCTATTTTGTGTACCGATGTTGGTCAGCATCAGATGACAAGTGCTCGCTATTATCAATTTAAAAACCCAAATACACTTGTTACATCAGGAGGATTGGGAACCATGGGATTTGGTTTGCCTGCCGCAATTGGTGCACAAGTAGGAGCACCCGATTCGGCTGTTGTTTCGGTTTCTGGTGATGGTGGATTTCAAATGACAATACAAGAGTTGGCTGTAATCAGACAATATAAACTTCCGGTTAAAGCAATTGTATTGAACAATTCTTTCTTAGGAATGGTTCGCCAGTGGCAGGATTTGTTTTTTGATCAGCGATTCTCATATACACAAATGGACAATCCTGATTTTGTGAAAATTGTTGATGGATATGGAATAACAGCAAAAAGGGTGAGTAAACGAGAAGATTTACAAGCAGCCATTAAAGAAATGTTGGAAACACCGGGAGCCTATTTTTTAGAGGTAGTAGTTGAAACAGAAAGTAATGTTCTGCCTATGATTGCACCTGGAGCAGCAGTTTCTGAAATGAGACTTGAATAGAATAATTAGTAATTAAGAATAAGTAATTAATAATAAATAAGTGATTAGATGGATTGTAAATCATCTTTTTACGTGATACTGGTTACTAAATACTAAATTAAAATGAAAGAATATACAATAACGATTTTTTCTGAGAACAACATAGGTCTTTTAAATGAGGTAACTATCGTTTTTTCGCGTAGAAAAATAAATATCGAAAGCTTGACAGTTTCCGAGTCGGAAGTAAAAGGGGTATCACGATATACGATTGTAGCCTTTATCGATGAAAATCTGATTGAAAATGTTGTTAGACAAATTGAAAAAATAATAGGTGTTTTTAAAGCTCTTTACTTCGAAGAGGAAGAGATAGTACATCAGGAAGTTGCTCTGTTTAAAATAGCAAATTCGTCTAAGCTAAATGGAAAATTAGAAGCCTTGGTGAGAAATCAGAATGCCAAAATATTAACCGTAAATCCCGATTTTTTAGTTATCGAAAAAGTAGGTTATAAGGCAGAAAATCAGGAGCTTTTTAATGAACTGGAACAATACGGAGTATTACAGTTTGCTCGTTCGGGCAGAGTGGCAGTTTCCTGTCAGAAGAAAGAGTTCACTAGTTATTTAAAAGAATTATCAAATTAATAAAATAGATATGAGATAAGAGAAATGTGATGTGAGAAACTCATTTTCACGCCTCTTTAATCTGAAATCTTATATCTCAAATCTAATATCTAAAAAGAAATAAAATGGCAACAATTAATTTTGGCGGCGTAGAAGAACAAGTAATGACACGTGAAGAATTTCCATTGGAAAAAGCTCGCGAAGTATTAAAAGACGAGACTATTGCAGTAATTGGTTACGGAGTTCAAGGCCCTGGTCAATCTTTAAATTTAAAAGACAATGGTTTTAATGTAATTGTTGGACAGCGAAAAGATTCTAAAACCTGGGATAAAGCTGTTGCTGATGGATGGGTTCCTGGAGAAACTCTTTTCGAAATAGAAGAGGCTTTAGACAGAGGAACGATTATTCAGTACCTGTTATCTGATGCAGGACAAATTGCTGTTTGGCCAACTGTTAAGAAATATTTGAAACCAGGCAAAGCATTATATTTTTCTCATGGTTTCGGAATCACATACAAAGAGCGCACAGGAATTGTTCCTCCAGCCGATGTTGATGTGATTTTGGTTGCTCCTAAAGGATCGGGAACTAGCTTAAGAAGAATGTTTTTGGAAGGACGTGGTTTGAATTCTTCTTATGCAATTTTCCAGGATGCTACAGGAAAAGCTTTCGATAGAGTGGTAGCTTTAGGTATTGGTGTGGGGTCGGGTTATTTGTTCGAAACTACATTTAAAAGAGAAGTATATTCCGACCTTACAGGTGAGCGTGGAACATTAATGGGATGTATTCAGGGAATTTTTGCTGCTCAATACGAAGTGCTTCGCGCGAATGGACATACTCCTTCTGAGGCATTTAATGAGACCGTAGAAGAGTTAACTCAAAGTTTAATGCCATTAGTAGCAGAAAATGGAATGGATTGGATGTACGCAAATACATCTACTACAGCTCAGCGTGGTGCGCTAGACTGGTGGAAGCCTTTCCGTGATGCCACAAAACCAGTTTTTGAGAAATTGTATAGCGAGGTGTCTGCAGGAAACGAAGCTCAACGTTCTATCGACTCAAATAGTGAAGAAGATTACCGTGTAAAATTAGAAGCAGAATTAAAAGAACTTCGCGAGAGCGAAATGTGGCAGGCGGGTACTGCTGTTCGTAAGCTTCGTCCGGAAAACAACTAAATAGTAATTGAGTGAATGTGTTAATGAAACCTTTAAAAATAGATTCTTAACTCATTCACTCTATTCATATTTTTTAATACGCTGATAGGCCTTGAATATCCCATTTTTTAAAAAGGAGTGAAGTTTTTAAGTGTTTGTTAATTAGTGGTTTTGAGATAAAATACCTGGGTGTAAGTAATTGGCTACACCATTTGAATATCGTAATTGTGAATGAATTATTGTTTTCCACTACAGACTTAAGTTTATAGGTTTGTTAAGGATTTGAGAGAATCCTCAGTAAACAATCACAGCTAACAAAATCGAGATGAATTCGAACTCAATTATTATAAGTTTTATTCTCATTCTTGACCTCATTATTGAAGGATCAATAAGGAAGACTGTGTTATAATCTGAATATAGAAAACGATCATAATACTAAGTTCTTCCAAAATGGAGGAACTTTTTTTTTATACCGATCAGAAAAATTAATAAGTCTGATAGAACAAATAAAATAATGATCGGCGAAACATACTTTTACTCAATAGAAAAGAAGTGTTTCAACAAAAACTAATAGTCAATCACGTAACAAAACACGAAACATGAGTGATAAATTATTTATTTTCGATACCACTTTAAGAGATGGTGAACAAGTCCCGGGATGTCAGCTTAATACAATTGAAAAAATTGAAGTTGCCAAAACTCTGGAAGCTCTTGGAGTTGACGTAATCGAGGCGGGTTTTCCTGTTTCAAGTCCGGGAGATTTTCAATCGGTCGTCGAAATAGCTAAAGCAGTAAGTAATCCTACAATTTGTGCACTTACACGTGCCGTTGAAAAAGATATCGATGTTGCTGCCGAGGCTTTAAAATTTGCAAAGAGAGGAAGAATTCATACAGGAATAGGAACCTCACCTTATCATATCAAATCGAAATTAAATTCTAACCCCGATGAAATTCTTGAGCGTGCTGTTCGTGCGGTAAAATATGCCAAGCGTTATGTCGAGGATGTGGAGTTTTATGCCGAAGATGCCGGAAGATCAGAAAATGAATACCTGGCCAGAGTAGTTGAAGCTGTTATTGCAGCAGGAGCTACAGTTGTTAACATTCCTGATACAACAGGTTATTGTTTGCCATCGGAGTATGGAGCAAAGATAAAATACCTTATGGAGAATGTTTCTAATGTTCACAAAGCTATTTTATCAACTCATTGTCATAACGATTTAGGAATGGCAACAGCAAACTCCTTAAGTGGGGTTATTAATGGAGCCCGACAAGTTGAGGTAACCATTAATGGTATTGGTGAAAGGGCCGGAAATACTTCCTTAGAAGAGGTTGTAATGGCAGTTAAAACTCATCACGATTTGCCTTTATTTACCGATATTAAGTCGCAGGAAATTATTGGTGCCAGCCGATTAGTTTCTTCATTAATGAATATGCCTGTTCAGCCAAATAAAGCAATTGTAGGTAGAAATGCTTTTGCGCATTCTTCAGGTATTCATCAGGATGGGGTATTAAAAAATAGAGAAAACTACGAAATTATAGATCCTGCAGATGTTGGAATTCAGGAATCTGCAATTGTATTAACAGCCAGAAGCGGAAGAGCAGCTTTAAATCACCATCTAAGCCAAATGGGTTACGAGTTGTCTAAAGATCAACTGGATGATGCTTACAGCAGATTTTTGATAATGGCTGATCAAAAAAAGAATATTACAGAAAAAGATCTTTCCGAGTTAATGGGAGAAACAGATGATTTAGAGAAATCTGTAGAGTTAGAATTACTTCAGGTTGTATCAGGTAAGTCTACTATTCCCATGGCAACAGTTCATCTTAAAATTAAAGGAGAAAAATGTGCTGCTACTGCCGAAGGAAATGGACCAATAGATGCTTGTTTTAATGCTGTAAAAGAGTTGATTACTCAGAAATTTACATTGGGAGAGTTTCTTGTTCAGGCATTAACCCGTGGTAGCGATGATCTTGGTAAAGTTCATGTTCAGATAGAATACAAAGGATGTACTTATTACGGTTTTGGTGCCGATGTTGATATTATTACAGCCTCGGTCGAAGCTTTAGTAGATGCCTTATCCAAAGTAATTTAGTATAGTTATAAACAAAAATATTCAAATACAGAATCGTATTAAAAGAATAATATGGAACCAAAAACACTATTTGATAAAGTTTGGGATGCTCACGTAGTTGAGAAGATTGACGGAGGTCCTAGTGTATTTTATATCGATAAACATTTAATTCATGAAGTAACCAGTCCTCAGGCGTTTGCCGGATTGGAAGCCAGAGGATTAAAAGTTTTTCGTCCCGAAAAAACCATTGCTACACCAGATCATAATATTCCTACCGAAAATCAACATCTAACAATTAAAGATGAGCTTTCGAGAAAGCAAGTGGAAACATTAACAGCAAATTGTAAGAATAATAACATTACTCTTTACGGATTAAATCATCCATACAATGGAATTGTTCATGTTGTAGGTCCCGAATTAGGACATACCCAACCAGGAATGACTTTGGTTTGTGGCGATAGTCATACGTCTACTCATGGTGCTTTTGGAGCAGTTGCTTTTGGTATTGGTACATCAGAGGTGGAAATGGTATTGGCAACTCAGTGTATTTTGCAGCCTAAACCTAAAAAAATGCGAATTACTATCGATGGTAAATTGCAAAAAGGAGTTACAGCTAAAGATCTTACTCTTTATGTTATTTCTCAGTTGGGAACTGGCGGTGCAACCGGATATTTTGTTGAATATGCTGGTTCTGCCGTTAGCGGATTAAGCATGGAAGGTCGTATGACAGTTTGCAATATGAGTATCGAAATGGGTGCTCGTGGAGGTATGATTGCTCCTGATCAAACTACTTTCGATTATGTGGAAGGTCGCGAATTTGCTCCTAAAGGCGAAGAATGGACAAAAGCTGTTACCAAGTGGAAAGAATTAAAAACCGATGAGGGTGCAACATTCGATAAAGAGTATGTATTTAAAGCATCAGATATTGAACCAATGATAACTTATGGTACTAATCCGGGAATGGGAACAGCCATCTCAGGATCGATTCCTACAGCCGATAAGATTAAGGCTTCGGAACTTCCTACCTTCGAAAAATCATTGGAATACATGGGATACAAACTAGGCGATCACTTACTCGGTAAAAAAGTAGATTATGTATTTGTAGGTAGTTGTACAAACGGTAGAATAGAAGATCTTAGGGTTCTTGCTTCGGCAGTTAAAGGAAAGCAAAAAGCAGAATCTGTAACCGCATGGATTGTTCCCGGATCGAAACAAGTTGAAAAACAAGCTCAAGAAGAAGGATTGGTTGAAATTTTAGAGGAAGCAGGATTTAAAATGCGCCAACCAGGATGTTCGGCTTGTTTAGCGATGAACGATGATAAGATTCCTGCAGGAAAATATAGCGTTTCTACTTCGAATAGAAATTTCGAAGGCCGACAAGGACCTGGCTCAAGAACAATGCTGGCTAGCCCATTAACAGCTGCCGCTGCTGCTATTACAGGAGTAATAACAGATCCTAGAGAATTGTTTTAATAAAATATTTACAAATATTTTTTAGCTGAAGGCTGACGGCTGTAAGCTAATCGCTTAAAAGATAAAAATATGCCAATAGATAAATTTACCGTACTGGAATCATCGTATGTGCCTCTTCCGGTAGAAAATGTAGATACAGATCAAATTATACCTGCACGATTCCTAAAAGCTACCAGCCGAGAAGGTTTTGGAGAGAATCTTTTTAGAGACTGGAGATTTGCTCCCGATGGAAGTCTGGTTGAAGATTTTGTTTTAAATAAACCGAACTACTCAGGAAAAATTCTTGTTGCAGGAAAAAATTTTGGTAGCGGATCATCACGAGAACATGCCGCATGGGCAGTTCACGATTATGGATTTAAGGTAGTTGTAAGTAGCTTTTTTGCAGATATTTTTAAAAATAATGCATTAAATAATGGTGTTTTACCTGTAATTGTTTCTGCCGATTTCCTTTCAAAAATATTTCAGGCTGTTGAGAAAGATAACAATCAAAAAATTGTTGTTGATCTTGAGAAGCAAAGTATTTCTCTTAATGGGGAAAAAGAGGAATTTGAAATTAATCCTTATAAGAAAAACTGTTTGCTTAATGGTTTCGACGATATCGATTATTTATTAAACAAGAAAGAAAGTATAAAAGAATTTGAGGAAAAGTAATTGAATAAATGGGGCTTATGTGAATAAGTATTGTGTTTCTGAACAAGAATTTGAAATAAAAATATTACAGAATATTCATTAATCCTCTTTTACTCATTAAAACATTTACTCATTAATACATTACTAACAGAATGAACGAATTGCATAGCTTAGAAATAATGGATACCACTCTTCGGGATGGAGAGCAAACCTCCGGAGTAAGTTTTAATGCTGATGAAAAATTTGGGGTTGCAAAGCTAATGTTGCAATCCTTAAAGGTTGATCGGATAGAGGTTGCCTCGGCCAGAGTATCGGAGGGAGAATTTCAAGCTGTGCGTAGAATTACCAAATGGGCCAAAGAAAATAATTACCTAGATAAAATTGAAGTTCTGGGATTTATTGATGGCACAGAATCATTAGATTGGATTTATAAGAGTGGAGCCAGAGTAGTTAATTTACTAGCTAAAGGTTCTGTAAAACATTTGCAGGGACAGCTTAAGAAAACCAAAGAACAGCATGTTAAGGATATCAAAAAAGCAATTGCTTATGCTAATAAATTAGAGATTCAGGTAAATCTTTATTTAGAAGATTGGTCGAATGGCATGATGACATCCAGAGATTATGTTTGGTATTTGATAGATGAATTGCAAAAGGAAAATATTAAAAGATTTATGTTACCCGATACTTTAGGGGTTATGAATCAAGTTCAATCATTCGATTTTTGTTATGCTTGTTGTGAAAGGTATCCTAATTTGCATTTCGATTTTCATGCTCATAACGATTATGATTTGGCTCTGGCAAATGTATATTCGGCAGTGCTTGCTGGAGTACATGGAGTTCACACGACAGTTAACGGATTAGGTGAACGAGCTGGTAATGCTCCTTTGGCATCGGTTATAGGAGTTGTAAAAGATCATTTATCTCGAAAGATTAATGTAAACGAAGAAAAAATAAATACGGTTAGCCGTATTATAGAAACTTTTTCGGGCATAAGAATTCCTGCAAACAAACCTTTAGTTGGCGAAAATGTGTTTACTCAAACCTGTGGTGTGCATGCTGATGGTGATTCAAAAGACGATCTGTATTTTAACCGATTAATGCCCGAGCGATTTGGCCGAGAGCGAAAGTATGCTTTAGGAAAAACATCGGGCAAAGCCAATATCAAAAAGAATTTAGAAGAATTGGGAATGACTCTCGACGAGGAAATCATGAAAATGGTAACAAAGCGGGTAATCGAATTGGGAGACAAAAAAGAAAGGGTAACAACCGATGATCTTCCTTATATTGTTTCTGATGTATTAAACCATACAGTAGAAGAAATGCCAATTCAAATTAAGCATTACTCTTTATCTCTTTCGAAAGGAATGCGACCTTTTGCATCGGTTAATCTCGAAATAAATGGTGAAATGCACGAGGGAACTGCCTCGGGTGATGGACAATACGATGCTTTTATGAATGCAATATGGAGTATTTATGAAAAAATTGGAAAAGATCGTCCGGTTTTAGCCGATTATTTGGTGCGAATTCCTCCGGGCGGTAAAACCGATGCTTTGGTAGAAACTTTAATTACCTGGAATTATAAAGGTAAGGAGTTTAAAACTCGCGGTTTGGATCCCGATCAGCTCGAAGCTGCAATAAAAGCAACTTCGCGAATGCTTAATCTTCTCGAACAGCAGGATAATAAGTGTAGTGAACAATTAGTAAACAGTACAAAATAAAACGAATATTTTAATGAGTTGATTTTTTTAGAACTTACAACTCATATTTCAAATTTTATATAAAATGACTTATAAAATAGCAGTATTGGCCGGCGATGGAATTGGCCCAGAAATAGTTGAACAAGCAAGAAAAGTAAGCGATGCGATTACTAAAAAATTTGGTCACGATTTTGAATATACCGAAGCGCTGGTAGGTGCTACTGCCATCGATCAGGTAGGAGATCCATATCCTGATGATACGCATGAATTGTGTATGAAATCGGATGCTGTTCTTTTTGGTGCAATTGGCGATCCTAAATTCGATAACAATCCATCAGCTAAAGTTCGTCCAGAACAAGGTTTATTGGCCATGCGTAAAAAATTAGGTTTATATGCTAATCTTCGTCCGGTAAATACTTTTAAATCATTAATTCACAAATCTCCTTTAAAAACAGAATTGGTCGATGGTGCCGATTTTATGTGTATTCGTGAGCTAACAGGCGGTATCTATTTTGGTCGTCCGCAAGGAAGAAGCGAAGATGGTAAAACAGCTTACGATTCTTGTGTTTATACAGCAGAAGAAATTGAAAGAATTGTGCGTTTGGGATTTGAATATGCTGGAAAACGTCGCAAAAAATTAACCATTGTCGATAAAGCCAATGTATTGGCAACATCGAGATTATGGAGAGAAACAGCTCAAAAAATTGAGCCCGAATTTCCTGATATCGAAGTGGAATATATGTTTGTTGATAATGCGGCAATGCAATTAATTACTTGGCCAAAACGTTTCGATGTTATGGTTACAGAAAACATGTTTGGAGATATTCTTACCGATGAGGCGAGTGTAATTTCCGGATCAATGGGAATGTTACCTTCTGCATCAATAGGTGTTCATACTTCTGTATTCGAACCAATTCATGGTTCTTATCCACAAGCTGCAGGTAAAAATATAGCTAACCCTTGTGCAACAGTTCTTTCGGCTGCAATGATGTTCGAATATGCATTTGGCATGATGAAAGAAGGTGCTTTAATTCGAGAGGCTGTTGATAAAGCTCTTGAAGCAGGAGTGGTAACAGAAGATATTGCCGATGGAAAAAAGGCTTACTCAACGAGCGAAGTTGGCGATTGGCTAGCAAATTACATTACGAATATATAGTTAGTAGTACACATCATAAGTGCTCTTAAGCCTGAGGAAATAGTTAACCTCAGGCTTATTTAAGTTTAAAAAGGGGGATATGTCTAAAGAAAATTATTATCCGCTTATGGCGGATATTGTGAAAGCAAGTAGAGTGGTTCAAGAGGTAGCACACACAGCTCCTCTTTTAAAAAATATGAATTTGTCTGTTAAGTTTCAGGCAAATATTCACCTGAAAAGGGAAGATCTGCAATTGGTTCGTTCCTATAAAATTAGAGGTGCCTTTAATAAAATTTCTTCTTTATCAAAAGAAGCATTAGCCAAGGGAATTGTTTGTGCCAGTGCGGGTAATCATGCTCAGGGAGTAGCCTATTCTTGTAATAAACTAAAATGTTCTGGTAAGGTGTATATGCCCGAAACAACTCCTCGTCAGAAAATTAAGCAGGTTAAAATGTTTGGTGGCGAATTTGTCGAAATTATTTTATTTGGCGATACCTTCGACGATGCTGCAGCTAAAGCAATGGCCGATGCAAAAGAACATTCCCAAACCATTATTCATCCTTTCGACGATCCTAAAATTATAGAAGGACAAGGAACCATTGGTCTTGAAATATTACAACAATTAACAGAACCAATCGATTATCTGTTTTTACCAATTGGGGGTGGCGGATTAGCTTCTGGTGTGGGTGCATGGATAAAAGAATTTAGCCCGAATACTAAAATTATTGGTGTTGAACCAGAAGGTGCTCCTTCCATGAAATCAGCTTTTGAGAAGAATAACAATGTGGCATTGGATAGTATCGATCGTTTTGTTGATGGTGCGGCTGTAAGAAAAGTGGGTGATCTGACCTGGAAAATTTGCGAAAAGGTATTAGACGATGTTTTGGTCGTACCCGAAGGCTTAATATGTTCTACAATTCTTCAAATGTATAACGAAGATGCAATTGTTGCCGAACCAGCCGGAGCACTTTCCATTGCAGCATTGAACTTAATGAAAGATAAAATTAAGGGAAAGAATGTGGTTTGTGTGCTTAGCGGAAGTAATAACGACATTACCCGTATGGAAGAAATAAAAGAGCGAAGTTTGCTTTATGAGGGGTTAAAACATTACTTTTTAGTGCGTTTTCCGCAACGTTCTGGTGCTTTAAAAGAATTTGTTAACGATGTTCTCGATAGTGGCGATGATATAACTCATTTTGAGTACTACAAAAAGAGCAGTCGCGAAAAAGGACCTGCAGTTATTGGTATCGAAGTTCAAAACCCGAAAGATTTAAAGAGATTACAGAAACGAATGGCAGAGCGAAACTTTGTGTTCGAATACTTAAATGATAAAACTGATTTATTTCAGTTTATTGTTTAAAATTAGTTTTAAGATATAATTTGGAGAGCTTTTCTTAATAAGATAAGCTCTTTTTTATTCACTCATCATTTTTTCAATGATAAAGAAATATTATACTTTTGAGTGCAATAGATACTTAATCTGCTAAAAAATGCTCCGAAATTTCTTTGTTCTTATTTTATTAATTTATTACGGAATAAATTCTTCTTATTCTCAATATAATAATTCTAATAATCAGATAAATAATCCTAGTTATTATCTGCTGTTAAAAGATAGTATTGATAATGCCAAGAAGGAGAAAATTAAGATTTTAACCGATTCACTATTTTTTTATACCACTCAGTCATCAACAAGAAATGAATTGCGTTTACTAAGCAATTTGGCCAAAGAATATGAATATTTTGTTTACGATTCGGCTTTTTATTATGGAAATCGTGCGCTTAAACTTTCTTATCAATTAAATGATCATTCGAAAATTGCAGAATCTAAGTCTAATTTAGCATTGGTTTTATTGCTAAAGGGATTGTACAAAGAAACTATAGATACGCTTCAAACTATTAAAGTTTCTGACTTATCTAAGCAAAAAAGAATTGATTTGTATGCGGTAACATATAGGGCATATTACGATTTATCGAATTCCAGATGGGGATATTATGCTCCAAAATATCGTAAGTTGGGGGATAAATATGTTTCAAAAATTGTAAGAGAAGCTAATGCTGATTCATTTCAGTACAATCTAGCTCGGGCTTTAAAAGCATTGAATCATCAGGAAGATAAATTAGCTGTGAAGTACTACGAAAAGTTAGTAAACGAGTTTGACTTAGGACCACATCAAACAGCAATATGCCAAAGCGGATTGGGTGTTGCTTTTGGACGCTTGGGAAAGTTAGAGCAGGCAAAAAAGTGCATGAAAAAAGCCGTTATTGGTGATATTTTATCGGCAACAAAAGAAACATTGGCTGCCAAAATGTTAGCCGAAATGCTATTTCACGAAGGAGACCTAGAGAAAGCTGATATGTATATTTCTGAGGCAAGAAAAGATGCTGAATTTTATGGTAGCAATGCCAGAAGACTCGAAATTTCATTTATTCAACCAGAAATTGAAGCTGCTGTAGTTGGAGAGCTCGAGAAGGAGAAAAAGCTGGTTATTAGGGTAGGATTTGTAATCTTAATTTTATTGCTTGTAATTATTATTTTGGCTCTGGTATTTTTTAAACAATTACAGGAATTAAAAAGAGCCAGAAAAGAAATAATTGAACGTAACGAAAATTTAAAAGTAGTAAATGAAAGTTTGCGCGAAGTAAGTAAAATTAAGGAAGAGTATGTGGGGTATTATTTCAATTTTAGTTCGCAGTTTATAGAGAAAATGGAAGGAATGAAAAAAGCCATTTCCCGACAGTTAATAACAAAGCAGTACGATGCAATTGAAAGCGAATTAAAAAACTACAATCCGAAGAAGGAACGAAAATATTTATTCGAAGATTTTGATCGTATTTTCCTGAAACTATTTCCTGATTTTGTACTTAGATTTAATTTATTGTTTAAAGAGGACAATAGAATTATTTTAAAAGATAATCAAAGTTTAAATACCGATTTACGTATTTACGCATTAATACGTTTAGGCATAAACGACAACGAAAAAATTGCCAGTATTCTCAATTTCTCAGTGAATACAATTTATACCTACAAAACAAAAATTAAGAATCGTTCTTTTGTTCTAAACGACGATTTTGAGAAAAAAATCATGGAAATAAAATCCGTTTAACTCAATACATTATCTATATTTTTTAAATATTATCTTTGATGTAACTTGTTGTGCTATATTGTTTTGGTTCTGTTATTTAAGGAAAGTAGTCTATATTTCTTATTAGTATTTAGTTAATTTTCTTATTCTGTCTTTATTTTGAAACTAAATCCCGAACTTACCCATTAAAGGATATTGTTCGGATATTATCAATTATTAACAATTAGTTTCAATCAAGTATGAAATGTAAATCAATTTTTTGTCTTATTGCTGGCTTGGCAATGATATTGGCATCATGTTCCAATAGCAAGATAGTGAAAAGTGTTGCATCGCCCGATGGTAAAATTGGCGTTCAATTAAGTATGATAGAAGGACAAGCTTCTTACATGGTTTCATTCAATGGAAAACCAGTAATTGAACCTTCCACATTAGGTTTCGATTTTAAAAATCTGCCATCCATTAAAAAAGGGTGGAAAATTGTTTCTACTGAGCTTTCTTCAAGTAAGTCAACATGGGAAATGCAATGGGGAGAGAAAAGAGTGGTTGAAGATAATTTTAATCAGTTAATTATTAATTTGAAAGAAGAAAAAGCTCCAAATAGAATAATGAATTTGGTGTTTAAAGTATATAACGACGGATTGGGATTTCGTTATGAGTTTCCCAAACAAGAAGCCATGACTGAAGTGATAATTACCGATGAAAATACACAATTTAATTTAACCGGAGATCATAAAGTATGGTGGATTCCTGGCGATTGGGATATTTATGAGCATTTGTATCATACAACACAGTTTACAGGTATTGATGCAACTGCTTTACGCGCAAATGATAATTTAGCACAGACTTCGATTCCCGAAAATGCGGTAAATACTCCTGTTACTATGAAAACAGCAGAGGGTGTTTACTTAAGTTTTCACGAAGCTAATTTAACCGATTATGCAGGCATGACTTTGAAAGTAAACAAAGAAGAGTTGATGCTGGAAAGTGAGTTGGTTGGATCGGACAGAACCGGATATAAAGTAAAAAGAGAGCTTCCGTTTAATTCACCATGGAGAACTATTCAAATATCTGAAAATGCCGGAGGATTAATTGAATCCGACTTGATCGTAAACCTTAATGAGCCCAATAAAATTGGATTGGTTGATTATTTTAAACCCATGAAATATGTTGGTATTTGGTGGGATATGCATCTGGGAACAAAATCATGGGATATGGCAAGTGGAAAACATGGTGCAACAACCAAATATGCAAAAGAACTAATCGATTTTGCTGCTGAAAATAATATTGGTGGAATCTTGGTTGAAGGATGGAACACTGGCTGGGAACATTGGATCGGTTTTGAAGATCGTGAAGGCGTATTCGATTTTGTGACTCCTTACAAGGATTACGATTTGAAAGAGGTGGTGCGCTACGGAAAAGAAAAAGGGGTTGAATTAATCATGCATCATGAAACTTCAGCCGCTCCAAGAACTTACAATCAGCAAATGGATACGGCCTATCATTTAATGAATTCCTTGGGAATACATTCGGTTAAAACCGGATATGTTGGAAAAATTATCCCTAAAGGAGAATATCACCACGGACAATGGATGGTAAACAATTACCGAAAAGCTGTGGAAATGGGTGCGAAATATAAAGTAGCCATCAATGCTCACGAGCCAATTAAAGCAACAGGTTTGCGCAGAACTTACCCCAATGTAATTGCCCGTGAAGGTTTACGCGGACAAGAATTTAATGCCTGGGCAAGCGATGGTGGAAATCCACCAGAACATTTGCCAATTGTAGCATTTACAAGAATGTTGGCTGGTCCAATCGATTATACTCCAGGAATTTTTAATATCAAATTGACTCCTCATAAACCAAATAATCAAGTGAATACAACTATTGCGCAGCAGTTGGCATTATATGTGGTAATTAATAGCCCAATTCAAATGGTGCCCGATTTAATCGAAAATTACAAAGGAAACGATGCTTTTCAGTTTATTCGAGATGTGGCCGTTAACTGGGAAACAAGCAAAGTACTTAATGGAGAAGTTGGCGATTTTGTTACCATTGCACGTAAAGATCGTGAATCGGAAAATTGGTTTATTGGTTCTATTACCGATGAAAATGCTCGCGATATGAATATTAAACTGGATTTTCTTACAGAAGGAAAGAAATACAAAGCAAGTTTATATTTAGATGGCAAAAATGCACATTGGGATAATAATCCTACCGAGTTTCAGATTCTTACTAAAGAAGTAAGCAGTGAATCTAATTTAGAGTTTCATTTGGCCGAAGGTGGCGGAGCTGCCATTAGTTTAATCGAATTATAATATTTAAAGTTTTTATACCATTTTAAAGTATATGCACGCAGGTATAATACCAATAATATATCAATCAATAGCAAGCTTGCGCTGATAGGCCTTATTTTTAATGCGAATTGGTATAATAATTTAAAAGTGGCATTCCTTATTTTTAGGAATGTCACTTTTTTTGTAGTTTCACGCATAGTTTATTTTATGAAAATAAATTAACATGCTACTTAAAATCAAGACTTTCTATTTTTAGAGAGATATAGTTTTACACCAAATTATAATTACACACTAACAAATAAATCGCAATGTTAAAGTTGAATGTAAGAATTGGAGTATTTTTCCTAGTTCTGTTTGGAATGATGGGAAGTGCTTATGCCAAAAAGGATGTGCGTTTAATGCGTTATCCTGATGTGAACAAAAATCTAATTGCCTTTGTATATGCTGGCGATATTTGGACCGTAGATTCAAATGGTGGCGATGCCAAGCGGTTAACTTCGCATAAAGGATTGGAATTATTTCCAAAAATTTCTCCCGATGGAAAATGGATTGCTTTTTCTGCCGAGTATTCTGGAAGTAGACAAGTATATGTAATGCCTGCCAAAGGAGGAAGGCCAAAGCAGTTAACATATTATAATTCTGTTAAAATGATGCCGCCACGCGGAGGATTTGATAATGCCATTTTAGACTGGACACCAGATAGCAAATCTATTTTGGTAAGAATGAATAGAACTGCTTTTGGTGAGCGAAATGGTACCTATTATAAAGTAAGTATTAATGGCGGATTGGAGCAAGCATTGCAGATTCCTGAAGGTGGTTTTGGCGTTTTTTCTCCTGATGCTAAAAAAATGTGTTTTGCCCCAATTAGTCGCGAATTCAGAACATGGAAACGATACAAAGGTGGTCGTGCTTCCGATTTATGGATTTATGATTTAGAGAATGATCAGTCGGAGAGAATAACAAAATTTGTGGGATCAGATCAAATTCCATCATGGTATAAAAATGCAATCTATTTTGCTTCCGATCGCGACCTAAAGTTAAATATCTATAAATATGATATTGCAAGCAAAGAGATTAGTCAAATGACTCATCATAAAACTTTTGATGTAATGTGGCCATCAGGTGAAAATGGTCAGTTGGTTTATGAAAATGGCGGACAGTTGTTTAAGTTAAATCTGGAAACAGGTAAAGAGGAGCGCATAATTGTGAATATCAATTTCGATAATCCAAACACATTGCCTTATTATAAAAATGTGAAGGATTTCATAGAAGGATGGGCCGTATCTCCATCGGGGAAACGAGCTTTATTCGATGCACGAGGCGATATTTTTTCTGTTCCAGCAAAGAATGGTCCAAGTATAAACCTTACACAAACACAAGGAGTAAGAGAAACCTCGCCAAGCTGGTCGCCAAACGGAAAGTATATTTCCTATTATTCCGATGCAACAGGAGAATATGAAATTTATCTTTTAGAAAATAAAAAGGGAGCTAAAGCAAAGCAAATTACCTCAGGATCATCGGCCTGGATGTATGATGCAAAATGGTCGCCAAATAGTAAATATTTGATATTCTTCGATCGCAGCTTAAAACTAAAATATCTGAATGTTGAAACCGGAATAGTTAAAGTTGTTGATCAGGCAAATAGAAATGAAATTAGAGATTTTTCTGTTTCACCTGATTCCGATTGGATTGCATACGTAAAGGATAGTAAAAACAGTCAGGGTGCCATTTGGGTTCATCAAATTACTACAGGTAAAAATACTCAGTTAACCGATGATACTTTTGGCGATTCGGAACCTGTATTCTCAACCGATGGAGACTTTATTTTCTTTACCTCAAACAGAGATTTTAATCTTAACTTTTCAAGTTTTGAATTCGATTATTTATACAATAGAGCAACACGAATTTTTGCAATGGCTTTAAAAGCCGAGGGGCCTAAATTATTTCCAATAAAGAACGATATTGAAGGGATTAAGGAAGAGCTTAAAGAAACTCCTAAATCGAACAAAAGAGGTAAAAAAGAAGAAGCTAAAGAAGAAAAATTAAAGGTAGAAATTGATTTTGATGGTATCACCAATCGTATTGTAGCTTTCCCTTTATCTTCGGGTAATTATAGTAATTTAAATGCCATAGATGGTGGAATTTTGTTCACCACAAATGGTAGTTTGCACAGCTACAATATTAAAGAGGAAAAAGATGAGTTGATTTTAGATCGTGTATCTGCAGTAATGCTTTCCGATAAAGGTGATAAAATCATGTATAATGATGGTTCTACTTATGGAATTACTAATTTATCTCCAGGGCAAGAAGCAGATGCCGGAAAATTATCTTTGGATGATTTAGATATGAAAATTGATCCTGTTAAAGAATGGAATCAGATTTATACCGATGGGTGGCGCATTTTTAGAGATTTCTATTATGTTGAGAATATGCATGGTGTAGACTGGGCTCAAATAAAAGCAAATTATAATTTATTAATGCCATATTTAAGTCATCGTGCCGATTTAGATTATATTTTAGGAGAAATTATTTCGGAAACCAACACCGGACACGCCTATGTTAATTATGGCGATTTTGAAAAAGTGAAGCCTCTAGAAACAGGATTATTGGGTGCCAAGCTTAAAGCTGATTTTACCAATAAGAAATATATCATCTCAAAAATATTCGAGGGTGAAAACTGGAATCCAAACAGACGTTCTCCATTAACCGAGCAAGGTGTGAATGTAAAGGAAGGTGATTATTTGCTTAGTATTAATGGTCACGACTTAAGTACAGATGTAAATCCTTATTTGTATCTGGAAAATCAAGTTGGTAAAATGCTCGAAATTACGGTTAATAGCAAACCAAGTTTCGAAGGTGCTAAAACATATACCATTAAACCAATTGCAAGCGAACTGGAATTAATGTATCTAAATTGGGTAAACGAACGCCGCGAAATGGTAAACAAACTATCTGATGGTAAAATTGGCTACATACATGTGCCAAACACTGCAGTAGAAGGTAATAGAGAATTGCACCGCGGAATGTATGCGTATCACGATAAGGAAGCTTTGATTATTGATGATCGTTACAATGGTGGAGGATTTATTCCCGATCACATGGCCGATTTGCTGGATAGAGATGTGCTTTCGTATTGGCACCTGAGAGGATTGGAACCATGGAAAACACCAGGAGTAGCACACGATGGTCCTAAGGCAATGTTAATTAACCACTATTCCTCATCGGGAGGAGATGCATTTCCATATTTTTTCCGTAAAAAAGGACTGGGAAAATTAATTGGAACTCGCACTTGGGGAGGATTAGTAGGTATGTCGGGAAATGCCGGACTGGTTGATGGCGGTTATATTGCCGTTCCTCGTTTTGGTATTTTCGACGAAAATCAAAAATGGATTATCGAAGGAGTTGGTGTATATCCTGATATTGAAGTTTACGACCAGCCACATTTGGTAGCCAAAGGAATTGATCCATGCATACAAAAAGCAGTAGAAGTGCTATTGAAAGAACTAAAACAAAAAAGCACAAAACAGATTATGGCTCCTGCCGATCCAAACCGATCGGAATGGATTGAAGAGAACGTAAAATAATTTAAACATTATTCAGCTATGGCTGATAATGGCATAGGAGCATCGTTTGGTGCTCCTTTTTTAATTCTGTATAAGCTGATTTAATCCCCCAATACGATTCAAAATTTAGGGTTCTATTATTTAAGATTAAACTAAGAGTATGATTGTAGAGTTTTATTAAAATTAATTTTAAAATTTTTCGTCCCTAAAAAATACCATAAAAACATGTAAAATTTAGAATACGGCTAAATTGAATAAATCAACTAAGCATAATGAACAATATTTCGATTATTCTTTTTAATTTAGAACAAATCAAAATCAAAAATTATGATACTACTTATGTCTGACTGGTGGAGTACAATGGATCTGGTGGAAAAGATTTTTTGGGGCATTTCCATCCCTTTTTCAGTTTTGTTTCTTATACAAATGGTGATGACCTTTTTAGGTGGAGATGTTGATGATGTTGCGGCAGACGGAGATGTCGATGTTTCCATTGATAGTGATACAGGTATAGATTTTCAATTTCTTACTTTAAAAAATCTTATTGCATTTTTTACCATTTTTGGATGGACTGGAATTATATGTCTTCATTCAGGATTAGGACCTGGAATGTCTACTTTTATTGCAAGTTTAGCCGGATTAATTATGATGATTGTAATGGCATCGATCTTATATTTTATGGGTAAACTTACAGAAGAAGGTACACTTAAAATTAGAAATGCAATTGGCAAAGTAGGTAATGTGTACTTAACAATTCCTGCCAACAGAAAAGGAATGGGGAAAGTTCAAATTCAAGTACAAGGATTACAAACTTTAGATGCCATTACAGATTCTGAAAAAGAAATTAAGACTGGAGCTGTAGTCGAAGTTGTAGAAATTCTTAATGATCAGATTTTAGTAGTATACCCAGTTTAAAAATAAAATAGTTTAACCCAATTAATTAATAAAACATTATGGGAGAATATATAGTTCTTTTAATTACTGCAATAGTAATATTCATTTTTGTGCTTATAGTATCATTTTTTAAAAGATACAAGCGTTGTCCATCCGACCGGGTTTTGGTTGTTTATGGAAAAGTTGGAAAAGGCAGTGGCGAGGAATCGCGTTCGGCCAAGTGTATTCATGGTGGGGCGGCTTTTGTTTGGCCAATAATTCAGGATTATGCATTTCTTGATTTAACTCCAATTTCAATTGAAATTAATCTCACCAATGCCTTAAGTAAGCAAAATATTCGTGTTGATGTTCCGTCTCGTTTTACCGTAGGAGTATCTACCGAAGGTGGTATTATGACCAATGCGGCAGAACGTTTGCTTGGTTTATCTCAGGATGATATCAGTAATTTAGCTAAAGACATTATTTTTGGTCAGCTTCGTTTAGTGGTTGCAACCATGGATATAGAGGAAATTAACAGCAATCGTGATAAATTTTTGGCTGCGGTTTCTTCAAACGTTGAGGCCGAATTAAAGAAAATTGGTTTAAAATTAATTAATGTTAATGTTACCGATATTAACGATGAATCGGGATATATCGAAGCTTTAGGTAAAGAAGCTGCTGCAAAAGCTATTAATGATGCCAAAAAAACCGTTGCAGAAAAAAATCGTGATGGTTCCATTGGTGAGGCAAATGCTCATCAGGAACAAAGAGTACAAGTTGCTGCTGCTGATGCTTCGGCAGTTGAAGGGGAAAATACTGCGAAAATTACCATTGCAAATTCCGATGCTGTAAGACGTGAAAAAGAAGCAGAAGCTGAGCGATTGGCTACAGCTGCAGAAAAAGTGGCTACGGCCCGTGCTTTAGAGGAAGCTTATTCTGCAGAACAAAAAGCCGAAGATGCGCGTGCTATTCGCGATAAAGCATCGCAAACTGCCGATATTGTTGTGCCTGCTCAAATCGATAAAGAAAAAATTGAGATTGCGGCAGAGGCAATTGCTGAGCAAACTCGTCGTCATGCAAAAGGTGAAGCCGATGCAATTTACATGAAAATGGAAGCTGAGGCAAAAGGTATTTATGAGATTTTGAGCAAGCAAGCTGATGGTTTCGATAAGATTGTAAATGCTGCCGGAGATGATGCCAAGGATGCAGTAATGTTAATGATTGCAGATAAATTACCAGAGCTTGTTTCAACTCAGGTTGAGGCAATTAAGAACATCAAAATTGATAAAGTTACTGTTTGGGAAAATGGTGGTGGTAAAGATGGTAAAACATCAACCGCTAACTTTATGCAAGGCATGATGGGATCGATTCCTCCAATGGAAGAGTTGTTTAAAATGGCAGGAATGGAATTGCCTACTTATCTTGGTAAAAAAGTAGAAGGAAATAACCAGACTGTCGATTTCGAAGATGTTTCCGATCAGGAAAACAAAAAAGAGGAATAAACAGATTTTCAATAATAAGTAGAAAGGAGCATCGTTTGGTGCTCCTTTTTATATGTAATTAAATACGTCTTTGGTAAGTCTCCTGTTTAAACATAAGTTTATAGACACTACGAAATTTTAAGTAAGATATTTTTTATAAAAACTCAAGAATAAAAGGAACCAGAAAAGGAACAACAATTGTGAGTACAATACCACTAAATACAGATATAATAGCCCATTCTTTTCCAGAATATTTAGCAATTATTGGTAGTGTAGTATCCATTGCAGTAGCACCTCCCGAGGCAATTCCAGCAAGTTTACCAAAATATTTCACAAAAATAGGGGTTGCCAAAAGGGTTATTATTTCTCTTATTATATTCGATAAAAGCGCAATTACACCTAAAGTTTCTCCACTTATCTGAGTTATAAAAATGGATGATAAACTATAATATCCAAAGCCAGCACCAACAGCCAGAGCTTCCTTTAGTTCAATTTGAGGAGTGAATATTGAGATAAGTCCAACACCTAATAAGGACCCAATTATTACGCAAAGAGGAACGAGGATAATTTTAATATTTGTATCGCGAATTACTTTCCAAGATGAACGATCGGCTCCAATACCTATTCCAACCAGAAACATTAATAGATAGAGTGCATACATACTAAAATCCGACTCTATAATTGTATCAGGAAGAAATTTAGTTAAGCCTAAGATTAGTCCCAGAGCAAAAAATCCTAAAATAATAATACTATTCTTCATAATTTAAAAGAGTTTATTTATTCGATTTGAAGAATAAACGGTAAGTAATAAAAGCTAGAATTAAACTGCCTAAAACAGCTCCAATGGTTAAAATTAAAGCTTGTAATCCTATTGTATGTATGTTGTTTATTATTTTGTCGTTTAGTCCAACTCCAATACCTAAAAGAAACAGTAGTAAATAAATAGACCAGCTTGTCAATTTATCTGCTGCTCTTATTATTTTAGGACGATTACTAATTAAGAAACCAATAAAAATTCCAAGTGTCATTAATACAAGAACTGTTATCATAGTTTAAGTTTTGGAATTGAAAGATAAGAAAAGAGAATTTTAATAACTGCAGAATATGATTTTAAAATTATAGAGCCATAATGCCTTTTATTCCTTGTGCTCTGGCATATACTTCAACAACATCCTCAGCCGAATTCATTACTTTTTTAACAGTAATACCTATAAAACGAATGTCTTTAGATGTTTTGTATGTGAATTCAGTATCTGTGGGGAACAGATTTTTTACTGCATTTATTTTATCCTCATTATTGGGAACAATAAATTTAAACATATACAGGGAAGGCCATTTTGTTGACTCAAATAATTGTTGCTTAATTCTGTTGTATTTTTCCTGATCCATCTTATACGATTTTGTTTTTAGAGAGAACAAAAATCGCACTTTTTTCTGTATCCTCACAATAACTTTTTATAAGAAATAGGAATAATTTGTAAATGATAGGTTTTTGTTGCTTGCCATTATTTTATTTAATTATTTGTTAAGAGGCTGTAAAATGTTAAGTACCTATTCCTTTAAATATTATCTTTACATTTATATAAATAATTATCTATTTATTATACCACATAAAAAATTACATTAACTTAAATACTAGATGAATAGAAAACTAATAATCGTACTGTCGGTTGTTATAACATTGGTTATAGCATTTTTTGCAATGCAAATATTGGCTGGTTTAAAAAAGGATCCAAAAAAGAATCTCGACAGGAAAAAAGTTCCTGTTGTAAAGGTTGAACCAGTTGCTTACCGATCTATTTCGGCTCCAATTGTGGAGAAAGGAAGATTGGCTTCTAATTTAGAAGTGAACTTAAGTTCTGAAGTATCTGGTCGAATTATAGAAACAGGAGTTCCCTTAAAAGTAGGACAGAAGTTTAAAAAAGGACAATTGTTGATTCGTATTTATGAAGAAGATGCGAAAATGGATTTACGTGCTCAGAAAAGTCGTTTCTTGAACAAATTGGCCGAGAATTTACCAGATATAAAAGTTGATTATTCAAATAATTTTGAAGAATGGATGAATTTTTTCAATTCTATTGATTTGGATAAATCTATTTCTGAATTACCTAAAGTAAAATCGGACCAAGAGAAGGTTTTTATGGCTAGCAGAAATATTTTAGCTGACTATTATGCAATTAAAAGTGCTGAAGTAAAGTTGGGAAAAAGAAGAATTTATGCTCCCTTTAATGGTTCTTATGTAGCTGTAAATACGCAAATAGGTTCGGTTGCAGGAATGGGAACAAAGCTTGCTGGTATTATAGAGTCTAATAAATTAGAACTTCAGGTTCCGCTGGAATCAAGCGATATTCGTTGGGTAAATATAAACGAAAAAGTAGATATTCTCGATGCTAATGGAAATACATTATGTGTAGGTAAATTGGTGCGAAAATCAGATTTTGTTGACCAGGGAACTCAATCTATTTCGGTTTTTGTAAAAATTGAAAAAACAAACAATCAGGAATTGTATCAGGGACAATTTTTAACCGCTCGTTTTAACGGAAAAACAATTGCAAATGCTATGGAGATTCCTAGGAATGCAGTGTTTAGTTCGAATAAGGTATTTGTTGTTGAAGGTGATATAATGAAAGAAAAAGTGATTTCGGTTATTAAGCGAAATGAAAATACTTTGGTGTTTAATGGTTTAAAAGAAGGTGAAATTCTTGTTGTCGATCCTCCTGTAAAAGCAAGCGAAAACATGAAAGTAAAAATTCATAAATAGAGCATAATGAGAAATATTATATCACAATTTGTAAAATATCCGTTTTACGGAAAAATGATTATTGCCCTAATGGTAATCGCTGGGTCTACTTCCTTAGCTTTTATGAAAAAATCATTCTTCCCTGAAAACGAATCAAAAACAATTTCCGTTTCCATGGTGTATCCGGGAGCTTCTCCAAAAGAGGTAGAAGAGGGAATTACTTCCAGAATGGAAGATGCTGTTCGTGGAATTGTTGGCATAAAAGAAATGAACTCTGTTTCGTCAGAAGGATACGCGCGTCTTACCATCACTACTACCGGCGATTATGATCTCGATGAAACTCTTGCTGATGTTAAGAATGCAGTAGACGGAATTCCATCCTTTCCATCGGGGGCCGAAAAAGCTGTTATTGCCAAGCGAAGAGCAACAACTCCTGCAATAAGAATGGCAGTGACCGGCGATGCCGACTTGCTAACCCTAAAGAGATATGCCGACGATATTTATGATGATTTGATGCGTTCAAAAGTAATGTCGCAAATTACGCTTTCGGGTTTTCCCCGATTGGAATTATCGGTAGAAGTGAAAGAGGATAATTTGCGCCGCTATAAACTAACTTTTAGTGAGATTTCTGCGGCTATTTCCAATAATAACATCGATATTTCAGGAGGAGCCATAAAGAATGAAGTCGAAGAAATTTTAATTCGAACACGTAACCGTTCGGTTAATCCTGATCAAATAGGGGAGATTATTCTTAAAGCTAATCCTGATGGTAGTTACATACGAATTAGAGATGTGGCAAATATCCATTTTCAGTTTCAGGATGTACCCAATTCATCGTATATGAATAAGAATCCTGCAGTTTCAATTAATGTTAACAAACTGAACGATGAAGATTTAGATGAAATTTCAGAATTCTGTAATAAATATGCGAAAGAATTTAATGCAAAATATGATGATGCAAGTCTAGAGATTACTTTCGATTTTGTTGATTTATTACAATCCAGACTAAGCTTACTATATAGAAATGGAGGCTATGGCTTATTGTTAGTAGTTGTTTGTTTGGCTCTTTTCCTAAGCTTTCGCTTGTCTTTATGGGTGGCCTGGGGAATTCCTGCATCCTTTTTGGGAATGTTTATTATTGCAAATTTAATGGGAGTTACCATTAACATGATATCTCTTTTTGGAATGATTCTGATCATAGGTATTTTAGTTGATGATGGAATTGTGATTGGTGAAAATATTTATTCTCACTTCGAAAAAGGAAAAAGTCCCAGAAAAGCTGCAGTTGATGGTACAGTAGAGGTTGTACCGGCCGTATTAACTTCGGTAACTACCACAATGGTTGCATTTTCGCCACTTTTACTGGTTACCGGAAATATGGAATTTATGTACGAAATGGCTTTTGTAGTTGTTGCCTGTTTGGGATTATCGCTATTCGAAAGTCTTTTTGTATTGCCCGGTCACGTAGGAAACGAAATTGTTTTAAACCGTAACAGAAAGGATAATTTCTTTAATCGGTTTAGAAAGAAAATTGAAAAAGGAATTATTTACGTTCGTGATAATGCTTACACGGGCATTTTAAATCGTGTTGTTCGCTGGAGATGGTTTGTGGTTTTTATTCCGCTTGCTTTATTACTTATAACAGTAGGGTTATTTCGTGGTGGATTAATTCAAAGTACTTTCTTTCCAAATGTTTCGTTCGATACTTTTGCCATTAATATAGCTTTTAAACCTGGTAGTAATAAGGATATTACCATTAGCAAGTTAAAAGAATTCGAAAAAGCAGTTTGGGAGGTAAACGACGATTTAAAGGAGGAGTTTCAGGATACTGCAACTTTTATTAAATACACAAATTTATCGTCGGGAAGTGCTTTTTCCGGACAAGAATCTGGTCCGCATGCAGGTAACCTATCTGTAACTTTACGTGATATGGAGGGAGCACCGGTTTCCAGTTTTGATATCACCAGTAGGGTAAAAGATAAAATTGGAGAAGTTACAGGAGTTGAAAAATTTACCATAGGAGCAAATAACCGCTGGGGAGCGCCTGTTTCAATATCTCTGCTTGGAAAAGATTTAGAACAATTAAATCAGGCAAATGATTTCTTTCAGGGAGAGCTACGAAAAATGGCATCTCTTTATAATATTAATGATAATAATCCATTAGGAAGTCGCGAGGTTCGATTAAAATTAAAACCGAAAGCATATTATTTAGGAATGAATCTGAGATCTATAACTTCGCAAATTCGCCAGGGATTTTTTGGAGGACAAGCCCAGCGTTTGCAGGAAGGAAAAGATGAGATTAAAGTATGGGTTCGTTATCCGAAAAGCGATAGAGTTTTCATTGGGCAAATGGAGGATATGAGAATTCGTACTCCAAAAGGTGAGTTTCCATTATCCGAATTAATCGAATACGAAATTTTAAGAGGTCCGGTAAGTATTCAACGCTATAATGGAGCAAGAGAAATTCGAGTCGATGCAGAATTAATTGATCCTAGCGAGCCGGTTCCACCAATTTTAGAATATATCGATTTAAATATTTTACCCGAATTGGAAGCCAGATTTCCAGATATTCGACCAGAATATCAAGGTCAGCAAAAACGATCGGCCGAAGATATTGAGGAGCTGAAGATTTATTTTTCAATTGCTTTTATGTTGATTGTTTTTATTGTGATGATTCACTTTAGGAGTTTTACACAGGGAATAATTGTATTGTTAATGATTCCTTTGGGTTGGTTAGGATCGGCCTGGGGGCATGGTTTAGAAGGATTTCCTGTTTCCATGTTAAGTGTATGGGGAATGGTTGCTCTATCGGGAGTAATTATAAATGATGCCGTGGTTTTCCTTTCCAAATATAATTCTTTTATTGATGAAGGATTGGAACCAACAGCAGCCGTAAAAGAAGCAGGAAAAGCAAGGTTTAGAGCCATTGTTTTAACAACTATTACTACTACAGTAGGATTATATCCTTTAATTTTGGAAACCTCTTTTCAGGCTCAATTTTTAAAGCCTATGGCCATTGCATTGGCTTATGGAGTTTTTGTGGGTACCATGTTTATTTTAATGTTCTTTCCTGTTATAATTATGATTCTGAATGATATTAAAAGAATTTCTCAGAGTTTTTGGGAAGGGAAACAAATTGAGGCCCGTGATGTTGAGCCAAAAGTTAGAGAATCAAAAGTTAATATGGATTAAAAATGAATTGCCCTGGATTTATGCTTCGGGGCTAAAACAATAATTAAATGATAAAAAAAATATCATTCCTTTTATTCTTGTCAATCTATACTTTTTGTGCTGTTAATGCACAGGAAGAGCTAAGTTTATCTAAAGCTATTCAGGTAGGATTAGAGAATAATTATGAATTAAAAATATTCCGAAAAAAAGAGGATATAAGCAAGTTAAATAATTCCTGGGGAGCGGTTGGGCGTTATCCTAGTGTTAAATTTAATCTTTTAGGACAGGGGAATAAAAATTACAATGAAACTAGCGATTATAACAGCCTTAGTTTAATACCTTCTTTGGATATTAGCTGGACACTTTTTGATGGTTTTGCGGTGAATATCCGAAAAGATAAATTCGATGATTTAGAAAAACTTTCTGAGGGAAATACCATTGTTGCTATCGAGAATAAAATTGAATTAATTATTCTGGCTTATTATAAAATTCTACTGGAAAAAGAGAGACTGGAAGTGAGTCGGAAAATCATGGATTTATCGGCAGACAGATACGAAAACTAAAAAGATTGGTAAAGAGATTGGGAGCTCGGTAACCTACGACCTGTTGCAAGCTCAGAATGCTTGGTTAGAAGATCGTTCCTCATTTTTATTACAAGAAGTAAATTTCAACAATTCGGTTCGCGATTTGAATTTTCTTTTAGGAGTTCAGGAGAGTGAAACTTATCGTTTTGCTGATGAATTTAAACCTCTTGCCAACGAATTTAAATTAGCTGATTTATTAGATAAATTGCTGGCAAATAACAGTAATTTAAAGAATCGATATATTCAGGAAATGGTTTTGAAGCGCGATGTCGATTTGGCAAGAAGTAACTTTTATCCAAATTTATCATTAACAACCGGAGTACAAGGATATAGAACAAAGCTTAAATACGATGGAATGTCATCGAGCACTTCCGATTCGCATAATTTATATGCTAATTTAAGTCTTAGTTTTATGATATTTAATGGGAATACAAACCGTCGTGCTCTTCAAATTGCGAAAATAGATGAGGAAATTGGAAAGATTCAAACTCAAGACATAAAGCACTCTTTAACGAATTTACTGGCTCAGCAATTTGAGTTGTATAATGTTCGGTTGGAGTTGTTTAAGTTGGCTCAGGAAAATCTTGATGCCGCAGAATTAAACCTGTCTATTTCAAAAGATAAGTACGAGTCGGGAAGCATTAATTCTTTTAACTACCGCGATATTCAAATAATTTACCAAAATGCTGCTTTGGGGCGGTTAAATGCAATATTTAATCTGGTTCAATCTAGAACTGCTTTGGTTAGAATGACTGGTGGAATCTTAAAAGAATAAATATTTAATAGGATTAAAAATGGACGTTTTCATGCAAACGTCCATTTTTGTTTTAAGTTGATTCTCTTTTTATTAGTTTGGTTTTCAGTACGATTTTAGTATTCGAAATGTCTTTCTGGTTATTAATATTGGATAGAATGAGCTTAATGCTTTGTTTTCCGATTTCAATTCCAGGTTGATGAATTGTAGAAAGTTGAGGTGTACACACTTCCGAAATATCAGAATTGCTAAAACCAAGTACTGCAACATCTTCAGGTACTTTGTATCCTAAGTTTTTTAGCCCTTTTAAAACTCCAATGGCAACATGATCGTTAATACAAAAAATTGCATCGGGTTTGTTGTCCATATTCATAAGTTGTTTTGCTATTTCTGCGCCTTCTTCTATGGTGAATTTTACACAGGAAATAACTTTTTTAGGATCGATTTCCAGTTTGTGTTTGGTCAAAGTTTCTAAAAATGCCTGATACCTTACATTTGAAACAGAGGATGAATCTAAACCTTTGATATGAGCTAGTTTTTTGTATCCTTGTTTTATCAGGTGGGTAATACCTTCTTTTGTGCCAATGTAATCGTCAGATGAAATAAAAGGAAGATGTCTTTTTATCGAAATATACCATCCGGTCAATTAGCAAAAACGGAACATCATTGCGGATTATCTGTTCCAATTTGTCTTTTTTAGTATTTAAACTTCTGCTTGGAAGAATAAGAACACCATCTACATTTAGTTCATAAAATTCCTGTATTAATTCCAGCTCCTTATCCGGATCGTAATTACTTTCTGCAATAATCAATTTATAGCCATTTTTTGTGGCTTCCTGAAGCAGTCCACTTAAAATTTGTGTAAGGTAATAATGTGTTAAAGTTGGAAAAATAACACCGAAAGAGTAAGACCTCTGAAATTTTAACGAAAGTGCAGTAGAATTGGGTTTGTAATCGTAAAGATTGGCTACTTCACGTACCCTGTTTTTCATTTCTGTACTAATTTCAGGATTGTCGTGCAGGGCACGCGAAACAGTTGCTATTGTGGTGTTTAAAGCTTTAGCGATATCTTTTAAAGTTGTTCTTTTCATCAGAATATTGTATCTTATGTAGATTCTTTCTAAAATGTAAATATAGCTAAAAAAAGTTATTAACCGTAAACGTTTACGTAACACTACAACGTTTGCATAGTATTTTTTTATGACCGTAATTTGTTTCAAATCTAATTTCTAAACCATTGATAATATGAAAAAAATGAGAGTTTTAATCCTGATGTTGATGACATGTTTTGCATTTACCAGTGCAGCGCAAAATACAATTACAGGATTAGTGCAGGATGCGAACGGATCAACAATTCCGGGAGTAAGTATTGTGGTTAAAAACACAACTAATGGTACCATTACGGATATGGATGGAAAATTCCAATTGAATGTAGAATCTTTACCCGTAACTCTTGTAACCAGTTTTGTAGGTTATAAAACTAAAGAAACAGAAGTTAGCTCTACCGACCCTTTAACCATTACCATGATGGAAGGAGTAGGTTTGGATGAGATAATGGTCACAAGTACCAGAACCATTCGTTCTCAGAAACAATCGGCTATGTCTATGACATCGATGAAAGCAAAAGAAATTCAGAATAAAGCTGCAAGTAGTCAGGCTGATATTTTAAGATCAGTTCCGGGTATCACTGCCGAAGGTGGTGGTGGTGAGGTTGCTACAAATGTTTTTGTTCGCGGTTTACCTTCGGGTGGACAGTATGTATTTAATCCTCTTGAGTATGACGGAATGCCTGTTATCAGTACTTTCGGACTAAACTCATCGGCTCATGATGTTTACATTAGAAATGATTTAGGGATTAAATCATTGGATTTTCCCCGAGGTGGTGCTGCTATTCTTTACGGAGCAGGTTCTGTTGCCGGTGTAATCAATTATATCTCTAAAACAGGAACCGATGTACCAGAGAATATTATTCAGTTGGAATTTGCCGAAGATGGAAGATACAAAACAGATTTCTTTACCGGAGGAAGAATGGGTGGAGAAGATTCTCGTACTTATTATGCCTTAAGTGGATTTTATCGTTACGATGAAGGGCCTCTTGATACAGGTTTACCAACTCAGGGTTTCCAGTTGCGTGGTAATATCAAGCAGGAATTCGATAATGGTGAATTAATCGTGTCTGGTCAGTGGATTGACGATAGAGTTCAGTTTTTCTTACCACTTCCTTTAGATGGCGAATCTCGTGATTATGCAAAAGGTAATGACGGAAAAGATGTAAAGACTATTCAGACCATGCATGCACAAAACTTGTCTTATGCAACACCAGAAGGTATATACAGAACACCAATAAAAGATGGAGTTGCTACAAAAGGTGGTTATTTTATGGCCAACTACAAGCATAAATTTGATAATGGCGTTAAAATGGATGCAAAAATGCGTTATGCGCGTTATGCCCATGAATTTAACTTGTTCCTTACCGGATCAGGAAATCCAACAACCTTAAATAATTTTGTTACAGATATCGATCCTTCTGCAACCAATATTGCTGCAAACAGAACAGGAATGACAAGTAGTACGGTGAATGGTAGCGATTTGGTGTTGGTAAATACTTTGCTGGATCGTAATCGTCCGATGACGGATATGGCAACAGAGTTTAATGTGACCAAAAAAATAGAAGGTGTAACGATTGAGCATAACCTTACTGCAGGTGTATTCTTGTCGAGAACTGAAGCTGATGATCAGAATGTTCAAACAAGATATGTATCTGAGTTTACTTCAAAACCACATTTATTGGATATTAGCTATACAAGCGGTATGGACCAAATGATTTTGAGTAAGAATGGTTTGTTCAATCCAGGAGCCGCTTATTCCAATAACTTTATTACAGCTAACAAACAAGCTTTTTATTTCACCGATGAAATGAAAATGGACCGTTGGAGAATTGATGTTGGATTCCGTGTTGAAACAATTGAAGCTGATGTTTCTCGTGAGGGAAATACAACTTATACAATGGATGATGATGCCAGTCTTTCTTCTGACCTGCAAACAGTGAAATGGGGTAACAATGCTTATCTTACAGGAAAAGGAAAAGATACAGACTGGGCTGGAGTTATTGCTGCCAACTATCAGTTAAACGATGAGGTTAACCTATATGGTAATGTTACCAAAGGTTATTTCTTCCCACAGCCTCGTGGAATTAAAATTGCATCAGACGGTACAGTAGGTTCATACGAAACAGAAGAAATTTACCAGGGAGAACTTGGTGTAAAATATGGATCAGGAAGATTCAGAGGAACATTTGCAACTTACTTTGTGGATTTGAATGACAGAAGAAATGTTGATTTAAGAGACGATCCAAATAATCCGGGAACAACAATAGAAACGGTTACCACATTAAGTACCAAAGCAGTAGGTCTTGAAGCAACATGGGGATATGAACTAACCGAGCATCTTAATTTTAGTGGTAGTATTACCTATCAGGATCACAAGTATGACGAGAGTGAAGACAATCCTGAGTACGTTGATAATGAGCTTGAGAGACAGCCTAAGTGGTTGGCACATTCAGCTTTGAATTTTGATAATGGTGCGTTCGATGCAGGTTTCTCATGGAATTATACAGGCAAAAAGTTTGCTAACATTGCAAATACTGTAGAGCTTGATGCGATCAATATCTTTAGATTAGATGCTGGTTATACAATGGGCTTGGGAGATAACAATGAATCAGTACGTTTTGGAGTATCTGTATTTAACTTGTTTGATGATAATGGAGTAACCGAAGGTAATCCAAGAGATGTATCTCAGTCCGAAACAAGTGCATACTTTGTTGGACGTCCTATTCTTCCAAGAAGAGCATTCTTTAGAATGACATTTAACTTTTAAATAGTGAGTGCATTAAATATTGGTTAGGAAAATTAAGGGAGAGGATCTTTTCTCTCCCTTTTTCAAAAACAATAAACATTTAGCAGATTTACTTCTGTTGATATTTATAACAAAAAACATTCGTCAATGAATTGGCTCGACTATATTATAATCCTATTCTACTTTGCTGGATTTTTGGGAATGGGGTATTTTTTTAAAGACAACAAAGATTCTACAGATTATTTTCTTGGAGGAAAGAGCATTAGTTGGTTTCCCTTAAGCCTTTCAACTATGGCGACTCAGTTATCTGCTATCAGTTTTGTATCGGCACCAGCCTTTGTAGCATTGAAAGCAGGAGGAGGTATGAAATGGCTCTCTTTTGAGTTTGCAGTTCCTCTGGCCATGTTTTTTATCATGATAGTGATTATTCCTCCATTATTCAGATCTGGAGTAGTAAGTATTTACGAGTTTGTTGAAAGACGTTTCGATGTTTCAACAAGACTGATTTTAAGTGTGGTTTTCCAGATAAGCAGAGCCCTGGCAACAGGAGTTATGGTATATACCATTGCTATTATTCTGCAGGCAGTTTTGGATATCGCTTTTATCTATACCATTCCGCTAATTAGTATTGTTACTATTATTTATTCCTGGCAGGGAGGTATGAAAGCTGTTGTTTGGGGGGATGCCATTCAGATGATTATTTTATTTGCTGGTTTACTAATTTGCTTGGTATATGGTTACGATTTAATGGTAGAAAAAGGAGGATCGATAGCTAATGTTGATCCTGACAGATTAATCGTTATTCAAAATAATTTTGGTATTGGAGAAGGGAATGAATATGGAATTTGGCCAATGTTGATTGGTGGATTTTTCCTGTATGTTTCTTATTATGGTTGTGATCAGACTCAGGCCCAAAGACTATTATCTGCTAAAAATGAAAAAACGGTAAGAACCTTGTTGTTTGCAAACGGAATGCTTCGATTACCTGTTGTATTGGTGTATTGTACCATGGGATTGGTTTTAGGAGGATTAATATCAGTAGCTCCTGAATTTTTAGAAGAAATTGGAATGATCACTCAAAAATATTTCCCTCAGGAATATGCCAGTTCTGGTATTAAACCAGATTTGATGGTTCCTGTATTTATAATCAAATATTTGCCTCATGGAGTAATTGGGATATTGATGGTAGGTATTTTATCAGCAGCAATGTCATCTTTAAGCTCAACTGTAAATTCATTATCAGCTGTAACGGTAGAGGATTTCTTTAACCGAGGTAAAAAGAAATTGACAGGAGTAAAATACATGATGATGTCGAAAGCATCGGTCGTATTTTGGGGTACTGTTTGTATTGCTTGTGCATTTCTTTTAGGAGGAAGCGAAAGTGCGGTAATCGAGATTATTAATGCCATTGGATCTGTTTTTTATGGTCCGGTTTTGGCAACATTTATCATGGCGATTGTTTCGAAAAAAGCGAACAAGTATGGAATGAATGCTGGAATTATCCTTTCGGTTTTAATCAACCTGGTATTTTCGAAAACCATGCAGGAAATTATTGGTTTCGATCCTGGAGTTGAGATCTTTTGGATTTGGTTGAACTTCACGGGATTTGCTCTTTGTGTTGTAATTACATACCTGGTTAGTCTTTTGTTTAAGGATAAAAATAACAAAGTACCGGATGTGAAATTCGAAATTCGGAAGAAAGATATCTTAACAAAGGAATCGGTAATACTGGTTTTATTCTTTATCGCTATTGTAATTTTTAGCTTGTATATACCTCAAATATTTGGATAATGAGGATTGCTTTATGTCATTTTAGAGTTGGAGAAACCGATGGCGTTTCGCTGGAGATGGATAAGTGGAAAATGGCACTTGAACAACTCGGACACGAGGTAATTTATATTGCCGGAAGTGCAGGCAATTGCAGTGCAGAATTGATTCCTGCCTTGCATTATCAGCATCCGGTAAATAATAAGATTGTTGATAATGTATACAAACAATTGAAGGGTTACAATTCTGAAGATCAGTTAGAAAAGGAAGTGTACGACTTGGCTGATTTAATTGAAAAAGATCTGATTCGAATTATAAATGAGCAAAAGATCGATGTAATTGTTCCCAACAACATTTTATCGTTAGGCTGGGGGCTTTCGGCAGGAGTAGCATTTCATCGTGCAATTATAGCAACAGGAGTGAAGGCAATTTGTCATCATCACGATTTTCACTGGGAAAGAGAATTATATTCCAGTCCAAAGGTAAATTTTGTGAACGGTTTATTAAGCAAACACTTTCCTCCTGTTTATAAAAATATAAAACATGTTTGCATCAATCATATTGCGAAAGAGGAGTTAAAAGCAAGATATGATATTGATGCCGATGTTGTTCCCAATGTCTTCGATTTTGAGAATGATTTAATGAAAATTGATGATTACAACCAAAATTTAAGATCGGAATTGGGAATTGAACCAGCTGATATTGTATTTATGCAAGCTACCAGAGTGGTAGAGCGAAAAGCAATTGAACTGGCCATCGATTTAGTAAAAGAGGTGGAAAATCAGAAAGTAAAATTGCTTGGTAAGCAGCTTCATAATGGAACTGAATTTACTACAGAAAATAAAATTTATCTGGCCTTAGCCGGTAAAAATGAATCAGCAGAATACTATGAAAAACTAATGGATTACGCCAAACAAAATGGTGTAAATGTAATTGATATCAGTAATAGGGTAAGCCACGAGAGAGAAGTTCAGAAGGGTTCAAAGATTTATTCTTTATGGGATGCATACACTATTGCCGATATCCTTACTTATCCAAGTGTTTTAGAAGGTTGGGGAAACCAGTTTTTGGAAGCTTTGGTCGCTAAATTACCAGTTGTAACTTACAAGTATCCTGTTTACCTAAGCGATATCGAAAAGTTCAACTTTAATGTGATATCATTAGGAAGCAAACATAGGAATCAGGATAGTTTAGTGAAAGTAGATACTGATATTTTAGGTAAAGCAGCCGAAGATTGTTTGAAATATCTGCTAGAGAGAGAATACAGAAAAGAAAGAGTGGAAGAGAACTATAAAATTGCAAAGCAAAACTTGTCAATTGATAGTTTAAAGGGAATGCTTAAAGAAATTTTTACAGATGGAGCAAATTAAGAAAGACATAAAATTTCTATATCCTGATAAGGCGGATGAAACGATTCGTGAGATTCAGGATATTGTTGAGTATTACAGCTCAATTATCTTATCGGAGCAATTTAAGCTTGATGAAAAAGATGCAATTTTAATTGCTTATGCAGATAGTTTTAAGGATGAAGGCGAAAATGGATTACAAACTTTAAACAAGCTGAGTAAGAAGTATTTGCAGGAAAGTGTTAATAGCATTCATATTTTGCCTTTTTACCCATTTACTTCCGACGATGGTTTTTCGGTTGTAGATTACAAAGAGGTAAATCCTGATTTTGGAGATTGGAAGGATGTGGAAGAATTGGGAAAATCGTTCAATTTGATGTTCGATGCAGTTATCAATCACATTTCGAAATCATCGGATTGGTTTCAGGGATTTTTGAAAGAGAAACCAGAGTTTGAGAATTTCTTTATCCAGGAAGATCCCAATCATCCGGATTTGAGCAAGGTTACTCGCCCGCGGATTTTGCCATTGCTACACAAATATAACAAGAATGGAAAGGATGCTTACGTTTGGACGACTTTCTCGGAAGATCAGGTTGATTTGAACTACTCGAATCCGAAGGTGTTTTTAAATGTTTTGGATGTATTGTTGTTTTATGTTTCCAAAGGAGCAAAGCTAATTCGATTGGATGCCATTGCATTTATGTGGAAAATTCTGGGAACAGATTGTATTCATTTGAAGCAAACACACAGAATTATTCAGGCTTATCGTAAAATTATTGATTTGCTTGCACCGCAAACTGTTATTATTAGTGAAACAAATGTGCCGCACAAGGAGAATATTTCCTATTTCGGCAATGGTTTTAACGAGGCACACATGGTGTATAATTTTACTTTGCCACCATTGCTGGCTTACAGTTTACACAATCAGAATATCGATACTTTAAGCAATTGGGCTAAGTCTTTGGAATTACCATCGAACAAGACCTGCTTTTTTAATTTTACAGCCAGTCACGATGGAATTGGAGTAAGACCTTTGCAGGGAATTGTAGAAGCTGAAGAAATTGATGCCTTGGCAAAGATTGTTGAATCGCATGGCGGCTTTGTGTCTTACAAGTCGAATCCTGATGGTTCGAAATCGCCTTACGAGTTAAATTCGAATTATATGGATTTGTTAACTAATCCTAAGGAAGAAGACCCGTTGAGAATGCAACGATTTCTGCTAAGCCAGGCAGTAATGCTTAGTATGCCGGGAGTTCCTGGTATTTATTATCATTCTGTTTTTGGATCGGAAAATAATGTGCAAGGAGTTATTGATTCGGGTATTAACAGAAGAATTAACAGAAAAAAAATAGATTTTACCGAACTGGAAAAGCAGCTAAGCGACAAAAATAGCTTACGTTCTAAAGTATTTGGAAAGTATAGTGGTTTGTTAAAAGTAAGAAGAGCCGAAGCTGCTTTTAATCCTGTTGGTAAAGCAAAATTTTATAACGAAAATGGAGTTTTTGTTATAGAACGATCTCAGGACAATGAAACAATTTATTGTCTTCACAACTTTACAGGTAAAGAGAAAAATATTGAGAAGTACACCAAAGGAAGAACCGTGTTAATCGGTGAAACAGCAGATTACAATCTGCTTGGTGCTTATGAATACAGATGGTTGAAATGTACAAGAAAATAAAGTTATGGCACAGAAAACAGCGCATATAATTTCGCACACCCATTGGGACAGAGAGTGGTATTTGAATAGCAAATACACAAATGAATGGTTAATTCCTTTTTTCGATAACTTGTTTAAGATGTTCGAGAAAGAACCAGATTATATTTTTGTGCTTGATGGGCAGATGGCGATGGTGGAAGACTATTTCGAGGAGTTAGACAAGCACAACTACAATGTAAATGAGTATAAGCGTAAGATTAGAAAATATGTGAATCAGGATCGCTTGTTTATTGGACCTTATTATTTACAGCCAGACTGGCAGTTGCTTAGCGATGAGTCGTTGGTTCGTAATCTGATGTATGGTATTCAGGCGGCAAAAGAGTTGGGTGGAGCTATGAAAGTAGGATGGATGCTCGATAACTTTGGGCAGATTTCTCAAACTTCACAGATTCATGATCAGTTTAAGCTGGAAGGTTTGTATGTGTGGCGAGGTGTTGAGATGGATCCTACAGATGTGCAATCAGAGTTTTACTGGAGATCGCCTGATGGAACGTCGATTCCATCGATGTATTTGCTGGATAGTTACCGAAATGTAATGCGTTTGGCAGAGTTTAACGATATCATGCGCGACAGGGTATACGACGAGGTGAAGAAATTAACTCCATTTGCAACAACAAGTCATGTGTTGCTGATGAATGGTTACGATCAGGAAATGATTCCGGATGATATTCAACCATACATTTCTAATGGTAAAATGGATACACCGGAATATAAAATTATTCAGTCAAATCCAGAGAAGTACATACGCGATGTAATGAGTGAGCATCCTCAGTTAAAAACATTGAATGGAGCTTTGTATAGCGGACGTTTTATTTCGGTGTTCCCGGGAGTAATGTCGGCGCGAATGTATCTGAAATTGCAAAACGATGAGCAGCAAAAAGCATTGGAGAAGCGTGTTGAGCCTTTGGCAACATTGGTTTGGGCATTAGGAGGAGAATACGAGAAAACTCAGATAAAGGAAGCCTGGAAAACTTTATTGAAGAATCATCCTCACGATAGTATTTGCGGGGTAAGTATCGACGATGTACATACCGATATGGAAAATCGAACCCGGGTTGTGAATCAGTTAACACAATCCTTAACCGAGCAAAAACTGAAGGAATTGTGCAGTATGATTAATACCTCGAAATGTGCCAAGGATGAGGTGAAGATTGTATTTAATCCAACTTTGGAGAAAAGAACAGAGAATGTTTCTTTCGAGAATGGAGATTACTATGTGAAGGATATTCCGGCAATGGGATACAAAGTAGTTGAAGGATCGGATAAAGCAGCAGGAAAGCTGGAAGTTGATGGGCTGAAAGTCAGCAACAGCGAAATAGAGGTAAGTTTTAATGAAAACGGATCGTTTAATATTCTGTACAAGAAATCGGGTAAAAAATTCGAGAATCAGGGAATAATTGAAGATAAAGCCGATACTGGCGATGAGTACAATTATTCATATCCTGATAAAGATGTGATTATTACCAGTGAGAATTGCAAGGCTAAAATTGAAATTGCAGAGCAGTCGCCAACAAAAGTTACCGTACGTACCGAATTGGTGATGAATTTGCCGGAATGCGATGCGGATAGTCACAAAACAAGATCGACAACAATGCGCGATTTGCCAATCGTATCATACATTACCGTTGAGGTTGACTCACCAATTGTGAAGTGTAAAACAGCGCTGAGAAATACAGTGAAAGATCACCTGATGCGTGTGCTGTTTAAATCTGGTGTTTATACCGAATTTGCACATGCAGGAAGCCCGTTCGATGTAGTGAAAAGACCAATTCATATTGAAGATTACGATGAGTCATCGATACCTGAAGATGTGAAAAAAGTGATTATTGGAGCCAGAGAGGCCAAACCAAATACCATCTTCCTAAATCGTGAGTTTGTCGATTTAACAGATAATAAAGATGGCTTGGCAGTATTCTCGAAAGGATTACCCGAATATCAGGTGGTTGAAAAGGATACCATTGCCTTAACTTTGTTCCGATCGGTAGGATGGATTGCAAAAGAGATTAATTCGCGTATTGGTGATGCAGGACCAGAAATTTTTACTCCCGATGCCCAGTGTTTAAGAGAAATGCAGTTTGAATATGCTGTATATCCTCACCAGGGAAATACCGAAGAAGCAAAGGTTTGTAGTCTGTCGAATTTGTACAATTCCGATTTGGTTTGTTGCACAACCAATAAGCACGAAGGAGAACTGGCTACTCAGGCAACTTATTTTAATGCGAAGGATAGCTTAAATACATTAAAAATAACAGCTGTAAAACGTAGCGAAGATGGTAAATCGGTAGTGATTCGCGGATACAACTCGGCGGAAAGTACAACCGAGGTTAGAATTAGCAGTGCATTTAAAGTAGGAAAGGCTGCTTTTACGAATCTATTGGAAGAAGAAACGGAATTGTTACGTATGGTGAACGATGGAGCTGAATTTAAGTTGGATGCTAAGAAAATATTTAGTTTGAAACTTGATTTAATCCGTGAGAATTATCAGCCAAACGACGATTGTGAACTTGTTTACGAGTACAACAGAAAGAAAGAATCCTTCGAAGGTTTTGAGTATGCAAGTTATGTGTCTGAAGAAGAGATTCAAAGCGAATTGGCAAGAGCTGAAGCATTAAAAGATAAAGCAGATCATCCGATGTGGAGGAGAACAGCTTTGGAGGCGCAGTTATCGGCAATTTTAGCCCGACACAGATCAAACGAAGAAAGGATAACTGAGTTAGGTTATGGATTGAATGAAGCAAGAGTTCAACGTCGGGTATACGATTATATCAAGCAATTTAAAGATCCGGATAAAAAATAAAGTTGATTAATTAGTGCTGAATTAATAATTGAAACGGGAAGATAAAAGTTAGTTTAGTTAGGGTAGCAATCAGAATTTGCGAATGGTGTAGTTTTAGGGTCGTGTTAAGAAGTGTGCTACAACATTTGCAAGTTCTGATTGTGTTATTCTGTTACACCTATGGAATTAAATTAATGTGGTAGCATGGGCATACTTGCTTTAGATTCTTATTCGCAGAATAAAATTTCGGTGCTCATGGTCTGATTTTGATTGGTAGTTTACTTTCTTATTAATGGAGAAAGTAAGAGCCTATCCGGCTTTAGGATAAATGTGATTAAAAGAGCTGTGATTGAAATTCTCAACAATTGATTCGTATTACTAATTAAAAATAATATTTTCATTTTTCGGAATTTCAGATGAATAATAAAAAGAGTATTTAAAATTAAAATCATGACCAAAATAATTATAGCTCCCGATAAATTTAAAGGATCCTTAAGCGGATTAGAATTTTGCGATGCGGTAGAAAGAGGAATTAAAAAGCAAGTTTCGGATGTGGAAATTGAGAAATTACCGCTTGCCGATGGTGGCGACGGAACTGTTGAGGTTTTAAAATACTACTTAGATGGTGAGTTAATTTTCCTGAATGTGAGTGATCCCTTGGGAAGACCTGTAAAAGCTTCTTATTTATATTCCGAAAGCAAAAAAACGGCTTTTATCGAAATGGCCGAAGCTTCGGGAATTCGTCTGTTGAGCGATGAAGAGGCGAATCCGCTAAAGACAAGTACTTATGGTACCGGCGAGCTGATTAAAGACGCAATAGAAAAAGGAGTGGAGCACATTATTTTGGGAATTGGAGGAAGTGCCACCAACGATGCAGGTTTAGGCATGGCTCGAGCTTTAGGTTATCGGTTATTCGATAAAAAAGCTAATGAATTAGAGGGAAAAGGAGAAGATTTAAATTCCCTGGTAAAAATTGATTCCTTAAATGTTCATCCTCAATTAAAAGATGTAAAATTCGAAGTTGCCTGCGATGTTGATAATCCGCTTTATGGTAAAAAAGGTGCTGCTTATGTTTATTCTGCTCAAAAAGGTGCAAAGCCCGATATGATTATGCAGTTGGATAGTGGATTAAGAAATTTTAATGAGGTGGTAAAGAAGCAATTTAATGCAGATTTTCAATTGGTAAGAGGAGCTGGAGCAGCTGGCGGATTAGGGGCTGGATGCATTTTGTTTCTGGATGCTAAGCTAAACTCTGGTGTTGATCTGATTAAACAGGAAGCCAGATTCGATGAAAAAATAAAAGATGCCGACTGGATTATTACCGGAGAAGGAAAATTCGATTCTCAAACTTTCTCGGGCAAGGTAATTCGTGGTGTTATCGATTCCATTACTACGCAAAAATTAGCCTTGTTTTGTGGCGTAGTTGATCTTACTGAACAGGAGTTGAAACAGATTAAAATAGATTACATTTCCCAAACTGCAAATTATGCAAGCAGCTTGAATGATTCTATAAAAAATGCAAGTATTTATCTGGAAAAAGCAAGTGAGGACTTTGCAAAAAGAATTAAAAGTTAGCATGATAACTAAAATTTTAATTAGCACTTACCAATAAAAATAACTGTTCTAAATCAGCCAATTAGAGCAATATAAAATTTATTTTTTTGGTAGCCTGCCATTGTCTTTTTAACTTAGGCTTTCATTTCCGGAATATCCGGTTTTAAACGAACAGATATAAAGATAGATGGTGCATAACAACGAAAGAGATGAATTGTTGAAAAACAATTACAGTGAAGATGAATTGAGATTTTTAAACTTGCTGGCCGAAAAATTTCCCACTGTTCAGGCTGCCTGTACCGAAATTATTAATCTGGAATCTATACTTAATTTACCCAAAGGAACAGAACATTTTCTAACAGATATACATGGAGAATATGAGACTTTTAGCCATGTGTTAAGAAATGCTTCGGGAATGGTGCGCAAAAAAATAGATATTGTGTATGGAGATTCTTTGGCCGAGAAAGATAAAAAGCAGTTGGCAACATTAATTTATTATCCCGAGGAAAAACTTAAACTAATTACCAACCAGCAAGAAGATTTAAATTATTGGTTTGGAATTACGCTTCGTCGTTTAATTGATGTAGCTCGGGTTTCGGCTGATAAATACACTCAATCGAAAGTACGAAAAGCAATGCCAGTCGATTTTGCTTACGTGATAGATGAGTTGTTAAACGAACCTACAGCTAAGAAAGAAAAGTATTTCGATTGTATTATTCAATCTATTATTGATGTTGACAGAGCCAATCAATTTATTGTTGCAATCAGTAAATTTATACAGCGATTATTAATAGATCGCTTACATATTATTGGCGATATTTACGATCGAGGTCCTTTTGCAGATAAAGTTATGGATCTTATTCACGATCATTATTCAGTTGATATACAATGGGGAAATCATGATATTGTATGGATGGCAGCGGCAACAGGAATTCGTGCCAGTATAGCCGCCGTAATTCGTTTAAGCGCACGATACAATAACCTGGATACTCTGGAAGATGCCTATGGAATAAATTTGATGCCCTTGGCTACCTTTGCAATGAAGGCTTATGAGAATGATCCATGCGAAGCTTTTATCCCTAAAAATACACCAGCAGAAAATATTGGCTCTACGCATATTAAATTAACAAGTAAGATGCACAAGGCCATTATGGTAATTGAAATGAAATTGGCCGGAGAAATAATAAGACGAAGTCCGGAAATGGAAATGGATGATCGATTACTACTCGATAAAATCGATTATGAGAAAGGTACCATAAGCATTGATGGTCGCGAACTTCCTTTAAACGATAAATCATTTCCTACCATAGATCCTAAAAATCCTTATGAACTCACAAAAGAGGAAAAGGAGTTGGCCGAGAAGCTTCGTTATTCTTTTTTGTATTGTGAAAAGTTGCAGCGCCATATCAAAACCTTGTTTTCGAAAGGTGGTACTTACCTTTCTTACAACTCAAATCTTTTGTTTCATGGTTGCATCCCTTTAGACGAAAATGGAGATTTTAAAGAGCTTTGTTTGCAAGGAGAAAAATACAAAGGGAAATCTCTTTGCGATCAGTTCGATTTAATTTGCCGCCGTGCCTACTTTAATCGTGAACATCCCGAAAAAACCAGTAAAGATAGGGCGTATATGTGGTATCTTTGGAGCGGTGCGTATTCTCCTTTATTCGGGAAAAAGAAAATGGCAACATTCGAACGTTATTTTCTCGACGATAAAGAAGTACAGAAAGAAGAGACTAATATGTACTATAAATTAAGAGACGATAAGGAGGCGTGTTCTCGTATTTTGGAAGAATTTGGACTCGATCCGGAAGTTTCTCACATTATTAATGGGCATGTGCCTGTAAAAGTTGCAAAAGGAGAAAGCCCCGTAAAGGCCGATGGAAAACTTTTCGTGATTGATGGAGGAATGTCGAAACCCTACCAAAAAGTAACTGGTATTGCAGGTTATACCTTAATTTATGATTCTTATAGCTTAATACTTGCAGAACATACCTCTTTCGAATCAAAACAAAGAGCTATACTCGATGAAATTGATATTGTATCAACAAGAAGTATGATTGAGCATGCAACAACACGAATTCGCGTTGGTGATACCATAATTGGTGAAAATCTGCGCCAGCAAATTCAGGATTTAAACCGATTACTGGAAGCTTATCGAAAAGGAGTAGTGAAAATTAAGAGAGTGTAGCAAAAAAGAGCATTTCAAATAATGTAATGACTTATATTTGAGATGTTAATTTTATAAAATGCAATGCCTAAGTTATCTCATTTGTACCTTAAAGTACTGCAATTGTATTTAATTATCTCATAGATAACTTTAATTCATTGTTTTATGGAAATCATTCAAAAAATAGATAAATAACGTTCTACGTACAGGGAAAGCACTTAAAATCCATTATTTAATAAAGAAAAAAATCCTTAATAATAAAGCTTCTATTAGCACAATCTCTTTGTGTATATCCTTAATGTTCTGACTTTTTTTTTCTTAATCGGTGGCAGTAGTTTTTTAATTAAATTATCTCCTTATAATATGTTAAGGGGATATGTTAAGACGAAAATTGATGAGATGTGAAAATGGATCAGAAAAATTAATTATTGTCATATTGATATTAATGGGTAATTATACCCATTAATAGGTAGTTTATAATTATTTGCCACTTTATCTAATTAAATTACTTGAAGGGAAATAATTAATATGAATTCTTTCACAGATAGAGAAAATATGAACTTATAATTGGGGAATTTTATCATTTTACAACTTACTTTTTATATGTTTTACAATATCTTAAGTGATTTTTTTTAATTTTTTGACGAAAGTAATCGCGGCCATTTAAGATATTGAATAACAGTGTGTTATCCACGTAAAATGAAAAGGTAAAGCGATATTCAAACGTTTACGTATGCAAACTGCTGTTTTTAAACAGTTTCATATCTACAATGAAAGTATATATATTCGCCATTAAATAATGAAATAATTCTTTAAACGATATTGAAGTTTAAACAGACAAATTTATTTCAATTGAAACAAAAAGTTTAGATGAACAATTGAAATATAGATTGTAAAAATAGAATAGCAATTGAAGTAAATTAGAAATTCCTTGAGGTTTTCTTAGCATATTACTCGAAAAAAAATAAAAAATGAAGGTATCTGAAAAATTAGATCTCTTAAAGAAAAAAAGAGAAGAAGTTAAAAAGATGGGCGGAGATGCTCGTGTTGCAAAGCAACATGAAAAAGGTAAGCTTTCTGCACGCGAGAGAATAGACTTGCTTTTTGATGAAGGAAGTTTTAGAGAATTGGATATGTTTGTGGAACATCGTTGTGTAAATTTTGGTTTCGAAACAACCGAAATTGCTGCTGATGGTGTAATTATTGGCCATGGTTTAGTTAATGGTCGTCCAGTATTTGCTTATTCTCAGGATTTTACTTCAAGAGGTGGATCTCTTGGTGAAATGCATGCTGCAAAAATCTGTAAAGTAATGGATTTGGCTGTAAGTGCTGGTGCTCCTATTGTTGGATTGAACGATTCGGGTGGAGCTCGTGTTGAAGAAGGAGTTGATGCTTTAAAAGGTTATGGTGATGTTTTCATGCGTAACTCTAGAGCTTCAGGAGTAATTCCTCAGATTTCTGCTATTTTGGGTCCTTGTGCTGGTGGAGCGGTATATTCTCCAGCAATGACTGACTTTGTATATATGGTTAAAAAGCAGAGTCACATGTTTATTACATCTCCTTATGTAATTAAAACAGTAACAGGTGAAGAAACTACTTTCGAAGAGCTTGGTGGAGCTATGGCTCACAATGCTAAAAGTGGTAATGCACATTTCGCCTGCGATTCAGATGAAGAGACTATTGAGTCGATTCGCGATATTTTAGGTTACCTACCTAATAATAACTTAGAGGAAACTCCTCAGTTGCCAATGGGTGACGATCCAGAGCGTGTTTGTGAAGAACTGGATACTATTATTCCAGACGATCCAAAAACACCTTACGATATGAAGTCTGTTATCGAATCAGTTCTTGATCAGGGTGAGTTTTACGAAGTTCATGAGTACTATGCAGAGAATGCTATTGTTGGTTTTGGTCGATTAGACAACCAATCGGTAGGTATTATCGCAAACCAACCAATGATTCAGGCAGGTTGTTTAGATATTGATGCTTCTGATAAAATTTCTCGCTTTGTTCGTACTTGTGATGCTTTTAATATTCCATTGATCACATTTGTAGATGTTCCAGGATATCTTCCAGGAGTACAGCAAGAGCTAGGTGGTATTATCCGTCACGGAGCAAAATTACTTTGGAGTTATGCCGAAGCTACTGTACCTAAATTTACTGTGGTAACACGTAAAGATTATGGTGGAGCTTATTTAGCAATGTGTGCTAAGCCATTAGGAGCCGATATGGTATTTGCATGGCCAACTGCCGAAATTGCAGTAATGGGTGCCAAAGGTGCCGTAGAAGTAATTTCTACTTACAAAAAAGAAATTGCTGCTGCTGATGATAGACAAGCTAAAACTGATGAGAAAATCAAGGAATACGAAGAAGCATTTAACGTTCCTTATTTAGCAGCTCAACGTGGACATATCGACGACGTAATTCTTCCTAGCGAAACTCGTTCAAGATTGATTGATGCCATGAAAGCTATGCATACAAAAGCAGAGGTTTTACCAGCTAAAAAGCACGGAAATATTCCATTGTAAAAAAAAGACTTTTAATAAATTAATTATTAATACAAATAATTATGACACGAGAAGAAAAGATTAAAAAAGCAGTTCTTGTAGCAGTTGCTCACCACATAGAATTAGAGAAAGCTGAAGCAGTAAAAGTTGAAAGTTCGACTAATGGTTCTTGGTCACGTACTGGCATTAAAATGAATATGGCCAAACGTAAGATTGTACAGCTTCGTGGTCGAAGCCTGCGAAGTGCATAATTCTATTTTCCTGTTTATTGGGAAAAGTATTAATTTAAGAAAAATAAAAAGATAAAAACATGATATTCGATAAGCACGGGGTTTTACAAATGACCCAAATGAATTATGGCAGCGATCGTCCAAAAGCTGAAAATCCAATTAAAATTAACGACGTAAGTTTACGTGATGGCCACCAGTCATTATTCGCAACTCGCGGTCGTACTGAAGATATGTTGCCAGTAGCAGAAATGATTGATGAAGCAGGATATAATGCTGTTGAAACATGGGGTGGAGCTACTTTTGATACTATGCACCGTTTCTTGGGTGAAGATCCATGGGAGCGTCTAAGAGTATTGAAAAAATACATGCCAAAAACACCATTTTCAATGCTTCTTCGTGGACAGAATGTGGTAGGATACCGTAACTACGCTGATGATGTAGTTCAGTCTTTTGTTCAAAGATCAATAGATAACGGTATGGATATCTTCCGTTGTTTCGATGCATTGAATGATTTCAGAAATTTCGAAACAGCAGCTAAAGTTATTAAGGATAACAAAAAGCATTTACAAGGTGTTGTATGTTATACTTTGAACCAACCTCGTTTGGGTGGTGAAGTATACAATATGGAATACTACATTAATAAAGTAAAAGATCTTATCGAATTCGGTGTTGATTCTGTTTGTATTAAAGATATGGCCGGATTGATAGCTCCTTATGATATTTATAATTTGGTTCGCGAAATCAAGAAATTTACTGATACACCAATTAACTTGCATACACACTTTACTTCAGGTATGGGTGACCTTGCAATTTTCAAAGCTATCGAAGCTGGTGTAGATATCGTTGATACTTGTATCGGACCTTATGCTTACCGTACTTCTCATCCAGCAGTTGAGCCAATGATTATGTCATTATTAGGCACAAACCGCGACTCAGGAATGGACATTAATAAGATTAATGAGATTGCTGCTGAAATGGAGAAATATATTCCTAAATACAAGCACTTAGACAATAGTCCTAAGTATGCTACTACTGATATCAATGTATTATTACACCAAACTCCAGGTGGAATGCTTTCTAACCTTGTTAATCAGTTGAAAGCTATGGATGCATTGGATAAATTACCAGAAGTATATCGTTTACTTCCTAAGGTTCGTAAAGATCTAGGTAATATTCCATTGGTTACTCCTACATCTCAAATTGTTGGTGTACAAACAGTAAATAATGTACTATTCGATTCTTACGAAGGAGAATATGCACAAATTACAAAAGAGGTAAAAGACCTTTGTTACGGATTGTATGGTAAAACTACTCATCCAATTAATCCAGAGGTTCAAAAGAAAGCTCTTAAAGATTACCCTAGAGGTGAAGAGCCTATTACAGTTCGTCCAGGATCTATTCTTGAGCCAGAAATGGATGCCGTTAAAGCCGAATTCGGAGATCTTACTAAAGATATTGATGATGAAGTTTTATGCGCTCTTTATCCTGTAACAGGAAAACGCTTCTTGAAATGGAAATATGGTTTGGAAGAAGTTCCTGCTGATGTTAAAGCTAAAACCATGGCCGAAGTAGAAAAAGAGAATGAACTTGTAAGAAAAGCTCTTTCTGGAGAACTTACTTCTAAAGGAAAAGGTACAGGTCGTGAGCTTGAGGTTACTGTTGATGGAGAAACCTTTACTGTAGAAGTTAACGATCCTAACGGTCCAGCTACACCTCAGTTTAAAGGTCGTAAGAAAAAAGATGCTGCCAAAGACGAAATGGAGTCAGGTAGTGTTGTTGCTCCAATCCCAGGTATGATTGTAGAGTGTAAAGTAAAAGTTGGCGACGAAGTAAAAGTAGGAGATACATTAGTAGTACTTGAAGCAATGAAGATGATGAACAATCTTGATGCTAAATCGGAAGGTACTGTAAAAGAAATTAAATGCGATTCTGGTGATTCTGTTGCTAAAGGTGATTTGCTTTTAGTAATTGAGCCAAAAGCCTAATGACTATTTAATTATTGAGTTTTTATTACCCCCTAAATTTATTTTTAGGGGGTATTTTTTTAATATTGCACATAGTTTTACTAGGTAAGTTGTGTTTTTTAATATATTTGCACTCGTATTAATAATGGGTTTTAATTGCGAAAACTAAGATTTTATTAAAGACTAATTTTCGTATGAATTTCGAAAGAAGGCTATGGAAAATATAATGGAGTATTTTATCGATCCCGATAAAAAGTTGATCGTAGAATATTATTGTGGAGAGTTTAAGATTGAGGAGTTGATTGACTGTAAATTTGATATAGCAAGCGATGAACAATACAATCCTAATTATCATGTTCTTCATGATATTAGAGATGCTATATTTCTTTTCTCCTTCGAGGAAATTAATAAATATGTAGAGTTTTTAGAGGGTGATTCTAAATATATTGGTAAAAGAAAATCAATTGTGTTAGCTTCTACGCCAGAACAGGTTGTAGTAGGCTTGGGTTTGGATATGCAAAAACGAGATTTGCCCATAAATATTAAGGTTGCCAGTACTTTTAAAACAGCCTTCGAATTTTTTAAACTTCCTTTATCCGAAATAGAGAAGGCAGAATCGTGGATAGAATACCACAGAAGTAAAAACAATATTATTATAAAATAAGAAATTCGCTTTTTTATTTTACAAAGGCATACTTGATATGTAAAAATATAAGAATTACTTAGCCGATTATCAGACTGTAAGCTGTTGATCTTTTCGATTAAGTTTTCCTAATATTTTATATCTTATCGATAAAACTAACCAAATTGTCTTCTCTTTCCAGTTTTAACTTCTTACGAATGCGATAGCGCGATGTGTTTACACCATTCAATGAAATGTTTAGCAATTGTGCCATTTCTTTAGATGAAAAGTTCAATTTAATCAAAGCACAATGCTTTAGTTCGGTAGGTGTTAATTCTGGGAAACGAGATTTTAGCTTTTCATAAAATCCTTTGTTTACATCAATAAATCGCTTATCAAACTCTTGCCACAACTTTAATCTTCCAGTAGTTTTTAGTTTTACCGATTTTAGCAAAACCTCATTAGCCGGAGCATATTTATTTATTGATTCAACTAAATCATTAATCATTGCATCTTTATCTATTAAACGAAGGGTAAAAGAGGTTAATTCTTTATTTTTCATTTCTACCAATACTCTATTTTTTTCTTCTTGTATCTGGGCCTTATTGCTTTGCCTTTCTTTCTCAATCTTATGCTTTTTACGCTGAAACTGTATTCGAAATACCAGCAAAGCAATAATGAAAAGAGCAAAAGAACTTATTAAAAACATTCGAATTCGAAGGTTGCTAGCTTTTTGCTGTATAAGCTCTTTGTCTCGTTTTAAAATAATGCGGTCGCGTTCAATTATTTTTTCTCGATAGATATTTCTAATATTAAGTATTCCTGAATTCTGAAATCCCTTTGTACTGAACAGTTCCTCGTTTAACTCTTTTGCCTCAGTTAAAATGCGGTAAGCTTCTTTGTATTTAGCTTGTTGTTTTAAACTTTTTGCCATGCCATTTAAACACTCAGCTTTTATGTCATAATGTTTTGGTCGTAGATCGATATTTTTAATTGCTCTTTTAAAAGCAAGTTCGGCTTTTTTATAATTTTTTAAAGAGTAATAGGTATTTCCCAAATAGAAATAAATAATGGTAAGATAGCTGGGATCAGTATTCTGGAATTCTTTTTCTGCCTTAATAAATATCTCAAGTGCTTCCGAAAGTTTTCTTTGATTTCGAAAAATATTCCCTTTTTCGGAAAATAAATATGCTTTTTGGCTATTTGTATAGTTAAACTTATTGGCGATATAATAACACGAATCTAGGTACTGAAGTGCTATTGTGTAATTTTTTTTTCTGCGGTATGAGTGTACAAAATCAAAATACGCAGATATAAGAGCGTTTTCATCTAGTAATTCGTTTTTCAAGCCTTTTTTAGATAAAACCAAAGCTTTTTGTTCATGTATAAATGCTTCTTTACTTTTTCCAAAAATATTATAAAGCCAACCCAGGTTAGTGTGAATACGATGCTGTAAAACTATGTTCTCATTTAAATTTGCTAAATCTAAAGCCTCCCATAAATCGGAAAATGCAGCACTATAATTTCCTTCATTACTTCTACTTTTCGAGCGCTTAATTAAGGTTTTACATAGTCGAGTTGTATCTTTTTTTTGTTCATAATACCGATAAAGTGCATTTAAGTCGTTCATGCATGAACTATCCTGTTTTAGAACAGAATTGTATGTGTCAATATACCAATCGGTGCTATCCTTTTGAGCTGAAAAAAGGGGGGTAAATGCAAATAATAATCCCAGTAAAATACTGTTTTTGTTTATTATCTTGCTTATATTCATAGATTTATAGAGCAATAGTTTTTATTTTTGATATTCTTAAAATAGTATGTAAAAATAAGTATTTGTGTGCTAATAAAATTCGTATTGTATGATTTTTGAAGCAGTCATTTATTTTTAAATGCCTGCAATAAGCTGCACATTTACAAGAGAATTATAATTTTACTGATAGTTAAAGGTATTGATAGAAAATCTATGCTTAACACAATACTTTCTCAATTGTGTTTTTTTAAGAGAATTAGGCAATAGACTTTAAGTATTAGACTTATTTTCATAAACAAATTAAAAATCAAAACAATATACAAATGGAGGCTCTACGGATAAAAACAATTTTTGTATTGATGACTTGCTTGTTATTTTTTTCAAGCACTTACGGACAATCAGCTCCCGAAACATTTAAAAATCCTATTCTTTCTGGATTTTACCCCGATCCTTCCATTTGTCGTGTGGGAGATACCTACTACATGGTAAATTCAAGTTTCGAATGGTATCCGGGTTTACCAATTCATCGTAGTAAAGATCTGGTGAATTGGGAGAAAATTGGTCACGGTCTTCATCGCCCCGATCAAATTGTGTATCAGGATGGCCTTAAGAATTCTAATGGTATATTTGCGCCAAGTATCCGGTATCATAAAGGCACCTTTTATATCATTACCACCATGGTTGGACAAAAAGGGAATTTCATTATTACTGCTAAAAATCCATCAGGCCCTTGGAGCAATCCAATGTGGATTAAAGATGCTCCGGGCATTGATCCTTCTCTTTTTTGGGATGATGATGGGCGGTGTTATTATACCGGAGCAGCTGTAATTGATGGGACTAAAAAAGAATGGCCTGGTAAAAATGGTATTTGGATGCAGGAGATTAATCCTGATAAAGGCATTTTAATAGGAGAAAAAAAGCAGGTAACTTATGGGCATGCTTCAAATGCTCGTTGGGCCGAGGGACCACATTTGTATAAGATAGATGGAGAATATGTTTTGTTGATTGGAGAAGGTGGTACAAGTGAATTTCATGCGGTTACTATTTTCAATAGTAAAAATTTATGGGGACCTTATGTTCCAAACCATGCAAACCCAGTAATTACGCATCGTCATTTAGGATATACTTATCCGATAATACAAACCGGTCATGCCGATTTAGTACAAACACAAAATGGCGAATGGTGGAGTGTTATGCTGGCAAAAAGGCCTGTTAATGGTTATTCTATTCTTGCTCGTGAAACATTTTTGGCAAAAGTTGAAATATCTCACCAGGAAAATGGTGTAACTCTTATTTATAATCCTGGTAAAGGTTTATTACAAATGGAACAAAAAAGACCAGATTTGCCATGGACTCCTGTATCAGAGCCTATTTTAAAGGATAATTTTGACTCGGAATTACTCGATTTGGAATGGAATTGTTTGCGAACGCCTCAGGTTCAGTGGTATCGTCAGAAAAAAGGAAAAATGGAGATTGATCTGCGTCCGCAAACTATCAGCGAGTGGAAAAACCCTTCATTTTTGGCAAAGAGAGTAAAACATCACAATTATGAAGTTTGTACCAAAATGCAATTTTCATCCAATAAGAAAAATGAACAGGCAGGCTTGGTGCTCTATCGAAAATCATCTACGCATTATCAATTACTTCGTATAAAAAATGAAATGGTACTTTTAAAAAACACTGCGAAAAAAGTAAATGCAGAAAATGGAGTGCTTGAAGAAATTGCGAGAATGCCCATCAAGGGATCGCTTGTTTATCTTAAGCTTGTAAGTAAAGGTCTTGCTGCCAAGTTTTATTTTGGTACTTCCGAAACCGATTTAGTACAAATTGGCGAAGTACAGGACTTATCTTATTTTGGCGATGAAATAGCGTGGGGATTTAATGGCACTTATATTGGAATGTATGCTACATCTTTAGGCGAGAAAAGTAAAAGTAAAGCATATTTCGATTGGTTTGAGTATAAAAACCAGTACTAATAAATAGAAATACTCTTATAATTATTACAAAGAAATTATAATAAGGCCATGAAATATTCAATATACATTCTACTGCTATACATTTTCGTTTATTTTTCCTGTGCAAAAGAAAATGTGTGAAGAACATAAGATTTTAATTTCAATTGCAATATTTCTTTGGATGAATAAGCTCATGTAGATTAGCCTCCGAATAATTATACAAAAAAACTCATATTTGAATAGTATAACTTAACGAATTCATTGTTCAACAATACAAAGGGTAATATACTGTAATATTAACAGAGTATACTTTTCATAAAAACAATAGTTTCGATATATTTATTCTTTGTAAAGCATTTATTATATTTAAAACAAAAACAATCAGCAACTCTTCCTAAAGTAAATATATCGATAACATGGGTAGGTTTAGTGAAAAGTTATCAGTTACAAAAAAAATGGATAGAGGAGATTTATTTGAAGAAACATATCGAGCAATAATGATTGAAGCGGGAATATTTAATCATGATTAGACATTGCAGTTTGGATTATTATCAGATTAATGTAAATTAATTTATCTTGGAAAGGGAAAAATTAATTTCAGAAATGATTAACTATGTCCAAATTGACCTTGACAATATGTTCTTTGGAACCTCACCAGAAATAAGGGATCTTAAAAATGCTTTATCAAAAAATTTCAGGACTATTGATGAAATAAAGAAAATACCTATTAAAAAACGCAATTATGGCTAAGGAAGTATTTAAAAATAAAGAAAAAGAATTATTAGAGCTTACAGGTAAGTTTTGTTCTCAAAAACTGAATGAAGAATATCTATTTTTATGTAGCAAACTTATAAATAAACTAGGTAAACAAAAAGAAGTCCCTTTTAAAAGAGGAAAGATTGAAATTTGGGCAGCAGCAATAATTTATGCTGTGGGTTCAATAAATTTTCTTTTTGACAAATCATTTGAACCATATATTTCGACTGATGAACTAAATACTTTTTTTGGAACCAAGAAAACTACAGTATCAAACAAAGCCAGACAAATAAAAGATATGTTTGATATGTGGCATTTTAGTCCAGAATTTTCAACTCAGAATATGGAAGAAAAGAATCCATTTAACAATATGGTAATGGTAGATGGATTAATTGTTCCTTTATCTTCAATTCCTGAAGATTTACAAGAAATGGTTAAGAAAGAACGTGCTGAAGGAAGAGATATAGAATTTACTTCTCAGACTGATTAAATAGGAATACCAGCTAGTAACACTAATGAGTATAGTTCATGAGGCGTTCGTTAGTATGCGAAGCATTGCATCCCGCTTTAATCTTGGCAGTGGGGGTTAGGTGTCTGACTGTAAATTATTTACAAAAAGGCGCACTAGTAGTAGCACTTCGGTATAAAACTGTAATGTATTCCTGCCATAGGCAGGATAACTTTATTTGAGATGGTGGAAAGTATTAAAAGCTAGCTCCACTGGTGTTATTTTACAGGAGAGGGCATCTAACCGAACGATCATACAACCGAAAAAACCACTCAAATCTATCTCGATAGTTTCGAAAATGAAGTATTAGATGCAGCCAATAGATTGATTACACTTTGATTTTGTAACAAATTTTCACTAAATATGTTACAAAAATACATGTTTGGATGTAACAAATATTTACTAAATTTGTTACAAAATGCATTGAGTGTTATGTGTGGAATAGAAAAACAAGTTAAAGATAAAATTAGTAGCCGAAAGCGTGGAACGGTTTTGTTTCCAGATGATTTTGAAATGTGTGGATCTTCTGAGGCAGTTAGGCTTTCCTTACATCGATTGGTAAAACAAGGTTTTGTAAAAAGACTTGCCCATGGTATATATTATCGTCCGATCATAGATGACTTCATAGGAGAACTAAGACCTTCAGCCGAGGATGTAGTACAGGCAATTGCCAAGCGTGATAAAATTCGTTTAATGCCTACGGGAGCTTATGCTCTTAATGCATTGGGATTAAGTACCCAGGTGCCAATGAAATTGGTTTTTCTTACCGATGGAGCACCCAGAATCATTCATTTGGGAAAAATAACGATCAAGTTGAAAAAGACAACTCCCAAAGTACTTTCTGCAAAAGGAAAAATTAGTAGCCTGGTGATTCAGGCTTTAAAAGAAATTGGAAAAGACAAAGTGTATCCCGAAGAAGAAATCAGAATATTGGATTTGCTAAAGAAAGAAGATCAAAAACATTTGGTACATGATATCAGTTTGGCACCAGTTTGGATTCAAAAAATAATGAAAAAAGCGCTTGACTAAAAATGTATAGATTTTATAATATCCCATCAGAAACAAAAGCAGTTGTATTTAATGAGCTGAGATCAAAAGTCGGATTACCTCCCTATGCCATCGTAAAAGACTGGTGGGTAGTGTAAACCCTGGCCATTATCTTCGAAATGGAAATCGGAAAACATCTGGTATTTAAAGGAGGGACATCTCTTAGTAAGTCCTGGAATTTGATCGAACGATTTTCCGAAGATATCGACCTGGCAGTTGACAGAAGTTTTCTTGGATTTGAAGGAGAGCTCACCCGCAAGAAAGAAATCACGAAACTACGCAAAGAATCCAATCGCTACATATCCGAAGTTTTCTTCCCGGAATTAACACAAAAATTTCAGGAAAAAGGCCTGACAAATGTTGAATTAAAATTGGTAGAAGCCAAAGATTCCGATCAGGATCCGCGCATCATAGAAATCTATTATCCCAATGTAGTGGATTCTCCGGGTTACATCCAACCCAGAGTTCAGGTTGAAATAGGTTGCAGATCATTAAAAGAACCATTTTCTCAATGTGCCATTTCATCTTTTGTCGATGAGCATTATCCCGATGCACCATTTGCTCAGGATAAAGTAAGCATTCCAACCGTTAATCCGGAGCGAACCTTACTTGAGAAAATATTTTTACTGCATGAAGAATTCCAAAGACCACTGGAAAAAATCAGAGTCGATCGTTTAAGTCGTCACCTTTACGATGTTTACCAGCTGTCGCAAACCGAATTTGCAGAAAAGGCAATCGCCGATAAAGATTTGTATGAAACAATCGTAAACCACCGGTACCGATTTGCCAAATTGGGAGGAGTAGATTACAATCTGCATCAACCTCAAAGCATCAGTATAATACCAATTTCGGAAATGATTGATGCTTGGAAAAAAGACTATATAACAATGCAGGAACAAATGATTTATGGAGAATCGCCATCTTTTGAGGAATTGATCAGCCAACTCCAAAAATTCACACAACAGATCAATGAAATTGACTGGGTAATTCGTGGCGAATTTAAGCCTATTGTAAAGCAATAAAAGAGTTAAATTATTAGCAATATTGAACTTCCTTTTGTTTCGTATTGACGAATTTATTTTGCAGTATGTTTAATTAACCTTAAATTATTGTGAAAACAACTTTTCGTATGATAACCGAAAAAAGTTTTCTACTACTGCGAGACGAACTGTCAAAGACAGTTGTTGAGTTTGAAAAAACTGACCATGACTACAAAACCTACTACAACAATTATGAAAATCTATCAAGCTATAAGCTCTACCTGAACAAACTCCATATTGACTTTGTAAATGAATTCAGAAGCAATTTGTTAGAATGTAAAACCAGTAGTGAAGCTCAAATGTATCTTGTAACTACAAAAAGAGTTTTTGAACTGATTAAAGTCAGGCTGGAATCCTGTGTTAAAGCTGATTATTCAGGACTGAAAGTCAGAATGATATCAAGGTCAAATCATGAAATCACATGTATTAATACCGGTCCTGAAGAATTTATGCAGATAGAGAAATATTTGCATTGTCAATACGAAACACTCAGGGAGGTAATAAAGGTGGTGATGGATTGTATTGAAAATTACTCTCGGTCTTCTAAGAAAAAATCATCAAAGAAAAATAGAATAGATAAAAATTCCAGGAAAGATGATTTTAAAGACTTTTATCCAATTGTGATGAGATTGAGAAGTGATCTTTACAAGGTCAATACATTAAAGGAAAAAATGAACCTTGTTCAGAATAATAAGGATCAAATGGAAGAAGTGTTTCGGAAAGAAAGTAGGGATTTCTATAATTCACGATTAAATCAGTTCTTGGAAAACAGATTGGAAGCCTATCGCGAAATACTTTTGATAGTTGAAGAACCAAAAAAGCAAAACGCTTCTCCATTGGTATGGAGAAAAACCAAAACAGACTTCTTGGAGCTAATGAATGCGATTCACCAGGTAAAAGCCGTTGGCTTAAAAGCTGGTGATGAACTCAGCAGAAAAGAATTGATTGATCGCTTTACGGAATTTGTAAATATGGAGGATATACCTGATTCAGATAGTCGAATTTCAAAACTACAAGTTCGCAACACTCCTCATTCATTTTTGTTGAAATTACTGGAAACAGTAGAGCGCATACTCATAGAAAAGTAAGAGCTTTTCAATTAGTAGTATAAATCTAAAATGAAGCTTTTGCTAATGGCCAATAGCAAAAAAGCTTTTTTTTGCTGCATTTTTCATTCACCCTGCATTCACCCTGAATCCTCATCGAAGCATTCAAGGCAAAAACAATGCAATCTTCAAAGCAATCAAAAAAATAAAAAGCCACTAAAGTCAAGTCCATAGGGTTTTATAAACCATTTTGCTGCAATTCTGTAAAAAAAAATACCATTCAACTTGGATATTTAATCCTTTTTCCCGCCGTAAACTTGTTGTGACTAATGAAAAGGTTGCTGAGCGAAGTCGAAGCAGCCAATTATTAATTACTCATGCGAATCCAGAGTTAAAAAACAATAAAAAAAGTTTGTTAAATCCTTGATTATCAGTGGAGTATATTTGTTTAAATCCTTGAAAATCAGTATCTTGAGGTCAGTTTCGAAGTGACAATTAGATATGATTTCCAAGGATAAAGACGACAAGTTAATAAGAATTTACTTTTTGGTTTGCGAAAAGTTTGAAGAACTTCAATTTTATTGTGAAAGATTCAGTAATAACAGTAAACCTGAATTTACCGATCAAGAAATTATGACCATTTATTTATACTGTATGCACTATGAAGAGCATATAAAAGTAAAACAAATTCACCGTTTTGCTTCTGACTGGTTGAGATCATGGTTTCCAAAGTTAGTAGGCTATAAAGCCTTTAATAACAGACTTAATAAACTAAGTGGAGCTTTTGCCCGGTTAGTTGAAATACTTTTGTCAGACTATCAGCCGGAAGATTGTTGTCTGGATCAAAGTTTATTGGACTCAATGCCAATTATTACCTGTTCAGGCAAACGTTCTGGAAAAGTTGCAACAGAAATAACAGATAAAGGATTCTGCTCGACAAAAGGTATTTATTATTATGGTATGAAACTGCATTTATTGGGTTTCAGACGTATTGGTAAATTGCCACATCCTGAGCAAATACTATTTACTCCTGCTTCTGTTAATGATGTTAATGTTTTTAAAGAAGCATGGTCAGGTATTGAGAACAGAACATTTTTTGGCGATAAAATATACTTTATTAATGAGCTTAACCAGAATATGTTGAAACATCAAAACTCTCAGACTCTTGCTCCAATCAAAGGGGTAAAAGGAATGCCAGATGTAATAAAACAGAGAATTAAAGCTGCCGATGATTTATTCTCAACGGCAGTATCTAGAATTAGGCAACCTGTTGAGGCAATATTCAATTGGTTAATTGAAAAAACAGATATTCAAAAAGCTAGTAAAGTCAGATCTACAAAAGGATTAATGATACATACTTTTGGCAGGTTAGCTGCTGCTTTCATTGCATTAGCACTTTAGATCAACTCTGGATTCGCATTACTCATTCTTCATTATTAATTAACTTGGTTATGGAAAAAGACAACGCAACCCCAAAGCTGTTTCTCACCATTTATATGGAAAACGAAGCACTCCTTTCTCATCAGCTCGTTCAGATAATGGACCAGGCTCAGCTCGATCTAAATGACATTATGCAGATAAAAGAAGAAGTAGATCGAAAAATATACCTCATCAACTCCATCGAAATAGTAGCCAATTACCCACGATACTTCATGGTCGAATCACCAGGAAAATTAATATCTACCTACACCCGGCAAGATACTTTCAGAAAGATAACACCCGCATTCAGCACTTTCCTTGCCTATGCCAATAATATTGCCGACAGCATGCATAAATCAAACATCACCCTCATCGAAAATCTGCCACCACTGTATCAGTCAATCATTTGTAAAAGTAGGAAAAACAAACAAGAAGGCTTCCGCGATTTCATCGCCAAAATTGTTTACGACATGCAATACCCCGAAGTATTCGTAACCGAATACATCCGCATCACCACATTACTCTACGATACCTATAAAAGTAACACCTCCCTGCAATTCATCCTCTCAACCCTAAACCAAAAATTCTGAATATACTCTCTCTCTTTAACCTTTTTACTTTACCCTTTATCCTTGCTACTTTATCCTTTTTCCTTTATCCTTTTTCCTTTTTCCTTTATCCTTGCCACTTAGATTTTAGAATCTAGAATTTGAAATTTGGTTTTTGAAATTTGTTTTTTGGAATTTGAGATTTGGAACTTGGCTTTTGAAATTTGTTTTTTGAATTTTAAAACTTCTTCCTTTATCCTTCACTCTTATCACTTAAAACCCAATCACCCCATGCCACCTCACACCCTAAATACCCTGCAGCACCTTCAAAGCAAAGTACGCCTCATCCGGGCCATATATCTTTACAAGCTTAAATTCGAAGAATTAGGAGCAAAAGAGGAGAGAAGCACACGAATCGAATTATCCCATTACGATCAGCTTCAGGACGAACTGAACCAACACATTTTCGCACTTAGTACAATCCTTAAAATCCTAAAACAGAGCAAATCAAAAGCAGAAGCCCAGAAAGCCATTAACAGCATCTTACAACAATTGCCATTAATCACAAAGCAAATGCATCTCTTTGTAAAACGAATCGATGTACACAGCCAAAACATACAGCAGTGGCTCCAAAAAATCACCCCCCGAAATCCCTCACGAAAATCTCCATCTGTATAAACAAAGTACCTCATCATTTCAAGCAAATTACAAGAGAAAATCATCAAAGCAATCAACAGAAGAAATTGTTGGGTGTTTTAATCAGTATGCCGCATCGCTTAAAATTCCAAAGATAAGATTCCAGATTAAGAGAAAATAGAGGAGATTTGATTTTGTATAATGGATTTTTGAAGACTTAAATGAATTTGACACTTTTGGCAGATTTTATTATGTGTGTTTGTATTCATCTCATAGATTGTTGGTTGTGTGTTATTTGTATTAAATTTAGTTCGGATATAAATATTTTAATGTTTTAAAAGACTGTATTTTTAGTTGTCTTTTTCTTACATTAGCATAAGTTTTAAGTATAAATTCTTATGTCGAATTCAAAATCTATTTATCTGGATTATGCAGCTTCTACTCCCGTTGTAGAGGAAGTGCTTAGTGCAATAATACCATATTTTACAACGATATATAGTAACCCTTCAAATGAAATAAATGCTGTGGGTCAAACGGCAACTAATGCAGTAAAAAAAGCTCAAGAGCAAATTAAGGATTTACTAAATGCTTGGGATTACGAAATAGTATTTACGAGTGGAGCAACCGAATCGATAAACACAGCGTTAAAAAGTCTGTTTACATTAGCTGGGGGTAAAAAAAATAAAATTATCACTTGCAAAACTGAGCATAAGGCTGTTTTGTCAGTTTGTGAGTATTTAGAAACTATTGGTGCAGAAATTGAATACCTACCTGTCGATATTAATGGCAATATTTCTTTAGAGAATTTAAAAAATATTATAACAAAAGAAACTCTTGCCGTAGTTTTAATGTCGGTAAATAATGAAGCAGGTATTATTCATGATATTGATGGTATATCCAAAATTTGCCAAGAGAAATCTGTAAGATTTCTTTGTGATGCAACACAAGCTGTAGGAAAATTACCTTTGAACTTAACCGAAATTCCGGTAGATTATTTAATTTTTTCAGGCCATAAAATATATGCTCCAAAAGGAGTAGGTGTATTATTGATTCGAAAGGATGAAAAGCTAATCCCTTTGATACATGGAGGAGGCCAACAAGCAAATTTAAGATCAGGAACATTAAATGTCCCTGGTATTGTTGGTGTCGGAAAAGCTGCAGAGCTTTTGAAAGGAAAGATAGTTTCTGAATTTGTTAGAATTACTAAATTACAAAAGGAATTTGAAAAAGGCTTACTAAAAACTGGAAAGGTTTCGATAATTTCTAGGGATACAAATAGATCTCCATATATCTCAAATATTCACTTCTTAAGTAATGAAAGTGAGGAAATTATTTTTCCACTTAAAGATAAATTGTTTTTCTCCACTGGATCTGCTTGTACAACGCAAATAATTGAAACTTCTCATGTATTAAGGGAAATGGGAATGAAATCAGAAGAAGCAGGAAATTGTTTAAGATTTAGTTTTGGTATATCAACGACTGCAGAGGAAATAAATCAAGCATTAACCCTATTAAAAAGTATTATCGAGTGATGTGCAATCTAAAATCCATAAATTATCCTAAATCAAAAGAGTATTCTTCGGGAACTACTCATGAACCGATCGGATTTTATTTAGATGCACTTTCAAATAGCAAACACTTCGATTTATTATTAGGATATTTTAGTTCAAGTGCAATTAATATTTTAGCTTATGGTTTTACAAAGTTTTTAGCCAATGGCGGGCACATGCGTATGGCAATAAATCAATTTCTTCGAAAAGAAGATAAAGAAGCAATTGTGAATGGGCTCGTCCAGGAACCAGGAGAATTTTACGGAAAACAATTATCCTTAACCGAAATCAAAAATCACCTTTCCGAAACTGGAAAGCACTTTTTTAATTGTATTGCCTGGTTAATAGCAGAGAAAAGAATTGAAGTCAAAATCATAAAACCCAAAGGAAGTCCGGGAATTGCTCATTACAAATCAGGAATCTTTTCCGATGAGAACAATCAAATTCTTTTCAAAGGCTCATGCAATTTTACGGCAAATGCTCTATTTAATAATTTGGAAGAAATCGGAGTAAAATTATCTTGGGATGATTCCGATCACTTTGCAATACAAGAAAACCAAGAAAAGTTCGATGATATTTTCTCAGAAGAAGCAGACTATATAGAATATTTGGATGCTTCTGAAATTGAAGAGGTGATTTTAAATGAGTTTGGTGATAAAGATTTGAGTGATTTGATTAAAGATGAATTGGTTCTTTCTCAAAAAGAAGATCTTCTTTCAAAAACATCTGGCCGGACTAAAATGAAATTCCAAAAATTAGAAAAGGAACTTTTTAAGTTAGAAAACTCTCCTCGTTTTCCATACCCTTCTGGACCTCGCGATTATCAGGCAGAAGCTTATGAAAATTGGGTAAAAAATTCTCATTCGGGAATTTTTGATATGGCAACAGGAACAGGAAAAACGATAACGTCCTTAAATTGTCTTTTAGAAGAGTTTAATAGATCTGGTAAGTTTGACGCTTTAATTTTAGTTCCATCTATAGCTTTATTAAATCAATGGGAACAGGAATGTGCTAAATTCAACTTCAATAATGTAATAAAAATTGGGGGTGGTAATAAATGGGAGCAAGCTCTTTCTGATTATTTCTTCAGAAAATCTATGGGACAAAACTATTCAGCTATTATAATTAGTACTTATAATTCATTTACAACAAAAAAATTCCGTAAGTATTTGCCTCAATTAGATGGGATTTTAATAGCAGATGAAGCTCACAATATGGGCAGTAAATCAATTTTAAAAGTATTGCCTGAACTAATATGTGAGAAAAAAATTGGTTTGTCTGCAACATTAGAAAGACAATACGATGAATATGGAAATGAGAAAATAAGAGGTTTTTTTAATTCTTATCCTCCATATACATTCAGCTATACAATGCAGGAAGCTATTGAAAATGGTGTGCTTTGTGAGTATTTTTACTTTCCGCATCTTGTTTATCTAACAGAACAAGAATTGGAAGAATATGAAAAAATTTCAAAACAATTATCCAAATATTACAACCAGGATAATGATACCTATTCAAAAAACGAAATAGTTGAAATATTACTGCAAAAACGTAAGAGAATAATTCATAAAGCGCAAAATAAACTTTCAAAATTCAAGCAAGTTGTCGCTAAAGAATATGAAAAAAGAGGTAACCTTAAAAATTCTTTAGTATATGCTCCGGAAGGGGATATTGATTTTGATATTGTAGATGAACCGGAATTTCATACAAACATTTTAAACCAATTTACTAAGGTGGTTCGAGATGTAAATAGAAGAATGACAGTATCTCAATATACATCTAATACGAAGAATCGATCTAGAATACTACAAAAATTCTCAGGTGGAGATATTCAAGTTCTAACATCAATGAAATGTTTGGATGAAGGTGTAGATATTCCACAAACTGAATTGGCATTCTTTTGTGCAAGTACAGGGAATCCAAAACAATTTATCCAGCGTAGAGGGAGAGTTTTAAGGCAATCTGAAGGCAAAACTTTTGCTACAATCCACGATTTAATTGTAGTGCCAAACCTAACAAATGAATACAATGCCAACTTTAGAATGCAACAAAGCATAGTACGCAAGGAATTGGAACGTGTAGTCAATTTTTCATTTTTGGCAATTAATAAGTATCACACATTCGAGGAGCTTGATGAATTATGCAACCACTATAAATTAAACTTATTCAACATCAATAATACTATCAATAATAATGACAAGAAAAGATAAAATCCTTCAAAAAATGTTAGCTCACCCTTTAATTAGGGAGAAGTACAATTGTGACAATTTAGAAAATGTCGAGGTACATGGTCCCGGTACAAATAACTTAATGATTGAGTCGATCAGGACAATGATCAAAGAGGTAGAGGTACATAAAAAAGGGAAAGATGAGGTGGCAGCTACATTATTAAGAATGCTAAACGATTAGAGATGGTTATAAAAGAAATAGAGTTGGTGAATTTTCAGTGCTATTTCGGTACTAAAGTTTTTTCATTCACCAAAGGATTAAATATTATCCTGGGTGCAAATGCGCACGGAAAAAGTAAATTGTTTGATGGGATTAATTGGCTATTGAATGGTAATGTAGTCGATATTGAGAATCTTATATCAGAAAAGGCTAAAGCTACAAAAAGTAATTTCGAAGTGGCGGTAAGGTTAACTTGTGAACAAAACGGCATAAATTACTGTATTGAACGTTATTTTGATGTTGATATTATTGGAAATAAAACAGAATGTTCACATCCGAAATGTTTGGGTTATGTGGATAATGAAGATGGTAGTAGAGATACAGTTGATGGTGAGGAGTTATTGGATAGTTTGTTCCCTCCGGTATTAAGAAAGTACTCGCTTTTCAAGGGAGAGCGTGAATTGAATGTTTTCGATCCTACATCAAATAAAGATGCCTTATTAAATTTAGTAAATGCTCTTTCTGATTTTAGAACTTTAGATGCTTATGTGGAGATTGCCAAGGAAGCATATCTGAGACACAATAAAGTTCTTGATAGTAAGGCTAGAAAGAACAAAAACGAACAAAGAAAATACGATCGTTTAGTAAAAGATAGAGATCATTATCAGTTTCAAATTAAGAAGTTTTCTGATGCCAATAAAGCTTTTAATGAAGATCTTTTTCAGATTAGAAAAAGAAGAGAGGACAATTTAGCTTTTATTGAAACGGGTCCTCAGTTGGAAAAAGTAAACAGTAAGATATTTAATCAAGAAAAAGAAAGAAGTCAATATCAATATAATTTGTCTACTAAAACAAATTTTACTGTTGATCTGTTTGATGAAAAATGGCTATTGATGTCTTTCAATGAAATTCAGGATGCTTTTGATAAAAAAGTTGGTTCTTTAAGTAAAAAAAAGAGAAGATTGACTAAAGAATTCGATGAAAAACAAGGTGCAATAAAAGGTAAAAAGCAATTAATTGAGGATTTAACTAAAACGCAAACGCCTCTTCCTGTTGGTACTCCATCTAAAGAGATAATGGAAGAGATGCTCGAGGAGGAAATTTGTAAAGTATGCAATAGAGAAGCTCCCAAAGGTTCTGAAGCCTATGAGTATATGCAAAAAAGGTTGAAAGAATTTTTACAGCATATTCAACCTGAATTAGAGGAAGTTGAAGAAGAGCAAGCATTCAAAAATGAATTCATTGAAGAGCTGAGGGCTTTGAGTCTGGAAATGACAAAAAAGAGAAGCAAAACCAGTGATGAAACAATTCAAAAAGAAATTAATGAGACTTATGAATTGATCGATTTGTTGAGAACTCGAATTCACGAAAAGGATATTGCAATTAATGATCTTGAAAAAGAGAGAGAAAAAATTCTTAGTAAAAGTACTGCTGGAGAAGAAACAATTTTAGAAGCAGCAAATTCAATTAGGCAGTATGATTATGAAATTCCCCGTATAGAAGCCAAAGTATTTCAGAACAGAGAAAAGGTTAAAAATTTTGAAGAGGAACTAAGAAAAACTCAGGAAGCAATTGATAAAATCAATTTTGAAGAAGGTTTGCAATCCGAAAATTTGAAGACTTTAATTTTGCGAGATCTAAAAATAATCACACAGGAAGTCAAAGAGGAAATTTTTGATGATTTTATTAATGATCTGGAAACAAAATCAAATCATTATTATCGAAAATTTGGAGAGGCTAGTTCTGGCTTCACAGGTCAGATTAAAATTCATCGCATAAGTGATACCAATAATATTCAAATCAAAACAATTGATAATTCCTCGGATAGAGATATTACGCATACGCTGAGTAGCTCAACTTTAACATCAGTGAATATTTCCATTTTGATGGCAATTTCCGATCTGTCTATTAAGAATTCTGGTCAAGCATTACCTATGATTTTTGATGCTCCAACATCTGAATTCGACCTCCTTAAATCAATTGAGTTCTATAAGCTTTGTCGTGAAAATTTTGAACAAAGTATTATCATGACTAAGGACTTTTTGGAAGACTTAGGGGATAGGAAATTTTTAGTAGGCGAAAACTTTAAGAAAATAAGCAAGGACAAAGCCTTTTGGGTAAAGCTGGATGAGAGTATCAATCCGGAAGAAATGCAATCTGTAGAATCTCAAATTATTAATTTGTAGTAAAATGGAAGAATTATTTGATAGGTGGGCTGCAGCAGCTCCTAAATACGATAAAATATTTGAACCTCTATTTAATAAATTGGCTAAAAAATTTGGTAGTTCAGAGGAGAAAAAAGAAGATTCTGGTAAAATATTTAATTCAAACTACGAATTATACATGTATGCATTCTTTCTAGGGTTATACAGAAACAAGCGAATTCCAATTGAAGGTGAGAAGATAGATTTTAGCCATGAAATTAAACATTGGGGTAAAAAAGGTCGTCATGCCGATCGTAAAGATTACACCATCTTGCAGCGTTATATGTTCATGGCATTAGTTGCAAAAACTGACTTGGATTTTATTGAGCTTGATAATGCTGAAGAAGTAGGTATTAAGAGAGCTGTATTGCAACTAAGAGCTGAATTCGCTGAATACACTAACACAGGCTTGTTAATTCTACAAGAACAATATGAAACCGATAAACTGGCTTTTAATAATAAGAAGTGGTTTTTGGAGAAAATTCAACAGTATAATGCAGCGCTGATTGAAGAAAATTAATCATAAAAGGATTGTATTTAATGAATTTATTAAAAAAATCAAAAACCAAATAAGATGAACCTTGAAATATTTAATGAAATAAGAAGATATTATAAAATTTTGATCCATTATTAGATTAGTTATATTCTAATGTTGAATTTGATTTAATGGCTAATGCTACATAATTTTAAGGTATGGCTATCTACTTGATAGCCATTAATCTCTTATACACCTCAAAAGTCAACCGTGCATCCTCAATCGCACTATGTTTCTCCCTTCTCTCCAAGTCAAATAAATCAACCAAATCACTCAATGATTTTTCCCTATCAGGCAAAATCCCTTTCTGCGATAGAAAATAAGAAATAGATTGCACATCGATATGTCGATGGTAAATTTTATTATACTCACGCATAAAATTGTTCAAATGGCACATTCTACGGAAAAATGAAACATCAAAATTAATATTCCAACCAGCAAAACGATAGTCTGTTCCAAATTCATCAAAAAATCGAACCAACATCTCCTTTTGCTTACAAGCATCAACTAAATTCGATTCATCTAATCCATGTATCGCTTTAGATTGTGCTGAAAACTTTCTTTTAGTTCTTAAGGACAAAAATGAATGAAATTCTTTTATGATTTCATTTTCTTCATTCACTAACACTGCTCCAAACTCAATAGGATTATCCTTGAATACATCAATTCCAGTAGTTTCAAAATCTATAAAACATATATTCATTTAATTATTATATTTTATCAATTCCTCCATTCGACTTTCTCATTAAATCAAACTCTCCCAAAATCTTATTATAAATACCTTCTTTATTAATTGTTTTTTGAGCTTTTATTACTAAAGGTACCCATTCTTTAGATTCATACATTTTACTTGGAGAGAAATAGATTACATCATCACAAATGTAAAAAGAATAGTTGATTGGATATTTTAATATTTGGTACTTATTGAGCTTTCCATTTAATTCTCCTCTTTTCTTTAATTCACTTACTTTATGATCAAGAATTTCTTGTGATTCAGTGATTTTACTTTTAACCTTTAGTTTCCATAAGTCAGATAAATTATCTATAAATGGATTTTTTTTTGACAACATAAAAACATTAATCTCGGCATCCTTTTTTCGTAACAAACTATTTATTTCTTCAGATAAAGAGTTCAATAAAGAATATCCATAAGTAAAGTAAATTGTAACTTTTTGAGAATTCTGAATTGATTTTTTAAGATCATATGTTGCTAGTTTAAAATTGCCATAATATTTAATAATACCTGAATCATTAAATGCATCTTTATGCTGCATAATAGCAAAATGTTCTTTCGAAAAATCTTCTTTCATTAAATTTTGAAAAAAAGCCCCTACTAAAAAACTTGCATAAACAGAAGTTCCAATTGAAATAGCAACAAGTAATAATTGGTTATCAGATCCAAAAATCCAAATGGAAAGAATTATCAATAAAATAACTACTAAAGTATAAACAGTTAATTTACAAGTGAAAATTTTTAAATAAGCATCCATACTGTATAGGTTTAGATTTTATACTATATAAAACAACTAGCACAACCATCACCTTCAGCATCCAACAACTCATCCAGCCAATTCGGATCAGCAGCATTCTTCTCTTTCTTCACTCCCAAAATATCATCCTGCCAACTCGTTTTTGTTTGCAGATTCTCATAACGCTTCTTCATGCGCTTTAGGTGTTCTCTTTTAATACCAATCACACGATCAGGATGCGATAACTGTTCCAAGCTTTCACCCTGTATCCAGGTATAACCATCTTTCTCATATTTCATTGCCTCTTTAAATAAATCCGGATGCTGTTCCAGCAACCAAACCCATTCAATTTTCTGCTGGTAAAAACAGAAAAAGCAACCTGAACGACTTCGGAAATATTTTCCTTTTTCACCATCCACCTCATACTCTCTTGGCAAATAGTAACTTGGTAAATCTACATTACTTTCCTCAATCAAATCAAAAATATCTTGTCTTACCAAAACATCATCATTTTCAATCAAAGGAAAATAATCCAATTGTCCAACTGGATAATCAGTTGTTTTCAACCAATCAAAAACAACCTTATTAAATCCAATCACATTCACATCCAGTAAAGCATCTAGCTTTTGTCTGATGGAGAAAAATGGAGAAATTTCTTGTTTTACAATTTCTAAAACTTTATCAAGTAAAGTATTATCTAAATGATTTTGATAATATCTCTCAATCTCAGCAATTTTTGAATTATGTAAGACCTTATTGATAACATCTACACTCCATATATTCCTTCTAAAAGGGAATATAGATTGTATATTAGACTTAGTAGAAATATATCCTTCTCTGTCTTCATCTCCTCGAATCCCCACATACGAAATTGCCGGACTGTCACCAATCGCAGCCTCAAAAGGAGCCAATTTTAAGTTTTTAGTACACCACCTTGCATTTTGCGCTGGAAGATAACCTCCATATTTTTTCCAGAAAAAATCAAATGGATTATCCTCGTTTGTACTTTGAAAATTCTTATCCTGGTATTTTTTTACAGAGACTTGTAACTCATGTTCCAATTGTTCTATTAAAACATAGGTCTCGGCTAATTCTCTACCTGTATCACATGTGTAATACTCAATTGGCAATTCTTCCTTGCTATATATTTTATTCAGGTAAATGGCCAAAGCGGCACTATCTTTTCCACCACTAATTCCTAATACATGTTTAATTTCTGCCATTAGATCAGTTCCTGTAATTTTTTTAATAATAAAGCTTTTCGTTCTTCAGGTTGAAGTTTCTGTATTAATTTTTCGACTTCATTTTCAGATTTTAAATAATTTTCTGAAAATTCATGAGGAAAGATAATTCTTTCTTGTTTCACTTCTCCCGTTTGATCAATGATATCTACAGCATATACACTTTCATTCTTTCTAGTGTCATTTAGTTTGTGAATATCAACTAATCGTTCAAGTTGTTGAAATGATTTCTTGAATTTAGTAATAAAAATAGAAATTTCTTCATCTCTTATTTCGGAGAAATTCTTATTGAATAAGCTATTGTAAATACTTTTTATCCACTCACTTTTTTTCGAGCTAGGCAATCTGAATTTCTGTAACAGTCTCTTTAAGTGAGAGGGAATGATTTGTATGTCAATTTCATCGAATCGAGTTTCTAAATGATTTTTGTATTCTTTGTAAGATACATTCGATGCGCCAATAACTTTTTTAAACTTTTCTTCTACTTGCTCAATTAAATTCTGTTCACACTCTCTTAATTCCTTAATAACAGATTTAAGTTGTAAAGTGTAATCATCCAGATTAATGTTTTCATTCTTTAAATCAAGTCCGGAATATCCCAATGCTTTAGGAATGTCTTCAAAAAAAGCTGTTTCTGGATCTTGTGCTTTAGCAATTGCTTCTCTGAACAGTATTGCTTCAGCAGGTAAATTTTTTGTTCGTTTTGTGTAATTAGGCAATTCTCTGTAGAAAACAAATAATGGGCGTATGGTTTCAATATAAACCGATCTCTTTCCATTTATTTCGTGATTCTTATTGATTAAAGTTCGATAAGTGTTAAGTAGGTTTAGCTTAATTCCTTCAACCGAAAATGTTTTAATATTATAATCTTTAGGGTTTTTTTGAATTAATTCAAAAACTTCTTCAGTTAAGAATGGTACGTATCCTTTACTATTGAATAAGGCAAAATTGTCTTGCTGAATATGTAAGAAAGTTGGTATCCAGAAAGAAAGGAAACCATTTTTTAACTTGAATGGAGCTACAGAGAATTCATTGTAAAATTCTTGTAGATTGATTTTTTCTTGTTTCGCACGGTTAAGGATTTCCATCGATTTTAACCACAACCCATAAAATACACCACTTTCATCAGGAGTTTCAAATTCCCATTTGCCTTCAGCGAAATGTTGATGTATTTGTGTGTCCTTTAGTAAGCTTAAATAAATTGTTTTTTCAGCTGGATATTTATTAGCTGCAAATCCTAAATCTTCTTGATCAGAATGATGAATCAATGCACGCATATAGTTTCTCCGGGCAGTTGCAATGGCCGGACTCACTTTATGTCTGTTGATAAGTTCGTTTCGTAGAATAGGTGTTTCGAAATAAACATCTTCACATATACTCGATAATTCTCGATTTAATTCCCTTTGAGATTCAATCACAATATTTACACCATTGCGACACCAGCTGACATTCTCACTGGTTAAATTATTTAAAACCTCTTTTGTTAAATCATTTTCAAGTTTTTCCTTGAGTTTTTCAAGCTCTCTGCAAGCAACTCTATCTTCATGATTTTCGTTAATTACATATTCAGTCTTGTCTATTTCCCAAAGAATAGTTTTTATCTCTTCGGTTCTTCTAAACAGAGCGTAAAGGTTACTTGGGAAATTAACACTTGCTTCGTTGATTTTATCAGTTAAGTTTTGTTCTGAAAAAATTAAATTAATATATCCATCAAGTTCATCTTTTGCCTGTTGAAGGTAAGGTGTGTTTGAAATTTTGTAAGCAAAAAATCTTGGTGTTCCTCTTGTGTAACTAATCGATTTAGCTAATAAAACAGGTAACTGGTAATATTTTTCAATATCTCGTGAGATATCTTCTGATTTTGTAACCTTACTGCTAGCTTCAAGCATGGCCTTATCAAAATCCAAATCTGTTCCTTCAAAAAGAATAAATCTTTCAGAAAATTCTCTATATCGGATAATTTGTTTTTGCTCTAACTGATGTAGAATGTTTTCAACTTTCTTTTTGTCATTTTCAAAGAAGTAGGCTAGTAATAAATTGTGATTTATTTTTCCTCCTTGTGAAGAGAAAATACTCAATAAACCAATGGTTTTAACCAATTTTTCAGCGAGCCTAATATCTTTATTGAAACTAGCTTCTACTTTTTCTAAAGCTATTCTAATGGCATCCCATCCGTTTTTATCAGGATTACTACTGCTGATGATAGCTCCATAAAAGTTTTGAATTAAAAAGTCATAAACTTTACTCAAACTATACCACTTTGACTTTTTAGTAAAATTATATAATGAGTTTGCCTCTTTTCTATTCAGGAAAGTAAATAGTGATCGTTCATTTTGTCCGTATGATTGTAAAGCACGTGTAAGACAATTAGCAGAAGCTAAATCCATTGGATATAATGCAGAAGCATATTCTAAATCATAATTGGCATAGTTTTTAATGATTTTAGAATCTAGGATTGCTTGATTGACAGATGAAATTTCATCCAATTTATTTTTCTCAAACTTCCATTGTTTAATTCTTTCTCCGGCCAAATAAAGCAATTGTTCTATTGGCTCATTAAAAGTAATGTGAATAAATCGACCGTTTACTTTTTGCCATTCATCTTGTTCTTTTCTATTTAGTCCGGTACCGTATTGAGAAAAGCTCTGATGTAATGAGGTCAGAAGAATAATATTGCGTTTAGGATCATTTACATATTCAGCTAGTTGCTGTATGAAATATATATTCTCCTCAACATCAACTTTTGAAGAGTATTCTAAAAATTTCCCATATTCATCAATAACAATGAATAAAAATTTATCCTCGCTCTTACATTTTAAATAATGTTTATCTAAAGCATTAAGTACATCTTTTCCATTGGAAGAATCAATGTTTAATTGCTTAGCAAGGCTTTCTATTAAAGAAGAATAGGACCCAATTAGATTTATAAATTCGAAATTCTTGGCTCCGTTAAAATATTCTCCAGTATGGAAAAAGTATTCTGTTTTTTGATTTAAATTTTGTTCTAAAGCCCAAATAAAGCTTGATTTTCCAGTGCCGTAAGAACCAATAATATTAAAACAGTGTCCTGTGCTTGTAAAACCAGATGCAATAGATTTAGCTACTTGCTCAGCATTTGGTGTAACGATATAATTTAAAGATAAATCCTTATCTCTGATAATATTGACAGAAGGTGAATAGTTCTTGTTATCCATAATACTCTCCTAAAATTTCCCACTTATTTAGTGGCTGTTGAAACTGTAACTCTCTAACTCCTGAGTTTTCTGAAAAAACGATTGAGTCATACCTTTCCTCCAATCGTTTCAATTTTTTAATAACACCATGTTCTGTTATGCAGAATATTAGTGCAGGACTATTATTGGTTTTTAAAATATTTTCAACCGAAATAGAATTTTCTCCCTGAAATCTATCGAGTAAACAGTATAAGAAAAGTTCATCAGAAATTTCATCTCGATCAGTATTGTCTACAGCTATGTTTTTATTCGATTCAAATAAACGTAATTCTTGTAGTAAACCTATAAATTCATCTTCTATGTTTTTAGGGTTTTTAGGCTGCATGTAGTTAGCCTTAAAAACTTTAATGTCACTATCTAAAGTTTTATCACTTGGTCTTTCTTGATTGTGCTCTTCTGTTAGGTATATGAGTCCTTTCTTTATTCTTTCATCAGTGAATTCTCTGCTTCCATTTTTTAACTTATTAAAAAATAGATTGTAAATTGAAGCATATCCTTTTTTTACCAAATGATAATGCAATAGCCACAGTGAATTAGTATCTTCTAAAAAAGGATCAAATCCATTGTCTGAAAATATACAGTCTCCAAATTTACTAGTCAATTGATTATTTTCACCATCTTTGTTCTCATTAAGGATTCCGAATGCTCGAATCCAAAATCGGATAGAGGTAACCATATTTTTCCCTACGCCTAGTTTTGTAACTGCATTATCATCACTAAATTTATTGCCTTCTTGTAGGAAATCATAACCTTTTTTCAGCCAATAATGTCTGCAGTAAAAGGTTTCATGTCCCGAAAAAGTATATTTTGCCATTTTTCTGTTTTTACTGGGTAAAACTATCCAGTAAAGTTACTCTTTTAAATCTAAAATGCATTTTTAAACAGGATCATTTTTTATAATCTATAAGGATTAAGATAAATAAAACTTGTGTAGTCATCAAGAATACAGATGATTGTGTGTGATTGGTTTATTACTTGGGCATGATTATTTAATAAAAGTGAAATTAAGAAATTCTCACCAATAGCGCGAGTTTTCACCTCTTGTTCTGCGCATGCAGAATTACTATAAGTGTTTCCCTTTAATTTGTAATTTACGAGTTATGAGTTCAGAATTTCTATATTGGAAAAAATAAACAGGAAATAAGGCGTTCCCTCCTCGGGTTTTGGCAAAAATTACGCCAGGGGTTCCAAAATCCTTTTGCCCATTTCGCTGGTTTTTCAACACGGGCAGTCCTTTTTCTAGTAAAGGGTCTTCATGGGCAAAAGGCCTTTGTTACAAAATTGCTACATCGCCAGTTAATTATAGTATTGTAGGGGGAGTTAAGGCAACAAAATGTTTAAGCTAATTGCAGGAAAGGCCGCAACCCTGTCACAATTTTCGCGCTGCAACCACTCGTCACTCACAGCAATTCCCGGCTTCCCGGCCTCGTGGTCTCAACCTCGCACCCAGGTAGTATAAAGAAAGGGGAGAAGTAAATCGAAAGTAGCCATACAAATTATAAAAAAATACCACCAGGCAAAAAGCCTCCATTGCTCACTTAAGGCTCGCCTGCTAGGTCGGGTGCTATCAGTTTTTGTCATCTTTTTTGAGCGGCCACGCTCAGTACTTTCCCCTGGTAAAAATTTTGCATCCTGCAGTAAAATTGTTTTGGTTTAAAGCCCGAAAGGAGACAGAAGTAATAAGTAAAGTGTATTTAAAGGCAAAATTTTCTACCTGGGTAAATCCCTTTCGCTACACACCCGGGTCAAGGATTATCAGCACAAAATTAAATATCTGTGCAAAATCAATCCAGGCACAAAATCCAAAACCACCACAAACTCCATCCTTCACCCGGCAACCCCCACCGCCGCTTCAAAAAAGCCGCCAAAAACTGCTGGCAGGCAATCACAGGTTTTCAACCTGTTTTACTTGCCAGTCACACCCTCCCACTCGCGGGCGGCTCGCACCCTTTATGACACAGCAGCTATCACCACCACTTTCCCCACCACCACCCTTAAACTGCTTTGATATGCAGTTATTTTAGTTTAATGCCGATCGACTTTTTGTTGTCCTCTATTAAGTAGAAAGTTGGTAGAAATCATTAAAAAAGCGAATCGGTATAATGCATTAAAAACAAAAATATATTACACTGATCTTACTTCTAAATTGAATAGCAGATTTATATTTCATTCCCAATTGATCGCAGTAGTATTTATCATTCATATTTTCACTTTTTACTTATCCCTTTTTCCTTCATCCTTTATCCTTCATCCTTGTTCCTTATACCTTTCAGGCATTTCCTCCTCCCTGATAAACAAAGATATTTCCTCTGTCCGTTCCAATATCAACAGTTTTTCCCGTTTGCAGGTCCAAATGGTACCAGCAAGTCAAGCTTATACAAAGTTTTGATGGATTTTTTGATCCAAACAATTTTAAGGGGCATAAAAAATCCACCAAAAAGCTTGACAAGTCCACGCATTTCGGATAATGATTGGATGTTTATCAGAGAGCAGGAAAAACTATGGATGAGGCTTAGCTGTTAATGATTTCCAGCACTACCTTTTTTCCTGATTTAATGGTCTGATCAAGCAGAGCAGTTAGTTGCTTTTCTAGACTGCCCTGAATTACCTCCTCCGAAATCCGGTTCCTGGCAATGAGAATGCATCCCGAAGTATCGCTATGCCGGTTTCCACCATGAAATCGAATGCCTGTAAATTTCAGACCCATCGCTTTAATACTACCATCATCCTGATTGTAAATTAAGCACATTCTTCTTTTAAAATGAGGACTGTAGTTAATCTTTACTTTGTAGATGTAGGCCGGAATAGCTGTGTGACCAGCTACCTTAATTCCCCAGGCCCTGACAGTATCCTCCAGAGTGTATCCAAAAAAAGTACCATCGATATATAATTTTCCAGGTGTAGCATGAGCAGTATAGCCCGATCGAATTAATCGAAGCGATAAAATTTGTTCGTTTTCCATATCTAAAAATAAATTTAAAGTAAATGAGTGTATTCTAAAGTAAATGAGGATGTTACAAAAACATTCTTTCATTTTGTTACGTAGGTTTGTGTAAAGTGTTTAAGCTAAAAATTTAATTATGAAGAACATTACCTCATTTACAGTCGGAACTCTTTCCACTATGGGAATGGCCGAATCTCTTGGATTTCACCCCGAAGTTATTGATGCCGCTCAGGCAATGCCCATTGATAGCTTGGAAGCCATTCTTTCATTAATAGGTGGAACATTTTCTACTGTAATTATCGCACTGCTAAAACGCAGGTGGAAAAGACGAGAAGAGAGACGAAAAAAACGGTCTGAACCTCCTGGGGACTAAGTCCGTATCTGTCTCAATTCTATGTTAAATAACTATTAATTACTAACCCCTAATTTTAATTATCATGGGAAAATACACTCAAGGGATCCTGGGCCCATTCTCAGGAAAAGTTGGAGCCATAGTAGGTTCCAGTTGGAAAGGAGTGAATTATATCAAGTCGCTTCCAGGTCCTAACACCTCCAATACCGAGAAACAACAGGTGCAGCGCAGTCGCTTTAAGTCTGTTGTCAAAATGGCCTCCTCGCTATTGGCAAGTTTGATTCGTCCGGTTTGGAATCTGTCAGCCGGGAAAATAACCGGTTACAATTTGTTTGTGAAAACCAATCTTGCAGCTTTCGATGAAAGTGGTGAGTTGAGTAATTTCGAAGACTTTAAAGCTTCGGTAGGTTCTTTGGTTCTTCCTGGCAATTTGAGTATCGTGAATGATACTGAAGTGAGCTCCGGCATTACAGTTTCTTGGAGCGATGAAAGTGCAAATGGAATTGGCCAGGCCGATGATCAACTGCATTTACTGATTCTGAAAGATGATCAGGTGCAGGTATTGCATCCCGGAACTTTACGTTCTGCCGAAACAGCAGATGTGACCCTTCCTTTTGAACCAGGTATGTTGCATGTGTATGCATATTTTGGAGCTGCAGATGGAAGTGAGTTTTCTGTAGATCTGCACGAAACGATCATGCTGACCTAATTTTTTGAAAGAAAATTTTTCTGTAAGCTGCCTCGAAAATTTCGTGGCAGCTTTTTATTTTTTGGTAAAAAATGAATTCAATATTATTTTGTAAAAAGAACATCTTGCATTTTGTTGCTCCAAAATTAAGTTCTGAACTGTACGTTTTAAAGCGATAAAATGAGAAAATTGTTGCAACCATGTTGCAACTTCTTAAAAAGTAAAAAGGCTTTCATTTCTGAAAGCCTTGATTTTACTAGTCGGGGCGAGAAGATTCGAACTTCCGACCCCACGCCCCCCAGACGTGTACTCTAAACCTGGCTGAGCTACGCCCCGATTTTAGTTTAGCAAATATAATGCATGCAATATAATTGACAAAAAAAAACAATATGAAAGATTCAAGTTAATTGATGTTAATATCTATTTATTCTATAAATAAACACATTTGTAGTTATCTAGATATTTTGTAGATTTGCTTATCAAAATCTTATTTAGAAACAGAATTATTAAAGATATATGGAATTTAAGTCAATGAATTTGAAGGATAATGCACCTGTATCTCCTGAGGGTGAAGTAGAAAAAGTTAAATGTTTAATTGTTGGATCGGGACCTGCGGGTTATACAGCAGCTATTTATGCCGCAAGAGCCAATTTAAATCCGGTGTTGATTGAGGGGTTGCAGCCAGGAGGACAGTTAACTACTACTACCGAGGTTGATAATTTTCCAGGATATGCCGATGGTGTTACAGGTCCTGATATGATGGCAGACTTAAAGAAGCAGGCAGAGCGTTTTGGTACTGATTGTCGCTGGGGTTTAGTTACTGAAGTCGATTTTTCTTCTTATCCGCACAAAGTAGTTGTTGATGGAAAGAAAAAAATAGAAGCTGAATCTGTAATTTTGGCGACAGGAGCTACAGCTAAATATTTAGGTTTCCCAACCGAAGCTAAATATATGGGGTCTGGTGTTTCCGCATGTGCTACCTGCGATGGATTTTTCTATCGCGGAAAAGATGTTGCCGTTGTAGGTGGTGGCGATACTGCTGCCGAAGAAGCAACCTATTTGGCAGGTTTGTGTAATAAAGTATATTTAATTGTTCGAAAAGATTACTTGCGTGCATCGAAGGCAATGCAGGATCGTGTGTTTAAAACCGAAAATATTGAAGTTTTATTTGAGCACAATACCAAAGAATTGTATGGCGATGGAGTAGTAGAGGGAGCAAAGCTAATTAAAAGAATGGGTGAATCCGATGAGAGCGAAGTCGATATAAAAATTGATGGTTATTTTGTAGCCATTGGACATACGCCGAACTCAAAAATATTCAGTGATTACGTAAAAACCGATGAGCAGGGTTATGTTTTAACCGAGCCGGATACAACTAAAACGAATGTTCCAGGGGTATTTGCTTCAGGAGATTTAAAGGATCCTCATTATCGTCAGGCAATTACTTCAGCTGGTTCCGGATGCATGGCAGCTATGGACGCAGAGAGATTCCTTGCTGAAAGAGAATAGATTTAATTATATAATTATTCAGATTTTGAATAAAGATTATTAAAAAAAATATCCCGACTAAATTTTAGTTGGGATATTTTTTTGTGCACAAAAAAAACGGTATTCAATTGAATACCGTTTTAAATATATTTTTAGCTTAAATTACTGATTGAAAATATCAGCAAATTTTTCGTTGCTATATTTACCTTCTTTTAGTTTTTTAGATACTTCCTGAAATGCATTTACAGTGTACTCAACATCTTCAAGAGAGTGAGTAGCTGTAGGAATTAAACGAAGTAATAGCTGACCTTTAGGGATTACAGGATAAACTACGATTGAACAGAAAATATTGTAATTTTCTCTTAAGTCCATTGTAACCTGAGTACCTTCAGCAACACTACCCGATAAATAAACAGGAGTTACAGGAGATTCAGTCACACCAATATTTAATCCAGCATCTTTTAACCCGTTTTGAAGAGAATGGGCAACGCTCCAAAGTTGTTCACGTAATCCTGGTTCTGTTTTTAGTAAGTCAAGTCGCTTAATAGCACCTTCAACCATTGGCATTGGTAACGATTTAGCAAAGATCTGAGATCTCATTGTATATCTTAAATAAGTACCTACTTCTTCGCTACATGCGATAAAAGCACCAATACCTGCCATTGCTTTTGCAAATGTGCTAAAATGTAAGTCTACTTTATCTTCAACACCAAAGTGTTCAACCGTACCAGCACCGGTTTTCCCCATTACACCAAAACCATGAGCATCATCAACCAATAAACGGAAATTGAAATCATCTTTCATTGCACAGATTTCGTCCAATTTACCAAGGTCACCAGCCATACCAAATACACCTTCAGTAATTACAAGAATACCACCACCAGTTTTTTCAACCCATTTGGTAGCACGTTCTAATTCTTTCTTAAGGTTATCCATGTCGTTATGTGGGAATACAAAACGCTTGCCTGGATGAAGTCTAAGACCATCCATGATACATGCATGAGATTCTGAGTCATATACAATAACATCATGACGACCAACCATCGCATCGATAATTGATACCATTCCCTGATAACCAAAATTTAAAAGGAAAGCATCTGGTTTTCCTACAAATTCAGCTAGTTGAGATTCTAATTCTTCATGAAGACTTGTTTGTCCCGACATCATACGGGCTCCCATAGGATAAGCTAAACCCCATTTTTCAGATGCTTCTGCATCAACTTTTCTAACTTCCGGGTGATTTGCTAATCCGATATAGTTATTTAAACTCCATGTTAAAACCTCTTTTCCGCGAAATTTCATTCTTGAGTTAATTTCACCTTCCAACTTAGGAAAAGCAAAATAACCATGAGCTTGTTTTGCGTACTGTCCGATATTCCCTTTTTGGGTTTTTATTTTGTCAAAAATATCCACGATTTATGCTTTTTGAGTTATATTCTTACTAATGCTTGCAAAAGTAATCTTTTTTAAAATTAAACCAATAAATATTAAAGAATTGTATAATATGAACAGAAAGTATTTAATAATTCGAATGAAAACTTTATCTTTGCAAAATGCAAAAAAATATAGTAGCTGAACCTATGAGAAAAATAATTTTCCTGTTTGTGCTTTTTGCCTTTGTTTTAACAGGCTGTAGTGATTATCAAAAATTACTAAAAAGCACAGATAATTCCCTTAAGTACAAGAAAGCTGTGGAGTATTACAATGCTGAGCAATATGTAAAAGCCGCAACTCTTTTCGAGGATTTACTTCCTATTTACAGAGGAACAAGTAAAGCAGAAACAATAAGTTACTATATTTCTTACTGTTCTTACGGGCAAGGAGATTACATTTCGGCTGGGTATTTTTTTAGAAATTTTCTAAAAACATTTCCAGATAGCCCTTATTCAGAAGAGAGTTTATACATGAGTGCATATTGCTATTATTTAGAGTCGCCTAAGCCTCGTCTAGATCAGAGCCCAACAACGAATGCGATAGATGCATTACAATTATATATTAATCGATATCCGAATTCTACAAGAATTCCAAAATGTAATGAGTATATTGATGAGTTACAGGATAAGCTTGTTTATAAATCTTATTTAAGTGCAAGGAACTATTACGATAGAGAAAAATATCCTTCAGCAATTATAGCATTGCAAAATGGGTTGAAAGATTATCCTGGATCTTCGTATCGAGAAAGTTTAATGTTTATGCTTTTCGAATCGAAATTTCAATTGGCAAGTAAAAGTATTCCGTCGAAACAACGTGAGAGATATAACAATGCGAAAGAAGAATATTATTCTTTTGTAGATGAGTACCCTGAAAGTAAGTACCTAAAGCGTGCCGAAAATATGATTGAAGATATTGAATCATACTTAAGTAAGTTTAATACCAATAATTAAAATAGATCTAATTCTTAGACAGTATGGATTACAAAAAAACAAATGCAGCAAGTTCTACTATTACCCGTAACATGACAGAACTAAGTGAAGATGTGGGTAATGTATATGAATCTGTTATGATTATGGCCAAAAGGTCAAATCAAATTGCTGTTGAACTGAAAAGTGAACTGAATAAGAAGTTGCAGGAATTTGCATCTTATACAGACAACTTAGAAGAGGTCTTTGAGAATCGTGAGCAGATTGAAATCTCTAAATATTATGAGAGACTTCCTAAGCCAACTTTAATAGCAGTTGAGGAGTTTATCAATGGAGATATCTATTATAGAAATCCTGCGAAAGAGACAAAAACAGAAGAGTAATTATTAGATAATTAGCAGGTTCCCTTTTTTATTAGGGAACCTTTTTTATTTTGATGAAAATTTATGTTAAAAGGTAAAAATATCCTGCTTGGAGTTACTGCAAGTATTGCGGCATATAAAGCAGCCACATTGGTTCGTTTATTGGTAAAAGAAGGTGCAACTGTAAAAGTGATAATGACACCTTATGGTAAAGAATTTATTTCGCCAGTAACTATGGCAACATTATCTAAAAATACGGTACTTTCCGATTTTTTTAAACATGATGATGGTGCTTGGAATAGTCATGTTGACCTTGGGATTTGGGCCGATGTTTTATTAATTGCTCCAACTACTGCAAATACAATGGCCAAAATGGCTCACGGAATTTGTGATAACCTGCTTTTAACAACCTACCTATCTGCAAAATGTCCCGTAATTCACACACCAGCTATGGATTTGGATATGTTTAAACATCCGGCAACTCTCCGTAATATGGAAATACTAAGATCTTATGGAGATACCTTTATTGAACCATCGAGCGGTGAATTAGCTAGTGGTTTATATGGGAAAGGCAGAATGGAAGAGCCGGAAGTTATCGTTAAAAAATTAGTTGACTTTTTTGAGGATAAAAAAAAAAGCTGACTAACAAAAAAATATTAATTACTGCAGGTCCAACTTATGAAAAAATCGACCCGGTAAGGTTTATAGGTAATTTTTCATCTGGAAAAATGGGATATGCCATTGCCGAGGAACTAGCCAATGAAGGAGCTAGTGTTGTTCTAGTAAGTGGGCCTACAGCTCTAAAAATAAATCATCCAAATATCGAAAAGATAGATGTTCTTACTGCCGAAGAGATGTATAATGCTTCGGTTCAACACTTTTCGAAATGTGATGGAGGGATTATGACTGCTGCAGTTGCCGATTTTACACCTCTCGATCCTGTAGATAAAAAAGTAAAAAGAGGTAAAGAGAACTATTCTATCGAATTAACTCCAACAAAAGATATCGCTGCATCTTTGGGCGAAATGAAAACCACCAGTCAATTTTTAGTTGGTTTTGCTCTAGAAACTAACGACGAAGAATTTAATGCCAAATTAAAATTGAAAAAAAAGAACCTCGATTTTATTGTATTAAACTCTTTAAACGATAAAGGGGCAGGTTTTCAGCACGATACCAATAAGATATCAATAATTAGCTCTAATGCTTCGCCAAAAGAATTTGAACTGAAACCAAAATCAGAGGTTGCAAAAGATATTGTGTACGAATTAATTAATTTTTGTGAGAAATAATAATTCGACTGTTTCGTTTAAATTTATAACTTTAGCAGTAATCTTTTGAAAAATAATTATGCGTAAACTTTTTATTCTTCTCCTGACTTGTTTGTTGTCTTTTCCTTTGTTTTCTCAAGAGTTAAGATGTAATATTCAAATTGTAAGTCAGAAAATACAAGGAACTAATAAGCAGGTTTTTAGAACTATGCAAACGGCAGTGAATGAGTTCATGAACTCTAGAAGGTGGACTAATCATGTTTATAGTTATGATGAAAGAATAGAATGTACTTTCTTATTTAATCTTACCGAACAAATTTCAGCAGACGAATTTAAAGGTAGTTTGCAGGTGCAAGCGAGTCGTCCGGTTTTTAATTCATCTTACAATACAGTTTTGTTAAACTTTAAAGATGATGATGTTCAATTTAAATATGTAGAGTATCAATCTATCGATTTTAACGAAACAGTTACCCCTACTAATTTAACTGGCTTATTGGCATTTTATGCTAATCTGATTTTAGGTCTTGATTATGATACTTTTGCAATGGATGGTGGAGCTCCCTACTATTCAAAGGCTGAAGCTATTGTTAATAAAATGCAAAACTCTAACGTTGCAGGATGGAAAGCCTATGAAAGTAAAGATAACAGATATTGGCTTATTGAGAATATACTGAACAACTCCTATAGTCCTGTTCGTGAGTGTTTGTATCGATATCATAGGTTGGGTTTAGATCGCATGTCTGATCATTTAACAGAGTCGAGAGCCGAAATTGCCGATAGTATGAAACTATTGCAAAAAGCATACAGAGCTAAACCTGGGGCTTTTATTTTACAGATTTTTTTCGACGCTAAAGCAGATGAAATCGTGAATATATTTACAGAGTCGTTTAACGACGAAAAAAAACGAGTCTACAATATCCTAAGTGAAATCGATCCTGCTAATATTAAAAAGTATAATAAAATTATAGGTCAATAATAAAATTTAATTTTCACTTATTTTTTTGATCCTTTAATTTTTATCGATAATAATTCTTCATTTTAAAATTTATGCTTCAGTCAATATCCATTCAAAATTTTGCATTGATAAATCAATTAGAAATAGATTTTTCTGATGGATTTTCTGTAATAACAGGTGAAACCGGATCGGGTAAATCGATTTTATTGGGAGCTTTATCTTTAGTGTTAGGGCAAAGAGCCGAAGGAAATGTACTAAAGGATAAGAATAAAAAATGTATTATAGAATGTTCATTTTCCATTGCAAAATATAAACTGGAAACTTTTTTTACTGACTTTGAGCTTGATTACGAACAAGAGACTTTGTTACGCAGGGAAATATTACCAAATGGCAAAACACGGGCTTTTGTAAACGATTCACCGGTAAATTTAAAAACTTTAAAAGAATTAGGACTTCGTTTGGTGGATATTCATAGTCAGAATCAGAATTTGATCTTAGGAAGTTTCGAATATCAGGTTGGAATAGTTGATACTTATGCCAAAAATGCTGATATCTTATTAAAATACCAGAAGAATTATAATAAATATCTAATACTTAAACAGGAATTAAAAAAACAAATTGAACTTGCCGAAAAAGAGAAGGCCGATTTGGATTATTTTCAATTTCAGTTAGAGCAATTAAACGAAGCAAACCTAATTGAAAATGAACAAAAAGAAATGGAGAGCGAGTTGGAAACTCTCAGTCATGCCGAAGAAATAAAATCGGGACTATTTTCTACTCTTGCTTATTTGTACGAAGGAGATTCTTCTGTTATTTCACAATTAAGAGATGCACGTACTTCCTTAAGTCAAATTCAAACTGTTTTTTCCGAAGCAAATGATTATTTCGAACGATTAGAAAGCTCATATATCGAGCTTCAGGATCTTGCTCAGGAGATTGATAAAGCAAACGAAAATATAGAGTTTGATGCCGCAAGAATAGATTATTTAAATCAGCGTTTGGATGCAATTTACTCTTTACAACAGAAGCACAGAGTCGATTCTGTTGAAGATTTAATTAAGATTCGTACGGAATTAGAGTTAAAAGTGAGTAAAATTGAATCGGGTGATGATTTAATTGAAGATCTGAAGAATCAATTAGAAAAACAAAAAATAAAATTAGAAAAAGCTGCTATAAGTCTTACTAATACTAGAAAAAAAGCAATTCCTAATATAGAAAATACAATTGTAAATCAACTGGTGCAATTGGGAATATCAAATGCAAATTTTAAAGTTCAGATTTTAAATAGCGAAGATTTTCAGTATTTAGGGGCCGATAAACTTAGCTTTCTGTTTAGTGCCAATAAGAATGGTAGTTTAGAAGAAGTGCAACGTGTTGCTTCAGGTGGTGAGCTGTCCAGATTAATGCTGAGTATTAAGTATTTAATATCATCATCTACAGCTTTACCATCTATTGTTTTCGATGAAATAGATACCGGAGTTTCTGGTGAAATAGCCGATAAAATGGGAGCTATGATGACCCAAATGGCTGAAAATATTCAAGTAATAAGCATTACCCACCTGCCTCAGATTGCTGGAAAAGGAAAATATCACTACAAAGTTTATAAGGCAGACGATGAACACGAAACCTACTCAAATATTGTGCTTCTCGACAAGCAAAGTAGGCTCGAAGAGCTTGCAAAAATGCTAAGTGGAGCCGACCTAACAAAGGCAGCTCTTGAAAATGCCAAAGTGCTGTTAGACAGTTAAATAATCGTTCCAAATATTAATTAAAGAATTTATTCAGTCTTAATTAACAGACTTGTTTAGAATGCTTATGGAATTAATTGGTTATCTTTACAGCCTGAAAAAAATGAAAAATTCAATTTATGTCATATAATTTATTAAAAGGGAAAAAGGGAATTATATTCGGAGCATTAAACGAGATGTCGATTGCATGGAAAGTTGCAGAATTGGCTGTTGAAGAAGGTGCTGAAATTGTTTTAACCAATACTCCGGTTTCAATTCGTATGGGAACAATCAACGAATTGGCAAAAAAATGTAATGCTCAGGTTATTGCTGCAGATGCAACAAATCCTAAAGAACTTGAAGAGCTTTTTACTAAATCGATGGAAGCCTTAGGTGGAAAAGTTGATTTTATATTGCACTCAATAGGTATGTCTCCTAATGTTCGTAAAGGAAATCCTTATGATGATTTAAATTACGAGTACCTTAAAAAAACTTTAGATGTGTCTGCAACATCTTTTCATAAAGTTTTGCAGGCTGCAAAAAAATTAGATGCAATTAACGAGTGGGGATCCGTAGTTGCTTTATCGTATGCTGCAGCACAAAGAACAATGTATGAGTACAACGATATGGCCGATGCCAAAGCAATGTTAGAATCTATTGCTCGTAGTTTTGGATATATATATGGTCGCGAAAAACGTGTGCGTGTAAATACAATTTCTCAATCGCCTACAATGACAACTGCAGGTAGTGGAGTAAAAGGATTCGATTCTCTGATTGATTTCTCGGAGAGAATGTCTCCTCTTGGAAATGCCGATGCCCAAGAATGTGCTAATTTTTGTATCACTCTGTTCTCAGATTTAACAAAAAAAGTTACCATGCAAAATTTATTTCACGATGGTGGTTTTTCAAGCATGGGAATGAGTTTTAGAGCAATGAGCCAATATAATAAGAGTTTTAAGTCGAATGATGACGAATAATATTATTCAAATAATAATCTTAAAATCCGGGTTTTTAAATCCGGATTTTTTTTTACTCAAAAACTTAAACTTTATAAAAGGAATAGATTTTTAAAATCTAGTGATAATATGTACATTTGCCCATAATTTTCTAAAACTTGATAGAAGTTTTACAGATATAAACAGTATTGTTGATGACCACAAAAGCAACAAATATTCATCCTGTATTCGACAGGATATTAGGTAGAGACGAAAAACAGAAGTTTCTAAAGCAATCATCAAAGGTTATTTGGATGACAGGACTTTCTGGTTCTGGAAAAACAACCATTGCAATTGGTGTCGAGAAAGAGCTTCAAAAAAGAGGTATTCTCACTCAAATTTTGGATGGAGATAATATCCGTACAGGAATAAATAAAAATCTAGGTTTTTCTGAAGAAGATCGCAGCGAAAATATCAGAAGAATAGCCGAAGTTTCTAAGCTGTTTTTGAATTGTGGTATTGTTACAATAAACTGTTTTGTAAGTCCTACTATCGATATTCGAGAAATTGCTAAAGAGATAATTGGCGAAGAAGATTTTTTAGAAATTTATGTGAATGCATCTTTTAAAGTATGTGAGGAACGAGATGTAAAAGGATTGTATAAAAAAGCGCGCAATGGCGAAATAAAGAATTTTACTGGTTTAGATGCTCCTTTTGAAGCTCCGGAAAATCCTTTTTTAGAAATAAAAACCTCTGAGATTTCTGTAGAGGAATCGGTGGAACAGGTTGTAAATGCAATTTTACCTCAAATAATGCGCTAATAAACAATTAATTGTACTAAAAAAAGGCTAATCGCCCGTAGAGAAGTAAATAAATTATTTTCGAATGAAGGAATACAATATTAATCATTTAAGAGAACTTGAAGCGGAATCTATTTTCGTGATTCGCGAAGTAGCAGCTCAATTTGAGAATCCTGTGATGTTATTTTCGGGAGGAAAAGATTCCATTATAATGTTTCATCTGGCAAGAAAAGCTTTTGCTCCAGCAAAAGTGCCATTTGCATTAATGCATGTAGATACCGGCCATAACTTTCCTGAAACAATACAATTTCGCGATGAGTTGATGAAAGAAACCGGAACTCGTATTATTGTTCGTTATGTACAGGATTCTATCGATCAGGGAAAAGCTATCGAAGAAACTGGTTTTGATGCTAGTAGAAATAAATTACAAACGGTAACCTTACTCGACGGACTTGAAGAATTGCAAGTGGATTGTGCAATGGGTGGTGGCCGCCGCGACGAAGAGAAAGCTAGAGCTAAAGAACGTTTCTTTTCTCACCGCGATGAGTTCGGTCAGTGGGATCCTAAAAATCAAAGACCAGAGCTTTGGAATCTTTTTAACGGTAAAAAGAATATGGGAGAACATTTTAGAGTTTTTCCAATTTCAAACTGGACTGAGATGGATGTTTGGCAATATATCTATCTTGAAAATATTAAAATTCCTAATATTTATTTTTCTCACGAGCGCGAGGTTTTTGTTCGTCATGGAAACCTATTGTCAGTATCAGACTTTATTCCAATGAGAGATACCGAGAAGGTAGAAAAACGAATTGTTCGTTTTAGAACAATTGGCGATGCTACTTGTACTGGTGCTGTTGAATCACAAGCACATACTCTTGAAGATATTATTGAAGAGGTTGCTGCAACTAGAACTACAGAACGTGGTACTCGTCATGACGATAAACGCTCCGAGGCAGCAATGGAAGATCGTAAAAAAGAAGGATATTTTTAAGCTAAAAGCTTAAAAGAATTTATATATAAGTGGTTAACAAATTGCCACTTCCCAAAAATAGAACTTATAGCTAATGGCTTATCGCTAATAGCAAAAAGCTAAAAAAAATGTCAGAGAAAACATCAGGATATTTAGATATGGAACTTTTACGATTCACCACTGCAGGTAGTGTTGATGATGGTAAAAGTACCCTTATCGGAAGATTATTATACGATAGTAAAGCCATTTTCGAAGATCAAATGGAAGCTATCGAAATTAGTAGCCAGAAAAGAGGCGATGAAGAAGTAGATTTAGCCTTGCTAACCGACGGATTAAGAGCCGAACGTGAGCAGGGAATTACAATTGACGTGGCTTACCGATATTTTGCAACACCTAAACGTAAGTTTATTATTGCTGATACACCAGGACATATTCAGTATACCAGAAATATGGTAACTGGCGCATCAACAGCAAATGCAGCATTAATCTTGGTCGATGCACGTCATGGTGTAATTGAGCAAACTCTTCGTCATTCCTACATTGCAAATTTATTACAGATACCACATACCATTGTTTGTATCAATAAAATGGATTTGGTAGATCATTCAGAAGAAACTTATAATAAAATAAAAGAAGATTATCTTAAAGTAGTAGAGAAACTGAACATTCCTGATGTTCGTTTTATTCCTATTTCTGCAAAATTTGGTGATAATGTAGTAGATCCATCGACCAATATGGATTGGTATAAGGGAGAAACTCTTCTAAGTCTTCTTGAAACCCTAGAAATTGTTGATGATAGAAATCACGACGATGCAAGATTTCCTGTACAATACGTCATCCGTCCTCAATCTGATGAATATCACGACTACAGAGGATATGCTGGTAGAGTAGCCAGTGGAGTTTTTCGTCCGGGCGATAAGGTAAAAGTATTGCCATCGGGGATTGAAACAAGCTTAAAATCAATTGATACTTTCGATGGTGAAATTGAAATGGCTTTTCCTCCTCAATCAGTTACTTTAAATTTAAGCGAGGATATTGATGTTTCGAGAGGCGATATGATTGTTTCTGCAGAAAAGCCTCCAAGAGTAGAGCAGGAAATTGAAGCAATGGTGTGTTGGATGAACGAAAAGGCTATGATGCCTAGAGGAAAATACACTATTAAGCATACTTCTAACGAAGCTCGTTGCATGATTCGTGATGTAAAATTTAAAGTAAATGTAAATACTTTAGAAGAGGTTACAGACGATAAACAAGTTGGCTTAAACGATATTGCTTGTATTTCTTTTAAATCGGCAAAACCATTATTTGTTGATTCATATAAAAAGAACAGAATTACTGGTAGTTTTATCTTAATTGATGAAGGTACTAATGAAACTGTAGCAGCAGGAATGATTTTGTAAGTTCTTGTAATTACAATATAATAAGCTGGTATCTTTTAGGTACTAGCTTTTTTTATGCACAAAAAAAGGTGACTAAAAAGCCACCCTCACATTGTAGTAGTTATGTATTTGTATAATATTAAAACTTAAACCCAAATGTCATTCTTAATTGATGATTTTTGTTGTTTAGTGATAAATTATCACTTCCTTCATAAAAAACGTATTCTTCATCGTATTCTTTATATTGATAAGCCAAATCGAAGAAGAAATTGTTTTGTTTAAATCCAAAACCTCCCGAATAAGTTTCATAGCTTTCGTCAATTATTCCTTTGTACGGATCTCCAATTCTTGCAAATCCTCCTCGTAAACTAATATTAGGGCTTAATCTGTACTCTCCACCAATTCTTAAATTTTGTGCAGATGTATATTTTTTGGAAATATTATCATTTAATTCGATATAACTATAGTCTCCGTCAAAATCTGAATTCGAATAATTTATCATTTCAAAATCTACGCTCAGTATAGCTTTTTTACCGAATAGGTAGGCTCCACTAAATATGGCTCTGAAAGGGGTTTCGAAGTCGTAATTAGTTCTGGCAATAACTTCGGAGTAAAATCCATGAAAAGCATTACCATCTTCTGGAAATTCTGGGGCATCGTTCATTTCTGTACTAAATTGCGAACTCATATATGTATCGTATTTTTCATCCAAATTGTAATAAGTGGGTGTATGAATTGTTGCCCCTAAACGTAGGTTTTGTGTTGGACGAAAAATGGCTCCTATTTTAAAGTTAACACCAGCACCTGTAGTTTTTTGAAATTCTTTAAAGGTAAACTCATCTAAAGCACTTTGATTTGGAATTACATTTCCATCTGTACCAAAAATGGTTTCGATATATGTAGTTGTTGATTTGTAATAAACATCCTGAATTCCAATGCTTGCTCCTAAATATAATTTATGAGAGATATTTAATCCACCCGAAATAATGAACTCTCCTATATATCCTTTTTCATCTATATATTTCATCTGATCCATTCGATCACCTTCATATAAGGGGGTAAAGTAATTGTAATCATCGTCGGGGCTTAGTAAATATGTATCGTAAGCAAGTTTATCTTCGAAAGGATAAAGATCGATTGGGTTAGTACCATTTGCAGTTTTGGCCCATGTCTCAAGAATTGAAGTTGGGGATTCTAATGTCATTAAAAATCCTTCACGATTAAAATTAGCAACTCTATTGTAACCTATTGCAAAATTAAAATTTTGAATTCCTTTCTCAGGAGCTATTCTGGGAATAAAGCTACCAACGTATCCTACATTTCCAATAGTAAAGCTGTATTTATCTTCCGAAACTCCACTATTTTTAGCTTGATTAAGTTCCAAAGAGCTTGTGAATGTGAATTCAGAACTACGATAAACAGCAATACCTGCAGGGTTTATGCTTAAACTTGAAAAATCTCCGCCTAATGCGCCAAAAGCTCCACCCATGGCTGTAGAACGGGCTGTTCCATTGTATTCATATTGCGAGAATCGCAATGCATCAACTATTGATTGGGCATTTGCAGTTCCTGCAATTAAAAATATGATGAGAATTAAATAAATGCGTTTCATATTGTACTATTTTAATGATGGTAGAAGGAAACACTTATTAATTAACAAGTGTTCTGTATTATTTAGAATTGTTTTTTTGGATAACTAAAGGGAACTGGAGGAAAGTTCCCTTTAGTTTTTAAATTATCTTCTACGGGTTCCAGAAGAACTAGAGCTACTTCCCGAAGATCTCGAGCTACTTCCTGAAGAACGAACCGAACTTCCTGATGATCTGGAACTACTTCCAGAAGAACGGAATGAGCTGCTTGATGATCTTGATTTAGTTCCAGAAGATTTGTATGAGCTTCCACTTGATCTTGAAGAACCAGAACGATAAACAGGTTTTGTTCTGCTTGAGCTGCTTCTTACTTTTGAGTAGGAAGATTTTGTAGTTGATCCTTTAGAAAAACTTGATCTTCTTGTACTGCTTGAAGAATTATAAGAAGGTCTGGTTGCAGTTCTTGTTTTGTTGTAGCTAGGAGAACTATTTCTTCTGGTATTTGAATAAGTACTATTTGTGTTAGTTCTACTTTGAGTACCATATCTTGTTCTAGGTGTAGTGCTATTTACACTTCTTCTTGAATTAGAGTATGTTCCAGTTCCGCTTTTTGTAATTGAAGAATTACTTCCGTTAATATTTCTACGTGAGCTTGATCCGGATCTGCTAACACCATTTTGTCTGCTGTACGATTGTCTAGTAGACGAACTATATCTTGAAGCAGCTCTGCTTCTTCTTGCATCACTTGCTGTTGTTGAAGAAACTCTTCGAGATGTTACAGAAGTACCAGCTTTTGTTCCTGTTGCAGATCTTCTTGTTGTGGCTGTACTATTGGTAATAGTGCCAGATCTTCTGTTAGTAGTTGTATTTGAAGCAGTTGCAGCTTTATATCCTGATGATCTTCTTGTGCCTCTGTAGCTTGCTACATGATTGTAAGTTTTATGACTATATCCATGACCAAACCCGTGTCTATGGTTATAATATCCATAATAATGCCCATAAGGATTGTGATAATAGGAGTAATGATAAGGGTAATAAGCTCCCCAGCCAAAATTCATATCCCAATACCAAGAATCCCAGCCAAAACCGATACCCCAGCTTGAGTATCCATAAGGATAGTTATAAGCATAATAGTTTCCATATCTCATTGGAGAGTAGCTGTACGAATTATAATGTCTGTAGTTTGTCCAGCTAGGAGTCCACCAAACATTATTGCCATCAACATAAACATTCCAGTCCGAATCTCCAGCAAGCCACATTGCTAAGTTGTAGCCACTATTGTCGTAGTATCCAAAACCTTGTGGGTACATGTCTCTAAGTCTTTCAGCTTCTTCCCGATCGTAATCAGAGCCCGAAAACCCTCCAAGATAGTAACCTGAATCTTCATTTTCATAAATAAGAGTATCGATACTACCAACAGAATCGTCGGCTAATATTGCTGTGTATTGTTCCTGAATTTCCTCAAAACTTCTATCTTCAGTAGTTTTGGTACTGATTTTTGGATTAGTTTTTGTTTGAGCTTGTGCTGAAACAGCAGGAGTTGCAGGATTACTTTTCTTTACAGTGAGCTTTTGTGATTCTGCTTTTTGCACAATCATTGGTGCTTCGTTGGGATTAAAGTAAATGTCGTCCTCATAAAGGGAAGCTCCCATGTAAGAAGGCGAACATCCTGTTGCAAACAGGCCTGCAATTAGTAGAATTTTGAAATAGGTTTTCATAGCTTGTCCTCCAATTAATGAATATTTAAGATAATTTTATACTTTTGTAATGAATTTTATTCAGCCTAATAGTAGCAAATACTATACCAAAACTATATCGAATGGCAAAAGTTTTAACGAGCAGAAGCGAAAATTATTCGCAATGGTATAACGATCTGGTTATCAAAGCAGATTTAGCAGAGAATTCTGCAGTAAGAGGATGTATGATTATTAAACCTTATGGTTATGCCATTTGGGAAAAGATACAGGCACAACTTGATAAAATGTTCAAGGATACTGGTCATCAAAATGCATATTTTCCACTATTAATACCAAAATCATTTTTGAGCAAGGAGGCAGACCACGTAGAGGGATTTGCAAAAGAATGTGCAGTAGTAACTCATTACCGTTTAAAAAATGATCCTAACGGAAAAGGTGTTGTTGTTGATCCGGAAGCTAAATTGGAAGAAGAATTAATTATTCGCCCAACTTCTGAGACTATTATATGGAATACATATAAAAATTGGATTCAGTCTTATCGTGATCTTCCTATTCTTTGTAATCAGTGGGCAAATGTTATGCGATGGGAAATGCGTACCCGTTTGTTTTTAAGAACTGCTGAATTTTTATGGCAGGAAGGGCATACTGCTCATGCTACTAAAGAAGAAGCATTGGTTGAGACCAAGCAAATGATAGATATTTATGGTGATTTTGCTGAACAATTTATGGGAGTTCCAGTTTTAAAGGGACACAAAACAGAATCGGAACGTTTTGCAGGAGCTTTAGATACTTATTGTATTGAAGCTTTAATGCAGGATGGTAAAGCTCTTCAGGCAGGTACTTCTCATTTTTTGGGACAGAATTTTGCAAAAGCTTTCGATGTAAAGTTTGCCAATAAAGAGGGTAAAGAAGATTATGTTTGGGCTACTTCATGGGGAGTTTCAACTCGCTTAATGGGAGCATTAATAATGGCTCATTCTGATGATAAGGGATTAGTTTTACCTCCAAAATTAGCGCCAATACAAGTTGTAATAGTACCAATTTATCGTAAAGAGGAAGAATTAGCAAAAATTACAGCAGCGATTGATCCTATTGTTGCCAAATTGAAAACAATGGGTATCTCTGTTAAATTTGATGATAGTGATAATCGTAAGCCTGGATGGAAATTTGCCGAGTATGAACTTAAAGGTGTACCAGTTCGTTTGGCAATTGGTAATCGTGATTTAGAAAATGGAACCATTGAATTGGCTCGTCGTGATACTTTAAGTAAAGAAACTTTGCCTATTGATGGTATTGAAGAGGTAATTGAGAAATTATTAGAAGAGATCCAGAATAATATTTTCCAGAAAGCTTTAGACTTTAGAGCAGAAAAAACAACTAAAGTTGATTCTTACGATGAATTTAAAGAGTTATTGGAAACTAAAACTGGCTTCTTTTTGGCACATTGGGATGGTACTCCAGAAACAGAAGAGAAAATTCAATCGGAAACAAAAGCAACTATTCGTTGTATTCCTTTCGATGCAGAAGAGGAAGAAGGTGTGTGCATGGTAACAGGAAAACCTTCGAAACGAAGAGTTGTTTTTGCCAAGTCTTACTAGTCAGGAAAAATATACACAATTATAATAAAACAGTCATCGGAATTTCGGGAGGCCACTGAAAAAGTCTCATAAATAATAAAAGCAGTAAAAAGATTGATTCATTCTTCTTTTTTACTGCTTTCTTTGTATGAGTATTTTTCAAATAACTTCTCATGTTAGCACAACAACAAAGCATATCATTTAGCTCCCATTCGGGGTTATACGACCTCATTATTCCCAAGGATAATATCCTGAGACAAATAAATGATTTGATTGATTTTACATTTATTTATGATGAGTTGTCTTCTAAATATTGTCAGGATAATGGGCGTACTGCAGAGAGTCCAATAAGGTTGTTTAAGTACCTCTTACTAAAAGTTATTTATAACGTTTCGGACGTAGATGTTGTTGAACGTTCAAGATTTGACATGTCGTTTAAGTACTTTTTAGGTATGGCTCCTGAGGAGGATGTAATTAATCCAAGTACGTTAACAAAATTTCGTCGTTTGCGACTTAAGGACACTAAATTGTTAAATCTTCTCATTGGCAAAACAGTTTCTATTGCTGTAGAAAAAGGAATAATCAAATCCACCTCTATTATTGTAGATGCTACTCATACAAAAAGTAGATCCAATCCCTTGTCTCCTATAGAAGTGTTAAAAAAAAGAGCAAAGTTGCTTCGAAAAATGATCTATAGTGTAGATGAAGATATAAAAGAGCAATTACCACAAAAGAACACAAATGATAATTTAGAGCTAGAGCTAAGCTACTGTTTGGATTTAGTAGATTTTATTTCTAAAAACGATGTCATTTCCAGTTACCCAAAAGTAAAAGAGAAAATAAATCATCTTCAAGAAATCATAGAAGATACCCAGCACAAGTATACTTTATCGAAAGATGAAGATGCACGAATTGGTCACAAATCAACAGACTCTTCCTTTTTCGGTTATAAAAGTCATATTGGAATGACAGAAGAACGTATCATAACAGCTGCAGTAATAACTTCTGGCGAAAAAGGCGATGGTCCTTTGTTACCTGAAATCATAGAGCAAAGCATTCAAAACGGAATAGAAAAAGTAGACACTGTCATTGGGGACTCTGCCTACTCAGGAAAAAGCAATTTAATTTATGGAAAAGAAAATGGCATACAAATAGTCTCAAAATTAAACCCGGCAATTACACAAGGTTTTAGAAAGGAGGAAGACAAATTTGAATTCAATAAAGATGCTGATATGTTTGTTTGTCCCGCAGGACATATGGCTATACGAAAAGCAAAGCAAGGAGCTAGAAAGACAAATCAAGTAATAGCCTACTATTTTGATGTCGAAAAATGTAAAGTCTGTTCACAAAGAGCAGGATGCTATAAAGATGGAGCCAAGAGTAAATCATATTCCGTTACAATAAACTCTAAAGAACATGAAAAACAGATAGAGTTTCAGAACTCAGAAGTCTTTAAAGAAAAATCAAAACATCGGTATAAGATAGAAGCTAAAAATGGAGAACTTAAAAACTCTCATGGCTTTGATCGAGCCACTTCATATGGTCTGGATTGTATGCAAATGCAAGGAGCATTGACAATATTTGCAGTAAATCTGAAAAGAATACTGAAACTGATGTAGGTAAAGCACATAATACCTTGCATTTTTTCCAAAACAAATCATTTCTGCCCATTTTCCGCCATTTAGAGCTAATCAAATATTAATCTCACAAAAAAACAAAGAAGGCAACATCTAGGTGTTTAGCCTATAAATTACCTTCTTTAATTTTTTTACTATCCTAAAACAGATAGTTTTTCAGTAGCCTCGAATTTCGGTGACTGTTTTTTTGTATATTTACTCATCACCTTAAACAACTATATAATGAATATATTAAATACAAAAGCTGCTATTCTAAATACCATTAGGGAAAAAGCTACTTTAAAGCAATTGGTATATCATAACACGAAACTTATTTTTGAAGATTTGCGCGAAGTGTTGGATGAACTGGTAACAGAATACAATGATGAATTGCAGGATTCGAGTAAGGATGTGGTATTAAAATATGAAGACAAAGGAGAGTTTGAATTTCAGATACAGGTAGCTTCAGATATTTTGGTATTTAGTTTGCATACCAATGTTTTTCAGTTTAATCGCGATCATAATGTATGGGAACAGGCCTATGTAAAAGCGAACCCAGATAATGCTTACTCAGGAATTATTAATATTTATAATTTTCTTTCCGATTCGTTTAAATATAACCGCTACGACGATTTAGGTTATTTGGTGGCACGTATATTTATTAATAAAGAAAAACATTTTATCGTAGAAGGAAAACGACAAATGGGATTGTTACAAACTGATTTATCGGCTTCGAAAGCAAATAAGGAAAGTTTGAAAAGAATTGTTGAAACGGCTATTAATTACTCCTTAAATTTCGATTTGCTGGTACCTCCTTACGATAATGTGAAAATCATGTCGGTGGCTCAAATTTTCGAAAAAATTGATAATTCTCGTATCCCAACAGGAAAAAGGTTAGGATTCCAGTTTAAATCGGATGATATTTAAATTCCATAAGAATTTTTAATGAACAAATAGATTGATTCTTTTTTACACAATCAATTTATTAATATTGTACTGTTTCAAAAATAGAATTACTTTTTTAGATATTGATAGACTTTGTATCTACCATCTAAAAATATATCAAAAAATATAAGAATGAATAAAGTAATAGAAAAGTTTTTACGATATGTAAAATTTGATACCGAATCGGATACTGAAACAGGTTTAACTCCTAGTACTCCCGGACAAATGGTATTGGCTAAAGAATTAGCTAAGGAGCTCGAAGAAATTGGTCTCGAAAATGTAAGTTTAGATGAGAATGGATACGTAATGGGTATTCTTCCTTCGAATTTAGATCATGAGGTTCCTGCAGTTGGTTTTATTGCACACATGGATACAAGTCCTGATTTTTCAGGGAGAAATGTAAATCCTCAGTTTGTAGAGAATTACAATGGCGAAGATCTTGTTTTAAATGAGGCTGAGAATATTGTAATGAAAGTAGCCGATTTTCCAGACTTAAAACAATATATTGGGCAAACATTAATTACTACCGACGGAACAACATTGCTTGGTGCAGATGATAAAGCCGGTGTTGCCGAAATTATTACTGCGCTTGAACATTTGGCCAATAACCCGGAGATTAAACACGGACCTGTTCACATTGGTTTTACTCCCGATGAGGAAATAGGGAAAGGTGCCGACTTTTTTAATGTACAAAAGTTTGGAGCAGACTTTGCTTATACTTTGGATGGTGGAGAAATAGGAGAGCTGCAATACGAGAACTTTAATGCTGCTTATGCAAAAATTACTTTTAAAGGGCGCAATGTTCATCCAGGAATGGCTAAGGATAAAATGATTAATTCAATGCTAATTGCAAACGAATATATTTCAAAATTACCTAAAGAAGATGTACCTGAAAAAACAGAAAATTATCAGGGATTCTATCATCTTATTTCCATGGAAGGCGGAGTTGAAAGTTCTAGTTTAGAGTATATTATTCGAGATTTCGATTTGGATAATTATGAATCTCGCAAGAAGTTTGTAAAGGATTTATGCGAAGATTTTAATAAAAGATACGGTGAGGGTACAGCTAGCATAGAAATTACCAATCAGTATTATAATATGCGCGAAAAAGTTGAACCTGTTAAGTATATTGTTGATATTGCTGAGGAAGCAATGAAACAGGTAGGAGTAGACCCAATGGTGATTCCAATACGTGGAGGAACTGATGGAAGCCGACTTTCTTATATGGGTTTACCTTGTCCGAATATTTTTGCAGGAGGCCATAATTTTCACGGTCGATTCGAATATGTTCCTGTGGAATCAATGCAGAAAGCTGTTGATGTGATCTTGAAAATTGTAGAACTTATTTCAAAAAAATAATTGTACTTATCAATTTGTAAGGAAAGGCAGCCTGTTGGTTGCCTTTTTTAGTATTTTATTTAATCGATTTCTTTTTCCAGAACTCTGCCTGCACGGTACATAGCAAGTAGTACAGGATGAATTTCTTTACCTAACTTACTTAAACTATATTCAACTTTTGGTGGTACCTCAGGATATACTTTTCTTTCAATAAACCCCGATTCTTCCAATTCCTTCAGATTTTTGCTAAGCATTCTGTCGCTTACATCGGGAATAAGTTTTATCAGTTCAGAATAGCGCTTGGTTCCTTGCATTAGGTGTAAAACAATTGTTGCCTTACGCTTTCCTTTCACGTAATTAATAAATGTATCGATGGGACAAGATCCTTTTTTCAATTTTTTTTAAATTTTTATCTGCTGATAATCAGCAAGTCAGAACAAAATGTTAGTATTCGCTTTATTTGTAAGTTCTTGATTAGTAGTTTAAATCAACTTATTTTTGTTACAAGATAAGAATAAAAATACAACTGATATGAATAAAGAATTTAAAGCACTTCGAATTTACGAGGAAGAGGGAAAGTTTATAAGAGGAATTGAAAAGTTGAAAATTGAAGATTTGCCAAGTGGTGATGTAATTGTAAAAGTGAAGTATTCTTCTTTAAATTTTAAGGATGCTCTTTCAGTAACAGGTAATAAAGGAGTAACCCGAGAATATCCACATACTCCGGGAATTGATGCTGCCGGAGTGGTAGAATCATCGGCAAGTGATAAATTTAAAGCTGGCGACAAAGTTATTGTAACTAGCTATGATTTAGGTATGAATACCGATGGCGGATTTGCAGAGTATATTCGTGTGCCCGAAGACTGGGTAGTGGCAATGCCTCAGGAGTTGGATTTTAAACAGGCAATGATATATGGGACAGCAGGATTTACAGCAGCATTATCGGTGTATCGTTTGTTGGCAGCCGGACAAAAACCCGAAATGGGACCTGTTGTGGTAACAGGTGCTTTAGGTGGAGTAGGTAGTATAGCCATTAGTATTTTATCATCATTAGGTTTTGAGGTGATAGCAGCTACTTTTGAGTCAACTGGGGATGAGGAAGTATTGCAGGAATTAGGAGCTAGCAATCGAATTTCTACCGATATTACTGATGATAAATCGGGAAGACCTTTACTAAGACCTTTGTGGGCTGGTGCCATTGATGTTATTGGTGGCAATACCTTACATACTTTACTAAAGGCCTGTAAACCATTAGGTAATGTAACTACTTGCGGTAATGTGGGGTCTGGAGATTTGGCAATGACCGTTTATCCTTTTATTTTAAATGGAATTAGTTTAATTGGTATCGATTCGCAAAACTGTCCAATGGAATTAAGACAAAAAGTTTGGGATAAATTGGCAGCCGATTGGAATGTTTATAAAAATAAAGAGCAGGTTATAGAATCAAGTTTAGAAGAATTAGATACTTATATTGATTTAATGTTGGAGAAAAAAAGTCGCGGACGAGTAATCGTAAAATTGTAGAAAAATTAATTTTATAGTATAAGAAAGGCAGCCTGTTGGTTGCCTTTTTTCTTATGTGCTATTTCGAAACTTACCGATAAATTGAATAGTAATTTATAAGCTATAATTTCTAAATAAATATATAATATTTGATTGCCTATTTTTTTCTATTCGTGTACTTATAATCTCAAACAAGTGCTAAGTTAATAAAATAAATCAGCAATATAAATGTTATGTGTAATAATATTGAAACTTAGTACTTCTACTATTGTACCTATTATCAGTATATAATAGGTTTTGTTTATGGATGTTGTTTAACAGGTATTCTATTTTATTGTAGCTGTTTTAATTTTGAAAAGTTTCTATACTTTTGTGTCAGTTTTGTGATTGTTAAGTTTCTATGCTTATCAATAAAGGGAATTCGGTGAAAATCCGATACTGTACCCGCAGCTGTAAGCTCCGAAATAATGTTTAATACTACAAAGTCACTGTTCATAAATACGACGGGAAGGCAGATTAAACAGGAGTAAGTCAGAAGACCTACAAAACAATGCTTTTTTGTCAGTAATTAGTCTCGGGATAGGATTAATACTGTAAGGATATATATTATCAACAGATTTTTGATTTTATCGATGATGCGATTAATTATTATTGCTTTAATGCAATTATGTTTATGCACCAGTGTTTTGTACGCACAGGAGTATTGTTTGACAGGTAATGTAAGAAACTTTCAAACAAATGAGCCTATTGAATATGCCAATGTTTATTTGTCTAATTCTGCAATAACTTACACTAAAGCCGATGGTTCTTATTCTTTTTATGGTTTAAAAGCAGGAGAATATGAATTGTGTATATCATGTATTCCTTATAAACCTTATAAGCAAAAAATTATAATTAAGACTTCCAATACTACTCAAAATGTGAAACTTATTCCCTCGGTAGAATTACTTTCTCCAATAGTTGTTACAGGAACAGGAACGCGTTATCGGGTCGATAATGTGCCGGTACAGACCGAGATTATTTCAGGAAAAAGTATACAAGAAATATCTGGTAGAAGTGTAGAAGAAATTATTACCAGCTTATCATCTTCGGTCGATTTTACATCGAGTGCCATGGGTACAAATATTAAAATTAACGGATTAGGAGAAGATTATGTTTTAATATTGCTTGATGGAAAAAGACTAACGGGTAGTGTAGGGGGAAGAGTTGATTTAAGTAGAATTAATTCGGAAGATATAGAGCAAATAGAAATTGTAAAAGGTGCCTCATCTACCTTATATGGATCCGATGCAATATCTGGAGTTATTAATATAATAAGTAAACGATCAAAAGGAAAGTTTAATTTATCAAATAGTAGCAGATTTGGAGCGAATAACGAATGGAAACAACTAAATACTTTTACATATAATAAAGGTGCTTTATCGAGTAAAACCTCATTTTCCAGAAAACAGAACGATGGTTATCAGTTAAACAATATGAAAATAAATACCAGTTGGGAGAGTAATCACGACTTGCCTTATTTGGTTGTTACTTACGATATGCCCGTTAATAAAAAGAGATCGTATACTATAAATCAGTCTTTTGTGTACGATATAAATGCAAATTTGAAGCTTAGTGCCGATGCTTCCTGGTATGAGAAAACTTTGTATTTTCCTTTTAAAGGAAGAATGTATAATTATTATTACAATAATAAAAGTGCTTCGTTTGCTGCTAGGTATAAGTTAAAGAATAAAGATTTTATCAACTTTAGTTTCGATTTTGGTAACTATAAGTATTATAACGAATATCCATACAAATATAGCGAGCGCTATATAAGCGAAGATGGAGTAGTAAAAAAAACGTACTATCCGGGCGAGCGATTTAAAAATTCAGATCAAACAAATCTTACTCTTCAGTTAAAAGGTGTTTTTCATTTGAGTAAGGAGAATACTATTAGTTCTGGATTAGAATATTTAGGAGACGATTTAGAAGCTAAATATCGCTTAATAAATAATAGTGCAAATGCTTATACTCTATCCGTATATGTTCAGGATGAATTTAAACTATCAGAGAGTTTAAATTTTGTTGGCGGCCTTCGTGTAATCAATCACGAGCGTTATGGTACTATTGTTACTCCTAAAATTGCTGCCATGTGTAAAAAAGGAAAATTTACCCACAGAATATCTTATGCCAATGGTTTTAAGAGCCCTACGCTTAAAGAACTATATTATTACTACGAAAGCGAACGAATGGGAATGTATCGCCTGTATTTAGGCAATAAAGATTTAAAGCCGCAAAAATCCAATTATTACTCTTTATCAACCGAGTTTAAAACTAAAAGCTTTAGAAGCGGATTAAGTTTGTATATCAATAAATTAACCGATATGATCGACTATAAAATAATACCAACAATTTATGATCATAAAAGACGAGGTATTGAAGAAACCAAGCTGCGTTATAATATTGATGATGCTCAAAATATAGGAATTGACTGGACTTTTAATGCAGGATTGTTTAAGGGGTTTTCGCTGGGAGTTGGATACAGTTATGTGGATGCTAAAAATAAAACTCAGGATATAAGACTTAATGGAGTGTCGAAACATAGTGCCACGCTAAAAGCAACATGGGTAAAGAACTGGCAAAAATATTTACTGAATTTAAATGTTACTGGTAATTATAAGTCCAATAAGTTTTATTTGGAAGAAGACGAGCAAAGAGCTTATGCAGATCCTTATCAATTATGGAAATTAACAGGAACATTAAGTTTTAAAAAATTGAAAAAATGTAAACTCTCAATAACTGCAGGAATCGATAATATTTTCGATTATGTAGACAATAAACCTTATGGTTCACATTATGGAACACTTAATCCGGGCAGAACCATTTTTGCTGGTTTAAATTTTAAGTTTACACAAGATAAAAAATAAATAAAACCAACAATAAATTTAACTTAAACTCAAAATTATGAAAATTTTTAGAAAAACTATTTTAATGTTTGCAGCAGCTGCATTATTATTTACTGCCTGCGATAGCAATAGCAATGATGATGAACAAAAATTAGGAGATAAAGAGGGGGTACTACTTGTAACCTTTGGATCTTCTTTTCCTGATCCTCAAATTACATTCGATAATGTTGATAAGGCAGCAAAAGCTAAATTTTCAGGTGAAGAAATTCGTTGGGGATTTACTTCAGACCTAATTATTAATAAATTACGTAAAGGTAATGGCGAAGGTTCTTTAGCAGGAAAAGTAATTGATAACGATACACCTGAAGAAGCTTTAAAAATAATGATTGAAGAAGGTTACTCAAAGTTTGCAGTACAATCTCTACACGTTATTCCAGGTGAGGAGTTCGACGAATTATTGGAAGCAACAGAAAAAATTGAAAAAGAAAAACCAGGTGTACAATTTTCAATAGGAGTTCCTTTACTAAATAGCGATGACGATATTGCAGCAGTAGCTAAAATTATGGCTGCCAAGTTTGCAAACGAAGTTGCAGCAGGACCTGTTTTGTTTATGGGACACGGAACGCCACATAAGGCAGATGGACAGTATGCAAAACTTGAAGCTGAATTGAAAAAAATAGATGAAAATTTCTTTGTGGGAACTGTTGAGGGAATTGGTTTTGAGGCAGGAACTACTTCAATTGGTGGTATTTTGACTAAAATAAATGCCATTTCTCCAAAACCTGCTTCGGTTACCATTACTCCACTTATGTCTATTGCTGGTGATCATGCAAATAACGATATGAATGGTAGAACTGAAAGTTCAGATCCAGAAGAGCAATCGTGGAGAGAAAGATTAGAAGCTGATGGTTATACCGTTAATTGTATAATGAAAGGTTTAGGAGATTATTCTGAGATTAGAGAAATCTGGCTTGAACATCTTGATGAAGCAAAAGCCAAGTAGTATTTAAAATATTAACTCATATAATTAAACCCTTCTTGTTTGTTCAGGAAGGGTTTTTTAATCGATTTTTTTACGATTATAGGATGCTAAGATGCCTGCAAAAAGCAATTCTATATATCTTTTGCTTAAATTTGTTGCATGCGAAAAAAGCTTACTTTTCATATACCCAATACTAAAAAGTTTAAAGAACAGTTGCTGTTTTGGAGTAAAAAGTTCGAATATGTCAGTATTCTGGATAGTAATAATGCGAACCAAAAAGCCAATTCTAAACTTGAATACAATACCTGCGAATTGCTTGCCGGTATCGATGCACTTAAAGTTATTAAACCCCAAAAGGATTGTTTTAATTACTTAAAAAAAGAAGTTAGGAAAAACAAAGATTGGTGGTTTGGTTATTTGGCATACGATTTAAAAAATGAAATAGAGAAACTTGATTCAAAGAATGAGGATGGATTAGATTTTCCTGGAATGAATTTTTTTCGTCCACGTTGGGTTTTTATTTTAAATAAAAATACGCTAATTGTTCATTTTTATGATAAGGATTTTAGTGAAGATGAAATTTTAGACTTGATTCAAAACATTCAGCAATTAACGATTAAGAAGCATCACTTGGCTAAGCTTAATGATATTAAATTTAAAATTAGCAGGGAAGAATATCTCAAATCTATAAATAAGTTGAAAGAACATATTCGCAGAGGCGATATTTATGAAGTTAATTTTTGTCAGGAATTTTATGCCGAAAATACATGTATAGAGCCCGAGCAGACTTATCGAAAATTAATGGAGGTTTCGCCGACTCCTTATTCTTGTTTTTATAGATTGGGAAAAAAATACTTATTATCTGCCAGTCCCGAGCGTTTTATTAAGAAAGTGGGAAATAAAATTATTTCTCAGCCTATTAAAGGAACCGCGAAACGAGGTGCCAATATCGGAGAAGATAAGTTGATAAAAGAGCAATTGTATAAGGATCCGAAAGAGAGAGCCGAGAATATTATGATTGTAGATTTAGTTCGTAACGATTTGTCGAGAACTGCAGCAAAAGGAAGTGTTAGAGTTGAGGAATTGTGTGGGATTTATTCATTCCCTCAGGTACATCAAATGATATCAACTGTAGTTTCAGAGCTAAACAATAAGAGCCATTTTATAGATGCAATACGTGATAGTTTTCCAATGGGATCGATGACAGGAGCTCCAAAAGTTCGTGCAATGAAACTTATTGAGAAATACGAATCGACAAAGCGAGGTTTGTTCTCTGGCGCAGTTGGTTACATTACACCCAATGGCGATTTCGACTTTAATGTTGTAATTCGAAGTATTCAATACAATGCAATAAATAAATATCTGTCTTTTATGGTTGGAGGAGCAATAACCATGCAATCTAATCCTGAAAAGGAATATGAAGAATGCTTGTTAAAAGTAAAAGCGATAATGAAAGTACTTAAAGAGTAAATTGTAAACTTGAGAATGCGAAGGCATTAGAGTTTTAATTTTACTGATATATTTATATAATATTAAAAATCATGTTTCGAAAATTAATCCGTTTTGTCGAAGAAGAAAAATTATTTTATCGTGATGATAAAATATTAGTGGCGGTAAGCGGCGGAATCGATTCTGTTGTTTTATTACATCTGTTAAAGAAAATGGAGATTAATTGTGCTGTTGCTCATTGTAATTTTCATTTGCGAGGCGATGAATCGGATGGTGATTTTGATTTTGTGCAAAATCTTACAAAAAATTATGGAATACCGTTTTTTTCGATTGATTTTTACACAAAAGAATATGCTGCCAAAAATAAATTGTCAATTGAGATGGCCGCCAGAGAATTGCGCTACAATTGGTTCGATAAAATTTGTAAAAGCAATTCCTATAAATACATAGCAGTAGGACATCATGCCGATGATGTGGCCGAAACTGTGTTAATTAATTTGGTTCGAGGAACAGGTATTCATGGTTTATCGGGAATAAAATCTAAACTGGGAAAAATTGTTCGTCCTCTCTTGCCTTTTACCAGAAAAGAATTGGAACAGTATGCCATTGAAAATAATTTATCTTATCGCGAAGATTCAACGAATAAGGAAACCGATTTTGTGCGAAATAAAATTCGTCATCAGGTAATGCCAGTTCTGGAAAAAATAAACCCAGCAATTCGCAATACAATGAGCGAGAATGTTTCTCGATTTCGCGAAGTAGAAGAAATGTATAATCATTTAATAGACAAGAATAGTCAGCATTTGTTGATTAAAAAAGAAAATAAATTATTGATTTCTATTAGTGAATTAAAAGAAGTTAAAGGGCCTGTTTCGCATTTACATGAGATTTTGTCTCCTTATGGTTTTCATCATCGCGATGTAAAAAATATTGTAGATTCCATTTATGCAACATCGGGTAAAATGTTCTACTCATCAACATATCAATTACTTAGGGATAGGGAGTATTTAATTTTAACTAAGAAACAACAAAATAACAAGAAAGAGTATTCTATTTCAGAATCTGAAAAACAATTAATTTTACCTGTAAAATTAAATTTTACTTTTATTAATAGAACTTCCTCTTTCAAATTTTCTAAAGATTCTAATATAGCCTGTTTCGATGCCGATAAATTAAAGTTTCCCTTAACTTTAAGAAAGTGGCAAAAAGGGGATACGTTTTGTCCAATTGGGATGACGGGAAATAAGAAAATTTCAGATTTTTTTATCGATAAAAAATTTACTATTCAGGAAAAAGAAAATACCTGGCTTTTATGTTCTGATAACAAAATTATTTGGATTGTTGGTCATCGTATGGATAATCGGGTTAAGATTACAGATGAAAGCACAAAAATTTATCGTATAGAGATGCAGCGCACCGAAACTATAAAATAAACATTGTAGACATAAGAAGAGCTTATTCATTAAGAACAAGCTCTTCTTTTTTGAAGAAACCATTAGGCAAGAGTTTCTGCACTTAAGCAATTTTCGAGATCTTTTAATAGGGCTTTTTTTACTTTTCGAGGTTTTTCGGCACTAATTTCTTTTAAACATGTAAAGGCTATATTACCTATTTCGTATAGTCCAACCGGATTTTTATCGTTGTTATAACTGGCAATAACATACTCCAGTTTTGCTTTAACTTCGTCGTATGCTTTATTTCCCGGTTTATTTAAACATGTTAATGCATCTAAACATACATCTCTTAATTTTTCGTTTTGTTCATTCATAGTCATAGATTTAGTATTAAAATGTTAACTAAATTTACGAATAGACAATGATTTATGGATTAACAATATGTTATAAATCTGATAAATATTTATGTATGTATTTATTTTTACTGTCGAAATTGTTTGCGTTGTGTATCACAATGGTTTGCGTATTACAGAGACTTATTTAAGAGAAGCTTAAACAGAAAAGCATGGCTACATAGCCATGCTTTTTCTACTAACTTATTTGTATTTATTACAAAGGAATATTTCCATGTTTTTTAGGTGGATTTTGTTCACTTTTATTAGAGCACATTTCCAGTGCCTGAATTAATTTATAGCGACTTTCTTTTGGCAGAATTACCTCGTCGATATATCCTAATTCTGCTGCTTTGTATGGATGCGCAAATTTGTCACGGTAATCTTCTATTGCTTTGGAACGTTCCGAATCAGATAAGTTTTTATGCATTATATTAACCGCACCCTCGGCCCCCATTACAGCAATTTCTCCTGTTGGATAGGAGTAATTTATATCGGCACCAATGTGTTTCGAAGCCATTACATCATAAGCACCACCATAAGCTTTACGTGTAATTAAAGTAATTTTAGGCACTGTAGCTTCGGCAAAAGCATAAAGTAGTTTCGCTCCATGTTTAATAATTCCACCATATTCCTGAGCAGTTCCAGGCAAGAAACCAGGAACATCAACCAAAGTAATTAATGGGATATTAAAGGCATCGCAAAACCTTACAAAACGAGCAGCCTTTGTAGAACTGTTAATATCTAAAACTCCAGCCATATTTGCAGGATTATTTGCAACAATACCTATTGGTTTACCTGCAAGTCTGGCAAAACCGATTGTAATATTTGGAGCATATAGTGGCATTACTTCGAAGAAGTTATGATCATCAACTACGGTTTCTATTATTTCTTTTATATCGTAAGGTTTATTTGGATCGGCCGGAACAATAGATTGCAGTTTTTCATCTTCACGATGAATATTATCGGTGCAAGTTTTAGTTGGAGGATCTTCCATATTGTTAGAAGGAAGAAAGCCAATTAACTCTCGAAGCATCATCATTGCTTGTTCGTCGTTTTCGGCGGTAAAGTGTGCTACACCGCTTTTCGAATTGTGAGTAATGGCTCCACCCAGTTCCTCTTTAGTAACCTCTTCGTGAGTTACGGTTTTAATAACATCTGGGCCAGTAACAAACATATAGCTGGTATCTTTTACCATCATTATAAAATCGGTAAGGGCAGGAGAGTAGACTGCGCCGCCAGCACAAGGCCCCATAATAGCAGAGATTTGCGGAATAACTCCAGATCCTCTTACATTCTGATAAAATATATCGGCATAACCAGCTAAACTTTGTACTCCTTCTTGTATTCTGGCACCACCAGAATCGTTTAATCCAATGATAGGAGCGCCCATTTTCATAGCCAGTTTTGTTATTTTTACAATTTTATCGGCATTAGCACGACTTAAGGAACCACCAAAAACTGTAAAATCCTGAGCGAATACATATACTAGTCTACCATCAATTTTTCCGTATCCACAAACTACACCATCACCCATTATTTTGTTTTTTTCCATTCCAAAATCCGTAGATCGGTGAGTTACCATTTTATCTACTTCAACAAAGGTTTCTGTATCTAAAAGGTCTTTAATTCTTTCGCGAGCAGTTTTTTTACCTGCAGCATGATGTTTGTCTATTCTGCTTTGTCCGCCACCTGTTTGTGCAGCTTTATTTAACTCTTCAAATTTTTTGATTTTATCTTCTAATGTCAACATTTCTTTTCAATTATAAACAGAGAGAAAAATTATGGAATTCTTATTAATTTAGTACTTCATAATTAATGTCTCATAATTATTAAATCGTAACTTATAATTCACTTAGTCGATGAATACCAGAGGTTGATTTCCATCAATAATATCATTTTCACTAACGAAAATCTCTTGTATAACTCCATCTTTCATTGCTTTATACTCACTTTCCATTTTCATAGCAGAAACAATTATTACCGTTTCGCCTTTTTTAACCTGATCGCCTAATTTAACTGGTATTTTAACAATTTTACCAGGCATAGGAGAGCTAATTGTACTTTCAGCAGTTTCTAAATTACCTGCATTTCTGGCTTGTTGATATTTGGTTTCGGCATCAATAATTTCGGCCTCGTAGGAGTGGTAAAAAGTATTGACTTTATATTTCTTTTTGGTTTCGTTTTCAATTAATTCAACATTAAAGGAATGTCCTTTATATATTACAGAATACACACCTTTTTCTACTTGCTGCATATCCAAATCGTATGTTTTATTGTCGACCATTATCTTTACAAAACTTCCATCTTCGACAAGAAGCTCTACATTTGCAATTCTATCATCTAATTTTATTTCAAGTGCCATAACGCTTTTTTTATTGTTAAGATTTAATTTTCACTACTTCGATACATTCCTCTTCGTTTTCCAAACTCTTTCCAATTATTTTGTTTGTGAGATGTTTGATCTACTTGTGCGTTTTTTATCTTATGATGATAATCAAGGAAAGCTGCAACAATTGCCAGATCTTCGAATTGTTGTTTTGCTTCGTCTTCGGCCAATAAAAATTCTTCGTTATCTTGAATAAAATGAGTGTCGTAGTTACCATTCCTAAAGTCTTTACAATCCATTATTTTTTCTAAAAATTTTATGGATGTTTTAACGCCGGTAATTTTATACTCGTATAATGCTCGGCGCATTCTTTCAATGGCTTCATTTCTTGTTCTTGCCCAAATAATAAGTTTCGATATCATTGGGTCGTAGTGAATTGGAATTTCATATCCTTCGTAAACATAACCATCTGTTCTAACTCCTAGCCCCATAGGTTCGGTAATGTGAGTAATCAGACCCGGACTAGGCATAAAATTGTTGTCGGTATCTTCTGCATAAATTCTGCATTCGATTGCGTGACCAAATTGAAAAACCTCTTCTTGTTTTATATTTAATTTATGTCCTTCGGCTATCAGAATCTGTTCTTTTACTAGGTCGTAACCAGTAGTTCTTTCAGTAATTGGATGTTCTACCTGAAGTCTGGTATTCATCTCTAAAAAATAATAGTTGTGATCATTGTCTACTAAAAATTCAATAGTTCCTGCTCCATGATAGTTAACAGCTTTTGCAGCGGCAACAGCATGTTTTCCCATCTTTTCACGTAGTTCGGGAGTAACTAAAGGAGAAGGGGTTTCTTCTACTACTTTTTGATGTCTTCGTTGAACAGAACATTCTCGTTCGCATAGGTGAATTACATTTCCATGTTGATCGCCCAGAATTTGAAACTCGATATGGTGCGGAGAGGTAATATACTTTTCGACATAAACTGTATCATTGCCAAATGCTGTTTTTGCTTCAGATTTAGCCGCTCGCAAACCTTCAAGAATATCTTCTTCTTTGTCTACCATTCGCATGCCTTTTCCACCACCACCTGCGGTAGCTTTAATCATAACAGGCAGTCCGATTTCTTTTATTGTTTTTAAGGCAGATTCATCGCTATCTAAATTATCTTTGGTTCCGGGAACAACAGGAACTCCTCCGTTTATCATTGTTTTTCGTGCGGTAATTTTATCTCCCATAGTTGAAATAACTTCGGGAGTGGGGCCAATAAAAATAATACCTTCTTTTTGGCATCTTTTTGATAGTTCGGCATTTTCGCTCAGAAATCCATAACCTGGATGAATTGCATCTGCTTTTGTAAGTTTGGCTACTTCGATAATCTTATCGATGTTTAAATAACTTTCAGACGAGGCTGCAGGTCCAATGTGATGAGCTTGGTTGGCATATCTAACATGCATAGATGTTCTATCGGCATCAGAATAGACCGCAACGGTTAAAATTCCTAACTCTCTGCACGAACGCATTACTCGCAGAGCAATTTCTCCCCGGTTAGCTATGAGGACTTTTGAAATTTTTTTGATCATTTTTGGTTATTATTATAAGCTTAAAAAAAGCTTTGGTTATAGTCAATTAATTCTATTGTTAGTTAGTAAAATGTTTTTCTTAAAATGATAATTTACAGCACAAATATGTTGTAAAACACATAAAAGTAATTAAAAATTCGAAGTTTTCAAGTAATTAAATATAAAGATGTATGAATGCGTAAATCGAAAATAATGATTAGCTGTAGATGTGTAACTATCTATTTAATAGAGGTGTATATTTGTGATGATGCGCTAATGAAAAATTGTATTCTATGAAAAAAATAAAAATGGGTAAAAAACGCCAAATATGCTCAATAGCAGGTGTTGTATTGGTGATATTTTAATTATTAAGTTTAGAATATTGGGTGATATTTCTGTTTTTACAGATAAAAATGAGTGTTTTTTTTAACTAAATCGTCATTTTTTGTAATCTTGACATTACAAAAAAATAATTTTAGAGAGTGCCTCCATATTCAAAACCTAAGCTCTCAAGTTCTTCTTTAATGATAGAAATATCGATTGATTCTCCTCTTAGGAATAAATGTTTTTGTTCTAAATTTACTTCGGCACTGCTAATTTCTTTTAATGCTCCTATGTGTTTTTCTACACTATTTTTGCAATGATTGCAATTCATACCATTAACTGTTATTGTCAATGTTTCAATCGTTTTTTTTGAATCATTGTTTTTAAAATTTCTTTTTCGAGAAAGATATTTCTGTAAGTATCCGTTAAGAATAAGTAAGCTTAAGGAAATGCTACTTGCCCATTGCAGGTATTTGGGCATTATCCAATGACCTTCATGTGCTCCAGCATGATGATGAATGCCACTTAATGAAAACCATTCTCGTGGAAGGAAATTATCAATTAGCAAACCAAATAATAATGCGCCAGAAATTATAGAAATTAAATAGGCCCACATTGTTTTTTTTCCAAGCACTTTATTTAAGACCGTTATAGTAGCGGCATTTGTTGCAGGTCCTGCCATTAAGAAAACCAAAGCTGCACCAGGAGAAATTCCTTTCATCATTAGTACTGCAGCAACAGGTACCGACGAGGTAGCACAAATGTATAATGGAATTGATGCAATTAGAATTACAATCATTCCTAAGAAATCATTACCAATATAACTGGAGAAAAAGTCGTTGGGAATTAATACGGAAATAAAGGCAGCAAGTAAAAGACCTATAATTAACCATTTGGATATATCTTGTAAAAAATCGACAAATGCATATTTGAATAAAATATAAAGTTTAGATTTTTTAACAGTTATTGATTTGCTGTCGGTATTGTAATTACTGTTACATTGTTTTAAGTCGTTAGTTTTTATAGTATTTGGCTTATGGTAATCTATTTTGTTCGTTAATACTCCTCCTAAAAAACCTGTGAATAAAGCAATAAAAGGTCGAATAATGGCAAAGGGTAGTCCGAGAAGAGAATAAGTAACCAAGATTGAATCGACACCTGTTTGTGGAGTAGAAATTAAAAATGAAACCGATGATCCTTTACTTGCACCGCTTTTGAAAAAGGAAATACCTGTTGGAATTACTCCGCATGAACATAAAGGAAGTGGAATTCCTATTAAAGATGCATTTAGTACCGATTTACTATTTTTTTTGCCTAAATACTTATCAATGAATTTCTGAGGAAAAGCAACTTTTAATAATCCTGCAAAGAAAAATCCCAAGATTAAGTAGGGCGACATTTCATTTAATATTTGTACAAAATCGATTAAAAATTGATTGATATAGTTCATAATTACATTTTGTCTATTCGTTAATACTTTAATCGTTATACTATTAAAATTACAACTATTCAAAAATAGTAATATATATGGATTCAAATATGATTTATGTGGCTTAGATAATCTTGAAACTTAAGAATACCTAAATGTTGGTATTCCGCTTTATTAAGACTTAATCTATTTTAGCAATCGAAATAATGCTTGTATTTCAAGTCTTATAAAACCTAATAATATTGAACTGATGAAAAAAGGATTATTATTTGTAGCACTATTTGTTGTTGTGTTTGTAATTAAAGCGCAGTATATTGTTGAACCAAAAAGTATTGGTTCAACAATATTGGAACGAATTAAAAATGAAAAATTAAGTATTGGTGGTTATGGCGAAGTTCACTATAATCAGCAAATAAGTGGTAATACTCGTTATAATGGTAACATGGATGTTCATCGTATGGTGTTGTTTTTTGGATATCAATTTAATGATAAAACATCTTTTGTAACTGAAATTGAATATGAGCACGTAAAAGAACTTTATGTAGAACAAGCTTTTATAAATTATAATGTTCGTTCTAACATTGGTTTACGTGCAGGTTTGATGTTAGTGCCAATGGGTATTGTAAATGAATATCATGAACCTACAACCTTTAATGGAGTAGAGAGACCAAATGTTGATAAGTATATTGTTCCTACCACTTGGCGCGAAATTGGAGTAGGAGTAAACGGTCGCTTATCTTCTTTTCCTTTAAAGTATCAATTGTATGTAATGAATGGATTTAACGGGTACGATGCTGGCGGAAAATTAAGAGGTTCTGATGGTTTACGTAAGGGGCGACAAAAAGGAGCTGAGTCTACATTTACTTCACCATCACTATCTGCTAAGCTTGATTATTACGGAGTAAAAGGTTTAAATCTTGGTTTGTCTGGTTATTTTGGAAAAACACAATCTTCAGAGTTTGATGGACTAGACAAAGATGATGATTTTGCTGAAGAAATTGCGGATTCAACCCGTGTTGGAATTAGTATGTTGGGATTAGATTTTCGTTACAAGTTGGATGCATGGCAATTTAAAGGGCAGTATATTCATTCTTTTATTAGTGATGTGAAAGAGTATAATGATAAAACGGGTAAAGATTTGGGAAAGCAAATGCAAGGTTATTATGTTGAAGCCAGCTATAACTTGTTGCATGGTAAAGAGCAAGCTCTGATTCCATTTGTACGTTTCGAAAGTTATGATACTCATTACAAAGTTGCTGATAACATGATTGCAAATCAAGCTTATGATCGTGAAGAATTATATTTCGGATTAAGCTATCATCTTGCTAAGGGAGCGGTTGTAAAAGCAGATTACCAATGGTTCAAAGACGGTATGGATGTTAAAAAGAATTTTGTAAATTTTGGTGTAGGTGTTTGGTTTTAATCTTAAGACAAATATTATGATTTAAACTTCAAAGCAATTTGGTAATTATTTTGCTTTGAAGTTTTACGTAAAATTTAATTGATAATGAAAAGACTGGTTATTATTTTAATGATTTTGTTATGCGGTTTGAATAGTACTCTGGCTTTAAGTTTTCCTAAATCTATACAGAAACGAATAGACAAAGCGGTTAAAGCAACTTTTTCTCATAATGATATAGTATTGGATAATGTGCAGGAGTTAGGATTAGACGCTTTTAAATATCAGGATGTTCGTAATGTTAGTTTGGGTACTGTAACGTTAATGGGTAAGATTAAAGGCTTTGCTTGTTTTGCTTCTTCGAAAGGGAAGAGCGACTATTTTGATTATATGGTTTTATTTAATGAAGATCTAGAAATTCAAAAGGTAGTTGTACTTGTGTATCGTTCGTCCTATGGTGGAGAAATTATGGCAAAATACTGGCTTAAACAATTTATAGGAAAAGTAAAAGGTGAAAATATGGAGTTTGGTAAAGATATTGATGGAATATCGGGAGCAACTATTTCTGCGCCATCTATTACCAAAGGTATAAAAATGTTGAGTCTTATACTAAATGATCTAAAAGTAAATGGGGCAATTTAAGCATTGAAAAATAAGTGTTCAATTAATATTTTTAACCCGATGCAGATTAATACAAATCCTCCAAAAAATTCAGATTTTCGGCGTAATTTAGCCCCTATTTTTTTGCCTAAAAACATGCCAGTCATCGAAACGATAAAGGTAACCAATCCTATAATTATTGCTGGAATCCATATTTGTTCAGCAATTATTGCCATGCTAAAACCTACCACTAAAGCATCGATACTTGTAGCTATGGACATGCTTAGTAAAACAGATGTTTTTAAGGGATTAAAATTGGGCTGAGATCCTTTATTATTATAACTCTCATATATCATTTTACTTCCTAGAGCAGCAAGTAATAAAAATGCGATCCAATGATCAAAATCCTTTATTAGGTCTTTTAATTCCCAACCAGCAAACCATCCTATTATTGGCATTCCTCCTTGAAACAGAGCTAAAAAGAATGCAATTTTTATGGCTTGATAAAATTGAATGTTTTTAATGGCCAATCCGCTGCAAACAGAAGCTGCAAATGAGTCGACTGATAAGCCTAAAGCAATAAGATAAATACTAATTAATTCCATATTTTATAAATTCACCGGCAAAGTTATTAATCCTGACTTCGCAAAAAACAAAAAAGACAATTTCTTTAGTGAAATTGCCTTTTTAAGTAATAATATTTTTATGATGCTTTAAGCTTAAATATAAATTCGCTTCCTTTATTTATTTTACTTTCAACCCAAATATCTCCACCGTTTTTCCTGGCAAATTCTTTACAAAGAATTAATCCTAATCCACTTCCAGATTCATTTTGCGTTCCGTAGGAAGTAAAATTACAATCAAGGCGGAATAGTTTATCCTGATTTTCCTTACTAATACCAATGCCATTATCTTTTACTTTTACCAATATAAAGCCATTGTCAACAGAGCTATGAAGTTTTATTTTTCCATTTATATTAGTAAATTTTAAAGCATTATTAACTAAATTCCTAATTATTGTATTTACCATATTTACATCTCCATAAGCCATTGTATTTGGTTTAATATCTGATATTAAATCAATGGATTTATCGTTAGCTTTTAATTTAAATATGCTTAGATTCGATAAAATTAACTGATGCAAATCGAAACTTTCCGGAGAAAATTCTAACTCTCCACGCTGACTATTTGCCCATTGTAGCAGGTTTTCGAGAAGTGTATACAGGTTATGCGATGATTCATAGATATTGTCAATGTATTCTTTTATTGCTTCAACATCTTTAGAGTTTCTGGTTTCATCTTTTATAAGTCCTGAAAATCCTAAAATAGCATTAAAAGGGGAACGTAAATCGTGAGCAATTATAGAAAAGAACTTATCCTTAGTGGCATTGGATATTTTCATTTTTTTATTCGATTCTTCGAGCATGCCATTAATTTTATTTATTCTAAGGTTGGCTTGAGTTTTGGCTTTATACAAGAAATACGATAGAATTAATAATGCCAGAGCAATTACCGAGAATACTATAAGAAAATTGGTAATTATTTTTTCTTTCTTTAGTTTTTCCTGTGCGTACTGATGTTTTACACGCAGAATTTCATTTTCTTTTTCTCTTTTTTCAGATTCATATTGTGCTTGTAACTGAGCAATTTTTTGGGTTTTAGATTCATTTAGCAAACTATCTTTAAGAGCATCGTGTTTGGTCATAGTTGCATAGGCCTTTGCATTATTACCAATTTTATGATAGTATTGGGCTAGTAGAAATAATAAATCATTTTTTTTCTTTTTTGTTTTATAAGTTGTGCTAAGTTTAATACCTTCAGTAATGTATTTGTATGCTTGTGTGTAGTTGCCTGTTTTTAAATTTATTTCAGATAAAGTGCACAGATTGTATATTTTAGAAACATTTTGGTGTAATTTCTCATTAATTGATAATGATTTATTTAACGAGTTAATTGCTTTTTCATAATTACCTATTCTAAAATAGTTTTCGCCAATATTGTTTAGTGCTAAGGCTATGCCAGGTTCGTATTTATTTTTTTTCTCTATTTCAAGACTTTTTTCAAAGTAAGTTTGAGCTTTTAAATACTTTTTTTCTTCCTGATAAATAGTAGCTAAATTATTGTAAATAATTGAAAGAACTTCTGTTTGTTCATTTTGTTCTGCAATAACTTTTGCCTGATTGTAATAAGATTTAGCTTTTTCAAATTGTTCATCATCACCGTAAATGTTTCCCATGTCAATTAAAAGGCTAATTTTTACGTTGTTGTTTTCCAGATTTTCAGAGTATTTATATGCCTCCAGATATTTATTTAAAGCGTGATCTAACTCGCCTCTTTCATAATAGATTTCGCCAAGTCCGATAAGAGTATTAACATGATTTAATGTTAAGCTAATTTTTTTAGAAAGGGCATAGCATTTATTGTAATAAATTGTAGCGCTATCGTACTGATCTTTATATGTGTAATGGTTGGCTAAGTTTAATAATATGTTAGAAGTGTTAACCGAATCTTTTGTTTTTATTGCATATACATAGGCTTTATCGAGGTATTGTTTCGATTCAGCATCATTTCCCTTTAAGGAGTAATTCTGAAAAAGTTGAAGGTAAGAATCTAACAATAAAATATCATCCTTCTTATCTAGAGATAATTTAAGTGCTTTATTTGCAAAAATTAAAGCACTATCAATATTGTTAGATTGATAATGTTTAGATAATTTCAAATATAATTCTATTTCTTCTTTACTATCTCCAGTTTGTTTTTTTAATTTGCTTGGAGTAGCTGCTGCCAGTGCTATTTTACTTACAATTAGGGATAGTAAAATTAGCTTTAGGGGGAATTGCATTATGATAATTTATTATTTTATTTGTACTTTAAAATTATGAATAATTAATATATGCTTGTTTCTATAGAAGCTTGGAATGGTTATTAAAGGGGTAAAATATGCTTATTCCAAATAAAAACATTTCAAATTTTGTTCTAATTAGTTAATTTAGAGTGCAAATATAGTTTTTATTATTTTTGGTCAAAAGAAAAATGAAATAAATTTTTATGAAGTAAATCTTTGAAAAATACATAAAAAAACCTTTCGTGTTTTATGAAAGGTTTTTTTTATGATTTATCCTATTTTAAGCATTCGTTGAATAGATAGAATAGCTTTATTGGCTATTTCATCGGGAACCTTTACCTCATATTTATCATTTATGAGGGCTTCGTAAACAGCTTGCAGTTTAACTTTCTTCATCGATCCACAAATTGTTTTAGGATGTATTAGAATAAACTCTTTGTTAGGGTTTTCCTTTTTTAGCTGATGTAGAGTACCCATTTCGGTGGCAATTATAAATTGCTTCTTAGGAGATTTGGCAGCATGTTGAATAATGCCGGCAGTAGAGTAGAAATATGCATTAGATAGGTTTAAAATTTTATCGTCGCAAGCACAATTACTTTCAGGGTGAATTAGAATATCAGCTTCGGGATATTTTTGGTTCATTTCTAAAACCATTTTTGTGCTAATTCTCTCGTGTACACAGCAATCGCCATCCCAAAGATGCATGTTTATTCCCGTTTTTTTGACAATATAACCCCCCAAATTTTTATCAGGAGTAAAGAATATATTTTTATCTTTACCTATATGTTCAACTACTTTTATAGCATTTGAAGAGGTACAACAATAATCTGTTTCTGCTTTAACCTCGGCAGTTGTATTCACATAGGATACAACAACACCATCGGGATTATTTGCTTTCCATTTTCGAATATCTTCGCTGGTAATACTTTCGGCAAGAGAACATCCGCTATTTTTCGCAGGAATTAATACTTTCTTATTTGGAGATATAATTGATGCTGTTTCTGCCATAAAATGTACTCCACAAAAAACAATAATATCGGCTTTTGTTTCTCCGGCTTTTCGTGCCAAACCTAGCGAATCTCCAATGTAATCGGCTACATCTTGTACTTCGGGATGAGTGTAATAATGTGCAAGAACTATTGCATTTTTTTCTTTTTTCAGAATTTCAATTTGTCTGACTATCTCTTTATTTTCCATTTTGGGAAAGTACGTTAGTAATTATAGAATAATATTTTGGCTAATGTCTAAAGCTACAACAGAATGGGTAAGTGCTCCTATGGATATAAAATCAACTCCCGTTTCAGCAACACCTTTTATGCGTTCTATGCTCATATTTCCGGATGCTTCGCTTAATGCTTTATTGTTAATTATTTTAACAGCCTGTGTCATTATTTCATTACTCATATTGTCGAGCATTATTATATCAGCTCCAGCTATTACAGCTTCTTTTACCTCGTTTAAATTTGTGGTTTCAACTTCAACTTTAATATTTGAGGGTATCGATTTTCTAATTTGCTCGACCGCAGGAGTGATGCCACCGGCAATTTTTATATGGTTATCTTTAATCATTACCATATCATATAATCCAATTCGGTGATTGGTTCCACCTCCGGCTTTAACTGCATATTTATCAAGGCTTCTTAGGCCAGGAACAGTTTTACGTGTATCTAAAATTTTAACTTTAGTATTTTTAACTTCGGCAACATATTTGGCTGTTTCGCTAGCTATACCCGACATTCTTTGCATTAGGTTTAATGCTAATCTTTCGCCACTAAGTAAAGCTCTAAATGTGCCTCTTATTTCAACAATAACATCTCCTCTTTTTATTGAGTCTCCATCTTTAAAATTGGGAATCCATTCTATATTTGGATCTAATTTTTTAAATACAAGTTTAGCAATAGGCAAGCCTGCAATTACTCCATCTGCTTTAGCTGTCATTCTTGCTTTTGCAATTGTTGTTTCTGGTACCAAATTATTGGTGGTAATATCTCCGTTTTGAATATCTTCACGAAAAGCATGTTCAATTATATATTCTAATTCCTGAATATTTAATCCGGTTTCTTTCATGTTGTCTTAATTAGTTATTCCTAAGATTTTTGTTCTACGGGTACAAAAATAAGTTCTTTGTTGATTTGTTGTAAAGAATGGACAAGAAAGTCTTCATTTTCCGATTGAAAATCCTCTCTATAATGTCCGCCTCGGCTTTCTTTACGAGCAATAGCTGCTTTGCATATTAACTTGCATACTATAATTAGATTTTGCATTCGAAAGCTAAAATATTCATTCTCTTCGTAAGGAAAAGTTTTGTGAATTTTTTCTATTAAGGACCATAATTCTTGTAATTTATCTTCTTTTCTTACTATTCCTGCCTTTGTATTCATCTCTATCGACAGAGAATTTATATTTTTTAGAAATAAACTTTCGAGTTTAGGGTTACAAGCTAATTTTGTTTTATTGTTTACTATTGAATTTGATTTTACATTATTTTTAATGGCATGTTGTACCGCTCTTTTTCCAAATACCAAGCATTCCAATAATGAATTTGAAGCCAATCTGTTAGCGCCCATTACGCCTGTAGATGCCAGTTCTCCGCATGCATATAAATTTGAAATATTTGTATCTCCGTTTATTCCGGTTTTAATTCCTCCTACTGTATAGTGAGCTGCAGGAGCAATTGGAATTTCCGAGCATAAATCGGCTCCCGATTTTTTGCAATTTTCGTAAATTGAAGGGAAGCGAGATTTAATTTTTTCAGGATCGAGATGCTTTAAGCTAAGCCTAACATGATTTTCTTTTTGCGTTTGCATTTGATCGAAAATTGATCGGGCCACTATATCTCTTGGTGCTAATTCGGCTAAAGGATGAATTTTTGTCATAAACCTTTCTCCCTTAGAGTTTAATAAATAGGCACCTTCGCCACGCACTGCTTCGCTGATTAAAAAGGTATATCCTTTTTTAGAGTAAAATGAACTGGGATGAAATTGTATAAATTCCATATCGGTAATTTCTACTCCAGCTCTGTATCCTAGAGCAATACCATCGCCTACAGTAGTTTCCGGATTGGTAGTTCGTTGGTAAATTGCCGAGGTTCCTCCAAGTGCTAATATTGTAGAACGACTGCTGATATGAAGGTTAGATCTATTTTTAGGATCATAACTTTGTGCGCCAGTACAACTATCATTGTTAACTAACAATTTGTACACCATCTGGTTTTCGAAAATTTCTATGTTTTTTGTTTCCAAAACCTTTTTTATCAAAAATTGAATTACTTTTCGGCCTGTTGAATCTCCACCGGCATGTAAAACTCTGCGTCGGTGATGTCCTCCTTCTAAACCTAATGAAAGTTCTCCATTTTCGGTATCAAATTGCATGCCCATATCAATTAATTCCTTAATTCTTTTAGGGCCTTCGTTTACCAGAATATCAACGGGAGTATAGTCGCAAAGGCCTCGGCCTGCTGTTAATGTATCTTCCAAATGGTATTGGGGAAAATCTTTAGAATCGGTTACTGCAGCAATTCCGCCTTGGGCATAAAATGAGTTGCTAACATCTAGTTTTGATTTTGTTAAAATCGCTACTGATCCGTACTGTGCGGCGGTATAAGCCGAATATAATCCTGCTAGTCCACTTCCGATTATCAGAAAATCGAACTGTTTGTGTAACATTTTTGAAAAATCTTGGTTCGTGCGAAAGTAGTGATTTTCCTTTTATCCAAAGACAAAAATTGCTGAAAAATTATATTGTGGATAAGTTAATGGTATTAAATGCCAATAACAAAGGCGACTAAAAAGCCGCCTTTGTTACTTGTATAATTTATTTATTAATTAAATCGGTAAGGAAACTACGAACAGTTTTTACCGAATCAACTTTGTATTTTGCGGCAGTATGTTTTAATCCGACTTTAATAGTATTTGCACTTTCGGGTAATTCCCTAAACATATATTCATCGGTCCAGTCGTCGCCAAGAGCAAGAATAAAATCAAAACTTTGATTTTGAAGAAATTGAATTGCTGCCATTCCTTTGTTAATGCCACCACTTTTTACTTCAATTACTTTATTGCCTTCGAGAATTTCTAGGTTATGATTGGCAATCATTGTTGTTAATTCATCTTTTAATTCATTTGCTCTTAGTTCGCCTTGTTCTGGTTCCGATTTTCTGTAATGCCAAACTAAAGAATAATTTTTTTCTTCGATAAACGAGCCGGGAGTTCTGTCAACAAAAGTTTCCAGACTTGGTCGAATACTTGGTTTCCACGTATCATTAGCATTAGCGAGCATTTTCCATTCTTTGCCATACTTTTTAATCCAAACCCCATGTTCAACAATTAGGTTAATTTTATGGCCTTCGAACCATGTTTCTAAACTTTTTCTATCTCTTCCGCTAATAATTGTAATTATATTTCGTGGATCTTCTTCAAGTTTATACAATAAGTTATGAAGTTCTTCATCGGGTTTGGCATCATTAGGGTTCTTTTTAAAACCTGTTAAAGTGCCGTCGTAGTCCAGAAAAATTGATCTTTTTTCAGCCGAATTGTATTCGCTTTTAATTTTTTCTAAGATTTTGGAATTTATTTTTTTAGCGTAGAATGAAAGTTGTATATTCTCTACTTTTTTTAGTGACTTTACAAACTCACTTGCCCATTTAAAAACATCGTATCGTTTAATTCTATCTTGCAGATAGATCATACGTTCTCTTTGCTCATCCAAAGGCATGGTTAATGCCTGATAAATGCTTTCGGCAATTTCTCCGGTATTGTTTGGATTAATCATTAAGGCTTCGCCCATTTCTTTGGAAACACCTGCCATTTCGCTAAGAATAATAACGCCAGTTCTGTTTGTTCTTGATGCTACGTATTCTTTGGCAACCAAATTCATACCATCGCGAACTGGAGTTACCAGAGCAACATCACATGAGCTGTACAATTCAATAAGATTATCGAAAGGTAAAGATCGGTAAAAATACCATACGGGAGTGTAGTTGATATTTCCAAATCGTCCATTTACATTTCCAACCAATTCATCAACCTCTTTTTTTAAGTTAATATAGTGTTCAACTGTTCCGCGCGATGGCACTGCTAACATAATAAGAGTTACCTTTCCTATAAATTCGGGATATTCTTCTAAAAACTTGGCAAATGCCAAAAGCCGATTTGGAATTCCTTTCGAATAATCTAATCGATCTATAGAAAGTACTAGTTTTCGTTCAGGAGAAACCAGGAAGTATTTTTCTAATTCTCTGTGAAGTTTAGATTTTTCTTGCAATGGTCGCTGAAAAGTTTGAGTTGCAGCCTCGCGAAATTTATCGTAATCTATTCCCATCGGAAATGCATCTACAATAATAATTCTGTCTTCAATGTGTATTTCATTAAAAGATATCTCGTATCCCATTAATCGGCGAACGCAGCTGCAAAAGTGCCTTTGATAGTCAAAAGTATGAAATCCGATTAAATCGGCTCCCAACATACCTTGTATTAATTCTTTTCTCCAGGGAAGAATTCTGAATACTTCGAAGGAAGGGAATGGAATATGAAGAAAAAAGCCAACGGTTACACCTGGTTTTTGCGATTTTATCATTTCCGGAACTAATAATAACTGGTAGTCGTGAATCCAGATTGTATCTCCTTCTTCGAGCGTTTCTAATGCTTTATCGGCAAATTTTTGGTTTACGCTTACAAAAGCATCCCAAAGTTCGGGTTCATAGTCTATGTATTGAGCAAAGTAGTGAAATAAAGGCCAAATTGTTCTGTTGCTAAAACCGTCATAGTAAAGATCAATTTCTTCTTTTGATAAATGTACTGATACACAGTCTTCTCCTTCTAGTTTTTGCTCAATATTTTCTTTTAATTCATCATTTAGTTCATCGCTTGGTAAACCTGGCCATCCAATCCATTTGCCATTATATTCTTTGTAAACAGATTTTAAGCCAGTAGCTAAGCCTCCAACACTCGGTATAAGTTGAATGTCTTCGTTTTCTATGTTAATACTAACAGGTAGTCTGTTCGATACAATGTGAATTCTATTCATAAAATGTGGTTTTATATTTTGGTAGTAATGTTATTAATATTGGTGAAATTTCTCTATTTTTCCATTTAATTATCACATCGACATGTGAAATTTAACATTATCTTGAATTTAATTATAGACTTTTTTTATTCAAATAATTGCTCAAGTATGTAGTTGTCTTTGTGTTGTGTGTTGTAAATCTGTCATAACTAATTTTGTTGCGACAAATCAATAATTGCTTATGCTCTAAAATAGTGATTTTTTATGAATAATTTAAATTATGGGGTGATTGGAAATTGCCGAAGCGCGGCTTTAATTTCTGAAGAAGGATCTTTAGATTGGGTATGTTTACCTCAATTCGATTCTTCATCTGCTTTTGCAAAAATATTGGATAAAGAGAAAGGTGGTAGTTTTGAAATTATTCCCGAAAATTTGCTGGAAATAAAACAGGAATATCGACCTAAAACTAATATACTAAAAACCAGATTTGAATGTGTTGATGGTGTTTTTGAAGTATTGGATTTTATGCCAAGATATCTTACAGAGAATAATCAATATTACGCACCACCTGATATAGTAAGGTTTTTTAGGTTAGTATATGGAAAACCTGCTTTTAAAATAAAGTACAATCCGCAATTAGATTATGCGAGAAATCGTACCCAAAATATTATATCGAAGGAAGGATATATTAAATCATATACAACATCTGGAAATTATGTTTCTCTTTATTTGTATTCCAGTTTCGAGAATAAGAACATATTAGAAAGCGAAGTAATTTGTTTGGAGAAAAATGAATTTTGTTTGATTAGTTATGATCAAAAATTGCTGGAGCAAAATATTGAGAGAGTTTATTTAAAACTACAAAGAACCAAAACTTATTGGTTAAATTGGAGTGAAAAAACAAAAATATTACCCGAATATAATGAACAGGTAACCAGAAGTGCTTTGGTGCTTAAATTACTTAGCTATCAGAAAAGTGGGGCAATACTGGCTGCTTTAACAACTTCTTTGCCTGAAACAATTGGCGAGGTTCGCAATTGGGATTATCGTTTTTGCTGGATACGGGATGGATCAATGGTAGTTAAAATTTTAACTCAGCTTGGTCATTATAATGTAGCTAAACGGTATTTGAAATTTATTATGGATATCATACCTGAGAAGAATGAGAAGATTCAAATTATGTATGGTATTAATGGAGAAAAAAAGCTCTCAGAATATGAATTGGATCACCTTTCGGGATATGAGGATTCTAAACCAGTTAGGGTAGGGAATGCAGCATATAAACAAAAGCAAAATGATATTTATGGGATTTTACTGGATCTTATTCATCAGCATTTTGAAATTTTTGAGAATTCTCTTGAACATAGTGAAGAGCTGTGGACAATTGTGCGCAGTATTGTAAAAGTGGTAGAAGAAAACTGGAAAAAACCAGATCGTGGAATTTGGGAAATTCGCGGAAAAAGTTTGCATTTTACTTTTAGTAAAGTGATGTGTTGGGTGGCATTTGATAGAGCAGTTAAGATTGCAGCTTTGTTACAGCAGGATTATTATGTGGGAAAATGGACTGTTCTTCGCCATCAGGTAAAAGATAATATTCTTAAAAAAGCATGGAGCAGAGAAAAACAAGCATTTACTCAATATTATGGTTCGGAAGATATGGATGCCTCTGTTTTATTAATGGAAACTTATGGATTTATTGATGCTGATGATCCAAAATATAAATCAACAGTTTTAACCATTCAAAAAGAATTGGAGCATGATGGTTTAATGTATCGATACAAAAATCAGGATGACTTTGGAACACCTAAATCGGCTTTTACAATTTGTTCGTTTTGGATGATTAATAGCTTATTTAAAATTGGTAAGAAGAAAGAAGCCAAACAGAAATTTGATAACTTACTAAGTTATTCAAATCATCTGGGTTTATTCGCCGAAGATATAGATTTTACAAGCAAAAGAATGTTGGGTAATTTCCCTCAGGCATATTCTCATTTGGCAATAGTAGAAACAGCCTTAAATTTTGCAGGTAGTAAATTTGACGATGAGGATTTATTGTTAGAGCAGTTGAATAGTTAGATTAAAATGTTTTTTATAAAAAAAGGTACAAATCAAAATCGATTTGTACCTTTTTTAGTTTGTATTTCGTTAATTATTTTACCAATAATTTTCCTTTGTAAATTTTCTCGCCAGAAAGGTTAATAATATGAATTCCAGGTTTTAATTGTTCTCTGTTAATTATCACATTGTCGTTTGTGATATTTTCAATTATTCTAACAACTTTACCACTAGCATCGACTACAACCAAACGATATTTTTGATTGTTTTGATTTGGGAACTTCACATTAGTTTTATAAACCATAGGGTTAGGATAGATCAATAGTTTTTCAACTTTGGTATCCAATAAGTTATCATCAATAGCGGTTGCTCCGGCATCGTATCCTACTAAAGCTTTAATTGCAAGAGAAACTGTAGGGTTATCTTCGAAAATTTCATTATAGCCATACCATTTGTTGTCGTAATGCATGTAGGCAGTATTACTTCTTGTCTCATCAGCCTCTAAAGGAAGGTGTGCAACAGCAAAAGTATCAACAGGTGTTGTGTAGTTTAACTCATATCCAACAAAGAAGTCTTTGTCGACAGCAACAGAGAAATCAAGATCAATAATATTAAATTCAAGTTCGGTAAGTTCCGAGTAAGGTACTACTTGCGAGTAAACCTCTTCGCTTGGTTCTGTTGTTCCATTCCAAATTTTTATGGTAACACTTGGATCGCCCGAATTAGACTGCATTATAGATGGAAAGATATGAACTTGTTTCACCGAATTTAAATTTGGGTTAGTAATTGTGAATTTTTCAGCATACTGGTCAATTCCCAAATTAGTATGTCCGGTAACAGGACCTTCATTATCTCCTCCGAAAGTTGCCTGAACTAAATTATCCTGATTTTCTTCTGAGATATTGTATAAAAGATTATCATCAAAATTATCTTTATCAATAACAGTAATATATCCTGTTTTGGTTTTTGTATCACTATAAGTGTCATCGCCAATGGTAAGACTAACGTCGTATGTGCCAACCGAACTATAAGTTACAACAGGATTTTCTTCGGTAGAAGTTTCAGGAGTTCCTCCTGGGAAATTCCAGCTCCATGTAGTAGGTGTTCCTGTCGATTTATCGGTGAAGGTGATTTCTGTGTCAATATCAACCTCGGTTGCACTGGCTGTAAAATCTGCTTCAATTGATTTAACAACTACCGCAGCATCTATTATCTGAGTATTGTCTCCATTAGCATTGGTAACTTTTAAACTTACTTTGTAAGTTCCTGGTGTATTGTAACTTATTTCGGTTGGAAATTCTTCTGTTGAAGTGGCTGGTTCTGCTCCTTCAAAAGTCCATTCGTAATCAGTAATTCCATCTCCAATAGATCTATTCATAAAATCCATTTTATCTCCAGCTATTAATGTGTCTTGGGTTAAACCAATAAGAGCAACTGGTGCTACAGAGCTATAATCTGCATTTGCTGTAAATATACCGTTACCATGAGTTGCCACTGCGATAAATCCATCTCTACGAGATTTAATCATATCGACAACAGTAGTTCCAATTTTATCGGCAGCTTCGTGAGTCCAGGTAGTAGCACTTCCATTTAAGATTGAAGTGCTGTATAAACCAGTACTCGTTCCAGCGTAATAAGTAGTGTCATTTGGTGAAACCATTATAGAAACCGAGCGAACAGAAGGTCCATTTCCTGTGTCAGATCCATCTTCTAAATTACCACTAATAGCTTCCCAAGTAGTACCTCCATCTTTGGTATAGAAAATACTTTCGATACCATAATTCGAGAAACTTACAATAACTTCATTCGCATTTAAAGGATTTGCATCAATAGAGCTAATATATGGACTAGTTGTTCCAGAAACTACTTGAGGCATATTGGAGCTTGTAATGTCCGTTACCACTGCATTTTTGGAATGTGAATTTTCTATTTTGTATATTTTTCCTGTAGATGTTCCATAATATAGAATATGAGCTGGATATACTGATGATTCTAATGCAGAAACAGTACCTGATACTTTTGAAATTTCTAATTTTTCCCAGTTAACAGTTGCCGATGATGTCTGAAATTTAGGGATATCAAAAATATTAGTATTACGCCATACATATTGCCCTGAAGCGTAATACATTATTTCGCTATTGTTGGCATCAGTAATAAATGGGTTGATAAATAGTTGCCCCTCAGCACCATCAGGATCTACTCTGGTGTAAAAATATTCAACATCATCATAGGATTTATTGTTTTCCAGATATACTGTTCCGTTTTGTGATGAGGATAAACGATGCTCACCTTGATCTAAAATACTACAGTAACTACCATCTCCAGAGCCATAATAATTCCAGTCAGAATCAGCCGAAGAACTTGTAGCTAACCAGCTTCCGTTATCTTGGAAACCAGATATCATATATTCATTGTCGGTTTTGTCTTGATCAATTGCTACTGTATATGCCTGAGTTGTTAAATAACTATTGTTTAAGAATATCCAGTCTACAGGTTTATTGTCTTCTCCAATTCCTGAATCTTTTGTTTGCTTAAAGTTTGATGTAATACTTAAGCCACCATCGTGTCCGCAAACTAGTGTGCTATTATCAATAAAAGCTAAGGAATGAACATCTGGATGGTGATTATCATATTGACTTACATTGTTTTCGGTAGCATATCCACCAATCCAATAGGTGTTTGATTCATTATCAACTCCATCGCTTAAAGGAGTAGCAGCAGTTGCAAAAGCATCGTCAGATCTGTAAAGATTGGTTCCTCCAATAAAAACCATGTTTTCATCATCGGGTGCAACTTTAATAATCATGTTATATGATCCCTGAGAATCGTATCCGTTAACATCGCGATCTCCATCTCCACCTACTGGTAAATTTTGAGATCTGTCTACCCAGGTATAATCGCTTGCTGAAGTATAGCTTAACTTCCAGAAACTGTGTCCTTGTAGCCCCGATCCGGTGGTTTGTGCTAATAAGTATACAATATCTTGACTGGTATTGCTTGGTGCATTTGCTAATACAATTCTTCTATAACTGGATGGAAAATTTGTAGGGGTAATTTCTTCCCAATTAGCATCTGTAGCTGATCCTTTTCTCCAAATTCCTTCATTTTGATTTCCTCCTTGGCTTAATGTTGCATATTTTACACCTGCAGGAGTGCAAATTATATCTGTAATTGAAGAATAAGATCTTTCATTGGAATCAAGGCTTGCATCAACAGTTTGGATTTCCAAAGACCAAGAATTGCCTTCATCATTCGATACATATATTCCTCCGTAAGTTGCAACATAAATATCTCCATTGTTAGGATCTACACATATATTCCAGCAGATATCAAATAAATTATCGAAAGATGAGAATGTGTTAGAGGTTGTAGCATTTAGTTTGGTCCATGAATCACCATTATCGGTTGATTTAAAAACACCATTACCTGCGTAGAATGCACCTTTGGCATCAGCAGAACCAATGTATTCACCAGTAGTGTAGTACCATGTAGATGTATGGCCTTCTCTTGGGTCTTGAGCAATAGCAGTAACACTTGGATGTTCGCTAAGAGCAGTAGTTCTTGTCCAAGTCTGTCCTTTATCAGTAGATTTCCACATTCCACCGGTAGTACCACCAGCTAAAATTGTATTTCCAGTAGCATCTGAAATGTCAATAGCCAAAGCTCTTGTTCTACCTCCAACATTTCTTGGACCGCTTTGTGTAAAGTTTAAACCACCAGCTTTTGTTCTGCTTTGTAATCCTGATCTTGAAGAAAGTACATAGGCTTTTTCAAGTTCCTTTATATTTGCGGGAAGTTTTCCTGTATTTGGGTTGCGTAGTCTTTGAAGTTCGAATAATCTTCGTGCTAAAGGATTATCTGCAACTTTTGGTTTGCCAGAATTTCTATCAGCAATTTTAGATAGTTTTCTTTTATTTAAAGTTGGATTTGTTAGATCTTGATATGTTTTTTCGGTGATAACAATGTTTTTCACATTTATCTTCTCACCTTTTTTTGCTGTTAGCCCTTTGTTTTGAGCAGATACAGAGCATGTAGCAATAAGAATAGCCAATATGCTTATAAAATTTTTCATCGTGTTTAGTCTTAATTCGAATCTTGTATTATATACAAGATACGATTAGTTTAAATGGTAAAAAATATGCCTTAAAATATAGGGGGAGTAATAATAACTTCAAGATATTTATATAGAAGTCGGATGATAAATTAAAGGCTGAATAAATTAATTATTGTTATGAAATAATTATTTCAGGTCTTGTAATTTAAATGTATTTGATTGATTCATTTTTTTTATAGACGAGATGATGCAAGATAATTTTTTTGATTTGTCTATTTTTTCGGATTGTTTTTTTGAAATACGAATCTTAATAATTTGATTTTTCTGAATTACTTCATTAAATCCAGCTCCATAACCATTTAATTTATCAACAGTACCTTTTAGCCAAAGGTGATTATTTTCTGAAAATATATCATATTCGGAAATAAGAAGGGAACAAGTTCCTGGAGCAAATTGTTTGTCGAGAGTAAGTTCTTTTTCCAGTTTAGGGGATCTGGAAGAAGTGCTTTTCTCACTTACTTTTTTAGGTGGAGCACACCCGAAGCACAGCAATAGCAGTACTGTAATGGGTAAAAATTTTTTCATGCGTTTTGTGATTTTAGTTAGTTGTGCACAAGTTATGAAAAAATGTTTAACCTACTTATGATTTATATGAAAAAATGCCTCCTTAATAGGGGAGGCATTAATATTATTTTGTATTCTATTGATTTTATTTGTGTTGCAAAATCCAATTTTTAGCATTTACAAAAGCTTCAATCCAAGGTGAAACTTCATCGTTAATACGATCTTCATTGTAATGAGGCCAGTTCCATGGATATATTGCTCTTTCCAAGTGAGGCATCATTGCTAAATGACGACCATCTTTCGAGGCAATTGCAGCTGTAGCAAAAGGTGATCCGTTTGGATTTGCAGGATATTCGTCATAAGAATATTTCATAGAGATTTGATATTCCTCCTCGGCGTATGGAAGTTCAAATTTACCTTCCCCGTGAGCAACCCAAATTCCTAATTTTGATCCTGATAAAGACGAAAGCATTACCGAATTGTTTTTTGGTATTTCAACACTTACAAAACCCGATTCGAATTTGTGAGAATTGTTGTGTAATAATTTAGGATGCTTTTCATGTTCGGGGTAGATTAATCCTAATTCAGAAATAAGCTGACAACCGTTACAAACACCTAAACTTAAGGTATCTGGTCTTGCATAGAAATTATCTAATGCAGCTTTAGCTTTTTCATTATATAAGAAAGCTCCAGCCCAGCCTTTTGCCGATCCAAGTACGTCGGAGTTAGAGAATCCACCAACAAACACAATCATGTTAATATCACTTAAATCTTCGCGTCCAGAAATTAAATCAGTCATGTGAACATCTTTTACATCCATTCCTGCCAGATGCATCATCCAAGCCATTTCTCTATCGCCATTCACACCTTTTTCACGTATAATAGCTGCTTTAACGCCCGATTTTTCTTTTCTTTTAGGATCGATATCGTATTGCTCAAATTTACCAGTAAAGTTTTCCGGAAATTTGTATGTTAATTCGTTCTTTTTATATGACTCAAATCTTTCAAGTGCCAGCTCTGCTCCCGATTGGTTGCGATCTAACAAATATGAAGTTTTGTACCAAAGGTCTCTTAGTGATGCAATGTCGAAATTAAACGAAGCAGAATCTTTCACTAGTTTTAAACTTCCCGCTTGTGAAGGAGATCCAATAAGGTGGAATCTTAAGTCTTTTTCGTTAAGAGTTGTTTTAACCGATTCAAGATCCTTAACTTGGATAATTACTCCAGGATTTTCGCTGAAAAGAATTTTTATTAAATCTTTTTCTTCAATACTACTAAGGTCAATGTCTGCTCCTAATTTATTATCGGCAAAGCACATTTCAAGTAAGGTGGTAATCATACCACCAGCAGAAATATCATGACCTGCTAATACTTTTCCTTCCAGAATTAAGCTTTGAAGAGTTTCGAAAGCAGAAACAAAATAATCTGAGCTTTTAATATCCGGAGTTTGTTTTCCAAGTTTGTTTACAATTTGAGCGAAACTACTTCCTCCTAATTTGAAATCATCCTTAGAGAAATCAAGATAAATTAAATGAGAATTTTGATCATCTTTCATTACCGGAGAAATCATTTTGTTGATATCTACAATTTCACCAACAGTAGAAATAATTACAGTGCCCGGAGAATAAACAACATCATCTTTACCATATTTTTGTGTCATGGAAAGAGAATCTTTACCAGTTGGAATGTTTAATCCCAATTCAATTGCAAAATTGCTTATTGATTCAACAGCTTTATATAAACGAGTGTCTTCACCTTCATTTTTACAAGGCCACATCCAGTTTGCCGATAAGGATACTCCTTTTAGGCCTTGTTCTATTGGTGCCCATACCATATTGGTTAATGATTCGGCAACAGATAAGCGACTTCCATTTTCAGAATCAACTAAAGCTGCTATAGGAGTATGTCCAATTGATGTGGCAATTCCTTTTTCGCCCTGAAAATCGATTGCTACAGCTCCTAAGTTATTTAAAGGCAATTGAAGAGGACCTGCACATTGTTGCATGGCAATTTTTCCAGTTACCGAACGGTCTACCTTATTTGTTAACCAGTCTTTACATGCAACAGATTCTATTTGAAGAACGCTTTCTAGGTATTCTTCTAATTTATTTATATCGTATATAACAGCCTCGAATGTTTCCGAAACGGTTTTATCGTTCATTATTGTTTTTGGTGGTTTACCAAACATTTCTGATAATCCTAAATCAATTGGATTTTTACCAGTTTTTTTATCTTCGAAGGTGAATCTCATATCACCTGTTGTCTCTCCAATTTGGTAGATAGGAGCACGTTCTCTTTCAGCAATTCGAGTTAAAAGATTAACATGTTTTTCGTCTATTACCAATCCCATTCTTTCCTGCGACTCGTTACCCACAATTTCTTTTGCCGATAAGGTTGGGTCTCCAACGGGAAGGGCATTTAAATCTATTTTCCCTCCAGTTTCTTCAACCAATTCGGAAAGGCAGTTTAAATGTCCACCAGCACCGTGATCGTGAATTGAAATAATAGGATTTTCGTCAGCTTCAGCCATTGCCCTAATAGCATTGCAAACTCTTTTTTGCATTTCAGGATTAGAACGCTGAACTGCGTTTAGTTCAATCGAATTGGCAAATTCACCTGTAGCAACAGACGATACAGCTCCACCGCCCATTCCAATTCGGTAGTTATCTCCACCTAAAAGAACAACTTTATCTCCTTTTTCAGGAATATCTTTTTGTGCCTGATCTAATTTTCCATAGCCTATGCCACCTGCTTGCATAATTACCTTATCGTAACCATACTTTTTATTGTTTTCGAAATGCTCAAAAGTAAGTACCGAACCAACAATTAAAGGCTGTCCAAATTTATTACCAAAATCAGAAGCTCCATTTGATGCTTTAATCAAAATTTCTTCTGGAGTTTGATATAGCCACTTTCTTGCTTCGGTAGCATTTTCCCATTTGCGTGATGCTTCTAATCTAGGATAGGAAGTCATATACACAGCAGTTCCGGCCATTGGTACCGAAGCTTTACCTCCTGCAATGCGATCGCGGATTTCACCACCAGTTCCTGTAGCAGCACCATTAAATGGCTCTACTGTAGTTGGGAAATTGTGTGTTTCGGCTTTAAGCGAGATTACTGTGTCAATATTTTTTGTAGTAAAGAAATCGGCTTTGTCGTGACTTGCCGGAGCAAATTGTTCAGCTCTAGGGCCACCCAAAAAAGCACAATTATCTTTGTAAGCTGATACAATTCTGTTGTGATTTTCTTTTGAGGTTTTTTTAATTAGCTGAAAAAGAGAAGATTCTTTTTCTTCACCATCTATAATAAAAGTGCCATTGAAAATTTTATGACGGCAATGCTCTGAATTTACCTGAGAGAAACCAAATACCTCAGAGTCTGTAAGTTTTCTACCTATTTTTTCTGAAACGCTGTCCAAATAGGAAACTTCATCGGCGCTTAAAGCAAGGCCTTCTTGTTTGTTGTATTCTTCAATATTCTCAATATATATAATAGGATCGGGTTGTTTTTCAATCGAGTAAACTTCCTGATCGAGTTTTGTATACAAAGCCTGAAGCATTGGATCATATTCTGGTGTGTCCGACTTTGCAGTAAAGAATTGTTCTATTCTAAAAATACCCGAAAGCCCCATATTTTGGGTTATTTCAACGGCATTAGTACTCCATGGTGTAATCATCTCTTTTCTGGGACCTACGAATATGCCCTCTATTGTTTTTTTATCAACAATAGATGCTCCTCCGAATAACCAGGAAAGTTTGTCAAGATCAAAACCAGTAAGTTGGTTTTTAGCTTGTACTGCAAAATGTACTTCGTTTTTTTTGAAGAATATTATCATTTTAACGTCAACTTAAAAATTTATAAAAAATGGTTGAATGTTGCTTTAAGATGCAAATATAAACAAAGACTTTCAATTCAAGAGAGAAAATGTCTTGTGGTAAGGTGTTTTTATGATTATTTTTGTGTCGATTACAACGGATGCAAAATTAAATATTACTCTAGCTATTGAATTCTCACTAATTGAACGAATTTTACGTGTGCAAGCGGATGATTATCTTTATGCAAAACATGTTGCGTAATAGCTAAAAAAGTTTCGCTTTTTTTGAAAAAGCACTTTCCTTTGATCTCGTAATTGAAAGGTGTCAGTTTTATGCAAAGGTTTTCGTAGATTTGCAATTCAAAATTAAGTTCGAATTTGTTATTTAAGTTTATATGTTAGTGTAATATGCTGAAAAACAATCAGTAGAGGATGATGTGTGCATGTTGAGAAACAACTTTTGCAATGTTAAAGATCATTGGTAGATATTTTTCGATTAAATAATTTTGTCCATTTATTAATTTTTAAAATATAAGAGTATGAAACCGTCACATATTGAACATATCGGTATCGCAGTAAAAAGTTTAGAAGAAGCAATTCCATTTTACGAAAAAGTATTAGGATTGGAATGCTATGCAGTTGAAGAGGTTGTAGACCAAAAAGTAAAGACAGCTTTCTTTAAAGTTGGTGATACTAAGATTGAATTGTTGGAATCAACTGATCCAGAAGGACCAATTGGTAAATTTGTTGCAAAAACAGGTGGTGGTATGCATCACATGGCTTTTGCTGTTGAAGACGTTCAGGAAGCATTGAACGATGTTCAGGAAGCAGGTTGTCAGGTTATTGATAAGACTCCTCGTGATGGTGCAGAAGGTTTGAAAATTGGATTTTTACATCCAAAATCAACACACAGAGTGCTAACAGAAATTTGTGGAGATAAGTAAGAAAACTCAATATTTAAATAACAACTCAATAAATTATGGCCAGTCAGGATAAGATTAAAAAATTAATTGATTTAAGAGCAGAGGCTAAGCTTGGGGGGGGTGAAAAAAGAATTTCATCTCAGCACAAGAAAGGCAAATACACGGCTCGAGAAAGAATTGATATGCTTCTTGATGAAGGAAGTTTCGAGGAATTTGATATGTTTGTTACACACCGTTGTACTAACTTTGGTATGGAAAAAACTAAATTTTTAGGCGATGGTGTTGTTACCGGTCAGGGGACAATAGACGGACGCTTGGTTTTTGTTTTTTCACAGGATTTTACCGTTTTTGGTGGTTCTTTATCTGAGACTTTTGCACAAAAGATATGCAAAGTTATGGATATGGCAATGAAAATGGGAGCTCCTGTTATTGGTTTAAACGATTCAGGTGGAGCTCGTATTCAGGAAGGCGTTACTGCTTTAGCAGGTTATGCTGAAATTTTCGAAAGAAATATTCTTGCTTCGGGAGTTGTTCCTCAAATTTCTGCAATCTTTGGTCCTTGTGCAGGTGGTGCCGTATATTCTCCGGCATTAACTGATTTTATCATGATGACAGAAGAGAAATCTTATATGTTTGTGACTGGTCCTAAGGTTGTTAAAACAGTAACAGGTGAGGACATCAGTGTTGAAGATTTAGGTGGGGCTAAAATGCATGCATCTAAATCTGGTGTTTCTCACTTTATGTTAGAAGACGAAGAAGAAGGTATTATGATTATTCGTAAGTTGCTGTCTTACATGCCTTCGAATAATTTGGAAGAAGCTCCAATTGTAGAGTGTAACGATCCAATAGATAGAATGGATGATATTTTGAATGATATCATTCCAGAAAATCCAAACATGCCTTACGATATGAAGGATGTTATCTATTCGTTTGCTGATGATGCAGAATTCCTTGAAGTTCATCGTCATTATGCTAAGAATATTATCGTAGGTTTTACCCGCATGGGAGGAATGTCTGTTGGTGTTGTTGCTAATCAGCCTAATTTCCTTGCTGGTGTTCTTGATATTGAAGCCTCTAGAAAAGCTGCCAGATTTATTCGTTTTTGCGACTGTTTTAACATTCCTATTTTAACTTTGGTTGATGTTCCTGGATTCCTTCCTGGATCAAGTCAGGAATTTGGAGGTATCATTACTCATGGAGCGAAATTAATGTTCGCTTATGGAGAAGCTACTGTACCAAAAGTAACTATTACTCTGAGAAAATCTTATGGTGGTGCTCATGATGTAATGTCTTGTAAGCAACTTCGTGGAGATTTAAATTATGCATGGCCTTCAGCAGAAATTGCTGTTATGGGAGCTAAAGGTGCAATTGAAGTACTTCATGGAAGAAAAATGGCTGAAATGAATGATGCAGATAAAGAGAAGTTTATTTCAGAAACTGAGGTTGAGTATAACGAGGCATTTGCAAATCCTTATAATGCTGCATCTTATGGTTATATCGATGATGTAATTGAGCCAAGAAATACACGTTTCAGAGTGATTCGCGCTTTCCAGTCTCTTCAGACTAAGAAGCAAGTGAATCCACCTAAGAAACATTCTAATATTCCATTGTAAAAAATTGTTCTATGTTAATGAATATTTTATCTATAGGAAGTCAAGGTGGATGGACAGTAGCAATCGTAGGTTATTCAATTGTATTTCTTGCATTGGTACTACTTGTTATTGTTTTTATCAACTTACCAAAACTTTTACAGCTTAATTTAAGAAAGAAGTTAGTAAAAGAGGGTAAACCTTGCGCCGAAGCTGATGATTTGAACATCGAAGGTGGTGTTAATGCGGCAATTGCTATGGCATTGCACATGCATTTCGACCAAAATCACGATGAGGAAAGTAATGTCATCACAATTAAAAAAGTTACTAAGAATTATTCTCCATGGAGTTCTAAGATTTATGGAGTAATGAATCAACCAAGATAAGCAAAAATGAAGAAGTTCAAATTTACAATAAGAGGGCAGCAATATGATGTGGAAATCAAGGATTTTCAAGGATCGAATGCCAAAATTGAAGTGAACGGAACGAGTTATGATGTTGATGTGCATGTTGAAGAGAAAGCGTCTAAAACTCCACGATTAGTTCGTAAAGCCGTTGTTAATAAGCCAGGAGAAGGTAAAATTCAAAAAGGTGGAGCCGGAGCTACAGCTGTTAAGGCACCTCTTCCAGGTAGCATTATTAAAATTAACATTGCTGTTGGTGATACCATTAACCCTGGTGATACTCTATTGGTGATGGAGGCAATGAAGATGGAAAATAATGTTATGGCAGAAAAAGGAGGCACGGTTAAAGCTATTAAGGTGGCAGTTGGTGATAGTGTGCTTCAGGATGATGTGCTTGTAGAGATAGCATAATATTTTGATATAACATCAAAAATAAAATAATGAGAAAACTATATAAATTGGTGTTTTCAATGATTTTTGTACTGGGGCTAGGCTTTAGCTCTTTTGCTCAGAATCATACAGATGCCGCAGCAAAACTAACAACAGGGAAATGGATTAATCATACCGATGGTTATGTTCCAAACCCTATTGGTGTGTCGAACACTACGGTTAAACGATACAAAACGATTGAGTTCAAAAAAGATTTATCTTTTACAATGGACTCGGTGAAGCAAAGATTTACAGGACATTGGTCGGTTAATGGTGAAGAACTGACTATGATTTTTAATCCTAAAGAAGTAACTCATTTACATAAAAATATTGATCCAAATTCTGGATCGAATGCATATCTTACAAGTACAGAAACTTTAGATCTTGGCAAGCGTGTTGCCAAATTAGAAGGAGATGTATTGAATTTTGGAAACCCTGTTCTTGATTGTGAGCACAATTCAGGAGCGATTGTAGGATTGAAGAATTTTTATGAATTTACCGGATTTGCAAACGTTACAGGAGGTCATTTGTTAATGGTTTTAATAGGTTTGGTGTTTATTTTCCTTGCCATTAAATATGATTACGAACCTCTATTGCTTATTCCGATTGGAACAGGTATAATTATTGGTAATATACCTATGTTTCAAGCTGTTGATTTTAATTTAAAATTAGGAATTTACGAACCTGGATCGGTAATGAATATACTTTATTCGGGAGTTGTAAATGGATGGTATCCACCATTAATATTCCTTGGAATTGGAGCTATGACCGACTTTTCATCTCTAATTAGTAATCCGAGATTGATGGTTCTTGGAGCAGCAGCTCAAATTGGTATTTTTGCGACCTTCCTTGGAGCTTTAGCATTAGGATTTGCTCCGCCAGAAGCTGGTGCGATTGGTATTATTGGTGGAGCCGATGGGCCAACTGCTATTTTCCTATCTTCGAAACTGGCAAATGGTATGAATGTAATGGCAAATGGCGAAACAGTAAAAAATCTAATTGGTCCAATTGCAATTGCGGCTTATTCTTATATGGCATTGGTTCCTGTTATACAGCCTCCAATTATTAACCTACTAACAACCAAAAAGGAAAGAAAAATTAAGATGAAGCCACCTAGAGCGGTTACTCGTCTTGAGAAAATAATTTTCCCAATTGTTGGATTATTGTTAACAGCATATATTTCTCCAACGGCTTTGCCATTATTAGGAATGTTATTCTTTGGTAACTTGCTAAAAGAATCAACGGTAACAAATCGTTTGGCTGATACCGCTAGTAATGCTTTGATTAATACAATTACTATTTTATTAGGTGTAACTGTTGGTGCATCAACACAAGCCGACGTATTTTTGACAAAAGACTCTATACTTATTTTTGTTTTAGGTGCCGCATCTTTTATTGTTGCAACTGCTGGGGGACTAGTTTTTGCTAAGATTATGAACTGGTGCTCTCCTAAAGATCGTCCTATTAACCCTATGATTGGCGCAGCTGGGGTATCTGCTGTTCCTGATAGTGCACGTGTTGTACAGAATATGGGATTACAAAATGATCCAACAAATCACTTGCTAATGCATGCAATGGCTCCTAATGTATCAGGAGTAATTGGATCTGCAGTTGGAGCAGGTATTTTATTGAGTTTCCTGATGTAGATTTACATCATTTTGATATTAAAAAAGGATTGTCAACTATTGGCAATCCTTTTTTTTGTGATGAAGGGAAATAATATAATTGCTTTATGTTGTTGTAAATGTTATATTTATATTAACTAATTAGTAGATGTAAATGGTTTTAATGGGAGAGGCGGAAAAATTAGTTAATTTTTCGTTTCTCCTTTTCTTGTTTTTTAGGCCTTAAAATTCCGAATTTATGTATCCAAAAGTAAAAATTGGAGTGGCCGGGAATTTCGATTCCAAAATGAAAGGAGACTGTAAAGTCCAAATAGAAATTTGTAATTCAGGAGGAATCGATCTCGAACTTCATTCTAAAGTAAAAGCATTTTTTAAGAATTCGATTGATGATTTAGTTAGAAATATGGCCAGCTATTTTTCTATTAAGCATGCCATATTTAAAATTTGGGATAATGGGGCATTGGAATATGTTCTTGCCGCAAGAATTGAAGCTGCACTTAAACAGGTAATTCCTACCAATAAAGAGTACTTATTAGATTGTATTTCTCGAACAGATATTGTAAGCGATAGGGATCGCTTTAGATTATCCAGACTTTACTTACCAGGAAATATTCCTTATATGATGATTAACGCAGGTTTACATAAACCAAATGCGATTATATTAGACTTAGAAGATGCCGTAGCCCCTGAAAAAAAGCATGAAGCTCGTTTTGTAGTAAGAAATGCATTGCGGACACAGAATTTTTATGGGGCTGAACGAATGGTTAGAATTAATCAGGGTGATTTAGGTTTGGAAGATTTAAATTTTATTGTTCCTCATTTAGTTCAGCTTATCCTTATTCCAAAATGTGAAAGCCGAAATGAAATTGTTAAAATAGAAACAAAAATCAGACAATTAAAAGAACAGAATAATATCAATAATGATATTTTTTTAATGCCAATTATTGAAAGTGCTTTAGGAGTTGAGAATGCATTCGAAATAGCAAGCGCTTCTAGTAGTATTGTTGCAATGGCAATAGGCTTAGAAGATTTTACTGCCAATTTAGGGGTGCAAAGAACCTATAAAGGAGAGGAGTCGCTTTATGCCAGAACACGAATAGTAAATGCATGTAGTGCTGCTAATATCCAAGCAATCGATTCTGTTTTTTCTGATGTTGAAGATATGGTAGCTTTAGCCGAGAATGTAAGAATTTCAAAAGCTTTAGGATTTAAAGGTATGGGATGTATTCATCCGAGACAAATAAAGGTAATACACGAAAATTTTGCTCCAAATAATGATGAAATATCTAAGGCTAAGAAAATAGTTAATGCTTATTACAAAGCTGAAGAAAAAGGATTAAGTCTTGTTTCTTTGGGAAGTAAAATGATCGATCCTCCAGTTGTAAAACGTCAGCTTAAAATACTGGAATTGGCTATTCGATTGGGAATTGTATTAAAAAATTGGAGGGAAGCTTATGACTGCTAAAATGTTATTAAATGCCGCGGGTAGATTAGTTCCAGTAGAAATAAATGGTGAAAAAGCTATTCCTTATATGGGGGTTGGAAAATACAAGCCCGAAGGAATAAAATTTAATACTAAAATAGTATCGAATAAAGATTTTCCTTTGGATGGAAATAAGCAGGTAAAAACATTAAAAGAGGCCTTAATTAATGCAGGTTTAAGAGATGGAATTACTATTTCAACACATCATCATTTTCGTAATGGCGATTTAATTGCGAATCAGGTTTTTGATATTGCTCACGAACTAGGAATTAAAAATTTAATCTGGTTTCCGTCTGCTTCTTTTCCATGTCACGAACATTTAATTAAATATTTAGAAGATGGCACTATTTTAGGAATTGAAGGTAGTATGAATGGTCCGTTAGGAAAGTTTTGCTCCGAAGGTAAAATGAAACGAACTGCGGTTTTGCGTTCTCATGGTGGAAGATATCAGGCCATACAGGACGGAGAAGTGAAGATTGATATTGCAGTTATTGGCGCTTCGTGTTCCGATTCTTTTGGTAATGCTAATGGATTAGAAGGATCGTCTGCTTCTGGTTTATTGGGGTTTGCCTTAGCCGATTCGCAATATGCCCATAAGGTTATCGTTGTTACCGATAATATGATTCCTTTCCCTTGTATTCCTTGGCAAATACAAGGAAATTTTGTTGATTATACAGTTGAAATGGAGCAAATTGGTATTCCAGAGAAAATTATTTCTGGTACAACAAAAATTACGAAGAGTCCCGATCGATTATATATAGCAGATTTAACGGCTAAGTTTTGTGATCAGGTAGGTTTAATTAAAAATGGATTTTCTTTTCAGGCAGGAGCAGGCGGAACCTCATTGGCTATTGGTAATTATTTTGCCCAAATAATGAAAGAGAAAGGTATTAAAGCTCGCTTTGCAAGAGGGGGAAGTAATAAATACCTTGTAAAGATGTTGGAAGATGGTCTTGTAGATTATATTCTGGATGGTCAAACTTTCGATTTGGATGGGGTCAGATCCATGAGAGAGAATTTAAATCATGTGTGGACCAGTCCCTTTACCAGTTATAATTATCATGGCAAAGGAAATTTTGCTGGGATGATTGATGTGGTAATATTGGGTGCTACCGAGGTGGACCTAGATTTTAATGCCAATGTTGTAACTCACTCCGACGGATATCTTTTACACGGAATTGGTGGTTGGCAAAATTGTTTGTTTGGGAAAACGGTTATTTTGCCTATTCCTCTGTTTCGAAACCGTATTCCGATAATTCGTGATAAAGTAACCACATTGTGTGGCCCTGGTGAATTAATTGATGTTGTTGTTACAGAGCGGGGAATTGCTATAAATCCCTTGCGTAAAGATTTATTAGAGAAATTAAAGAATAGCGACTTACCAATAAAAACATTAAAAGAGCTTAAAGCTGAAGCCGAAACCATTTGTGGTGTACCAGAAAAGATAGAAACTACTTCAAATATAATTGCAGTAATAAAATGGGTCGATGGGACTATTATAGATGCTGTATATCAGGTTTCTACTGAATAAAAAAAGAGCTTCGAAATGTTTCGAAGCTCTTTTTTTTACCACAATTTAAATTTGCTTTTCGATTTTTCTTTTTGTACAACTTTTGGGACTTCAGAGTCTAATATACTATTTATATAGGGCATGCATTTTCCACAGCCAGTGTTAGCTCCAGTATATCTTCGAATCTCTTCAATGCTTGTTGCATTTTTTTCGTGAATTGCTTTATTTATGGTATTTCTGTCAACCATTTGGCAGTTGCAAACTATATCTCTCATGTTTATCTATATTTAATCTTAATAACAATAACAAATATAAATAATCTTCATTTTAAAATAGTAGAAAAATGCAATTTTATTTTTAATAAATCTAAATAATGTAATTATAAGTTATTTTCCAGATAGATTTTCATTTGGCGATACATGTCAATAACCGAATCTTTTTTTGGAAGCGTATCAAAAATTCGTTTTAAGTAAGTGTTTTTACTAACAATTCGAAAACTTTGTTTTAGCTTAAAATCGTATATCCACGACATTTGCTGAAGCTTTAAATCGTTTAATGTTAAAACATCCTTATAGTCGGCTGTTTTTTCATCAATAATTCTTTTGAAAACTTTTTTCGAAATATCAGGTTTATCAGCAAGTTCCATTTCAAGCCTTTTATTGTCTCCTGTTTTACAGTCAGAATAATACTTCGAAACGATATTTAAAATATCTATTCTGTCGGCATCTCTTAAAAGCTGTACAAATACCAATTTATTTTCATCGATAGTTTTAGGTAGTTCTGTTATGTGATGCAGACGAATACACTCAAGAATTATTTCTTTCGTTTCTTCATTCAGACAATCCAATACAGAATTCGACTCAAGAGTACTAATACCTAAATTAATATGGTTAGCTTGCTCAGTATCCGAAAAAGTTTCAAAATTTACTAATTGTTCGAATCGACCAATATCATGTAGTAGGGCAGCTGTTTTAGCAATTAGAATGTCAGATTCAGATAAATCAATCGTTTTTGCAAGATCTTCAATTATCTCAGCAGTATTATATGAATGATTCTTTTTAAGATCTAAATTCATCTGAATTTCTTCAGACTCACTCGATATGCTTTCGGTGTATTCACCGAACCATGACTTTATGTTTTCGTAAATTTCCTGATTCACTGTTTTTGTATTAAAATAGCGTACAATATTACGGTTTTTATAAGTAAACAAAAAGTAAAAAATAAGAGTTTACCGGTTTATAAATTTGCATATTTTAATATAATGACTAAGGGCTTAAATCACTTGTTAAACGGCAATTTTTTGTACATTAAATAGTAAAAAAAATGCGACCCATTTTTGAATCGCATTTAAGTAATTTTAAAAAATTATATTAGACAGTAGGTATATTCTGAAGAATATCAACAAGGTGTTTCCAGAATTTATCAACTGTTTCAATATTTATTCTTTCGTCGGGTGAATGAACATCTCTTAAGGTTGGACCGAATGATATCATATCCATATTAGGATATTTTTCAAGAAATAAGCCACATTCTAAACCAGCATGTATTGATCTAACAATTGGTTCATTTCCAAATAGCTTTTTATAAGAATTTACGGCAGTAGTTAGAATTTCAGAATCAGGATTAGGTGCCCATCCTGGATAACCGTCGGTATGTTCTATTTTTGCACCTGCCAGTGATAATGTGCTAGCAACCATTTGTGCAATATTATACTTTTCGCTGTCTTCGTCGCTTCTTTGTGATGTTGTAATAATAATTTTATTATTCTCCTTAAATTTAACAGAGGCCAAATTAGTAGAAGTTTCAACCATGCCAGGCATTCTTGAGCTCATAGAAAATACTCCATGAGGACAGGCATAAATTGCATCCATTAACTTATCTGATGTTGTCTTATCAATTACAAACTCAGGAACATCAGTGGATTCGAGATGTAATTTTAGTTTTGGCTCATTAATTTCCCAGATATGCTCCATTTCTGCAGCATAGATGTTAAAATCGACACGTACATTTTCTTTAAATTTAGATGGGATGGTAATAATTGCACTTGCTTCTCGGGGAATTGCATTTCTAAGGTTACCTCCATCAAACTTGTTTAATCTAACATCGTACTTTTTATTTATTTGCCACAAGAATCTATTCAGAATTTTATTTGAGTTTCCTCTTCCTTTATTTATTTCATCTCCAGAATGACCTCCTTGTAATCCGTTAACTTCTATTTTTATACCAAAATGTCCTTCTGGAACTTGTTCTTTATTGTATTCCATGCTAGCCAAAGTATCTATTCCTCCAGCACAACCAATAAATAACTCTCCTTCATCTTCCGAATCGAGATTTAAAAGAATACTTCCATCAAAAAAGCCTGGTTGAAGAGCAAATGCGCCAGACAAGCCTGTTTCTTCATCAACAGTAAAAAGACACTCAATTGGGCCATGTTCGATATTTGTAGAGCTAAGTAATGCCATTTCAGCAGCCATTCCAATACCATCATCAGCACCAAGAGTAGTTCCTTTAGCCTTAACCCAAGCATTATCAATCCATGGAATAATAGGATCTGTATCAAAATTGTGTTCTGTATCTTTATTTTTCTCACATACCATATCCATGTGAGATTGAAGAACTACAGTTTTTAGATTCTCTTTTCCAGCAGTAGCAGGTTTTTTAATTAATACATTACCAATTTCATCTCTTTTGGTCTCTAGATTAAGGCTCTTTCCAAAATCAATTAAAAATTCAATTATTTTATCTTCTTTTTTCGAGGGTCTTGGTATTTGACAAATATCCTCAAAATGTTTCCAAACTTCTGAAGGTTGTAAAGTATTTAGTGTTTTTCTCATTTTGTTTTAATTTTTATCAAATGTAATAAAATCAAGAGATCCATCATGAATCTTAAGCCGAAAAATTTAGGTTATAAACTATAAATGAAAAATAAATATGAAATTGATTTTATTTTAGATACTTCGTTTATTTAAGGGTGCGAGTGTTAAATGTTTTATTTTTTTTATGAGATAAATGGTCTGTAGAGAGGAGGTTTGTGTTAAAAATGAATTTTGCAATGAAATGAATATGATTTTCCTTATTAAAAATCACCAAAATTTTTCTTTTTTTTAATTGTAAAAAGTCAATATTCTAAGTTGATACTAGAGCGTTGATAATTAATGCTTAATTGTTAATTAGATTATATATTAAGTTTATAAATAAACTGTAAATAATCTCCTTGAAACCCCTAAAACATGATAAAAGTCATAGGAGGTAAAGCATAGAAAGGTGTGTTAATTTTTGTTAAAAGCTGATAAAATACTATTTTTATAATCTAGAATTACCATAAACCATTTTGCATCTTTACTTAATTACTAACTAAAAAAGTTTTTTATGAAAAAAATGATTGGACTATTTGTTTTACTCATTGGCATGAGTATTCAAATAGTAAATGCGCAAAGCAAGCAAATTACGGGTACTGTAACAAGTGCTGAAGATGGTCTGGGAATGCCTGGAGTGTCTGTCGTAATTAAAGGTACTACTATCGGAGCCAGTACCGATATTAATGGGAAGTACTCCTTAGAAGCACAACCTACAGATATATTGTTGTTTAGTTTCGTGGGAATGGTTACTCAGGAAATTACAGTAGGTGAGAGAAACGTTATTAATGTTGTTTTAGAGACTGAATCTATTGGTGTAGATGAAGTTGTTGTTACTGCCTTAGGTATAAAAAAAGAAAAGAAAGCTTTAGGATATGCCGTACAGGATGTTAAAGCTGAAGAGTTAAAGAAAACAGGAACTCCTGATCTAGCAAAAGCTCTTCAGGGAAAAGTAGCTGGGGTTGATATTAAAATGTCTAGTGGTATGCCAGGTGCTTCATCTCAGATTGTTATAAGGGGATCTCGTTCTTTTACAGGAAATAATACGCCTCTTTACGTTGTTGATGGAATGCCTATTGCAAGTACCGCAGCATTTAGTACAGGAAATAGTGTAACAGGTGCTGATATCTCTAATAGAGCATTGGATTTAAATCCTAATGATATCGAAAGTATCAATGTCTTAAAAGGTCAGGCAGCTGCCGCTTTGTATGGATTAAGAGCTTCTAATGGAGTTGTTATTATAACTACAAAAAGTGGTAAAGGTGGTGTAGCAGGGAAACCAATTGTGTCAATAAATCAAACAACTAGTTTTGATGTTGTATCAAGAACTCCAGATTATCAGACAACTTGGGCTCAAGGTAGTGCTGGTACTTATAGTCCAAGAACATCTATGTCTTGGGGTGGTAAAATTTCTGAGTTGCCAAACGATGCTACATATGGCGGAAATAATAATGGACATGAAGGAATGTATAGGGTACCTCAGTTAGAGGATGCAGGCTTAGATCCTTGGGTTACTCCTCAGGTTTATAATAACTGGGATGATTATTACCAAACAGGTTATACTTCAACAACAGGAGTAAATGTTAGTCAGGCTACTGAAAATGGAAATTTTTCTGTAGGAATTGGATACACAGATCAAGATGGTATTGCACTTAATACAGGAATGGAGAGATGGAATGCAAAGGCTAATGCAGAGAGAAAACTTAACGATTATTTTACTGTTGGATTCTCTACTAATTTTGCAAAAACAGAGGTTGATAAATTATCAGGAGGTAATGATGCTTCTCTTGCGGGAGTTTTATCTGCACCTAGTAGTTACAATCTTAAGGGGATACCTTATAATGTTCCTGGTGATCCTTATACTCAAATTTATTACCGATCATTAACCTTTGATAATCCATATTGGGTTCAATACAATAATAAATTTAATGAAAAAACAAATCGCTTTTTTGGTAACGGATACATACAGTTTGCAAAGGAACTAGCAGCTGATATGAATTTAACTGTAAAATATCAATTGGGCGTTGATTCTTATACTACCCATTATCAGGATATATTCGGTTATGGAAGTAAAGGAAAGACAGGTTCTATCAATAACTATGGAGTAACAGATGTTACTTATAATTCATTATTAACTGCTAATTTTGATTGGAAAATTAATGATGATTTGCAGTTGAATGTTGTTGTCGGAAATGAGCTTAATCATAATGAAACAAAAACATATGATCAGTTTGGACAAGAATTTAATTTTGGCGGATGGAATCATATAAATAATGCGAACACAGTAACCTCTGATGAAGCACAATATAAGGATCGTACCGTAGGTGTTTTTTCAAGTGTTTCTCTTTCATGGAAGAATATGTTGTTCTTTAATATGACAGGACGTAATGATGTTGCATCATCAATGCCTCGTGGAAATAGATCATTTTTCTATCCTTCAGTTTCTTTAGGTTTTGTGGCATCTGAATTAGACTTTATCAAAGATGCAAGTTGGATTACATTTGCAAAAATTAGAGGTTCTTATGCTGAAGTAGGACAAGCGGGTACTTATCTAGATAATTACTATGCTAAACCTAATTATGGTGGAGGTTTTTGGACTGATGAGCCAATTACATATCCGTTGGATGGTGTAAATTCTTATATTCCTAATAATGTTTTGTATGATCCAGCCTTAAAACCTCAGAATACTAAATCGTATGAGATTGGGGTAAATCTGAAATTCTTAAATAATAGAGTAGGTATTGATTATACATATTCAAGACAAAATGTAGAGGATCAAATTTTCTCAGTTCCATTAGCAGGATCAACAGGAGCTAGTAGCTTAACAATGAATGGAGGAGAGGTTCATACCGATGGCCACGAGATTATAATGTATGTAACGCCAATTTCCACTAAAGATATTACTTGGGATTTAAATGTTAACTACTCTAAAATAAAGAATGTTGTAGATAAATTAGCTCCAGGAGTTGAGAGTATTTTCTTAGGAGGTTTTACTACTCCTCAGGTAAGAGCAGGTATTGGTGATACTTATCCGGTAATTTACGGATCACAATATCAACGTGATGATATGGGAAGAATACTTGTTGATGAAGACCCAAATTCGGCAGGCTATGGAATGCCAATGGCAGGAGAACCAGGTGTAATTGGATCTGTCTCACCAGATTTTATTGTTGGTATGTCTTCAAATTTTAGATATAAAAATTGGTCATTAGGTGCTACTTTGGAATGGAAAGAAGGTGGTCAAATGTATTCTGGATCAAATGGACTTCTTGATTTATATGGTATGTCTGAAAGAACTGAAGATCGTGAATCTACTTTTATTTTTGATGGATATAAGAGTGATGGTTCAAAAAATGATATTGCCAGAGGTGGTTCAAGTGATACTGGAGCGTATCAAACTTTATATTCCGATATCTTAACAAATATTGATGAATATTATATTCATGGAAATTCATTTGTTAAATTGAGAGAGCTTTCGTTAAAGTATAATTTCGGGAAAAGTTTAATTCCTAATGTAGATCTTACTGTTTCTGCTTTCGCTAGAAATATTCTACTTTGGACAGAATTGGATAACTTTGATCCAGAGTCTTCTCAAGGTAATAATAATATGGCCGGAGGTTTCGAAAGATTTTCTTTACCGCAAGCCACAAGTTATGGATTTAGTGTTGATATTAAATTTTAATATTAAAGATAGAATCATATGAAAAAAGTAAATTATTATATAACTATTGCTATTATAATGTTTGCAATTAGTTCATGTTCTGAAGATTTGATGGATGATATCAATAAGAACGTAAATGATCCTGCAAATGTAGCAACAAACTTGATTATTACAGATGTAATGACGAGTACTGCTTTTAGTGTAACAGGATCAGATTTAGCATTTTATTCTTCATGTTATGTGGAGCATAATGTAGGAGTTTATAATCAAATGTATAATGCTGAGATTCGATCAAATGAACCATCTAGTAGTACAACCTATAATAACTCTTGGAATTCAATTTATCAGAATTTATTGAATTTAAAAGATGTAATAACAAAATGTTCTGAAGGAGGAAGTGAAGAAGGAAATTACCATACCTTAGGAATTGCCCAAATTTTGACAGCTTATAATTTGGCTATTCTTACTGATGTAATGGGAGATGTACCTTGGAGCGAGGCTTTAAATCCAGGAGTTATATTTACTCCGGTTTTAGATTCTCAGGAAAGTATTTATACAGAAATTTTCACCTATTTGGATAATGCGATTTCAAATTTAGCATTAGAAACTTCTTTCCCAACTCTGGGAACTCAGGATTTTCTTTATAGTGGTGATGAAGCTAGTATCAACAATTGGGTTAAATTTGCTTATGGCTTAAAAGCCAGATATACAATGCGTTTGTCTATGCGTGATGCAAATTATTCCGACGTAATTACTTTTGCTAATCAATCTTTTACAAGTGCAAGTGAGCAGTGTCAATTCGACTATAATGGATCTTCTTCTAAAAGTCCATTTCAGCAGTTTTTTCTTGATCGTGATTACTTTGGGGCAAGTTCGAGTTTGCATAATAAGTTAGACGCAAGAAATGATCCAAGAGATGCTGTTTTCTTTAAGGCTTATTCTGATGGAGGTACTTTAGAATTTGCACCTAATGGTACTCCAAGTCAGGAACAAGGGAGATATGGTATTTCTGCAATAAGTTCCTTAACAGCACCTACTTATTTGTTGAGCTATCATGAAATTGAATTTTTGAAAGCTGAAGCTTACGCACGCCAAAATGATCTGGTAAATGCATCAGCATCTTTGAAAAAAGCAATTGTTGCCGCTTGTGCTAAATCAAATATAAATATCTCGCAAGCAGATGCAGAAGCCTATTTTACTGACGAAGTTGAAGGTAAACTTTTGGATCAGAATTCAACAACTAAAGAAGTTATGATTCAAAAATATATTGCCTTCTTCGAAGAGGAAGCTTTAGAAGCCTATAACGATATACGAAGATTAAAAGCAATGGGCGATGATTTTATTGATCTAGATAATCCGTTAAACAGCTCTAAATTTCCATTGCGATTTGCTTATGGTTCTGAAGATGTAACAACAAATGTTAATGTTAGGGAAGCTTATGGTGATGGTAGCTATGTTTATTCTGAAAATGTTTGGTGGGCTGGAGGCTCAAGATAATTAGTTTGCAAAATAAATTAAGAAAATATGAAAATATATAAATTATATAGTTTACTTTTAGTATTTGCACTATTTTTCCTTGGTGCTTGTGATGATACCAACGAGAACTTAGTTGGTTCTAGAGGTATAGCTATTATTCCGGAAATTACAGATGTTAACCCTGCGTTTTATACATCTGACTTGGCAAATTCGTATGTAGAATTTGTTGTTGATTTACCCGAAGGAGAGCAGGTAGATGCAGCTGAGGTTCAGGTAACCTATAAAGGTGTAAATGCTGTAGTACAGGAGATTACTTCTTTTCCTGCGACCATAACTTTGGAAGCATTAGACGTAATTAGTGTTTTAGGCTTATCAGAAAGTGATATTAGTGTTGATGATTCTTTCCTTTTTCATGTAGTTACTACCAAGGAAGGCGTTTCTTCACGATCTACAGCAGCTTTAAATGTTTTTGTAACTTGTGAGTTTAATCCAGCAATGGCTGTTGGTAGCTACCATGTTGTTTCTGATGATTGGCAAGTTGCAGGAGATGTTACATTTACGGCAGATCCAGATGATCCATTTAAGATTTTTGTTTCAGGTATTTATGAAATGGAAGGTGGAGCAGCCAACGATAATCTTCTAGAGTTAAATATTGATCCAAATTCATTTAAGGTTAGTGTAGTTAAATCTGTATTAGGACCAAGTGCTCCTTGGGGAAGTTATACAAATTACTACTATGGACCAGGAAGTGGATTATTTAAGTCTTGTACTGGATCTTTTGAAATGCAGTTCGCTATTACTGTTGATGAAGGTTCGTTTGGAACATATAACTTCTTGTTTACAAGGAATTAATTGAAATTATATAATATCAACCGAGGCCGTCTCAAAATTAAATTTGAGACGGCCTTTTGTTTATAGTTGTTGCTTTTTGTTATTGATTTAGATGTTTTGCTGCGTTCTGATTAATAAACAAGCTATACTAAATTTAATATTTATCGTCTTCAATAAGTTTTCTGCAAATATTCAGATTAATCAGTTTAATAGCGAAATTGTTATGTACAAAAAAGTATTGAGCTATTAAGTTATAAAATGAAAACACAATGTAACTTAAGATCCTAGTGCAGTATTAATGAAAGTCACAAGCTTCGTTATTTTACTGATTTAAAAATTCACTGGATTCATTTTTAGTTGAAATACTCGCTAAACTAGAAATCGCTAGTGCACTAAAAATAGTCGACAGACTATCTTCAATAACTTAAGCGATATTTTCATTCCAATGATTAATTCACTTTTTTCTAAATTATAAGTATGATATTTAACTTTCTGTAATCGAAACTTTAAATTAGTTTTCTTACCTTTCAATAACTTATTATAAACCTTTATGGTCGTCTAAAATCTGTTTTTTGTTTACCTTCATTCATTAAAGCCACTAGCCCTCTTCCCATTATCCTTTTTATTAAAGAAATTAAGTTTTCCTTTTCAATCGATAATGAAATAGGTTCGGTACTTTGCATTTGTGACACAACCATTAAATTTTCATGATGTAAAACTCACATGACGTAAGATTGTTTGATTCTATTGGACAAGTCTGCAGAAAGAACTCAGGTAACTCAACAAATTTTTCTACAGAACTATATTAAGGCTTAAATGATTCTGCTTTAGAGATAAGTAAAACTTGTGTCTGTAGTTACATTTTTAATTAAATAAATTCGTAGTTCCAGGCAAACCAACATACGATATAAATTTATTACGTGATTTTGCTATGCCCTAAGCAATCTCCCAATTTGTTCTTCTTTTTATTTTGAATAATCACTTGTGTATATAAAACTAAGTTTATTAAGAACTTAGGCTTATTTAAAGATCGATATGATTGATCGAAAATTTACTTCCGATTATACTTATCGTTTTATCTATTCATGCTATTGCAGATATTACTAATAAATTGATACTTGCATAGTAAATTTAGAATTTATTAATTATTTAAAAAGGCCTTTATTTTATTGAGGTATATTTAAGAAAAAAGTATTTTTATTATTTTATACTCTAGTAAATACATAGTGTTTAAAAAAAAATATAAAAAAAACGCTTTTTCGATATATTATTGGTTATTTAATTATTGTTAATAATGTACATGGAAACCTTAGTTTTATTTTATTGCCAGAAACTAAAGTTTAAATCAAAGTGTCAGTTTGTTAGATGTAGTTCCAGTATTAATTATCATTTTTTCAGAAATCATACAGATGACAACTCTATTATCATAATAAGCGAAAAATGTTTACGTAAACGTTTGAGTACTCTATGGTTGCTTCCTTGTTAAAATTTGTTAAAACCATTTTTAGTACTATTTTTACGAATAAGAATTACCATTAACCATTTTGCATCTTTACTTAATTACTAACTAAAAAAAATTTTTATGAAAAAAATTATTGGACTATTTGTCCTTCTCATTTTAATGGGAGCACAAATAGTAAATGCGCAAAGCAAAAGAATTTCGGGAACTGTAACAAGTGCCGATGATGGTCTGGGAATGCCTGGTGTATCAGTTATTATTAAAGGTACCACAGTAGGCGCGAGTACTGATATAGACGGTAAGTATTCCCTTGAAGCACAAGCTTCGGATGTGCTACTATTTAGTTTCGTTGGTATGGTTACCAAAGAAATTAGTGTTGGTAGTCAAACTACCATTAATGTTGTTCTCGAAACTGAATCAATAGGTGTTGATGAAGTTGTTGTTACAGCATTAGGTATTACTAAAGAAAAGAAATCTTTAGGATATGCGGTACAAGAAGTAGGCGGAGATGCTGTAAGTACAGCAAAAGACGCTAGTTTTATCAGCTCCCTCTCTGGTAAAGTTAGTGGTGTTAATATTAAAAAATCAGGTCAAATTGGAGGATCTGTTAATATTGTAATTCGTGGATCAAATTCATTTTTGAATAATAATCAGGCTTTATTTGTTGTTGATGGTGTTCCTGTAAGTAATAGTAATACGAATACAACATCTTCTCAAACAGCTGGTGGTGGATATGATTATGGTAATGCTGCTTCAGATATTGATCCAGAATCTATCGAATCTATTTCAGTATTAAAAGGTGCAACTGCAGCTGCATTATATGGTTCAGATGCTGCCAATGGTGTAATATTAATTACAACTAAAAAAGGATCTAAAAAGAAAGGTATTGGCGTTACTATAAGTCAAGGGGTAACTTTTAGCAAGTATGATGATGATACTTTCCCGGAGTATCAAACAGAATATGGAGCTGGTTATGGACCTTACTATGGTTCTACAGGATACTTTAATGATGAAGATTTTGATGGTGATGGTACTATGGATTTATTAGTTCCTTATGGCGAGGATGCTTCTTTTGGAGGTCCGTTAGATGGATCTATGGTATTTCAGTGGGATGCAATCTATCCACAATTAGATACATATAAGCAAAAAAGTGCTTATTCTGCTTCTAAGAATGGACCAGGATCATTTTTTCAAACGGGAGTTTCTTCAACTACCAATATTGCTATTGATGGAGGAAATGATCAAGGAACTTTCCGTTTAGCTTATACAAATGATGATAGAAAAGGTATACTGGAAAATTCTAAGATCAAAAAAGATGTAATCGATTTTAATGCTTCTTATAAACTTACCGACAAATTTAAAGTTGATGCGAAAGCTACTTATACAAGAATCTCAGGTAAAGGTAGATATGGTACAGGTTACGATGCTGGTAATGTTATGCAATCTTTAAAGCAATGGTATCAAGCAAATGTTGATTTAAAAGCTCAAAAAAATGCTTATATGTCAACTAAAGAGAATCTTAGTTGGAATGCAAATTCATCTAGTGACTTATCTCCTCATTATTTTGATAATCCATACTGGGTACTTTATGAAAATTATGAAACTGATATTCGTAATAGGTTTTTCGGTAAATTTCAGGCAAGTTACGAAATTAACGATAATTTGAATGTTCTTGCCAGATTTGGTATTGATACTTATACTGATTTAAGAGAAGAAAGAATTGCAATGGGTAGTTTAGACTTGTCTAAGTATGAAAAATATGAACGTACTTATGAGGAGTACAACAATGATTTCATGTTGAACTATGATAAAAGATTTTCTGAAGATTTTACTTTCAGAGCTCTTTTAGGTATGAATATTAAAAATATAAACGTAAGAAGTACCCGCTCATCAACAACTGGTGGTTTGGTTAATCCTGGCGTTTATGCGTTGAGTAATTCTAAAAGTGCCTTAGAACCTGCTGCAGAGTATGATGCAGAACAATTAAAATATGGATGGTACGGACAAGCTACTTTTGGTTTGTGGGATAAATGGTATACAGAAGCATCGCTTCGTTTCGATAAGTCATCTACCTTACCTAAAGATGATGATACTTATGCTTATTATTCTGTTTCTTCAAGTTTCGTGTTTAATGAGTTGCTTGATTTACCCTGGTTAACTTTTGGTAAATTAAGAGTTGGTTATGCTGAAGTTGCAAGTGATGCACCTATTCAAAGTGTTTACAATACCTATTCGGCAGCGACTTCTTTTAATTCGACTCCAATGTATTATTTACCAGATACGGCGAATAATTCAAATTTGAAAAATGAAACAACAGACGAATTTGAAATTGGTTTGGAATTAAATATGTTTAATAATCGTCTAGGGTTAGATTTATCATATTACGATAAAAAAACAACAGACCAAATTTTATCTGCAGAAGTTTCAACTGCATCAGGTGTAAATTATAAGTACATTAATGCAGGTGAAATGTCTAATAAAGGTTTAGAAGTAGCTCTGTTTGGTTCTCCTGTAAAGAAAAAAGATTTCGAATGGAATGTAAATGTAAACTGGGCCAAAAATAAGAATGAGGTTGTTTCTTTAAATGGAGATAGTCAAAACTTATTAATTTATAGTGCCTGGAGTACAGCAATTAATGCTCGAGTAGGAGAAGCCTATGGTACAATAACAGGTACCGATTACCAATATATTGATGGAAAAAGAATTGTAGGTAATGATGGTAAATATGTTAAAACTAGTAGTACTCAGGAAATCTTAGGTAACATTCAACCAGATTGGAATGGTGGTATTAGTAATAACTTCAGATATAAAAACTTCTCATTTGGTTTTCTAATTGACATTCAAAAAGGTGGTGATATTGTATCTTATGACATGGGATTTGGTAGTGCAACAGGGATATATAAAGAAACTGCCGGTTTAAACGAGTTGGGTAATCCTAAGCGTAATAGTATTGCCGATGGTGGTGGAGTATTGCTTGATGGTGTTAATGCTAATGGTGAAACTAATACTGTTAGAGCTGATGCAAGTACTTACGAAACACCTTATGGTTATTATGGTGGATCTTATGATTCTGATTTTAATGGAGATGGTTACGCAGCAGATAAAGCATTAGTCTATGACGCTTCTTATGTGAAATTAAGAGAGGTAACTCTTAATTATAATCTTCCTAAATCTGTGTTGAGCAAACTTAGTTTAACAGATGTAACAGTTGGAGTATTTGGTAGAAATTTATGGATTATTGATAAAAATCTTCCTTATGGGGATCCTGAATACACTTCAAGTTCAGGTAATTATCAAGGTATTCAGAATGCATCACTTCCAAGTACTAAAGAGTATGGATTTAATGTGAAAGTTAAATTTTAAAATAGATTAACGTATGAAAAAAATATATATATTATTAGGCTTAATGATCTCACTGATCGCTGTATCGTGTGATGATGATTTGTCGGTTCGAAATGTAGATCCGAAATCGCCAACTGAAGTTGAACCAGGAGTGTTATTCTCTTATGCAATGGAAAATCTTGCCAGACAAATGGCTGATGGAGATTATAACCAGAATTTAGATAGATTCTGGGCCAATTACTTTACTCAGACTACTTATATTCAGGAGTGTTCGTATGATCCTAAAAATAGAGATGTTGGTGGAAGTATTTTTGATAATATTTACACTGAAATTTTAATGGAATTAAAAAAATCTAAAGAAGGTCTTAGATCAACCGAAGTTGCTGATGAATTTTTACCTGAGTTAAATAATAAATTGGCTATGATCAAAATACTTGAAGTATATTCTTATCAGTACTTATTGGATAATTTTGGAAATGTTCCATTTTCTGAAGCTTTAGATATTGAAAACTCAACACCGGTTTATGATGATGCAGCAACTATCTATTCTTCTATTGCAGATAGTTTAACAAGTGCTGTTTCAAGCATTGATTTGACTGCTGATAGTTTTTCGACTGCAGATTTATTATATGGTGGAGATATGGCATCCTGGAAAAAATTTGGTGCATCTCTTCAGTTAAAGCTAGGAATGAGATTAGCGGATGTAAATTCAACATTGGCTTCTTCACTAGTATCCGATGCCGTTTCTAATGGGGTTTTCGAATCGAATGCGGATAATGCTTCATTTGCTTATACTACTTCAGAACCTTATGTAAATCCAACTTATAATTATTTTGTAACCGATAAAAGGGCATCTGATTATATTGCTGCAGATTTCTTTGTGGATCTTCTAATTGACTATAACGATCCTCGAATTTCATATTTCTTTGATGACAATATAGAAGCTGGATATGTAGGTGGAGCTTATGGAGGAGTTGGAAATGCTTATAGTGCTTATAGTCACGTTAGTTCCACAATTGTGGCTCCTGATTATCCAAGTATTTTAATGGATTATACAGCAGTTTCATTCTATTTAGCAGAAGCTGTAGAGCGTGGATTTATTTCGGGTGATGCCGAAGAGTTTTATATAGATGGAATTACATCTTCATTTGACTATTGGGGACTTTCTACCGCCGATTTAACTACTTATTTAACAGAAGCTGATGTTGTTTACGATTCAGCAAATTATAAGGAAAAGATTGGTATTCAGAAATATATTGGCTCATTTAATCAAGGACATGAAGCCTGGACTGAAGCAAGACGTTTAGATTTTCCTGTTTTAGTTGCCGCAGCTTCTAACAATAGACCTAATCCTAAACGTTTACTTTATCCAACATCAGAACCATTAATTAATGCAACTAATTATAATGCTGCCGCAAGTGCAATTGGTGGAGATGAGTTAGCAACCAAATTATTTTGGGATGTAAACTAATAAATGAAAAGTTACTTGCTATAATTTAGTTGTAAGATTATATTATAGAACTAATAAATAATTATCACCCCTTAGTAGGCTTAGGCTTGTTAAGGGGTGTTTTTATTTTATACTACAAAAGAATTGGTACTCGAAAAATTAATGCCAGTATATCTATGTGTTTGGGAGGTCTGACTTGGGATTAAAAATCAGGAATAAGCTTATAATTACGGTCTCTGACCGATTATAGAAAAAGAAAATAGAAGTAAATACTGTTTATAGCGAATAAGAAAACCCCAAAACAAAATTTCTACCCATTGCACTTATTCCTGATGAATAAGGTCTGTAGCGCTTGTTAAAAATATTCTCGACAGAGAAATTAAGATTAAGCTTATTGTTTAATTTATAGGAGTTTTCCCAGTTTAGAATTAACCAATTTGGAGAGTACGGATTGCCATTTTTATCTTTTGCATAAATATATGCTTTGTCTTTTTCTGTATTTGCTAAATTTTTATAGCTAATTTCTCCATTGTATTCTAGCTCTAGCTTACAACTTAATTGTTTCGATTTATACTTTAAATCTAAAGTACTAAATAGGGGAGGAACATGCCTAACCGGACTACCATCTTTATACTCACCATAGGTAAGGTTAATATTTCCATTTGCCGAAAAATGATTGTTTATTTTTAGAATTGTATTCAGATTAAACCCCCAAATTTTAGCATTGTCTGCATTTACAATAGCTTGCACTTCGCTTTCTACTCCATCGTAAATTATAGTATTATTATCATTAAAAGAATAATTACCACGAACCATTGCCTGATCTAAAAATGAATAAAAAACATTGAATTCAGTAAACAGAATCTGAGCAAAATTTTTACTGATATTAAATTCGAAGTTGTAAATATATTCAGGTTTGAGATTTTTGTTGGGAACCACAACTTTTCCGGGTTCCGAGTCGAATACTTTTCCTATATCGTCAATATTAGGTGCTCTAAAACCCGAAGTAGCATTTATTTTTAATCCCCATCCCGATTCAGATTGATGAGCAATTCCAATTCCTCCGTTTAGTGAACCAGTCGACAAATCGAGCTTTTCGAACGGAAAATCATAAAAACGATTATCCAATTGCGAATTAATCCAAATGTGCGAATAGCGAATTCCAGTATTCAGTGTCCATTTTTCGTTCAACTTCCATTTTAAATTGCTATAAAAAGCAAGGCTGGAGTACTTAGAATTATTAGGGTAGCGACTTGCAATTTCTTCACTTTCTTTTGTTGTGATATCATTAGAATAGCCTTCTGAATTTAGTTTGTTGTGTGTCCATTCCGAGCCATAAAAAAAGTGAGTTTTACTTGTTATTTTCTTTTCAGCATCCACATTAAATGAGTAGATATCTAGTTTCTCAGATCGGTTTCTTTTAGAATTGGAGCCGAATTTTCTATCATGTCGGCTTTCTTCATAGTTTTGATATGCCGTATTTATCTTAAACGAATCGTAGAACTTATTTTTCTTACTGCTATTAATCTGTAAGTTGTGTAATTGTAGCTTCTGTGGACCATAGTACCATTCGGCATATTTTAAATTCTCATCTTTATATTGAGTTAATCGATCGTAGCGTGGAATATTAGAACTTGTGGTATAATGAAATCCGTAAAGCAATTCGAGATTTGATGATGCTTTATATCGAACTTTCTGAACTGTATTAAACTGATTATATCCTGTTTGTACTTGGTTTTCAGCATCAGAATTGCCAATGATTTGGTCAAGTCCATTTTTTCTAATTACATATTCGTTCCGTAAATAATCATCAGGGCCATGATTTCCCATTTTTTGATCCCCAAAATCACTATAGGAAATACTACCTGCAAAGCTTAGTTTTTCTTTTCCAAAGTTATAATTAGCATGATTCATAATTTCATTATTTGCCGACGAATAACGAGTTTTATAAGTGAAATTGATGTTTGCGATTTCTGAGGTTGAATACTTTGGTTGAAGGGTATGAAAATCCATTACCCCTCCTATGGCATCGCTTCCATATATAATTGAACCTGGTCCTAGAATTACTTCTGCAGATTCTAAACTGTTAGGGTCTATGCCAATTACATTTTGTAGGTTTCCACTTCGGTAAATTGCATTATTTAAGCGAATGCCATCGAGTACCAGTAAAACACGGTTGGCCGAAAATCCTCTAATCATTGGGCTTCCTCCTCCTAACTGACTTTTTTGTATGTAAACCTGTTTTGATGATTTTAGTAAGTCGGCAGTGGTTTGTGCGGTACTGTGTTTTATTTCTTCTTCTTTAATTCGAAGAATTTTTAATGGAATTTCAGATGAATTTTGTTCCCATTTATTGGCCGAAATTACAACTTCGCCTATGGGAAAAATACTCGATTGTAATTCAATTGTATAAGATTTTTCTACTATTAGTTGGTAATTGATTTGCATATTGCGATAGGAGGGATGTTGCAGGTAGATCGTTTCCGTTCTCGAAAAGTTGGAGATATCAGCATTCCCTTCTTTATTTGTAAGAGTAGAATTATGTGAATCAAATACATAAATGTTTTCGATAGGTGTTTTGCTTTCAGAATCAATAACTTTTATAAGCTGATTAAAGCTAACATGTCCGTTAAGCATTAAAAGAATAAAGAGAACGTAGCGAGTCATTTCAAGTTTGTTTTTTTGCAGCTCAAATATATGATTAATATTTTAATCGAAACATGAAAAAAGGCATCTACAGAGATGCCTAAGTTTAAGAATATAAAAATTATTTAATTTTCTGATACAATAGCTTTTTCGCCCTGATCATAAATTAAATCTTTTGGTATTCTAGCTCTTTGAATTCGGTATAAATCCTGAAGCAATTCATTTCGAATAAAACCTTTGTCTTTTACCAATCGATCGGCGGCAGCATAATCTCCATTTCCTTGAATTTCTAATACTAGCTTAGTAAGAGACTCAATGGCTTTTTTCATTTTATAATCGTTTATTTTATAGGTGCCGGTTTTTGAATTATACTTAAAGGCTTCGTGTTCTTCGAAATAGTAAAAGCGAATCATATTTGCAACACCCTGAGAATCGGTAACTCCAAAGCGTATCGATCTAAAAACATCGGCCATATAGGTTACGTAATTTTCGAGCATGTCGATATTTTCGAGCTGTCTCATTTCATGTACCTGATTTAGCAAATACATTCTTAAAACATCATTTTTTAATTCATTAATTACGTTGTAATGTTCTTTTAGTGCATCTTTTACCTTTCCCTTGCCGTTAATGGTGTTTGAAATTCCAAGTTCATTACTTAGTTCATAAAAAATTGTATTTAAAAAGAAAGAATTAAAGTTTACATTTCTTTTTTGCTTTTCATCAATAACTAATTTACTGATAGGCAAAAGAATTTTGTCGAATTTTGCCTGCATTACATTCTTAAAATGTAGTTTTCTGGTACCACATTTTATTTGATCGTTGCCAATTGGAAGCTTAAGTCCAATTAATTTGTTTCCTGCATTACAATAACCCGAATTGTAAAGTACATCGTATATTACAATATTAGCTGTACTGATATTTGATTCAGATTTAAATTTATCCTCAACAGGTAAAATTTTTTGTAAGAAGGGAAGTAAAGAAGCATATTTTTCTGTCTTTTCTGTCCATTCGTTATTTTTTAGGATAATAAATGCACCATAGGAATATTTTGTCCAAAGTAAATGATCTTCACTATTTACAATAGGTCCGGCAATAAAGTCCAGAGAATTTTCATTTAATTTTAACCATAAGCAGTCGCTTTTTTCAAAATTATCAGATTGTAAATCTTTAGCTCTTTGTTGCAAATAAACTTTAAACTCATTAGACTCGCTTAGCTCGGCAGCTTTATTTAAGTAGTTTGCAGCATTGTTTAATTCGGCTTTAAAAGCATCACGATAGGGAATTACCTTTAAATTGCCACTATTATCACGTTTAATAATTGTAAACGGATTGTATTTATTGTCGTCATTTAGATTAAAAAACTCTTCCTGATTTAAATTAGAGGGAAAAAATCCAATTCCCAATGGTCGGGGCGGAAAGTCATCAGTAAAAGATGTGAAGCCATCCAAACGATCCCAAGGCCCATAATTAATCATGGCATATTCTTTCATATCCTCATTGCTAATCTTATTTAATAGTGAATCTTTATTACCGTATGCTTGCATCCAGTAAACATTATCAATAGCGTTTGCAGCTTTTATAAGATTAGAAAATACTTTAATTTGCTTAGCAGATAGAGAGTTAAGATTGGCTGATAGTTTTACTTTTGAATAGTTGGCTAATTTTCGCTGCATTACAGAATCGGATGTTTTTTTCTGTTCTACCTTTTTATCTGGCTGGCAGGATACTGCTAGCACGACCGAAATAATTAGTCCAAATAGAAAAATGGAATTTCGTATCATAATAGTAAGGTTTTTGTATATAATTAAGCGTATTATTTTAACTATTGGTTCTGTAAAAAAACTCGATAAATAATTTGTAAACTATAATTTATGTGAAACATATCACTCTTTATAAGTTACGAAAAATACTATCCAAAAAAAAATTGAGTGAGGGCGAGTAGCTTTGGTTTAATGTTTAATTTATTAAGATAATTGTGTATGTAAAAAAGCAAGATTAAAATAAGACATAAGTCTTTTCCAATCTTGCTTTCCTTTTATTAGATTTTTACAATTTAATTTTTCTTCTTATTTTCTTCTGGATATTCTATTCTTGCATGGTAAACATTAATTAATGCATTGGTAAATATATCTTTAATTTCATTTATATTTTTAAATGTAATATCAGCATTTGCAAAGCGATGTTCGCGTACTTGCTTATCGATAATATTATCAATTAATTCCCGAATACTTTCTGGCGATTTTACTTTTAAACTTCTCGAAGCAGCTTCAATTCCATCAGCCATCATTAATACAGCAGTTTCTTTGCTAAAAGGGTCTGGACCTGGATATTTAAATTTTTCTTCATCAATTTCCTTATCCGGATATTTATTTTTAAAGGAAGTATAAAAATACATTACTTTTCCTGAACCGTGATGGGTTTCAATAAAGTCGATTATTTTTTGAGGGAGTTTATATTTTTTTGCAATTTTTACACCATATTTTACATGATCGGTTATAATCTGAGCACTTTTATCGAATTCTAAACTATCGTGTGGATTTGAGTTTGAAAGTTGATTCTCAATAAAATAAATAGGATGTTTCATTTTGCCAATGTCGTGATACAAAGCACCTGTTCTTACCAATAAAGGATTTCCGCCAATATGATTAATAGCTGCTTCGGCTAAATTCGCAACCTGTAAAGAGTGTTGAAAAGTTCCGGGCGATTGTTTTGTAAGCTCTCTTAAAAGAGGATGATTTTGATTTGATAACTCTATAAGAGTAACATCAGAAAGAAAACCAAACAATTTTTCGAAAATGTAAATTAACGAGTACGAAAATGTAAGTAGCAGTCCGTTAATGGCAAACCACATAAAATTAAGTAAATTAATTTCACTAATATGGCTTATTTGAGTTATCGCGAAAGCAAAATATACAATACTATAAGTAATAAAGGTAATAATACCTGTTAGTACTAGCTGACCTCGTCGCTCTAAGCGGGGTAAACTATAAATTGCCATAATACCTGCCGACATTTGTAAAAATACAAACTCGAAACCATTGGGGGCTAGAAACCCGGTTATTAATACTGTAACAATAAATACAAACAAAGCCGTACGGCTGTCCATAAGTGTTCGAACCACAATAGTTATTAATGCAAACGGAACAATGTAAATATTAATTTTGGGGAACTTTAAAACCAGAGTAGTAATGGCAACAAACATTAAAACCAATAAAAAAAGAAAGAGGAGTTTTTTATTGTCGTGCAGTATTTTTCGTCTGAAGTTTCTTAAATATAAAAATAACAAAACAATGCAGGAAATTACCAAAAGGCTTTGTCCTGCCAGAATTAGGTAATGATTTTGAGATGAGCCTAAATATTTTCATAATCTTTTTTTAACGATTCCAGAATAAGAAAAGTCTCATCGTTAATAATATCTCCTCTAAGTACAATTCGGGTTCCATAATCTACTTTCCCTTTGGTAAGCGAAATATTAGAAAGCATGCTGTTTTTTACCTGTTCCGACATTTCTTTATCATAGAATAAATTCGGTTCCAAATAAGAATCAATATTTAAATCCTGAATAAACCCCTGAAAAATACTCGATTCAAAATCTTCTTTAATTTGTTTGTTTAAATTTTCATATGCTTTTTGTGATGAATAAATATCATTAACACTTATAAGTTCGTTAAGATTATTAAGCGATTTATTTATGGTTTTAGGAAGTTCAAAATTGTATTTTTGTTGTTCGTTTTGTAAATCGGCAATGCCTTTTTGATAATAATTAGATAAATAGCTTTTTAAATAATTACGTGTTAGTGTTTTTTCGGCTTCAATTCTTTTTTGAGTATATTTTAGGCTTTTAAAGCTCGAGGATCTTTCAAATTTATTCCATTTTTTAGCAAAATTAGATTCAAATTTTTTAATAATTTTTGGATATATCGAAGTATCTGTTTTAAAAAAAGGACTAAAACGAGTAAGAATACTATCGCGGTTACTTTTAAGTTCTTTTTCTGTTTTTAGAATTGAAAAATCGAAAGGAGCAATAAGTGTTTCATGCATCCAGGGCTTTCCCTTTTGATATTCATATTTAAAATTTCCAATATTCGGAAATAACATTATAATTAGAATAACGGTAATTGCCGTTATGGAAAAACGATAAATGTTATTTAGGTTCTGACGTATCAACCTGAAATATTTGTTCATTGAGTAATTCGTTTTATATGGTTTTACCAATATTAAAATTCTTGTATAAAATTAATCGAATATCTTTTGCTAAAAAATAATTATTGTTTTCTTTTATTCATATTATATAAAAGCAAATATATTAAACAGGAAGTAAAAACATAATTTTATTTTTATATTTGATTGATACGAAAACTAAGTAAGTAAATAAATGAAATACGGTATTTCTGATTTAAGTATTATTCCTGTACGAAATGAGGCTGCAGAGAAAAGTGAAATGGTTACGCAAATTTTGTTTGGTGAGCATTTTGAGATTATTGATGAGCTTGAAAATTGGAGTAAGGTTCGGCTTGCATTCGATAAATATGAGGGGTGGGTTGATACAAAAATGATTACTGAAGTTTCAGAGTCTTCATTCAATCAGCTAGATAGTACAATACCTGTTGTAGCTAATGATACTTTCAATTTGGTATATCAGGAAAAGGATTATTCCAATAAGTTAATTGTTCCGGGAAGCTCTTTCCCATTTTGTAATGCTCATGAAAAATCGTTTAGCATAGGCGATAAAAAATATTTTTATCAGGGAAAAGTTAGCGATAATTCACAGGAAAATCATATTCGCGATTCTATTATTAAAGCGGCATTAAAATATTTTAATGCTCCTTATTTGTGGGGAGGACGAACTCCTTATGGTATCGATTGTTCCGGATTAACTCAAATTGTTTATAAACTAAATGGAATAAATTTACCACGAGATGCCAGTCAGCAGGTTTTAGTTGGTAATTCTTTAACTTTTGTGGAGGAAGCATTGCCAGGCGATTTGGCTTTTTTCGATAATGCAGAAGGAAAAATTACTCATGTGGGAATTATTTGGGATAGGCACAAAATTATTCATGCTTCAGGAAAAGTTCGTATCGATAATGTCGATCATCAGGGAATATTTAATGTTGATACCAAACAATATTCGCACAAACTTAGAGTAATCAAGAGAATTGTTACAAGCGATAAATAGTTTATAATTGAGTGGCATAGCTGCCAAAGTTTATTATAATTATCACTCATTCACACACACAGACATCATGTATACTTATAAATATCCAAGACCTGCATTAACTGTTGATTGTGCAATATTTTGCCAAAGCTTGGGAGTATTGTATGTTTTATTGATTCAGAGAGGAAATGATCCTTACAAAGAAATGTGGGCTTTTCCTGGAGGATTTGTTGATATGGATGAGGATTTGCAAACAGCAGCTTTTCGTGAATTAAAGGAGGAGACTGGTTTCGATGGAATTTCCTTAAGCCAATTTAAAACTTACGGAGCAGTAGATCGTGATCCTCGTGGCAGAACAGTTTCGGTAGTTTATATTGCTCAGATTAAAGCCTCGGAATTGCCCGTGGTAAAGGGAGAAGATGACGCATTAAAAGCTCAATGGATAAGAGTAGATAGTTTACCTAAGCTTGCCTTCGATCACGAACAAATTATGCAGGATTTAAAAGAGCATTTAGGCATTCTCTAAACAGGATTCCAGATAGCTTAATCCATCCGGACCTAAGTTAAATAGTACATCTAAAATACTCAGGTTTGACTGAAATCCATACTTGTCTCCAAATACCTGAGTGTAAGGTTTTGCATTGAAAGTTGAATCTGCTTTGTTTTTAGATATCTTAGGATGAATACTATCTCTGTAATCGATTATATTATTGGTTTCATTTTGAATAAAATCAGTAGTTAATTCAATATTAGCCTCAATTTCCAATAACGAACATATTTCAGCTTGTATTTCCATATTAAACTCAAGAAGGTACTCCCATTTTTGAGTAAAGAAACGTTCCAAATCGTCGATATAGTATTCGTAGAATGGTGATGATTTATAGGCTGCTTCGATTCCTTTTAAATGTAGTTTTTGCCAGTTTGTATCGTAAGAAATTTTAACATCTTTGGTGAAAATTTTTCTATTGCTAGCCTTAATTACTGGTACCGATAAAGCCAATATTCCATTGGCACCATAAATATTACATCTGTTGCGGTACGATTGTTTCGAGTAATTTTCCCACTGTTCAATTAGTACTTTATTGTATTGAATTAACTTACAATAATATTGTATTGGAGCAAAATATGAGCTTGCCAGTAATGCCTGAGTATTTTCCATTTTAAAATTATCAGATGTATTCTTGCTATCTGTCTGCTGCTGGTTTATAGAAATGCCAGAAAGAATTTAATAATTTGCGATATTTCACAATACTGCGAAACTACAAAATACATATTAAAAGAAAAAGACACCAGCTGGTGTCTTTTTACTAATTTCTTATTGTAATAATTAGTGAATCCATTTAAAAATTCTGTTCCATCTAATTTTTTCGAAAGCACTTTTGTCTTTATCAAGCGAAAGCCATATAAATGAAGCTTTTCCTACCACATGATCTTCTGGTACATATCCCCAGTAACGTGAATCTGCAGACATGTGACGATTATCGCCCATCATCCAGTAATAGTTCATTTTAAAAGTATATGTATCGGCTGGTTTGCCGTTAATATAAATGATAGAATCTTTTACCGATAAAGAATTTTCTTCGTAAGCATTAATTACTCTTTCGTATAAAGGTAAGCTTTCTAAACTAAGCTTAACAGTTTGTCCTTTTTTAGGAATTACCAAAGGTCCAAAGTTATCTCGGTTCCAATTGTAATTATCGCTAAAAGGGAAAACATCTTCGGGAGCCCCAACATTATAAGTCATTTTAACAATAGATGATACATTGCTTAGTTTTCCTAATTTTGCAGCTTTAGCTTCCGATAATGGCATTTCATAGATCGAACCACTCTGTCCGATTTCGGATTTTGTGATATTCATCTCATCTAACTTTCGTGGATTAATGAGACTTCCGTTAGTTCTAAGCTGGTATCTGAATTGCATTTCCTCAATTTTATCCTGCTTTTTACCATTTATGTAAACCTGACCATCGATACTGGAAATTGTGTCGCCTGGCATAGCTACACAACGCTTAATATAATTTTCTCTTTTATCAACTGGTCTCGATCTAATTTCATTATTTTCAGCCAAATATTTTCTGGCCATTTTTTTGTACACTTCGTCGTTTTGCAGTTGGCGACCTTTTTGCATGTCCGAAGTTTTTACCGAGTTAGCAATTCCTCTAATTCGTGAGTAGTAATCGGGATTTTCCTGACCAACAATTATTGTATCGCCAGCAGGGAAATTAAATACCACAACATCGTTTCTTTTAATTTCGGTGATACCAGCTAGTCTTTTATAAGGCCAATTTATCCATTCCAAGTACGATTTTGTTTTCGTAGTGCCCGGCATTGTATGATGTGCAAAGGGAAACGAAAGGGGAGTGTTAGGTATTTTCGGTCCGTAAGCAACTTTACTAACAAAAAGGTAATCGCCAACAAGTAGCGATTTTTCCATCGACGAGGTTGGAATTGTGTAAGCCTCAATAAAAAACATTCTTATTATTGTAGCAGCAACTACGGCAAAAATAATTGCATCAATCCATTCAACAGCCGTACTTTGTTTTTTAACTCCTTTTTTCTTCCAAAAAGCCCAGTGTACTTTTTTGCTAATGTAAACATCAAATAATATTGGTAATCCTATTAGCAATAGAAAGTTACCAATCCAGATTATCATCAGTAATGCTATAATTAATGCAACTGAAAACTTAAACCATTTGTTTCTTAATATGTCTTTCATTCAATCTATTTTAAATGATTTTCTAATATTTTATTTTATAGTTGTAAAAGATCATTCATACCATAAAAACCTTCTTTTTTAGGCATAAATTCGGCAGCTAAAACAGCTCCTAAGGCAAAGCCTTTTCGGCTATAAGCCTGATGTTGAATAGTAACTTCATCAACTTCCGAATGCCAGGTAACGGCATGAGTCCCCGGAACAGCACCATGGCGTTTGGCCAGAATACTTACTTCGTCTTTCTTCATGCTTGTGGCTTCAATCCATTTTTCCTTTTCAGGATGATTCTCAATAATTCCTTCGGCTAAAGTAATTGCAGTTCCACTTGGCGAATCTAATTTGTGAGTATGGTGTATCTCTTCCATATCAACATTATATTCCTTAAAAGGAGCCATTAGTCTGCTTAACTTTTTATTTAGTTCGAAGAATAAATTTACCCCTAAACTAAAATTAGAAGCATAGAAAAAGCCTTTTCCTTCTTTACAAAATTTCTCTATTTCAGGCATTTTATCCAACCATCCGGTAGTTCCCGAAACAACAGGAATATTAGCCTTAAAGCATTCTGTATAATTGTGGAATGCAGAATTAGGATTTGTAAATTCGATTGCAACATCAATATTTTTAAGATTCTCAGCACAAAGATCATTTTGATTGTCCTGATCAATAATTAATTCTACTTTATGTCCGCGGCTAATGGCAATTTGTTCAATTTCCTTGCCCATTTTTCCATAGCCTATTAATGCAATTTTCATTTGTGGTTAATTTAAGAGGAATTGTTTTATTAATATAATAATTGTTAGAATATCATATTACATCACAATTGGTATAATAGTTACCTTTATTGTTATGATTTCAAAAATAGTAAATCTGATTAAGAACTATGCCAATGGGATATTATAATTGCAGAGTTTTTCGATAACTTACTTTTTAAGCACAATAATCATTACAAATTAGAGGTTGAAATTTTTGTATTAAAAAAGGGATTGTGAACCACAACCCCTTTTCAAAGTAAATAATTTATAGTACTATTATTTAGCTGTTTGTGCTTTTCCTACAACAGCTTTAAATGCTTCTGGATGATTTACTGCTAAATCAGCCAAAACCTTACGGTTAATTTCGATATTAGCTTTGTGCATCAAACCGATTAATTGTGAATAAGATAGACCTTCTAGTCTAGCTGCTGCGTTAATACGCTGAATCCACAATGCACGGAAATTTCCTTTTTTCTTTTTTCTGTCGCGATATGCGTATTGCAAACCTTTTTCGTAGGTATTTTTAGCTACGGTCCAAACATTTGCTCTTGCACCAAAGTTACCTTTGGTTTCTTTCAAAATTCTTTTTCTTCTAGCTCTTGAAGCTACAGAATTTACTGATCTTGGCATAATTCCTAATTTTTGAATGTTAGCGTTCCACTTAAGGACTCTTTGGTGCTAAATCACTCGGTTAATAAACTTAAAAAATCAATTACTGATTCTTACAACATGTTAAGCATTAACTTAACGTTTTTCTGGTCTGCTTTATCAACAGTTCCAAAATAGGTAAGATTTCTCTTCCTTTTAGTGCTTTTTTTAGTCAAAATATGACTTTTAAAAGCGTGCTTTCTTTTGATTTTTCCAGATGCAGTCAAAGTAAATCTTTTCTTTGCGCTGCAATTTGTTTTCATCTTAGGCATTGTACAAACTAATTATTGATTATATAAACTATATTACTTTTTCTTTGGTGTTATGAACATGGTCATACGTTTTCCTTCCAATCTAGGAAGTTGCTCTACTTTTCCAAGCTCTTCTAAATCCTGAGCAAATTTTAACAATAGAATTTCTCCTTTGTCTTTAAAAAGTATCGAACGTCCTTTAAAGAAAACATAAGCTTTCACTTTTGCGCCTTCGTTAAGAAATTTCTCAGCATGCTTAAGTTTAAAGTTGTAGTCATGTTCGTCGGTGTTTGGACCGAAACGAATTTCTTTCACAACAACCTTAACGGCTTTAGCCTTCATTTCCTTTTGTTTCTTTTTTTGTTGATAAAGAAACTTTTTGTAATCGATGATCTTACAAACTGGTGGATCGGCTTTTGGTGAAATTTCAACTAAATCTAATTCTTGTTCTTCAGCAAATTTTAATGCTTCCGAAATTGAATACACACCTGGTTCTACATTGTCTCCAACAACGCGAACACTTCGGGCTCTAATTAACTTATTTATCTTATGTTGAGCCTCTTGAGGTTTTCTTGGTCCTCTGTTTCTTTGATGAAATCCAGCTATGGCTAGGTCCTCCTAATTTAGTTAGTAATTCTCGATAGAAGATAATTGATCCTCTACTTCTTTATTAATAAACTCTGAAAATTCTGTAATAGTCATTGATCCCATGTCTCCTTGTCCTTGTCTGCGAACCGAAACAGTATTTTCTGTTGCTTCTTTTTCGCCAACAATAATTAGATATGGGGTCTTTTTCAACTCGTTATCACGGATTTTACGTCCGATTTTCTCGTTGCGATCATCTAATACGGCGCGAATATCGGAATTATTTAACGAATTTAAAACTTTTTTCGCATAATCATTATATTTTTCGCTAATTGGCATGATGACAGCTTGTTCAGGTGTTAACCACAATGGGAATTTTCCCCCTGTATGTTCAAGCAGTACGGCAACAAAACGTTCCATGGAACCAAATGGAGCACGGTGAATCATGATAGGTCTGTGCTTTTGGTTGTCACTTCCAACATATTCCAGCTCAAATCTCTCTGGTAAGTTGTAATCTACCTGAATGGTACCCAATTGCCATTTACGTCCAATAGCATCTTTAATCATAAAGTCGAGCTTTGGACCGTAAAATGCTGCTTCATCGTATTCAACAACCGTTTTTAATCCTTTTTCGTCGGCAGCCTCGATAATTGCTTTTTCTGCTTTGTCCCAATTTTCTTCCGATCCTATATATTTCGAGTGGTCTTCTTTGTGTCTTAAAGATACCTGAGCTACATATTCGTTAAAATTAAGAGCTTTAAATATGATAAAGATAATATCAATTACCTTTTTAAATTCATCTTTTAACTGATCAGGAGTACAGAAAATATGAGCATCGTCCTGAGTAAAACTTCTAACTCGGGTTAAGCCATGTAATTCGCCACTTTGTTCGTATCTGTATACGGTTCCAAATTCGGCAAGTCTTATTGGCAGATCCTTGTAAGAGTGAGGTTTAAATTTGTATACTTCACAATGATGGGGGCAGTTCATTGGCTTAAGCAAATATTCTTCTCCTTCCTGAGGAGTTTGAATTGATTGAAATGAATCTTCGCCATATTTATCGTAGTGACCCGAAGTTTTATACAAATTAATATTACCAATATGAGGAGTGATTACCTGATCGTATCCAAATTTTTTTTGTACACGCTTAAGGAAATTCTCTAAACTTTCACGTAGTTGAGCACCTTTTGGTAACCATAATGGCATTCCCTGACCAACATTTTGTGAGAAGGTGAATAATTCCATCTCCTTACCTAATTTCCTGTGGTCGCGTTTTTTTGCTTCTTCCATCATTTCCACATACTCATCCAAAAATTTCTTTTTTGGGAAAGTAATACCGTAAACACGTGTAAGCTGTGGTCTTTTTTCGTCGCCTCTCCAGTAAGCACCCGCAATAGAGTTTAATTTAATAGCCTTAATAAGGCCTGTGTTTGGCAGATGTGGCCCTCTACATAAATCAGTAAAGTTTCCTTGCTTGTATAAGCTAATGGTACCGTCTTCCAGCTCATTAATCAATTCAAGCTTGTATTGTTCATTTTTTTCACTGAAAAATGCCAAAGCTTCTTCTTTGCTAATATCGCTTCTTACGTATTCGTTTTTGTTGCGAGCAAGCTCTGTCATTTTCTGCTCAATCTTAGGAAGGTCTTTATCCGTAAGAACTGTACCGTTGCCTAATTCAACATCATAATAAAAGCCCATATCTATTGCTGGGCCAATACCAAATTTAACCCCAGGGTATAAAGCTTCTAATGCTTCAGCCATAAGGTGAGCTGAGCTATGCCAAAATGCATGCTTTCCTTCTTCATCATCCCAAGTATGAAGCTTAATGCTTGCATCTTCATTAATCGAACGTGTTAGATCATACAACTGCTCATTAACGCTAATAGACAAAACTTCTTTTGCCAATCGATTAGAAATGCTTCTTGCAATCTCAAGACCTGAGATTCCAGCTTCAAATTCTTTTACTGTTCCATCCGGAAATGTAATTTTAATCATCCTATTGTTTTAAATTTTTATTCACACCGCTACAAACCGGCATGATATACTAAAATAGAAAATATGAACTTCATAATAAAATCATTCACTCATAGTGAATTCTTCTCCGATGAAAAATCTGTCATCCTGAAATTCAATCCACAAAGATATAATTTTCTTAGTAAAGCATAGCTTATTTTAAGAAGCAATCTTAACTTATTTAAAAGATTTAGCAAGGCGGATTTGTTCTTATCAATAAAATATACTTATACAAGCATACTTTGTTTGCTTATTTGTCTTTTGGGTGAATATTTATTGATTTTTATCAGCAATTAAATTTTTCTTTTCTCTAAAAAAAGTCGAATCTTTGAACTTTGTAAATAACAAACGATACTAATTGCAAAATAATTCAACTATTATGAAGAATTTTAAACAGATACTTGCTCTTACTTTAGTCTTGTGCTTGTCGACTTTCACTTTTGCACAGAAAAATGTGAAGAAAATTAGCATGGAAGATTTGATGCAGAATAGAACATTTAGCTCCAAATCGGTATATGGTTTACGTTCAATGAAGGATGGTGTTCATTACACAACATTAGAAGAAACAGGTACTAAGATTGTAAAATACAGCTTTGTCACAGGTAAAAAGATAGAAACACTTCTCGATTTAACTACTTTTAAAGATGTTGATATCAGTAGTATTAGTGAGTATGAGTTTAGCTCTGATGAAAAGAGAATTTTGTTGATGAGTAATCCTGAAAGAATTTACAGACGATCATTTACTGCCGATTATTTTGTGTTTACTTTTAAAAACAAGGAGTTGGTTCCTCTCTCGAAGAATGGTAAGCAGCGTTTGGCAACATTTTCGCCAAATGGAAATAGAATTGCTTTTGTAAGAGATAACAATATTTTTATTCATAATGTTTTGTTTGGATCTGAAATTAAAATCACCAAAGATGGCAAGTTTAATGAAATTCAGAATGGAACTCCCGATTGGGTTTATGAAGAGGAGTTTGAATTTAATAAAGCATTCGCTTGGTCGCCCGATAGTGAATTTCTTGCTTACATGAAATTCGATGAAAGTGAAGTAAAAATGTTCAATATGAACAAATTCGAGGGCTTATATCCACAAGTTAAGGATAATGCTTTGTATCCTGAGAATTATACTTATAAGTATCCAAAAGCAGGTGAGAAAAATTCTGAAGTTAGTGTTTGGGTTTATAATATTGATGATAGAATCACTAAAAAAATGGATGTGGGAGAGGAAAAAGATCAGTATATTCCTAGAATAAAGTGGTCTAAAAATCCGAAAATGCTATGTATTTACAGATTGAATCGTTTACAGAATAAGTTAGAGCTATTGTTATCTAATGCTAAAACGGGCGAATCTGATGTGATGTATACTCAGAAAAACAAATATTACGTTGAGGAAGGGAATTTCGATTTCTTAACATTCCTGAATAATGGAGAACAATTTATTTATGCAAGTGAGGATGATGGTTTTAACCATTTGTATTTGTATGATATGGCAACAGGAAAAACTGTTCAGCAGATTACCTCGGGCGATTGGGATATGACTGACTTTTTAGGTTTTGATGAAAACAAGAAGGTATGTTATTACGAGGCTGCAGAAATTTCTCCTTTAGAAAGAAATACCTATTCTGTAAAATTAAATGGGACTGGTAAAAAATTAATTACTCCCGAAAAAGGAACTAACAGAACGGTTTTTAGTGAAGGATATAAGTTCTATATTAACTATTTTTCCAGTGTAAGTCAGCCCAATAGAGTTGTCCTTTACAATTACAAAGGAAAGCAGATTCGTGTTTTGGAAGACAATAAAGAACTGATTGAAAAACTAAAAAATTATCAATACAATACTAAAGAATTTACCATGTTGCCTTCGGCCGATGGAATGACCATGTTAAATGCTTGGATTATTAAGCCATATAATTTCGATCCTTCAAAGAAATATCCTTTGGTGATAACTCAGTATAGCGGACCCAATTCTCAGAGTGTTGAGAATAGCTGGAGTTTCGACTGGTATCAGTATTTGGCACAGGAAGGATATGTGGTTGCTTGTGTTGATCCAAGGGGAACAGGTGCTCGCGGACAGGAGTTTCGTAAGTGTACTTATATGCAGTTGGGGCGTTTGGAATCCGATGATCATATTGCAGCAGCAAAAGCCATGGCTGAAGAAGATTATATTGATGACAATAGAATTGCCATTTGGGGCTGGAGCTATGGTGGGTTTATGTCATCGCTCTGCTTAGAGAAAGGAAGTGATGTGTTTGCAGCAGCAATAGCAGTTGCTCCCGTAACTAATTGGAGGTATTACGATTCGGTTTACACCGAGAGGTTCATGAGAACGCCACAGGAAAATGCCAAAGGTTACGACGATAATTCACCTATTAACCATGTTGACAAGTTAAAAGGTTCATTATTGCTTTGCCATGGTACTGCCGATGATAATGTTCATGTACAAAATACTTACGAGCTTTCGGAACGACTAGTGCAGGCGGGTAAGCAATTCGAAATGCAGATTTATACCAACAGAAATCATAGTATTTACGGAGGAATTACAAGATTACACTTGTACAAGCGTTTCAATAAATTTTTAAAAGAGAATTTATAGGAAGATTTGATCAAATAAAAGAGGACGGAGGAGGAATTGTAAAATTTTTCCTCTTTTCTTTTGTGCAAATACTCAGAAAATTAGCTGGTGCTGATAGATTTTTTTAAAACTTTTTTGCAAAATATTCTTGCCAGAAAGGCTGGATTATCTATATTTGCATCGCAAAAGTTTAGAACAGGCTTTAGCAAATATGCGAGAATAGCTCATCCCGATAGCTATCGGGAGTTAGAGCATAAGGCAAAATAATATGCGAGAATAGCTCAGTTGGTAGAGCATAACCTTGCCAAGGTTAGGGTCGCGAGTTCGAGTCTCGTTTCTCGCTCGAAAAAATTGTTGAATTTTTCCTTTGTCAGCAGTTTTAGAGTAATAAGAAAAGGAAAATGTGAGAATAACTTATCTCGATAACTATCGGTAGATAGAGCAAAAGGTTAAATAAAATGCGAGAATAGCTCAGTTGGTAGAGCATAACCTTGCCAAGGTTAGGGTCGCGAGTTCGAGTCTCGTTTCTCGCTCAAGAATTATTACTGTACAAGCATTACATGGCCGCTTCATTTTAAATGGGGCGGTTTTTTTTATTGAAAAAATCTTTGTAAAAAGGCTAGCCTAAAAAAGTAGCTTATTTTAATATGTTAGGAAGTAAAGAGAAAATTAATGCTCACCAGTTGGGTGTATAAGTCATCGCTTTTGTCGTATGGCAATGTATTAAAAAAAAAAGGAAAGTGTGAGAATATCTTATCCCGATAGCTATCGGTAGATAGGGTAAGAGGTAAAATAATATGCGAGAGTAGCTCAGTTGGTAGAGCATAAGCTTGCCAAGCTTAGGGTCGCGAGTTCGAGTCTCGTTTCTCGCTCAAGAATTATTACTGTACAAGCATTACATGGCCGCTTCATTTTTTAATGGGGCGGTTTTTTTTGTGCTTAAAATCAAAAAAAAAGCCTGCCCGAAGGCAAGCTTTCTAAATTTGTTATACTGTAATCTTAGAATGTAAAACCAAAATTAAGGCTTAACAACCAAGCATTTAAACCATCGCTTCTGTCATAATAAGCAGCACGCAAACCAATACTCTTAAATTGAGCAATTTTTTTCTTACGGAATGGTGATTTAAAATTACCAATGCCCATAATTGGAGAATATTCCAATCCTAGTCCTATTTTATAACTGTTTATATCCGATAAGTCGTAATCGGAAGTATAAAACTCTGGTGTATTTGTGGCACTTGCTTCTCCAAATTCATAGAAATCGTCAGCCGCAGTTTGTGTATGATATCTGAAAAAAGGAGATACAATAAAAGAGGAAGAAAGCATCATAGGCAGCTCAATGCTTGTAGTATGAGCAGTAATTCCCCAGTTATCGGTATAGAAACGATAGAAAGTTTTTAAGCGCATAAAATCACTTACATAATAATTAAATCGCATTGATATTGGGATTTTAAGACGATTATCGTCTAGGTGCTCCACATTACTCAATCCTCTTAAAGTATTCATGTTATCGTAAATATTCATACCACTGGCATTATAGAAAAATACCCGATGAAAAGGAGTCGATAACAATCCGTTTTGTGAAACTACTTCGGCCGAAAATAGGGCTTGTAAGCGTTTATTGATTACTTGTGAATAAGATAAGCCAAGTTTTAGTGTTGTTCGTGTATCGTCGGTTAAATTTGCTTTTGAGCTACCCCTAACTTCAACCGGATACAATAAATCCCAGCTGTCGTTCATGAATAAACCATCAATAGTAAATGAACGGTTCTGGTCTTTAGAGTTGAATGTGTACGATCCACCAAAATTAAAAGATGAAACATCATATTCGTTAGAGAATCCAGCAAGAACACTATATTCGTTACCTGATTTTACCAACTTGCGTGAATAAGAAGCGTTAATATGTGCTCTGGCATCCTTGCTCGAAGCCGATGATTTGTGTTCCGTTTCAAAATAATCAATATTATCTGTAGAGGCCGAAGAGTAAATATCAATACCAAAATTTAAATCCAGACTCGATAGTGAATCCATGGGAATATGAACTACAAAACTAGGAGCTATATTATCGAGCTCTTCAGTCCCTTGTCCGCCGGTAACAGGGGAGTGGTCGCCATCCTGCTCGTAGTAATTAAGCAAAAAATTAACCTCTGTATCCTTAAAATCTTCGGGCGATTTTTTTATTTTTACTTTTTTACGGCTTTCTTCCTCTTTGTCGTCTATGCTGTTTTTATCACTCTGAGCCGTACTATAAAATGATATAGATAATAGCATCATAATTGTGTAAAATGTTTTTAGTTGCATCCGCATCCTCCTCCCGATTTTCCACCATTAGCACCTGCAGCACCTTCTCTGTAGGCTTGAAAATTAGTTTCGTATACCTCTAGTTTTTTAGCTTGCAAGGCCATTTCGGCATCATTTAGATAGGCTTTTTGGTATGCCGCAACCGAAACGCAGCTGTTTAGTGCTGTTATGGCTAAAAAACCAGTGAGCAGCAAGTGTAGTTTTCTTCTATTTTTCATTGATTTCTCCTATTTGAATTTTATGTTTATTTGACATGTTATTTGTGTTGTGGTATTCTAATTTTAAATTATTTGAAGTAATCATTTTTTGATCATCAGTAACCAGAATACATTCAATTCCATTTAATTTATTGATAAGGTTTAGGCCATCCTCTTTTCCAAGAACAAAAACCGAGGTAGCTAAAGCGTCGGCCAGTTCGGCATTGGGACAGATAATTGTCACACTACTTAGGCCTTTGACAGGATATCCAGTTCTTGGATCAATAATATGGCTGTATCTTTGTCCGTTTATCATGATAAATTTTTCGTAGTTTCCCGAAGTAACTACGGCAGTTTCGCCAATGTTTAACCAGGAAAATATTTTATTTTTTTCTTTTGGATTGGAAATGCCAATTTTCCAGTCTTTGCCACCTTCATCTTTCCCCCAGCTTATGAGGTCGCCCGATGCATTAACTAATGCTCCATCGAGATTCATTTTTGACATTACTTCCAAAGCTTTATTGGCAGCATAGCCCTTACCAATGGCTCCAAAGCCAATTTTCATGCCTTTTTCTTTCAGGAAAACAGTTTTTTTATCGGGATCAAGAATGATGTTTTTGTAATTGATCTTCGAAACTGAGGTGGCAATGCTCAGAGAATCTGGCATCGTGTTTACGCTTCCGTCGAATTTCCATATCTTATCTACCGATGCATAACTGATATCAAATGCACCATGAGTTAAGTCTGAAATTTTAATACTTCGTCTTATTAGATTGAATAATTCGTGCTTAATAGCAATAGGCTTAATTCCTGCATTTTTATTGATTTGTGAAGTCTGCGATTTACTATCCCAGGATGAAATTAATTGTTCAATTCTTTTAATTTCTTCGATACCAGCTGCAATTGCTTCTTTTGCCCTGAACTGATCTGAACTTACTGCCGTAATTTCGAAACGCGAGCCCATTAGCAGTACTACTTCGGTATAGGATTTACTTTGAGCCATCGCAGTGGATAGAAATCCAAGCAATATTCCAAGACTGAGAATGATGTTTTTCATTCTGTTGTTATTGTTTAATAATTGATTTAATGTGTTGGATGTATTCAGAAGGACTCAATTTTTTATAGGAGGTTTTACCTAAAACCTGTCCTTCACTATTCATTAAAACAATGGTAGGAAACTGTCCTTTCTTGTTGTATTTAGCAGCTAGCTTTTCGTTGTATGCTACCTGTTCTTTTGGCAATCGATTTTTTTTCATTCTTGGAAAATCAATATCCAAAATAACAAGTTCTTTATCTGCAAAAGATTTAAACTTTTCAGTGTCCAGAATTGTTTTTTTGAGTAGAATACATCCTCTGCACCAGTCTGATCCTGAAAAGTTAATGAGCAAATTTTTATTTTGTTCTTTTGCTTTAAGTAGTGCTTTTTCAAGATTGTTTTGGGCTGATAGATTTACAGAATTTATAACTAAAACTGTAAGTAAAAGGAAAATGCTTCGTCCGAAATTCATAAGTGATTTTAGATTTATTATCAATAAGTATTCTTTTTATTAAGATCAAATCTAAATAAAAATATTTTATTTGAACAATTAAGAAGGTTAAAATATGTGAAAAGATAAATATTTATATACTATAAGATAAACATATTGTAATGTATAACATTAATTGATAATATTATAGCTCTACACCATTATTGTATAAAATACTGATCACTTCGGAGCCTAAATTTGGTTTAAGAGATTGTAATATTTGGTTGATTTTTTTATTGTCGATATCGCTTAAGCCAAGAATAATATAAGCAGAATTTCTGTCGGCAGGAGCATCTTTAATTAACTCGATTAAGATATTGGTTCCCGAGTGAAATTCCTTATTGGAAAGTACAGACAAGTTAACAAAGAACTGACTGGCTGTGCGTATTATCATGCCATCTTCTTCAGCCTGAATAAAGGGGAATAAGGCTAAAATGGCTTTGGGATTTTTCTTTCGTATAATGGAACTAAGGGCCGTTAGTAGTTTGGCACGTTCTTCGCAACTGGTATTTGCAGCTAAGAATTCGTACATGCGAAACAATGTAGGGATCATTTTCTTATTTCGACTTTCTCCATATAAAAAGAAGGTTCTGAAGGCCATAACCTGTATTTCATTTTTATCTAGTTCGGTCCACTTTTCAGTTTCCAATGCAATTTGATCGAGATAAGTGTAGTCCTTTTTTTGTTCTGACATGTGTAGTAATTTTTTTTTGCAAATATATAATGAATGCCTTTACAGAAAACATTTCAGCTGATTTTAATTGTTCGATTTCAATGTTTTTTATTCAATCGATTGAATATGTTTTGCAGTTCTTACTTTTTTGTTAATTTTGCTCTCCCTTGCCCAGGTGGCGGAATTGGTAGACGCGCCAGCTTGAGGGGCTGGTGACCTTATGGTTGTTCGGGTTCGAGTCCCGATTTGGGCACTGTATTCCTGTTAAAAATAAAACTAAAGCACTTGTTCTTAAATAAGACAGGTGCTTTTTTGTTAGGTATCCTTTTTATCGAAAGCTTCAGATTCTCTGTTTAATAATGTATGCTTTAGCTTGTCCGTTCTGCAAAATGAGGTTTTCGAGTCGTAAGATTAAAATTGCATCTTTATAAATAACTTATGCTGCCTTTTTCTTTATTTTTTACCGGAATTTTAAGCTTAAATGAATCTGAATTGTTAGCCATTTTATGGCTGTAGTTTACTCTTAAGTATTTGATTAGTAGATGGATACTGATAAAATTAGACTTGTGGCTGTAATGTAGGTCTAGAAATTCTCAAATATCCATTGTGGATAAATTGAGCTATTCCAGATTAAAATTTACAGGTATTGTTAAATATTCTGGTAAACCATAGAAAATTAACGAATCGATTAAGAATGGTGAATATCTAATCTGTTTCTCGAATTTCGATTGTTTAAGTTTTTTCCCTTGAAAAACAAGCTCATATATATTACTTCTATATGATGAAGAAATCATAATATTAAGATAAATTATTGAAATGTATTGGTAAGATAGATTGTTAATTATTATGTATGATACTTTAGTTTATGTAATATAAATATTTTGCCTTTAATACCTAGAAATAAGCTATTGTTATTACGCGAATATTTGATAAAGTAGTACGATAAGTATGATTCTTAGGAGAAAGAAATGCTTGGTCTATTATTGAAATTAGGATGTTAAATAGTAAAAAATAGATACTCTTGCAATAGTACATTAAGCACAATAAAAACAAAGAAAAATTTTTTTTTGTAAACATGCAGAAAGTATGGAAAGAAAGGTTTAAGATATAAGATATAATTGATTTACAGACTAAACTTGAGTTTTTTTTAGTAATTGACTAATAAGATTAAATCTAAATTAACAAAAAGTAATATTTAATTAAACTCGATATGAATTGGGTTTTTTGTTGGGAATTTTAAGCAAGAAAGCCAATGATTAGTGGTTTTAACGCTAAGGGGAGTGTGAAAAGCGTCTTTAGTTTTATGTTTTATTTTAATAAAATCACATTATGGTTAAGTGTAACTTTTTCAATTTAATTAAGTAATACATATCATTATAAAAAGCTAAAAATTTTATGATTAAAATATATTTTTATGGATCTACTTTTTAAATTATCATTATCATTTATAAAAATTAATCGTAAATAATCTGGCTAAAATTATTCACAAACTTATTAGTTGTTGCAATCATATTGTTGAGTATATCGCACTAATGTAAGGATTAAATAAACATATAAATAACTACTGTCAAAAGGACATAAATATTGAAGTTTAATGAGAGGTATTATTATGAAGAAATTTTTACTAAAAAATTACTGCAGAACTATTGTGCTAATAGTACTATTAATGATTTGTTTTTTTAATGGGTATTCTGAAAATGAAGGGAAGATTGTTGTGGGTAGTTCATTTTATATAGGTGAAAATGCGGTGGTATTCACAAACTTTGATTTGAAAATTAATGAAACAAGTAATTTCAGATTAGAAGGCAACTGTATTTTGAGGGAAAGCAGTATGCTTGAATTGCCTTCTTATTTTATTGGTAATGGTATTTTACTATTGCAGGGAGATACAGATATTTCCTTATCAGGATATAATAGCTCGCTTGGTGTTTTGTGTGCCGATATGGACGGCGGAGATATTTATGTCGACGAGGATATAAGTATAACAAACAAGCTGCAGTTGTATTCGGGTAAAATCATAACAAATCCTGGTAAAAGCATAATTCTAACAAACTCAGATCAGAATGCAATAGAATTTAGCGATGATATTTCAAATGAAAGTTATATACAGGGAGGTCTTAGCCGTTCTGTAATAGCTAATACAAAATATTCCTATCCTGTTGGAGATGCTTATGGGTTTCATCCAATGTATTTATATGATACTAGTGGAGAAGGGGATTTACGAGTGATTTATGATGAGAATATTCCTGCTCAGTGGGAAAGCTCAAATATTCGTCCATCTCTGCACCTTAATGAATCGGGAGCCTGGGTATTAACGGACGATAGTGGTTCCGAGCTTAACTTTAAAGTAGGACTATCCACTTTAGATTCTTACGGACAAATGATTTCAGATCCTTGCCAGATTTTTTATGCAAGTGATTATTCTTTTGAAAAATCCGATATGTCTTATCAGTCTACAGCTGTAGGACCCTATTATTTAGAGGGCGGTCTAGTAAAGTCTGTAGGAATTTATTCTCTTGCAGAATCAGATTTAGAGATGGGAGAGCTGGCTAATACATTAATTGTTAATGGAAGAGACGAGAGTCGATTTAAGATCGATTTAGATAAGTTTCAAAATGTACGACTGCTTGTGTTCGATAGTTTTGGAAGGGAAGTTTTTAATAGAAATTCCTATAACAATGATTTTGATGCGCAATATTTTCGGTCAGGAACCTACTACTATTATCTAACTGGTAGACTGGTAAATGGAGAAGAAATTGTTCGTAAGAATATTATTGAAGTGATTCACTCGAATTAGTATACTCACTAAAATATTATACAACAAAGTTTGAAATGATTCTATTACCAGTTAGTGGGCTATGGGTTTGTTATACTGGAAGCTAATTATTTGCAACAATTAAAATCAAGTTTATGATAAAATATTTACTTAAACCTTTTGGAGTATTACTGTTGATGCTTTCTCTGTTAAACCAGAAACAGGTATATGCACAATATCACACCACAAGTCAATCTATTGTAAATCAGGAATTTTACAATCCGGCATACAATTCATTTAAAGCAAATGCTTCCGTATCACTTTTTAACCGATGGCAATGGACAAAGGTTGCAAATAGTCCTAAAACTTATGCCCTAAACGCCTATTCTCCAATAAAGAAAAGTGCCTTGGGAATAGGAACCACTTTAATTACCGAATCTATTGGTTTAAGAAATATAACTACCATGCATGCTTCTTTATCTCATAACATTAAGGTTGGGGAGACATCCTTTTTAGCGCTGGGATATAGTCTGGGTTTTGAAAGTATATGTTACGATAAAGACGAGATGATTACCAATCTAGGGGTTGATATTTCAAGCCTTGGAAGCCTAAACTCTTTTAGTCCGGCTTTAAATATGGGACTAATGTATTTATCTTCTAACTTTTTTGCAGGTATTAGTACGAATATGGTGTTGCGACAAACCGAAGTTTCATCAACAATGCTACCAGGTTTCGATTTTACAACAGGAATGGTTTTCGATTTTGAGAATGATATTCTTTTTAAGCCTGCTTTAGTAGTAAAGTACTATAAAGAGCAAAGAATAGGAAATGATCCTAACTATGATGAGGAGAAATTTGCCCGTCCTCTCATCGATTTATCAGCAAACTTCAAGATAGGTGATCTGTTTTGGTTGGGCACAAGTCATCGTTTTAATCAGGCACAAACTTTTTTGTTGGAAATGACGATACTGGAAAAATTAAAAATGGGAATCACCTACGAATTAGGATTTGGAGATGGACTTAATCAGTATAATTCTCAATCCATAAGGCTGGCTTGGAATTTTTCAAAAAAGAAAAACCCACATGTAGGTTATTCTCGCCGACGAATACCATCTTATTCACCAATTATTTATTACCCATAACCTTTAGAAGTTGAAATGTATGTTGCTAAACTAATATGTGAATCTAAAATATATACTGTTGTGATTAATTTAATTCAAAACCGGAACCTCTTGCTTGCTTTGTTGTTTGTTGTTTGTTGTTTTTCAAGCAGCACCACATACTCTCAGAAAACAGCAAAGAATATATTCAAATGCTTGCAGAAAGGAGAGCTTGAAAAAATAGTAAAACTATCTGCCGAAGAAATTTCAACACTGGAAAAAGCAGATGATTTAAGAAGTGTAGGGAAAATTTTGCTGGAAGATTTACAATATGGAAAGTCAGCAATCTGTTATCAGCAATTATTGTCAGAACACAAGACTTCCCTTCTTGCTTCCGATTACATGAATTATTATTTCTGTTTGCTTAATACAGGAAAACAAGAGCTAGTTTTAAAATCAGGAAAACAACAGGTTGACTCTAATAAGTGGGTAAAAATGTTAAAAATATCTGCTCGGGCTCAATCTTATTTTGCATCTCAGGAAAAGATAAATCCTCTACTTATAGAAAGTAATATTTACCCTTCTTATGGATTTTCACTTACACAGGATACCTTACGATATTTTACAGAAAAAAATCAAGAAGTAAAGGATGTTCTTTTAGAAGAAACGGCCACAATATTAAATAATAAAGTATCTAATCTGAATTCACGATCTGCAGTTTATCAAAACGCTTGCATTAAAGAGGTAAAAGGAGGCAGTAAACAATTGAAATTAAATTTAAATCGATTTGCTGGTCGGCAAATTTTTGTTTTAAAACAATCAAAAGATATTATTTATTCGGTAGAATCTTTTTCCAACGGAAGATTTACTATTAAAATTAAATGCGATAAACTAAGTCCTTTTACTTTTAATAGCCAGGATTATGATTGTGCCATGCCTTTTTTCGATGAAAAACATCAAACTCTTTATTATTGTTCCAATAAACCCGGAGGTTTTGGTTCGTGGGATATTTACTCCAGTAATTACAATAATGGAAAATGGAACGAACCTGTAAATTTAGGAGATCAGGTAAATACACCCTTTACGGATATTTTTCCACAAATTAGTGATTATGGATTGTTGTTTTCCACCAATGGTCGCATAGGAGCCGGAGGTTTTGATAATTACCTTTTTTCATTCAAAGACAAAATAGCTCACAACCTTGCAGTTTTTAACAGTCCTGAAGACGATTTTTGTCTGCAGGAAATAAATAATACAAGCATAGGTATTCAAAATGGACAATTGGTAGATTATCAGTTATCCGTTAAAAATTTCTTGTCGGATATTAAAAAACAGGAAGCTGAATTGATTGCTTTTCTATATCCTGAAAGGCTTGAGGCAGCCAAAAGATCAAAAGTTAGACAGGACTCTTTGCAGAATGTTGCAAAGCAAATAAAACTAAGGAAAGAAAAAGAAGAATACGAAAAAAAGCTGGTTCAGTGGAACTCGCTTAAGAATCTTTACTACGAAATTGAACAGACAAATATAAAGCAGTGGCAAAAGCCAAGAATTGATTCAATAATTCAAACAATTTCCGATTTACAGGTCAAGCAGGTATATCTTATTGCTTATGCTGATGGTTTTGGGACTTCTTTATTCAATCGGTCAATTGCCTCTAAACGTGCTTTTTCTATGATGGATTATCTTGCCAGCCATGAGAATTTAAAAGGAGTGAGTTTTATTCCTGTAATCATGGGTGAAACATTGTCTACTCCTGATAAATCAGACTGTAAAACAAGAAAGGTAGAGTTTAAAATTGCTAGAGAAGCATTCTCAGCTAAAGGATTGCTCGCAGTTTTATCGCAAGAAGAGCCAGATTCGATATTATCTCAAAATTATCAGTCAACAGATTTACCCCAATCAAACAAACTTAAATACCAGAAAGTAAGGGCATGGCATAAGGTGCTTGCTGGCGAAACAATAGGAGAAATTAGTCTGAAATACAATTGCCCGATTCAAAGAATTGAACAAATGAATAATATTAATGACGGCATTATTATGCTGAATGAGTATTTGTTTATTCCAGAAGAAAATATAACAAACTTAACTAAGAACAATAACTAAATCCTAAGATATGAGACGATTTTACTTTTTAATGTTCGTAATTTACTTCCTTTCTCATTTTAGTGCTTCGGCACAGGAAGGTGGAGTAAGTATAGGGAAAGGGCAAAATGCTGCTCATCCTAATGCTATTTTGGAACTTTTTTCTGAAGATAAAGGACTCCTTATTCCACGCATAAGTACAATACAACGAATTAATATGTTCGCTAGCGAAGACTTTGATGCTAAAGGTATGATGGTTTTCGATAATGATAAGAATAAATTCTATTTCTGGAGTGGAAGCTCCTGGATTATAATAGGAGAAGAATTTAGATTGACAGAAGACGATATAGATGCTTTTGTGTCCAATAACGGTTATCAGTTAAGTGCCGATGATGGAGATACTGATGCTGCTAATGAAATTCAGGATTTGAATATGCAAGGTCATATTCTTAGCATTACTCAAAATGGTGAGGCTACTGCTATTGATTTTAGTAAATACCTGGAGACAGAAAGTATTTTGGCTAATACCAAGGCTATTGATGCAGAGAAATTAAGAGCCATAGCAGCAGAAAAAGCCAATGCAGATGCCATATCAGCAGAAGCGACAAGAGCAACAGGAGCCGAGACAACACTTCAAGCAAATATTGCATCAGAAGCAGCAACAGCCAGAGCCGCAGAAAAAGCCAATGCAGATGCCATATCAGCAGAAGCGACAAGAGCCACAGGAGCTGAGACAAAACTTCAAGCAAATATTGAAGCAGAAGCAACAACAGCGAGAGCCGCAGAAAAAGCCAATGCAGATGCCATATCAGCCGAAGCGATACGAGCCACAGGAGCCGAGACAACCCTTCAAGCAAATATTGAAGCCGAAGCAACAACAGCCAGAGCCGCAGAAAAAGCCAATGCAGATGCCATATCAGCCGAAGCGATACGAGCCACAGGAGCCGAGACAACCCTTCAAGCAAATATTGAAGCCGAAGCAACAACAGCAAGAGCTGCAGAAAAAGCCAATGCAGATGCCATATCAGCAGAAGCGACAAGAGCCACAGGAGCCGAGACAACACTTCAAGCAAATATTGAAGCCGAAGCAACAACAGCCAGAGCCGCAGAAAAAGCCAATGCAGATGCCATAACAGCCGAAGCGATACGAGCCACAGGAGCCGAGACAACCCTTCAAGCAAATATTGAAGCCGAAGCAACAACAGCCAGAGCCGCAGAAAAAGCCAATGCAGATGCCATATCAGCCGAAGCGATACGAGCCACAGGAGCCGAGACAACCCTTCAAGCAAATATTGAAGCAGAAGCAACAACAGCCAGAGCCGCAGAAAAAGCCAATGCAGATGCCATATCAGCAGAAGCGACAAGAGCAACAGGAGCTGAGACAACACTTCAAGCAAATATTGCATCAGAAGCAGCAACAGCCAGAGCCGCAGAAAAAGCCAATGCAGATGCCATATCAGCAGAAGCAGCCAGAGCAACTTTAGCAGAAACAACCCTTCAAGCAAATATTGAAGCCGAAGCAACAACAGCCAGAGCCGCAGAAAAAGCCAATGCAGATGCCATATCAGCCGAAGCGATACGAGCCACAGGAGCCGAGACAACGTAACCATCCGACCAAGCCCATCTTTTCTTTCATTTTTCGATAATTTAATTTTGGAGCATGACAAAAGAAGAAATCATGTTTAAGGAGGTTGAGTTGTATTTGGAGAGCGATTTAAATCAGTATGAATTTTCGAAGGGAAAAGATTATACCCGACACGGATTACAGTATTGGCTGAAAAAATACCGTTTGCAAAATCCAAGTGAGGGATCCTGTCAATCTGAAGGGCATTTTCAAGAGATCAATTTATCGGATGGCAAAAAACAGGCTGAAAAAGTTATGGAAATCACGACAAAATCGGGAACTCAAATTATAATTTACGAGTAGATGATTGCAATTTCAACCAACACAAAAATATTTGTCTACAGTCAGCCTTGTGATATGCGCAAGGGCTTCGATGGCTTATCGGGTCTGGTACAAAACAGGATGCAATTGGATCCTATGAATGGATACCTTTTTGTGTTTTTTAATAAAAACAGGACTCATGTAAAGATATTATCCTGGGATAGCGATGGATTTTGTATTTATTACAAACGTTTGGAAAAAGGCACTTTTAAGCGACCAACAGCACGAATTGATACTCCTAATTTTGAGTTAACTAATGAAGAATTATTCATGATTTTACAGGGAATTGATTTTGAAAAATGCAAGAAACGTAGAAGATATTTATCTACAAATTTTGTTGATTAAAATTCTATGAATAATCAGGTTTTTAGAAGGCTTTGATGTATTTTAACATCATGAGTTTAAAGCTGGAAAATAAGAACAAAGATGAACTTTTGGAGTTAATTCAAAAGCAAAATTTGTTGATTCAGGAAAATGAACAGATCATTACCAGCCAACAAAACTATATCAAACAATTACAGCGCATTGCATTTGGTAGTAAAAGTGAACGTTTTGCAAAAGGTTCTGTTGACGAAAATCAATTAAGCCTATCTTTCGAAGAACTTGCCCAAAAAGATAAAGATATAAAGGATGAAACCGTAAAGGAAAAGATCAGTTATACCCGTAAAAAAGCCAGCAATCATAAAGGAAGAAACAAATTGCCGGAACATTTGCCTGTGCGTGAAATCATCATTAATCCGGAAGAAAATATAAATGGCTTAAAGAAAATTGGCGAGGAAAGAACCGAGATTTTAGAATATACACCAGGTAAGTTTTTCAAGTTGGTTTTAATTCGTCCAAAATACGAAAAAGAAAATCAGGAAGGTGTCTTAATTGCTAATATGCCCTCACGTCCCATTGAAAAATGTTTGGCCGGAAATGCCCTTTTATCTTCTATTTTGATTAATAAATATGTGGATCATCTGCCATTGTATCGTCAACGCCAGATTTTCAAACGAGCTGATATCGAAATTGCTCCATCAACTATCGATTCATGGGTACAGCAGTTGGGTGATCTGTTAAATCCGCTGTATGAAGCCATGGTAAATACTGTTAAAAATGATGGTTACCTGCAGGCTGATGAAACGCCAACCCGGGTTTTAGATAAACAGAAAAAAGGCAAAACCCATCGTGGATTTTATTGGGTTTATCATTCGCCGCTAAAACGGATGGTTGTTTTCGATTATCAAAAGAGGCGAAATAAGGATGCTCCCCGAAAAATATTGAATGAATTTGCCGGATATTTGCAAACCGACGGATATAAAGTTTACGATCAGTATAAAAATAAAAAAGAAGTTACCCATTTGGCCTGTTGGGCTCATGCCCGCCGATATTTTGAAAAAGCACTGGATCAAGATCAAACCAGAGCCGAATTTGCAATGCTCCAAATTCAAAAGATATATGCCATTGAAAGAGAAATATCAGATTTATCTGCTGATCAGAAAAAAGCTGTTCGCCTGGAAAAATCGCTTCCGGTTTTGAATAATTTTGGAAAATGGATTTGTAATGAAAGCAAGTTGGTACTTCCCAAAAGTCCCATTGGAAAGGCATTTTTATATGCCATTAATTTATGGGATAGTCTGCTGGCATATCTATATAACGGAGAATTGTTGATCGATAACAATCCTATTGAAAACAGTATTCGTCCCAATGCACTTGGTCGCAAAAATTACCTGTTTGCAGGATCGCATGAAGGTGCAAAAAGAACAGCTATGTTCTATACATTCTTTGGAACCTGTAAAATGCACAATGTAGATCCTCAAAAATGGCTCAATTCAGTACTTGAACAAATTGCAGATCATAAAGTGAATAAATTGTATGAGCTATTTCCTCAGAATTTAATGTAGTTGGCCGGATGGGTACGAGACAACACTTCAAGCAAATATTGAAGCCGAAGCAACAACAGCCAGAGCCGCAGAAAAAGCCAATGCAGATGCCATATCAGCAGAAGCGACAAGAGCAACAGGAGCTGAGACAACACTTCAAGCAAATATTGAAGCCGAAGCAACAACAGCCAGAGCTGCAGAAAAAGCCAATGCAGATGCCATATCAGCAGAAGCAGCCAGAGCAACTTTAGCAGAAACAACCCTTCAAGCAAATATTGAAGCCGAAGCAACAACAGCCAGAGCCGCAGAAAAAGCCAATGCAGATGCCATATCAGCCGAAGCGATACGAGCCACAGGAGCCGAGACAACACTTCAAGCAAATATTGAAGCCGAAGCAACAACAGCCAGAGCCGCAGAAAAAGCCAATGCAGATGCCATATCAGCAGAAGCAGCCAGAGCAACTTTAGCAGAAACAACACTTCAAGCAAATATTGAAGCCGAAGCAACAACAGCAAGAGCTGCAGAAAAAGCCAATGCAGATGCCATATCAGCAGAAGCGACAAGAGCCACAGGAGCCGAGACAACACTTCAAGCAAATATTGAAGCCGAAGCAACAACAGCCAGAGCCGCAGAAAAAGCCAATGCAGATGCCATATCAGCTGAAGCGACAAGAGCCACAGGAGCCGAGACAACCCTTCAAGCAAATATTGAAGCCGAAGCAACAACAGCAAGAGCTGCAGAAAAAGCCAATGCAGATGCCATATCAGCAGAAGCGACAAGAGCCACAGGAGCCGAGACAACACTTCAAGCAAATATTGAAGCCGAAGCAACAACAGCCAGAGCCGCAGAAAAAGCCAATGCAGATGCCATATCAGCTGAAGCGACAAGAGCCACAGGAGCCGAGACAACCCTTCAAGCAAATATTGAAGCCGAAGCAACAACAGCCAGAGCAGCAGAAAAAGCCAATGCAGATGCGATATCAGATGAAACAACAAGAGCCAAAGGAGCTGAGACAACACTTCAAGCAAATATTGAAGCCGAAGCAACAACAGCCAGAGCTGCAGAAAAAGCCAATGCAGATGCCATATCAGCAGAAGCAGCCAGAGCAACTTTAGCAGAAACAACCCTTCAAGCAAATATTGAAGCCGAAGCAACAACAGCGAGAGCCGCAGAAAAAGATAATGCAGATGCCATATCAGCAGAAGCGACAAGAGCCACAGGAGCTGAGACAAAACTTCAAGCAAATATTGAAGCAGAAGCAACAACAGCGAGAGCCGCAGAAAAAGCCAATGCAGATGCCATATCAGCTGAAGCGACAAGAGCCACAGGAGCTGAGACAACACTTCAAGCAAATATTGAAGCCGAAGCAACAACAGCCAGAGCCGCAGAAAAAGCCAATGCAGATGCGATATCAGATGAAACAACAAGAGCCAAAGGAGCCGAGACAACACTTCAAGCAAATATTGAAGCCGAAGCAACAACAGCCAGAGCAGCAGAAAAAGCCAATGCAGATGCCATATCAGCAGAAGCAGCACGAGCAGCTTTAGCAGAAACGGCACTTCAAACAAATATTGAAGCAGAAGCAACAACAGCGAGAGCCGCAGAAAAAGCCAATGCAGATGCCATATCAGCAGAAGCGACAAGAGCTTCAGATGCAGAATCAGCTTTGACTACTGCCATCACAGCCATTAACACCTTGGCAGGTGGAAAAATCTACCTGGGAAATGCGAGTAATGTAGCAACAGAAGTAAGTTTAACAGGAGATGTTACCATTGATAATTCAGGAGTAAGTACCATTGGAACAAGTAAAGTTATTAGTTCTATGATCAGTGATGAAACAATTGTAGCAGCAGATATTAAAGAAGGAGCCGTAACAACTTCAGAAATTTTGAATGGAACAATACTTGATGAAGATGTAAATTCAAGTGCAGCAATTGCAGGAACAAAAATAGATCCGGATTTTGGATCTCAAAATATTAGTACATCTGGAAATGTTTCAGTCGGTGGAAATTTAGGAGTGAATGGAGCTTCAAGTCTTAATAGTACTCTTAATGTATCCGGAATTAGTACATTCACAAATAATACTGCATCTAACACAAAAAATACTGGAGCCATAGTTGTAGCAGGAGGAGTAGGTGTTGGTGAAAATCTAAATGTTGGAGGTTATCTGGCAACATCGGGAAACATATCAACGGGTTCTAATTTAATAGTAACAGGAAATGCTAGTTTAAATAGTAATTTAGCTGTTGCAGGGAATACCACATTTACATCAAATGTAACTTTCCAGAATTCTTCACCAAGCATTGCTCCTTTAACGGCTGATGCTCCCGTATTTACGAATAGTTTCAATAAGTTGGTATCAAGAGCAACTACAGGAAGTGGAAGTGTTGTTTTAGCAGAATCACCTGCTTTAACAGGAACTCCAACAGCTCCTACAGCCTCTGCTGGAACTAACACTACACAAATCGCAACTACAGCATTTGTGACTGCCGTTAATGTTACGCAACAAAATAATATCGATGCTCTTCAAGCCGATGTGAATCAGAATGAATCAGATAGTGATGCAGCCGATGCAGCTCAAACTACAGCATTAAAAGCTTATGCCGATGCAGCAGAATCAGATGCAGTTTCATCAGCAAATACTTATACCGATGGAAGAGAAACAGCTATAACAACAGCTTATAAAGCTTATGCAGACGCGGCAGAATCAGATGCGAATACACATTCAGATGATGCAGATACAGCTCAAACTACAACATTAAAAGCTTATGCCGATGCAGCCGAAACAGATGCAGTTTCATCAGCAAACACTTATACCGATGGAAGAGAAACAGCTATAACCACAGCTTATAAAGCTTACGCAGATACAGCAGAATCGGATGCAATTTCAGCATCGAATACACATTCAGATGATGCAGATGCAACTCAAACTACAACATTAAAAGCTTATGCCGATGCAGCCGAAACAGATGCAGTTTCATCAGCAAACACTTATACCGATGGAAGAGAAACAGCTATAACAATAGCTTATAAAGCATATGCTGATACTGCAGAATCGGATGCAATTTCAGCATCGAATACACATTCAGATGATGCAGATGCAACTCAAACTACAACATTAAAAGCTTATGCCGATGCAGCAGAATCAGATGCAGTTTCATCAGCAAATACTTATACCGATGGAAGAGAAACAGCTATAACAACAGCTTATAAAGCTTATGCAGATCGCGATGCAGAATCAGATGCGAATACACATTCAGATGATGCAGATACAGCTCAAACTACAACATTAAAAGCTTATGCCGATGCAGCCGAAACAGATGCAGTTTCATCAGCAAACACTTATACCGATGGAGAGAAACAGACCACACAGCTTACGCAGATACAGCAGAATCGGATGCAATTTCAGCATCGAATACACATTATGATGCAATGCAACTCAAACTACAACATTAAAAGCTTATGCCGATGCAGCCGAAACAGATGCAGTTTCATCAGCAAACACTTATACCGATGGAAGAGAAACAGCTATAACCACAGCTTATAAAGCTTACGCAGATACAGCAGAATCGGATGCAATTTCAGCATCGAATACACATTCAGATGATGCAGATGCAACTCAAACTACAACATTAAAAGCTTATGCCGATGCAGCCGAAACAGATGCAGTTTCATCAGCAAACACTTATACCGATGGAAGAGAAACAGCTATAACAATAGCTTATAAAGCTTACGCAGATACAGCAGAATCGGATGCAATTTCAGCATCGAATACACATTCAGATGATGCAGATGCAACTCAAACTACAACATTAAAAGCTTATGCAGATACAGCAGAATCAGATGCGGTTTCAGCAGCGAATACACATTCAGATGATGCAGATGCAACTCAAACTACAACATTAAAAGCTTATGCCGATGCAGCCGAAACAGATGCAGTTTCATCAGCAAACACTTATACCGATGGCAGAGAAACAGCTATAACCACAGCTTATAAAGCATATGCAGATGCAGCAGAATCAGATGCGATTTCAGCAGCCGCAGCTGATGCAACAACAAAAGCAAATGCAGCACTAGCCGCAGCAGGTGTATTAGTTACAGCAGAAGAAACAAGCAGAATAAATGCTGATTTATTAAAAGCAAACATAGCATCACCAACATTCACAGGAACACCAGCTGCTCCAACCGCAACAGCAGGTACGAATACAACACAGTTAGCAACAACAGCTTTTGTCGGGAATGCGATAGCTGCAGCGGTTAGAGAAGTAGCGGATGAGTTTACGGCAACAGCAGCTCAAACCTCTTTTACCTTATCACAGATACCATCAGTTAACAGTAAAGTGAAGATGTATGTTAATGGTATTAGAATTAGTAATACTGCTTATAGTACAAGTGGAACTACACTAACCTATGTGCCGGCAAATAATGGGGGGTATGCTCTGACAGCCGGAGATAGAATTCAAATGGATTTTTATTATTGATATGATATTTAATATCTAATTCACACACACAGTAAGATGATTAAAAATACTCAACGCTAGTGATTTTACTTGCCATAGCTTGTCACTTGTCACTTGCCACTTGAAGCTAATTTTAAACAGATGAATCGAGCATGAAAATCTCATTATCTAATATACATACAGCAAGATAATTAAAATAATCTAAAAAAGATGAGAAAACTTTACTCTACCTTATTACTATTCATTATAGGATTAATGTCTCCGAATTTTGTCGTAGCCAGTAATTATGACATTGAACATTTGGTGTTTATTGATAAATCGTTACCCGATTATAAAATATTGGAGTCAAGTATTAATCTACAAGCTTCAGCAATCATTTTAATTGACCCTGAGAACTATGAAGGGGTTCTGAAAATAACAGAGGAAATTCAAAAGTATGATGAGTTACAATCGATTCATATTGTAGAACACGCAAAGCCTGCAGAGATCATTTTGGGGGCTGATAGTTTTTGGAAGGATGACCTGTACATGATTCAAAAAGAATTAAATTCCTGGAAGAGTCATTTAACTGCAGGTGCTGATCTGTTTTTGTATGGATGTTCTTTAGCCGATACAGAGCAAGGGAAAGAGACAGTTGATTTAATGGCTTCGCTAACTGGAATGGATGTGATAGCTTCAACCAACTTAACTGGACACTCTTCTTTGAATGGCGACTGGAAGCTTGAATATAAGACCGGCACAATTGTGTCACCTATCGCTTTTTCAACGGAAATAAAAAATTACAAACATACTTTACAATCCTTGAATTATTCAGATTTAAGAACTTTTGAAGAGATAAATGAGGGAACTTCGAGTTATTATTTTGGGGATTGGACCTATCCTGACGGGACGGGACGTACGGCTTATCAATCTAAAAATACGGGTAAACCAGTTTATTTATTAAGTAAAGAATCTGGCTATTTGAATCAGGTCTATAAAGGAACTATTACAGTAAGTGCTTCCGATGACGATGATATCGGTTTTGCTTTTGGTTTTAATGGTGTAAATGATACTTATATTTGGTCGTGGGATAGTAAAGGACTTGCTATGGGAGTTAGAAGTGGTGGCGCCCATTTACTATATCATAAAACGGGTTCTGGATATTCATTCCCAGATTTAGGAACAGTAATAGCAAAAGGTCCAAACAATGATCCTTGGGTACGAGGAGTAACTTATCAGATAGAAATTTTATATACGGTTAATAGAATTAGGATTAAGGTTAATGGAGTAGAAAAATTTAATGTCACAGCTGCTGAAGCTAATGTAGAGAAGTTCCCTGCTGGAAAATTTGGTTTTTATAACTTGTCACAAGCAGGAGTAACTTTTGGGAATATGCAGAATGCACCTGCTTCCGATGATCCAGTTCCTCCAACAGCTCAGGATGATTCTTATGGAATGGCTCCTAATACAACTTTAACAGTCGATTATTTAGACGGTATTCTGAAAAACGACTACGATGCCAATCTTGATGAATTCACCATTGTTAAAATGTCTGATGTGAGTCATGGAACTTTGTCTTTAGATACTAATGATGGAAGTTTTACTTACATACCAACTACAAATTATCAGGGCGCTGATGAGTTTACCTATAAATTGGTTCAGAATGATAATGGTAGTGAATCAGCAGTTAGAACAGTCGCTTTTGGAATTATAACTAATAATCAGGCTCCAACTGATATTCAGTTATCCAATAGTTCAATAAGCGAAGGAGCTGCCAATAATACGAGCATTGGTGTCTTAACCACTACTGATACTAATAATCCTGATGATGAACATGATTATTCTTTGTCAGACAATGGAGGTGGTCGTTTTACTGTAAATGGGAACAATTTAATCGTATTGAATTCTTCTCTATTAACTCCTGGAGACTATTCAATAACGGTTCGCTCAACAGATTTAATGGGAGAATCCTATACCGAATCTTTTACAGTTTCAGTTATAGCTAATGCAAAACCTACTAGTTCCAATACCCAGGTTTCAATGAGCAGTGGTTCAACTTATTCTTTTCAGAGTAGTGATTTCTCTTTTAACGATGCCGATGGAGATACATTTGGAGGAATTAGAATTGAAACTGCTGAAACAGCTGGCGATTTAGAGTATAATGATTCTGATGTTTTTAATATGTCTGTTATTAATGATATCTCATTACTTAAGTTTAAAGCTCCTGCTAATGCTTCAGGAAACCCGTATTCAACTTTTACATTTAAAGTTGTCGATTCTAGGGGAGGAATTAGTACTTCTACTTATACAATGAGTATTGAAGTAATAAATAATCCACCTGTATTTACAGCTCCTTCAGCTGCATTCGATATTTCAAATGCAGAATACACTGGTAAAAGTATTAATGCCGTTTCAGGATTTTCCACCAAGGGCGTAACGTTTTCCAAAGGTGGAATGAAAATGTATTTGTCAGGATTATTTGATGGTAAAGTAGTCGAATATGATCTGAGTACACCGTATGATATTTTAACAGCTAATTTTGTTCAGGAAAAAGTATTATCTGGTGTTGTCGAGCGTTTTTTGGATATACAGTTAAATTCAGATGGAAGCAAATTATTTATGGCAAAGCAGTCTGGGACGGTTCAGGAGTATATTCTGTCAACGCCATATGATATTAGTACTATGAGTTTGAACTACACATTGAATGTTGTTTCGGATGATTATGGTATTTATTTTAGTAATGATGGCTTAATATTATATGTAGTTGGAGAGGATACTAAGAAGATATCTCAATACAATCTGAGCACGGCTTTTGACTTATCTACTGCGAGCAATAGTGGTAATAGTTTCACTCTTGGATCAGAGGCTTCCAATTGTATGGATGTAACATTTAGTACAAATGGAGACAAGATGTTGGTTATGAGTTCCTGGAATGGTATATGGGAATATAACCTAAGTATACCCTTTAATATTTCAACTGCGGTATTTGCGGGATCAGATAAAGGTTTTGATCCTGGTACTCAGGAAGCTGATGCCTATGGTATGGCATTTAATACTAACGGAGATAAGTTTTATATTGTAGGTGCCGATAAAAAAGTTTACCAATATGAGATTACTGCTTCTGTAGATTTTGCCGAAAACGGAACTGGTACAGTTACTGATGCAGATGCCAATGATGGCGACGGTGGTGCAGATAATTCTGGCATTACCTACAGTTTGACATCAGGTGGAGATAATGACCTGTTTAATATTAACCAGACTTCCGGAGTAATTACTTTCAAATCTGCTCCTGACTGGGAAAATCCAGGTGATTCGGATACTGACAATGTTTATGAGATTACAGTTATTGCTAATGATGGAAGTGCGAGCAATAATATAAGTAACCAGGATGTTAGTATTACTGTGACCGATGTTGAGGAAAATTATCTGGCATCAGTTACAACCCAGGCAGTTTCATCCATCTCGACTACAACTGCCACAGCTAATGGAACTATATCTGATTTGGGATTTCCAAACCCAACAGCTCATGGCGTTTGCTGGAATACAACAGGTACACCAACCATTTTGAATGGCGTGGTAAATAATGGAGCAGCTTCAGCAACGGGAGCATTTACAGCTTCTATGAGCTCTCTTTCAGCAGGAACATTATATTATGTGCGTGCTTATGCAACAAATAGTACGGGAACAGCTTATGGTGAGCAGGTGAGTTTTACTACGGCTAAAAATTCCCAGACAATTACATTTTCAGCTTTAGCTTCTAAAACTTATGGCGATGCACCTTTTTCATTAACGGGAACTGCTTCTTCTGGCTTAAGCGTAAGCTATACCAGTTCTGATCCTTCGGTAGCTACTGTGTCTGGAAATACTGTCACCATTGTTGGTGTGGGATCTACAACCATTACAGCTTCTCAATCTGGTGATGCAAGTTATGATGCCGCAACCGATGTGGTACAAACTTTAACAGTTGATAAAAAAGCAGTTAGCATCTCGAACTTTAACGATATGACAAAACTGTATTTCGATGCATCATTTGAGATAGATGCGCCCACTTCTAATAGTGCCGGAGCATTTACTTATAGCAGTAGTAATACGGCTGTAGCCACAGTTAGCGGAACAACAGTTACTATTTTAAGTGAAGGTAGCACCGAGATAACGGCAACTCAAGCTCCGCATTCATTCTATGCTGGTGGTAGCATTACAGCTACTTTAACAGTGAATAGTGTAGATGTAGTTACAAAACAAGGAGAGAATACAAGAACCAACGCGGCTTATGTGAATAAAAATGGAGCTGTTGGCGGAAATACTTCAGTAAATAAGAATGGAAAACAGGAATCAACAAAATCTGAAGTACCATAAGCTTGTTTTTCAAGGGAGCTATCTACCTAATTAATGGCAACACCAAAACAGTTCACAAGCTTAACGTTGAGTAATGAGGATGAGGATTTATCTTTTTGCAAAACTTAGCATGTAAAGAATACGATAATTACCAGAAAATAATGCTCTTCGAGATTAAATCGGAGAGCATTTTTTATGCAGAATGCTTTTCATTCTTCTTGCAATTAATATAGAAGAGTATTTTTGGCTGTAAAGGTATTTTCAAAAGTAGTTTACTCATATTTTCGGTAGTGCAGAATAGGAATTGTAAATCCAAACGAAGAGCCTTTTCCTGCCTCCGACTCAAGCCATATTTTGCCACTCATAAGTTCTATAATTTCTTTTGAAATGGCCAGTCCCAAGCCGTTGCCACCATAATTTCTGGTGTAGTGCTCTTCTACCTGTCTAAATCGCTCGAAAATAATATACTGATTTTCTTTTGCAATGCCAATGCCGGTGTCTTTTACCTTAAAGCTAATCTCTTTTTCTGTGCACTTAAAAAGCAGGCTTATGGATCCTTTGTCGGTAAATTTTATGGCATTTCGAATTAAATTTTCCAGCACCTGGCGAATTCTTTTTCTATCAGCTTTAATTTCAATTTTCTGATTCGAACAGCAGTCTGTTATCAGACAAATTCCTTTTTTCGAAACCTCTGGTTCGTAGGTATCTCTTATTTCCTCAATTAATTTGTTTACTTCGAAATAGCTGTTTTTAATACTAAACTGTTTCGATTCTAGTCGAGATAATCGTACCAAATCATCAATAATCATCATCAACTGTTCGCCCGATTCCTGAATAATTTGACTGTATCTGGGTTTTTTATCTGCATGGGTATCATTACTTAATAACAAATCGTTAAAGCCCAGAATCGAATTTAAAGGTGTTCTTACTTCGTGACTTAAATTGGCTAAAAATGCAGTTTTTAAACGATCGCTTTCTTCGGCTTTAAATTTTGCTTTTATCAGTTCTTCTTGTAGTTCTTTTTGTTTAGTTATGTCTTTTCCCAGCTTTACATAATTAACTATTTTTCCCGAATCATCCATAATAGGAGCTATATTGGCATGTTCCCAGTAGTAGCTTCCATCTTTCTTGCGATTGTAAAGTTCACCACTCCAGCGTTTGCCTTTGGAAATAGACTCCCATATTTTATGGTAAGTCTCTTTTGACATTTTTCCCGATTTCAAAATTCGCGCATTTTTACCAATGAGTTCCTCGAGTTCGTATCCTGTAAGCCTGCAGTTTTTAGGATTTGCATATTCTATTACTCCATTTAAATCGGTAATTAAAATTGATGCAGGAGCCTGTTCTACAGCTTTCGATAATTTTATAATTTCTCGATGATCGCGCTTCTTTTCGGTAATATCGTGAATGATAGAGTGCAGCAGTACTTTGCCATTGCGAATAATCGGACTCGAATAAACCTCAACATCTTTAATTTCTCCGCTGGCTATTTTGTGTTTAAATTCGAAATACTTCTTTTTCTTTTGTTTGGTTAAGTTAATTTTCGATTGTACATCCTCCGGATCCAGCATATTAATTTCATTAATCGACATTTGCAGAAGTGTACTTCTGGAGTATCCTATAAAATTAACAGCCGATTGGTTGGCATCAACAATTTTTCCACCATCCGGATCGATTAATAACATAATGGAACTGCTGTTTTCAAATATCGACTTGTATCTTTCTTCGCTTTCTTTATGTTGTTCTGTGGCCCTTACTCTTTTGCTAATATCGTAACAGGTAAAGGCAAGTTTATCTTTTAGAAGAAACACACTGCAGGAAAAATGCTTATCCACGCTTTTAATGTGAAATTCAAAAGTCTGTGTCTTTTTATGTTTAAGTGCAGAGCTAAAATAATCGAAAAATTCAGGCTGTGTATTCGGATAAAGCTCCAGCATTCTTTTATTCCTGACTTCCTCATTTTTAATCCCCATAATCTGTTCGTTAAGAGGATTCATATCCTGATAAATTAAATCGATTACCTTTCCCGATGCATCAACAACAGGATCGAATAAAACAATGGCGGTATTAATGGCATTAAATAGGGAATGGTACTTGTCTTCCTGTTCTGCTAGCTTTTTATTTAAATTTACAGTCTTGCTAATGTCGTAATAAATAACACAAAATAAATTATCTTCTAGCTTGAAAGTATTTACCGAGAAAAATTTGTTCAATTGTTTATGATGAAGACTAAAATTAATCATCTGATTATTTTTATAAGCCTTCTCAAAATTCTCAAGCCACTCTTTTTCTGTATCGGGAAATATACTTAAAATGGTTTTTCCTATTACTTTCTCTTTTTGCAGACCAATAATTTTTTCGTTAGTCTGATTCATATCCACATAAATAGCATCGCTAAGAGATCCATCTTTGGCCCATACCGGACTAAATGCTACTACTGCAGTATTCATTTTATTGATAAGTTTACTGCATGTGCTTTGTTCTTGTATAGCTTTTTTACTTAATTCTTTTTTCGGTAGTTCTGCTTGTTTGTCATCATTTGCCACCTTGCCTGTGGAGCATATATTTCCCAATTTTAGTTTCCGATTAAGCTTTTCCTCTAAAGAAATTCTTTTTTGTTTATAAGAATAATAGGTGGCAATATCCAGCTCAAGCATCTCTTTACAATGCACAAGTAGCTCTTCAATATCGCTGGAAAAATTATTTTCTTGCTCATTTAAAACACAAATTGTTCCGAATATTTTTCCGTCTGGCCTAAAAACCGGATAACCCATATAAGCCATTGTATCGACTCTTCTTTTTTGTTTATTTGCCTGCCCTTGTTCGAGAAGCGTACCAAAAGCAAGCCGTTTCGATTTTTTCGAGATTACTTTTCCGCAATTGTATTGAGCAAATTTTTCAATGTTGTTTGCTTGCTTATTATTCTCGCTGTTTGTATTTCGGGTCGTAATTTTAATTTCGCCGCCTTTTAGCTGAGTAATAAAACAGTAGGGGAGCTGAAAAGTACTGCTAATTAAATTAGTAAGTTCTGTCCAGTGCTCATTTATGTGTCGATCGAAAGTATTATGCTTAATCATTAATTGGGAGGTAATAATCTGATTTTAAAAGAAAACTATCATTCTTATACTAAGATATACATATATATTAAAATCTTAAAGCTGATTACTCTAAAAGACTCAATAGCTAAGTTTAAGCGAAAAGACTAGATGTGTAAAATGCTGATAATAAAACATCAAAGACTTATTTGTATGTATTATAAATTAGAATATTCTATGTTTTATACTTCTGTTTCTTCAATGATTATCAACATAATATCATATTTAGATTAACAAATTAAGACAATGAATTTTGTATTTTTAAAATTTATACATAATGTTTTTGTAGTAGTTGGAAAAGTTTAAAGGTGTAAAGGTGAAAGGGTGAAAGTCAAAGGTCGAAGGTCGAAGGTCGAAGGTCGAAGGTCGAAAATCCAAAATCCAAAGTGTCGAAAAGCGCTGTACTGAGCAATAGAAAGTTCCCAAGGTAAATCGTCGCACAGCTTTGCTAAATTAAAGGCAGATGGCTCCTGCGACGAAAAAGTAAATCCCGAAGTATTGGGACCAGCAGAGCTGGAAGGATAAAGGTGGAAAAGTTTAAAGGTGAAAAGGTGTAAAGGTGTAAAGGTGAAAGGGTGAAAGTCAAAGGTCGAAGGTCGAAGGTCGAAGGTCGAAAATCCAAAATCGAAAATCCAAAGTGTCGAAAGGAGCTGCACTGAGTAATAGATGGTAATTTGTTTTTTTGCCTGAAGGGCAAACATATTTATAGCCCAGGGCAAATGAGCGTAGCGAATGTCACCCTGGGATAGAAAGTTCCTAAGGTAAATCGTCGCACAGCTTTGCTAAATTAAAGGCAGATGGCTCCTGCGACGAAAAAAGTGAATCCCGAGTATCGGGACCAGCAGAGCTGGAAATAGGACCCACAAATGACACAGATTGCTAATTAATAATGAGCACTTGTAATGAGTAATGAAGAATTAAAAATGAATAATTAAAAATTTTCTGGCGGCTTTTTTCCGACATCGCCAAAGCAGGTGGGGTACCCATAGCTGCAGAAGGCGTTAAGAAAAAAAATCCGTTTTAAAAATGGCTACATACTTTGTTTAGAATCTTTAGTAAGAATTATTACGAGCAATATTTTTTTAATAAAAGATAGACCATTTTTTAAACATTACTTTTTTTTTAGCCTTTAAAGCGTGATGGGTCACCGATTGGCGTAGTCTTGAGCTTTTTGTTTCGTTTTTGGGTCAAGCCAAAAATGAAAAGTCTGTCCGGCTAGAGGACAAGGAAGAAGATAGAGGTAACAAGCTTCAAGTAACAAGTAACAAGTTTCAAGCTCCAAAGTCCAAAGTTCAAATTCCAAAAAACCAAAATCCAAAGTTCAAAGTGTCGAAAAGCGCTGCACTGAGCAATAGAAAGTAATTTTTTTTGCCTGAAGGGCAAACATATTTATAGCTCAGGGCAAATGAGCGTAGCGAATGTCATCCTGGGATAGAAAGTTCCCAAGGTAAATCGTCGCACAGCTTTGCTAAATTAAAGGCAGATGCCTTCTGCGACGAAAAAAGTAAATCCCGAAGTATCGGGACCAGCAGAGCTGGAAGGATAAAGGTGGAAAAGTTTAAAGGTGTAAAGGTGTAAAGGTGAAAGGGTGAAAGTCAAAGGTCGAAGGTCGAAAATCCAAAATCCAAAATCCAAAGTGACGAAAGGAGCTGCACTGAGCAATAGAAAGTAATTTTTTTTGCCTGAAGGGCAAACATATTTATAGCTCAGGGCAAATGAGCGTAGCGAATGTCACCCTGGGATAGAAAGTTCCCAAGGTAAATCGTCGCACAGCTTTGCTAAATTAAAGGCAGATGGCTCCTGCGACGAAAAGGTAAATCCCGAAGTATTGGGACCAGCAGAGCTGGAAATAGGACCCACAAATGACACAGATTGCTAATTAATAATGAGCACTTGTAATGAGTAATGAAGAATTAAAAATGAATAATTAAAAATTTTCTGGCGGCTTTTTTCCGACATCGCCAAAGCAGGTGGGGTACCCATAGCTGCAGAAGGCGTTAAGAAAAAAAATCCGTTTTAAAAATGGCTACATACCTTGTTTAGAATCTTTAGTAAGAATTATTACGAGCAATATTTTTTTAATAAAAGATAGACCATTTTTTAAACATTACTTTTTTTTTAGCCTTTAAAGCGTGATGGGTCACCGATTGGCGTAGTCTTGAGCTTTGTAACCATCCGACCAAGCCCATCTTTTCTTTCATTTTTCGATAATTTAATTTTGGAGCATGACAAAAGAAGAAATCATGTTTAAGGAGGTTGAGTTGTATTTGGAGAGCGATTTAAATCAGTATGAATTTTCGAAGGGAAAAGATTATACCCGACACGGATTACAGTATTGGCTGAAAAAATACCGTTTGCAAAATCCAAGTGAGGGATCCTGTCAATCTGAAGGGCATTTTCAAGAGATCAATTTATCGGATGGCAAAAAACAGGCTGAAAAAGTTATGGAAATCACGACAAAATCGGGAACTCAAATTATAATTTACGAGTAGATGATTGCAATTTCAACCAACACAAAAATATTTGTCTACAGTCAGCCTTGTGATATGCGCAAGGGCTTCGATGGCTTATCGGGTCTGGTACAAAACAGGATGCAATTGGATCCTATGAATGGATACCTTTTTGTGTTTTTTAATAAAAACAGGACTCATGTAAAGATATTATCCTGGGATAGCGATGGATTTTGTATTTATTACAAACGTTTGGAAAAAGGCACTTTTAAGCGACCAACAGCACGAATTGATACTCCTAATTTTGAGTTAACTAATGAAGAATTATTCATGATTTTACGGGGAATTGATTTTGAAAAATGCAAGAAACGTAGAAGATATTTATCTACAAATTTTGTTGATTAAAATTCTATGAATAATCAGGTTTTTAGAAGGCTTTGATGTATTTTAACATCATGAGTTTAAAGCTGGAAAATAAGAACAAAGATGAACTTTTGGAGTTAATTCAAAAGCAAAATTTGTTGATTCAGGAAAATGAACAGATCATTACCAGCCAACAAAACTATATCAAACAATTACAGCGCATTGCATTTGGTAGTAAAAGTGAACGTTTTGCAAAAGGTTCTGTTGACGAAAATCAATTAAGCCTATCTTTCGAAGAACTTGCCCAAAAAGATAAAGATATAAAGGATGAAACCGTAAAGGAAAAGATCAGTTATACCCGTAAAAAAGCCAGCAATCATAAAGGAAGAAACAAATTGCCGGAACATTTGCCTGTGCGTGAAATCATCATTAATCCGGAAGAAAATATAAATGGCTTAAAGAAAATTGGCGAGGAAAGAACCGAGATTTTAGAATATACACCAGGTAAGTTTTTCAAGTTGGTTTTAATTCGTCCAAAATACGAAAAAGAAAATCAGGAAGGTGTCTTAATTGCTAATATGCCCTCACGTCCCATTGAAAAATGTTTGGCCGGAAATGCCCTTTTATCTTCTATTTTGATTAATAAATATGTGGATCATCTGCCATTGTATCGTCAACGCCAGATTTTCAAACGAGCTGATATCGAAATTGCTCCATCAACTATCGATTCATGGGTACAGCAGTTGGGTGATCTGTTAAATCCGCTGTATGAAGCCATGGTAAATACTGTTAAAAATGATGGTTACCTGCAGGCTGATGAAACGCCAACCCGGGTTTTAGATAAACAGAAAAAAGGCAAAACCCATCGTGGATTTTATTGGGTTTATCATTCGCCGCTAAAACGGATGGTTGTTTTCGATTATCAAAAGAGGCGAAATAAGGATGCTCCCCGAAAAATATTGAATGAATTTGCCGGATATTTGCAAACCGACGGATATAAAGTTTACGATCAGTATAAAAATAAAAAAGAAGTTACCCATTTGGCCTGTTGGGCTCATGCCCGCCGATATTTTGAAAAAGCACTGGATCAAGATCAAACCAGAGCCGAATTTGCAATGCTCCAAATTCAAAAGATATATGCCATTGAAAGAGAAATATCAGATTTATCTGCTGATCAGAAAAAAGCTGTTCGCCTGGAAAAATCGCTTCCGGTTTTGAATAATTTTGGAAAATGGATTTGTAATGAAAGCAAGTTGGTACTTCCCAAAAGTCCCATTGGAAAGGCATTTTTATATGCCATTAATTTATGGGATAGTCTGCTGGCATATCTATATAACGGAGAATTGTTGATCGATAACAATCCTATTGAAAACAGTATTCGTCCCAATGCACTTGGTCGCAAAAATTACCTGTTTGCAGGATCGCATGAAGGTGCAAAAAGAACAGCTATGTTCTATACATTCTTTGGAACCTGTAAAATGCACAATGTAGATCCTCAAAAATGGCTCAATTCAGTACTTGAACAAATTGCAGATCATAAAGTGAATAAATTGTATGAGCTATTTCCTCAGAATTTAATGTAGTTGGCCGGATGGGTACTGAGCTTTTTGTTTCGTTTTTGGGTCAAGCCAAAAATGAAAAGTCTGTCCGGCTAGAGGACAAGGAAGAAGATAGAGGTAACAAGCTTCAAGTAACAAGTAACAAGTTTCAAGCTCCAAAGTCCAAAGTTCAAATTCCAAAAAACCAAAATCCAAAGTTCAAAGTGTCGAAAAGCGCTGCACTGAGCAATAGAAAGTAATTTTTTTTGCCTGAAGGGCAAACATATTTATAGCCCAGGGCAAATGAGCGTAGCGAATGTCACCCTGGGATAGAAAGTTCCCAAGGTAAATCGTCGCACAGCTTTGCTAAATTAAAGGCAGATGGCTCCTGCGACGAAAAAGTAAATCCCGAAGTATTGGGACCAGCAGAGCTGGAAAGTAAAAAGTCACTGCAGAATAATTTGCTGACTGCTGATAGCTGAAAGCTGATCGCTGACTGCTGATAGCTGGAAATAAGGTAAAGTGATAATGAACAGATTGCCGCGGCCTCGTTCCTCCGCCTCGCAAAGACAGAGGAAATTAGGGCAAGGAAAAGAATAAGTATAAAGGATACCATTGACCAACTAACCACTGACTAATTTGCTGAGAGCTGAGAGCTGATAGCTGACTGCTGATAGCTGATAGCTGATAGTCGACAACCGCCAATTCCCCTACAAACTACTCAAATCAATAGGTTCACCATTTTTAAATAAAACAATAAACGCACCAGCAACACCGCAGGAATTTTTAAACTTCTCAGCTTCCCGGTAAGTCTTAAACTGTCCGATAGCATATTTGTGCCATCCCGAAAGAAACTGGTGAGCAATAATCTCATTGCCCGAATAAATTTTGTATAACTCCTCGGCAGGAGCCGCATTTTTACAAGCCAGAATCTGTATTCTGTAAATTAATTCAGGTACTATTTGTTTAGGCGTAGGCGCCACATATTTTTCTTTGGCCGGCATTTCCTTGGCAAGAGCAATTTCTTTTGCAGGCTGCACAATTTTTTCTAGCCTATAAATATCATATCCGGCACCACGTTCCGATGAGAAAAAAGCCTCTCCCTCAGCCGTTTTAAAATACTGAATATCGTTAAACGGACTGTTAACAGGAGCACCCATATTTTCCGGATTGCTCCAGCCACCATTGGCCAAACGCTCGCATCTGAAAATATCATATCCACCCATGCTGTTATGTCCTTTCGAGTTAAAGAACAACTCTTTTCCGTCGGCAGTAACAAATACATCAGCCTCGTCGAAAGGTGTATTAATGTGCAGGCCTATGTTTTTAGGAACCGACCAGTTTCCACCTTTTATCTTCGTACAAAAATAAATATCACATGCTCCGTAGCTGCCATTTCTGTCGCTCACAAAATAAAGCTCATTGCCCGCAATACATGCCGATGCCTCGCGCGACGATAAGGCATTAACCCCCTTTATTGCCTTTACAGCCGTCCACTTGCCACCTTTTTTCTCGGCTGTATAAATATCCCCACCATTATCAATACCCGCATAAAAAGCAAAGGTATTATTACCAATAGGATCAACCAGAGCCACATTTAAAATATCATCGAAGGGAATATTCTCCATTTTAACATCCTTAAAGCCATCTTTATCGGTGCTTACCGAATATACTTTTTCGATTAGCTTGCTGCCCGCATTAATTTTTCGCTGCGAGCTAAAATAAAATACATTATCTACTTTAACAGGATTAAGATCGTTAAATCGGGAGTTAACATTTTCGTCTAAGCGACTAATGCTATGTTTTGCAGGTAATGATTGCAGATGAATTCCGCTTTTACACTCCCCAATATGCTTCTCACATAATTCTATCAGACTCTTATTTTTTTCGCCTCTTTTTCTAATTTCATTTTCGATGTTCTTATTAAACATCCTAATGGCTTTAATAAATTGCGACTGGTACTGATAACTAAGTCCGATATAAAAACAAAGATCCTTGCTTACCATTGGGTTTAACTCATAAGCCTTGTCGAGATATTGTCTGGCTTTCTCCTTCTCATTACCCAGCAAATAACAAATTCCTATATTGTAATTCAACTCGGCATTGCTCTTGTTTAATTTGTAAGCTTCTAAAAACAAAGAAATGCACTGCTCTGTGGCATTGGCATCCTGCTTATATAAATCCATTGCCTTCTTAATTTTTACATAGGCTATAGCCGATTTATCCTTCGCATTTACAAATTCACTTTTTTTAACCGATAATAAATTCTGAGCATCTGCTTTAGCAATGCAGAACAGAGAAAAAATGAATATAAGAATGATGTTTTTAAAATTCATAATAAGCAAGATTTAAATTGTATGTTCAGATTGTTCTAAAGTAATCAAAATAATACTTTTTATTGCATATTATTGATTAATGTGCATAAAAAACATTTCCCACGGCTTTTTTTATTGATTAAAGAAGACAATAGAAGTTAAATTTTTCTCTTTCTCATTCATTTTTTTTCTCAAAGTCTTTCTCAAATACGATTTCTATTTAATTATAAGAATAGAAGATCTAGTTCTCTCTAGTTAGAATTATGTAAAGACTAATTGTTCGCTATTTATTCCTAAAATTGCGAATCAAATTATCTATAATATTAGATGTAATCTTGATTACTAGTAGATGTAGAAAGTGTTCTTGTAAATTTTGTTTATTATCGACATAAATTATGTTCAAATAAAAAAAGTAATATGTTTATAAATATTGCTTCTTTCTTTAAAATTAAAAATCCTATAAAAGATTCGCTTGACAGGTCGAAATACTAGTTTAGTCCGTATAAATATGTATTTAATCAATAAAAAAATGTTGTTGGTGTTAGTTGGTCTTGTATTTCTATCTTTGTGAACAATCCTAAACAGACCTAAATGATAGGGCTAAAAATAGGATGCTTTTTAATAATGTTTACATACAGTGAGAATTATTTTTAATTAACATTATTAAAAAGTTAAACAGACCATTGCTATAATGGGACTGAAGGGGCGAAGCTGTGTTTAAGCACGACTATTTTTTTGGAGATTTTTCCCTTTTTAGCTCCTTAATTTTTATGAGTTACTGTTAACAATTAAAAGAGCATTATTTAGATTATAAAGATTTTACAATAAGAGAGGATGCAGGAGAGACGAGTGATAAATTGTAAAAGGGAGTATTTTTGGTATGCCATATATACAAAATCGCGCTCGGAGCGAAAATTATATCAGGACCTGCTCCACGATGGAATTGAAGCCTATCTGCCCTTAAAAAAAGAACTGAAAATATGGAGCGACAGAAAAAAATGGGTGGAATCGCCTCTTTTTAATTCCTACGTATTTGTAAGGGTTTCGGCTAAAGAATATCATAAGGCTATTGCTTCTACTTATGCAGTTTGTTACGTGAGTATCCGCGGTAAAGCGGTACCCGTACCTGAAAATCAAATCGAGGCGCTTCGCATATTCTTAAGAGATGAAAATCGCAAGCTGGAGTTTACGAGTGCCGACCTTAAAACCGGCGATACGGTAGAGGTAATAGGTGGTTCGCTTAAAGGTGCAAAAGGCGAAATTGTACAAATAAGAGGCAAGCACCGACTGGTCTTGCGATTCGATAGCCTGGGAACCTGCCTCACTACCGAAATAAAAATTGAGGAAGTAAAAAAAACAAAGATTTAAAGCGATAATTCCCACTTTTTTATATTTATCAGTACAAATTTAAGCAGACATTTTTCCAATGCAGAAAAGTGAGCGAGCTAATTTACTTGTGGGCAAACAGGTTTAAGAAAATTAAAATATCCTGCCAAAGCTACTGCCCATTTACTATAATTTAACTTGCTTAATGTATTACTTATCACTGTTAAAGAAACAATAAAATAGTAGGTAAATTACTAATTTACAAGCTTACTAGTAAAGGTGTAAGCATGTATAGTGCTTGTTTTCTTTATTTTGTGGACAAATATTATGTGCCGGTTTAACACAATGTTCTCATCTTTTTGTGTATTTTTAAAAAATAATAATGCATTAATTAGAAAATTGCCCAATATTTAAAATTCTAGTAATGCAAGTCTTAACAGACAAAAAACTATTTACAAACATCCATATATTATTTAATTATGAACTCTAAAAATATCATAAACCTAATAGTGCTGACAGGCTTATTGTTATGTGCTTTAAACCTAAAGGCCTCGAATAAAGATAAGGAAACCGAAACTGTTGCTCCCCAGTCGGTAGTAAATTCGCGATATGTGATGAATGATAATAAGTTTGGCAGAAGCATCCTGTCGGGCGGTATTACCACCGGACCCGAGTACGGCAAAGGTTTTGGTTTAGAGGCTATGTTCGAACATCGCATTGTAGATAGATTCTCTATAGGTTTGCAGGCCGATTTGTACTTCGAGGAGTCCTCTCTATCAAAAGGAAGAGATCTAACCGTAGGTACGCGTGCCAATTATCACCTAATTAAAGAAAATAAAATTGGTATTAACAACTGGGACTGGTATATAGGTGTCGATTTAGGTGTCGATTTAGATGGTGTTTTTAATGAGCATAAAGATCCTGAGGCATACTACGGTGCACACACTGGCATCCGCTACAAACTTAACTACCGCTGGCTTACCTTCGCCGAAGTTGGTACCCGAAATGCCTGCATCGGACTGGCGATAATGTTTTAAAAGTGAAAAGGTGAAAGAGTGAAAGAGTGAAAGAGTGAAAAAGTGAAAGAGTGAAAGGGTGAAAAAGTGAATCCCGAAGTATCGGGACCAGCAGAGCTGGAAAAAGGATCCACAAATGACACAAATGGAACGAATTTTCACAAATAAAAGCTCCAAGATTCAATAACTATTAACCAGTGACTGCCATAATTATTAATTACTCATTTTTAATTATTAATTTCTCGAAGCTTGCAACTGCCGCTGGCCATTGACTAATGACCAATGACTACTGATCGCTGGAAGGTCCAAAGCATGCAGTCATCCTGAGGGAAGCGAAGCGACGAAGGATCTCAAAATAATTAAGAATTAAGAATTAAAAATTAAAAATTAAAAATTTTCTGGCGGCTTTTTTCCGACATCGCCAAAGTAGGTGGGGAACCCATAGCTGCAGAAGGCGTTAAAAACAGAATTCCATGAGTGAGGAACGAACGAATATTATTCTGTTTAGCCTTTAAAGCGTGATGGGTCACCGATTGGCGTAGTCTTGATTTTTTGTAACTTTTTTATCAAGAAAAAAGTTTAAAAAGCCCCTCCGGCTAGAGGAGAAGAAAGAGAATTAAAGGATGAAAATCCAAAAAACAAAATCCAAAAAACAAAAAGAAAAAACCAAGCTTCAAGATCAAGCACTGTAAGATAAAGAGATAATAAACATCGCGAAAGCAAAGCTTACCATAAGATAATAAACAGATTGCCGCGGCATCGTTCCTCCGCCTCGCAAAGACAGAAAAAATGAGGATAGGTGAATCCCGAAGCATCGGGACCAGCAAAGCTGGAAGGACAAAGGTGTAAAAGTATAAAAGTGTAAAGGTGTAAAAGTATAAAAGTCACTGCAGACTAATTTGCTGACTGCTGACTGCTGATAGCTGATAGCTGATCGCCGTTAACAAAAAGGATCCACAAATAACACAAATGGAACGAATTTTCACAAATAAAAGATCCAAAGTCCAAAGGTCGTTGCTGACAACCGACAACCGATAACCGATAACCGAAAACCAAATCTTGCAGTCATCCTGAGGGAAGCGCAGCGACGAAGGATCTCAAAATAATTAAGAATTAAAAATTAATAATTAAAAATTTCTGGCGGCTTTTTTCCGACATCGCCAGGGCAGGTGGGGAACCCATAGCTGCAGAAGGCGTTAAGAAAAAAAATCCGTTTTAAAAATGGCTACATACCTTGTTTAGAATCTTTAGTAAGAATTATTACGAGCAATATTTTTTTAATAAAAGATAGACCATTTTTTAAACATTACTTTTTTTTTAGCCTTTAAAGCGTGATGGGTCACCGATTGGCGTAGTCTTGATTTTTTGTAACTTTTTTATCAAGAAAAAAGTTTAAAAAGCCCCTCCGGCTAGAGGAGAAGAAAGAGAATTAAAGGATGAAAATCCAAAAAACAAAAAGAAAAAACTAAGCTTCAAGATCAAGCACTGTAAGATAAAGAGATAATAAACATCGCGAAAGCAAAGTTTACCATAAGATAATAAACAGATTGCCGCGGCATCGTTCCTCCGCCTCGCAAAGACAGAAAAAATGAGGATAGGTGAATCCCGAAGCATCGGGACCAGCAGAGCTGGAAGGATAAAGGTGTAAAAGTTTAAAAGTGTAAAGGTGAAAGGGTGTAAAGGTGTAAAAGTATAAAAGTCACTGCAGACTAATTTGCTGACTGCTGACTGCTGATAGCTGATAGCTGATCGCCGTTAACAAAAAGGATCCACAAATAACACAAATGGAACGAATTTTCACAAATAAAAGATCCAAAGTCCAAAGGTCGTTGCTGACAACCGACAACCGATAACCGACAACCGAAAACCAAATCCCAAATCTTGCAGTCATCCTGAGGGAAGCGCAGCGACGAAGGATCTCAAAATAATTAAGAATTAAAAATTAATAATTAAAAATTTCTGGCGGCTTTTTTCCGACATCGCCAAAGCAGGTGGGGTACCCATAGCTGCAGAAGGCGTTAAGAAAAAAAATCCGTTTTAAAAATGGCTACATACCTTGTTTAGAATCTTTAGTAAGAATTATTACGAGCAATATTTTTTTAATAAAAGATAGACCATTTTTTAAACATTACTTTTTTTTTAGCCTTTAAAGCGTGATGGGTCACCGATTGGCGTAGTCTTGATTTTTTGTAACTTTTTTATCAAGAAAAAAGTTTAAAAAGCCCCTCCGGCTAGAGGAGAAGAAAGAGAATTAAAGGATGAAAATCCAAAAAACAAAATCCAAAAAACAAAAAGAAAAAACTAAGCTTCAAGATCAAGCACTGTAAGATAAAGAGATAATAAACATCGCGAAAGCAAAGCTTACCATAAGATAATAAACAGATTGCCGCGGCATCGTTCCTCCGCCTCGCAAAGACAGAAAAAATGAGGATAGGTGAATCCCGAAGCATCGGGACCAGCAAAGCTGGAAGGACAAAGGTGTAAAAGTATAAAAGTGTAAAGGTGTAAAAGTATAAAAGTCACTGCAGACTAATTTGCTGACTGCTGATAGCTGACTGCTGAGAGCTGACTGCTGATAGCTGAGAGCTGAAAGCTGAAAGCTGATCGCCGACAACAAAAAGGATCCACAAATACCAATGAGCATTGCCCAATAATCATGCCCCATCATTAATCAAACCAAAATGAACAAAAACCACTACATTACAATAATCCTAATACTCCTGTGCCTGTGTGTAAAAGCACAAGAACAAACACATCAATTTAAAAGGCACATTTACTCAATTGGACTAAACGCCTACGGACCATACGGCAGCGACATGGGACTAGAAGCATTCTACGATGTGCGCGTAAACAGCTGGCTTTCTCTAGGCGGATTAGGCGAAGTAGATATCAACCCCGATGTGATAGACGAAAAAATAGACCTCTTTTTAGCTGGCAGACTAAATATTCACCTGTTCAACCATCTGAAAGAGGAAAGTACACACTGGGATCCCTACCTGGGTATAACCGGAGGATTAAGAGTAGACCCCTGGGTGAAAGATTACAACGGACATTACGACCTTTACGTGGGTGCACGTTATTTTATTAAAAAAAATTGGGCCGTGTTTGCCGAAATTGGCTCCAGCGATGCCATTGGCATTAGCTTCGCAATTTAATAAAATCATAAGTCGTATAAATAAGCCCTTTGATATGAAACTTTTAATGTCCCCAAAAAAACAATATGCCACACTGGCTTTCCTAATGATCATTAGCCTTATCTGCCCGGCAGAAAACAAGGGCAGTGCAAATAATACAAATCAGGCAAATTGCCTTAAAGTACCCGAAAAATGGATGGAGGCCGTCAACTCTCGCCACCATTACTCCTTTGGTATCGATCGCGAAAACCATTGGGACGGAATGCTAGGCCTCGAGGCAATGTACGATGTGCGAATACATCCGAATTTTACAATAGGTGTGTACGGCGGCGTGGCTTTTAAAAATGCCGACTGGCACAATACCACCGAAGTGCTCACTGGCTTTCGTACCAGCTACTTCCCCTGGGGTTTAGGCCAGTATAAAATGAGCCGACTGGAACCATACATCTGCCTTACCGGCGGATTAAATATAGACGAGGCCCGACACGATTTCTACGAGCTTGAAGCATCTCTGCATGCCGGCGCCAGATATCGTATCGCTAAAAATTGGTCGCTCTATGCCGAAGCTGGTACCGGACTGGCTTGTGGGCTTACTTTTATGATGAGGTAGGAAGATTTAAGGAACAAGGGACAAGGATAAAGGATAAAGGTCGAAAGTCGAAAAGGTCGAAAGTCAAAAAGTCGAAAGTCGAAAGTCAAAGGTCAAAAGTCCAAATCTTGCAGTCATCCTGAGGGAAGCGCAGCGACGAAGGATCTCAAAATAATTAAGAATTAAGAATTAAAAATTAAAAATTAAAAATTAAGAATTTTCTGGCGGCTTGGGACCCGCATCATGAAAAATGCGAGAAGAATTGCAGTGATGGCTTAGTAAGACCGTGAAGCTGAGAACTTGTTCGAAGATCACGCGGCCGCACTTAGTCATTGCAAAAATTCAGCTTGTATTTTTAATGCGCGGAAGATTTTTTGCTTACTTTTTCATCTGAAAAAGGTAAGAGCCCCTCCGGCTAGAGGAGAAGAAAGAAAATTAAAGATCCAAAGTCCAAAGGTCGTTGCTGACAACCGATAACCGATAACCGAAAACCAAATCTTGCAGTCAACCTGAGGGAAGCGCAGCGACGAAGGATCTCAAAATAATTAATAATTAATAATTAAAAATTAAGAATTTTCGGGCGGCTTTTTTCCGACATCGCCAAAGCAGGTGGGGTACCCATAGCTGCAGAAGGCGTTAAAAACAGAATTCCATGAGTGAGGAACGAGCGAATATTATTCTGTTTAGCCTTTAAAGCGTGATGGGTCACCGATTGGCGTAGTCTTGATTTTTTGTAACTTTTTTATCAAGAAAAAAGTTTAAAAAGCCTCTCCGGCTAGAGGAGAAGAAAGAGAATTAAAGGATGAAAGTCGAAAGTCGAAAGTAAATCCCGAAGTATCGGGACCAGCAGAGCTGGAAAAAGGATCCACAAATAACACAAATGGAACGAATTTTCACAAATAAAAGCTCCAAGATTCAATAACTATTAACCAGTGACTGCCATAATTATTAATTACTCATTCTTAATTCTTTTGGCTTGAGGACAAGGCAAAAATCAAAAACAAACATGAAATTTACCCCAACAAACATACCCGAAGTAGTAATTATAGAACCCAATGTATTTGGGGATGACAGGGGCTACTTTTTTGAATCATTTAACCAAAAAGAATTTGAAGAAAATATAGGCCCTGTAGATTTTGTGCAGGACAATGAATCGAAATCCTCACGCGGGGTGCTGCGGGGATTGCATTTCCAGAAACCGCCTTTTACACAGGCCAAACTGGTGCGCTGCATAGAGGGTGAAGTTTTAGATGTGGCTGTTGACCTGCGTAAAGATTCACCAACCTATAAAAAATATGTTTCCGTGCTGCTCACAGGCGAAAACAAAAAACAACTATTTGTGCCACGTGGTTTTGCACACGGCTTTGTGGTGCTTAGCGAAAAAGCAACTTTCGCCTATAAGGTTGACAATTACTACGCCCCAAAACACGACACAGGAATTGCCTGGAACGATGAACAAATTGCCGTAGACTGGCAAATCCCTGCACAAGAGGTACAGCTTTCGGGGAAAGACCAACTGCTGAAACCACTGAGGGAAACCCTGGTGCCGGAGTTTGGGGAAGAGGTGATGGCATAGCAGACAAAAAAATAGCTTGACTATAAAACAGCATTTTTTAAGAACAATAGCAAATGAAAATATTAGTAACAGGTACTGCCGGATTTATCGGTTTTCACCTGGCAGAAAGATTAGCAAAAGAAGGACACCAAGTAGTAGGTATTGATAATCTCAACCATTACTACGATGTGAACCTAAAATATGCCCGATTAGCAGAATCAGGAATCAATAGATCTGATGTTGAAGAATCTGCCCGTCATCCTGAACTCGTTTCAGGATCTTATTGCTTGAGCAATAAATATTCAAATTATAGGTTCTTGAAAATTGACATTACAGATTTACCGAAACTAGAACAGCTCTTTGCACAGGAAAAATTTACCCATGTAGTAAACCTGGCAGCGCAGGCAGGTGTTCGTTATTCGATTGAAAATCCTCATGTTTACATCCAGTCGAATGTAGTTGGTTTTGTAAATCTTTTGGAATGTTGCCGACACCATAAAATTGAACATTTGGTTTATGCTTCCTCTTCTTCGGTGTATGGAGCAAATGCAAAGATTCCTTTCTCGGAAGAAGATCGGGTTGATCATCCTGTTTCTTTATATGCTGCCACAAAGAAGAGTAACGAACTAATGGCTTACACCTATAGCCATTTGTACAATTTACCAACAACAGGTTTGCGCTTTTTTACCGTTTATGGACCATGGGGGCGCCCAGATATGGCACCTATGCTCTTTGCCAATGCCATTACAAAAGGAGAACCCATTAAGGTGTTTAACAATGGGGATATGGAACGCGATTTTACCTATGTAGATGATATTGTGGAAGGTGTTGCAAAATGCCTGACAGTTTTACCTGAAAAACAACCACATGCCGAAATTTGCAATATTGGAAATTCTCAACCCATAAAATTGATGGATTTTATTTCTTGCCTGGAAGAGCAATTGGGAAAGAAAGCACAAAAGAACTTTATGCCTATGCAGGATGGGGATGTGAAACGGACTTGGGCGGATATTAGTGCTTTAGAGCAAAAAGTAGAATACAGACCCAATACCAGTTTAGCTGATGGAGTGAAAGAATTTGTGAATTGGCATCTCGAAAATGTTGAATAGCTATAAAATCTGACCAATGGAGAGTATAAGAAGTATTATGAAGAGATGTATTGGTGACTCAGATTTTAGATTAAGTAATAATTAACATGGGGATAAAAAAAAATTTTGCATTTAATAGTATTTTAACGGTATCGAATTATATCTTCCCATTATTAACGTTCCCGTATATTTCACGCGTACTTGGAGTTTCAAATGTAGGATTGTGCAATTTTACAGATAGTGTTATTAACTATTTTATACTTTTCTCTATGTTGGGGATAAGTGCTGTCGGAATTCGGGAGATAGCAAAAAGTAAAGTAGACCATAAAAAGTTAAACTCTACTTTTTCAAGTTTACTGTTCTTGAATGCAATTAGTACTTTTATTGCTTTAATATCGTTATTACTCGCTGTGATCTTTGTCCCAAAGTTGCATGAAAATTGGGAGTTGATGTTTTTAGGAGGAGTAAAATTGTTATTTAATTGTCTATTAACAGAGTGGTTTTTTAGGGGAATAGAGGATTTTAAATACATCACCATTCGTTCTGTAATTGTAAAAGCTATTTTTGTTGTTTCCGTTTTTATTTTTGTCAAGCATGAAACAGATGTACAAATCTATTATACTTTGCTTGTTACATTAGTTGTGGTAAATTCAATCTTTAATTACGTTTATCGCAGAAGATTTGTGACCTTCAGTTTTAAGTGTATTAATTTTACTCCATTTTTAAAGTCTTATATTACGATTGGATTTTATATGCTTTTAACATCAATGTATACCTCTTTCAATATTGCATATTTGGGTTTCGTATCCGGTAATATAGAGGTTGGTTATTATACAACGGCTACAAAATTATACAGTATTTTACTTTCATTATTTACTGCATTTACAGCAGTAATGTTACCCCGGATGAGTGCATTAGTTGCAGAGAGGAAGATAGATGAAGTAAGGCGATTGATCGTAAAATCTTATGATGCTTTAATAGCCTTTTGTTTACCCTTAATTATAGTATCAACGATATTTGCACCGCAGATAATAAACCTCATTGCTGGTTCTGGTTATGAAGGGGCTATTGTTCCAATGCGTATTGTGATGCCTTTGATGTTAATTATAGGTATTGAACAAATATTGGTATTGCAATTGATGGTGCCTCTTAAAATGGATAATAAAATTTTAATTAATTCAGTTCTAGGTGCAAGTGTTGGATTATTGTTGAATATTTTACTTGTGTCAAAATTTAAAAGTGTAGGATCTGCTATTGTATGGGTCTGTTCCGAAATTAGTGTATTGGTAATGGCACAATATTTTGTAAAAAAATCCTTGAATATTCAATTTCCATATAAAAGAGTTTTAATAAATATAATTTATGCATTGCCAATCGTAATAATTAGTCTCTGCATAAAGAAATTGACGATATTACCAAGTGTTTTGGAATTAATTGTTGCATTCGCTCTCTGTAGTATTTATTTTTTGTTGGTTCAGGTTTTTCTTATTAAGAATGAATTGGTAATTAAAATGTGGGAACTATTGCAAAAAATTAAGCTTAAAGTTGATAATTGAATCAAATTTTAAATTATCAGATAATTTAAAGTGTTAAAAAATAGATGTATTTATATTAATTCCAACATAAAAGAATGATTTACGATCTGTTATTTATAGTACTAGCTATTATAGGTGTATTTTCCTATTTAAGTAAAACTTATTCGCGATTTATTGTCATTCTTTTTTTAATTCTTTCTTCAGGGTTTGGTTTTATTCCGTCGCCATTATTAAAATTGCATGATATTTCATTTGTAATGTGTTTTGGGAGTGCTATTTTTGCCAGTTTTAGTTCTAAAACTATTTTTACAGCGAAAAATGATATTGTAGCAAAAATAATATATGCCTTATTAGGATGGTATACACTTGTTGCAGCTTTAACGATTATTTTAGGAAACGAAACAATTTTGTTTACTTTAAAAATTTGGAGGCTGGAATTATTTTATCTCACATATTTTACATTTCGGCAAATACCTAGAAACTCATTAGAAAAAGCATTTAAACCATTATTAATTTTAACTGTTATATCAGGTATATTTTATTTATTACAATTTGTAGGAATTACTGGTTTTTTAAATGAAAATGTTGATGAAAATATAGGTCAAGCTATAAAATTTTCTCGCTTTAGAAATGCTTCAAACTTATCATTGGTATTTTTATATTATTTAATATACACCAAGAAAAATATCGAGTTAAGATATGTCTATTTATTGATATTATCAGCAGTGATTGTTTTTCAATTAAGTCGAGGACTTATTGTTTCAATTGTAGGCAGTATATTATTGTATCAAATTGTAAGAGGTCAGATATCGAAATTAATACGAGTGAGTTTATTAGGTTCTCTTCTTTTTCTATTGTTTTTACCTGTAATTCAATATCGTTTTGCTTCACAAGAAGGCACTAGCGAAGATGTTGGTTTTATTGGAGGAATAAAAAATGGACTCAGTATGCTTGGTACTGAAGATTTTGATAAAGACGATATTGATGGCACTTTTACTTTTCGTATTGCATTAGCACTTGAAAGATGGAATTTTCTAAAGGAAAATACTCAATATTTATGGACAGGTGTGGGTTCCATACATGAAGAATCCCCGAATAATAAATTTATCTTCGATATAGGTACTTATAATGAAAGATATGAGTACGGCAAAGGAATGATCAATACAACCGATATTTCTTATGTATCTCACGTGTTTCGTTATGGTTTAGTTTATTTAATTATTTTTTTATTATTTCTATACTACTCTATACGGCGACTTTATTCGTGTAAAAACAATATTTTCGCATTAGTTGGTTTTTTAGTACTTACCCAAATGATAATTCAGTCACTTGGAAGTGATAGATTTTCGAGATTTATATTAATGGCAATGCCTTTGTTGCTAATTGCCCAAACAGCTAAGATAAATGGAAAGAAAATGCACCGCAGTTATAATACTCAATTATAACAATTCTGGGGATACGATAAACTGTATTGATTCTGTCCACAAATACAATAAAGCTCCAATTAAATTTATTGTGATTGATAACGGTTCAATAGATAAAAATGTTATTGGTGATATTGAAGCGCATTTGGCATTAAATTTTCAGAATAAGCATATCGTATTAAACGAAGAAAGTGAGGAAATAAAATGTTTGCCATATATAACATTTTATAGACTTAAGGAAAATTTAGGATATGCATGTGGAAATAATAAAGGATTAAAACTAATAGAAAATGATAAACAAATAGAAAATGTTTTAATCTTAAATAATGATATTTTATTTACTGAGGATATCATTTCATCATTAAATAATGATATCAATTCTCTACCTCAAATTGCAATAGTTAGTCCTTTATTAAAAAAAAGAGATAATCAAACAATTGATAATAACTGTGCAAGAAGATCTGAGTCAAAAAAGTACGTTTTATTGCAACATATTTTTTGTTTTCAAGATTTATTTGGATTCTTGAGCAAACTCAAGAAGAAACAATATATGCTTAATGCAGATATTCTTAAAAATAGAAAAACGATAGAGATAGACTTACCATCAGGAAGCTGTATGTTAATAAAAAAGAAACTCTTTGAGAATATAGGTTTTTTTGATCCGAACACATTTTTGTATTATGAAGAAAATATTATAAATGCCAAAATAAAAAAGATAGGATTGAAAAATTATTTGAATACTTCAATTTCATGCATTCATTTAGGAGCATCAACAACAAAAAAGGAAAAAACTAATATTTTTTTAATAAAGTGTGGAATTCAAAGTAAAAACTATTATCTGAAAACATTTACAAATGCTGGAGTCTTTTTCCTTAATATGTTGTATTTCTTTGAGTATGTTTCATTATTAGCACTAAGGATAAAAAATAGTATAAAAGACAAGTAATTATGCTTGCTATTGTGTTTTTCTCTAATAGAAAATCAAATTATTATGAAAATTGTCCACATATACTGGTTTGGACCGAAAGAACCAGGAGGAATATCGAATATGCTTGCAGAAGAAGTTCAGAATTATCCTAAAAGCATAAAATGCTATATCATTTATATAGAAGATTGCGATAAGGAATATGCAAAATTATTTCCAGCAGACACAACAATAATTACATTAAAGCGAAATAAAAAAAAGGGATTGTTAGGAGCAGTTCTTCCTGTAATTAAATTAAATCTGACACTTTGGAAAATTAAACCGGATATTTTAGTTTTTCAATGGTTGTCACTTGCAAAGTATATTCTTAATAGAAAAATTCCAAAAATTGGAAGAATCCATAACATGAATATGACTCTTGCAGATTCAAAATTAAAATTTGATAAGTTTATAGCCATTTCAAATGCTGTTAAGAAGGATGTTTGTAAAAGAATAAGTCTTGATAAATCAAAGGTAGAGGTAATATATAATGGTGTTTATGTAAATAATTTTAAATTGAAAATTCAAAAAAGATTACAAGAAGGAAAGCCATTTAAAATTGTACAAGTTTCTAGATTAATTCATGAAGTGAAGGCACAGGATTTAGTCATGAGAGCATTGAAAGTATGTGAATTAAAATATGAATTTAAGAATTGGACTTATGATATTATTGGTACCGGAGATTCAAGAGAATATTTAGAAGAATTAGCCCATGAATTGAATATTTCTAGCAAGGTTAATTTTGTTGGGCAATTAACGAGAGCTGAGTTGTATGTTAGACTGAGTGAATATGATTTATTCACATTACCTTCTTATCGTGAAGGGTTGGGGAATGTAATTGTGGAGGCAATGGCGGCAAAACTACCCGTTTTATGTAGTAATATAGATGGACCATCTGAAATTATAGAAAACGGAAAACATGGGTACCTCTTTAAGAATAAAGATGTCAATGATTTGGCAGAGAAAATATATCATATTTCAAATTGTTATGGGAATGAAGAGATGATTCAAATAGTTGAAGAAGCTTATAAGTTTACAAGAAGGAATTTTGATATTCAGATAATGACAAATAAATTAATAGAAACTTATAAAGACGTTATATAATGAAAATCTATTTTGATGCTCTTTCTTTAAAGCCAACAACAAGTATAGGAACCCAGGCTTTTATAATAGCAGGTATGGAGCTGATACAAAAAAAATATCCTAAAGCAGAATTTATTCTTTTAGCTGCTGATCCTATCGTTGAGGAACATTATCTAAAGAATACGAATATTAATTATAGGCTGATAAAAAGAGATCCTAGTTATTTAGGAACATGGAAACAAGTTAGAAAAATATTGAAAGAAGTGAATGCTGTTGTGGCTTCATGGGGGGATGGTTATATTACTTTTCCACCACACTACTTGTTACGAAAAACCATAATGCTGAGAAAAAGAAATGTACCTCTTATACTATTTACTTCTTCGATCGGTCCATTTACAGGAAGATTAAAAAAATTAATGGCAGTTTTGGGTTTAAAGTTATTTGATGTACTAACGGTTCGGGATTCTATTACTTTTGAATATCTAAAGTCATTAAAGTTTAAGAATGTAAAGTTGGTTCACGATTCAGCTTTTGTACTTCAGCCATCATCTGCAAAAAAAGTTGAAGTATTATTAGCTAATGCAGGTTTGCAGTCAGGTGATTATATTGGGCTTAATATAAGTGTCTTAATGTATAATCTTTTTAAAGGTAAAGGTCTGGATTATTCTAAACTTATGGCGGAATATGCTACTTGGCTGGTACAAACTTTTAAACTTCCAGTAATACTTGTTCCGCATCAAATTTATCCCCAGTGTCATACTTATACAAGAGAACAATATGAATCACGTGGTGGGGATGATAGGTATGCAATTGATAAAGTACTTGAAAATATTCAAAATACGAATATGATTATTCCTTTAAAAGAAGAGTATTCTCCTATGGAATTGAAGGGAATAATAAGGGGATCCGAAATATTTATAGGTGGTAGAATGCATACCATCATTGGTGCAATCTCAACTGCAACACCTGCTTTAATTATGCAATATAGTCATAAAGCAGGAGGTATGATGAAGTTCCTAAATATGCAGGAGAATTTGTGGGATATAAATGAAAATTTGGAATGTCTTAAAAATAGAACTCAATTGCTTTGGGAAAATAAGTCTAAAATAAGAGAACGTTTATTAAAAGAATTACCAGCTATGAAAAAAGAGATTTATGATCTGGCTGATTACCTTCCTGAAGAGAATTTGAAATAATCTTATATGAAGAAATTGAATCCGAATATTGCATATGTTGTAGACAATTCCCTTTGTACAGGTTGTGGCTTGTGCCAGGATGTATGTCCTAAAAATGCAATTAGTTTTTTAAAAAGCAAGGGTTTAAATCAACCTACCATAAATAATGATAGATGTATAAATGATAAAGGATGTTCTCGTTGTTTTGATATTTGTCCAGGTAAGGGAATTGAAATCAGACACAAATCAAGTCAGCTATTTAAGATGACAGGAGTAAGGTTTGATGAGTATATAGGAAATTATCTTACATGTTATTCTGGTTATAGCTTAAATAATGATGTTCGTTACAATTCAGCATCAGGAGGTTTGTTGTCTCAATTTTTAATTTTTTTATTGGAAAAAGGAGAAATTGATGGTGCCGTAATAACAGGTTTTTCATCATGCGATTTAATGCAACCAAAACCGTTTATTGCAAAAAGCAGAGATGAAATTTTGAAAGGTAAAAGTTCAAAATACTGTCCAGTAGCATTAAATGGAATGGCTACACAACTTAAACAAGAAACAGGGAAATATGTGGTAGTAGGATTACCTTGTCATATTCAGGGGTTTCGTAATCTTGAATCGAAAGATAAGCATTTAAAAGAAAGGGTTTTTGGGTACTTTTCGATTTTTTGTAGTTCTAATCGTAATTATTATTCTCAAGATTATTTGTGTTCGAGGTATAATATAAATAGAAAAGAATTGATTGATTTTACTTATCGCAGTGATGGTTGCATGGGATATTTAAAAGCCAAGCATAAAGATTCAAGATTAGTAAAGATTTATTATAGAGATTACTATCATCCTATGCGTTCGTTTTTTAAACCCAAACGATGTTTGTCCTGTGTCGATCATTACGGTGATTTGGCAGATATGTGCTTTGGGGATATACAGGTTGGTGATTACAAAAAAGATGAGATTGGAGTTAATTCATTAATTATTAGAAATAATAAAATGCATACTCTTATTGAGCAGGCTAAAAAAGAAGGCTTTATTAAAATTAAAGAAGTTTCAAGTGATATTATTAATGAATCTCAAAAAGTGATGCTCCATCATAAACGACATGTGTCCGGTACGGTAATGTCTCTGGATCATTTTTTTGGTAGAAAAGTACCTGTTTATGATATTCAGTTATCAGGGAAATCAACAATTAAAGATTATTTGAAAGTGTTGTTTACATATTTGCAACTATTCATAGGTCGTAATAAACATCTTTGGTTTATTATAGATCGATTAAAAAAATAAATAAGCTTAATGAAAGTACTTCATCTAACAAATAATTACCCCACAAAAAAGTACCCAATTTCGGGCATTTTTGTAAAAGAGCAAATTGATTCATTAGAGGATATAGGAATAGATACCGAAGTTTATTTGGTAAATGGGCGAGAGAATGGGAAGCTGGAATATTTGAAAGAAATTTTCAGAATCAGGCGATTTTTAAAAAACAGACAATTCGATGTAATACATTGTCATCATGCCTTAACTGCTTTAACTTTAATTTTAAGCGGGAAAGCAAAAAAAAGCAAGGTGGTCGTATCTTTTCAGAATGATCCGACACATGAATTTGGTTTAAAATTGTTTTCGTTCATTCAGAAAAGAACAGATGCCTGGATTTTTAAAAATAACTCTAGTCTTATTAGTAGTTCAAATCATTATTACCTGCCTAATGGGGTAAACACAGGTTTCTTTCAGCCAATAGATAAAAAGGAAGCCTGTAAAAAACTGGGATTGGATGAGGGCAAAAGATATTTGCTTTTTGTGAGTTCAAATTTTATGCGTGAGCAGAAGCGTTACGATATTTTTACTGAGGTATTAAGGATTTTAAGGGAAAAGCATGGATTAAATGATTTGGAAGAATTGAAGTTAATCAATACCAAAAGAGAATTGGTACCCTACTATTTTAATGCTGCTAGTGTACATTTACTGAGTTCTGATTTTGAAGGTTCACCTAATTCTGTAAAGGAAGCCATGGCATGCGAAACACCTGTTGTGTCTACCAATGTTGGAAATGTAGAAGAACTGCTCGAAAAGGTAAATTCTTCCTATGTTGCAGAGGCGAATGATCCTGAGGAATTAGCAAGTCTGGTTCTTCAATCATTAAATAAACCAGAGAATAACAGCCGGGAAATTTTAATTCAAAAAAAATTGGACATTGTTTCTGTAGCTAAAAAATTACAAGATTTGTATGCCTCTCTAATCAACTAAACCTTCAGCTTCCCAAAAATTCTCCACCGAAAATTACTACAAAAAGCTGATGGAGATCTATCAGCAATAGAATAGCAAAAACCACAATACAAGAATCTGAGATCTTCTATCTCACATCTCATATCTAAAAAACTATGAATAGAACACCCATGCCAACCGATGTGTCGATCATCACGACCTATCGTTGTCAGATGCGCTGTAAGATGTGCAACATCTGGCAAAATCCTACCGATGTAAAAAAAGAGATTACACCCGAGGAGCTGAAAATGCTTCCTAATTTTAAGTTTGTGAATCTAACGGGTGGGGAGCCTTTTCTGCGCGAGGATATCGAGGAAGTTGTAGAGGTGATGTTTACCAAGTCGCCACGCATTGTTATCTCTACCTCGGGTTGGCATTACGATAAAATTATAAAGCTGGCCAAACGTTTCCCCAACATTGGCATACGTGTGAGTATTGAGGGCATGCAGGCCACCAACGACATGCTGCGGGGTCGCAATGGCGGATATCAGAAAGGAATTGCCCTGCTGAAGGAGCTGAAAGCAATGGGCGTGAAAGACATTGGTTTTGGCATGACGGTTTCGAATCTGAACCATCAGGATTTAATTCCTTTGTATGAGCTTTCGAGAGAGATGGGTCTGGAGTTTGCTACGGCAGCTTTTCACAATTCCTACTATTTTCATAAGGGCAATAACTTAATCAGCGAAAAGCGTGCGGTAAATTCCGATTTCGAGAAGCTGATCAATCGCCTGCTGAAAGAGAATCATCCCAAAGCCTGGTTTCGGGCCTTTTTTAATTTGGGATTGATTAATTACATCAATGGGGGCCGCCGTATGTTGCCTTGCGAGGCAGGAACAGCCAACTTTTTTATCGAGCCTTATGGCGAGGTGTATCCCTGCAATGGCATGGAAGATGGGGTTTGGAAACAGAGCATGGGCAATATCCGCGATGGACGAAGTTTCGAGGAAATATGGAACGGCAAGCAAGCACAGGAGGTAAGAGCCCGTGTGGCTTCCTGTCCGAAAAACTGCTGGATGGTGGGTACGGCTGCTCCGGTAATGAAAAAATACATCAAGCATCCGGTTTTGTGGGTGGCAAAAAATAAATTGCGTTCCCTGCTGGGGAAAGAGGTGTGTGTGGATCGCATTCCCTGGTACAATGTAGGACAGGATCCCTGTCAGGGCGATATGGATGCTTCTCGCATCAAACCTTTTAACGATGGAAGTGGGGCACAGCCCGATCCTTCTTTACCTCTTATCGAGGAGTAGATAAAGTAAGAAGGATAAAGTGAAATAAGGATAAAGTGAAATAAGGATAAAGGATAAAGGATAAAGGAAGCAAGGATAAAGGTTAAGGTGAAACAAGTCTCAAATCTCATATCTCAAATCTCACATCTCAATTCTCACATCTCAATTCTAACTTTACCTTTTATCGAGGAGTAGATAAAGTAAGAAAGATAAAGTGAAATAAGGATAAAGGATAAAGGATAAAGGAAGCAAGGATAAAGGTTAAGGTGAAACAAGTCTCAAATCTCACATCTCAAATCTCACATCTCAAATCTCACATCTCAAATCTCACATTTCACATCTCAAATCTCAATTCTCAAATCTCACATCTCAAATCTAACCTATGAAAGTAGTAGTATTAGGAACTCGCGGAATCCCAAAGATTCAGGGCGGGGTAGAAACCCATTGCGAAAAATTATATCCCCGTCTGGCCAATTTGGGTTGCGATGTTACTCTTATTCGTCGTAAGGGATATGTCGCATCCGATAATCAAATAGAGGATTACGAAGGCGTTCATTTGGTCGATGTATTTTCTCCAAAGCAGAAGAGTATAGAAGCTATATTTCATTCCCTAGTTGGGGTGGTAAAGGCAAAACGCTTAAATCCAGATGTGTTGCATATTCATGCCATTGGTCCTTCATTGGTGGTTCCTTTTGCAAAAATGCTGGGCATGAAAGTAGTAACTACTCACCATGGTCCCGATTACGATCGCCAGAAATGGAATCGTGTTGCCAAGCGCTTATTGCGTGTTGGTGAAAGTATGGGAGCTCACTTTTCCGATCGGGTTATTGTAATATCCGAAGTAATAAAGGAACTTTTAGATAAGAAATATCACTGTAAAGAGAAATTAGATTTGATTTACAATGGGGTAGACTTGCCAGAGAAAAGTAAGCAAACAGATTATATAGAATCGTTAGGTGTAGAAGCGCAAAAATATATTATAGCCGTTGGCCGTTTTGTAGAGGAGAAAGGATTTCATGATTTAATTGCGGCTTATAAAAATATTACTACCGATATGAAATTGGTTTTGGTTGGCGATGCCGATCATGAATCTATTTACAGTGAGCAACTAAAGGCCATGGCTAAAGATGCAGGAGTTGTACTTACTGGTTTTATAAAAGGGGAAAAGCTAAATCAGGTATTTTCTCATGCCGGTTTGTTTGTTTTGCCATCCTATCATGAGGGATTACCCATAGCACTTCTAGAAGCCATGTCGTACAATTTAAATGTATTGGTGAGTGATATTCCGGCAAATGCAGAGGTAAAACTGGATGCGAACGACTACTTTAAAGTGGGAGATGTTGAAAATTTAAGCGAGCAATTAAATAGAAAAGTAAAAAATCATGAGCAAAGAGATTTTGTTCCTGTTGTAAAGAAAAAATACAACTGGGACGAAATTGCCAAACAAGTATTGGCTGTCTATGATAAAATGATGAGGCAGAAAAGAAAGGCTTTTTGGTCGGTGAAGAAGAATTAAGAAAGTCTAAAGTCAAAAGTCGAAGATCCATTAACTACTGACCACTGACTAATGACCATTGACTAATTTGCTGACAACCGACAACCGATAACCGATAACCAAAGTCCAAAATCCAAAATCCAAAATCCAAAGGGTCAAAAAGCGCTGCACTGAGCATAGTCGAAGTGTCCTTGCAGTCATCCTGAGGGAAGCTTAGCGACGAAGGATCTCAAAATAATTAATAATGAGTAATTAAGAATTAATAATTAAAAATATCTGGCGGCTTTTTTCCGACATCGCCAGGGCAGGTGGGGTACCCATAGCTGCAGAAGGCGTTAAAAACAGAATCCCATGAGTGAGGAACGAGCGAATATTATTCTGTTTAGCCTTTAAAGCGTGATGGGTCACCGATTGGCGTAGTCTTGATTTTTTGTAACTTTTTTATCAAGCAAAAAGTTTAAAAAGCCCCTCCGGCTAGAGGAGAAGAAAGAGGATACAAGTAGCAAGCTCCAAGTTTCAAGTTCCAAGCTTCAAAATCCAAAGTGTCAAAAAGCGCTGTACTGGGCGTAGTCGAAGTGTCCTTGCAGTCATCCTGAGGGAAGCTTAGCGACGAAGGATCTCAAAATAATTAAGAATTAAAAATGAATAATTAAAAATTTCTGGCGGCTTTTTTCCGACATCGCCAGGGCAGGTGGGGTACCCATAGCTGCAGAAGGCGTTAAAAACAGAATTCCATGAGTGAGGAACGAGCGAATATTATTCTGTTTAGCCTTTAAAGCGTGATGGGTCACCGATTGGCGTAGTCTTGATTTTTTGTAACTTTTTTATCAAGCAAAAAGTTTAAAAAGCCCCTCCGGCTAGAGGAGAAGAAAGAGGATACAAGTAGCAAGCTCCAAGTTTCAAGTTCCAAGCTTCAAAATCCAAAGTGTCAAAAAGCGCTGTACTGGGCGTAGTCGAAAGTCAGATTGTTAATTAATAATGAGTGAGTAATTAAAAATTAATAATTAAAAATTTCTGGCGGTTTTTTTCCGACATCGCCAGGGCAGGTGGGGTACCCATAGCTGCAGAAGGCGTTAAAAACAGAATTCCATGAGTGAGGAACGAGCGAATATTATTCTGTTTAGCCTTTAAAGCGTGATGGGTCACCGATTGGCGTAGTCTTGATTTTTTGTAACTTTTTTATCAAGCAAAAAGTTTAAAAAGCCCCTCCGGCTAGAGGAGAAGGAAGAAAATTAAAGGTCGAAAGTCCAAAGTCCAAAGTCGAAAGTCGAAGGTCAAAAGTCCAAAAGCGCTGCACTGAGCATAGTCGAAGTGTCCTGGGATAAAGATGGATTTTGTATTTATTACAAGCGTTTGGAAAAAGGCACTTTTAAGCGACCAACAACACGAATTGATAAGGCAGGTCATCCTGAGGGAAGCTTAGCGACGAAGGATCTCTCCGAACAATTAAGAATTAACAATTAAGAATTAATAATTATGGACGCAGATCCCGCAGAAAAACAGGAACTAAAATTCACCCTTTTCCCTGTCTGAATTTTCCAAAAAAAGGAAAACAGCAATTAGTAAAGCTTCAGCTCGAGAAGAAGAAAGAGAGCAAGCAATGGATTAGTGCGATTTTGAAGTGGATGAGAGCACTCTAGCGATGGATTAGTGCGATTTTGGTCTGGATCACTGCACTCTAGCGATGGATCAGTGCGATTTTGGTCTGGATCACTGCACTCTAGCGATGGATTAGTGCGATTTTGGTCTGGATCACTGCACTCTAGCGATGGATCAGTGCGATTTTGGTCTGGATCACTGCACTCTAGCGATGGATCAGTGCGATTTTGAACTGGATTAGTGCACTCTAGCAGTGGATCAGTGCGATTTTGAATCAGATCATAATAATTCAATCATAATTATTAAAACTATTTCTAAATAAGCATAATGATAAGTTGTGCGACGCTCGAAAATACAGGATTCTAATTGATTACGACTATGGTTTCAAGACTGTTAGACTCATTTAGCTGAACAAAATTAATTTGGATAGCTATGATTTAAAATGTAAATTCAGAACTCGTTCTAGTGAAAAGAATAAAAACTATGAACGATTAATTCATTTTTTTTTAAATCTTAAATGTAAAACTTTATGAAATCAAAAGCTTTTTCCCAAAAACTAGAAAATTGTCGAGTTCTAATTTATAACAGCAGTAATGCCGATATTCTGCCTTATCTGACAGAAATTGGTGTCAATGAAGAATATCTTACTAGGGGAAAAACCATGTATCAGGAGGTTGCAGAATTAAGTGTTAATCAGCGTAAAGAATATCAGGAGCAATCTTTAGCTTACGATGATTATTTTGAGAGTAAAGAGCTTTGTGGAACAGCCTACAAACGAATTTTAAGTATTGTTAAGCTCATGGCTCGTGATGATGAAAATTTGCAAAATCGCTTATCTCTAGGAAATCGATCCGAATACCAACGTGTTACCGATTGGATTTCCAACAGCTATCAGTTTTATGATGCATTACTAGCTGAAACCGATTTTCTGACCAAACTGGAGACCACTAAAATTACCAGTGAGACTCTTGCTGCAGAAAAGGAGGCCATTCTAAATTTAAAAGCCCTTCGGAATAAAGCGATTTCTGAAAAAGGACAGGCGCAGGAAGCTACTCTTATTCGGAATGAAAAAATGGAAGAATTAGAAGACTACTGTTACGAACTAAAAGGACTGGCTAAGATTGCTCTAGAAGACAAACCTCAGTATTTGGAGAGTCTTGGAATCCTTGTTCGATCCTAAATAACAGGTTTACATATTTGAAATTTCGCGGGGTTCACATGTAGTGTATCCCGCCTTTTAATGAGCAAAATTATTCAGCTTAAAGCATACAAAGTCAAAAAGTCGAAAGTCGAAGATCAAAAATCAAAAATCAAAAATCCAAAATCCAAGATCCAAAGTACAAAGGTCGTTGCTGACAACCGAAAACCAAAGTCCAAAATCCAAAATCCAAAATCCAAAATCCAAAGGGTCAAAAAGCGCTGCACTGGGCCTAGTCGAAGTGACAAAAATCCAAAGCCTGCAGTCATCCTGAGGGAAGCGTAGCGACGAAGGATCTCAAAATAATTAATAATGAGTAATTAAGAATTAATAATTAAAAATTTCTGGCGGCTTTTTTCCGACATCGCCAGGGCAGGTGGGGAACCCATAGCTGCAGAAGGCGTTAAAAACAGAATCCCATGAGTGAGGAACGAGCGAATATTATTCTGTTTAGCCTTTAAAGCGTGATGGGTCACCGATTGGCGTAGTCTTGATTTTTTGTAACTTTTTTATCAAGCAAAAAGTTTAAAAAGCCCCTCCGGCTAGAGGAGAAGGAAGAAAATTAAAGGTCGAAAGTCCAAAGTCGAAAGTCGAAAGTCGAAGGTCAAAAGTCCAAAAGCGCTGCACTGAGCATAGTCGAAGTGTCCTTGCAGTCATCCTGAGGGAAGCGCAGCGACGAAGGATCTCAAAATAATTAATAATGAGTAATTAAGAATTAATAATTAAAAATATCTGGCGGCTTTTTTCCGACATCGCCAGGGCAGGTGGGGTACCCATAGCTGCAGAAGGCGTTAAGAAAAAAAATCCGTTTTAAAAATGGCTACAAACCTTGTTTAGAATCTTTAGTAAGAACTATTACAAGCGATATTGTTTTAATATAAGATAGGCCATTTTTTAAACATTACTTTTTTTTTAGCCTTTAAAGCGTGATGGGTCACCGATTGGCGTAGTCTTGATTTTTTGTAACTTTTTTATCAAGCAAAAAGTTTAAAAAGCCCCTCCGGCTAGAGGAGAAGGAAGAAAATTAAAGGTCGAAAGTCGAAAGTCGAAAGTCGAAGGTCAAAAGTCAAAAAGCGCTGTACTGGGCGTAGTCGAAAGTCAGATTGTTAATTAATAATGAGTGAGTAATTAAAAATTAATAATTAAAAATTAATAATTAAAAATTATCTGGAGGCCCATTGACATCGCCAAAGTAGGTGGGGTACCCATAGCTGCAGAAGGCGTTAAGAAAAAAAATCCGTTTTAAAAATGGCTACAAACCTTGTTTAGAATCTTTAGTAAGAACTATTACAAGCGATATTGTTTTAATATAAGATAGGCCATTTTTTAAACATTACTTTTTTTTTAGCCTTTAAAGCGTGATGGGTCACCGATTGGCGCAGTCTTGACCTTTTTGTTTCGTTTTTGGGTTAAGCCAAAAATGAAAAGCCTGTCCGGCTAGAGGACAAGGAAGAAGATTGAAGGTCGAAAGTCAAAAGTCCAAAGTCGAAAGTCAAAAGTCCAAAAGTCAAAAAGCGCTGCACTGAGCATAGTCGAAGTGTCCTTGCAGTCATCCTGAGGGAAGCTTAGCGACGAAGGATCTCAAAATAATTAAGAATTAAAAATTAAGAATTAAAAATTAAGAATTAAAAATTTCTGGCGGTTTTTTTCCGATATCGCCAGGGCAGGTGGGGTACCCATAGCTGCAGAAGGCGTTAAAAACAGAATTCCATGAGTGAGGAACGAGCGAATATTATTCTGTTTAGCCTTTAAAGCGTGATGGGTCACCGATTGGCGCAGTCTTGACCTTTTTATTCACGATATAATTTTACGGGTGTTCATGGTCTCACTTCGTTCGGCAGTTTCGTTTTTGGGTTAAGCCAAAAATGAAAAGCCTGTCCGGCTAGAGGACAAGGAAGAAAATTAAAGGTCGAAAGTCCAAAGTCCAAAGTCGAAAGTCAAAAGTCCAAAAGTCAAAAAGCGCTGCACTGGGCCTAGTTGAAGTGACCATTAACCACTGACTATTGACTAATTTGCTGACAACCAACAACCAACAACAAAAAAACACAACAAAATATACTTATGAATAAAAACAATTATATCATCATTATGGCCGGGGGGATAGGTTCCCGATTCTGGCCCATGAGCACGGCAGCAAAGCCCAAGCAATTTCTTGATGTATTAGGAATTGGAAAAACCCTATTGCAGCAAACCGTCGATCGATTTAAGAGCATAGCTCCGGCAGAGAATATTTTGGTGGTGACTTCGGCAAAATACAAGCAGCTGGTACAAGAGCAATGTCCCGAATTACTGGAATCGAACATATTGCTCGAGCCCTGCATGCGCAATACTGCACCCTGTATTGCCTATGCCTGTTCCAAGATAAAAGGTCTGTGTAAAGATGCCAATATGGTGGTAGCCCCATCGGATCATCTCATTACCAAAGAGGAGGAGTTTATCCGTATCATAGAAAACGGATTGGCCTTTACCGAAAAAGATGATGTCTTGTTAACACTGGGCATAGAGCCACACAAACCTGAAACGGGATATGGATATATACAGGCGCAGGACGATAAATCAAAGGAAAAGAATCAATCCTTGCACATTGGTTCCGAGGGCGTATCTTATGAGACCATGACCAATCATTCGCAGACTATATCCCAAGCAAAGCCTTTGCAGGTACAGGCCTTTAAGGAAAAGCCCGATTTGCAGACCGCAAAAGAGTATCTCCATAAGGGCAATTACTTTTGGAACTCCGGAATTTTTCTGTGGTCGCTAAGCAGTATCAGTAAGGCATTCGACAGGCATTTGCCCGATTTAAAGGATATCTTTCGCAAGGGCAAGCAATATCTCAACACCGACAAAGAGCAGGAATTTATCGATAGCATGTTTCCCTTTTGCCCTAGTATTTCCATCGATTATGGAATAATGGAAAAGGCCGATAACATATATGTACAGCCGGCAGATTTTGGCTGGTCCGACCTGGGTACCTGGGGATCATTATGGGAAAAACGTGAAAAATCGGAAGAAGGAAATACTGTTGTGGGCGATAAAACCCATCTGTTCGATTCCTCCAATTGTATTGTTAACATGCCTTTAAATAAGAAGGTAGTGATTCAGGGACTAGAAAACTACATCATTGTAGAAGAAAACGACACCCTGCTAATCTGCAAAAAAGAAGACGAGCAGCGCATCAAGGAATTCCAGAACGCGGTGAAGGAGTGAAAAAGTGAAAAGGTGAAAGGGTGTAAAGGTGAATCCCGATGCTTGGGACCAGAAGAGCTGGAAGGACAAAGGTGGAAAGGTCAAAGATCCAAAGTCGTAAGTCCAAAATCCAAAGTCCAAAATCCAAAATCCAAAAACCAAAATCCAAAGTGTCAAAAGGCGCTGCACTGAGCAATAGAAGGCAATTTGTTTTTTTTGCCTGAAGGGCAAACATATTATAGCCCAGGGCAAATGAGCGCAGCGAATGTCACCCTGGGATAGAAAGTTCCCAAGGTAAATCGTCGCACAGCTTTGTTAAATTAAAGGCAGATGGCTCCTGCGACGAAAGGTGGAAAGATCGAAAAGGTCGAAAGTCAAAAGTCAAAAATCCAAAGTCCAAAGTGTCAAAAGGCGCTGCACTGAGCAATAGAAGGCAATTTGTTTTTTTTGCCTGTAGGGCAAACATATTTATAGCCCAGGGCAAATGAGCGCAGCGAATGTCACCCTGGGATAGAAAGTTCCCAAGGTAAATCGTCGCACAGCTTTGTTAAATTAAAGGCAGATGGCTCCTGCGACGAAAGGTGGAAAGATCGAAAAGGTCGAAAGTCAAAAGTCAAAAATCCAAAGTCCAAAGTGTCAAAAGGCGCTGCACTGAGTAATAGATGGTAATTTGTTTTTTGCCTGAAGGGCAAACATATTATAGCCCAGGGCAAATGAGCGCAGCGAATGTCACCCTGGGATAGAAAATTCCCAAGGTAAATCGTCGCACAGCTTTGTTAAATTAAAGGCAGATGGCTCCTGCGACGAAAGGTGGAAAGATCGAAAAGGTCGAAAGTCAAAAGTCAAAAGTCGAAAGTCGAAAGTCGAAAGTCGAAAGTCAAAAGTCAAAAGTCAAAAGTCGAAAGTCGAAAGTCGAAAGTCAAAAGTCAAAAATCCAAAGTGTCAAAAGGCGCTGCACTGAGTAATAGATGGTAATTTGTTTTTTGCCTGAAGGGCAAACATATTATAGCCCAGGGCAAATGAGCGCAGCGAATGTCACCCTGGGATAGAAAATTCCCAAGGTAAATCGTCGCACAGCTTTGTTAAATTAAAGGCAGATGGCGCCTGCGACGAAAGGTGGAAAGATCGAAAAGGTCGAAAGTCAAAAGTCAAAAATCCAAAGTCCAAAGTGTCAAAAGGCGCTGCACTGAGTAATAGATGGTAATTTGTTTTTTGCCTGAAGGGCAAACATATTATAGCCCAGGGCAAATGAGCGCAGCGAATGTCACCCTGGGATAGAAAATTCCCAAGGTAAATCGTCGCACAGCTTTGTTAAATTAAAGGCAGATGGCTCCTGCGACGAAAGGTGGAAAGATCGAAAAGGTCGAAAGTCAAAAGTCAAAAATCCAAAGTCCAAAGTGTCAAAAGGCGCTGCACTGAGTAATAGATGGTAATTTGTTTTTTGCCTGAAGGGCAAACATATTATAGCCCAGGGCAAATGAGCGCAGCGAATGTCACCCTGGGATAGAAAATTCCCAAGGTAAATCGTCGCACAGCTTTGTTAAATTAAAGGCAGATGGCTCCTGCGACGAAAGGTGGAAAGATCGAAAAGGTCGAAAGTCAAAAGTCAAAAATCCAAAGTCCAAAGTGTCAAAAGGCGCTGCACTGAGTAATAGATGGTAATTTGTTTTTTGCCTGAAGGGCAAACATATTATAGCCCAGGGCAAATGAGCGCAGCGAATGTCACCCTGGGATAGAAAATTCCCAAGGTAAATCGTCGCACAGCTTTGTTAAATTAAAGGCAGATGGCTCCTGCGACGAAAGGTGGAAAGGTCGAAAAAGTAGAAAGGTCTTGAAAAGTCAAAGAGTCGAAGAGTCAAAAGGTCGAAGATCAAAAACCATTAACCACTGACTATTGACTAATTTGCTGATCGCTGACTGCTGATCGCTGACTGCTGATCGCTGAGAGCTGAAAGCTGGAAAGTCAAAAGACCAAAGACCAAGTACTGTAAGATAAACAGATAATAAACATCGCGAAAACTATCATGACCATAAGAAAATGAACAGATTGCCGCGGCCTCGTTCCTCCGCCTCGCAAAGACAGAGGGAATGAGGGGAAGGAAAAAAGTCTGGAAAAGTCGGAAGATCAAAGATCCAATACCCATTAACAATTAACAACAATATCATACCCATTTACTAAAAAACCCCTATATCAATGATTAGAGAACGAGAATCAGCCTTAGAGAAGCTCAGTGTAGGGCTTCAGGTATTAATTACGCTGGTCTGTTTTTACGCAGCCTGGTGGGGAACAAACTCTTTTATAAAGCCTGTTGGCGGAGAGTTTATCGAATATAAGATCATTTTTTTACTGATTGCTCCTCTGTGGTTTGTTTTGCTCGATAATTTCGGATTGGGAAAAATGACCCGTGTAAAAATGTATTCAACCCTTTTAGTCGAATACATGACCGTTGTAGGCATAGGCATGGGCTTTGTGTTTACAGCCATTGTGATTATGGATTTTGATATGATCTCGCGAATGGTCTTGTTTATTTTTGCGGGTGTAAATTTCTTGGTTCTATTTTCCTACAAGTTTATCGTATATCGTATCATGAAATTTTTGCGTGGTAAAGGGTATAACTCCCGATCTGTTTTGATTATTGCCGACGATGATTCCTATTATTTTATCGATCGCCTTATTGAAACCAAAGATTGGGGATTTAAAGTCTGGGCAATAATGACCGACAGCAAGTACATAAGGGCCAAATACAGAAAGAATTTTACCGTTCTGCCCGAGCATAAAAAAATGGCAGAGGTAATCGATGGCAAGGCTCTTGATGAGGTAATGTACTGCAAAGGTGCTTTAGATCAGGATGAGATTCGTAGTTTGATATATGCCTGCTCCGAGGTGGGTGTAACCTTTAGAATGCAATCGGAGCTGCTAAGCGTGGTGAGTGTACGTTCGCAGTTGGCCTATTTTAACCAGTTGCCTTTTCTAACTTTTATGAATACACCAAGTAATTATTTGGCATTAAAAATAAAATCGGCCATGGATTATGTGGGTGCTGCCTTTATTGTTTTGTGTATTTCTCCTGTTTTACTGATTATTGCTTTGGCCATAAAGCTAAACGATGGCGGACCAATTTTCTTTGCGCAAAAACGTGTGGGCAAGAATGGTCGTCGTTTTCCATGTCTTAAGTTTAGAACCATGGTGACCAATGCCGAGGCTTTAAAAGCCGGATTAATGGCTCAGAACGAACAGGAAGGGCCCGTTTTTAAGATAAAGAAAGATCCGAGGGTAACTCGTATTGGGCATTTCCTACGAAGAACCTCTCTCGATGAGCTGCCACAATTTTTTAATGTCCTTCGGGGCGAGATGTCTATTGTGGGACCTCGTCCGCCGGTTCCGGCTGAAGTGCTTCAGTACGAACGCTGGCAACGCCGACGACTAAGCATGAAACCCGGTATTACCTGCATCTGGCAGGTATCGGGTCGCAATAACATTCCTTTCGATCAGTGGATGAAAATGGATATGCAGTATATCGATACCTGGTCGCTAAAGCTCGATTTTATCCTCTTTCTAAAAACCTTTAAGGTTATGCTTACTGGCGATGGGCAGTGAGAAGCTTGAAGTTCCAAGTTTCAAGTAACAAGTAACAAGCTTCAAGTTCCAAAATCCAAAGTCGAAAGGTCTTGAAAAGTCAAAAAGTCTATGCTGACCATTGACTAATTTGCTGATTTGTTTTTTTGCCTGAAGGGCAAACATATTATAGCCCAGGGCAAATGAGCGCAGCGAATGTCACCCTGGGTTAGAAAGTTCGCAAGGTAAATCGTCGCACAGACTTGTTAAATTAAAGGCAGATGGCTCCTGCGACGAAAAAAGTGAATCTCGAAGTATCGGGACCAGCAAAGCTGGAAAAAAGATCCACAAATAACACAAATGGAACGAATTTTCACAAATATCCCCACTTGCACGTCATGACCTTCGGAGATCTCGCAAAAGCTCGGTACTGAACTTGTTTCAGGATCTCATGAAAAAGGAACACAAATTAATAATGAGTAATTAAGAATGAATAATTAAAAATTTCTGGCGGCTTTTTTCCGACATCGCCAAAGTAGGTGGGGTACCCATAGCTGCAGAAGGCGTTAAGAAAATTCAAGCTCCAGGCTCAAAGTTCCAAAATCCAAAGTCGAAAGGTCTTGAAAAGTCAAAAAGTCTATGCTGACCATTGACTAATTTGCTGATTTGTTTTTTTGCCTGAAGGGCAAACATATTTATAGCCCAGGGCAAATGAGCGCAGCGAATGTCACCCTGGGATAGAAAGTTCACCTACATCATCGTCGCACATTTTTCTTCATTCAAGCTAGTTAGTTCCTGCGACGAAAGGTGGAAAGATCGAAAAGGTCGAAAGTCAAAAGTCAAAAATCCAAAGTTCAAAGTGTCGAAAAGCGCTGCACTGAGTAATAGATGGTAATTTGTTTTTTGCCTGTAGGGCAAACATATTAATAATGAGTAATTAAGAATTAATAATTAAAAATTTTCTGGCGGCTTGGGACCTGCATCAGAGAAAAGGACGTTAAGAAAATTAGAGGTGGAAAAAGGGATCCACAAATAACACAAATGGAACGAATTTTCACAAATGTCCCCACTTGCACGTCATGACCTTCGGAGATCTCGCAAAAGCTCGGTACTGAACTTGTTTCAGGATCTCATAAAAAGAATCCACGAATCAACACAAATTTCGCTGAGCCTTAAAACTAATCCACAATTAAACTAAATAACGCAATTCTGTTTTAGCAAGTAATTCTTTTTATATTTTTGCAAACAGTACTAATTATAGCACAACTCAATGAACAAACTATTTTTATTTTGCCTGTTGGCCCTAATGGGGATATTGGGAACATCCTGCCGGTCTAGTAAAGACCTGGTATATCTTAACAATACGGGAGACGAGGAAATACTTGAAGGAATGCCTGGAAAAGTCGCAGAATATGTGATTAAAACCAACGATAATTTATATGTTGATATACAATCTATGAGTCCCGAGGTGAATGCACTTTTTAACCCTACCAAGGGAATGGGAACAACAGGAGGAACCCAGCAGAATTTTGGGCAGCCATCATCGCAATATTTAAATGGTTTTATGGTCGATTTATCGGGAAATATTAAATTACCCGTTATTGGCTTAGTGGCTGTTGCAGGAAAAACACTGGGAGAAACACAGGCTGCCATTCAGGCTGCTGCCGATGAATATCTTAAGGATGCCACAGTAAAAGTAAAGCTGCTGAGTTTTAAAATTACCGTATTGGGAGAGGTGAAAAATCCGGGAATGTACTACAACTACAACAATAACATGACAGTGCTCGATGGTATTAGCATGGCCAGTGGTGTTACCGATTACGGAAGAATACAGAAGGTATTGGTGATGCGTACCACTCATAAAGGCAGTAAAACCTATCGCCTCGATTTAAGCAATAAAAAATTCTTATCCTCCGAAGGCTTTTTTCTACAGCCCAACGATGTGGTATACGTAGAACCCGATAAATACAAAAATGTAAAACTAAATTCCCCAATGTATTCTCTGTTCTTATCAACCGTGTCTACGCTGATATTGATTTTGAATGTGTTGTAAATTAAGGTCGAAGGTCAAAGGTCAAAGGTCGAAGGTCGAAAGTCAAAGGTCGAAGGTCGAAGGTCAAAGGTCAAAGGTCGAAGGTCGAAGGTCAAAAATAAGATTATGGGAACGATAAAGCAATTTGAGGATTTAGATATTTGGAAGGAAAGTAAAGATCTTTGTGTTCTTATTTATAAGATTTGTGGTGTTTTAAAAGACTTTGGGTTTCGTGATCAGATCCAAAGAGCAGCAGTTTCTGTAATGAATAATATTTCAGAGGGGTTTGAGAGAGGTTCAGATAAGGAATTTCAAAGATTCTTAAAAATTTCAAAAGGTTCAGCAGGTGAAGTCAGAAGTATGTTATGGCTGGCTGTTGAGTTGGATTATATTAACAGAGACAAAAGTAAAGTGTTAATAAAAAGGTATGCATTATTATCATCCAGAATTGCAGGATTTATTAAATACCTAAATAAAAATTAAGATCAAAAGTTACAGGACACAGGCTAAAGATCATAGGTTAAAGCTTACAAGATTTATTGTTTTCGATTTTTGACTTTCGATTTTTGACTTTTGATCTTTGACTTTGGATATCAAATAATAAAATACAATCTCTCATCGAGAGGAAAATAAAATACAAGTTATCTCTATGAATAACAACATAAACGAAATGATGGAATACTTCGAGATGGAGGAAGGAACCAATATCAAAGAATTTTTATTCCGTTTACTATCGAAATGGCACTGGTTTGTGCTGTGCGGATTTTTAGGATGTGTACTCGGATTTTTAGTGAGTAAATCGAAACCAGCAAGCTATAGTTTAAATGCTTCGGTCCTGATTAATGATGAATCGCAGTCGATGGGTATCGATCAGTTGTTTGAAGGCTTCGATTTGGGCAGTAAGGCCAATATCGAGAATCATATCCTTATGCTTAAATCCTATACCTTAAACCGCAGGGCACTACAGAATTTAAATCGCAGGGTTTCCTGGTATCAAAAGGGAATTTTAAAAGATGTAAGTCTGTATAAAAATAATCCGTTCGAGGTAGAGCTTAACAATAAAGCAAAGAACATTTGTGGCTTGCCAATAGAAATAATTCCGCAGTCGAACGATACTTACAAACTTATTGTTAATGGTGAATATACCGAGAATTCGGTAAAACACAAGATCGATTTTACGGGCAGAGGAAAATACGGAGAGCGTTTTCACGATCAGTTTTTTGATTTTGTGCTGCGTAAAAATGAAAATTTCGAGCTGGCAGATGAGAGCTATTATTTTAAGATTAATAATTTAGATGAGCTAACAAAAGCCTGTCAGCAAAATTTAGATGTGAGTTTGGCAACTAAAAAAGCCGATGGTATTTTGTTGAGCTACGAGGGGACTATTCCTGCTCGCGAAGTTGACTATATGAACGAGTTAATTCGTGTGTATATGGAATATGGCTTGAGTGAGAAAAACCGTACCTCCGAAAACACCGTTCGCTTTATAGATATGCAGCTCGATGGAATTGTTGATTCCCTCAATCAGGCAGGAGAGAACTTCTCCGATTTCCGATCTAAGAATGGAATTGTGGACTTAAGTCAGGAAGCCGGTTTGGTAGTAGAGAAACTGGAAGAACTGGAGTCGGAAAAGGCTTTGGCAGAGCGACAGTTCGAGTATTTCCGCAATCTGCAAAACTATATGGGCGACTCGGAGCAGATGAAGTTAATGGTAGTGCCCTCGGTGGTAGGAATTGTTGATGCTGGATTAAATGCACAGGTAGTAAAATTGGGAGAGTTGTACGGAAAAAGATCCTCCTTGTCGGTGGTGGCAAAAGAGAAGAATCCTTCGTTTATAATGATTAATCAGGAGATTAAAAATGTTCGTGAATCTCTAAGCGAGAATTTACGAAACCTGCTTTCTAATGCCGAGATAAATTTAAATGCCTTAAACAAGCGAATGAGTAAAATTCAGATGGAGTTGGCAGGATTACCACAAACGGAGCAGAAATTGATTAACATAAAGCGTCGTTTCGATTTAAATAACGAACTCTACACTTTCTTGCTTCAGAAAAGAGCCGAGGCAGCAATTACCACCGCTTCCAATGTGTCTGACGCACAGATACTGGATCCTGCCCGTGTTGAAACAGCCGAGAAAACAGGTCCTAAAACAATTATTAATCTTATTGTGGGTGTGATATTGGGCTGTGCTATTCCATTTCTGGTAATTGTGGTTGGCGATTATTTTAATGATAATATTAAATCGAAAGAAGACATAGAGAAAGAGAGTAAGCTGCCTATTATTGGCGAGATAGCCCATAATAATTATTCCGAAGAGCTGCCCATTGTGGCACATCCCCGATCGGGTATTGCAGAATCGTTCCGCGGATTGCGTACCAACCTCCAGTACATGTTTAAGAAAAAGGAAGGATGTAAAGTATTGGCTCTCCACTCTATGGTTCCTGGCGAGGGAAAAACATTTAGCTCCCTAAATCTGGCCAATATTATTGCCATGGATGGGAAAAAGGTATTGCTGGTGGGTTGCGACCTTCGTAAACCGCGTTTGCACTCTATTTTTGCGGTGAATAATAAATTTGGTTTGTCTACCTACCTTATTGGTCACCATAGCTTTAAAGAGGTGCTTCAAACCACCGAAACGCCCAATATGTATTTTGTAAACTCCGGACCTATTCCGCCTAATCCGGCCGAGTTACTGGGTACCGACGAGTTCGAGCAGTTTATAAATGAGGCACGCGAGCAATTCGATTACATTGTTATGGATAATGCGCCTGTCACCCTGGTTACCGATGGTTTACTAACCGGAAAGCATGCCGACACCAATTTATTTATTCTTCGTCAGTCCTACTCAAATAAGAGTCAGATTAAATTTATTAATCAGTTGGCCGAGAAAGAGAGTATTCCTAAAATTGGTATTGTGCTTAACGATGCCGTTTACAACGGATATGGTTACGGATATGGTAACGGGTATGGTAAAAATTATGGTAGCTACGGTTATGGCAACGGCTATTACGACGAAGATCATAAACCATTGAGTATGGGCAAGCGTTTACTGCGAAAATTTTTTAAGAATTAGGGAAGAAGGTTCAAGTAACAAGTAACAAGTTTCAAGTTTCAAGCTCCAAAGTCCAAAGTTCAAATTCCAAAAATCCAAAATCCAAAATCCAAAGGGTCAAAAAGCGCTGCACTGGGCGTAGTCGAAGTGTTTTTTAAAAATAGAAGTTAATTTGTTTTTTTGCCTGTAGGGCAAACATATTATAGCCCAGGGCAAATGAGCGCAGCGAATGTCACCCTGGGATAGAAAGTTCACCTACATCATCGTCGCACATTTTTCTTCATTCAAGCTAGTTAGTTCCTGCGACGAAAGGTGGAAAGATCGAAAAGGTCGAAAGTCGAAAGTCGAAAGTCAAAAAGTCGAAAGGTCGAAAAGTCGAAAGTCAAAAATCCAAAATCCAAAATCCAAAATCCAAAGGGTCAAAAAGCGCTGCACTGGGCGTAGTCGAAGTGTTTTTTAAAAATAGAAGTTAATTTGTTTTTTTGCCTGTAGGGCAAACATATTATAGCCCAGGGCAAATGAGCGCAGCGAATGTCACCCTGGGTTAGAAAGTTCACCTACATCATCGTCGCACATTTTTCTTCATTCAAGCTAGTTAGTTCCTGCGACGAAAGGTGGAAAGATCGAAAAGGTCGAAAGTCGAAAGTCGAAAGTCAAAAAGTCGAAAGGTCGAAAAGTCGAAAGTCAAAAATCCAAAATCCAAAATCCAAAATCCAAAGGGTCAAAAAGCGCTGCACTGGGCGTAGTCGAAGTGTTTTTTAAAAATAGAAGTTAATTTGTTTTTTTGCCTGTAGGGCAAACATATTATAGCCCAGGGCAAATGAGCGCAGCGAATGTCACCCTGGGATAGAAAGTTCACCTACATCATCGTCGCACATTTTTCTTCATTCAAGCTAGTTAGTTCCTGCGACGAAAGGTGGAAAGATCGAAAAGGTCGAAAGTCGAAAGGTCAAAAAGTCGAAAGTCAAAAATCCAAAATCCAAAATCCAAAGGGTCAAAAAGCGCTGCACTGGGCGTAGTCGAAGTGTTTTTTAAAAATAGAAGTTAATTTGTTTTTTTGCCTGTAGGGCAAACATATTATAGCCCAGGGCAAATGAGCGCAGCGAATGTCACCCTGGGATAGAAAGTTCACCTACATCATCGTCGCACATTTTTCTTCATTCAAGCTAGTTAGTTCCTGCGACGAAAGGTGGAAAGATCGAAAAGGTCGAAAGTCGAAAGTCGAAAGTCAAAAAGTCGAAAGGTCGAAAAGTCGAAAGTCAAAAATCCAAAATCCAAAATCCAAAATCCAAAGGGTCAAAAGGCGTTGCACTGGGCGTAGTCGAAGTGTTTTTTAAAAATAGAAGTTAATTTGTTTTTTTGCCTGAAGGGCAAACATATTATAGCCCAGGGCAAATGAGCGCAGCGAATGTCACCCTGGGATAGAAAGTTCACCTACATCATCGTCGCACATTTTTCTTCATTCAAGCTAGTTAGTTCCTGCGACGAAAGGTGGAAAGATCGAAAAGGTCGAAAGTCAAAAGTCGAAAGTCGAAAGTCAAAAAGTCGAAAGGTCAAAAAGTCGAAAGTCAAAAATCCAAAATCCAAAATCCAAAATCCAAAGGGTCAAAAAGCGCTGCACTGGGCGTAGTCGAAGTGTTTTTTAAAAATAGAAGTTAATTTGTTTTTTTGCCTGAAGGGCAAACATATTATAGCCCAGGGCAAATGAGCGCAGCGAATGTCACCCTGGGATAGAAAGTTCACCTACATCATCGTCGCACATTTTTCTTCATTCAAGCTAGTTAGTTCCTGCGACGAAAGGTGGAAAGATCGAAAAGGTCGAAAGTCAAAAGTCGAAAGTCGAAAGTCGAAAGTCAAAAATCCAAAATCCAAAGGGTCAAAAGGCGTTGCACTGGGCGTAGTCGAAGTGTTTTTTAAAAATAGAAGTTAATTTGTTTTTTTGCCTGAAGGGCAAACATATTATAGCCCAGGGCAAATGAGCGCAGCGAATGTCACCCTGGGTTAGAAAGTTCACCTACATCATCGTCGCACATTTTTCTTCATTCAAGCTAGTTAGTTCCTGCGACGAAAGGTGGAAAGATCGAAAAGGTCGAAAGTCAAAAGTCGAAAGTCGAAAGTCAAAAAGTCGAAAGGTCAAAAAGTCGAAAGTCAAAAATCCAAAATCCAAAATCCAAAATCCAAAGGGTCAAAAAGCGCTGCACTGAGCATAGTCGTAGTGTCCATTAACCACTGACTATTGACTAATTTGCTGATTGCTGATTGCTGATCGCTGAAAGCTGGAAAGTCAAAAGTCCAAGATCAAGCTCTGTAAGATAAAGAGAAAATAAAAATCGCGAAAGCTAAACTTACCATAAGATAATAAACAGATTGCCGCGGCCTCGTTCCTCCGCCTCGCAAAGACAGATAAAACGAGGATAGGAGAAAAATCAATTTCCGAAGTATCGGGACTAGCAGAACTGTAGAAGATGGTTCATTGACATTCTCAAAGTATCCCGAAAGCTTCGGGAAGCACAAATTCAAGCAAACACTATAAATCAATAAGCCATATTCAGCTAATGAGAGCTAAAAATAAAGCATTATGTCTGTTCACAATTTTTTTGACTAATGGAGATTAAACTAATCAATAAGTATTGAGTTGTTAAATAAAAAAAGTTGTATATTTATCCTGCACACTTTAAAACCATTTTATTGTAATTATGATTATAGCCATAGACTTCGACGGAACCATAGTAGAGCAACGATATCCGAAAATAGGAAGAGAGATACCTTTTGCCTGTTCCACCTTAAAAATGCTGCAGGAAGAAGGACACCAATTAATTTTATGGACTTATAGGTGTGGCAGGGAGCTTGAACAAGCCGTGGAGTATTGCCGTGGCAAGGGAGTGGAGTTTTATGCGGTGAATAAAAATTATCCCGAAGAGGTATTCGACGAATCTGTAAGTCGCAAAATAAAAGCCGATTTATATATCGACGATATGAATTATGGCGGTTTACCCGATTGGGGAGAAATTTATGCCGGTATAAAAGGCATTGAAATAAAAAATAATCAGACCAAAAAGAAGAAAGGCTTTCGGTTTTTCGGATAAACTCTTACTTTTTTACCTGCTTGTATAGCCGGAATATAATATGCTTTTCACAATTTGTGAAGGGCATTTTTGTTTTTAAGTATTTAAAGAATTGAAATCTGGCAATAGACAGAAAAAAGCTCAAAATAATTTAGAATTTTAAACTGGGAAACATTCTTTTATTTATTGGCACAATATCAGTGAGATAGATGGTGTAAATCCATCAAAATATACAATTACACCCTCTCATAAATATCTTTTTGGCCCCTTAGATACTTATTAATTGGGTAAATTTGTTGATCTGATTACTAAAATCAAAAAAAAAATTAAATATGGATTTACTAACAAAAAGAAAACTGCTTTTTGTGATGATAGCTTTTGTGCTATTCTCTTCCTGTAGCAGTTCTCATAAAAAAGAAGAAAAATTATCTAAGCCTAATGTTGTTGTTATTTATCTCGACGATTTAGGATATGGCGATTTGGGAATTTATGGGGCCAAAGGACTGGAAACACCTAATATCGATAATCTGGCAAAGAATGGAATTAAATTTACCAATGGATATGCAACATCGGCCACTTGTACACCCAGCAGATATGGTTTATTAACAGGAGTTTACCCATGGAGAAATAAGGATGCTAAGATTCTTCCGGGAACAGCGCCTTTGCTCATTGGAACAGAACAAATGACAGTCCCAAAAATGATGAAAAAGCAGGGCTATCAGACTGCTGTTGTAGGAAAATGGCATTTGGGATTGGGTACAGGTGTTAACGACTGGAACAAACACATTACTCCTGGACCAAACGAAGTGGGTTTCGATTATGCTTATATTATGGCCGCAACTCAGGATCGTGTGCCTACGGTATTTATCGATAACGGATATGTTGACGGCTTAGATCCTAAGGATCCCATAGAAATTAATTATGCCGAGAATTTTGAAGGTCAGCCAACGGGAAAAGATAATCCAGAACTGTTACGAATGAAATGGCACCACGGACACAATAGTAGTATTGTAAACGGTATTCCACGTATTGGTTATATGAAAGGTGGAGAATCGGCAAAATGGATAGATGAGGATATGGCCGATCATTTTTTGGCGAAAGCTCAAAAATATGTGAAAGATCATAAAAAAGAGCCTTTCTTTTTGTACTATGCAATGCAGCAACCTCATGTTCCGCGTACTCCCAACAAGCGATTTGTGGGAAAATCGGACTTAGGTCCACGTGGCGATGTTATTGTAGAAGCCGATTGGTGTGTGGGTGAGTTTATGAAAACTCTGGAAGAAGAAGGAGTTCTTGATAATACATTAATTATATTCTCCAGCGATAATGGTCCGGTATTAAATGATGGATATTACGATGATGCTGTTGAAAAGCTTGGCGATCATAAGCCTGCTGGTGCTTTGCGAGGAGGAAAATACAGCCTGTTCGAAGCAGGCGTAAGAGTTCCCTTTATTACCTACTGGAAAGGAAAAATAAGTCCGGCAGTTTCCGATGCTTTGGTTTGTCAGGTTGATGTGCTGGCATCGCTGGCTAAGCTTACCGGAAGCGATATCAGCTTAAACGATAGTGAGGATATGCTGGATGTATTCTTGGGTAAGAGTGTAAAAGGTCGTGAAGATTTAGTGATTGAAGCTACAAGCAGAACAGCCTACCGAAAGGGAGACTGGTTAATGATTCCTCCTTATAAAGGCGATAAAGTTTTAAAAGAAGTGAATATAGAAATTGGAAATTCTGATGAATTCCAGTTGTACAATTTGAAAGAAGATATTGCTCAGCAAAATAACTTGGCAAGCACTAAGCCCGAAAAATTAAAAGAGCTGATTAAAAGCTTTGAAAAAATTCGAGGTACCGATTACAGGAATATAGAAGCCGTAGAGCTCAAGTAATTTTATAGATTCGTTGATAATAAGCTGTCCTTTTTTTTAGGGCAGCTTTTTTGTGTAATCCTAAGTGTATCAGTAAATAAATAAGTAATAAAAGTTTTTGTAAATATATTATATACCCCCTTTTTATTATCAAATACATCCTTTCATATCAAATACGCATGTAATATGTGCTGAAATACGAAGGGAGAAGGCTGTAATTTATATATAGTTTTGACTCTGTGTTTAATTTAAACCCAAATAATAATTAGATATTGAAGTATTATGAAGAGATTACTTAATTTACTACTTATGGCTTTGTTTGTAAGTATGACTGCTTGCAATTGTGACAAAGAGAATCAGTCCGATTTTGATATCAGTAAATATACCGATGCCGATTTTGATCGTTTGGGCATTACCGATAAAAATCATTTGAGTGAAGCTTCTAAAAGAGCATTGAAATGGGGAGAGAGGAGTAATGAATGGTTTATTGAATTTGAGGTTTCGGACCTTAAGGGAGATTTAGCCTACGAAGAGGGAGTTGTGAGAAGAGATCCAAGTGCTGTTTTAAAAATTAATGACAAATACTACGTGTGGTATACAAAAAGTACTGGTCCAACTCAGGGTTTTGGTGGCGATGTGGAAAATGAAAAAGTATTTCCCTGGGACAGATGCGATATTTGGTATGCAACATCGAAAGATGGAATTACCTGGAAAGAAGAGGGATTGGCTGTGCCAAGAGGACCGAAAGGTGCTTACGACGATCGTTCGGTTTTTACGGTAGAAGTTATGCACTGGGAGGGTACTTATTATCTGTCTTATCAAACCGTAAAATCGCCATATACAGTGCGTGTGAAAAATCAGGTGGGTTTAGCCTGGTCTAATTCTCCCGATGGTCCTTGGGTAAAATCAGAAAAGCCAATACTTAGTCCGGCTGATAATGGAGTTTGGAAAGGCGAAGCGCAAGATCGTTTTAGCGTACTAAAAAAAGGCGATTTTGATAGCCATAAAGTTCACGATCCTTGTATAATTCCTTTTAAGGGTAAGTTTTATCTTTACTATAAGGGAGAACAAATGGGCGAAGAAATAACCTTTGGTGGTAGACAGATACGACATGGACTTGCCATTGCCGATAATCCTAAAGGTCCGTACATAAAATCTCCTTACAACCCAATTAGCAATAGCGGACATGAAATTTGTGTATGGCCTTATAATGGGGGTATTGCTTCTTTAATTACTACCGACGGACCAGAGAAAAATACCATTCAATGGTCGCCCGATGGAATTAATTTTTCGGTAAAATCGGTAATTAAAGGTGCTCCACATGCCATAGGCCTAAATCGTTCTGCCGATAATGAAAAAGAGCCAACAGAAATTCTTCGCTGGGGATTAACTCACGAATATAAAACTTACGATTATCAATACATTAGAAGATTTACTTCGAGACGTATTGTGGCACATAAAGCAAAAGGAGTGGGACTTGTAAAGTAATATAATTAGATTAGTTGTTAGTGTGTTAAAAGGTTGTTCCATGTCCCTCTTATGGAATAACTTTTTTTTTAAACTTATGATTTAGAATTAGTTATTAAACTTGATAATATGAACAAGTATATATTTTTATTATTTGCTATTCTTATTTTTGATAAGGGAGTGCAGGCAGCAGAGTCCGATAAGCTAATTGTGGATGTAAATCTTAATATGAAACGAAGCTTGTACGATATTTCTACTTTCGACAGAAATAAATTTATAGCCATACATGCTGATATTACCGAACAGGAATGGGATGGGAATAATTTTACCTCCGATTTGCGAAATGATTTTTTAAATCAGTACGATGTTTATTTAGGAAGAAATACAGGAAGTATTGGTTGGAATATGAATAGTGTGGTAAGCGAAGATCCCGATAGAAAGGGATATGCCGATCCGGCAAGTATTCTTTCGTCGGCAGAAAGTGCCAAGCTTAAGTATGCCGAAAATACTATTTATCATGCTTATGAATATAGAAACGACCAGATTTTGTGTGCTCAGCTGCACCCTTTCTGGCCCGACGGACAGGAAACAAAAAAAGGCTGGGCTTTTTCGCAAAGCGATACCGATTCGGAACCTTTTGGAAGCGCCTCGGGAGAATATATGGCGCGTTATATTCACGATACCTATGGCATCGGCACAACAACAGGTAAGCCCGAACCTAAGTATGTCGAAGTAATAAACGAACCTTTGTACTGGCTGGTAGATCATGGTGAGGACGATCCGCAGAAGGTGTTTAAATTTCATAATACTGTTGCAGATCAAATTAGAAAATACAATGCCGATTCAAACATTCAAATTGGTGGATTTTGTGTTGCCTTTCCCGATTTTGAGAAAAATAACTTTAAGCAATGGGAGGAGCGCTGGAAACTCTTTATGGATATGTGTGGCAGCAATATGGACTATTTTACCATTCACTTATACGATTTTGCAGCCAAAGAAGGAAAGCAGATGTATCGCAAAGGCAGTAATATGGAAGCCACTTTCGATATGATGGAGCAATATTCCTACTTGTCTTTCGGAAAAGTAAAGCCAATTATGATTTCGGAGTATGGTGGTGTGTCGCACGATTTAAAAGGTACTTGGTCGCCTTTGCGCGACTGGCATCATATAAAATCGGTGAATGCCATGAGAATGCAATTTATGGAGCGGGCAAATATTATTAATAAAACCATAGATTTTTTACCTGTGAAAGCGGAATGGGGATCAACAGGAGCTGACAATACCTATAGCCACCGCTTAATGCGAAAGGAAAACGAGCCAGATAGTTATACGGGTCAATGGGTGTATGCCGAGACTGCAAAAGTTTACCAGTTATGGTCCGATGTAAAAGGAACTCGTGTCGATTCAAAATCTACAAACCCCGATGTGATGAGCGATGTTTATGTGGATGGAAATAAGGCTTATCTTATTTTGGATAATCTTAATTTTACTTCTGTAGATGTATCTACCAATATTTTAGGTGGCAGTTCAGATTTAAAATCAGTAAAAGTTAAGCATCTTTATTATGCAGGATCGAGTCCTGTGCTCGATGAATCGACTTACACACAGGAGCAGGAAGTATATACTATTGGGGCCGAGGGATGTATGATTATAGAATATGCTTTCGACGATGAACTTGTGCTTGATGAGAGTGTTAGCGAAAAAAAATACTATGCCGATACTTATTATAAGCCGATAAATGTAAATTCGCCCGAAATATTTACCATTAATAATGTTTCGATGGGTGATTATGGAGAAGCTACTCTTCGCATTGGCATTGGTCGTGCGCATGGAAAATCATTAAAGCCAAAAGTTTTATTTAACGGATACGAAATTGCTGTTCCCGATAACTTTAGAGGAGGAGATCAGGCCGACAGAGATAGTTTTTTTGGTCTTATAGAAATTCCTCTTCCTTATGATATTTTAAAAGGTACGAACAGTATTTCTGTTGAGTTTCCCGACTCGGGCGGATACATTAGTACTGTAACAATGAGAGCATTTGAATTTAGCAAAGAAGTGTTTCGATCGGGAAATTTACCCGTGGGTATTGATGATACTTCCACCTTAAAAGATACAGAGAATGTAAAGCTTAAATTGTATCCTAATCCTGTAAGTACGTCATTAAATGTAGAATTGGGAAGCACAAACAACTTTACAGATTTGGAGTTGGTTTCCTTAAGCGGGAAAGTGCTTTTACGAACTGATATTTCCAATTCTGCTTCTACCCTTCAGCTAAATGTAAGTTCATTAGCAAATGGGTATTATGTGTTACGATTAAGAGGTGATAAATTTCAGTCCTATCCGTTTATAAAAAACTAATTGCTAGTTTTATAAGGTAAAGAAAGGCCTTGCATACAATTTTTAGAATTTGCATGCAAGGCCTTTTATTTTAGCTGCCATAAATTACTATAATGCAGTATTGGCGGTATTTTCAGCTCTTATGTGTTTCCCGTATTTATTTATTTATTGCTTATCAGGAATTCTTTTTTGCATACTCCGAAGGACTTAGTCCAAATTTCTCTTTAAATCGGGTTCTAAAAGTACGTAAGTCGTTATAACCCACTTGCCAGGTTACTTCCGATACGCTTAGCACATTCTGTTTTAACAATTCGGCAGCATGTTTTAAACGAATATTTCTAAGAAACTGATTGGAAGTCTCGCCGGTTAAAGCCTTAATTTTACGGTTTAAATAAATTCGCGATACACCATATTCAGCAGCTAGTTTTTCGATTGAGAACTCAGAATCGGACAGGTTTTTTTCGATAATTGCCAGTATTTGATCTAAAAATTTAGAATCGGTAGGAGAGTTGGCAATAATCATGGGGTTAATCTCAATTTCTTTCTGAAACTTTTTACGTAGTTTTTCTCTGTTTTTAAGCAGAGAGATTACTCTGGCTCTTAGTATATCGGTATTGTATGGTTTTGGAATATATGCATCGGCACCAATTTCGAAGCCTTCAATTTGCGATTCGGTTGTGTTTTTGGCAGTTAGCAATAATATGGGAATGTGGCTTACAGCCTCTTCCGATTTTATTTTCTGGCACAATTCAATGCCATCCATATTGGGCATCATTACATCACTAATAATAACATCGGGTTGTTTATCAAGGCATTTTTTGTAGCCTTGTAAGCCGTCGTCGGCTTCAAAAACAATAAAATCGTTCACAAAAATATCTTTTACCAACTGGCGCAAATCAATATTATCTTCAACAAGAAGTATTTTGTAATGATTTTTTTTGAAATCCACATCTTTTTTAAGATCCGACTGGCTATATTCTTCTTCACTCTCTTCGTTATAGTTGTATTCTCCTTCGGAGCTAGCTGCAAGGCTGTTTGTATTTACATTTAACCAGCTTTTTCCTTTGTGCAGTTTTACCATAAAGGTGGTGCCTTGTCCTTTTTCACTCCTTACTTCAATACCTCCTTTGTGCATGTCAACAAGTCCTTTACATAAAGCAAGACCAATTCCTGTTCCTCCAAAGGACTGTTTATTTTTGCTTTCCGACTGGTAGTAGCGTTCAAAAATGTGTTCCTGTTCTTTCGGGTCAATACCTATACCGGTGTCGGAGATATAAATGCGTATAAAATTATCATTCTGAGAATCTTCAATTTCTATACTTATCGATCCATTTTTAGGTGTGAATTTAAATGCATTTGATAATAAGTTATAGATAACTTTTTCTATTTTTTCCTCATCTATCCACATTATCTGATCATTATCGGCAGCCTCGAAATTAATCTTAATATTTTTTTGTTCGGCCCAGGGCTTAAACGATTGGTAAATATTATTAACAAATTGATTTAAGTCTACCGATTTCAGTTTTAATTTCATTTTATTCTGATCCAGACGTCTGAAATCCATTAACTGATTAACCAGTCTGAGCAGTAAGTTTGCATTTTGATTAATCAGCTTATAGTTGCTAAGCCTTTCTTCTGCAGGCATTTCATCGTTTTTGCTAATTAGTTTGCTAAGAGGAGTTGTAATTAAGGTTAATGGAGTTCTGAATTCGTGCGATATATTAGTGAAAAAGCGTAGTTTTATCTGCGCAACTTCTTCTACCTTATTTTTCTCAAGCTCGGCCATTAGCATTTTATTTTTCCTTCTGGTATTGGTCTTATTTATACGGTAGGCAAAGTAGGCTGCTATTAGTATCAGTGCTACGTAAGTTAAATAGGCCCAGGAGCTTAGGTAGAATGGGGGCTTAATTTTAATGGTAATGCTAACAGGTTTTTCGGCCCAGATATTATCGCTGTTCGAAGCAATTGCTTTAAAAGTATACTTTCCGGCTGGCACATTGGTATATTTGGCAATGCGATAGGAGGCCGAGGCATTGTACCAGCCTGGATCGAAACCTTCCAGTATGTATTTGTATTTATTTTTTTGAGGGGCATTATAGGAAAGCCCCAAAAAACCAATTGAGAAACTGTTTTGATTGTAGTTTAACTCAATTTCTTTGGTGTATTCAATGCTTTTATCGAGAACAATGTGTCCATTAATTTTTTCGCCGGGCTTAACCAGTTTATTCAGAATATAAAAATCGGTAAGAAATAGGTTTGGAGCAAGAGTATCTTTATGAATCTGGTTGGGAGAGAAGGCATTAAATCCATTAATTCCACCAAAAATAAGCTGGCCGTTAGATCTTTTATAGGCACATATTTCGCTAAATTCGTTATGTTGTAGTCCATCTTCTGCATCATAGTTTACAATATCGCCATTTTCGGGCTTATACCTGCAAATTCCTTTATTGGTCGATAGCCACAAATATCCCTGCTCATCTTCAAGTATCGATTTTACCGTATTATTGGGCAATCCATTTTTTATAGTAAGGCTAGAAAACTTATAAGTCCCAGTATTTTTATCTGCCTGAAAAGAAATAAGACCACTACCCATACTTCCCATCCATATTTTACCATTTTTGGCCTCATAAATCTGCAAACAGTAAATGTCTTTAATAGCTTTATCCTCGAAACTTTCAAATTTCGGATAGCTTTTATTTAGTTCGCTTGCTTTTATTCTGTTTAGGCCTTTATCGGTAGCAATCCACAAATTGTTATTGCTGTCTAAAAACAAATGTCTGATTATTCTCGATGAGATATTTGTTTCAGAGCGATCTTGTGGGGTGAAGTTTTGTGTATGTGTAATATCTCCTTTTTTATTAAGACTTAGTCTCCATAGTCCTTCTCCGTAACTTCCTGCCCATAAAACACTATCTCCCTGCGATTCGAGAGTGAATAAAAAGCCCAGGTTTTCATTCACATAATTCAGATTTTTTCTTTGCAGATTATTTGGGTTTATGGCTGCCAGATTGGTGGGATAGCTGGATCCTACCCAAATTAGGCTTTGGTGTTCTTTAGATTCGGGTGTTAATGTTTCTTCTATTGCATAGGCTCTGTTTTCGTCGGTATCGAGACTAATGTTTATGTTTTTAAAGCCTTTGGTGTAATTATCCGAAATTTTATTCGAAAGAAAATTGATTCCTTCATCTTCTGTTCCTATCCATAAATTTTTCTTGTGATCTTCGAATATCGACTGAACAAAATTACTGCTAATTGATCCTCTGCTATTGCTTTTATAATAGTGTCTGAATTTTTTCGGACTTAGGTTGATGGTATAGATTCCACCAGCACGGGTTCCTACCCAAATTTGTCCTATCTCATCTTCTGTAATTGAGGTAACAATATTACTTTTAATCTGCTCTTTTAAATTGTTTTTGTTAAACTTAAACTCTATTTCCCATCCTTTATCGGGTTGGTAGTGTAAGCAGCTAATTCCATGGCGGTTACCCGACCATATTTTTTGATTTTTATAGATTAGTCCGGTGGTTGATATATTGTGTAATAAGTTTAATTTATAAGTGCCGTTTTTCTGTTTTTGAATGGCATTAATATGAAAACCACCCACTAAAAGTCCATCTTCATACTCATGAAATACTGCACCCTGACAGTCGAATGATTCATACTGAATATTTTCTTTTTTTCCATACGGATTAATGAGTCTTAAAACCCTTAGGTTTGTGCCCAGCCAAATTTCACCTTCTTTATCCTGATGAATTTTTTTAATGGTTACTTTAATATCATCCTTAATAAATTGTTCCTGAATGGGTACTGTAACTATTTCTGATATTTTATCCAGATTTTTATCCAGACTTATTCTTGAATAACCATACCAGTTCCCAATCCATATTACATCTTTATTATCTATGATCATGCAGGTTACATCATCGCTATTTAGTTTGGTGCTTTTGTCTCCTTTGGTATCGTAAATCGTAAATTTTTCTGTAAGCGGATTTAATTTACATAGTCCTCTTCCATAGGTTCCTATCCAGATATTTCCTTTGCTATCTTCATCAATTGCAATAATCATATTACTGCTAATGTTTTTAGCTTCCTTTGATATTTGGTAAGTTTTATAGGAATAACCATCAAAACGATGAAGTCCGTCTAATGTACCAATCCACATAAAACCTTTACTATCTTTAAATATGCAGTTAACATCGTTTTGCGGAAGGTCTTTTAATTGAAAAATTGTAAATAAATCTTCTTTATTATTTGTATTACATTTACTACTCGTATTACAGATAAGAAGAATAAATAAGAGCAGAATAAATTTTGGAATAATTTTCATATTAAGTGTGAATTAGAAGCTAAGTTTTTCAATACTTGTAAAAATAAAGAATTTATTGTGCAATAAAACTTGTATTTAGAATCATTTTTATGATTTCGTTATCAAATACCCCCATTAGGTTATCATGCATGTAGTCTGTTATCATTTACGCATATACTTTATTGCCAAACAGGTAGGTCGAAGTAGTCTGCTTTGGAATAAATTTGAGACTAATCAATATGAATGATTTTTTTAACCTAAACTGTAAATGAAAATGCTTTCTTATGAAGGAAATTATTAAAATTAATGGAAAATCGATTGTCTTACTGACTTTCCTCTATTTGTTTTTTGGGGTTCAATTATACGCTCAGGAACAAAGTGTTACGGGTACTATATACGATTCATCAAACGGAACTGTGCTTCCTGGTGCAACCGTTGTAGTAAAAGGTACCACAACAGGAACTACCAGTAATATTGATGGTGTATTTGAACTGAATGCATCAAAAGGCGACATTCTTATGGTATCTTTTATTGGATACATTAGTCAGGAAGTAGCTGTTACTTCTGAAACAAATCTTAAAGTTAATCTGGTTCCCGATTTTGAAGAACTATCCGAAGTTGTTGTGGTAGGGTACGGAACACAAAAGAAAATTGAATTAACAGGAGCTGTCTCCTCTGTTAAATCGGATGAAATGGCGAAAATTGTTTCTTCTGATTTTACCAAATCGCTGCAAGGAAAAATTGCCGGTGTTAGTGTAATTGAAAGTAGTGGTCGTCCTGGAGATCAGGCCAATATTCAAATTCGTGGATTAGGATCTATCTCGAGTAATGCTAGTCCCTTATATGTTGTTGATGGAATTCCTTACGATGGAAATCCTAATATCGCATCGGAAGATATCGAAACTGTGGATATCTTAAAAGATGGTGCATCGGCAGCTGTGTATGGTACGCGTGCATCAAATGGTGTAATTCTAATTACTACCAAAAGAGGAAAAGAGGGAAAAACAAAGGTGAGTTTCTCTTCTTATTATGGTATTCAGAATATTACCTCAGGAACCGAGCTGTTAAACACAAAAGAGCACTTATATGTCGACGAGCAAATGCAGGTAATGCAGGGGTCGCATTCAAGTATCTTACATTACAATCCTAATGCAATGGATTACGATACCGATTTTGTAGGATCCATTACCAACGATAATGCTGCCATTCAAAGTCATAATGTTACTTTATCTGGCGGACGCGATGGTCTTACTTTTAACGTAAATGCCAATTACTTCGATCAGGATGGTATTTTGCGTCAATCGGGATACGACCGATTTACAACTCGTGCCAATGCAAGTTTAAAAAAGGGAAAGTTCGATGCTTTTGTAAGTCTTGGAATTATGCATTCCAATAAAGAGCAGGAACCATGGGCCCTTTATGAGTTTGCAATGTTTCAGGGGCCATACCGTCCACCTTTGGGAGGATTGGAAACAACAGAAAATTCGGTTGTTATACCAGGTAATAATCCCGATCATGTGGGATATCTGTCTCGCCTATTAAACCAGCAGGACGATAGAAAAGAGAATTCTTATAATGTATCGGCCAATTTAAAATATGAAATTACAAAAGGTTTAACTTATCAGCTTAACTTAGGTTATAATCACTGGAATTACCACCGCGAATTTTGGCAACCACAATACCTTGTGTACGACGAGGATGGAGATCTTAATAAATTAGGAAGTCGTGAAGAGGCTGTTCTTACCGAGGACTTTTCTACATCATATAAGTACACAATGGAAAATATTGTCAACTATACGAAAACGATTGATAAGCATACTTTTACTGCCATGCTTGGATATACTATTGAGAAATCGGAGCGGGATAATACTTCTGCAACCAAAAAAGATTTTATAAGCAATAGTGTTTCTGTTTTCGATGGTGGTTCAAGTAATACTGCAATTACTGGTGATGATAGCGAGCATGCTATTGTGGGTAAACTGGGGCGTTTGCAATACAATTATGATAATCGTTACTTGTTTAGTGCAAGTATTCGTTACGATGGTTCTTCTAATTTTGGTGAAGATTATCGATACAATGAATTCTATGGAGCTTCGCTGGGTTGGAATATTAGCGAAGAGAGTTTTATGGATTCTTTTGAATCTATCGATAACCTTAAACTTCGTGCCAGTTATGGTGAAGTAGGAAACCAGGGAATCTCTTCTTATTTGTATGCGGCTTATGTAGATGCAAATATCGATTACGTTTGGGGACCAGAAAATAGTGATGAGCTGGGAGCTGGAGCCATTCAAAGAGGATATGCAAACCCTCTTGTACAATGGGAAACAAATATCTCACAAAATATTGGTGTTGATTTACTAATGTTCGATGGTAAATTTAGTTTTACTGCCGATGTGTATAAGAACGATAAAAAAGATATGCTTTTAGATGTTCTTCTTCCTGCATCTACCGGGACAACTGTACCTGGCGACTGGGGAAATTACAATTCTAAAATTTCCAATGTTGGTAATATGGTGAATAAAGGCTTCGAATTTTCGGCCTATTATAAGGAGAGAACAAAATATGGTTTAAACTGGCAACTAACAGGTACTTTTACCCGAAATATCAACGAAATTACCGACTTAGGCGACGATTTGGATCAAATTGCCTTGGAAGATAGTAAGCCTGGTAACTGGCGTGCTACTCAGCAGGACATCACTACCTATATGGTTCCGGGATACGAAGCCGGTGCATTCTTTCTGATTCCGACAGATGGAATTTTTAAAACTGCCGATCAGTTGGCTGCTCATGTTCATACCTACGAGGATGGAACAACAAGTGCTATTCAGCCAAATGCTAAATTGGGAGACCTAAAATATATTGATACCAATAATGATGGTGTTATTGATGATAATGATCGTGTGTATAAAGGATCGGGTATGCCTAAATTCGAAGCAGGATTAAACCTGTCTGCCGATTATAAAGGTTTCGATTTAAGTGTTCAGCTGTTTTATTCCAATGGAAATAAAGTATTTAATGGTGCAAAACTATTTGCCTATTCTATGAAGAGACACAAAGATCTTTATCAGATGTGGACTCCTCAAAATGCTGATTCTGATATCATGTCGGCACGAGTAAGTTCTGAGCACGATAACTTCCGTTCCCGTTCTGATTATTTCCTTGAAGATGCAGACTTTCTTAGAGTACGTAATTTAACTCTTGGTTATTCTATTCCTAAAAAACTAATCGGAAATTACCTCGATAAGTTGAGAGTTTATTTTACAGCTCAAAATCCATTCACATTTACCGATTATGAAGGATACGATCCTGAAATTGGCGGAAATGGAGTATCAACAAGAGGTATCGATAAAGGAACCTATCCTGTAACTCGTAAGTTTTTAATGGGAGTACAAGTTGATTTTTAATATTAAAAGAAGTAGAAGATGAAAAATATATTAAAATATACACTGATTTTCGTACTCTTGCTGGGTACCTTATCTAGTTGTGAAGATGATTTGTTGGAACAGGTAAACCCTAATGCGGTTACAACAGACTCTTTTTGGCAAACAGCTGAAGATTTTGATAAAGCTGTAAATGCATTATACAGTTCTTTGCAGTTTCCTGCAGTAAGTGGTCAGGGACTTGTAAAAAATATGGTTCGAAGCGATTTTGCTGGTTCAGAAAGCTGGTATGCTGATGTGAAGTATTCGAATTTAGTTTGGAATGATGCTTCTGATAATGTTGTAGATCGTTGGTCGCAACTATATGTTGGAATTTATAGAGCAAACCAAATCTTATATTATATCGATGGAGTTACATTCTTAAGCGATTCTGAAAAAGAATTAATTATTGCTCAAACACGTTTTTTAAGAGGATTAAATTATTTCTGGCTAATACAATCTTATAATCAGGCAATTATTCACGATGTTCTTCCTGTTGAAGATGTGGATATGCATAAGCCTTTGAGTACCAGGGAGGAAGTGCTTTCAGAAATGATAATTCCTGATCTTACTTTTGCCTACGAGCATCTTCCTAAAACTTGGCCGGATAGTGATACAGGCAGATTTACCTGGGGAGCAGCAGCTTCTATGTTAGGAAAAACATATCTGTACGAAAAAGACTGGACAAATGCTGCTATGTATTTTAAACAGGTAATTGATGCTGCCGATAACGACGGATTGTATTCTTTAGTGCCTAATTTCATGGATAACTTTACCATTGAGAATGAGTTCAATTCAGAATCAATTTTAGAAGTTGCTTATTCCGATAATTATAAGGAAGGTGCAAGTGGAACCAGACAGGATGACATAGGAACCGTTCCAGGTTCAGAAGCCACCTCTATTGCAAGTTCGTTTGCCAGTATTACCGGAGCAGGTGGTTATAATACCTGTTTGCCAACTTATTGGTTGCAAGAGCTTTTTGTGGCTGCCGATTCTATAGATTTAACCAATCCGGTGAATGTTGGAATGCGATATTCGCAAAGAACCTATGCTACTATTGTAGTGGAGTTTGGAGACGGAGATTATTATCAGGCTCCTCTTACTTCTACTGATACAGAAAAAAGTAAGGCCAATTTTAATTACGGACAGGGTTCTAAAGTTAAAAAATGGACAAGCTGGTACTATAAAGAAAGTGAAGATGCTTCTACAACTGCACGTTCAGGAATTAACTTCCGTCACATTCGTTTGGCCGATGTATACTTAATGTATGCCGAAGCGGTACTTGAAAAAGATGGAAATACTACCGAGGCTCTAAAATACATAGAGAAAGTAAGAGAAAGAGCTGGCGTATTGTCATTGCAACACTATATGGATAACAACGGAGGAATGATTCCTGTTTTGGATAAATCCCGTTTTCCTAATGGTTTGGCTCAACACGATATGCTTCCTTTAACTACAGAATCATTATTGCATCACCTAAGAATGGTAGAAAGACCATTGGAGTTAGCATTTGAAGGACATCGCTGGTACGATTTAGTTCGTTGGGGAATTATTTCTGAAACCTTTACGGAAAGAAAAGCTGAAGAAGATTTAATTAAGGAAAAATTACTCGATCCGGTAACTAACAAAATGCTTGGTGATAAAATTTTCCCTTTATACCTAAATGAAAGAGTACGTCCGGATTGGACTGTTCCAGCTGCTAACTACAATAGTGCTGTTCACGATTATTATCCAATTCCTTCGATTGAAACTCAATCAAACAGAGAATTGTAATTGTTGAGGAATAATTTAAAAAGATTATAATGAAACTAACAAGATTAAATAATTAGTAAGTCATACGTGAATACGATTATTTAAGAATGCTAAGTTTTATGAAGTCTTAAAATGAAAATTATAAACACATGAATAAGATATTTAATAAATACGGATTATTTCTAGTGCTGACCCTCGTGAGTCTTTGGTCGTGCGACGATGAATATGAAACTCCGGGAACAGAACCAAGTCATGTTTATGCTACAACATCGTTTGGGGATACAGAAAATAAATTGCAAGTAAATAGTTTTATGTCTTTTATTGATCTTTCGAGAGGTGTGGAAAGTAGAACATGGACATTTACCGAAGATGCAGTAGGTCTTGATGGTAATAGCCTGAGCAGTTCATCGGAAGAGGCTGTAAAAGCTATGTTTACTACAGCAGGAGTACACAATATAGGTTTATCTCAAACATTTTCAGGAAATGTATGGGTTGGCGAAAGTCAAAAAGAGACCGCGAGCTATGATACCATTATTTCCATTACTGTATTAGATAGTGTTAAAGCCAGCTTTACTGCAGTTCAGGTTAAAGAAGGAAGCAATTTGCTAAATGCCGATAATGCATTGAACGAGGTGTTTGCAGGTCGTGAAATTGTGTTTACACAGACAACAGCAGAACTAATGGGAGCCGATAATTTTGTTTGGTATTTTACCAAACAGGGAGGAGCCACAGTTAAATACGAAGGCGCCGAAATTACTGCTAAATTTAGTAGTGTTGGGGTTTATGATGCCATGCTAATTGCAAGTAATGAATTTAGTAGAGATACTATTTCTTATGATTCTTATTTAAATATTGTTGCATCTACCGATCCTGTTGAATTATTGGGTGTAACTGTTGATGGTGACCTGAAAATTCGTTTTGGTCGTGATATGGGATATCCTACTACTTGCGATCCTGCTTCATTTAGCCTAACTGTAACAAACAATGGTGCAGATATTCCGGTTAGTGTTACTGGTTTAAGTCTGGATGCCGATGAAAATAATGTTATTATTCTGGAATTGAGTGATGAACTTTACAATAGTGATGAGGTAATGATAAGTTATGATGCTACTGTGGGTGATTTAATTACATCTGATGGAATGTTAGCTGATTCGTTTACTGATGAGAAAGTTATATTTATTACAGATAATATTCTTGCCGCATCTAGTTTTGATTATGGTTTTGAAAATTATCCTAGCGCAAACTGGAAATACCTTTGGTGGGGTGGTGTTTGGGGAGAATACGAATTTGAAGTTTCTTCTGCTCAATTTTATAAAGGAAAAAATAGTGGTCATGTAACAATGAAACCAGGTGGTGGAATGATTATGGGACTAAAAGATGATGCTAATGAATACATTACCTTTACCACCGAAGCCGATAAAGAATATGAGATTTCCTGTTGGGTTTATATGGAATCTATTGGTGACAGAGCATCTACTCCGGATTTACGTTGTTACTGGTCTGCAGATGTAGATTGGAGTGTTCAGGGAGCATTCTTCGATCCTGATTATGAGGAAGGAAAGTGGGTTTATCACTCATGGAGAGTGAATTCACCTGGCGATGGCGAGTATGGTTTCCAGATTAGAGGTGATAATCAGGGAAATTCTCAAGCTTGTTCATTCTACTTCGATGAATTGTCTATGTCTGTAATCGATCCAAGACAATAATTGTACTTGAATAATATAGATAAACCAAGGGGGAGAGCTATATGCTCTCCCTGATTTTTTCAATAGCTATTTATCATGTATAAATTGAGAATATGAATTTCATAATACAATTTACTTTCTCATAAGCCTAATGTTTATGGAGTACACTATTATTCGAATATAAGTAAGTTATAGGTGATAAAGTCTTCAGGTATTAAATACCCCTTTTTCTTTATTTTAACGCCCCTTTGTTATCAAATGCCTATGTTTTTTTATTTGTGCTGCCTCCCTATGCTTAGCTATCGTACGTTTAACTTTGATAGTGTCAAGTAAATAGTAAGTGATTTATATCCGAAAAAAATAAGATCATGAAGTAATTTCATGTTGAGCGATTTATTCAAATTTAATGACTTTTAAATTTGATAGTAAGGGGTAAAATAAAACTGAACATTAACTCAACAGTAATATTATATTATTGATAGAAAGTTAGTTGAGTGTATTTTTTTTAGTTGCTATATTTTAAATTTACCCTCGTTCATAAAAGTTGATACAGGCTAATTTTAGATCTGTACTTATATGTACAGAGTAATTTATATAATCAATAAATATTAATTCATAATTATTATGAAAGCATCATTATACGAAGGAAATAAAACCTTCTCAGTAGTAGAAAAAGAGAAAGAAGCACCAAAAGCTGGTGAGGTGAGAGTAAAAGTTGCGTATTGTGGAGTTTGTGGAACCGATGTTCACATTTATCATGGTATGATGGATCAAAGGGTAAATATTCCCGAAACAATTGGGCATGAAATGTCTGGAATTGTCGATGCAGTTGGCGAAGGCGTAAGTGAATTTAAAGTGGGCGATAAAATTACTGTTCGTCCATTAGATAATAGGCTGGAAGAAAAATCTGATAAAGGATATAGCCACATTGCTAAAAAATTAAAATTTATTGGTATTGACAGTCCTGGTGCTTTTCAGCAATACTGGAATGTTCCTGCATTTACCTTACACAAACTAAAGGAAGCAACCGATTTAAAATTGGCAGCATTAATCGAGCCTCTTTCTGTTGCTTGTCACGATGTACGTATGGGACAATTAAAAGCAGGTGAAACTGCAGTGGTTTCGGGTGGTGGTCCTATTGGGCTGTTGGTAGCTATGGTTGCTAAGAGTAAAGGTGCCAATGTTATTATTTCGGAGGTAAACGAACTTCGCATAAAAATGGCTAAAGAAATGGGATTCGAAGTGGTTAATCCTGTTAAAACAGATTTGGTAGAGTATGTGGATAAAAAAACCGATGGAGCATTGGCTGATGTGGTGTTTGAGGTTGCCGGTGTACAGGCTTCATTGGATATTACTACAGAGGTAGTAGGTATAAGAGGAAGAATTGTGTTGGTAGCTATTTATGGAGAAGCAAAACCAGTTAACCTATTTAAATTTTTCTGGAAAGAGCTGAAATTAATCGGAGCTCGTGTATACGAAAAAGAGGACTACGAAGAGTCAATTCGTTTAATTACAGAGAATAAATATCCTTTCGAAACAATTATTACAGATACAAAACCTTTGGAGCAAATTCAACAGCTTTTCGAAAGTATCGATACCAATCCGAACGGAATGAAGTTCTTAGTAGACTGTCAGTAAGGATTTATTCAATTAATATAGATAATTAACAAGTTCATAATAAAATAATCACAATGAGTGTTTTAAATAAATTTAGCGTAGAAGGTAAAGTAGCTTTAGTAACAGGTTGCAAAAGAGGTATTGGTATGGGCATGGCAATTGCTTTAGCCGAAGCTGGTGCCGATATTATTGGAGTTAGTGCTTCCTTAGAGAAAAACGGGAGTGCTGTTGAAAAAGCAGTTACTGCTTTAGGACGTAAATTTACCGCATATACTTGCGATTTTAGCGATCGTAAATCGCTTTATTCATTCATAAAAGAAGTAAAAGCCGAGAATCCGGTAATTGATATTCTGGTAAATAATGCAGGTACTATCTTAAGAGCTCCGGCTGCAGAACATCCCGATGAAATGTGGGATAAAGTAATTGAGGTAAACCAAAATGCTCAATTTATCCTGACTCGTGAAATTGGCAAGGAAATGCTTACTCGTGGTTCTGGTAAAATTGTATTCACAGCTTCATTATTGACTTTCCAGGGTGGTATTACAGTTCCAGGATATGCTGCTAGTAAAGGAGCTATTGGTCAAATGACAATGGCTTTTGCTAACGAGTGGGCTTCGAAAGGTATTAACGTAAATGCAATTGCTCCAGGTTATATCGATACCGATAATACCGAAGCTTTGCGCAAGGATCCTGTTCGTTCAGAGCAAATTCTTTCTCGTATTCCTGCCGGAAGATGGGGTAAACCAGAAGATTTTGCGGGTCCAATTGTATTCCTTTGTTCTGAAGCAGGCGCTTACATGCAGGGTAGCATTGTAACAGTTGATGGCGGTTGGATGGGACGATAGTTTAAAATAGCTGTTAGCGATTAGCTTCAAGCTATTAGCTAACAGTTTATGATACTCCGCTGGCTATACTTATGAATCAATTAGGTTATTGCCAAATAATGATAAATCGTAAATTTAATAGAAGTACTAAAGAAATTTGCGTTACAAATACGATTATAGTTCAAACTAAGCTAAAATTTATTAGAAACTTTTATTGGCATAGGCTAGCAGCCAAAAGCCAATAGCTAAAAGCTAAAAAATGGATCTAAATTTTAAACAATATATCAATGGAGCCTGGGTAGCTCCAGCGAATGGACTTACTGCAGATGTCTTGAATCCGTCGAATGACGAGATTGTAGGAACAGTTGCCAACGGAAACGAAGAAGATGCTGTAATAGCATTAGAGGCAGCAGAAAAAGCACAAAAAGGATGGGCGAAAATACCTGCTCGCAAAAGAGCAGAATTAATGTATGCTTTTGTTGCTGAGATTAAAGCCAATCGTGAAGAGCTGGCAACAGTTTTAACCAAAGAACAGGGCAAACTTTTTAAGGTAGCTCAGTTCGAGGTTGATGTTTGTTGTTCATTTATAGAATATGCCTGCGAGTGGGCTCGCCGTATAGAAGGTGATATTATTCCTTCTGATAACGAGAATGAGCAGATCTGGATTCAAAAAATCCCTCGCGGAGTTGTGGTAGCCATTACTGCCTGGAATTTTCCATTGGCTTTAGCGGGTCGTAAAATTGGGCCTGCTTTGGTTGCTGGTAACTCTATGGTTATTAAGCCAACTACCGAAACTCCCATGTCTACATTAATGTTGGGTGAATTGGCAAAGAAAGCCGGTATTCCTGATGGTGTTTTAAATATCATTACAGGTCCTGGTCGTACCATGGGAACAGCTCTTTGTAAGAATGAAATCACTAAAATGGTGAGTATGACAGGTAGTACTCCTGCAGGACAAGCTATTTTTAAAGCTGCTTCGGAAAATCTGGCTCACGTTCAGTTGGAGTTGGGTGGAAAAGCTCCTTTTATTGCTTTCGAAGATTGCGACATCGATTCGGCTGTTGAAGGTGCATTGCATTCTCGTTTCGATAATTGTGGTCAGGTTTGTACTTGTAACGAACGCATGTATGTTCACGAAGATATTTACGATGAGTTCATGGAGAAATTCATGACTAAAGTAAAAGAAATTAAAGTTGGTGATCCTTTCGATCCTACTTCTGATATGGGTGCTAAGGTAAACAAATCGGAATTGAAGCACATGCACGAATTGGTTGAGGTGAGTCTGAAAGAAGGTGCTACTTTGGCTTATGGAGGTAAGGTTCCCGAAGGTAGCGAATTCGAGAAAGGAAACTGGTTTATGCCAACTATTCTTACCGATGTGAAGCAAGAAATGACCATTGTTCATGAAGAGGCATTCGGACCAATTTTGCCGGTAATTAAATTTTCATCTTTCGATCAGGTAATAGAATATGCTAATGATTGTGAGTTTGGACTAGCGGCCATGGTTTATACCAACGATATGAACAAAATTATGAGCTGTAACAGCGAATTGGATTTTGGTGAAATTTACATTAACCGTGGACATGGTGAACTTCATCAGGGATTCCATAACGGATATAAGATGTCGGGAACAGGAGGAGAAGACGGAAAATATGGTTTCGAGCAATACCTGGAAAAGAAAACTTTCTATGTACGATTTAAAGCTTAATAAGTATGAAGTATAAAGGCGCAAGTGTCAGAAATTCATTTGCTTGATGTAAGTGGATTTCTGTTCTTCGCTTAGGTGCTTAATAACATACTAATATTGTCAGGTATCAGGAAAATAAGAGACTTGTAAATGTCTTATATATTGATACTTGATGCTTGATACTTCAAAAAATGACACGTATAAAAAATATAAAAGTACAATTATTTAAAGTTCCTCTTGCCGAGGTGCTTTCAGATGCTAAGCATGGCGATCATTTTCATTTTGAATTGGTAACGGCAACGGTTGTATTGGAAGATGGAAGCGAAGGAACAGGCTATACCTATACCGGTGGTAAAGGGGGGCATGCCATCAAAGCCATGATTGAACATGATTTTGAACCTGTACTTGTAGGTAAGGATGCCGAAAAAATAGAAGAACTTCATGATTTTATGTGGTGGCACATTCATTACGTTGGTCGCGGAGGAATAGATGCTTTTGCAATGGCTGCTATTGATATTGCTCTTTGGGATATCAGATGTAAAAAAGCCGGCGAGCCACTTTGGAAAGTTGCCGGAGGTGCAAATAATACCTGTAAAGCTTATTGCGGTGGTATCGATCTCCAATTTCCTCTTCCCAAACTATTAAATAGTATACAGGGATATTTAGACAGAGGTTATAATGCTGTAAAAATCAAAATCGGAAGAGATAATCTCGATGAAGATATTGAGCGCATAAAAGCTGTTCGCGAGTATATTGGACCCGATGTTACTTTTATGGTTGATGCCAATTACTCTATGAGTGTGGAGAAAGCCATTGAAGCTGCCAATCGGTTTAAAGAGTTTGATATATTTTGGTTCGAAGAGCCAACAATTCCGGATGATTACAAAGGTTTTGGCAAGATTGCAGATGCAACAGGTATGCCTTTAGCCATGGGTGAAAATTTGCATACGATACACGAGTTTGAATATGCAATGACCGATGCAAAACTATCTTTTGTTCAGCCAGATGCTTCTAATTGTGCAGGAATTACTGGTTGGTTAAAGGCAGCAACACTGGCAGCGGAAAATAACATTCCGGTTTGTTCTCATGGAATGCAGGAGTTGCATGTAAGTCTGGTTTCTTCTCAGTCAAATGCCGGATGGATTGAGGTTCACAGTTTTCCTATTGATGAATATACAACCCGCCCTTTAGTTGTTGAGAATCAAAGAGCTGTAGCTCCAGATTATCCGGGTGTAGGCGTGATTTTCGACTGGGAAAAATTGGCTCCCTATAAAGTTTAACCCAACAAATTTTAACTCAAAATATGAAAAATCATAAATCCCATTTTGGAGAATATCAAGCTAAGGAAATTGAACTGTTTCACTTGGAAAATGACAATGGAATGATTGTGAAAATCATGAATTATGGTGCTACCATTACTTCCATTTCTATTCCTTCCGAGGATGGATCCAAAAGAACTGAATTGGCTTGTGGTTTTGATCAATTCGAGGCTTATTTTGCAAAGGAATATCAGAACAATGCTCCTTATTTTGGAAGTACTGTTGGCAGATATTGCTCCCAAATAAAAGATGCAAAATTTTCCATCGATGGAAAAGAATATCAATTGGCTAAGAACTGTGGCGATAATAATCTGCATGGAGGAACTGTTGGTTTCGATAAAAAAGTTTGGCAAGCAGAAAGTACAAATACGGACAATTCGGTAGGCGTGCAATTGAAGTTAAAAAGCGCTGATCTGGAAGAAGGTTTTCCTGGAAATGTTGTTTCTACTGTTACTTTCATGCTTACTAATGATAATGAAATTCAAATTACTTATCAGGCTACAACCGATAAAACAACACCGCTTTCACTAACGAATCATACCTATTTTAATTTATCAGGATTCAAGAATGATATCACCAAGCATAAGGTTTCTGTTTTAACAGGTAAGCGTTTAGAAACGGATGAAACAGGAGCTGCTACAGGAGTAATTTTAGATTTAGAAAATGCAGTTGATGATTTGCGAGAAGGAAAAATTGTAGACGATGTCCACAATGCAATGGATACAGGCTTCGAACATTTCTTTGTTTTTGAAGATGCAAAATTCGAATTGCAAAAAGTAGCAGAAGTGATAGATCCGGAAAGTGGAAGAAAATTAGAAGTGGAAACTACAGAACCATGCATGCTTTTTTACACAGGAATGTACACTTCAGATAAATTGAAACGCGAAAATGGCGATCAGTTTGGAAAATATCGTGGCTTTTGCTGTGAAACACATCGTTACCAAAATGGTCCTAACTTGAAAGGATCACCGAAATCGTTAACGAAAGCAGGAGAGGTTTTTGAAAGTAATACCGTTTTTCGTTTGACTTTTTAATTGAAATAAAGCCAAAAATAAAAACACATAAAATTTACAATTATGATTGAAGGAATTATTTGGGCCATATTTGCCGGATTAATGCTGGGAACTTATGCCTTACCCGAAAAATTTACCAAAGATTTTGAGTTTGAAAATACATGGGGATTAATGTTTAGTTTAAATATGTTTGTAATCCCTCTTATATCTGCATTTTTATTGATTAAGGGTTTTGGAGGTGTTTTGAGTGGAATTCCTGCTGACATATTACTAAAAATGGGTGTTGCCAGTATTTTATGGGGAGTTGGTGTAATGATGTGGGGAAAAGCAATTAACCATATCGGATTATCGCTTGGTTTTTCCATTTTTATTGGTACAGTTATTTTAGTGGGATCTTTACTGCCATTTTTGGTAGATGGACTTCCGGCTGGTAATATTTTGGTTTATATTTTATCGGGTATTGCCATTGTATTAATAGGAATTATTTTAAATGGTAAAGCCGGAATTTTAAGAGAATCAGATGAAAAAGAAGATAGCTCTTCTGAGAAAATATCCATGACAAAGGGAATTGTAATTGCCGTTGTAGGTGGATTATTGGCAACCGGATTTAGTTTTGCCAATGCATTGGGGCGTCCTTACCTTCATGAAGCTTGTCAGGCTGCAGGAAATCCTGAATGGGTTACTTCAGTAGCAGTGATGTTCGTAATTTATGTTTGCGGTGGCCTATTTGTAGTACCTTATTTTATCGTAAAATTGAGTCAAACTTCCCGTTGGTCTAATTTTAAAACTCCACATCTTTCAAAAAATGTGATGATGACACTTTGTATGGCAGTTTTAAACTTTGCGGCATCGGCAGTATTTGCTTACGCAGCATTTAAGCTGGGAAAAGCTGGAAATACAGTTGGATATGCTATATTTAATACCATTTCGGTTGCTGTAGCAATTGTGGGAGGTTTACTTACCAGCGAGTGGGCAAAAGCATCCGGAAAAGCAAGAATGTATTTGTATCTCGGACTGGCAAGTATGATAATTGGTGTACTTGTAATTGCAATTGGTAACAGCCAGGGGATGATGTAATATTGTTTTTAGTACAATCATATTGAAAAAGGCCAAAATCTTTAAGATTTTGGCCTTTCTTCTTAAACACAGATCTTTCTGATTGTTTTATTTTTTATGTCGCCTTCAGTTTTTTCCTTAGTTTTTGGGTCAAGTCAAAAACTAAGAGCCTTTTCGGCTCGAGGCTAAAAGAATGAAAAGTCGAAAAATAGAGGATCAAACAAGTAAGCTTATGCAGATCAATTTACTCCTCCATTGCGAAAATTTTCATTCCTGTTGGTGATTTCCTTTAATTATGTATGTTTTTATAAGATATTCTTTTATTTCGAATACTGATCGATAATCAGCTTAATAGCACGCTGACAAGCTGGGCAAAATTCGTTGTGACGGGTGAACATGATACAGTTGGCAGCACTTCTATACAAACCTTTCGATTTGTATTGAGCACCTTCAAAAGCACCAACTTCTCCGCTGTGTTCCATATTCGATAACAATTCATTATCCCAGGCTTTTTTCGTCATAAAGAATTTTTCCATTACCTTTTCATCGACTTTTGCTTTACGCATTTCCACACGTTTTTTCTGAGTAGCAATGCTGTGTTTGTCGTATTTTTCCTTTTCCCAAGGTGTTGGAATAGGCGTTCCGGGAGTCAGAATATCTTTCCATTTAATGGTTTCGGGATCGGTATTAGCAGTTACATTCAGCTCCCATGGTTCTTGGTGTTCCGCATCCATTTCGTAAGCTGTTGCCGAGGTGTAATACTCATCGGCCAAATCGGCAAAATGATGACCAAATTCGTGTACAAACAAATATTCCTGGAAAGCATTATCAGCGGCAGCTGTAATATAAAGGTTGTAAATACCGCCTCCGCCGTAAATGGAATCGTTCATTAAAATGGCGGTAAATTCGTAAGGAACGGCAGCTGCAGCATTGCGAATGGTTTTGTTATCGAACCCCAAAGCATAACGTTCTGAATCGAAGGCTCCGTAGGTTACCGAAAGAGCCGAGCGAGTATGAATATCCTGATGAGGATGATTGACTCCCGAATCGGGTGATGGTGTTTCAACGGCACGAATGGAAAATTTATCTTTTGAAGAAGCAAAAGGTTCGGTGCTCAACAAAACCTCAGCAAAACGTTTTGCATCTTTTTTGAATTTGTTCATATCTTTTTTTGCATATCCTTCGCCTAAAACCACAATGTCTACTTGTTTTTCTGGCTTTCCATTTACAACAATATCAATGGTATTGTAATGGTTTTTTATAGCACTTGGAAATGCACGATGGTGTTTTGGATTTACCCTGTAGGTCCAAACCGGATCGAATCCATTATTAATATTTCTTTTCAGTATGGTAACATTAACATCAGTTTTGGGCCAGGGAAAGCGGAGCGATTCATGGAAACTTCCCCATTCTTTTTCAGCTTCGGGAGTTGTTTCCCACTCTCCGTAAATGCTTGCAAAACCTCTCGAATAAATTACTTTTCCTGATTTTGGATCTTTCACCTCGAAGAAATATTTTCCCAGTCGCAGTTCATCGATTAAAACCGTTTTGCTACCGGCCCATTCTCCATCGTTAACCATTTGGTCGAAGGCAAAATGTTCTTCTGCTGCTGTTCCCACGTGTTTATAATCCAGTCGCATGCATGCAGAGGTAAAATAATCGGCATATTGTGCCTTGGCAAACAGAGAAGTACCCATTAGCATTAGAGCACATACAAAAAATTTTTTCATAGTATTTGTGTTTTTTCTTAGTGTTGGTTTTGATGAACAAGATAAGGAATATCCTTTGTTTGAAAGATGCTTATTGTCATATCTAAGAGTTCGAAATGACGAAAAGTATTTAGGCTTAAAATAAATTTATTTCTCATTTACTTTCGAATAATTTTCCCTAATCCCTAAGGTTTTTTCTTTAATCTTAATATTTCTTTTAATTTAGATTTTTTGTATCAATATACTTTTTTTATGATAGGAACACTCGTAAATGTTGTAGCCATAATTATAGGTGGTAGTTTAGGACTTTTGTTTAGGGCTAAAATTCCCGAGCGTATGTTTAAAATTGTATTTCAGGCTTTGGGTATTTTTACCTTGTATTTGGGTATTAGTATGGCCTTAAAGGCGAACGAACTTTTAATAATGGTTTTTAGTTTGGTAGCCGGAGCTATTATCGGTGAATTTTTGCAGTTGGAAGAGCGAATAGAGAACTTAGGTGATAAATTAAAAAAAAGAATAGGCAGCAAGGATGAAAATTTTACTACAGGTTTACTTACTGCTTTTATGTTATTTTGTATGGGTGCCATGACTATTGTGGGAAGCATGGAAGAAGGAATGGGAAAAGAACCTACTTTACTGCTAACAAAATCGCTAATGGATGGAATTTCGTCGGTAGCTTTGGCTGCAGTTTTAGGTGTAGGAGTTTTGTTTTCGGTTATTCCTTTATTGTTGTTTCAGGGTGGATTAACTTTGCTGGCTGCATATTTTGGCGATGTAATTCCCGAAATTATTATTACTGAAATTACAGGTATTGGTGGAATACTAATTATTGCTTTGGGATTAAGTATATTAGATGTGAAAAAAATAAAAGTACTGAATATGCTACCTGCAATTTTGGTAGAACTACTCTTATGCTATATCTTTTTATACTATAAGTTTTTGTAAATTTGTATTCCTTTGAAATATCAGGTTAACTAAAAAAAGAATTGCCTTGAAACAAGAAACTAAAAATGCGCTAATCCGATTGTTCGAAAATTGGGCTGATGATAAAATTGTAGAGATAGAATTATTGCCTCAATCGGGATCGTATCGTGAATATATTCGACTAATTGGTGAAAAAAGAACTGTGCTGGGAGCTTACAATGCAGATAAAAAGGAAAACAATGCATTCGTTAGTTTTAGTAAGCATTTTGCATCTAAAAATTTGCCCGTTCCGGAAATATATCATCAGGATGATGAACAAAACATATATCTTTTACAGGATTTAGGGAATACTACTTTGTTCGATTATATTCTTCATCTTCGTGTAGGAGAAGGTTTTGCCAACGATTTGGTGATAATTTATAAAAAAATAATTACTCAATTGGTTCGTTTTCAGCTTGAAGGTGGTGATGGAATAGATTACTCGGCATGCTATCCGCGTGATAGTTTCGATAAGCAATCGATGATTTGGGATTTGCACTATTTTAAATACTATTTTCTAAAATTGGCAAAAATTCCTTTCGATGAGCAGTTGCTTGAGAATGATTTTCAGAAATTCTCCGATTACCTGTTAGAAGCACCAAGAGATTATTTTTTGTATCGTGATTTTCAGTCCCGAAATGTAATGTTAGTAAACGGTGAACCATGGTTTATTGATTATCAGGGAGGCAGAAAAGGAGCTTTACAATACGATTTGGCTTCTTTACTTTACGATGCCAAAGCAGATTTACCGCAGGAAATTCGCGACGAATTGCTGGAGCATTATCTTAAAGAAATAAGTAAGGTTCAACCTACCGACTCAAAAGAGTTCATTTCATTCTTTCAGGGATATGTTCTTATACGTATCATGCAAGCTATGGGTGCCTATGGTTTTAGGGGATTTTATGAGCGAAAAGAGCATTTCTTAAAATCTATTCCTTTTGCATTGCGTAATTTGGAAACTATTTTAAATAGAATTGATATTCCTGTAGAGCTGCCTGAGTTGACCAAAGCTTTGCGAGAAGTAATTAATTCTGAATTTCTACAAGCTGTTGGCAAGGAAGAAGAAGTTAAGCTTCATGTTGAAATTAACAGCTTTTCGTATCGAAGAGGAATTCCATTAGATAAAACTACCAATGGTGGTGGCTTTGTTTTCGATTGTCGTGCCATTCATAATCCGGGAAGATATCAGGAATATGTTGAGATGACAGGAAAAGATCAGCCAGTAATCGACTTTTTTAAGGAGAAATCGGAAATGGATGAATTTCTGCATTCGGTTTTTAATATTGTTGATATGAGTGTGGATAAATATATTAACAGAAAATTTCAGAATTTACAGGTGAGTTTTGGTTGTACCGGAGGTCGTCATCGTTCGGTTTTTTCAGCAGAAAGTCTGGCAAAGCACCTGCGCGAAAAATTCGATGTTAATATTAGCCTGCGCCATATCGAAAGAGAGATAGAGGGTAATTAGCATGAGTAAAAAACGTTGTAAATTATCACCACAGAAATATGCGGAGAAGGTTTGCGACTCGGCTAATTTTGTGTGCAAAAAATGCAACAGAGTAGCTAAGGATGTAAAGAAACTTTGCAAACCGAAGAAAAAGTGAACATAGGTTTCTTGAGAATAAAAATTCTTTATTACATAATTTATAGTTCTTAATTAAATAAGATGTTAAATGCAATGATATTTGCGGCGGGACTGGGTACTCGTCTCAAACCCTTTACTAACACAAAACCAAAAGCTTTGGTTGGCTTGGCGGGGAAACCTCTTTTGGAACATGCTATAATAAAATTAAAAAAACTTGGAGTCGATCGCATTGTGATTAATGTTCATCATTTTGCCGATTTAATAGAGCAGTTCCTAAAAGAGAACAATAATTTTGGTCTTGATATTCGCATATCCGATGAACGTGATGAATTGTTGGATACGGGAGGAGGATTAAAAAAGGCAAAAGACTTGTTTATTCCGAATGCTCCCATATTAATTTACAATGTGGATATTCTTTCTTCTATAGATTTGAATCAGCTGATAGAGAGTCATCAAAAAGCAAAAGCTCTGGTTAGCATGGTTATGCGAAAGAGAGAAAGTAGCCGTTATCTTTATTTTAATAATGATAATCAGTTAACAGGCTGGAAAAATTGCAAGACAGGAGAAATAAAAGTGGCGCGAAATGATATGAACCAATCGCATGCATTGGCTTTTTCTGGTATTCATCTGGTAGATTCAAAATTGTTTGATTTAATTGAGGAAGAAGGAAAATTCTCAATTATTGATTTATATTTGCGTTTGGCAAAATCAGAAAAAATGCTGTCTTTCGACGATACATCGGATATTTGGTTCGATTTGGGTAAACCAGAGCAATTACAGAAAGCAGAGAGTTTAATTAAGAATTACGAATTATAAATACATACTCATTTTAAAAAGTGGGCTTAGCTTCTCTTCTGCAAGAAAAATATCCTGCAGACAGAGAGGTATTTATTTAAATTATATATTATATGCTTGTTCGATTTTTTGATCGTTCGACTATTAGACATTTTAAAATATAAAAACATGAATTTAAAACCTATCATTTTTGCAGCAGTACGAGTGGTATTGTATGCCATTCCTGTGGTAGCATCGGCATTAATCATTAAAAGCGATGCAGGTATTTTGATTGATGGAGGAAAATTTGGTGAAGCTTCGCAAACCGAGCTGTTGCAGGAACTTTACTTGTTACTTACCAGTTTAACTTTTATTCTGGTAGGAGTTCGTTCAAGTAAATACAAAGCTATTTCCTATTTGTTTGGAGGAGGTGCATTGGTTGCACTTATTCGGGAGTTAGATGTATACTTCGATCAAATTTACCATGGAGCGTGGTTTCCTGTAGCAATGCTAATCCTACTTGTATCTGTATTTCTTGTTTTTAAAAAGAAAAAGCAAATATGGGAGAATCTCGAAGAGTTTTTTAGCACTCCGGCATTTGGAACTTTTATTGCAGGATTTTTAAGTGTATTTGTATTCTCGCGACTATTTGGAACCAAAAAAGTTTGGAGAGCCTTATTCGATGTGGAGAAACTAGAGCCTGTTCAGCGCTGGGTAAAAAATGCAGTAGAAGAGGGTAGTGAATTGTTTGGATATACTTTACTGTTTATTGCAGCTATAGAGTTTTTTGTATATGTAAACAGGAAACTTAAAAAGTAAGAAATAAAATTACGATAAAACAAAAGCCGTTCACATCATATAAAGTGAACGGCTTTTGTTTTGTAATGGTTTAATTTCTAATCAATCACACCTGAACCAATTAGCTCACCTTTGTCGTACCAGGCAGCAAATTGTCCTGCAACAACTCCTCGCTGAGCATCATCGAAATGTATGTATAAACCTTCTTCTTTAAATATCAGCTTTCCTTTTTGTAAAGGCTGACGATAACGAATTCTAATATCGTATTTTCTTTCACAATTTTCGGTAGGACGCAAATCTTCACGAATAAAGTGTATTTCTTCTTTCGGGATAAATAAAGCCTTTCGCATTAATAATGGGTGCTCGTGTCCCATACCAACGTAAACAATATTTTTTACCACATCGGTTCCAATAACGAATAGAGGTTCGGCTTTTCCACCAACATTTAAACCTCTGCGTTGACCAACAGTAAAGAAATGAGCTCCGTTGTGAGTTCCAACCTCGGTTCCCATTTCTGGTGTAAAATGGTAAGGTTGTGAGATATCCTCTAAAGCGTTTGATTGTGGAATAATCTCATGAGCTTTATCGGCAGTTATCTCTATAATTTTTCCTTTTTTAGCTTGCAATTTTTGCTGAAGAAATACTGGTAAATCTACTTTTCCAACAAAACAAATTCCTTGCGAATCCTTTTTCTCTGCAGATGCAAGTTTTTCACGTCGGGCAATATCTCTTACTTCTGGTTTTTCTATGTGTCCAATAGGAAACATTGCCTTTGCTAACTGCTCTTGAGATAGTTGGCATAAAAAGTAAGACTGATCTTTATTGTTATCTTCACCAGCAATTAAACGATAAATTTCTTTGCCATCTTTTACAATGGTTTCCTTTTGGCAATAATGGCCTGTAGCAACGTAATCGGCACCCAATTCCAATGCTTTTTTCAGGAAAACATCAAATTTAATTTCGCGATTACAAAGCACATCGGGGTTTGGTGTTTTACCTTTTTCGTATTCGGCAAACATATAATCAATTACCTTTGCACGATACTCGGTACTTAAATCAACAAAATGAAACGGAATATTTAGTTTTTTTGCTACCATCTGAGCAAATAAAACATCTTCCTCGAACGGACATTCTTCCGATTTTAATCCAACCGTGTCGTTCCAGTTTTGCATGAAAAGTGCTTCTACTTCGTAGCCTTGTTCTTTTAATAAATAGGCAGCTACACTCGAGTCAACACCACCCGACAGTCCGATTACAACTTTTTTCTTCATCAATTACTATCTCCTTGTTATTTCAGTTGGCAAAAGTATTCATTTTTTGCATAGATGGCAAGTAAGAATGAATAAGAGCCAAATACTTCTTAAAGCTTAATAATTAGTATATGCTTTTGTTCTAATGAGTATCTTTTATTAGATTGTTATCATTTAATATAAAATCACTAAGTTAATTGTTTGTATTTTAAGCTTAAAAAAGTGTAAATTAGATAGTAAGTAAAATTAATTGTTAAATCAGAAAAATTATAGATTATATTTAACTATCAATTGCTATTTTCTATAATAAATTTTCTTATGATATTTTATTGTAAAAACTAAAAGAACTAACTTCGTAGGTATTAATAAAGAGGATGCGCCCTAATTTTTAAAAAAACTAAAAACTAAAATTTAATAACATGAAAAAAATTACTTTACTGCTATTTGCTGCTGCATTTGGATTTGTGGCAATGGCTCAGGAAAAACAAGATACATCGTATTGGAAAAAAGGAGGAATGGCTTCCATAACTTTTTCACAAACATCATTAACCAATTGGTCGGGAGGTGGCGATAATGCCGTTTCTACCAATGCTTTGTTAGATCTTTTTGCTAACTATAATAAAGGCAAAAATAGTTGGGAGAATACCATGAAATTAGAATATGGACTTGTAAAGCAAGGCGACGAAGGAGTTCGCAAGAGTATTGATAAAATTGATTATACATCGAAATATGGATATAAAAATGGTGGACACTGGTTTTATACAGCTTTATTCGATTTTAAAACTCAGTTTGCAAAAGGATACAATTATGCTAGCAGCGATGATGCTGATGATGTAAAGGTTTCTAATTTTTTAGCTCCTGCCTATATCACATTTTCTTTGGGTATGGATTACAAGCCAAATGAAGTGTTTTCGGCTTATTTGTCTCCTTTAAGTTCAAAAATGACAATTGTTAACGATGATGATTTATCCGATGCAGGTGCATTTGGTGTTGATCCAGGAGATAAGTTTAGAGGTGAATTTGGTGCTTTTACAAAAATGGCCTTGAATAAGGATATCATGAAAAATGTAAATTTTAAAAGTACTTTGGATTTATTTACCAACTATTCCGAAAATTTCGGTAATATCGATGTAACTTGGGAAGTAATGGTAAATATGAAAGTGAATGATTTCTTAACTGCTACCATTAATACATCATTGGTTTACGATGATGATGTTGATTATGTTAATGATGAGGGATTAAATAAAGGACCTAGAATTCAGTTTAAGGAAATTGTAGGAATCGGTTTAGCATATAAATTTTAATCGATCTAAAAATAAAAAAAACGGAAGAATCATTTTTTGATTCTTCCGTTTTTTTATGCTTTATTTTCCACGTTGTACCAGGCTAATTCCTGTTTTATCTTCTACAAAAAGAAAATAATGATAGAGTTTATAGTTAATATCAAAACCATAATCTTCCGTTGGTCTAAAATCAATTAAATTTTCAAAGTAAGGATGTCCCTGCAAATGTAATCTGTTCCACTCCGAAACATATCTTTGATTCCAGTTTTTATAATACTGATTAGAATGCGCAGCAGCAAGCATATTGTGAGTGGCGAACCAAGTTTCGAAACCAATGTCTAAAATCACAAGCTCATATTCGCTGGTATCTTTAGCAATTGATGTTTTATCAACAACATTTTTATTTTTGGCAGTTGTTGATTCATTAAAAGATGAATAAGAACTACAAGCGCCAAATATAAGTATTGTGAAAATTGAAATAAGTAAATTCTTCATAAGTGAGTTTATTTTAAACCAAAAAGAATTTTTGCGCAATATTGATAAATCAATAAACAGAGAGTCTGTATTATTAAGAACGTGTAGCAATTAAAAAAGTTGCAGAATAAAACTTGCTATTTATAAAAGAAGGCAGATGCACAGCACCTGCCTTTTTCCAATAGGTTTATTCAATTATAATTTAAGTAATTTTTTAGTAATAATTTCTTCACCATCTTCAATAGAAATAAAATACATGCCCGAAGGTAGTTCCGAAATATCAATATTATTGTTCTCCATATCCAAAGTCATTAGTTTAATAGTTTTACCAGTAATTGTAGTAATACGAACTTTAGATTGAATATTTCCCTGTATGTAAAGATTTACATAGTCTTTAGCAGGGTTAGGGTATACTTTTAATTCTTCAACAGGCGCAGTATCACTCAAGGATAAGCCTAAAGCCGAAGTTTTAGTGGCTAGATTTTGTGCTGTATTCGATATGTTAATGGTATAATCTTCCACCTCGCCCTGATTAAATATCTGACATGCGTCGGCTACACCTCTTCTGTGTTTTAAGATTACTCTCATTCTTGTGTGTCCTAATACTGCATCGTCAGGAACTGAAACATTTGCCGAATAAGTACCGCTACTTATGGCATAGCCCGAAACAATATTTTCATTTGTGCTAAAAGTTCCATCTCTGTTAAAATCGATGTATATTTTCCAATGGCTTAAGTAAGTTCTCGATTTGTACGCCAATGAAAAGTTAAGGACATAATTTTTGCCAGGATTAACATCAGCAATTAGACCAGTATAATCTCCATATCCACCATCATCGCCTGATACATTGCTCATATCTGCAATTTCTACTAAATCGATGTACTGATATCTGGTATTTTTAGCATAAGATTCACAATATTCGGGTGTTGGAGAATCTTCCAGTGTAGTTAATGATTGAATAGGAGTGTATTCACTTTCTCCGGAAGAGTTGGTTGCTCTAAGCTGATATTCATAGCTTGTTTCGGGGCTTGCACCTATATAATCGAAGTTAGTAGATGAGCTTGAGAAAGATTCCCAGGCAGCACCAGATTCCCGAACTTGAATATCGTAATTGTCTGCAAACTCCATAGCATTCCAACTTAAAGAGAAGGAATTAGAGGTAATATTAGATGCACTTACACCTGTTGGAGTATCAGGAACAGGAATAGGATTGGTTGTTAGAGTACCCACAACCGAATATTCTCCATTTCCAACATTATTGTTTGCTCGTACTCTAAATTCATAATCAGAATTAGCTTTGGCAGGACTATAGTCGTAGGAAGTAGATAATGTATTTGTAGACTCCCAGTTGCCACCTGATAATCGAATATCTACATCGTAATTATCTGTATCGGCAACAGTATCCCAGCTAATTGTAAATGAGTTATAAGTTATATTACTTGCAATTACATTTTGAGGAATTCCAGGAACGCTAGGTTCTGAAAGTGTTTCTGCACTAACTATAGCAGAGTAAGCACTGGAACCAAAATCGTTATTTGCTCTTACCTGAAATTCGTAGGTAGTTGCACCTGTAAGTTCGGTATAATTATATGAGGTAGTAGTTTGATTAATTGTAGTCCAGCTTTCACCAGTTGCTCGTACTTGCAGGTCATAGTTGTCTGCATTAGCTGATGCATCCCAGCTAATTGTCATAGAATTATATGTGATTGCAGAGGCCAATAAATTTGCAGGAGTTTCTGGCGCAGGGGGAGTTTGCAGTGTTGTTGCTTCAACAATAGAAGTATATGCACTTGCACCTATGTCATTTTTCGCCAAAACTCTAAATTCATATATGGTTTCAGCACTAAGCTCTGTATAATTGTATGATGTTGCAGTTTGCTCAATAACAGTCCATGCTCCACCTTTAGGCCGAACATTTAATTCGTACTGATCAGCATTTTCAACAGCATCCCAGCTAATAATCATGGAGTTATATGTAATTTCCGAAGCCATTAAATTAGCAGGAGTATCCGGAGCCGAAGGAGCTTCTAGAGTAGTTGCTTCAATACTTGCTGTATAATCGCTCGAGCCCTCTGCATTATTAGCTCTTACTTTAATCTGATAAGTTGTTTCTGCGCTTAATGATGTGTAAGCATAAGTAATTTCTGCTTGAGTAATCGTAGTCCATTCTCCTCCTTCAGGACGAACATCAAGATCATAATCAACCGCATCGTCAACCGCATCCCAGCTAATGGTCATAGAGTTATAGGTAATATCAGAAGCAGCTAGGTTAGTTGGCGTATCGGGAGGAGTTGGAGCTTCTTCGGTTGTAAGTGTTGCTATGGCAGAATATGAACTTGAACCTGAATCATTATTTGCTCTTACCTGATATTCGTAAGTTGTACCCGCACTAGCTTCCGAATAGTTATAACTAAGTTCACTGGTGTTAAAAGTTGTCCAGCTACCTCCTTGTTCACGAATTTGTAAATCGTAAGATGTAGCTCCGCTTACAGCATTCCACTCAATAGTAAAAGATGTTTGTGTGATATTTGTTGCTGTTAAACCAGAAGGAACAGAGGGTAAATTATCGTCACTTAGTGCTTTGTAAGCATTTAACCTTCCGCTACCAAGTTTACCTACATATCTTGCACTTTGTAAATCATCTATTGGATCGGTATTATCAACAAGTTTGTTCCAAACTTCGGTTGGAGTTATGTTTCCTGCATATTTAGATACAATTAAAGCGGCAACTCCCGATACGTGAGGACAAGCCATTGATGTTCCCTGAAATACCCCGTATTGATCATCTGGAAATGTACTGTGAACAGCAGTGGGGTCTTCGTTAGTAGTTTCTAATTCTCCACCAGGAGCGGCAATGTCGACCCAATCGCCATAGTTTGAGTAATAGGATCTTACATCGTTTTTGTTAGTTGCTGCAACAGCCATAACTTTGTCGTAATAAGCAGGGTAATATCTACTTTGAGAATTATCGTTACCTGCAGCAAAAATTACTATTCCACCATCCATAGGAGCACTATTACCACCTGCATTGGCAATAAAATAGTCTATTCCATCAAGAACAGCCTGATCGTATTGATAAGGATAAGAGTAACTCCAGCTATTTTGAGATATTACAGCTCCATTGTCGGCTGCATAAGTAAAAGCTTCGGCAAAACCACCATTGGAGGCTCCAAATACATTACAGGACATTAATTTAACACCATCGTTATTACCGCTACCTCCTGCAACTCCACTAACACCAATACCGTTGTTGTTAACAGCAGCTACTGTTCCGGCAACGTGAGTACCATGATCACCAACATAAATTTCACCAGTGTCATCTCCAAAGTTATAGCCATAAATATCATCTACATATCCATTGTTATCATCATCAATTCCATTGCCTGGAATTTCGCCACTATTTACCCACATATTAGCAGCCAGATCAACATGATCAAAATCAACTCCACCATCTTCAATTGCAACAATAACGTCTGAATTTCCCGTTTCAATTTGCCACGCTTCCAGTAAACTAATATCAGCGCCAGCTGTACCTTCATTTTGACCGGTATTTTCGTAATGCCACTGATCACCAAACAGGGGATCGTTGGTTCCGGAAGGCAATGCGGCAGGTTCTATTTTTTTTCCTTTATCGCTGCCTATCATTTTTGTAGAATGAACTCCTTCTGCAATAGAAATTTCTGCTACATTTTGGTAGGATTCGATTAACTGTTTTACCGGAGTATTTGAGTTAAACTCTATTTCGTACCATAAATGTAAACCAAATTTTCTGTGACGATCTTCGAATTTACCAGCGTTACGGTAAACTCTTTTCATTTTATGGGCCTTAAATTTTTCATTTACCCTGTCCAGATTTCTGATATTTGTAGTAACAAATTCTGGTTTTTGTTTCAGCTTTATTTTTTTCGAATCGAGTAGAAGCTGGTTTAGGGCATCAACTTTTTTAACTTCTTTAGGTGCAAATTTTACATGAATAACACCTTTGTACTTACCTTCGGCATTAATTTCCCGGTTTTGACTATAAGCAGTACCTGCAATAAATAAAAAACAAAGAAAAAGAGTAAAAAATCTTTTCATAATGATTGGTTTAAAGTGAATATTTTGATAATAGTGATTAAGTTAGTTAAAATAGTTTTGTATGTCAATACCAATTAATTAAGGAGTTTTTGGTGTTTTATATTTACTTAATATTATGAAAATAAGGTGTGAGTCTTACTAATTATTTCTTTATGTCAGGAAACTAAAGAGAAATTGTAAATTATTTTCGCATAATTTATTTTATTAAAAATTAAACTCGATTTTTTATTAAGTTAATTACAATAGAGAATGAAAAAAATGAGATTTACTGAGGGTTTATTCTTCTTCTTAGTTTTTCAAATATTAATGAGCTTTTCATTCTTAATCCATTCCTATAATTAGTATTTTCGAATTAAATATTATTTATAATGTCAGAACTTAATATATACCGGGCTTCAGCAGGTTCGGGCAAAACTTATACTTTAACAGGAGAATTTTTGAAATTGGTTTTCGAAGATCCGTCTAATTACAAAAGCATTCTTGCAGTAACTTTTACCAATAAGGCTACTGATGAAATGAAATCCAGAATTATAAAAGAAATACATGTGATTTCATCAGGTGAAAATTCTCCTTATGCTAAAGATTTATGTGAAGCCAATAATTTAAATATTGGCGATTTACAGAATAGAGCCAGCGAAATTTTAAACCGATTACTGCATGATTATTCGCGTTTTTCGGTAACAACAATCGATAGCTTCTTTCAGAAAATTGTTCGTTCCTTTACTCGTGAAATTGGTCTGCAAATGGGCTATAATATCGAATTGGACCAAAGTAGGGTATTAAATGAAGTTGCAGATTTGCTTTTACAAGATGTTGATGATGATAAGCAATTGAGAGCATGGTTGACTTCTTTTGCTGAATCGAAAATACGAGAAGGAAAAACCTGGAATTTTAAGCAGGACATTCTGGTTTTGGGAAGTGAAGTTTTTAAAGAAGATTTTCAGAATTTTTCAGGAAAATTAATTGAAAAATTATCTGATAAAAGTTTTTTAAATGAATACAGAAAAATATTAAAAGAAATTAAAGATGATTTTGAATCTTATTTTGCTCGAATAGGAGAGAAAGCCAGAGCGATTTTAGAGAATCATGCATTGGATGTTTCTGATTTTTCCTATGCTAAGTCGGGCGTGGCAGGGTATATAACAAGCTTGGGTACAGGTGCTAAGTTAGAGCCTGGTACCAGAGCTAAATTGGCTGTTGATACTCCTAAAAAATGGTATGCTGGAAAAGCATCACCAGAAATAAAAAAGGCTATTGAGACTGCGTATTCTGCAGGCTTAAATGAACTTTTAAAAGATGCAATAAAGTATTACGAAGAGCAGGGAATGCTCTATAAATCAACAGATAAAACCTTAAGTTATATTTATACATTGGGTATTTTAACCGATTTGTCAAAAAAAATCAGAGAATACTCAGAAAGTGAGAATATTTTTCTTTTATCGGATGCCAGCAGACTATTGAGAAATATAATTGGAGAGAATGATTCTCCATTTATTTACGAAAAAATAGGTAATGTTTATAAGCATTTTATGATAGATGAATTTCAGGATACATCATCAATGCAATGGGATAACTTTAGACCTTTGTTGGGAAATTCACTGGCCGAAAATCAGCATTCCTTAGTAGTTGGAGACGTAAAACAATCGATTTATCGCTGGCGAAATGGAGATTGGAAATTATTGTCGGATCAGTTGGATATCGATTTTGAAAGTTACGGTGTAAATGGCATGAGCCTAAATTACAATTGGCGAAGTACAAAAAATGTAATTGACTTTAATAATGCTGTATTTGCTTTAGCTGCAACCATTTTGCAGAATGATTATAATGCGTCTATTCCAAATGAAATATCGGAATCATTACAGGAAGAACAGGGAAAAATCTTAAATGCATATAAGGACGTATATCAGCATTACCCAGAAAAGAAGGAAGGCGATGGTGGATATGTAAAAGCTTATTTTATAGAAAAAGATTCGGAACGAGACTGGACAGAACCTGTTTTGGAAGATTTACCATTAAAAATAGAAGAGTTACAGGCAAACGGATACAAAGCCAGAGATATTGCTATTTTAGTTAGGAATGGTAAGGAAGGCGGATTGGTTGCCGATGCACTAATGGCATATAGGGCAAGTGAGAAAGCAAAGGAAAATGTTAATTATGATGTAATTTCCAACGATTCATTGTACTTGAAAAATTCATCGGCCATTAATTTTTTGGTGCATCTTCTTCATTATCTGGTTTATCCAGAGGATATGGTTAATTTCGGTTTTTTGCGTCAGGAGTTTAGTCTTTATGTGAAGGAAAGTACCGACTTAACAGATGATGATATTTATTGTGTTAATGATGAGGCAAAATCTGTTTTGCCAAGTGAGTTTGTTGATAATATTTCGGAGCTAAAAAGACAACCTTTGTATGATTTAACAGAACGCTTAATACAAATGTTTAATTTGAATAGAAATCCTTACGATTATCCTTTTTTAGAGGCTTTTCAGGATTTTGTTTTAGGTTTTACTAAAAGTGATTCTCCCGATTTAAATTCATTTGTTTTACATTGGCAAGAGAGAAAAAATAAGGAGGTAATTTCGGTATCCGACGAGCAGGATGCCATTAGAATTATGACTGTTCATAAATCGAAAGGTTTGGAATTTAAAGCTTTAATTTTACCATTTTGCAATTGGGATTTAGACAATACACGACATACCAATATTCTTTGGTGTCAGCCTAAAGTAGAAGGTTTTGATGTTTTGGATGTTTTACCGGTTAGATATGGGAGCACTTTAAAGGATACCATTTATTATGAAGAATATTTTACTGAGAAACTGCAATCGTATATCGATAATTTAAATTTATTGTATGTTGCACAAACCCGTGCCGAAGAGGTTTTTATTAGTTATTCTCCTTTAACCAATAATAAAGAATTGAAGACAGTTGCCGATTTATTGCATTTTTCTTTTCAAAATTCCAGCGAGTTTTCTTCCGATTTTTTTGGTGATAAAATAATTTCTCTGTCTGAAAATTGGAATGAGGAAGGCAAGTTTTTTGAATTGGGAAAAATAAGTAATAAGAATGCAAGTATTCCTGCAGATGCAAAAAATAAAATGTTGGAATATCCTGCTTCACTATTGGATGACAGATTAAAATTACGATCGCATTCGGCTGATTATTTTGATTTTTCGGAGGCAGAATCTGTGGAAACATTTTCTCCTGTAAGCAGAGGAAATATTCTTCATCAGCTGTTTCAACAGATTGAGTATTCTGAAGATTTAGATAAGGCTGTTACGGCTTTGCAGTTCGAGGGGAAATTAGATTCCAAGCAAGCAAGCGAGGTAAGAGAATTTGCAAGCGAACTTTTAGGTAATCCTGAAGTGGAAATGTGGTTTTCGAAAGATTGGACTGTTGTTAATGAGAGAGATATACTAAAAGGAAATGGAGATGTTTACCGTCCTGATAGAGTTATTTATAAAGGAAAAGAAGCAATAGTTATTGATTATAAGTTTGGAAAAAAGAAGGAGAAAACACACCAGAAACAGGTGTCTACTTATAAAAAGTTGGTTAAAGAGCTAGGTTTCGATGTGGTTAAGGGCTATGTTCTTTACGGAAAACTTTCAGAAATAGTAGAGGTCTGAAAATTTAATTAGCTTGCCAGTATTTATTTTTTACATCTTGTTCAACAATCAATAAAACAATGGAGAGCAATTAATCAGTAAGTTTAAACTTGTAGCAGTCGAATCTACAGCTTATCAAAATAAAAGAATATTGCATAAAAGTGTTCCATTAAATATTAGAAATGCTTACTAAACAGATTATTTTAATTTGGTATATAAAGCTCCTTACACAGGAGCTTTTTTTATGATTTTTAGAAATTGCACTGGTGCTAATGCTATGTAACTTTTAAGTTCCTGAAGTCTGTGTTTTATTATGAAATTAAAAATATCAAGCAGGTTTAATAAAAATATTATTTTAAAGAATGCGTGTAATTCTTTATATTTAAGATAGATATACTAATACGCATATTCATAAAAACACTAAGCAATGACTACAAGAACGATTGTTAGCATGCCAGGCGATGGTATTGGTCGCGTTGTACTTGAAGAAACCCAAAGAGTTTTACAGGCTGCCGGATTTAATGCCAATTATATAGAGGCTGATATTGGCTGGGAGTTTTGGTGTAAGGAGGGAAATCCTCTTCCCGAACGTACTATTAAGTTATTGAAAAAACATAAAATTGCTCTGTTTGGAGCAATAACCTCAAAACCGAAAGATGATGCGAGTAAAGAACTGGCAAGTAATTTACAGAATAAAGGCCTTGTTTATTCCAGTCCAATTGTTGGATTACGTCAGCATTTTAATTTGGATATTTGCATTCGTCCATGTAAAACCTATAAGGGAAACCCATTAAATTTTATTCGACGAGGAAAAAATAATGTAATTGAAGAACCTATGGTCGATGTTGTTATATTTCGACAAAATACCGAAGGTTTATATGGAGGTGTAGAATGGTCTAATCCTAATAATATTGTATACGCAGCATTAACGAGTCATCCTAAATTTGTAAAGAATTTTGGAACAGTTCCTCGTAAAGAATTATCTGTGTCGACACGAATTTTTTCTAAAAATGCAACAAGTAGAATTTTGTATGCAGCCTTCGATTATGCTCGAAAATACAATTACAAGTCGGTTACAGTTTGCGAAAAACCTAATGTAATTAGGGAAACTTCGGGAATGATGTTTCACTTAGCCCAGGAAATTCAAAGAAAGGAATATTCCGAAATTGATTTGTGGAATACAAATATTGATGCCCAAATGATGTGGCTTACTAAGAATCCTGAAAAATATGGAGTAATTGTAGCGGGTAATATGTTTGGAGATATTGTTTCTGATGGATTTGCTGGTTTAATTGGTGGTTTAGGCTTTGCTTGCAGTGCTCAAATGTCGGATGAGGGAGTTGCAGTTTTTGAACCTACACATGGTTCGGCACCTAAGTACGCCGATTATTCTGTTTCAATTGTTAATCCCATAGCAATGATAGAATCGGCCTGTATGATGCTCGATTATCTTAAAGAAAAAGAAATAGCCATAAAAATACGGAAGGCTGTTGCTCAGGTAATAAGTGAGGCTAAAGTGCAAACTTACGATATGCTGAAAATGCCAGGAAATCCCGATGTAATTAATAACGGAGCTGCTTCAACAGTACAAATGGCCGATGCAATTATAGAAAAGTTATCGTAAAATTATTAATTGATTTTAAATTGATCTTATGAGAGAAACAGTAAAACAATTGTGGCCCGAATTAGATTGGATTAAAGACGAAAAGCTAAGAGAGAAAACAACAAAAGTGTGGGAGCTGGCTTTAAAAAAAAGTGTTCTTTCTGCAAGTGATCTAAAAATTATACCTTTTACCTTGTTATGTGGTTCTGGTTTAAAAGTAAGTTTCATGGATCATAAAAAATGTGTTGTCCATATTGCCAGAGAGAGTGGCTTAAAAATGAATGCTTTTTTTTATGACCAATTGCCGGTTAATATGGATGTTTTAATTTCAGGCGCTATATTATGCGATGTTGGAAAATTATTGGAATATGTTTTAGATGATAATGGAAAAGCTATTCAGGGAACTTATGGAAAATACCTTCGTCATCCGTTTTCGGGAGTTGCTTTAGCCGAACAGTGTGAATTACCGCCCGAAGTATGTCATATTATTGCCAGTCATGCAGGCGAAGGAGATATGATAAAGCGAAGTACCGAAGCATATATTGTTCATCATGTCGATTTTATGACATTTTTGCCATTTAAAGATAGATTACAAATATAAGTGTTTGCATATTTGTTTTGCAGGCCTAAGTTTATGGTCAGCTATTTTTGTAGCATTGCAGCAAGACTACTTATATAGTCAGGGGTTTTATCTTTATCAAGCCATTTTAATTCGTATTGAAATAAATCATTCATTATTGCACTTACATTAAAACCGAAAGCAACTAGATTGTACCTTATTTTTTCAGGCATAGTACAAAATTTTTTCCTAGGGCAATTGCACAGGGTGAACACATTTCACAACTGTTTGCTGCAATCATAATGCTGTTTTTCGATTCAATGTTGTGTAAATAGGATTGTAGCTCTTCTTTTATAAAATTATAGGCTTCTAAACCGCGATTTTTAGCTTCGACAAAATCAAACTGATTGGTTCGGGTATAAAATAAGTGTAAAGTAATTTTGGGAAAAACTTTTGTATACTCAGTAAAGGAAGGGCAATTAGGAGGACAAGTCCATTTTTTATTAAAATTAGAGCATCCTTCTTTGCAAAAGGAATTAAATCTTTCAGGCTGTAAATATGTTAATATCTCACTTGTTGGAATCTCTAATTGTTTGTGTTCAATTAAGATATCTTTATGTCGATAAGTTTTAATCAGTTGATTATTTACAGTTTTATGCATGATAATTTTATGTAATTTAGTGCAAAAGTAATTTTTTTGATGCTTTGCGAATAAGTTGTATGACATATTGGCAAAGGATTGTAATGTGTATAATGGTATTTTTGTATCTTCGTAACTTAAATATTATCCAAAAATTTATCTATGCTCTCATTTGATGCGATCGTTGTTTTAATCGTATTGGTATTTATTTTAATCTCATTCTACAAAGAATGGATAGGACCTGCATTTACATTTCTTATTGGAGTAGTAGTTTTGGGTATTTGTGGAATTTTAACTCCATCCGAAATTTTAAGTGGATTTGCCAACGATCAGGTTGTCGTAATTTTAATGTTATTGCTTATTGGTGATATCATTAGAGATTTAGGAATTGTAGAAACCTTGTTCGATCGGGTCTTTCAAAATACGCGAGGATATCGGCAATTTATGCTTCGAATGATGGTTTTGGTAGGTGGTTTTTCGGCCTTTTTAAACAATACTCCTTTGGTAGCAGTAATGATGCCTTATGTTCATAGTTGGAGTAAACGCCATAATATTTCACCTTCTAAATTGCTAATACCTCTGTCGTATGCAGCAATTCTTGGAGGGTGCATTACATTAATTGGTACCTCTACAAACCTTATTGTTAATGGAATGGTTAAGGATCAGGAAATTATTCCTGCATTAGATTCTCTAAGCATGTTTAGCTTTGCTTATGTAGGAATTCCTATGATGTTTATAGGGGCAGCTTATCTGCTTATTGTTAGTAAAAAGTGTCTGCCCGAAAAGTGTGATGTACTAGGAGAATTTTCGGAAAACACCAGAAAATATATTGTCGAAGCTCATGTAAAACCTAATTCCGATTTAATTGGGAAAACAATTGAAGAGGCAGACTTAAGAAACTTAAAAGGTTTGTATCTATTTCAGATTAACAGAGGGGGAGTTAAAGAAGCGGCAGTTTCTCACGATTTTAGATTGGAGAAGGGGGATCGTTTACTTTTTGCGGGTGATACTGAAACAATAGCCGATTTGGTGCTTCCAAATTCAGGATTAACATTGCCAACCGTTGGTATGTTAACACACAAAAAACATTTAGAGGTAGTAGAAATTGTTATTTCGCACAATTCCACATTAATTAGCAAAACTGTAAAAGAAGCAAACTTTAGAGGACAGTTCGATGCCGCAGTAATAGGAATACACCGAAATGGAGGTCGTGTAAGCGGTAAAATTGGAGAAGTAAAATTACGGGCTGGTGATGTTCTTTTATTACTGGGAGGTGATGATTTTGTTGAACGAACTCATCGAATTCAGGATTTTTATTTTATCTCGAAAGTAAAAGAATTTAAAAAACAAGAAGGATATAAAGTTGGATTATTATTAGGAGGAACAGTGCTTGCTGTTATTTTATCGGCACTTAATATTGTTCCTTTATTTATGACATTAATTGTAATGATTATTGTTGTGCTGGCATTAAAAATATCTAATCCTAAGGATATTGCCACTATGGTAGATTTTAATTTAGCTCTAATAATTACTCTTTCTTTGGCATTCGGAACGGCAATGATTAAATCGGGTTTGGCAGAAATTATTGCCGATTTGTTAATATCTGTTTTTCTGCCTCTTGGGCGAGTTGGAGTTTTGTTTGGAATTTATCTGATTACCTCAGTTTTAGCAGCCTATATTACAAATAAAGCAGCAGTAGCCATTGTATTTCCTATTTCTTTAACCATGGCTTTAAATTTGCATTTAAATCCGGAACCGTTTGTATTAATTGTGGCTTTTGCAGCTGCAGCTAATTTTATGACTCCAATTGGATATCAAACCAACCTAATGGTTTACGGACCAGGAGGATATTCATTTAAAGATTTTTTTAAAATAGGATTTCCATTAACAATTATTTATATGATTGTTACAGTGTTAATACTGTCATTTATTTATTTTTATTAGTCGATATTATTATACTCTACTTAGGTAGATTAGAAAACTTATACATGAACTTTAGTAAAAGAAAAGAACTTCTTTTTACTGCAATTTTAGCATCGCTAAAAGCAGGTAAAGAGATTTTAGACGTTTATCATTCCGATAATTTTGAAGTGCAATTAAAATCAGACGATAGTCCACTAACGATTGCTGATAAGAGAGCACACACGGCAATTGTATCACTTATTGATAACTTAGGAATTCCTGTTTTGAGCGAAGAGGGAATACACTCCGATTATGAAGTAAGAAAATCATGGAAACAGTGTTGGATTGTTGATCCTCTCGATGGCACCAAAGAATTTATAAAGAGAAACGATGAGTTTACCGTAAACATTGCTTTAATTGATGAAGGAAAACCTGTTGCAGGAGTAATTTATGTGCCAGTTTATCGTCAGTTGTATTTTGCAGATATCGATTTAGGTGCATTTCGTACCAATGATATTGAAAATTGGGAGAAAAATCTAGATGAGCTAGTTAAATTTTCCAGAAAAATGCCTTTTGATAATAAGAGAGAAAGCCTAATTGTAGTAGGTTCTCGTTCTCACATGAATATTGAAACACAAGATTTTATAGAAAATTTGAAAATGGATAATTCTCGGGTAGAGATGATTTCGAAAGGAAGTTCGTTAAAGTTATGTATGATAGCTGAAAATGAGGCTGATATTTATCCGAGATTTGCTCCAACCATGGAGTGGGATATTGCAGCTGGCCATGCCATTGTAGCTGCTTCGGGAGGAAAGCTAGTACACGTTAATTCGAATGAAGAACTTAGCTACAATAAAGAGGATTTGCTAAACCAATTTTTTATATGTAAACGATAATTAGCGAAAAACAGTGTCAACACAATCTATTATGAAAAAATTATTTGCCTTTCTTATTATCTGTACTTTTTCTTTGCAGATAATGGCTCAGACAAAAAAAATACCGCTTAACCATTCCGATTATGATGGATGGAAAAATTTGATAAAGCAACAAATTTCCAATGATGGGAAATGGATTTGTTATGAAATTAATCCGCAAAAAGGAGACGGATTTTTATATTTATACGAAGTTGATACCGATAGAAAAGATTCCATTGCCAGAGGATATGCTGCAGTATTTTCTCCCGATTCTGACGTTTTAAGCTTTAAAATTAAAGCACAATATGATACCCTTCGTCAGGCTAAGCTAGATAAAGTTGATAAAAAGGATATGCCGAAAGATTCCTTGGCAATTTGGAATTTATCGAATAGGGAATTAATAAAATACCCAAAGCTTAAATCAGTTAAAATGCCAAAAGAAAAAGGTGAATGGATGGCGTTTTTGTTGGATATGCCCAAGGAGATGGTCGATACTTTACAAAAGGATTCAACTGAATTACCAGTAAAAAAGAAGGAGAAGAAAAAGAAAAAAGATAAATCGGAAGAAGGCGAATTGCTAATTAAAAATTACAAATCGGGTAAGGAGTTCAGATTTAAAAATGTGAGCGATTATGCTTTATCAAGGAATGGAAATGCGCTTAGTTTTATTCAAATTAAGGGCGATAGTATTCAGCTTGCTTCGGTTCATAAATTTGTGGGTAAATCAGAGGAAACAAAATTCATTTTTGAACAAGAAGGAAAAGCAAAAAAAATTACAATTTCGCCCGATGGAGAGAAACTCGGTTTTATTTTTTCTACAGATACTCTAAAAAATAAATGCTACAGTCTTTTTTACGCAGATTCTAAAACTGAGGCAAAAATTATTGTTGATACATTAAGTAGTGGAATTCAGGATAATTGGACAGTTAGCGAGAATGGTAAAATTTATTTTTCCCGTAATGGAAATAAAATGTTTTTTGGAGTAGCTCCAAAACCAATAAATGAGCCTAAAGATAGCTTGTTAGATGAAGAAAAATATAGTGTAGATATTTGGAATTGGAAAGATCCTTTATTACAGCCACAACAAAAACTGCAGGCTGAGAAAGAGAAGAAACGTACGTGGTTAGCGGTATATCATTCTCAGGATAATAAGGTAGTTCAGTTGGGGCATGAAGAAATGCCGAATCTTTATTTATATGATAATGGTAACTCAAATTTGGCTTTAGGAAGTTCTGGATTACCATATCAAATGTTAAGTTCCTGGGATGATTGGTACTCCGATTATTATGTAGTAAATCAGAATACAGGAAATCGAGAGCTGATTTTAAGAAAGAAAAATTCTGATGTAAGTATTTCTCCCGATCAAAAATATATGATTTGGTACGAAACACAGGATAGTATTTGGTATTCATATCAAATTGAAAGCAAGAAGAAAGTTGCTTTAACCAAAGATATTAAAGTTGCTTTTTATAATGAAAAACATGATACTCCCAGCGATCCATCGCCCTACGGATTGCTTGGCTGGACCAAAGGAGATAAAAAAGTTATAATCCAGGATAAATATGATTTATGGATGCTCGATCCAGAAGGAAAAAGCGGGGCTATTAATCTAACCAATGGATACGGAAGGAGAAATAAGATTCATTTTGATTATATCAAAATAGATGAGGATGAACTGTTTATTGATTTAAAAAAGCCTATCTTACTTAAAGCATTTCATGAATTCAATAAGAAATCAGGTTACTTTAAATTGAGTAATGAAGATGATCCAAGCAAGCTGATTTTTAATGAAGCAAGCTTTACCAGCCTTAAAAAGGCTAAAAATTCTGATCGTTTAATTTGGAAACGTTCCACTTTTAAGGATTATCCTAATGTATGGACGAGTAAGATTGATTTAACATCACAAAAACAAGTTTCAGATGCTAATCCGCAGCAGAAGAAATATTTATGGGGAAATGTAGAGCTTGTTGATTGGACATCTGGAGATGGTGAACAGTTGCAGGGATTACTTTATAAACCGGAAAATTTCGATCCGAATAAGAAATACCCTATGCTGGTTTATTTTTATGAAAGAACATCCGATCGTTTGCATGCTCATCATGTTCCACAACCCAATTGGTCCATTATAAATCCTACTTATTGCGTTAGTAACGGATATCTTGTGTTTATGCCAGATATTACCTATCCAAAAGTTGGATATCCTGGGGAATCGGCATACAGTGCAATTGTAACAGGTACTTTGGCAATGATGGATAGATATAAGTTTATTGATAAGAAAAATATTGCATTGCAAGGTCAAAGCTGGGGAGGATACCAAATTGCATATTTGGTTACTCGAACCGATTTATTTAAATGTGCAATGGCAGGAGCGCCTGTAACAAATATGACTTCGGCTTATGGGGGAATGCGCTGGGGAAGTGGTATGAGTCGTATGTTTCAATACGAAAGAACTCAGAGTAGAATTGGAGGTACTTTATGGAACAGTACTTTACAATACATCGAAAATTCACCAGTATTTTTTGCTCCCAAAATAAAAACTCCTTTGTTAATTATGCATAACGATAATGATGGAGCTGTACCATGGTATCAGGGTATAGAATTATTTGTTGCCATGCGACGTTTACAAAAACCATGCTGGATGCTTACCTATAATAAGGAAGCTCATAATTTAAAGAAGCGTCCGAATAGAATGGATTTATCGGTTAGAACCATGCAGTTTTTCGATTATTACCTAAAAGGAAAACCTGCTCCTGTTTGGATGACTGATGGAATTCCAGCAGTAAAAAAGGGCAAAACAGATGCTTATGAATTTTCAGAATAGTTAAGCATATTAAAAAAAAATGAAAAATGCGTCTATTATCGGGCGCATTTTTTTTGAATTAATAGCTTGAAATAAAGAAGAACGCCTTCATTTCCGATAAATGAAGGCGTTAAAATTAGTCTTAATTGTTAGTTAAGTGCTTTGTTGTTGTGTTTTGTGTTGGCTAATAGTAGCCAGGTAATATTTAGTGTTGTTGTTGTTTTCAGTATTATTTGATAGCAAAGTAAATACTTTTCCAATATATTTCATACATATTTGCAGTAAATAAGTAAATATTACCGACATTGTGAGTGTTTGAAGTAAAATCAGCTTAAGCGCTATGCAAACGTTATAAATAGGAGTAAAAATTTCTTTTATGGAAAACTTAGATCAAACCGATAAGACCATTTTGCGAATTCTTCAGAATGATTCGAAAAAGACAGCTAAAGAAATAGCTGCCATGTTAAATATTACTGTGTCTCCAGTTTACGAAAGAATTAGGAGACTCGAAAATCAAGGTTTTATTAAAAAATATGTGGCCATTCTCGATAAAAAAAGAATTGAAAGAAGTGTAACTGCAATTTGTCAGGTTTCAATGAGATATCACGACGAAGCTTTCATTGATGAATTTGAAACGCAAATACAAAACCTAAAAGAAGTTCAGGAATGTTATCACATGGCTGGTCAGGTCGATTTTATTCTGAAAATACATGTTCGTAGCCTGGAAGAATATCATGAATTTGTACGCTATAAATTATCTAAAATTAAAAATATTGGTGTTCTAAATAGCACGTTTGTTATTAAAGAAATTAAGCATACTTCAGAGTATTACATATAAAGCTCATAAAAAGAAAAAGAGATTGGAATGTCTTAATATTTTTTGTAACTTATTTGTATATAAGAATGTACGAATATGTATTTCTGTAAAATATTAAGATATGACAAAACAATATGATCATAACTGCCCAGATAAATCAGATGAAAATATTTTAAAATATAAGAAGAAGATTGAAGTTTTAGAAAAAGAATTAGAACAAGTTAGGGAAGAAAAAAATAGATATGTTCAAGATTTAGATAATGCTCAATCTGTTAGTAAATATGAATTGCTTTTTAAGTCGACAGGATTTGGTGTTATTTGTAGGAATCGCTTAGGTAAGATTATTTATGCTAATACTGCTGCCTCAAATATATTGGGTGTTCCCAATAGTAGTCTTCTAAATTTAGAGAGTTTTGAACCTCCTGTTAAAAGTATTTATCCGGATGGTACAGAGATGACAGCAAGCATGCATCCTGCTAAAAAGGTATTTAAATCTGGTAAAGAAATTTCTAATGAGCTTATTGGTGTTTATAATTTTGTAAATCAGGATTATATATGGTTGAATTTAACAGCAATCCCTTTAATTGATCATTTGGGTCAGGTTAAAATGGTTTATACTGTTTTCGAAGATATAAGTAATAGAATAAAAACAGATGAGTTGTTGGCTGATAATGTTGCTAGATCTGAAGCTTTGTTGAAAACCATACCAGATTGTATTATAAGAATCGATAAAAATGGTAAACTTTTAGATTTTCATGGAGAGGATTTAGAATTGTTTTTCCTTTATAAACCCGTTGTAGATGAGGATGTTAGGTTTTTGTTTAAACCTGATTTTTATCGTTTTTTTTCTGATAAAAAAGATCAGCTTAAGAATAGAAAAGAACTCCTCATTTTTGAATATCAGAATATTTCTTCTAGTAGTAAAAAGTTATTTTTTGAAATTAGGATGAGCTGTAATGAGAACAACGATATTACAGCAATTATACGAGATATTAGCACCACTAAAACATCAGAACAAAAAATAGAGGAAGCAAAAAGACAACATTCTACATTAATGGGGAATTTGAATGGTGTTGTGTACAGGTGTTTGGCTGATAAGAATTGGACCATGCTTTTTGTTAGCGATGGAGTTTACGATTTAACTGGCTATAAAGCTTCTGAATTACTTAATAATTCATTTATATCATACGGAAATATGATATATGATGAAGATAGAAAAAAGGTAGAAGATGTTGTAAGTGAGGCATGTATGGTAAACAAAAGATTTAGTGTTGAATATAGGGTGTTAACAAAAAGTGGTAAACTAAAATGGGTATTCGAACAGGGCCTTACTATAAAAGATTCATCAAATAAAATCCTATTTATTGAAGGATATATCAGTGATATTACAGAGCGAAAACAAGCTCAGGAAAACATAGAATCGCGCGAGGCAAAGTATAGGTTATTGTTTAATTCTTTAAATCAGGCGGTTTTCGTACATCCATGGAATAAATCAGAATTTAAGTGTTTTGTTGAGGTAAATGATATGGCAATTCATCGTTATGGATACACAAGACAGGAGCTTTTAAATTTATCGCCTCCTAATTTAACCAAGCAAGGAGAGTTAAGTAGTAAAGAATTAGATAGAATAAGAGAATCGCTTAAAAATTTTGGACATGTTCGCTTCGAAACCAAACATTTAAGTAAATCTGGAGAAATATTTCCCGTTGTTATTCATGCTAATGTGATAGAAATAAATGGTGAAAAATTTATTCAGTCGATTGTTAGGGACGTAAGTGAACAAAAAAAAGCAGCTAAAAAATTAAATCATAAATCTCAAATTGAAAAATTAATTAGCAGTATTTCTAAAGAATTAGTAAGTGCTGATATTAACAAGTTCGACAAGGTAATTGATAAAGCTTTGCAGAGTATTTCGGAAATTATTTTTGCGGATAGAAGTTATATTTTTCTTTTAAATCATAACAAATCTATTGCTGTAAACTCTCACCAATGGTGTAGAGAATGTGTGCCAAATATTTTAGGAGAACAAAAAGAAATTCCTAAAGATATGCTTCATTGGTGGATTCGTAAATTTGAAAATCAGGAGCAAATTTATATTTCGTCCTTAGCTGACTTGCCAAAGGAGGCATTCTTTTCAGCCGATTTTGATATACAGAAACAAGAGCAATCGGGATTATATTTGCCAATTTATTATCAAGAACAATTATTCGGTTTTATAGGTTTTGAAGTATTGCAGGCTAATACAAGTTTGAATAAAAGCGATTTTTATCTTCTTTATACTTTCGCTGATTTATTAGCTGGTGTATTTTATCGCAGAAACTTTGAAGAAAAATTAATAATTGCAAAAGAAAAGGCCGAAGAAAGTGATCGTTTAAAATCTACTTTTTTAGCTTCAATGTCTCATGAGTTAAGAACGCCATTAAATGCAATTATTGGTTTTAGTAGTTTGGTAGATCAAAATACTGAAAGTAAAAGTTATAAAAAATGGAGTAGAATTATTAATTCAAGTGGAAAGCACCTTCTAAATATTATCGAATCTATTTTTGATGTGTCTTTATTGCAGGCAAAAGAAGCTCGGCTGGAGAATGTTGAATTTTCTTTATCTGAGTTTTTCTTAACTCTTCAGCAATATTTAAAGTCACAATTTAAAAAGCATAATAAAGCAAATCTTGCTATTCAGATGTTTAGTTATGCTAATTCTGAAGTATTTATTAAAGCTGATAAAACCAAGTTGATGCAGCTTATTACAAATTTTCTTAATAATGCAATTAAGTATACTGAGCAGGGAACAATTGAGTATGGTTATAGGGTTGAGGGAAATAATGTTGTGTTCAGTGTATCTGATACTGGAATTGGTATAAAAGATGAACATCGACATGTAATTTTTGATGTGTTTAGGCAAATTGAAGATTCATTGGTTTCTATTCAATCAGGAGTAGGTTTAGGTTTGGCAATTTGTAAAGAAATTTCCGATTTGATGAATGGAGAAATTTGGTTAGAATCGGAGGAAGGCAAAGGATCAACTTTCTTTTTTAAATTATTTGATGTAGTTGTAAACAAACAGGAAAAGCTCAGAGAATCGAAAGTGAAACCTCCAGGATTAAGTGGAAAAACTATTTTAGTGGTTGAGGATGTTGAATACAATTATTTATTAATAAATGAGATGCTTAGTTTAACTTCGGCTAAAGTAATTTGGGCAAAAAATGGAAAAGAGAGTATTCGTATGGTTAATTCCGAATCATCAATCGAATTAATATTAATGGATATAAAAATGCCATTAATGGATGGTTATGAGGCTTCTCGTAGAATATTAAATCTTAAACCAGATATTCCAATTATTGCACAAATAGCCTATGCTCTTGCGAGTGATAAAAAACAAATAATTGAAGCCGGATTTATCGATTATATTCCGAAGCCTATTAACGAAACATTGTTGTATGAATTACTTAAGCGTTACTTGCTTCAAAAATCGGCCTAGTTTACTTTATAAAAGAAAAAATAATCGGGAATAAGTTTGTTGCTAATAAAAGTTTGAATATCAGTTTATGAATGATTGATAATATCAATTTTTTTGTTCAGTTTTGTGATGGATATAAAAATAGAAAACGTGAAAAAACTGATCCTATTTAGTTTGTTGGCATTGCAATTTTGTTTTGCTTCTTGTAAGCATGGCTCTCGTAATTCAAATTCCGAAGCAGATACCGGAGTGGAGTTTATGACTAAAAAAATATTTGCCTATCAACCAGTTCTAATAAGCAATTCTTTATCCGAAAAGGTAGACGAACAATCTGGAATGATCTGGTATGATGAGTTGTTTTGGGTGAATAATGATAGTGGTTGTGAGCCCGAATTGTATGCTTATAATAAATCGGGAGAGCTAAAAAAAACGGTACGTCTTAAAAATATTAACAATGCTGATTGGGAAGATTTAGCCGACGATTCAGAATATTTTTACATTGGTGAGTTTGGAAACAATTACGGACGAAGAAAAGACTTAAGGGTATTGCGAGTTGCAAAATCAGATATAAAGGGAGAGCAAAATATAGAGCTTACTGCCGATGTTTTAACATTTGAGTGGGGCGATCAGAATAATTTTAAGAAACGTAAACACAATCATGATTTTGATTGCGAAGCATTTTTTTCCTTTAAAGATTCCTTGTATTTATTCACAAAAAATTGGGCTAACTATAAAACCCGAATGTATGTAATGTCAAAAACAAAAGGACATCATAAGCTAATGCCTAAAGCAGAATTTAATACAGGATTTATGGTAACTGGAGCCGATATTTCTTCCGATGGAAAACAGGTTTCATTAATAGGTTATAAAGATTTTAAAACCTACATGTATTTGCTGACAGATTATAAGGGAACCGATTTTTTTAAGGGAAAAAAAATATTTGTAGATATGAGCCCTTTAGGAGGAGCCCAAACTGAGGGGATTGTTTATGGCGAAAACGACTCTCTTTTTATCTGCACAGAGAAAACCAAGCAGCCACAAAGTATTTATAGAGTGGATTATGAGCTATGGTGAAATTAATTTTTACTATAAATCTTTTGCTTTTCTAAGTTTTTTGAGATGTTTGACTCTCAAGAATCATTTTAAATAATCTTGCCCTTTGATTTTGAAATCCTTAAAAAGCGTGTAATTTTGTAGCCCAGTTTACTGAGCAACCAAAAATTAGGTTTTTAATTGGTTAAGAAGAACGATTTGAAAGACAAGTACAAAGAAATATTCGATAAAGGAACAGATTTACCTCTTGTTGAGGATTTCTATACCATTCAGGGTGAGGGATATCATACGGGCAAGCCGGCTTACTTCATAAGGATTGGAGGTTGCGACATAGGTTGTCGTTGGTGCGATAGTAAAATTTCTTGGAATCCGGCAGAGCACCGTTTAATTTCGGTCGAAGAAGTGGTTCGTAAAGCAGTTGAATCTCCAGCTAAGTCTGTTGTGGTTACAGGAGGAGAGCCATCCTTGTATAATTTAGAGCCTTTGTGTACTGAATTAAAGAAGCATAATATTGAGAATTTCTTGGAAACTTCAGGTGCTTACGAAATAAGTGGAGAGTGGGATTGGATTTGTTTGTCGCCAAAGCGTAACAAATTGCCAGTACCATCTTCCTATCAAAAAGCAAATGAGTTGAAGGTGATTATTTACGATCTGGAAAAAGATTTTGAATGGGCCGAGGAGTTATCGAAAAATGTAGGAGATGATTGTTTATTATATTTACAATCGGAGTGGAGTAGGTATGTTCATAATGTTAAGCCTATTGTAGAATTTGTGAAAAATAATCCGAAGTGGAATATTTCATTGCAAGCTCATAAGTTTATGAGAATTCCATAAACTTTTTAAAATATATACAGCAAGAAAGGGCGTTCAAAATTTTGAATGCCCTTTCTTCTTCCTAAACTAATAACTAATCAATTGGTAAGATTATTGCAATTAAAATGAAACTCCAAAAACTAGAAATAAATTCTCGGCCATTGGGTTAGCAACAACAGAGGCCGATAGTGGTAATGAGAATTTTTCCGTAATAGCAACTTCTTTTGATGCAGAAAATCCCATATTAACAAAACCTGCTGTGTCGCCATAAAATCCCGATTCTCCTTTTTCTTCGTCCGCATCAATGGGTGTAAAACCTGCGAATATATCTATGTCAATCTCCTTATAAGTAAAGCTATGTCCAAGTTCTATGTATAATGAATACTGTTGGTCGCCATTGGCATCTTGGTCGGCGCCCCAAAAATTCATTGCTGCCATTATGCTTATAGGAAATTTTTCGCTACCATTAAAAGCTAATGTTCCTTCTAATATATGTCCTGTTGATGATTTTTTGAAGTCAAAATAACTATTATTCGTGGCTATTTCATCTGTGGGGAAAAAATAATCTGTAATAGTAGCTGTGAATAAGTCGTCGGCAAAGGTGTAAGATGCGTAAAGATCTGCTTCTGCTCCGTCAGAGCCATCTTGTGCATACGATCCCCAAGCACCAATAGCAAATCCTCCTTTGCTGTATTCAACTCCAGGCTGAATTACAGGGCCGGTCGAAAATTGAGTTCCTCTCCATACATATCTGCTCATTAAATCTGCTCCGAATGATATTTCGCCTTCTTGCGCTGATGCATTTCCAGCTAACAAAATCATTCCAATAAATAATGTGATTAATTTTCTTGCGTTCAACATAGTAATAGATTTTTGGATTAATAAATTAAGGTTAATACTTATATCTGTAAATTGTGGTTTGCCTTTTTTTTTGTTTTAATAACACCTACCCCCATTTGAAAGGGGGTAGGTATTTGCATGAATCAACTAATTTCTATCCTAACCCTAATAATTATGGGCTTGCCTTGTCAAAAGTATAAAAATAATTCAAATAAACACCTTTTTGTGGGGGTGTACTTAAAAAAATACACATTTTTTCAACGCAAAGGTTTTAATTAGGGGGTGTCTCAATAAAAAATACACTTTTAATAATATGATAAACTTAGATTGAGTAGGTTTTAATTTAAGAAAAGTGTTTATTTTTTTATTGTATAAGGGGGCTACTTTATTTTTGAAGTAAATATGTAAGAGGGGATATTTAAAATGATATTTTGTATTGAATATAAATTAATTAAAAATATTGGGAATCTGTTTTTAAATTTTGAAAATTTATAGACATTCGTATAGGTGAAATTAAAATCAATAAATTAAAACTATGAGCGAAAGTATTAAAGGTACACAGACAGAGAAAAATCTTTTGAAGTCATTTGCTGGAGAATCTCAAGCAAGAAGCAGATACACCTATTTTGCAAAACAGGCTAAGAAAGAAGGTTACGAGCAAATTTCAGCTATTTTTATGGAAACAGCAGAACAGGAAATGCAGCATGCTAAAAGATTTTTTAAATTTTTAGAGGGTGGCGAAGTTGAAATTACTGCAGCTTTTCCAGCAGGCGTAATTGGAACAACTGCAGAGAATTTAAAAGCAGCGGCCGAAGGCGAGAACGAAGAATATACTGATTTGTACCCTGAGTTTGCAAGAATTGCAGAAGAAGAAGGATTTAAGAAAATTGCAACAGCATTTAAGTTAATCTCTAAGGTAGAAAAAATGCACGAGCAAAGATATTTGAAACTTCTTGCAAATCTTAAGGCTGAGAAAGTTTTCGAATCAGAGGAAAAAGAGGAATGGTATTGTCGTAATTGTGGATATGTACATGAAGGAACTAAAGCTCCTAAAATGTGTCCTGCTTGCGAGCATCCACAAGCACATTTCGAAAAGAAAGCTACAAATTATTAGTTGGCAATATATAAAAAAGCTTCCCCAAGGAAGCTTTTTTATATTTTATTCATCAAGTAAATCGGGACGAAGTTTTTTTGTTCTTAAATAGGCCTGCTCTTCTTGCCATTTTTCAATTTTTTTATGATCTCCCGATAGTAAAATGTCAGGAACTCTCCATCCTCTAAATTCTGCAGGTCTTGTGTAAATTGGTGGAGATAAAAGGTTATCCTGAAAAGAGTCTGTTAGTGCTGAAGTTTCATCGTTCATAGCTCCCGGAATTAAGCGAACTACACTGTCGGCTATAATAGCAGCAGCTAATTCTCCTCCTGTTAGCACAAAGTCGCCTATCGAAATTTCTTTACTGATAAAGTGATCCCTAATTCTTTGATCGATACCTTTATAGTGGCCACAAAGAATCATAATGTTTTCTTTTAAGGATAAGGTGTTAGCTGTTTTTTGATCATATTGATCACCATCGGGTGTTGTGAAAATAATTTCATCATATTTTCTCTGCTCGCTTAGGTGTTCAATGCATTTTACCACAGGTTCAAGTCGCATAACCATTCCGGCGCCACCACTAAAAGCATAATCATCAACTTTATTGTGCTTGTCTTCCGAAAAATCACGAATGTTATGAATGTGTATTTCAACTACTCCATTATCTTTAGCTCTCTTAATTATAGAATGATTTAAAGGACTTTCCAATAATTCGGGTACAACAGTTAGTATATCGATTCTCATTTTTCTAAATTTTCTGTAAAAGTATATAACCCATGCTTGTGTTGCAAGAAAATAAAAAAACTCATTTAAAATAGAATGTTAATGACATAAGGGCAGTTTAATGTTCGTATAAGCCGACAATGTGTCATTGATTTTTTTGTTTTACTGCCGAAAATAGACTAAAATCTTAACGGCACAGACATTGAATTATGATTTTTGAAAATAATTAAAAAATTATCGGAATCCGGAACCGAATAAATAAAGTAAAAGGAGATTAAAGTTATGACAGTTTTAAGATATTCAAGACCAAGTGATTTTTTTACAAATCAATTAATGAATCAATTATTTAGAGAAACAAAGGATAGTTTTAAGAATGCAGCAGAAAGAGATTATGGTTTTCATGTAGGAACAAATATTATTGAGGAAGAAAGCTATTACCTTATAGAAATGGCTATTCCAGGTTTATCTAAAAACGAGATTAGCCTAAAAGTAGAAGAGGGATTTTTGAAAATAACAGGAGAGAAAAAAGAAAAAAATAGCGATAGGAAATACCTAAGAAGGGAATTTGGTGTTAAAAAAGTGGAGCGCAATTTTAAATTAGCCGATACTGTGAATCAAAACAACATTTCGGCCGAAGTTAAAGATGGAATATTAAATATTATGCTTCCGAAAATGGAACAAGTAGAACCTCAGGTTCAAAATATTGAGATAAAATAGCTTATTGCATACTTTATATATTGTTATGAAATAAGTAAATTTTAATGCAAATATTAAATATTAGTATAGTTAATTAGTTTGTTTTAGTTAAGAGGTTTGCATATATGTGCGAACCTCTTTGTTCTTATGTAAGAAAAACTTCAAAATCTTTGAGGTTTAGGACATAATTAGTTAAATTCGTAAGAAGGTGTTAAAAGAATTCCTTTAAGTTTGTATTGTTAACGTGGGGTTCGTTCATTCGGTATCCTAATCTAACTCAAATTACATGAAAGCACAAGATCTATCCAATCCCTCACAAGAGAATGAAGTAAATGAGAATATAGAAGAGCAAGCTAAGCTTACTGAATCTGATGAAAACGAGAAAGTTGAAGAAAAGGTGGACGAAAAACCAGTTGGTGGAGGTTCTGATTCTAAAATTTCTAAGGTTTCAGATAAGAAAGAGTGTGATGATGAAAGTTTGCATGAAGTAAAAGAAGGAGAGCCGGAATTGCAAAAAGAACCAGATTATAGTTCAATGGAAAAAAATGAACTGCGTGATAGACTGGTGTTTTTGCTGGAGAGTGATTCTTTGATAGATGTAAAGGATAAAGTTGCAGCTATAAAATTAAATTTCTTTAAGAAACATAACGAAGAGATAGCTCTGCTTAAGAATAAATTTATTGAAGACGGCGGTAAAGAGGAAGATTTTTCTTACGATGAAGGTGAGGTAGAGAGACAGATTAAGGATTTACTTCAAAAATACAAGCAAAAAAAATTGGAGATTAGCCGTAATCTTGAACATGAGAAAGATGAAAATCTTAAGAAAAAGTATCAAATTATTGAAGATATTAAAGATTTGGTAAACCGAAAAGAGTCTTTCGATAAAACATTTCATGAGTTTAGAGAACTACAAAAACAATGGCACGAGATTGGAATGGTTCCTCAGCAGGCATTAAAAAACCTTTGGGATAACTATCATCATCATGTCGAAAATTTTTACGACTATATAAAAATAAATAAAGAGCTTCGCGATTTAGATTTAAAGAAAAATATGGCTTCGAAAATTAGATTGTGCGAAGAGGCTGAAAAATTATTAAGTGAGGAGTCTATTGTAAAAGCTTTTAATACACTTCAAAAATTTCATGAGCAATGGAGAGAAATAGGCCCTGTTCCTCGTGAAGATAAGGAAGTGCTTTGGGCACGATTTAAAGAAACAACAACGATAATTAATCGCAAACATCAAGGTTTTTATGAAGGATTAAAGTCTGAGCAAAAAGAGAATCTTGAAAAGAAAGTAGTGCTTTGTGAAAAGGCTGAAGAAATAGCAAACAGAAAAATTGAATCGCATAAAGAGTGGAATGCAACATCGAAAGAAATTATAGAACTTCAGAAAGTTTGGAGAACAATTGGTTTTGCGCCCAAGAAAGATAATAATAGTATTTATCAAAGATTTCGTGCAGCATGCGATTTGTATTTCGATAGGAAACGAGATTTTTATATGGTGCTAAAAGAGAAGCTAAATGAAAATCTGACTAAGAAAAGTGAACTTTGCGAAATTGCAGAAAGCCTTCAGGATAGTGAAGATTGGAAGAATACAACAGATAAATTAATTACGATACAGAAGCAGTGGAAAAAAATTGGACCAGTTCCAAGAAAATTTTCCGATGATCTATGGGTGAGATTTCGTGCCGCTTGCGATAAATTTTTCGACAATAAATCGGAACATTTTAATAATGCTGATACCGATCAGTTAGATAATTTGAAAAGCAAAGAAGCATTAATAGAACAGATAAATGCTTATGAGTTATCGGAAAATAATGAAGAAAATTTAAATGCTCTTCGTAAATTTCAAAAGGAATGGTCGCAAATAGGATATGTTCCTTATAAAAAGAAAGACCGAATTCAGGAAGCTTTCCGAAAAGCGATTAATCTTGTGTACGACAAAATGAAAATGGAGGGCGAAAATGTCGAAATTCAAAAATTTAAGTCTAAGATTGACGCCTTCCTGGGTATGAATAATTCGGAAGATAAAATTATTATTGAGCGAAATAAAATAGCTAATAAAATTAGGCAGCTAGAAAGTGATATTGCTCTTTGGGAAAATAATGTTGGATTTTTCTCATCATCGAAAAACTCGAGTGTTGTTGCAGATATACAAGATAAAATTGAAAAAGGAAAGCAAAATTTAAATCTGTTAAATCAAAAATTAAAAGTTATAGACGGATTGGTTTCCTAAATATTTAAATGCATCGTAAAAGAACATTCTTGTTAATAGATAAGAATGTTCTTTTTTTATAATTGATAAATTACTCTAGTTTTTTCTCAGTATAAATTAAAAAAGCACATGCTAAGTGCTTAAAAGTTAACTATTCGTGGATTCATGATTTGAAACATTAAAATTGTTTCTTAAAAAACTATAAAATGACTACTTTTGCTGCTTTATTAATCCAGTAAAACGTATAGAAAAGTGTCAACAACCAAATACATCTTCGTTACAGGTGGGGTTACCTCATCATTGGGAAAAGGAATTATTGCATCTTCATTAGCTAAATTATTGCAAGCTAGAGGATATTCCGTTACAAACCAAAAATTGGACCCTTATTTGAATGTCGATCCAGGAACATTAAATCCGTATGAACACGGTGAATGTTTTGTAACCGACGATGGAGCTGAGACAGATTTGGACTTAGGACATTACGAACGCTTTACTAATGCGCCTACTTCTCAGGCTAATAATGTTACAACAGGAAGAATATATCGTAATGTTATTAATAAAGAGAGAAAAGGAGATTTCTTAGGAAAAACAGTTCAAATTATTCCTCACATAACCGATGAAATTAAAAGAAACATTAAAATGCTTGGTACAAAGCAGAAGTTTGATGTTGTAATTACCGAAATTGGTGGTACTGTGGGTGATATTGAATCATTACCATATATAGAAGCGGTACGCCAGCTAAAATGGGAGTTAGGTCGTGATGCTCTTGTTATTCACCTAACATTGGTACCCTATTTAGCAGCATCGGGCGAACTAAAAACAAAACCAACACAGCATTCTGTTAAGTCTTTATTAGAAACAGGTGTTCAGCCAGAAGTTTTGGTTTTAAGAACCGAACACGAGTTACCTACCGATGTGCGCCGTAAGGTAGCATTGTTTTGTAATGTTGAACCTAAGGCTGTTATCCAGTCTATAGATGTATCTACTATTTACGAGGTACCTTTAAAAATGCGTGAAGAAAAGCTTGATCAAACAGTTTGTGAAAAGCTAGGGCTTGACCTTAAGAAAGAACCAAAGCTAAAGGAGTGGACAAAATTCCTTACTCGTTTACAAAATCCAAAATCAGAAGTAAAAATTGGTTTGGTAGGTAAGTATGTGGAATTGCACGATGCATACAAATCAATTGCCGAATCGTTCATTCATGCCGGATCGGTAAATGAGTGTAAAGTGAAAGTTCAATGGATCCACTCAGAGAAATTGAATGATAAAAATTATCAGGATGAACTTAAGGATTTAAAAGGAATTTTAGTGGCTCCAGGATTTGGTCACCGAGGACTTGAAGGTAAAATTTTAGCCGTAAAATATGCTCGTGAAAATAATATTCCATTTTTGGGGATATGTTTAGGAATGCAGGTTGCAGTTATTGAGTTTGCTCGAAATGTATTGAAATTAGAAGATGCCGATTCGCTGGAAATGAATCCAAAAACTCCAAATCCGGTTATTAACCTGATGGAAGAGCAGAAAAATGTAACCGAAAAAGGTGGCACCATGCGCTTGGGCGCCTACGATTGTACTTTAAAAGAGGGATCGAAAGCTATAAAGGCTTATGGGAAAAAAGAAATCTCAGAACGTCATCGCCACCGTTACGAATTTAATAATGAATATTTAGAGCAATTCGAAGCTGCTGGAATGAAACCTGTAGGAATGAATCCGGATACTGGTTTGGTAGAAGCTGTTGAGTTGGATGGACACAAATGGTTTGTTGGTGTGCAGTTTCATCCAGAATATAAGAGTACTGTAATTAATCCACAACCATTGTTTGTTGATTTTGTGAAAGCAGCAATGAATGAGTAAGGACTACTAAAAATTGATTAAGAAACTAAATAGAAGAAATGGATAAAAATTCGATTTGGGGCTTGGTGATCATTGGAGCAATTTTGTTAGGGTATACATACCTGACAAAACCTTCAGATGAAGAGATCAAGGCTATGAAAACAAGAGATTCGATTGCGCAAGTAGAAAGATTGCGTAACGAGCAACTTGAAGCTGCAAGAATTGAAGCATTAAAAAAGCAGTATGCCGAGCAAAAAGAAGATACTGTAGCTCTTCAAAAAACTTATGGCGCATTTGCAGGTGCAGTTCAACAAAAAGAAGAAATTATTACTCTTGAGAACAAGCTGGTAAAATTGAGTATTAATACTCTTGGAGGTAAAATTGCAAATGTAGAGTTGAAGGATTATCAAACTCACGATGCGAAGAAGTTGATGCTTTGGGGCGAAAAGAATTCGAAATTTGGCTTAACATTTTATGCCGATAACAAAGCATTAAACACTCAGGACTTATTTTTTGCTCCAGTAAAAGCTCTTAAAACTGTCGATGCTTCTACTGCCGAACAGGTTGTTAGCATGCGTTTATCTGCTGGTGAGGGAAAATATATCGAATACAAATATACTCTAGAGCCCGATTCGTATAAAGTTGGTTTTGATATCAATGTTGTAGGAATGCAGGATGTAATTTCTTTGAATCAAAGAGATTTAACTTTTAACTGGGCTGCTGATATTCCAAGTAAGGAAAAAGGACGTAAGTTCGAAAATCAATATACTGCATTGTATTATAAATTCTTCGAAGATGATGTGGAATCTCTTTCTGCATCAGGAGAAAAAGAAGAGAGCGTAAGTACAAAAGTAAAGTGGATTGGTTTTAAGCAACAGTTTTTCTCATCAGTTTTAATTGCTGATGAAGCATTCAAAGGAATCGAATTTAAATCGGTTGATATGGAGGAATCTTCTCCAATCCTGAAAAACTTTTCTGCTGCCATTTCATTACCTTATCAGGGATCTCAATTAGAAAACTACCCAATGAGTTTCTATTTTGGTCCTAATAAATACAAAACTTTAAGAGAATATGGTAAGGATATTGAACTTCACTCATTGGTTGATTTAGGATGGAAAATGTTTGCCTGGGTAAACAAGTGGTTTGTAATTCCTATTTTCAACTTCCTGGAGAAGTACATTATGAATTACGGTATTATTATCCTGATTTTGACCATTGTTATAAAATTGATTTTAGCACCACTTACTTACAAGTCGTATATGTCGACAGCTAAGATGAAGGTGTTGAAACCACAAATCGATGAAATAAACGAAAGAATACCAAAAGATAAAGCAATGGAACGCCAGCAGGCAACCATGGCATTATATAAGAAAGCAGGCGTAAACCCAATGGGTGGATGTTTGCCAATGGTGGTACAGTTTCCGATTTTAATTGCTTTGTTCCGATTCTTTCCATCGTCTATCGAGTTGCGCCAAAAGAGCTTCTTGTGGGCTACTGATTTATCATCATACGATTCAATTGTGAGTTTACCTTGGGATATTCCATGGTATGGAGATCACGTTAGTTTGTTCTGTTTGTTAATGGCAGCAACCAACTTAATTTACACTCGCATGAATAGTCAGATGCAAACTTCGCAACAAATGCCAGGTATGCAAACCATGATGTATATGATGCCTCTAATGTTCCTGTTCTGGTTCAATAATTATGCATCGGGTCTTTCTTACTACTATTTTATTGCAACCTTATTTACTGTTGTTCAAACATGGGCAATTCGTAAATATTTAGTTGACGATGAAAAAGTATTGGCAATGTTAGAAGCTAACAAGAAAAAGCCAGTTAAGAAATCTAAATTCCAACAACGTTTGGAAGATGCTGCAAAACAAAAAGGTTTTAAAGCACCTAAAAAATAAGATCGATTAGATTCTATATAAAGAGCTCCACAATTTTTTTGTGGAGCTTTTTTGTGATAATAACTCATTGACCAGTCTCTAATCCAAAAGAAAGAGGGTATAATTCTTTATAGTTTTAATTGTGCAGCTTCTCTTTTCTCAAGTAGAGGTCTAGGTGTTTAAGTATTTTAAATTATTGATCACATTCCTTGAAGTTTTTTCGATTTGGCTTTTTTCTTTAAAAAAAATGGCAGAAATTATAGGAAGATAAAAACAATCTCTATTTAAAAGTTAGATTGTTAGTTTTATACCTGCCTAAGCATAGGAATTAGTCTATTAGTTCTCTTTCAAGGTGTTTATCGCCTTATCTGCTTTCCGCAAAAATTTTAATTATATCCAAATTCACAAATCATGGCTAAATTTACCAAAGAGGATGCATTACGGTATCACGAAGGAAATCGGCCAGGGAAAATTGAGGTAATCCCTACCAAATCTTATTCTACACAATTAGATTTATCGCTTGCCTATTCGCCAGGAGTAGCAGAACCCTGCCTTGAGATAGAGGCTAATCCCAAAAATATTTATAAGTATACAGCAAAAGGAAATTTGGTGGCAGTAATTTCAAATGGTACAGCAGTACTGGGATTGGGAGATATTGGCGCTGCAGCAGGAAAACCTGTTATGGAAGGAAAGGGCTTGCTTTTTAAAGTGTTTGCCGATATCGATGTATTCGATATAGAGGTTGATACAAAAGATGTAGATGAGTTTGTTAAAATTGTAAAAGGAATTGCTCCTACTTTTGGTGGAATCAATCTGGAAGATATTAAGGCACCCGAATGTTTTGCCATAGAAGATAAGCTTAAAAAAGAACTTGATATTCCGGTAATGCACGACGATCAGCATGGAACAGCTATTATTTCGGCTGCGGCTTTATTAAATGCTGTAGACTTACAGAAAAAAAAGTTAAGTGAGATTAATCTAGTGGTAAATGGAGCCGGAGCAGCGGCTGTGGCATGTACTCGTTTGTATATTTCATTGGGTATAAAGAAGAAAAATATAGTAATGGTCGATAGTAAAGGTGTAATTCATAAATCGCGAGCCAATTTAAGCGATGTAAAAAAGGAATTTGCAAGTTCGAAAGATATTTACACTTTAAAAGATGCCATAAAAGGTGCTGATATGTTTTTAGGATTATCGGTTGCTAATGTTTTGAAACCTGAGATGGTAAAAAGTATGGCCAGTAGACCAATTGTATTTGCATTGGCGAATCCAAATCCTGAAATTACTTATGAGAAAGCCATGAATGTCCGTGATGATTTAATAATGGCTACCGGCCGGTCGGATCATCCTAATCAGGTAAATAATGTATTGGGTTTTCCATTTATTTTTAGAGGAGCTTTAGATGTAAAAGCCAGTGGTATTAACGAGGAAATGAAAATAGCCGCAGTAAAAGCAATAGCCGAATTAGCTAAAAAGGATGTTCCTGATATGGTAAATACAGCATATCAGGAAATGAATTTAAATTTTGGGAAGGACTATATCATTCCGAAACCTTTAGATCCCAGACTGCTTACAGTTGTAGCGCCGGCAGTAGCTAAGGCTGCAATAGATTCTGGAATTGCCCATTCACCAATTCACGATTGGAATACTTATAAAATGGAATTGGAAAAGCGAATGGGGCGAGATAATAAGCTTTTACGGGCATTGACTGATAAAGCAAAACGAAATCCTAAGCGAGTGGTATTCGCCGAAGGAAGTAATTTTAGGATTTTAAAAGCCGCACAAACTGTTTTTAACGAAGGTATCGCCAGGCCTATTTTGTTGGGTGATCAGGAATATATCAGTAAAATTATAAAAGAAAATGAACTCGATCTAGGAGATGTTCCAATTATTAATTGGAGATCGATAGAGGAGAGAACGAGAAGAGAAGAGTATGCCAAAATATTGTTTCGTAAGAGAAATCGTAAGGGATTAACTTTTACTGAAGCTATCGATAAAATGAATGATCGTAACTACTTTGGTGCCATGATGGTTGAAACAGGAGAGGCCGATGCATTTATTAGTGGGTCAACTTCGAAATATGCAGATACCATTCGTCCAGCAATTCAAACTGTAGGAATAAAATCAGATATAAATCACATTGCAGGAATGTATTTGTTAATGACCAGTCAGGGACCAATTTTCTTTTCGGATACAACTGTAAATGCTCGTCCCGACGCACAAACTTTGGTCGATACAACTTTACTAACGGCGGAAGCTGTTCGAAAGTTTAATATCGAACCGGTAATTGCTATGGTTTCCTTTTCTAACTATGGATCAATACGAACAGGCAGTCCAATCCGGGTTCAAAAAGCAGTTGAAATTTTGCATCATCAATATCCCGACTTAATTGTTGATGGGGATATTCAAATGAATTTTGCTTTGAATGCTGATTTGCGAACAAAAATGTTCCCATTTTCAAAATTAGGCTGGCGAAAAGTAAATACGATTATTTTTCCGAATTTAAGCAGTGGAAATATAGCCTATAAAATGATGCAGGAAATTGGTGGAGCGGAGGCTATTGGTCCAATTTTGTTAGGCATGAATAAGTCAATTCATATTGTTCCTTTGGAAAGTTCTGTTCGGGAAATTGTGAATATGGTTTGTATTGCCGTAGTTGATGCCCAATGAGAAATAAGTGATTTATTTTAATTATAATTAATAGGTGTTGTTTGTGTTGTAATTTAATCGCAAGATAACCAGTGTGTTGCTGGGGTGTGAGTGGGCGGTATTTAAAATATAATAAACAAAATAGAAGAGTTTAAATTTTATTAACTATTGGTAATCAGGTTAAAATGAAGGTTGGTCAGCTTAGATTAACCTCTCACCAAAATTACTTAGATTTAATCTAAGTAATTACCAATCAAATTTGTTCAATTCCCTAAATGTCCCGAAATTTTATTTACAATTAGAAAAAATACGAAGGTGTATTTTCTAATGCTATGTAAGAATGAAAATATCATTTTTGCATGAAAAAGATTACTACCCAAAATAAAACTATCAATTACCCAAAAAAAGTGTAATAAACTTTTCTTGTTTGAAATGTTTATGGATTATCGGCAGTATTAATTTCTGTAACCGAGGAAGCGAAGCTATGCCGATAGTTAAAGAGAAAAAGTAAACGTACCTCCTTATAAAATAATGAAAAAGAGACTTCAACCATCTCATCAATCTTAGTTATTTTTTAAGTAGTTCATTCACTAGTATAAACCTTAACTCAATCAACCATGCAAGCCTTAAGAAGGCCATATCTTTGGCATGCGATTTATACAAAATCGCGTGCTGAAAAAAGGCTCTACAAAGAATTGTGCTCAAAAAGTATTGAGTGCTACCTTCCTTTAAAAAAACAGCTCCGTCAATGGAGCGATCGATCTAAATGGGTTGAAGAACCATTGTTAAGATCGTACTTATTTGTAAAGGTTAGCGAAAGAGAGTATTACGACGTTGTAAATTCAAATTATGCGGTTCGATATGTAACTTTTGGTGGCAAAGCTGTGCCCATACCTGAAAAACAAATTCTTACACTTCAACGTTTTCTTGAAAATGAAAATCAGAAAGTAGATCTCAGTCATGAGAATCTGGAAAAAGGTGAAATAGTAGAAGTTGTTGGAGGTCCCTTGAAAGGTGTTTTGGGAGAAATTATACAAATAAGAGGAAAGAATCGAATTGTAATTAGATTTGATTCTCTCGGGACTTGTGTTTATACCGATATTTCATTGAACAAGATTAAGCAAGTTCAAAGCGTTTTTTAAGTTTATCCATAGAATTTTATGAAGCATTTCGAAGTAGTTACCACAATTGGATTGGGGTATATTGGACTTCCTACGGCCTCACTTATTGCTAAAAGTGGGATTCGTGTGTATGGGGTAGATATAAATCCGAAAGTTGTCGAAGCCGTAAATCAGGGAAAAATAATTATTGTAGAGCCTGATTTAGAAGAGCTTGTAAGGCAAGTTGTTGAAAATAATTATTTATCCGCCCATACAGAACCCATGGAAGCTGATGTTTATACAATAGCAGTTCCAACTCCTTTTAAAGGCAATCATGAGCCTGATATTTCTTACGTGATTAAGGCTGCTAATTCTGTAATTCCTTTATTAAAAGAGGGCGATTTATTTATTATTGAATCGACATCTCCGGTTGGAACCACCGAAAAGGTGCAGAATTTAATTTATTCTGTGCGTCCCGATTTAGAGAATAAAATATACATCGCATATTGTCCGGAACGCGTTTTACCTGGGAATATTATTTACGAACTAGAAAATAATGATAGAGTAATTGGCGGAATTAATGAAGAATCGACCGAAATGGCCTGCGAATTTTTTAGGCAATTTGTAATTGGTGAATTGCATAAAACCGATTCACGTACTGCAGAAATGTGCAAATTGGTAGAGAATTCCTCCAGAGATGTGCAAATTGCTTTTGCCAACGAACTTTCTATTATTTGCGAAAAGGCCGGTATTAATGTTTGGAAACTTATAGAATTAGCGAACCGACATCCAAGGGTTAATATTCTAAATCCTGGTTGTGGAGTAGGAGGACATTGTATTGCGGTAGATCCTTACTTTATTGTTTCGGAATATCCGCTGGAAAGCAGAATTATTGGTAAAGCTCGTGAAATTAATAATTACAAGACTTTTTGGTGTGTAGAAAAAATTAGAAATGCCCGATTAGAATTTAAAATTACCCATGCTTACGATCCAAAAATTGCAATAATGGGGATGGCTTTTAAGCCTAATATTGATGATTTAAGAGAGTCTCCAGCGCAGTACATTGCCAAAAAAGTGATAGATGAAGGATACAATGAAGTAATGGTGGTTGAGCCTAATATTAGCAATCATGAAGAATATACATTAACCAATTTTAAATTGGCATTTGGAGAAGCTGATATTGTAATTTATCTGGTGGCTCACGATGAGTTTAAACTCTTACCCTTTACCAGAGAAAAATTAATTCTCGATTTTTGTGGGGTTACCCGATATCAGGATAAGGTCTCAGAAGAAGTTTATGTTGAGGCTGTAAAGTTTAACTCAATAAGAAATAAAATTCTCTAATAAGCTCTAGTTTATAATCTTACATAGATTTTATTCTTGTTTAAAAAGTTTCAATTTTAATCTTTTTTCTTATGGATGCTAGTAATAAATATCGTGTATTATTGGTATTTGGAACCCGACCTGAAGCTATAAAAATGGCTCCTTTGGTAAAAGAGTTTCAAAAATATACCGAAGAATTTGAAACGGTTGTTTGTGTAACCGGCCAACATCGCGAAATGTTAGATCAGGTATTAAACTTATTTGAAATAGTTCCCGATTACGATTTGCAAATTATGAAATCGGGACAGGATTTATATGATATTTCGGGAAAAGTTTTATTAGGAATGAGAGATGTTTTAAAAGAAGTAAAACCCGATTTAGTGCTTGTGCACGGCGATACAACGAGCTCTTCAATTACTGCTTTGGCTGCATATTACCAGCAAATTTCTGTTGCTCATGTCGAAGCAGGATTGCGAACTTTTAATCTGTATTCACCGTGGCCCGAAGAAGCTAATCGGCAGATTACAGGACGTTTGGCACAATGGCATTTTGCTCCTACCATAATGGCTCAAAAAAATTTATTAGATGAGGGAATCAGTAAAAACAGAATTATTGTAACAGGAAATACTGTAATTGATGCTCTTCAGTTAACATTAACAAAAATTCATCGATCGTCGCGCGTGGTAATGAATATTGTAAATGCTTTGCAAGCTAAAGGAATACCAACAGGTTTGGTTGCCGAATGGGTATATCGTACCAGAAAAATGGTGTTGATAACAGGGCATAGAAGAGAAAATTTTGGGCGAGGATTTATGAATATATGTGAGTCTGTTAAGTTTCTGGCTAATAAATATCCTGATGTTGATTTTGTATATCCAGTTCATTTAAATCCGAACGTTCAAAAGCCTGTTTACGATATTCTAGGAGATGATTTAGCAAATGGCACAGAGAAGAGTAAAAATATTTACTTAATCGATCCTGTTGATTATTTGCCTTTTGTGTATCTAATGAATTTGTCTCATATCATATTAACCGATTCGGGAGGAATTCAAGAGGAAGCTCCTTTTTTAGGAAAGCCAGTTTTGGTAATGAGAGATACCACAGAGCGTCCCGAAGCCTTAAACGCAGGAACAGTAAAGTTAGTAGGCACCGATTCTCAAAAAATTATTGAATCGGTAGAATTTCTTTTTGCCGAAGAACTTACTTACCGAAAAATGGCTCAGGCTATTAATCCTTACGGAGATGGTAAGGCATGCATTCGAATTGTTCAGGAAATTAAAAAATCATTAGAAGTTAAAGAGCGAGGAGTTGCCTAGAGTATGTCCGATTTAAAAAGCCAAACCATAAAAGGTGTTTTTTGGAGTTTTATTGAAAAGTTTGGAAGTCAGTTTATTTTACTGATATCACAAATTGTTTTAGCAAGATTGCTTGAACCGGAAGATTTTGGTTTGTTGGGAATGATTGCCATATTTATAGCAATATCTCAGGCTTTTATTGATAGTGGTTTCGATAATGCTTTGATTCAAAAAAAGAATCCCACACAAGTTGATTTTTCCACCGTCTTTTTTTTTAATATCAGCATAGCTGCTGTTTTGTACCTTATTTTATTTTTAGCAGCTCCACTTATTGCTGATTTTTTTAGATCTCCGCAATTGTTAAATTTAACAAGAGTTGTTTGCTTAATATTAATAATTAATTCGTTTGGACTCATTCAATTTGTAAAGTTCAAAATTGATATGGACTTTAGAACCATAGCTCAGGTTGTGGTAATTGCAAATCTATTTTCGGCAATAATCGGAATCTCAATGGCACTCATGAATTTTGGTGTTTGGGCATTAGTCGGACAAATTTTGTCAATGTATTTTTTCAGAACTTTATTGTTTTGGTTTAAAAGTACCTGGAAACCTTCTTTTGTATTCTCTATTCAATCGTTTAAGGGGCTGTTTAATTTTGGTTCGAAGTTACTTTTATCTGGATTAATTAATCAAACATTCGAGAACATTTACTTATTGGTAATTGGCCGGATGTTTTCGGCTACAGCCCTTGGGTTTTATGATCAGGCAAGAAAGTTTCAGCAAGTTCCTGTTGCAACATTGGCGCAAGTAGTCGGGAATGTTACTTTTCCAGCTTTTTCGAAAATTCAGGACGAAAATGAGCGCCTTCGTATTGGCTTTAGCAAACTTATAAAACTATTGGTTTTTATAAATTTTCCTCTTATGATTGGATTGGCAGTAATGGCTGATCCCTTATTAATTGTAATTCTGGGTGCCAAATGGCAGCCTGCAGTTCCTTATTTTCAGTTGTTATGTGTTGCCGGAATGATTTATACGGTACACTCTTCTAATCTTAACATTTTAAAGGTAAAAGGTCGTTCTGATTTATTTCTTTATCTGGAAATAATTAAAAAAGGAATTGTAGTTCTTGCCATTGCTGTTGGATTACGATGGGGAATTATTGGCTTGATATTGGGGCAGATATTTACCTCATTTGTAAGCTTTTTTATAAATGCATTTTTTACCGGGAAATTAATTTCCTATACAATATCAGATCAATTAAAAGACATGAGTCAGGCATTCCTGATTACGATTCTTACAGCTGCTGTAATGAGTCTTGGTTGGTTAATTCAAAATCAAATTTTAACTCTCTTATATCAGATACTTAGCGGTATCGGTACGTATTTTCTACTAGCTTTTATTACAAAACAAGAAGCTATTAGCGATGGTTTATTAATTCTTAAAGAACTAATGCCAAAACAAAGATGGAAAAAAGTAAAATCCTAGTAACCAGACCTCAATTGCCTCCTTTAAATGAGTTTATTCCCCTTTTAGCTGATATTTGGGAAAGTAGATGGTTGACAAATAATGGCAAATATCATCAGGAATTTGAGAAAGCATTGGCACATTATTTAGGTGTTCCCTATGTTTGTTTATTTGCAAACGGAACATTGGCTTTAATGGCTGCCTTACAATGTTTACGAATAAAAGGTGAGGTAATTACTACCCCCTATAGTTTTGTAGCTACTACTCATTCGCTCAAATGGAATGATATAAAACCAGTTTTTGTAGACATAGAACCAGATTACTGTAATTTAGATCCTGCAAAAATTGAAGCAGCAATAAGTCCGCAAACAACAGCAATTTTACCTGTACATGTTTATGGTAATCCTTGTGCTGTTGATCAGATTCAGAATCTTGCTGATATATACGGATTAAAAGTAATTTATGATGCAGCTCATGCTTTTGGGGTTCGTAAAAATGGTTCAAGCATATTTAATTATGGCGACTTATCAATTGTTAGTTTTCATGCTACTAAAGTTTTTAATACAGTTGAAGGAGGAGCAATAATTTGCCATGATATAAAAACAAAAAAAAGAATCGACTATCTTAAAAATTTTGGTATTGCGAATGAAACAACTGTAATAGGGCCAGGAATTAATGCTAAAATGAACGAATTGCAAGCTGCCTATGGATTATTACAATTGAAATATTTTGATACCGTAATTGATGCTCGCAAATACATTACCGATAAATATAAGAAAGGTTTGCAAAGTATTGCTGGCATACGTTTTTTGGATGTTGCCAATGATGTAGATTATAATTATGCTTATTTCCCTGTTTTTATTGATGAATTACAGTTCGGACAAAGCCGAGATGCTGTGTTCGAAGAGCTTAAAAAACATGATATTTTTGCGCGCAGGTATTTTTATCCACTAATTAGCGAATTTCCAACCTACCGAAGCTTACCATCTGCAAAAGGATTAAATGTAGCACATGAAATGTCGAGACAAATTATCTGCTTGCCACTTTATCCGGACCTACCCGATGAGATTGTTGATTTAATAATTTCTATAATAGAGAATATGTCGGAAGTGTCTGCAGCCAAAATATCGGTTAATGTTTTAAGTGATTTAAACAGGAATCATGATCTTCATAAAAAGTAAGCTCAATCATATTATTGATATTTTTTTATAAATAGCTATGGAAAAACCATTGGTGAGTGTTAAAACAATAACTTACAATCATCAGGAATACATTGCCCAGTGTATAGAAGGTGTTATGAAACAGAAAACGAACTTCTCATTTGAATATATTATTGCAGAAGATTGTAGTACCGATCATACCTTGAAAATTGTTAAGGAGTATGCTAATAAATATCCTGAAATTATAAAAGTAATAAGCAGCGATAATAATGTTGGAGCATGCGAGAATGATCACCGATCGGAATTGGCATGCAGAGGAAAATATGTAGCATTATGCGAAGGTGATGATTACTGGACGGACCCTTTTAAATTACAAAAACAGATTGATTTTTTGCAGGCCAATCCTGATTATGGCCTAGTACATTCTAGTTTCTCTTGTTTAACAGATAAAAAAATACTTGAAGATGTGTGTGGGAGTAAAATGGTTCCAACAGGTAATATATTAGCCAGTTTAATTAAAGGAAACTGTATTGCTACGGGAACGGTGTGCGTACGAAACGATTTGTTAAAAAAAATTAGAATAGGTGAAATTATAAAAAAACAGAATTGGGGAATGGGCGATTATCCTTTGTGGATAGAAATTGCAGCCCTGTCGAAAATAGGATATATTTCTGATGTAACTTCGGTGTATAGAGTTCATTTTGGATCGATAACACATGGTTTAAATTGGGAAGGTGAATATAAATTTTTTATGGATCGCTATCGAATAAAAAGATATTATGCCAAAAAATATAAACAAGAAAATATTTTGCCTTTTATTGATGAGATGTACCATAGAGAGTTACTTAAATATGCCATTTTTTTAAGAGATAAAAAGCTTAGAAATAATTGTATTAGCTACTTCGAAAAAGCGAAAACATTAAAGGATTTACCCTTTTTATGTTTCTCTAAATTTTCTTTTCTAGATTCCATTTTTGAGTTTATATATCGCTCAAAAAAACGTTTTATAGCAAGTGTTTAGCTCAAACAAGATATTTTATAAAAATATATAATTCGGAGAATTATGATTGATAGGAAGAAAAAATTGTTAATGCTTGGCGGTTCGCCTTTTCAAATTCCCTGTATTAAGTATGCAAAATCAGAAGGGTATTGTGTAATTACCTGTGATTATTGTCCTGATAATCCTGGGCATAAATATGCTGATGAATATTATAATGTAAGCACTACCAATTTACAGTCGGTACTAAACTTATCCAGAAAGCTGGAAATTGATGGGATATTGGCTTATGCATCGGATCCGGCAGCTCCTACAGCAGCTTATGTTGCCGAAAAAATGGGCTTGCCAGGAAATCCATATAAATCTGTAAAAATATTATCAGAGAAAGATCTGTATCGTAGTTTTTTAAGACAGAATAATTTTAATACCCCTTGGTATGGAGGGTTTAATACCTTAAAGGAATTTGCAAAATCTTCATCTCAGTTTTCTTATCCTGTTTTGGTTAAACCTGTAGATTCGAGTGGAAGTAAGGGAATTTCGGCAGTCAATGATTTTTGGGAAATGGATAAAGCAATTAATTATGCCATTAAATTTTCCCGATCGAAAAGGTTTATTGTTGAAGAGTTTATAGAGAAGAAATATCCTCAGCTCGATGGAGATATTTTTGTTTATGATGGAAAAATTATTGCCTATTATTTGGGCGATCAGCGCAATGATGTTGCTGTTAATCCTTTTGTTCCTTCTAGTATAAATTATCCTTCACTACTTCCGCAATGGGTGCACGACACAATAAAAGCAGATTTACAACGGGCAATTGATTTATTGAAAATTAAAATGGGTGGTTTTAATATTGAAGTAATTGTAAATGAGAACGATGAGGTTTATCTTATTGAAATGGGTGCAAGAAATGGAGGAAACTGTATTCCTGAGATTATTAAATGTGCCAGTAATGTTGATATGATAAAAATGAGCGTGGATACATGTATGGGGTTAGAACCAAACATATTAGAGCAAAAGCTAATCGATAGCTTTTATACAACTTATGTAATACATTCAAATAAAGATGGACATTTCAAATCTGTAGAGTTGGATGATGTCATTTCTAAATATGTATTAGATGTAAAATTAATGGTTCAGGAAGGAGAAGAAGTTTTAAAGTTTAATGGTTCGAATTGTACTGTTGGAGTTGGTTTACTCGAATTTCCCGATTTACAAGTGCGAAATCAAATGATGGATAATATAGAACAATTAATAAGAGTAGAACTCGAGTAATTACAAAATGAAGTATATAAAAATAGGATTTCTATTCCTGATTTTTTTTATAGCATTTTATCTTAAAAGCTTTACAATTGGAGGCTTCGAATTGGTTTATGTCTGGAAACTACCTTTACTTTTTTATTTGATATATCAGCTTGTCGGTCAGGAAACAAAATATGCATTTCTTGTGTTGGGTTATGCTTTTGCCATTAAAAATATTATTAATGTTTCATTTTTTGATTTTCCCCTAGATACATTCATAAATTTTATAAAATACATGAGTATACCCTTATTTGCTCACTGGATTTTGTTAAATATTAATAGCCTTAAATCTTTACAAATATTGCGTATTGTTCCTGTATATCTGTCTGTGTTTTTTATTATTAGTAATGTTCCTTTTTACCTGGGAATAATTTCTGCTCCAGTTCAAACTATGATGTGGCTGGAAGATTTTCAGATAGATGGATTAATAGGGATTTTAGGAGCTGCACATTATTCTTCGGTTGTTTTAGCTGTATCGTCGGTAATCTTACTCGAGTTTTTAATGAAAAAAAGAGCAAGTGGCTTAGTAAATCTCCTTGTAATTTTTGTGCTTTTGTTGGGTTTGTTTTTTCTATTTAAAACCTACGCAAGAACAGGATGGTTGATGTTTGTACTTGGATCTTTTGTGCTGTTTATTCGGAATATATCGTTTAAGAATATGGGTAAAATAGCTATTGTTTCTATGGTATTAATAGGTGGCTTATTTTTCCTATTTCAAACAAATGAGGGATTTCGACGAAGAGTTTTAGACGAACGAGCAGGTCAGGAAGAACAATCAACCTATGAAACAGTTGGTTCGGGAAGGCTTAAAATTGCAGAAATATATCTTGAAAATTTATATGAGAGTAATTTTCTTACCTATTTAATTGGTATGGGTATGGAAGAATCGATTCTTAGGTTCGAGAAAAAAGATGGGACTCCTCTTTTTGCGCACAATGGATTTATTCAAACACTTGTAGATAATGGTCTTATTGGTTTTGCATTGTATTTGATGTTTTTGATATTAATTTATCAGGCCATTTCTAAATCCGAGAGTAGTCATAATCAATTGGCTGTGGCGATCTTTTTTATGTTTATATCATGTCTGGCTACTCAGCAGGCAAATTACTTTTTACTCGATGTTTTTCTGTCTGTATATATTGGCATAGTACTTATCGAAGATCGTATTAATTTACATGTTTATTATCAAAAAAAATCAAAACTAAATTAGTATCTAATTAAAAACTTATTCGTTTTATAGTGCTTTTGTTTTAGAGTTTTACTGAAAAACTTGATGCAAGTTTATTCGTAAATTTATTGTAAAATCTCCGTTTATTTTATTTATCAATATAATTAAAAGGCAATGTATACTTTTCAATTTATTTCATTAAGTGAACTGGGGCAGGTAGAGTATAAAGGGGAATTTCCTAGTTGTCAATATAAGTGGATAAAAGATTGGTATTCAGTTTTTAAAAATGTTGAAAATAATGTTATAGGTTATAAGAAAAAGCCTTATATAATTGCTGCTTATGCAAATAATACTTTGGTAGCTATTGTTCCATTGGTTAAGTTATGCAGGGTTTATTGTAGGTGCATTCATTTAGAATTTATTGAATTTTTAGATCAACAATGGAGTAGTATGGGAAATGATATTATATCCGTTAAATCTTTACAGCATAGTTTTGTAGATGAACTAATTCACTGGATTGAAAAGAATATCAACTATCACTTTATTTTCCTGAAATATTTACCAAAATCGACCATATTAAAAGAAAAGTATAAAATGTATCATTATTCTGGAATTCCGTTCATACCTATTTCTAAATATCAAGATTATCAGGATTTTAGAATGAGAGGTTATAAGAAAAGATTCCGGAAGCAATTGGATAGAACTTACCGAAAAATAGAAAGAGATGGTTTTTCTTTTGATTTATCGTTTGAAGATGTAAACGAAACCAATTTTGAAGATATTAAAAGAATTTCCAGGACAAAAAAACTTGATGGGAAAGGTTTTTTGTATGGAGACTCTAAAAAGGAAGAGTTTTATTTGAAACTGTTTAAGCATTATTCTTCTAAAGTTGTACTCGTTAAATTCAATAATCAGCCTGTAGCCTATGTTGTTAATATTGAGTGTAATGGTGTTAGAATAGGTGTAGATTGTGCTTTTGATAGAGAGTATCGTACATATGGCGTAGGTATACAGTGTATGAATGGTAATATTAAGCATAGTTTTACTGCTAAAAATGAACAGTTTTCTTTTGGTGATGGATTAGATCCTTATAAATTTCAATTTACACATTGTGCAGAACCTCTTTATATGTGTTTTGATTTTAAATACAGTTTCAAATCTTTGCTTGCTTTGCCTTTTTTAATGTATCTGATAAATAAGAAAGATAAAGAGGTTTATAATCAGCTTCAAAAAGTAGATTGTAATGAGTAGTTTAAAAAAGGCAATTGCCAATTCTTTAGGTTTTGTAATGCTCCTATTTTTTAAAAGAATAGCATTAAAGCAATTCGAAAAATGTGTTTTATCCATTTACTTTCATAATCCATCTGCAATTTTATTTAAGGGAATTATTCAATTTCTAAATGCAAATGGATTTAAATATATCGATGAAAAAGAATATTGCGAAATCGTAAAAGGGAATGCAAATATAAGTGGCAGAAGTGTTTTTATTTCCTTTGATGATGGTTGGAGAGGTAACTTAAAGTTAATTTCTGTAATTGAAAAGTATAATATTCCTATAACAGTTTTTGTGTCGGTAAAACCTGTAATTAGTGGTAACTTTTGGTGGGAATACACCGATTATATTAAACAAAATAATTCTAAAATTTCGAGTGTTGAGGATTTAAAAAAAATGACCAACAAACAACGTCTTTATTATGTGAATAAAGCTATCGAGCACCTTAAACTTGAAAGATCTGCCATAAATAGTGATGAGTTGTGTTTATTACACAATCATCCTTTGGTAACTATTGGAAGCCATACCTATACTCACCCAATAACAATAATGTGCAGTGATGATGAGCTGCAATTTGAATACAGGGAGTCGAAAAAATATTTAGAATCCTTACTTCATACTAATATCGATTCTTTGTCATTTCCAAATGGAGATTACAATGAAAGGGATTTAAGCTTGTTAAAGAATAATGCTTACAAAATGGCTTTTACGACCTCTGTAAATATTACTAATGATATTATTGATAAGTATGAGATTCCCCGAATATCCATTAATTCCATGGGAGGAAAATATGAGAATATTTCCAGAATATTAGGATTATGGGATCAGTTTATTCAACCACTTCATTTTCGGTTACGGGAAGTTAACCGAAAACTTAAAACTGCTATATATTGTTTTTAAAACTTTGTTTATTGTGTTTTATGTAGATATAATCCTATTTAAATGAAAGAAATACTCTACATAAGTCCTGAATTTAAAAATAGTAGGGGTGGAATAGGTTTATGTGTAAATAATTATGCACAATTTATGCCGACCTTTAAGGTGTTGGTAACAAATGGTTTTCGCTCCAAGTTTCTCAATTTCATATATTTCCCTGTTTGTGTTTGTCATTTATTCTTCAAATTAATTATTGATAAAGACATCAAAATAATTCATATTCATGGTGCATCGAAGGGAAGTTTCTACCGAAAATACATTCTTTTTATTATGGTAAGAAGGATATTTCGTAAAAAGGTAATTTATCACATGCATGGAGGTGGATTTCGTGATTTTTATAACGACTCACCTTTGTTTATCCAAAAGAGGATTCGTTACATGATTCATTCTTCGGATCTGTTAATTTGTTTATCACAAAAGTGGAAAGATTTCTTTAGCGAAGCATTTTATCCAAAGCGAATAGAGATACTTAATAATATGGTTTTACCTCCTGTAAATACAGATAGAATAGAATCGAAAAGAAAGTTTAGACTCCTTTTTTTAGGATTAATAGGCGATAATAAGGGAATATTCGATTTGTTAGAGGTGATTGCTGAAAATAAAGAGCAGTTTGGGAAACAGCTTATTTTAAAGGTTGCCGGTAATGGAGAAATAATACGTTTGGAAAAGAGAATTAAAGAGTTAGAAATTGATAAAATAGTGAAATTTCAAGGTTGGGTAGATGCGAAAAAGAAGGAAGAATTATTTCGTTCATCAGATGCATTAATTCTTCCATCCTATAAGGAAGGCTTACCCTTATCGATACTAGAGGCTATGAGTTATGGATTACCCATTATATCAAGCGATGTGGGAGGAATTCCTGATCTGCTGCTGACGCATAAAAATGGAATACTACTTGAACCAGGAAATAAATTATCAATACAACAGTCGATTATGAGTCTTGTAAACAATAAAGATTTGGTGGAAAAATTTTCTAAAAGATCGATAGAAGGGGTTGTGGAATTTTATCCTCAGAGTGTACTAAAAAAATTGAACTCTATTTATGATGAATTATAAACGAGCAAAGGATTTTATAGTTAAGAATCTTAAGTATGGATTCGTTTTCGAGAGAGAATTACGAAGAGTTAAATTCTTACATTCACTTGATAAATCTCAATTACTTGAGATGAAAAATAAAAAATTTGTTCAGCAATATCGAAATGCCTATTTGAATTCTCACTTTTATAACAATTTGTATCGCCATCATGGGTTAACACTAAGTTCAGTTAAATCTTTAAGCGATATTGAAAAATTGCCGATAATAAGTAGAAAAGATATTCAGCATAAAGTTGAGGATCTTCTTACTACAAAAAGAATATTTGTGTACGAAGCATTTACCAGTGGAACATCTGGTTCGCCATTAAAGATCTATCGCGATTATGTATCGGCATGCAGAGAACATGCTTACTTGCATTATTTTCAGCAGCTTCACGGCTATGAATTAGGCGATCCGGTATTATCATTGAGGTCTTTTCACGATAAAAAAAGATTATCATATTTAGATAAAAGTAACAATATACTTCATTTGTCAAGTTTTCATATCAATTCCGATCGAATTAATGAATACTATCAATTAATAAAGGATTTTAAGCCAAAAGTGTTAAAGTCATATCCTGGATCGATGCATATTCTTGCTACAGAGCTTTATAAGGCTGGTAAAGAAATACAAATTCCCATTACCTTTTCAGCATCAGAAACTTTACACGATTTTCAAAAAAAGAATATTGAAAAAGTGATGAATACAAAAATTTATGATTGCTATGGTAATGCAGAGAGAACAGTTGCTTTTGGGCAGTATAATGGTTCTTTGTATCGTGAATTTCCTTTGTATTCACATGTAGAGGTAAAATCAGATCATCTTATTACCAGTAGTTTTATAAATTCTTCGTTTCCTTTAATTCGTTATAAAGTTAATGATGTACTTAAACTTTCGAAACGTCGAGATATGGATAAAATAGAAAAAATTATGGGTAGAAGTAACGATTATGTTTTAATGGAAAAAGGGCAGAAAGTTTCAAATTTAGAATTGGCATTTAAAGAAGTAGAGCATTTATGCGCAGCTCAAATTGTTCAGAAACAAATTGGTTGTTTGAATGTTAATATCGTTCCTGATAAGAATTTCTCAGAAAAAAACCGACAGCATCTCGAACAAAACTTAAGAAATTATTTAGGAGATAAATGTAGAATTCGTTTCGATATTATAGATACCAATCAATTGATTTTAACTAAGAAATCGAAATTTAAGTTTGTTGTTTCTCAATTAGATAAAACCAAAGTAGGGTAAATAATAACTTCTTGTTTAAACGATTAAATCTCTCTAAAAAAAATATTATGCCTAATTTATGTCTTACTCTCGATTATGAATTGTTTGGTTCGGGTAGAGGAAATGTATTTCAGCATATTATTGAGCCTACAGAACGTTTATTAACGATTTGTTCGGAGCATAATGTCAAGCTTAGTATTTTTTTTGAAGTTGTGGAGTATTGGAAAATTAAAGAATATTATGAAAATGGGCTTAGTATGGGCTATCAGTGTAATCCTGCTGATGCAATGAAAGAGCAAATTATTAGGGCTTATCAGCAAGGACACGATGTTCAGCTACATGTTCATCCACAATGGATTGATGCAAAATATACAAATGATAAATGGGTTTTGAATTTAGATTACTGGAGATTACCTCAGCTGCCAATGCAGGCGAACGAATCAATTAGTATGGGATTAAATGATTTGATTAGAAATGGAAAACGGTGTCTTGAAGAGTGGTTACAAGCAATAAATCCTGATTATAAATGCAATATTATTCGTGCAGGAGGTTATAATGTTGATCCTTCTCAAAACCTGATTAAAGTATTAAAAGATAATGATTTTGTTGCAGATAGTTCGGTGTATTATGGTGGAATTATGAATAGTGACTTATCAAAATATGATTATTCCGAATTATCGCAGGAAATCCCTTACTGGTATAGTTCCCGTTTTTCTTTATTGAAAGAGGAAAGGAATGAATCGGGTATTTTAGAATTGCCGGTTTTTGCAGATAATATCCGTAGAATACATAAGTACGATTGGGTAAGGATAAGGTCAGCATTAAAAAATAAAACAAATGCAGTAGAAAAATTTAAGAATAATTCTTTAAAAAAATCAAAATGGGAAATGCTTGGTTTTATACTCGCTAAAGAGGCGGTTACCTGGGATTTTTGTTTGTTCTCAACTTTTAAAATGAAAAGATATTTAAAAAAGGTCAATAAAATTCAGTTAAAATCTCCATATCCTTTTCATCCTTTTGTATTAGTTGGGCATCCTAAAGATTTTTATTATTCGGATGCACTAACTTACATAATAAAGTATAATAGAAATCAAAAAGGAAGATTTTTAACAGTAAGCGAAACGATAGAGAAAATAAAAAGTGCCGCTGTTAACCAACCAGCAGTTTGTAAAGAAGAATTAATTATTGATAAGATAAATCAGTAAATTATGATTAAACCTCTTGTTAGTGTTAAAACCATTACCTATAACCATCTGCCTTATATAAAAGATTGTATAGAAGGTGTTTTAATGCAGAAAACCAATTTTAGTTTTGAATATATTATTGGTGATGATTGTAGTACCGATGGAACAGTAGATATTGTGAATGAATATGCTCAAAAATATCCACATATAATTAAATTGGTTTCTTCTCAAAATAATGTGGGTGCCTGGCAGAACGATAGACGAACAACCAATGCGTGTAAGGGAAAGTATGTAGCTGTTTGTGAGGGTGATGATTTTTGGACTGATACTCGAAAATTACAAAAGCAGATTGATTTTTTAGAAGCTAATCCCGATTATGGAATGGTGCATTGTGATTTTTCCAATAAAATTGGCAGGATATTGGTTCGAAATGTTTGGAAAAGCAGGCAAATTCCTCAGGGTGATGTTTTCCAAGAGTTGGTTCTGGAGAATTTTGTGGTTACTGCTACGGTTTGCATGCGGAACGATCTACTGCAGGAAATATGTATTAATAGAGCCGGCAAAACAAAAAAATGGATAATGGGTGATTATCCTTTGTGGCTTGAGATTGCCAGTAGAATGAAAGTCGGTTTTATTGCCGATGATATGGCTACTTATCGTGTACATGCGAATTCTGTTTCTCATAATCTTGATCTAGAGGGGAGTTATAAATTTTTTATGGACAGATATGACATAAAAAGATATTTCGCAAATGAATATGGAGCTAAACACTTGAATTCTACTATTGAGGATAATTATCACAAGGAGCTTTTAAAGTTTTCAATATTCATGAAGAGTTCCAATTTAAGAAAGCAGTGTATTAATCATTATAATGGCAGTGAGAAAAAGCGTTTCTTTTTGTGGAGTTTATTTGCAAAATATTCAATTCTCGATCCTCTTTTTAATCTGCTTTACTTTTTGAAGCAAAAATTTAAGTTGCGGGAATCATTATAATTAAAGTATAAAATTATTCTATTAGAAAAGCTATTTATAATTATGAAAGATAATGAGTACACATTTAAACGTATTTCTTTACAGCAGTTTGCTGAGATAAAATACCATAGTGATTTTCCCAGCTCTTTAGTTGATTGGCTTTTGGAATGGTATGTTACTTTCAATAAAAAGCAGGATAATGTTCTTGGTTACAATAAGGATTTATATTTAATAGCGTCCTATCAAGAAGGAAAAATTGTGGCTATTTTACCATTAGTTTGTGTTACCCGACGTTATTTTGGACTGTTTTCGGTACGATTTTTAGAATTTCTAGGTCAGCAATGGTCTAGTTTTGGGAACGATTTAATTATTATTGAAAAAATAGGAAAGGATTTTTTTCTGCAATTAAAGAGTTGGATCAAACAAAATATATCCTATAATTTTTTGTTTCTTAAGTTTATGCCAAGAGAGTCGATTATTGAAAGGAATTGCCGTTTTTATAGTCACGGTGGAGCTCCGGCAATTAATCTTTCTAACTATGAGGATTATAACCAATATGCAAAGCAGAATCATTCTCGTAATTTAAAACAGAATTTGCGGAAAGCTTTAAACAAAACAAAAAAAAATAATATTCAAATTCAGGAATGTGTCGAAGAAATAAATGATTCTAATTTTAAGGAGATTAAACGAATATCAAAAAGCAAATTGATTGACAATAAAGGCTTTGTGTATGGAGATAAGGAAAAAGAGAATTTCTATCGCTTTGTTTATCAAAAGTTCGATTCGAATGTTGTTTTTGTTAAGTTTAATGGTGTTGCTGTGAGTTACCGTACAAATATTTTTCTTAATGGAAATAAATATTGTGTTGATGCGGCCTTCGATCGTGATTACAGAAAATACAATTTGGGAATTTGGAATGTCGATGCCAGTATTAAAGATAGTTTCTCAAGAGGCATTAAAATTCATTCGATGGGACCCGGATTAGATAGCTATAAGTTCAAGTTTGCCAATGCTTTTAATAATTATTTTATGTGTGTAGATTGGAAGCTTAGCTTTAAATCATTACTTCTTATTCCATACTTTTTTTATTTGTTGCGCAGAAAAAATAGTTCCGTTAATCAAGAGTTGCAAAACTTTGGTTTTTAGTGGGATATACTTGTAAAATCACATTCTAATCAACCTAGTAATCTTATTGCAAAATGGCTTGTTTTCGAACAGGCTTACTATCAAACACCCTTTTATTTCTAGTGTGCCTTTTAAAATTTCTTTGATATGATTGTTGAAAATAGAAGTAAAATTGCAGAAAGTTTTGAACGTTTAAGAGCATATTGTGAGGCGGAAGAATTTAAAGGCTGGGATCCTTATGATGGATTAAATTCCAAAATTTTCAAGGTTTTTCCTTTAGTAAATAAGAGCAGGCTAATTCGATTAATTTGGATACAGATATTTAAACGAAACTTAATTAATTTCCGGGATCTTGCAGGGATTAAAAAGGCTTATAACCCTAAAGGTCTTGGTTTATTTCTTAGCGGTTATTGTAAGCTTTATCAATTTGATCGCACACAGGAGGTAAGATCCCGGATTGTTTTTCTCTCTAAAAAGTTATTAGAATTACAAAGTAAAGCTTGGTCGGGTGCTTGTTGGGGCTATAATTTCGATTGGCAGGCACGTGCATTTTTTCAACCCAAAGCAACACCATCGGTTGTTGTTACGTGCTATGTAGCTAATGCTCTGCTCGATGCCTATGAGATATTAGAAGATCCTGAATTACTCGAAACAGTAATAAGTGCAAAGGATTTTATCTTAAACGATTTACATAGAACTTATGATGAAAAAGGAGATTTCTGTTTTTCATATTCTCCTTTAGATAAAACGCAGGTTTTTAATGCCAGTTTGCTGGGAAGTAGCTTGTTGGCTCGTATTTTTTATTATACAGGAAATAAGGAATTGGCAATTAACGCCAAACATTCGGTGCAGTTTTGTGCTACTAGTCAGAATACCAATGGTTCCTGGTCCTACGGAACTTTAGCTTATCATTCCTGGATTGATAATTTTCATACCGGATTTAATCTGGAAGCCATAAATGATTATCAAAAATATACGCAAGATAAATCATTTGATAGTATAATAGCTACAGGATTAAACTACTACCTGGAGAATTTTTTTACCAACGAGGGTATCCCAAAATATTATAACAACTCAATTTATCCTATTGATATTCATTGTCCGGCTCAGTTGCCTATTACCTTGAGCAAACTGGGAAAGCTAAACGAAAATATTGAGTTGGTAGATAAGGTTATGAATTGGACTCTATCCAATATGCAAAGTCCCCGTGGATATTTCTTTTTTCGAGCAGGGAAAAGATTTAAAATCACCATCCCCTATATTCGCTGGGCACAAGCCTGGATGTTTTTATCATTATCAACTTTATTAATGGAAACCTTAAAAGCACCAGAATATGAGAAAGAGAATTACAATAATGAATTCGCCGGTTGATGTTTTAACAATGCGTCAAACTATTGATTTAATTAGTGATTCCATTCGCGATAGAAAACCAATTCAACATATTGTTGTGAATGCTGCAAAACTGGTTCTCATGCAGGAAGACAAAGAATTGTATCAATCGGTTGTGAAAAGTGATATAATAAATGCAGATGGAATGGCTGTTGTATGGGCCGCTGAAATTTTAGGAAAGCCCTTACCTGAAAGAGTCGCCGGTGTTGATTTAATGCAAGAACTTGTGATACTAGCCTCAGAGAAAAAGTATAAAATATTTTTCTTTGGCGGAGTAGAAGAAGTGGTTTGTGAGGTTGTTCGTAAATACAAATCTGTATTTGGCGAGGAAATAATTGCTGGATATCGCAATGGTTATTTTAAGAAAAATCAGGAAGCAAATATTGCTGCGCAAATAGCAGAATCTAAAGCCGATATTTTATTTGTGGGTATTAGTTCTCCGACCAAAGAAATATTTCTGAATACTTATAAAGATAAATTAAAAGTGCCTTTTATTATGGGAGTGGGAGGATCTTTTGATGTGTTGGCAGGAAAAGTAAAAAGAGCACCCAAATGGATGCAAAAATCTGGTTTGGAATGGTTTTTTCGTTTTTTACAGGAGCCAGGACGAATGTGGAAGAGATACTTGTTTACAAATTCGCTGTTTATTTATTATGTATTAAAAGAAAAATTTAAAAGTCTATTCGCAATTAAAAGATCTAACTAAAATCTTCTAATAAAACCACTTTAAACCTTAATAAACCAAGCATGATTAAAGGAAGAGAAAAAACACTGGCAAGAATTAGTATTCTTTCGCAGGTGGCTTTGTCTGCAGCATGTTACTGGCTTGTGACCTGGGCGGTAACAAATTTCTTGCGACCAATGCAAATTGCTGATCATGACAACAATACCATTTATTTATTGATAATAGCCATTTGGTATACTCTTATAAAGGAATTTAACCTGGGTAAAATGCTTAGAGTTAAAACCTACTCCGAATTATTTACCGAATATTTTGCAATGGTATTTATTAGCTCTGCAATTCTATATTTGGGCAGTTTATTTTTAACCGATTCTGTTCCTGTTTTAATTCTTTTTTTGTTTGCCTGTTTAAATATGATTTTACTTTTCGGTTTTAGACTGTTAAGTTATCACTTTTTTAAAAAGATAAGAGGAAAGGGCTACAATCGTCGAAATGTATTAATCGTTGCCGACGATGAATCTTACGTCCATTTTATTGACAGAATGCTTTTCGTTAAAGATTGGGGCTATCATGTGTGGGCCATAATGTCCGATGGTAAACATATAAAAAATCAGTATGAATTGCATGTCAGAGTTCTTCCGGAACATTTTCAACTCACAGAAATAATAGATGCCAACGTGGTTGATGAAGTAATCTATTGTAAAGGAAATTTTGATAATGCTGAAGTTCGCGACTTGATTTATACCTGCTCCGAGGTAGGTGTAAAATTCCGCGTTTACTCAGAACTGCTTAGTGTAGTTAGTATGCAGTCTCATCTGACTTATTTTAAAGAACTTCCCTTCTTAACATTTGCAAATACTACCAAGAATTATTTTGCTCTTAAGGTAAAGGAAATATTAGATTTTATTTTTTCTTTCCTAATAATTTTGCTGATCTCTCCAATATTGTTAGCCATAGCAATTGCAATAAAGATTGAAGATCGGGGAACGATTTTTTTTAAGCAAAGACGAGTTGGTCTGAATGGACGAATTTTTTCCTGTTTAAAATTTAGAACAATGGTCGAAAATGCTGAGGCTTTAAGGGTTCGTTTAGAGAATCAGAACGAACAAAGTGGACCTGTTTTTAAAATTAAGAATGATCCTCGGGTTACCAAAGTAGGACGCTTTTTAAGAAGAACATCATTAGATGAATTGCCACAATTTTTTAATGTATTAAAAGGCGAAATGTCGATTGTAGGACCAAGACCACCAATTCCATCGGAAGTGCAGCAATATCAGCGTTGGCAACGTCGCCGATTAAGTATGAAACCGGGAATTACCTGTATTTGGCAAGTTTCGGGACGCAATAACATTCCTTTCGAAGAGTGGATGAGATTAGACATGATGTATATCGATACCTGGTCGTTAAAGTTAGATTTAATGCTTTTTATAAGTACCATAAAAGTTGTTTTAACTGGCGATGGTCAGTGATTTACTGAGGGTTCAAAGTTTCCTTTCTCCATAATAGTGCATATTATCAATGAAATAAACCACCAATTAATAGTTAGCAAGCGATAATTATTAATTAAAAAACCAAGACCATGACTAAGAAATATTTAAACCTAATGGGCCTTTTTATAGTAATAGGGCTTATTTCCTGTCGATCGAATAAGGATTTGGTGTATTTACAAGATGCCGATGCTGAGATTTTAGCTCCCGACTTTGTGATTAGCGCACCCGAATACAAAATTAAAACGAACGATAATTTGTTTGTGAGTATAATATCTTTGAATTCAGAGATAAATCAATTGTATAATCCCGCACAGAGTATCGGCGGGCAACAGGGTAATCAGCAGTTGTATAGTCAGTTACCCGATCAGTATCTTAATGGATATTTAGTAGATTCTCAGGGGAATATTTCCTTGCCAATAATTGGAAATGTAGGAGTGGCCGGTTTAAGTCAGGCTCAGGCTCAGGCAAAAGTGCAAGAACATGCCAACGAGTATTTGAAAGATGCCAGTGTGAAAGTGAAATTATTAAATTTTAGGGTTAGCGTAATGGGGGAAGTTACAAGTCCTGGAGTTTACTATAATTACAATAGCAACTTAACTATTTTAGAGGCCATTAGTATGGCTAATGGTATTACCGATCATGCAAAAATAAATAGAATTTTGGTAATTAGAAATTCTAATAATCAGAGTAAAAGTTATCGTGTTGATCTATCCTCCAAAAATGTATTAAAATCAGAAGCCTTTTTTTTGCAGCCAAACGATGTTGTTTATGTTGAGCCTCATAAAATTAAAAGTACCGATATGAACTCTAACATTTATAGTCTGTTGTTGTCGACAGTGTCAACGGCTGTTTTAATTACAAGTTTGATTATTTCCAATTAATATTCAGCCATTATGCAATATGTAGATGAAGTAATGGATTATTTCGATAAAAAAGAAGGTCCTGATGTGAAAGAATTTCTCTATCGCATTTTGTCCAAATGGAAATTATTTGTGCTTTGTGGAATTCTTGGGCTTGGAGCTGGTTATCTGGTCAGTAAATATACTACGCCCGTTTATATGATGCGAAGTTCTCTTTGGGTACATGTTGATACGGAAGAAACGAATGCTAAAGCGATGTTTGAGGGGTATCAGGTTAAGGATAAGGCAAATATTCAAAACCATGTTGAGATCCTAAAATCATTTACTCTGAATAGGAAAGCAATGGAGAATTTAAGCTGGAAACAATCCTGGTTTAAAAGTAAACTATTTAGAAATGAAGGTTTGTATCGGAAAGAACCATTTGAGGTGGTCCAACATGAAGGAACTAATCTTGATCAAATTCCAATATATATAAGTCAGCTTGATAAATACACTTATAAAATTAAGGTAGATGGAAAAGCTGAATATAAGGATGATGAAATTAAGGTGAAGTTTGAGGAAGAAGCTTTTTTCGATATGCCTTTTAAGAATGAATATTTCAATTTTACACTGAAGAAAAATCAGAAGAAAATAAACAGGGAAAAAAATTATTTCTTTGTTTTTAATGATTTGGATAAGATTACATTGAGATATATTGATAACATGTTGATTAGTGTAGCGGAGAAAAAAGCCGAATTAATACATCTAAGAATCGACGATAGTGAACCCGCTCGGGGAGTCGATTATTTAAACGAGTTGAATTGGGTTTATCTTCAATTTATGCTAATAGAGAAGAATAAAAAATCGGAAAATACGGTTCGTTTTATCGATGCTCAGTTAAAGGGAATTGTTGATTCGTTGCAATTGGCAGGACAAAGTTTTACCAATTTTCGATCGAGGAACAGAATTGTTGATTTAGGACAGGAAGCAGGCGTTGTAGTCGCTAAAATGGAAGAAATAGAGAGCCAGTTATCTGAGGCTCAAGTTTCTTTGGAATACTATGAAAATTTGCTCCGTAATTTGGGCAATGCTAATCGCATGAAACAAATGCTCGCACCTTCAGTGGCAGGTATAAGCGATTCGTCCATAGGTGCTTTGGTTGCTAAACTTACCGATTTGTATGGTAAAAGAGAAGTGTTATCCTATAGTGTGCAAGCCAAAAATCCTAGCCTCCTTATTTTAAATAAAGAGATTGATTTAATCCGCCAAAGCTTAGACGAAAATCTAAAGACTTTGGTGGCAAACTCTCAAATCGAAGTTCAAAGCCTGAGTTCAAGAATGGATAAAGTAAAAGCACAGCTTGCCAGAATGCCAAAGAATGAACAGAAATTGAATAATATGAAGCGTAATTTCGATTTGAATAACGAGTTATATACTTTTTTGTTGAAAAAAAGAGCTGAAGCGGCAATTGCCAAAGCTTCAAATGTTTCAGATTCACAGATTATAGATCCTGCCCGCCTTTCAACCATTGTAAAAACAAAACCTAATATTGCTATAAATCTCTTAATTGGTTTGCTTTTGGGCTTAGGTTTGCCTTTTTTAATTATCATATTACGTGAGTTCTTTAATGATAATATTCAGAGTAAAGAGGAATTACGTAAAAATACACAATTGCCAATTTTAGGAACAATTATTCACAATCGATACGAAAATTCACTTCCTGTATTTCATCATCCAAGATCTTCTATTTCTGAATCTTTTAGGACCTTACGAACCAATCTTAATTATGTTTTGCCCGATCAGCCTTGTAAAATCATCGGAGTACATTCGACTATGCCTTCTGAAGGAAAGTCGTTTGCCTCGGTTAACTTAGCTACTATTATAGCTATGAATAATAAGAAAGTTTTATTGATTGGTGCCGATATGAGAAAACCTCAGATTGACACTATTTTTGATTTGGAGAATAAGGTGGGTTTGAGTACTTATTTAGTTCGGTATAATAAATGGCAGGAGATTATTCAGGAATCAAAAATTAAGAATTTAGATTGTGTAAGTTCCGGGCCTATTCCTCCCAATCCGGCTGAACTTTTAGAAAATGGGCGATTAAAATTATTTTTAGAGAAAATCAATAATAGTTATGATTATGTAGTAATTGATAATGCTCCAATTTCAATGGTTACCGATGCTTATATTATTGGAAAATTGTCTCATGCAAATCTCTTTGTTTTGCGTCAGGATTATAGTCATCGCGATCAGATTAATTTTGTAAATCAAATATCCGAAAAAGGAAATATCGAAAATGTTTCTCTAATTTTGAACGATGTTGATGCTACAAGCAAGTATGGACATTATTCAAACGGAAAGGGCTACTACTATGAGGAACCTTCGCAAGGAATGTTAGACCGACTTTGGCAAAAACTTAGTAGTAATTAATATTTAGATCGGGATGGAATAAAATCGAAGCTTTTTATTCATTTACATTGAGATAGAACCAAATAATTGCATAATTTTATAGGAGTGTTATTCTCTAAAATTTTGCTTATGATTATTGCAGTTGATTTTGACGGTACGATAGTACAACATAAATATCCAAAAATAGGAAAAGAGATCCCTTTTGCTATTGAAAGTTTGCTTCAACTGCAAAAAGAAGGACATCAAATTATTTTGTGGAGTTACCGAACAGGAGAACTATTGCAGGAAGCCATTCGTTTTTGTAGTAGTAATGGTCTAGAGTTTTATGCTGTTAACTGCAATTATCCCGAAGAGGAATTTGACGAATGCGTGAGTCGAAAAATTTATGCCGATTTATATATTGATGATCGAAATATTGGCGGATTGCCAGATTGGGGAAATATTTACAATATGATTTCAAATTCGAATACAGAGCCTAAAAATGAAGCAAATTCAAAAGGCTCTATCATTCGATTTTTGGATAATATTTTTGGAGAGTAGTTTGCTAAAATTAGAAAGACAGTTCAATTTTGACTTTCTTCTTTTTAACTTTCTCATGTTTTAGTTTACCAATTAATTTTTTTCCTAATCCTCTTTTTACAGCCACATAAGAGGTGTGGTCCAAAACATCAATTTTACCTAACTCATCTTTCTTCATTTTTCCCATTTTAAAGAAAAATCCTACCAAATCAACTTTGTTTACCTTTTCCTTTTTGCCAACTCCAACGTAAAGGGTTTCCCATTCGGGTAATTCTGGAATACTAATTTCCTCCAAAAGTGGCATTATTTCCATATCCTCAGGAATAAAATCAGGAACTCGTTCTTGTTCTGCAAGTACAATAAATGAATTTCCATTAGCATGCATACGAGCAGTTCTTCCATTGCGATGTACAAAAGCCTCTTCAACTCTTGGTAATTGATAGTGAATTACATTTTTTATTTCGGGAATATCTAATCCGCGCGAAGCAAGATCGGTGGTAATCAGCAAATGATTGCTTCCATTTCTAAATTTGATTAAAGCTCGTTCACGGTCCGATTGTTCCAGACCTCCATGAAAAATATCACAACTAATTCCCTCATCCAATAAAAGTTCTCCAATTCTTTCAACGGCATCGCGATGGTTGCAAAAAACCAAACTAGGCTGATCTCCAACTTTACAAATAAGCTGAAAAAGAGCATTTAATTTGTCTTTGTCATTTGCAATTACTTTCATTTGAGTTAAAGCAATTTGATTTTCTTCGGGAATAAAATTAATTTCTTCTGGAGAATTCATTGCTGCAAATTCAGGAATCTCAATTCCTTTGGTTGCCGATGTTAAAACTTTTTTCAAATGCTTAGGTAATGCCTTAATTACTTCGGTCATTTCTTTCTGAAATCCCAACTCCAGAGCCTTATCGAACTCATCTAAAATTAAAAGTTTTATTTTCGAACAATCAACATTATCTCTACGGATGTGATCTGCAATTCGTCCTGGGGTTCCAATTAATACAGCAGGAGGCGTTTTTAAGTTGTTTTGCTCAATTCTCATGGAATGGCCACCATAGCAGCAATTTACTTTTAGCGATGTACCCATAGCTTTAAAAACAGATTCAATTTGTAAAGACAATTCTCGGGCAGGAGATAGAATCAAAACCTGAACACCTTTTGTGTTTGGATTTAAATCTTGTAACATAGGTAGTAAAAATGCTAGTGTTTTCCCCGATCCTGTCGGAGATAAAAGAACCAAATCTTTACTCTTTGGCCAAGTTTTTACACTTGCTTTTTGCATTTCGTTTAATTCCTGTATAGCAAGCTTCTTTAAAATTTCTTCTGTATTTATTTTCATGCCGCAAAGGTAGTAACAATTATCAGTTATCGAATGTTTAGCTATTATTATAGATGCCCTTTTAAGCCTATTAGCGAATTTGCGTGTAACAATTAAAACAGTTTTTATTAACCTAATAGAAACATTGTTTTGCAATTCCTTATCTATTTTAGTAGTAGCAAAACTACAATGAAAATAATTATGGAAACTCAAAAAGAAGGAATGTACAGAATTGAGGTAATTAACCTCGAGGGAGACGTTGTTTATTTAAGTCTTGATTCGTTAAATCAATTTTGCGAAGAATCTTTACCTAAAAATTTGCCAGCAGACGCATATACCATAAGAATTTCTGGTAATGATGATTACATGTATGAGAAATTATTGGTTGAACACGAATGCTAAATTTACATTTTTATTCAAGCTGCAAAAGTATTAGGTTTGTGATAGAAAAGATATCGCAGCCCTGATTAATATGAGCAAAGAATCGAAATTACTTTCCGTTTATTTAAAACAAAAGCAGATTAGAGCATTAAAAGAATTAATGCCACAGGTTTTTAATGGTGATAAACTGAATTTGAATCAACTGAAAAGTTATTTGGGAAGTGATGGGTCACCATCAAAAGTTGGGTCTACTCCACAATTTTTTTTAGCTAAGCAAAAATTTTAGATAACCTAAAAAGGAAGAAATCTAAATCAACAATCCCTCTTAAAGATCTTCTGAAATTTTTAATTTTAGCATTTAAAGATTCGGCAAAAGCGTTTGTACTTCTATTCAAGAAATAATTAACAATTTGTTTATGATGTACTTCAAAAGTTCTTTTTATTGAATTAAAAGAATCCATTCCGGCTCTTTCAATTTCATCGAACCATTGTGCTAGTTTAAGTCTTGCTACATTTGGTTCTAAAGATTGATTGTATATTTTTCTAAGTCCATCCGAGAGCCTGTATGCTTTCTTAATTTCGGGAAATCTTTCAAATAATAAACGAGCTCTGATTTCTTGAGATGTAGTCCATTTTTCCGGAGATTTATACAATGCATAACGAGCTCTAGCCATCAATTGTCGCAGTGTATCACCATTTTCCAATATTTCAGGTTTATACAATTTTCCTTCTAATTTCGCTTTCTTATACTCTGCATTTTCATCATCTATTATCTTCCACCTATGCTTAATTCTAAGCTCTTGTACGGCATCATTGGCCAGCTTTTGCACATGAAATCGATCTGTAGTGATTTCAGCTTTTAGAAAACATTTTCTTACGATCTTATTCATGCTACCAGCCATGTCAAGAGTAACTTCTTTAACGGTATAGCGCAACTCTTCTGAAATGTGTTCGCGAATTAAACTTATAATGGAATCAGCTTGTGTTCCGTTAAACACACCAACCAAGCTACCTTGCTTTCCTTTTTTATCTTTGTTACTGAGAATGGTATACAACTCTCCATTTGAAAAGGCTGTTTCATCAAGAGCTAAATTAGAACCTATGTTTTCAGGAAATATCAGGTAATCTTTGGCGTGTAGCTTTTTATCCCATTGATCAAAACCACTTAAATTTGTTTTGTACTGTCTTCGAAATTTATCACCATTTATTCCTAAATATATTTCAAGGCTTTTAATACTGATCGCATTAAAATCGACTAACTTCTTTTAAAAAAGCAGAATACTCTGCAGACATGCGAGTTCCTGAAATGATCAAATTCCAATCTCTACTTACTTTTTTACTCTTGCCATCAACAACAACATCCCAACGACGACGCTTGACATTAAGCTTAACTAACATATCTCGAATGGGATAATCTTCTATTTCTCGTGCTGGCATAAAACCACTGGCTTTGATAGAATAATCCTTATATTCCTCAGGAATAATCTTCTTTTCTTCTAAATAAATAGTTAATCTTCTTTCGTAAATTTCTTTCCCGCTAGAAACCTCTTTAAAATCTATTATATCAAAATAATCTAAAAGACCTTCTGGAAAAAATAGTGAGAGTAGTGACTTTTGCATATATAATTTAAAGTGTTTTTTCTATCAGCAAAGGTATTCCTTTTTGTACGCAGACCCAACTTTTGAAACTGATCCGAAGTGATTTGTATTCCGATGAAAAAAATTACGGATTAAGCTGGTTGCATAAGCAATTGTCGCTTGAGAAAGCTAAAGAACCAGTTGTTGCCAATTTGGTTTTAAATCGTGAGAAATCGGTTTTCCCAGTTAATAATAATCTTTTTATTGAAGGAGATAACTTGGATGCCTTGCGATTATTAAAACAGGATTATCAATCGGGAATAAAACTGGTTTACTTCGATCCTCCCTACAATACAGGTAAGCAATTTGCGTTTAATGATAATTATCAGATTAGTTCGTCTCAATATCTGGCTTATCTGAATGAATTGAATCCGGTTAGGATTGATACTTTTGCAAAGAATAGGATTGAGAGTGGAGAAAAGCATACCCAATGGTTAAATATGATTTATCCACGATTGATACATGCCCGCGATTTGTTAACTAAAGATGGGCTTATTTTATTTTCGATTGATGAATCGGAAAAAAGTAATTTGCAGATTATTTGCAACGAGGTGTTTGGTGAGAATAATTTTGTAGGTTCATTTATTTGGGTCAACAGAAGCATACCGAATGATTCTGCTCATTTTTTCGCAACAACTCATGAGTATATTCTGATGTATGCAAAAAATAAAGAGTTGGTAAAATTTAAAGGTGAGGAGAAGGATTTATCTTCGTATGCTAAGCCTGATTGTGATTGTAATGGAGATTGGATTGCCGATAATCCAACAGCAGCAAGTGGAAATAAGAACTCGCGTTTCCCAATTAAAAATCCCTTTACGGGAGAAGAATATTTTCCTCCATCGGGAAGATATTGGGCGTTTTCAAAAAATAGAGTAGGGGAGTGGACTAAATCTGGTAAATTGGTTTTTCCTAAAGAAGTTGGAAAACGTTTTTTGCTTAAAAAATACAAAAGTGAATTAAAAAGCAGAAGAAAACCTATATCTTCAATTATTAACGATATTCCTACATCGAAAGGAACCAAAGAGCTAAAATCTTTATATCCCGAAGGCTTACCATTTAAGTATCCAAAACCTACCGATTTATTAGTGAAATTATTTGGTCAATTAAGTGATGATGGAGATTATATTCTCGATTTATTTGCCGGTTCTGCATCATCTGTGCATGCTATTTTTAAATTGAATGAAAAAGAGAATACTAATCGAAATTTTATTTGCGTACAAAACAATGAGCCAACAGTAGAAGGATCTGATGCTTATGCTATGGGATTTAGAAGATTATGTGATTTATCTAGAGATAGAATAATAAGATCAGGAAAATTGTATTCAGAAGTAAAATCAGGATTTAGTTATTTAAAAGTTGAGTTTAAGGAGTAAAAAATACTGTATTTTGGTCTTTTGTTCGAAATTTATACTAAACCAATCTTATAAGTAATACTTTGTCAGTTTTATTTACTTAATGGTGTTTCTTATTGTTGAATTTATACTCAAGTTTTTTTACTTTGCATAAGGCTACCGACTAATCGGAAACCAAAATAACAATACTTAAATAAACAACTATATACCTAGTTATCATGGCAAAAATGAAAGCTTTAGTAAAATCCAAAGCAGAAAAAGGAATTTGGATGGAAGAAGTTGATATTCCTAAGATTGGAGTAAATGATGTTCTTGTTAAAATTAGAAAAACAGCAATTTGTGGAACCGACTTACACATTTATAAATGGGATGAGTGGTCGCAAAATACGATTAAGCCAGGAATGATTATTGGTCATGAGTATGTTGGCGAAGTGTCCGAAATAGGTGCTGGTGTTACAGGTTTTAAAATTGGCGATCGGGTTACAGGAGAAGGTCATATTGCTTGCGGTCATTGCCGAAATTGCCGACGAGGACGTAAACATGTTTGTGAGAACACAGTTGGTATTGGCGTAAATATCGATGGGATTTTTGCTGAATATGCAGCCATTCCTGCTTCTAATTTAATGAAGATGAGCGATAAGATTCCTGATGAGATGTTGGCAATTATGGATCCGTTCGGAAATGCAACTCATACCGCACTTTCTTTTCCTTTAATTGGTGAAGATGTATTGGTAACAGGTGCCGGATTAATTGGTAGCATGTGTGTTGCAGTAGCTAAATTTGCAGGTGCTCGTTATGTTGTGGCAACAGAAACCAATCCTTTTAGAATCGAATTGGCCAAGAAAATGGGAGCCGATCGCGTAATTAATCCAATGGAGGAAAATTTGGATGATGTAATCAAGGAATTGGGTATGATTGGTTTCGATATAGGTTTGGAATGTTCAGGTGCTCCGGCTGCTTTTAACGATATGGTTGGACACATGTATAACTCAGGAAAGATTTCTTTGTTAGGGATTCTTCCTTCTCAAACTACGGTAAACTGGACCGATATTATTTTCAAAAGTCTTCAGTTGAAAGGAATTTATGGTCGCGAAATGTACGAAACATGGTACCAAATGGAACAAATGCTAATGAGTGGATTGGATCTTTTACCAATGATTACTCATCGCTTTAAAGCCGATGATTACCAAAGAGGTTTTGAAATTATGGAAAAAGGGGATTGCGGAAAAGTAATTCTCGATTGGGAATAATACTTATTTTATGATACAGAGAAGCTCGGTTTTTTTGCCGGGCTTTTTTTGTGAACTAAAGTCAAAAAATCGAATACTTAAAGAATTTTTTAATAGTCTTAAAATGAGAAGTGTAACTCTTAAACTTTGGGCGACTATAAAAAAATAATCAACATCTATTCACCCTAAATTATTTCTGTGCGTCATAATAATGTAAGTGCAAAATTAATGCACTAAAATCAACTACTAAATATTATAATCAATTAAGCTTCTTAAATAAAAAATAATGAAAAAAATAGGGTATTTATTAATAGCGAGTTTGTTTTTGTTTGCTTGTAATCCGGAATCAATAAAATTAAAAGGAGAAATAGAAGGATTAGAAAATGGCCTTTTGATGGTGAAAATGAAAACCAATAAAAAGCTTTCGGAAAAATGTATTGATACCATCCAAGTGGTAAATGGTGAATTTGAGTTTCGATCAAATGATATTAAGCCTCCTGTAAGACTTACAATGTGTGCAAACGAAAATTGTGAATTCGATATTTGGCTTGGGAAATATGGAAGCTTTACTATTACCGGAAATATTTCTGATTGTAAGGAAGTTGTTGTAAATAAAGATGATTTGGCTACAGAATATAATGCATATCTTACTCGTTTAGATGATGCTTATATTGTTCCTGTAAACAAAAAAATAGCTTGGGTACAACGAAAAAACGAGGAAGCTGAAAATGGAAATAAATTATCGCAGGATGATGAATTTACCATGTTCGATTATAAGAAAGACATTAAGAAAGCATACTCTCGCAGAAGAATGTCCATTGTAAAAACTGTACGTGCCAACCCCAATTCACCTGTGGTAATGGCCGTAGTGCAGAAAGAGTTTAATTCGTTTAATAAACGACATAAAGCCGAAATGAAAAAGATTTTTAGAAGAAGGTTTAGCGATACAGCTCTGTATTGGCAATTGTGTCCGTAAGAAAATTAAATATTGCTGATGTATGAAAGCAAAAAGAGCAGTCGTTGGTGGTACGACTGCTCTTTTGTTTACTTAATATTGTTTTTTTAGAAGAAGGCCAATTGAGAATATATTTTTCTTCTATATTAAATCAATAAGTTGTCAGTTCTTTTTTACAGACTGATTTTTCTTTATTTTGTTTTTGTTATCAATTGTGATATAATTAATTCCAGTAGAATCAACTTTTATACGAACACCTTTTGTTTTAGAATTTACAATGGTATCACTTTTCGTTCCCAAAACAATTTTTTTTCCATCCGAAAGAATTAAAGTAGCCTGTTTTTTTCCTGGCTTAATTTTTTTATCCGCCAATACTTGATTATTTGCCGGCAGAATAAAAGCGACTACAACAAGTGCAATAGCAAATCGATGCAAACAAATGGTCGCATTTACTAATTTACCTTTACGATCCAAAAAAATTATGGATTTGGCAATTTTTCTCTTCTTCATTATTTTCCCCCTATTTTTATTACGCTAGCTCAGAAACGAAAAAAATATTCACAAAGCTAACAATACAATAACAGTCGAATGTTATTATTGGGTGAACGTTTAAGTGTTATTTTTTGTTAAAAATATCAACGCTATAGTTTAAAGGAGTAGTTAAAGATACTATGTGTTTGTGAATTAGTTTAGTTGTATTGCTTGTGCAAGTTTAGTTAATGGTTTAAAATGAAAATACTCAAATGTAGTATGGTTAATTAAGGTTAAAAAAATAAATTCCATTCACACAAAAGGCATTTTCTATTGTCTAAAGGGTATAGAATTTAAATTAATTGGGTAATACCACTAAAATTAAACAAATGAAAAAAGTATTTGGAGTAATAGTAGCATTGTTCCTAACAAGTAGTGTTTTTTCTCAGGGAATCGCATTCGAACACGGAACATATGCCGAAGCTTTGGCAAAAGCAAAAAAAGAAAACAAAATGGTTTTCATGGATTGTTATACAACTTGGTGTGGTCCGTGTAAAATGTTGGCGAAGAATATTTTTCCACAAAAAGAGGTGGGTGATTTCTTCAACAAACATTATGTATCTGTAAAAATGGATATGGAAAAAGGGGAAGGCATTGAATTAATGAAGAAATATGAAGTGAAGGCGTTTCCAAGCTTATTATTTTTGGATGATAATGGAGTTGTTCTTCATAAAATGGTGGGAGGATCGGATGCTGCCGGATTAATAGGAGAAGCCAAGGCGGCTCTTGATCCAAATCAGCGAATTGGAGCTTTAGATACTCGATATGCAAAAGGCGAAAGAGGAGTGAAATTTGTAGCCAAGTACATTCAGGCCTTGCAGAAAGTTTACAACGAAGAGAAAATGGCTCAGGTAGCAAAAGAGTTTGCTGAAAATACTCCGGTTGATCAACTTTGTAACGAAGATGCATTTACAATTTTATCCTATGGAGGTATCGAGTATAAGAGTAAAGCATATCAATACCTGATCGCTAATAAAGCTAAATTTATTGATTTGGTTGGTGAGGAAAGTTTTGCTCAGGTAATCGGATCAGTTATTAACAATTATTTAAATGCTTTTGCTGCAACAAGTACATTGGAAGCTTTAAAATCTGAAATTGAAAACACAAAGAAAGATTTTGTCGCTCCAAATCAGGTGATGATGGAAAAGAATTTACTGAGTCAGTATTATCTTTCTCATAAAGAATTCGGAAAATGGTTCGATGAGCAAATAATAGGAGCGAAAGAAGCTTTGAAGACCGATAAGAGAATGGGATCAAGGATCTTAATTAATGCTACATACAGAGTTGCGATGGACCCTGCATTTGAAGGCGCCGGATTGTATGGTAAAGCAATTACTGCTGTTGAAGATTATTTGAAAGAAGATGCTGAAATGTTAGCTGGATATTACTGTTTAGCCAGCTTGTACAAGAAAGATGGCAACAAAGAGAAGGCTTTGGAAAATATAAATGCATTTATGACTAAGAACGCAGCTGCTGGTAGACAAAATGATAGTAGAGTGGAGCAGCTTAAACAATCTATTGAAAGCATGTAATTTCGAAGAATGCCTTAAAACAGAGGTCTATTTTATAATGAAAGGCTGTCTCAGTATGGTGAGATAGCCTTTTGTTTTTGCAGATAGGCATACCGATTTTTAAGGAGGTATTCGAAAGATTAAATTGCAGGAATAATCCGATTCATTTTTTTATTTATGCTGAATTGGAACGAGATTGTCTTTTATTAAGAATGCTGCAGAAGGTTTTATGTGAAAATAGCTTTATCTCTACTTGTGTAATTCACTTAGGAAATCTATTTTTACCGATTATAATAACGGACAAGTTGATCTTAAAATAAAAACGAACAAGGAAGTTGTATGAGTGTTGAGAAGGAAAGTGTAGTAAAAGCGGGTTTTAGTAAAGCCTTTTGGGTTGCCAATTCAGTGGAGCTTTTAGAAAGAGCTGCCTATTATGGAGTATTTATCGTAATTACCATTTATTTATCCCGTATATTAGGATTTAGTGATATAGAAGCAGCCTTGATCTCGGGTAGTTTTTCAGCTGGATTGTATTTTCTGCCCACATTTAGCGGTGCTTTGGCCGATAAAATGGGCTTTAGAAAAGCTCTTTTGCTGGCATTTAGTTTGTTAAGTGTTGGCTATGCCGGATTAGCACTTTTACCCACTATGCTCGAGTCGGCAGGTTTGGTAAAGTATACCGATGTAACTGAATTTACTGGATTGGAAAATACCAGCTGGAAATGGATGATTGTACCTATTGTTACGGTGATTATGATAGGAGGATCGTTTATTAAATCGGTAATTACAGGAACGGTTGCAAAGGAAACAACTGAGTCGAACCGAGCCAGAGGTTTTTCTATTTTTTATATGATGGTGAATATTGGTTCTTTCTCGGGAAAAACCATTGTAAAGCCTTTGCGCGAAGCCATGGGGAACGAAGGTCTGGTAAATTTAAATTACTTTTCGGCAGCCATGACCTTTCTTGCAGTAATTGCAGTTTTCTTTTTCTTTAAAAGTGCGAAAACCGAAGGCGAAGGAAAGTCTATAAAAGAAATATGGGATGGTTTAATCAGAGTGGTTTCCAATGGACGTTTGGTGGCTTTAATTCTTATTGTAACCGGATTTTGGATGGTACAGCACCAATTGTATGCAACCATGCCTAAATATGTATTGCGTATGGCAGGAGAGGGAGCTTCACCATCCTGGTATGCCAATGTAAATCCTTTAGTGGTTGTTTTATCAGTAGGTATAATTACTCAGCTTATGAGCAAACGCTCTGCGCTTTTCTCAATGACAGTAGGAATGTTTATTATGCCGGTTTCTGCTCTTTGTATGGCAGCAGGTAATTTGCTTGATGTGGAATCTGTTAACTTAGGTCTATTTACAATGCATCCGGTGGCATTTATGATGATTGTGGGTATTATTTTTCAGGGATTGGCAGAATCATTTATTTCACCACGATTCCTGGAGTTTTTCTCTTTGCAGGCACCAAAAGGTGAAGAGGGAATGTATTTAGGATTTAGTCACCTTCATTCATTTGTGTCTTCTATCTTAGGATTTGGATTATCGGGAGTTTTATTAACCAAATACTGTCCCGATCCAACACTATATGAATCGAGAGCAGACTGGGAACTAGCTTCGGCACATGCTCATTATATATGGTATTACTTTGTTGCCATTGCTGCAGTTTCGGCAATTGCATTGATTATTTACGGGCGAATTACTCGTAAAACTGATGCTAAATTGGAAGCTTAAATAAAGCAAAACATTATAGGAACCGTCTCTTTTAAGAGACGGTTTTCTTGTATACACAAATTCACAAAAGTTAATTAAGCTTAAAAAAATCTACTTGCTTTCACCCAATTGCGATTTAATATTGTCTTATTAATAGAAAGAATATCTACTAATGATAGAAGAGAGAATCTTTTATCCTGAAAAAAGAAATAAAATGAAAAATAAAATTGCAGTACTTCTGGTACTAATGATGAGCGTATCGCTTATTTCGTTTGCACAAATTTTAACTCCTGCGAAGTGGACTTCAGAATTATCGAAGAAAGAAATTAAGGTGGGAGATGAGATTGAAATTATTTTCAAAGCAAAAATTGACAAAAGCTGGCATGTGTATTCCAATGATTTCGATCCTGAATTAGGCCCAATTTTAATTGAATTCGATTTTGAGGCTGATGCAAGTTACGAAAGAGTTGGTAAGGTTCGTCCTGTTAATGCAGTGAAACACTACGACAAAATATGGGAGGGCGATGTAAGTTATTTCGAAAATACTGCTGAAATGCGTCAAACCATTAAGGTAAAAAGTTTGCCACTACACATCGAAGGAACCTTCGATTTTCAAACCTGTTCCGACCAAACCGGACAATGTGTAATGGGGGATGATGAATTTGATTTTACTTATCCTGCTAAATAAATAATTGAGTTATTTGTTTTAAGACTGTCTTTTTTGGCAGTCTTTTTTTTTGCAAATGGGTAAATGGCTTTATAAAGTTCTATATACTGATTATGGAATAACAGAACTATAATAGTTAAAAAGACAATTGATTTATTACATACGATCTCAATTTAAAGTCATTAACAATCCATTAAGGAATGCAGGGTATATATTTTACTATCTTTAGCTCATCGTAAACAACAAGTATTCTCAATAAAAAATAAAACACTTAAAAATGAAGAAAATAAAACTAGTATTGATTGCCGGAGTTCTATTAATGTTCTTTTCTTCGACTGTTAAAGCGCAGGGAATTGAGTTTTTTCACGGATCTTTTGCCGAAGCTCAGATAAAAGCAAAGAAAGAAGGAAAGCAAATTTTCATGGATTTTTATACTGCCTGGTGTGGTCCTTGTAAAATGATGGCCAAAAAATATTTTACACTGGAAACTGTAGGGAATGAATTCAACAAAAAATTTGTTTGCCTAAAAATTGATTCAGAAAAAGGAGAAGGTCCTGTTTTAGCCAAAAAATATGCAGTAAAAGCTTATCCAACACTCGTGTTTACCAATGCTTCGGGAAAAGAACTAAAAAAAGCATTAGGGATGAAAAATGAAGAGCAACTTTTAGATTTGGTAAAATAGTTTCTTATTACAGATATTATATAAAAACCCCTTGGACAAAAGCTAAGGGGTTTAGTTTTATATCATAAGTATATTTTAAAATTTTTATTACAGTTTAATATACAATGGAAAATACTTAGTAAGATAAATTTGGATAGAAAAATGAATAAAGGATGAAAAATCGAAGTTTTGCAATAAAAAATATCCTAACTAACAAAAGGATATCTAAATTTAAGAACGAAGTGCTTTTTTGATAGTAATTATCAAGAATATTTTTCAAATTATCATTTAAAAGAGATAATTAATTAAAAGTTGAAATGAAATATCAAAAAAAAAAGATTTTTTTTATATCTGTAATTTTTATCTAATCTAGATTGTATTAAAAATCATTTATAATAGATAATCAGACTAATTACCATTGTAGTAATGAACAAAATAAATACCTAATTGATAATAATAGCCAGTCTAAAGTGCTTATTATTAACATTAATTAACGATATTTTTCTTTACTTCGTTCACCCAATTAGGGATTTTGCTTGTCTCTAAAGCAAAGGTGTAAACCAAAACAAACAATCGACTAATCAAACGAATTTGGTTGTGGTCTAAAAACGATAAAGACAACATCCATTTTTAAAGACTAAAAAAAAACAGATGAAAGTTAAAATTACAATTCTAGCCATTTTAATGATGGTGTTTAGCGGACTTTCTTTTGGGCAGGTAATTGAGCCTACAAAGTGGAAAGTAGAGTTTTCTAAGAAAGATGTTAAAGTTGGAGATCAGCTGGATGTTGTTTTTAAAGCAACAATTGATAAAACATGGCATGTTTACTCTAACGATTTTGATCCTGAATTAGGTCCTATTTTAATTACTTTTAATTTTCAGGATAACTCAAGCTATGAAAGAGTAGGTGAGGTAAAGCCAATAAATGCTCATAAACACTACGATGAAATATGGGAGGGTGAGGTAAGCTATTTTGAAAAAGAGGGAGAAATGCGCCAAACCATTAAAGTAAAAGAATTACCTCTTAAAGTGGCAGGTACTTTTGAGTATCAGACTTGTTCCGATGCTACAGGGCAATGTGTAATGGGAGATGATGAATTCGATTTGCAAATAGGCAAAGGAGAACTTAAAGCTGTTGCTGCAGCAAACCAAACTCCTGTTAAAAAGTCCGATGATCCTACAAAAGGTTCACTTTGGAATATTTTTATTCTTGCCTTTTTAGGAGGCTTAGCTGCTATTTTTACTCCTTGTGTTTTTCCAATGATTCCAATGACTGTAAGTTTCTTTATGCACAGCGATGAGAATAAGGCAAAAGCAAAATTTAAAGCGTTTTTTTACGGATTTTCAATTATTTTAATTTATACAGTAATTGGTACAATTGTAGCAGTTACCTTGGGTGCTAATTTTGCAAACTTCCTAAGTACTCATTGGATTCCTAATGTATTATTCTTTGTAATTTTTATGGTTTTTGCGGCATCATTTTTCGGAATGTTCGAAATTACCATGCCAAGCTGGATTGTAAATAAATCTGTTGCCAACGAAGATAAAGGTGGATTAATGGGAGCATTCTTTATGGCATTCACCCTTGTGTTGGTTTCATTCTCATGTACGGGTCCAATTGTAGGTGCAATTTTAGTGGCATCGGCAGGTGGTGAGGTGTTAATGCCAATTATTGGAATGTTAGGATTTTCTTCAGCATTTGCATTACCATTCACACTATTCGCAATTTTTCCTTCGTGGTTAAACAATATGCCAAAATCTGGAGGATGGTTGAATTCGGTAAAAGTGGTTTTAGGTTTTATAGAAGTGGCTTTGGGATTAAAATTCTTAAGTATTGCCGATCAAACCTACCATTGGGGAATATTAGATCGCGAAGTTTATCTTGCAATTTGGATTGTAGTATTCACCTTAATGGGATTTTACTTGCTGGGTAAGCTAAAATTTGCTCACGATAGCGATGTAAAATTTGTTAGCGTGCCTCGCTTAATGCTATCAATTGTAACATTTGGTTTTGTAGTATATATGATTCCTGGCTTGTTTGGTGCTCCTTTAAAAGCATTATCGGGATATATGCCTCCTCAAGCTTCTCTTGATTTTGATATCAATAAAATAGTAATGAACAATTCGGGAGGAACTACACAGCATAAAGAAACACATACTGCTAAATATTCAGATTTTCTGCACTTGCCTCATGGGCTGAACGGATATTTCGACTACGAAGAAGGAATGGCTGCAGCTAAAAAATTAAATAAACCTGTATTCATCGATTTTACAGGCCATGGATGTGTTAACTGTCGAGAAATGGAATCGAATGTATGGTCCGATCCTCAGGTGTTAAAGCGTTTACAGGAAGATTATGTTGTTATAGCAATGTATGTTGATGATAAAACGAAACTTCCTAAAGAAGAGTGGATTGTTTCTCAATATGATGGAAAGAAAAAGAAAACTTTGGGTAAGAAAAATGCTGATTTTCAGATTTCAAAATACAATGTAAATGCTCAGCCATACTACTGCTTGTTAGATACTAATGGTAATGATTTAACAGAGCCTAGAGCTTACGATTTAGATGTGGAGGCATTCGTAGAATTTCTGGATAGAGGTAAACAAGAATACAAACAAAAAAAAACGGCTCAAGCTATTAAATAAAGCTTAAGCAAATAGAAAATTGATAGTCTGTTATACCTATAATATATACGACAAAAGATGTAGAATAGGAGAAGCTTTTTTTCTTTTATTCTTAATATCGAATAAATCTGGATTTTCATAAAAACAACAACAAATACTAGTTAGTGGTTAGGAGCAGGGCAATAAAAGACTTTACCCCAATATATGATTTTAAAGTCCCTGCTCAGACCTTTTTTTTATTAGAAAACCAACTGCTATAAAACCATTTATTAATAAAACAAAATTTTACTTTTGTATTTATTAATAATGTTGATACCGGACTAAAGAAACTCTCGGAATGATTTTAAGAAAACTTTAAAAACAACAAAATGAAGAAATTTTTAAGCCTACTCGCGGTGAGTACTATTTTGTTCTCTGGAATTAATAGCCAGGCTCAAAATTCAACAACAATTCCTTTAAAATCAGATGTGAAGCATGGTAAGCTTACAAATGGTATGACTTATTATGTAATGCACAACGAAGAGCCGAAAGATCGTGCAAGCTTTTATTTTGTGCAAAACGTAGGTGCCATTTTAGAAGACGAACATCAAAATGGTTTGGCTCACTTTTTAGAGCACATGGCCTTTAACGGTTTAGAGCATTACCCGGGGAAAAATATGATTAATTATCTTGAAAAGAACGGTATTCAGTTCGGTAGAGATATCAATGCATACACTGCTCAGGACGAAACAGTTTATAATATCAGTAATATTCCAACGAATAATGAAAACCTTTTAGATTCAACTCTTTTGGTTTTGCATGATTGGTCGGGAGGATTGCTACTGGAAGGAAAAGAAATTGAATCGGAGCGAGGTGTAATTCATGAAGAGTGGAGAACTCGCAGAAATTCTCGTTTCAGAATAGGAATGCAAAGAAATCCTGTTATGTACAACCATTCGCAGTATGCAATTCGCGATGTAATTGGGTCTTTAGATGTAATTGATAATTTTGAACATCAGGCTTTACGCGATTACTACAAGAAATGGTATCGCCCCGATAATCAGGCTGTAGTGGTAGTGGGTGATATTGACGCAGCAAAAGTTGAAGAAAAAATAAAAGCATTATTCTCAAAGATTCCGATGCCCAAAAATGCAGCCGAAAGAATTTACTATCAAGTTGAAGATAGTAAAGAAACTCAGTATGTGTTGGCAAAAGATAAAGAGGCAAAATCTGTTTCTATTAACTGGATTTTCCGTAAACCGATAACTACTGTTCGCGACGAAAACTATTTGAGAGAAGGTTTAGCTGAAAGTATGTTTAGCACCATGTTAAACAATCGTTTTAAAGAGTTGATGCAAAAGCCGGAATGCCCTGCAGTTGCAATGGAAGTTGGTGGATTTGAAATGTGTAGAACAAAAGCAGCAAATTATTTATATGTTGCACCTAAAGAGAATAAGGAAATTGAAGCTTTTGAAACTTTCATGACCGAGTTTACACGAGTTCAGCGCTTCGGATTTACCGAATCGGAATTAAATAGAGTTAAGCTTTCGTTCTTAAGAAGTTATGAGTCTTACCTTCAGGGAAAAGATAAAATCTCGAATGAAGATTGGGCGAAAACATTTCAACAGCATTTCTTGAAGGCAGAACCAGCACCATCAGTAGAATGGGATGTGGAATTTGGACAGAAAGTAATTCCTGAAATTACATTGCAGGAAGTAAACTCTATGCTTAAGAATTATTCGAATGTAAAAAATAGTGTATTTGCGCTAAGTGGTCCTGATAAAGCTGAGATTAACTATCCTGGTAAAGAAGAATTGTTTGCTTCGCTTAAGAAAGTAATGACTTCGAATATTGAAGCTTACGCTGATGAAACAGGAGATGCTCCACTTGTAACTGATGAATTGACAGAGAAGAAATTTGTATCTGAATCAGTAGTAAAAGGTACGGATGCGAAACTATATACATTAGAGAATGGTGCAAGAGTAATTGTTCTTCCTACTGATTACAGCAAGGATGAAATTTTATTCAGCTCATATAGTTTAGGAGGTAGCTCACTTCTTGAAAGAGAAGATATGGAATCAGGTGAAATGGCTACAATGTTAGCACAAATCTCTGGTGTTGGAGAATTCAATGCAATTCAGTTAAGAAAGAAATTAACAGGGAAAATTGCAGGTGTAAAACCACAATTAAGTAGTTATACTGAAGGATTCTCAGGATCAGCATCTCCTAAGGATTTTGAAACAATGCTACAATTGTTGTATCAGTATTTTGAGCATCCACGATTCGACCAAAATGTGTTTCAGGCACAAATGGGAGCCATTAAAAATAATCTTCAAAACGCTAAAGCTGATAACGGAAAAGCATTAAAGGACACAATTGGTCAGTTGATGTCTGATTATCACGAGCGTGCCTTAATGTTCAACGATGAGTTCGTAAACAACATTGATTTTGAGAAAGCGAAGAAAATCTACTTGGATAGATTTAAAGATGCCAGCGATTTTACTTTCTTTTTTGTAGGTAATATCGATGAAGAAAAACATCTGCCTTTGATTAGAAAATATGTTGGTAGTATTTCATCGGAAAAACGCCAGGAAAAATGGATAGACCGTAAGGTAAGAATGGCAGAAGGAAAAGCACAAAGAATTTTCGAAAGAGAAATGCAGGTTCCTAAAACCACAGTATACCTGGCTATCGATAATGAAATGGAATACAATTTGGAAACAAGAATGTATGCCAGAGTAGTTGCAGAATTGCTATCGAAAAGATATATGGAAACCATTCGTGAGGAAGAAGGTGGAACTTATGGTGTAAGTGTGCGTCCATCAATTAGCAAGCGTCCTTACGAGCATGTTGGATTAACAATTAATTTTGATTGTGGTCCTGAAAAACAGGAAAGATTAAGAGAATTGGTATATCAGGAATTAGATGCTATTGTAAAAACTGTGAATGAAACTGACCTTGATGAGATCAAGAAAAATTACATCAAGAGCAGAGCGGAATCAGAAAAAGAAAATAGTTTTTGGTTAAGTGTTATTCAATCATCATTAATGAATGATGAACCCATTGCAAATACCGAAGAATATAATAAACTAGTAAATAGCATTAGTGCGAAAAAAGTACAAGAATTCGCCAAAAAATTATTTAAGAAATACGATTCTGTTGAGGTTGTAATGAACCCTAAGAATTCGTAAAATATAATCAATAGTCTGTTTTGGTTTAGTTTTGGATCGGTCGGAACTAAAGTAACGACCGATCTGTTCTTTCATCTAACAAATATTTAACCACACATTTACAACAACAACAACAAACACTTAAATTTAATTCGTAATGAAAGAAATATTCTTACAAAAACTGAAAGAGGAATTCGTTCCTGCCCTTGGTTGTACCGAGCCAGTTGCTTTAGCTTATGCTGCAGCAAAGGCCAGAGAGGTGTTAACAATGGAACCTGAAAGTTTGGAGTTTCATGTTAGTGGAAATATTTTTAAGAATGGTATGGGAGTTGGTATACCCGGCTCTGGAATGGTTGGCTTACCTATTGCCGGTGCTTTAGGTGCTTTGGGCGGTAATCCTAATGCTGGTTTAGAAGTTTTGGGCGGAATTTGTGATAATACAATGAAGCTGGCTAAAGAGTTTGTCGATAAGGGAAATGTTAAGGTCGACGTAAAATATAATGTTCCTAAACTTTATATCGAATGTATTTGTAGAAATGGGGAAAATTCTGGTAGAGTAATTATTCAGGATAGACATACCAATATTGTTACGGCAGAGCGAAATGGAGTTGTTTTGTTTAATAATAAAGAGGGGAGCCAAGAGGAAGGAAAAACCGATTTTTCAACATGGAGTTTTAGTGCAATATATGAATTTATAAAAACTGTTGATATAGATGATATTGCTTTTGTAGAGAAAGGAATAGAACTGAATAAATTAATTGCAGAAGAAGGATTAAAAGGAAATTATGGATTGCAGGTTGGAAAATCTATGATGATAAACATTAAAAAAGGCCTGCTTTCAAGTGATGTTATGAACCGTTCTGTTATGCTTACAGCTGCAGCTTCTGATGCGCGAATGGCAGGAAGTTCGATGCCGGTAATGTCAAACTGTGGTAGTGGAAATCAGGGGCTTAGTGTGTCTCTTCCTGTTATTGTAGTGGCCGAAGAATTTAATGCCGATAGGGAAAAACTATTGAGAGCTTTGGCTTTTGCATTATTGGTTACAATTTACATGAAATCTTTTGTGGGTCAGTTGTCGGCCTTATGCGGAGTGTTGTTATCTACTGCTGGTGCTGCTTGCGGAATGACTTATATTATGGGAGGAGATTTTAAACAATTGGGAATGACTCTGCAAAATATGACTGGTAGTGTAACAGGAATGATTTGTGATGGTGCTAAATATGGTTGTTCTCAAAAAATAGCTGCTAGTGTAAGTGCAGCTGTGCAATCATCTTTACTGGCAATTAACCATAGTAGCCTTAATGGACAAGATGGTATTATTGATGATGATGTGGAGGCAACAATTAGAAATATTGGGCGTTTGGCAAACGAAGGTATGGGAGTTACCGACGAGGTAATTTTAAAAACTATGCTTGAAAAAATGAAAAAGGGTTTATAGGATTAGAGTAAATCATAAAAAATGGATAAAAAAGAAAATATTTTGGAAAAAGTTAAATGCTTAATTATTGGATCAGGACCAGCTGGTTACACAGCAGGAATTTATGCTTCGAGAGCCAATTTAAGTCCGGTAATTATTGAAGGTTTGCAGCCTGGCGGTCAGCTTACCACAACAACAGAAATTGATAATTTTCCAGGATATCCCGAAGGTATTAGTGGTCCGCTTATGATGGGGGAATTAAAAAAGCAGGCAGAACGATTTGGTTGCGATTGCCGTTGGGGAATTGTAACTAAAGCAGAATTAGATAAGAGACCATTTAAGCTTACTATCGACGGAAATAAGGAAATAGAGACCGAATCGGTAATTATTGCTACTGGTGCAACTGCAAAATATTTGGGACTCGAAAGCGAAGAAAAGTATAAAGGCTCGGGTGTGTCGGCTTGTGCTACCTGCGATGGTTTTTTCTATAAAGGTAAAAATGTAGCTGTTGTAGGTGGAGGCGATACTGCTTGCGAAGAGGCCTCATATCTTGCAGGTCTTTGTAATAAAGTATACCTGATTGTTCGTAAAGACTATTTAAGAGCATCAAAAGCAATGCAAGAGAGGGTTTTTAACACTCAAAACATAGAAGTATTGTTCGAGCACAATACCAAAGAGTTAACAGGCGAAAATGGAGTGGAAGCTTGTACTTTGTTAAAAAAAGCCGGAACTCCTCAGGAAGAGGAAGTTAAAATTGATATAGATGGGTTCTTTTTAGCGATTGGTCATCACCCTAATTCGGATATTTTTAGTAAATATGTAGATACCGACGAACAGGGATATATCATTACTCAGGCAGGTACACCAATGACAAATATAAAAGGAGTTTTTGCTTGTGGCGATGTTCAGGATCCTAATTACCGTCAGGCAATTACCTCTGCTGCTTCAGGATGTCAGGCCGCAATCGAAGCAGAAAGATATTTGGCTGAGTTAAATTAAAATTAGCTTTTAGCAGAATCTATTAAGATTAATTGTGTAAGATGAATGAAAATGCCCACTCAGATATTTTTGAGCGGGCATTTTTTTTTTTATTCGTCTTCTTTATTTATAAGCTTTGCTTTTTGTACCAACTGTTCTGTAACTTCGGCAATATTGTAGAGTAATACCAATTTTTGTCGGCGGATTCCTCTTTCTGTTTCATTAAGAATGTCATCAAGTTTTTCTAGTATAAACTGCAAATTTTCATTTGAATCGCATGGATTTTGGTTTTGAATTGCTTCTGCTACAATGGTAAGAGTTTCCTCAACATCTCTATACATACTCTGTTCTTTTTCGGTCATGTAATTTGGTGTATTACGATGAGCTCCCAGTGCCGATAAGTACGACAAGAGTGCATGGTTTAGATAGGTAAGGGAAAAAGCTCTTTTCTGAAGTTTCTGATGTTGTTTTGGTTCAAGTTTCATACCTCGCCAAGCCATTGCCAGTGAATTATCTGCCTGATGAGCTTGATATCTTGAAATACGATAGGCAAGATCATCTTCGCTAAGCTGATCGTATTCCAATAAAATACGACTAAAGTATTCCTTGTTCTTATTAATAGCAGTAGCAAGTAGCTTAGGTAGTTTCTTGTATTGCCAGTCGGGCCACATAAATCGTACAACACCAATAGCCAAAATAGCTCCAATTAGAGTATCTAAAATTCGGGGTCCCATAATTGCAACACCTTTATCAGCAATAAGGTTAAAGGCAGCTATTACAAAAATAGTAACAAATACCACCGATAAGGCATAATTTTTTTTAAGCCACACAAAAAATGCATAAGCAGCACTTAGTAGTAAAATAATTTGTCCGGCTTTTGTAGGAAGAATTTGTACGATTAAAACACCTGCAATAACACCACTTAAAGTTCCTAAAATTCTTTGGAATAATCTGCGACGAGTTTCGCTGTAGCTTGGCTGACATACGAATAAGCTGGTTAGTAAAATCCAGTGTCCTTTTTCCAAATTAAAAGTTACAATTAGGATGTATCCTATAAGAAAACACGTGCTTAATCTAATGGAGTATCTAAATTTAGGGTGATTCCAGTTTAATTGTTTGGAGAATCTTACCCATAAACTTTCTTCGTCGCGATCTACTCTTGGAAGTAATCCTGTTTCCAGATTATAGTTCATGTTTTGTAAAGATAAGTGCGATTGAGTAAGGTTTTTGAACAGTAAACCCAGATCGTTTTGCTTCGAGTTCGATTTTCTTTTTTTGATTTGATTTCTTAGTGCACTAATTGTCCAACGAATAGATACAGGGTGTTGATACTCAGTTCCCATTAATAGGCTTTTAGATAATTCGTGTGCTGCCTGCGATAATTGAATTAATAACTGACCTAGTCCTTCTAGTATTTCAGCGTTATCTGAATTTTTGCTTAGTAAGTCATATTTTTCGTGGCTTGAAGCTGCTCGCTCATGTAAACTTTGTAGTAAAATGAATTTATGCAAGTAAGGTCGTAAAATATTCTGATCTTCTATAGCATCGGCATAACTGTTTATTACATTTTTACATCGGCCAAGAGAGTTAACAAGTTGAATGTTAAGAGTAGCCAAGCGGTTACGGGTTTTCTTTTGAATAGATGCATCGCTAGGGAAAAGTTTCGATTTTTCTTTCATGTAAAGCGATAAATCTTCGAAACCTTCAGCCAACTGCTCCTCTAGTAAGCGTGCAGGATGAAAAATTAGCAGGCACAATGAAAGCAGTCCGTAACAGAGTGCTCCGGCAGGTAGTAAAATTGGCTGAATATACCATTGGGAAGAAATATCAGCGCCAAGCATTGTATAAATAGCAACTAAAAGAGCTCCGAAAGTAACGCCTCTGTAGCGTTCGCCTAGTCCACCAATTATAATAAAACTTATTGTGGAACCAATTAAGCCAATGCCGAATAATATGGGATATGGAGTAAGTATTTCGACTGAAATACTCGAAATTGCAAAACTAATAATGGTAAGTAATAGTGCTTTTACTCTTCCTTTAGGATGATCATCGGTTTCTGATAAAGCTCCTGCTAATGCACCTAATGCTAAAGTAACACCAATAAACGACTGATTAATAATAACAAAAGGGATAAGTAAACTACCCATAGCAATTGCAGCCTTAAGGGCTAGTAAACGGTTAGGATAGCGCCACAAGTTACGTATTATAAACTCATACCATACTTTGCCTTGTAATTGATTTAATGTAATTCTGTTTCTCATTTTGTGCTAAATATGGAACAAAGATAATATATTGAAAAAATCCATCACAAAGTTTAATTTGATAATGATTCTCACATTAATAACTACTTCCTTTCTAATAATATGTTAATTTATATTAACAAGTGTAAATTATACAATAACTCTAATTTAACTTTCCGGATAAGTTTATAATCTTTTTTTATAATTAACTGTTTTTAATTCTAATGTATGGCATTGTGGATGCATAGAGAAAATAAAAAGCAAAGAATAATCTTTGCTTTTTATGTATAGTCGTAAGTAGTAGTTTTAATTCAGCTTTCACTAGAATTATATGATAATAAGTAAATATAGCATACTATTTTTTCTTTTGCAAGAAATTAAAAATAAAAAGAGAATTTTTTTAAGCATTCAGAATTTATTAGTTCAATAATTATGCTTTAAGCAAGTATTATCGCCAATACTCTTTTGTTTAAGAACCTTTAATATGGCACTTCTCGTATTCTTTTATAACACATTTTAATTTATGAGAAATACTCATTTTTTTACTCTAGTATTTATTTAAATAGTGCTTATTGGCATTTCATTTTTGTGGAATTATTCAAACCTAAGAACAAATAATGAAAAAGTTGTATTAAATAAATTGCAATCATTCTTTAATCAGATACTTAGTTCTAGAAGCTGGAATGCAAGTCATGAAGGGGTTTATGTTCCTATCGATAAAAATACTCAGCCAAATCTCTATTTAAAAGATTCTGCTCAAAATATAACTACTGTTTTTTTTTGCTTCCATAACAAAATCCTTAATTTTACCAGAAGTTAATTCTGTTGCAATTTGAGTTAATCCATTCACTTTCATTTTGAATACTTCTGAACAAATCGATTTACATACTTCACAATCGATACAAGTTTCCTGATTTACTTCTGCTATCATAGGCAAATAAGAATACTGGTCTATTTATATCAATAAATTTATGGGGGTAAATTCTTGCAAAATGTAATCTTGAAATGCTTTTATATATATATATGGAACTTTCTGTAATAAGAATTGTAAATTTAACAAACTGAAAAATTATACTATTAAATTTAAAATAGATTTAATTTGCATAATATTATTCTTTATTATATAAATAATTCCTAAATTCCCATTCGTTTAATTGTATCTGTAAATAATGTTATTGTTTGTGTTGATTTTGAATAGTTTATAGTGGTAGGAAAAACAGAAAAACATTCTAAAGCAGTAATCGCGATAAAAATTAAACCGTGGTGAATAAAAAACTAAAACAATATACAATATTCAATAACAGTAAAATGAACTACGACAAAATAAGGATACCACTTGAAATTTCTTTAGGAAGGGAAATAAATGAATTGATACAGGGCGATGTGATTGAACAGGTCATAAAAGATGCTCAAATAGAAAAAATTGAAAACAACTGGAAGTATATTCTCGAAGGGCATTCCTTTAAACTAGGACCCCAAATGGCTCCTGATTTATACAGTTTATGTAAAAATGTTCAGGAGGAATTAGATTTTAAGGAATCTATTGATTTCTATATAACCAACTCGGCCGATCTTAATGCATTTTCTTTGGCTCGTAGTCATGATGATACAAATCACATTATAAATCTGAATTCTGCTTTGGTGGAAAAGTTCGATAATGATGAGCTGCGTTTTGTTGTAGGACATGAAATAGGACATCTTATTAGCGGGAATACCCGAATCGCCATGTTGGTACAATTTGTCTATCCTCAGGGAGCAAGTATGCCTTTAATGCTTCAGCACAAGTTAAATTTGTGGAATAAGGTTTCAGAATTAACAGCCGATCGTTTTGGTTATCTGGTTTGTCAAAAATCGGAGAAAACCCTTAGTAGTTTTTTCAAACTTTCATCAGGATTATCTGCTAAGAGAGTAATGTTTAATCCTGTTTTATATAGTAAAGAAAATGAAAAAACATTGGCCTTTTTTAAGGAAAATGCTCGTGTCGATATTTTATCTCACCCCATAAATCCCATTCGGGTAAAAGCCATTGAATTGTTTGCAAAATCTGAAACTTACGCAGAGAGAGGTTTATCCAATGGTGATGATGAAGCATTAAATACAGATATGGATGAGCTCATTAGTATTTTGATAAAAACAGGAAGCTCTGCTCTTGATTATCATAGGAAAATATTCATTGCAACTGCCGGTATTATATTGGCTCAGGTTGATGATGGAATGAATGAGGATGAGTACAGAGAAATTATCACTGCCCTGTCGGAGTTTAGTATGTTCCCTAAAGAGTTTTTATTTGATATTGCACAAAAGGATGTAGTTCGATTCTGTAATCAAGCCATAAGCGAAATTCTGGAGATTAATCCTTCAGAAAAATATGCATTAATTGATTTTATTATTCGAATTGCTCTTTCTGATCATGATATTTTTAAGGGAGAATTAGATCTGATTTATCATTTTGGAGAAAACCTGATGATGTCTAAAAAAGAGGTAGCCCAAATTATTGCAACAAGCATTCAGAAGCAATATGTTCCCAATATTTTTAAACAACTAGAAAACGCCAAGTAAAATATGTTGGAAGATTTTTATGCAGAAGCTGAAAAAGCGAATGATAAATTTTGGCTTGGAGAACACGAGGAAGCCATTCAGATTTGTGAGGAAATTTTACCACGCATAGGGGCCGAATGGAAAATACCTTACCTAAGATTACTTTGTGAACAGGCAAAAGCCTATGGTTTCAGATTGATATTTTCTCTGAAAAGAGTGGATGTGGTTCTGTTGAGTAAGGATGGAAGGTTCATTTTTCCTGTATATTTAATGCATGATGATCTGGATGATGATGATCTGAAAGAAAAGGTGCTGGATGCGGTCGATACAAATATCGATTACTATGCTGATATAAAAAAACACAGACCTTACAATAGTAAACAAATTGTAAAATCTATTGTGATTAGTTCTAGGGAGTTGGATTGGTATCAAATTGAATTTGAAGATTTTCAGGAAATATTTAATGAGGCTTGGTTTGCTACACCCGATTCGTTGGAGTTAAGTGATATTTTACCCAAAAGGAAGGTAATTGAACTGGAAAAAGATTTTGGGCAAACCCTGTGGCGATTAGCTATGGGCTTCGAAGTTGAAGAAAAAGAAGTGGAAGTTTCCAATATCACAGCCATGGATATGGCGCCTAAATCCTTTCTTTCATTTATTAAAAATACCCAATGTGTAGCTGCAGTTTTGAATGATCCCGAAGAGTTTTTTGCACTGCGTTTGCATTGTGTTTTTGTTAATCACAAAAATATTGATGCATACGAATTAACAAAGATGTTTGGATCAAGTTTTTATAAGGACATAAATGTATCAAGAATAGACTTTAGCACTTTGAATGATAAAGATGATTTGGAAGGAAAATTGTCGAATTTGAAGAATACACTTGTTCTGATAGAGAATATGGATAAAAAGGAAAACAGGGATAATCTGATTCAAAATCCGTTTAAACAAGAGGAAATGATTGAGATTCTGTGCAAGCATATTATCAACAAAAAAAACAATTTGTTTGTTTTATCGATGAATGAGCAGGGATGGGATCGTATTTCTGCAACTTCACCGCTTTTAAGAATCTGCTTTCCGAATGTTTTCCATTTTGAAGGCGTTTCCATCGATATGCTGGTAAAACACTTTACGGACAAGGCAAAAAGTGCAAGTCTGGAAGTGAGTAAAGAAGCCATGGCACTGGCAAGAAAGTACTTTGAGTACATGAAATCCTTTTTGAGTAAAAGAGATTTTAACGAAGGAATTTCGACTCTGCTGGCTAGCGAAGTTCTCTATTGCTATAGGCTTCGAACCACAATGAGTAATCAGGCGGCAGATGGCATCATTAACAAGCATGATATTCTGGAAGCCATTAAGGATCAATACACCCAAGGTGATCAGCAAACTTTGCCTGATATCATGAAAAAGCTAAATGATTTAACAGGCCTGAAATCTGTAAAGGAAAGTGTTACTTCTCTGACCAACCTGGTAAAAGTGAACCGTTTAAAAGGAAATAACAATGCCATTTCATTGAATTCCATATTTATGGGAAATCCTGGAACGGGAAAAACCACATTGGCTTCTATCCTAGGAGAAATATATAAAATTATTGGGGTTCTGCCCAAGGGACATTTGGTAGCAGCAAGCAGGCAAACTATAGTTGGACAGTATATTGGTGATACCGAGCAAAATATGAGACGATTAATCAAACAGGCCAAAGGTGGTATTCTGTTTATTGATGAAGCCTACAGTTTGTACAAATCCGATAGTCCAAGAGATTTTGGTCTGGATGCAATTAATGTATTGGTAGATGAAATGGAAGGTATTAAAGACACAACCTGTGTTATATTGGCAGGTTACACCAAAAATATGGAAGAATTCCTAACTGCCAATCCGGGTTTGGCAAGTCGTTTCCCTCACTTGATTAATTTTCCTGATTACTCTTCGGACGAATTATTGGAGATTTTCACAAGCTTTATGCAGAAGGAATCTTTTAGTATGAGTGAAGATTGTAACTCCATTGTTTCGGAATATTTCCAGACTTTGGTTGAAGAGAAAGATATGAATTTTGGAAATGGGCGAGTGTGTAGAAATCTGTTTGAAAAATTAAAGCAGATTCATGCCAACCGTATGGTGAGAGAAAATGTTGAGGCTGGTGATGAGCAACTTTTAAAGTTTAACAAAGATGATGTTGAGCGTTTGCTTCATGGATTTGAGATTAAACCCAAAGATGTAATAGCTGCTTCCGATCATCCATTTATTGATAGTTCATATTATATTAAACGTTAAGTATAGAAATAAAAGATAAGCGACTAGTTAACATGTTTATATGCTAAAATTTATCTTATTATAAATGTATATTTGTTTAATAATTTATATATTTGATCATAACAATAAGAAATGATAAGAGTTTATTTCACTTTACCTAAATATTTATCTACAGATAGAATAAACTTAAAGTAATAAAATCAAGGCTTGATATGTTTTGGAGTTTACTATGTTTGGACTGATAGATAAATTAGTTCAGGAGCAGAAAAACAGAAGGGTGAATGATTAATTTTTATTAAAATAATTCGAATCAACAATAGATATATTGGATTAATTATGAAAGGTTTTTTTAAAGTTCTACTCGGAATTATAGTTTCTATGGGAATTGCTTTTACAGCCTTTGCTATAATTATTCTTAAGTTTTTCCATAGTTTAATGCAGATCAGAAAAGATTTTATGAAATAAAAAATTAGTATCCTAATAAATTGGTATTAAGTGTTGAAGCTAAATAGAATCAAGTAAAATAGGATAGTAAGAGTTGTAATAAGAATAGGTGCTAAAAATATATCTACAACACTATTTATAAATATAATAAATGCAAAAGTATGAATATTAACGACATTCTACAAAAATTCCCTGAGTTTCAGGAACTGGAGAAAGAAAAAATGCTATTGGTAGAGCATAATGCAAAACTGGAAGAGGAAAATAAACAAAAGACTGAAGAAATTGAACGTTTGGCCCAAACAGAAAGCATATTAAATAAAGCTCCAGAGGATATTGCATTGTTGTTAAATGATTTGCAGGAAGCCAAAGAAAAGTACGAAGAGGCATACAAGAAATTGATGAAAGACAAAGAGTCCGAATCAATTGCAGAAGAGAACAAGGAAGAAGCACCTAAAATTGTTGATGAAAGCAAAGCAAGCACTTTTGTTAAGGAAAAAATGGATTTGATTGAAAAACGTGTTGGTAAGGCATGTGAATTACTAGATGAATTGGCCTATAAAGATAATATTAACAGAGAATTACATAGTGAATTGCAGCTTCACAAAAATGGATTGAATAAGGAAATTACTAAACCTGTTTTAAAGAATATTATTCATTGGCATGATCGCATTGAAGATTTGTATCATCATTATTCCGTAAATCAGGATGAGAATAAGGAAAATTTATTCCCTAAGCTCTTGCAAGAATATCAGAATTTATCAAATGGCTTGCTCGATTTGCTTTATGATTACGATATAGAGAGTTTTGAGCCTAAGGAAGAGGAGGTGTTTACACCAAAAATGCATAAGGTAATTGATAAGATAGAAACCGAAGAGGAGGGTAAAGTTAAAAAAATTGCCAGCTGTAAAAAATCAGGATTTCAAGATGTAACAACGGGTCGTGTTTTAAGACCTGCCGAAGTAATTATTTATAAAGTAAAAGAGAATTAAAAAATAAATACAATGGATAAAAGCAGATTAGTTTATGGAATTGATTTAGGTACAACCTATTCGTGTATTTCGCAAGTTGATAAATTCGATCAGGCTGTCGTAATTAGAAATTTTGAAAGTGATTCAACAACCCCTTCTGTTGTTTATATTGGAGAGGAGAACAATGTGGTGGTAGGCAAGGAAGCCAAAAGTATCTCAACAGAAGAACCCGATAGAACTGTGAGTTTTATTAAACGCCACATTGGAGTGGATGAAAGTTATGAGAAACCAACTCAATTTCCTGAAAATTTAGATCCATCAGAAATATCGGCCTACATCCTTAAAAAGCTGGTTAAAGATGCTAATGATGCTTCCGATAGTCCTGAGCCAATTAAGGATGTTGTGATAACAGTTCCTGCTTACTTCGGAACCAAAGAAAGAATGCAAACCAAACAGGCTGGAGAAATAGCCGGACTAAATGTGTTATCGCTGATTAATGAGCCAACTGCTGCAGCAATTGCTTATGGTTTAAAAACCGACGAAGAGAAGGTGATATTGGTATACGATTTGGGTGGTGGAACCTTCGATGTTACTATTATTCGTGTTAAAGGTGGTGTAATTAAAGTAATTGCAACAGGAGGGAATCATCATCTGGGTGGAGTTGATTGGGATATTGCTCTTTCTGAGTATATGTTGAGTGTTTACAATCAAGAACATGGCACGTCTTATACCCTCGAATCGGATAGCAAGATTAAAAATATTTTATTACTCGAAGCGGAGCAAAAAAAGAAAATATTAACAGCAAAGCCCAAAGCAAATGCCAATATAACCTTTAATGGGGTATCATCCCGAATTCCAATTACCCGTGAGTTATTTGATCAGATAACAGCAGAAAAACTGGAAGAAACCATAGAGGAAACTAAAAAAATTAAGAAAATTGCTGAAAGTAAAGGTTTTGATACTATTGATGAGGTGTTGCTGGTAGGAGGTTCTTCTAAAATGCCACAAATAAAAGAATGTGTGGATAGGGAACTTGGCTGTAATTCAAAAATTGAGGATCCTGATTTGTGTGTTGCCAAAGGTGCTGCTATCTATGCCATGAATCAGGCTTATATGAAAGCGGTTCAGGAATATGAAGAGGGAGAAATAGATACTCCTCCCGAAAAGCCCAGACAACGCACCAATATTGTGAATGTGATGAGTAAAACCTATGGAATAGGAATTATTAATGATAGGGTGAATAATATTGTTTTTGCGAATACTGCAGTTCCGTGCAGAATTACCGATACTCTTTATACAACAAAAGACAATCAAACTTCGGTTTTGATTCCTGTTTTTGAATCAGATTTTACCGACGAAAAGAAAGAAAAGACCATTGATGACAAACATGCAACCTGTCTGGAAAAACACACATTAAAACTTACAAATAATTGGCCCGAAGGTACTGAGATGGCAGTTGTTTTCGATATAGACAATGAAGGATTTTTAAAGGTACATGCCGATGTAAAAGGGGATTCCTTAGATTTTCAGCTAAAAATTGCTGGTGTTAAAAGTAAGGAAGAATTAGCTGACTCACAAAATAAAGTGGGTAAAGCGAATATTGAATAAAAATCTGATATCATTTTTATGTTGTGATCGGAACTTTTTCTGAACTAAATATCAGTTAACTAATATGGCCAATACATTTCCAATGATTCCCATGGATATTAAAAAATGGGAATCATTTTCAACCTATATAAAAAAACATTCTGAAGAACTTAGCCTTGAAGAGCAAACTGCTTTTGAGTTGCTGAACGATTTTTGGAGAAATGGAAATTTTGATAAAGAGGAATGTGAAGAGAACATTCGGATATTAATAGATAATGCAATAAAGCATGGAAATAACCTTCAGCTAAAGACTAATCTTCAGGGGTTTAGAGAGCTTTGTAAAAGGTACTACACTAAAGATCCTGCAGCTTTTAAGGAATTTCAGCGAATGAAAGGAGGTAGGCCCAACGAATCTGTAGTTGTTCCTAAACATACTGTTCCCGAAAAAAAGAAGCCAAAAGAGCCCATTAAAAAGAAGCAAAGGATTGATTACGATGATGGCTATTATATTGGAGACACTAAATTTGGTAAGCCCCACGGTTTTGGAAAATATTACTACAATAATGGAGATTGGGCCGATGGGGGTTGGCTGAATGGAAAACCTGAAGGTTATTATTGTAAAATTTATTATAAGGAGGCAGGCCGTACTGAAATTGGTGAGTTTCATTCTGGAAAACGGTGGGGTAAAGGTAAAATGGTTTGGGATGATGGTCATAAATACCGTGGAGAATGGGATGAGGATGGTATAAATGGCTATGGAATATGGGTTTATCCTGATAAAGATACCTATAAAGGTTACTTTAAAAATTGGGAAATGAATGGAAAAGGTAGATATACCTGGGCAGATGGAGGCTGGTACGAAGGGGATTGGAAAAATGATAAAATGACCGGAATAGGTACCCGATATGATGTAGAAAACAAAAGAACCGATCATGGTGAGTACCTGAATGGAAACAGAAGCGGGAAAGGAGAAATGAAATGGAAAGATGGAGATCGCTATGTAGGAACCTGGCAGGATACAGATAAAGGTTTACAGGGTAAAGGGATCTACTATTTTGCCAATGGTAACAAACAAAGAGGTCGATATAAAAATGGTCAATGGCATAAATCAGGAGGATTCAATTTCTCATTCGGATCTGATAAAAATACATCTGATTTAGGAGGATTTGGACGTTTTTTTTCACCTAAAGGCCGCCTGAGGCGTTCAGGATTCGCTCTTAGAATGCTAATTGTTTCAGTTCCCTATGTTGCAGCACTTGTTTCATTGGATACTTATGATGAGTCTGTATTGAATTATTTGTTTTTCTTTTTCTCATTTCTATATTTTATTTTCATAGGTATACAAATGGCAAAACGCCTTCATGATATTGGATATACAGGATGGCTGGCCCTAATAACTCTAGTGCCATTTTCAACTCCCTGGTTTCAATTGTATTTATTGTTTGCTGCAGGAAGCATAGGCGATAATAAATATGGTGCCGATCCGCGTTAAGCAGTTTTCTCTGACTTATTTAAACTAACTGTAACACAAAAAAGGGATTTCAATATTATTGTTGAAATCCCTTTTTTATGAATTTAAGGATACTTTGCTAAGAATAAAAAATATTCTTAGCATGCACCTATTATGATTCTTTTGTATTATTAGCTAATGGAATTGAAAAACTAAAGGTGCTTCCGCTATTAACATCGCTTACTGCGCTTATATTTCCCTGATGTGATTTAACAATTTTTTTTACAATGGCTAAACCTAATCCTGTCGATTTTTCTCCAGCTGTAGAATGTGTCGATGTGGTTTGATAATCAGTAAAAATAGTAGGGAGCTCATTTTTTGCAATGCCTTCTCCCTGATCTTTTACCGCCGTATTTAGTCGATTACCAGCTGTTGTAACCTCAATCCATATTTTTTTGCCTTTGTTCGAGTACTTTATGGCATTACTTAGTAAATTGTTTATTACTTGTTCAATTTTGTCTTTGTCGCAAATTACCATTATTTTCTCTTTAGGAGTTTCATATATAATTTGCTGCGATTTCTTTTTGGCAAATAGCTTATTTTGTTTAATACATTCGACAACAATTTCATTGTAATCCCACGATTTAAAATTTAAATCGAGTATACCCGATTCTATTTTCGAAACATCCAGAAATTCTTCAATCAGCTTAAGCGAATAGGAACATCTATCATTTATAATTTTTAGAAATTCTATTTGTTCTTCTTTCGGAAAAGCATAATAATCTTCAATCAGTAAATCGGAAAAATTAAATGCATTTCCAATAGGCGTGCGTAAATCGTGAGCTACAATGCCAATGTATTTGTTTTTTTCAAGGTTTAAATGTTTTAGTCTTTCGTTGGCTAATTCTAATTCATTTGTACGTTCTTTAACTTTTGCTTCCAAATGATTGTTTGCTTCCTGTAAACGTAGCAGCAGACTTTTATTTTTGCTGATGAGCTCTTGTTTTTCAAACGCCTCTTTTATTGCTAACTCCAGTTCTACGGGATTCCAAGGTTTGGTTAAATATCTGAATACCTGCCCCTTATTAATAGCATCTACAACTGCTCCTATATCTGAATACCCTGTTAAAATTAATTTTAAGGTATCGGGATATTGATTTTTAATCTTATAAAAGAAATCTACACCTGTCATTCCAGGCATTCTCTGATCCGAGAGTACAACCTGTACCGGATACTGTTTCATTAGCTCCAGGGCATCCTTGCCATTAACTGCTGTATGTACTTTATATTTTCTTCTAAACTGACGAAAAAGGCTTTTGGTAATATCAATTTCGTCGTCTATAATTAACAAATTCTTTTCAACTAATTCTTCCTTCATCTTACTTATTGCTTAATTGAGTCGGGGATAATTATGGTAAAACGGGATCCTTTTCCTAATTCGGAACTTGCCTTTATGCTACCCCTGTGTAGTTCGCTAATGATTTTATAGCTGATGCTTAGGCCCAATCCTGTTCCTGTTCCTACCGGTTTTGTGGTATAGAAAGGATTAAATATTTTGGATATTATGCTAGCTTCCATTCCGCATCCATTATCCAATACCGAAATATGAATTTCACTCTTGTATTTTTCCAAACGCAAGCGAATAATTCCCTTTGTTTCCACGGCATAAATGGCATTAATTAACAGGTTTAAAATTGCCTGATTTAGTTGACCAGGGAAGCAATCGGCTGCCAATTGTTTTGGAGTCTCAAAATAAAATTCAATTTCTTTCTTGTCAATTTCGGGTTTAATAATTGTTATTATCGATTCGAGATTCTCTACCAAATCAACATGTTTTATTTCTGATTCATCTAAACGGGAAAAACGTCGTAAATCTTCCACAATGTTTTTCACTCTCTCCAATCCCGACTGCGATTCATTTAGCACATCTTCAAGGTCTTCGTTTAGGTAGTCTAGTTCATAATTTTCTTTTATCCTTGCAAATAGCTCCTGCATTTCTGCATTTTTATCCAAATCGATACCCTTTTCAAGTTTGTCGAAAGCTTCGAATATCTCTTTGCTGTACTTTTTAAGCTCGTGCAAATTGTTTGTTACATAGGCCAAAGGATTGTTTATTTCGTGTGCAATTCCTGCTACCATCTGTCCCAGAGCATTCATTTTCTCCGACTGAATAAGCATTTGCTGGGTTTCCTTTAATTGATTTAAAGTGTGTTCCAGTTTCGATTTTTCTTTTAATAATTGTCGTTGTAAATTGTTTATTTGCTGATTCAGACGACTCATTTTCTTGTTCTCTTCGAAAAGAGATAGGCTATTGGTTTCGGCAAAAATAAAAATAAGTTCATTCTTCCGATAAATATGTGCATCTAATACATAGCTAATATCCACGTAGTTACCTATGGTTAAAAGACCTCGAAAAAGCAAGCCAGATTCATCTGCATCTAATTCCTTTATACGGTTCAAGCTAGGATTAACTATAAAATTAATGGCTTGCAGTTCTTCCTCATTTGTATCAAGAAACTGGCACATTAAATTATTGGCAGCAAGTAGTTTATCATCTGTATTGTATAAAGCCAGTGCTACATTGTCTGATTTCTTTTTTAAGCTGAATATCAGTTCATCCCATTCGGTGAAATTTAATTTTTGCATAAATTATTTAATGTGATGATAATGGTGCATCTAATTCCTCTTCGGCTAGTTGATTAAAAAGAGGAATGTTTATTTGCATCCATTCGTAGTAGGGTAAAATTTCTTCCTGGCAGTTTTCACTAAGTTCTTTCTTAAAAATACTTATCCATGTATTTAATTGTGCTGCCCAATAGGTAGATTTAAAATTGCGCGATCGATAAGCTCTAAACACCCAAAGTATTGTATCCAGAAATATTTCGGGTACATAATTCTCGAAAACAGATACCATAAATCTTGCATGATTGGAATGATTGTCTTTCATCATTTCAAGATTTCCTTCTCCAACCAGCTCTTTACTATCGCTACGATTTAGCATTATGGTATTCATTTGCTCAACCATTTGTATGCGTTTTTGGCTATATTCCTCCTTGGCTTCCGTAGATACCTTTGGGAGTGTTTTGGCACTTTTTAATAGCAATTCCTTTGTCATAGTAGTTTGTTTTTATTGTAGATTTTTTAAATGTTTATCCAATGCATTTAAATCGCTTATATAGCAGATGTTGTTCCATTTCGAAAAATACTCTTCTTTTAAATGCAATAGGGCTTGTCCTCCAATTAGTATTTTGGTCCTGGGAAATGAATTCTGAAGTTCCTTAAGCATCTGTTCCAAATTGGCAAAATTAAAGTAGACACTCAAAGAAATGGCGATCATGTCGGGTTGTATTTTACCGATGAATTTGATTAGCTCCGAAACGGGAAAACCTGTGCCCAGAAAAAAACTTTCCCATTGATTCATTTCAAATACATCAGCAACCATTTTTATGCCTACCTGATGTTCTTCTTTTTCAACACAGGCCAGAACAACTTTCTTGCCACTGTATTGTTCCGGTATAATATCATTATAAAGTGTATTTAAGATTCCTTCGCTAATGGCTGTAGCCAGATGTTCGCTGGCCACACTAATTTTGTTTTGTTCCCAAAGTTTACCTACTTCATACAAAGCTGGTTTCATTACTTGTTCGTAAAGTGTTTTTATTGTATACCCTTCTTTTATAAATTCTAAACAATATTGCTGGGCAGATGAACGCTTGCCAGCAAGCAGGGCATTCAGATATTGTTTCGAAACATCAGAACTGTTCATGTCCATCTTTATGTAAATTAAAATTTCAGATTTACCTTCTTTATCCTTTAATCAAATTATGTATACACATAAATCAGTTCTTAAGTTACGTTTAAATGTATTTTTTGCTTTGTCTTTAAATAATAAAAAAAACAGGCTATATCTGTCTAACAAACTTATCTCAATGTACTAAATATTCCTATTATTAAAATTAGACCTTTTCTAAAAAAAAAAGTCTGTGTAATTATAAATGGAAGAAGCTTCTTAAGTGATTTTTTTCTTTCAGATAAACTTGATTAGTGTTGTTGAGTGAAATACTGCATTTTATATGTTTTATTTTGAACTTGACAAACTTGACAGTTTAAGTTTTCATAATAATTTAGTACTTTCGAGTAGTTTTCAATGCAAAAAAATGTTTGACGTTCATTACAAAAAATTTCGTTCGTTTAATATGTCAAGAATCTGAAATAAGGATACTCAACCGGAAATGCTGGTCCGAAAATTTCTTTTCTCTAAAGGATTTCGGTACTGGTTAAATGTAAATGAATTGCCCGGAAAACTTGATTTAGTTTTGAAAAAATATAATGCGCTTTTTTTGTGAATGATGTTTTTGGCACGGACACCAGAATTGTAAATATTTTGCGATTCCAAAAACCAGAACAACATGGTGGCTCAAAAAAAATTAAAGACACGCAAAAACGAGACAAGCAAGCGGAGATAGTACTTAACATACTTGGTTGGAGCTTATTTCTCTTTGTAAGTGTGAATTAAAACAGAATAGAGCAAACACTTAATTCCCTCATCAACAGTTTGCTTTAAAATTATATTCTACTAATTATTAAAATATCTTCTATATGTGACTCATAGTCCGTTGACGTATAAGTCACATTTGGATAGATTTATTCCCTATGAATTTACAAATACAATTTGGAAAGAGAGTGCGCCAATTGCGTCTGGAACAAGGCTTAAGCCAAGAAGCACTCGCCTTTAAAGCAGAAATTGACAGAACATATATGACAAGTGTAGAGAATGGAAAACGAAATGTCTCCGTTCAAAACATTGAGAAAATTATCAATGCTTTAGAGATTTCAATACAAGATTTTTTTTCAACAGATATTTTTGAGGGGTAAGATGGGTAAGAAGGAATTTAAATTTATAGATCTGTTCGCGGGAATAGGTGGATTTCATATTGCAATGCACGAAAATGGTGGGGAATGTGTATTCGCATCAGAGATAGATAAATTTGCTAGACAAACATATGAGCATAATTTCAAGAGTATATCTCCTGAAATATTTAAAAATGGAAACTTTAATGTTGATATAACTGATGAGAATTTAGACTATAAAAACATACCTGACTTTGATGTTTTATGTGGTGGATTTCCATGTCAGCCATTTTCTCAAGCAGGGTTGAAAAAAGGATTGGATGATACAAGAGGAACTCTGTTCTTTAATATTAAAGAAATTATTAAAGCGAAAATTGAAGGGAATAAAAAAGATCCTAAGATAAAAATACCTAGGGCTATACTACTGGAAAATGTCAAAGGTTTTAGAAACCACGATAAAGGACGAACATATGGAATTCTTAAAGAAACATTGTCAGAGCTTGGTTACAAAGTCAAGGCAGAGGTTCTAAACAGCAAACATTTTGGAGTACCCCAAAATAGAGAACGATTTTTTATTGTTGCATGGTATAAAGATATAGTTAAAGTTGATGATTTTAAATTTCCATTTGGGTTAGATAAAGACAAAAAGATTATATATAATAAAGAACTTCGTGATGAACAGGCTAAACCAGTAAAAGTTGGTGATATTCTATTAACACAAGAAGAACTAGAAAACTTAGAGTTAAAGTCTAATAAAACGTATACGATCTCAGAACGATTGTGGGCTGGGCATCAACGTAGAAAAATAGGACACGCCAATAAAGGCAATGGTTTTGGATACTCTTCATTTAACGAGGATTCTCCATATACAAGTACTATCTCAGCTCGCTATTATAAGGATGGTAGTGAGATCTTAATTGAACAAGACCATATTGATGGAAGACCAAACAGACCCAGAAAATTACATCCCCAAGAGGCTGCTAAACTGCAAGGTTACCCAATTGATAAGTGGTATGAAATACCCGTTTCAGATGCACAATCATACAAACAATTTGGAAATAGTGTTTCTGTTCCGGTCGTAACTACAATAGCATCCGAAATAAAAAAACAATTATTAAATCATGCTTAAAAACCTAGAACCCTTAATAAATGATTTTACAAATCGTTATGAAAGTATAACCAATTGGCCTGAAATTAAATTTGATGATGAGACAATTGAGAAATTAGAATCATTAGATAATGCTACTAGCGTAAATCAATACTCGTTTCAAGTAAAAATTGAAAATAATCATTGTATAATTCCAGGTCAATATATATTATACTCAATTTTACTAAAGGAATTTGCTATCGAATTACGTAAACACATGGACGTATTTGATAGTTATAAGAGTAAAAAAGGAAGAAATATTGTAGGTGATGATATTACATCTAATTCTGTGGATTTAAGTGTTCTAGACTTAGATGAATATAGTTCTATTTGGGCATTAAAACCACTAATCGATAGTAATCAAAGGGCTGATGCAAAATCAATTATTAATGGGAAATCGGGTAGTTATAAGATTAGAGGAGATGTAGATTTTTATGGATCTGTAATATTAAAGCTAATGAACGTACCAGACGCAAGTACTGGTATTTTTGGGAAGTTTGTTTACTGGCTGACTTCAGATTTGGAATTGTATGATTTTCTGGAAAGAAAATATTTAAAGGAATTCGATACGATTGTTGTTGGAACTACATTATCTGAATTTGTTTTAAAAGTGATAAACTTTTTAAATCAATATGACAAATCACATTCGATTGTTGAATATCTAAAACCTAATGCGTCTGATCCTAGTTTTCTGTCAATAAAAGAAGATGATATTAGTTTGACTTCAATTTTTAAATCTGGAAAAAGTTTACTTGATTCAGCTCAACTTTCCCAAGGAGGTAAAATAAGATTTATTGAAGATCCAATAATGTTGAGTGACAAGTATGGATATTTGTATCTTTCGACCCAGTGGACACAAGGGAAAAATAGTAGGTTAGATCTTGATATATTTAAATCTTTTATTGAGAATATATATCCTGAATTCAATGTGAAAATCGATGGAAATCAGTACTCATTGCAAAGCAGTAATACAAAAACAAATCTAAAGTTTTCAAAGCCTCAAATCCAATTTCATAAGAGTTTATTTCTTAAAGAATCTGCCAAAGCACATCTTAAATTTTCATTATCCCTAGTTTCACGCTATACTGCATCTCTTTGCACCAAGCCTTTTGTTTTATTGAGTGGTTTATCGGGTTCAGGAAAAACCAAGTTGGCACAGAGTTTTGCACAATGGATTTGCGAGAATAAGGAGCAATATTGTATTGTCCCTGTTGGTGCCGATTGGACTAACCGGGAGCCATTGCTAGGTTACCCCAACGCATTAGATTCTAATAACTACGTGAAACCTGAAAATGGGGTTCTTGATTTATTATTGAATGCAAAAAAACATCCGAACAAACCCTTCTTTTTGATCTTGGATGAAATGAATCTGAGTCATGTTGAACGTTATTTCGCCGATTTCTTAAGTGCTATGGAGTCTGATGATTCGATTCCTTTGCATCCCGACAAAGAAGGTAAAAGAGATAATGAAGGGAAAATCATACCTCATGAAATTAAATTACCCAAGAATTTATTCATTGTAGGTACCGTAAATATTGACGAAACCACCTATATGTTTAGTCCTAAAGTATTGGACAGAGCCAATGCTATTGAATTTAGAATAGATACGGATGATATCACAGCTTACTTAAAAGCTCCACAAAAAATCAATTTAGAAAAACTAGAAGGTGCTGGGGCAGTTATGGCTGAAAGTTTTGTAAAGCTTTCTCAAAAAGAGTTTGATGTTAAACCAAATGAAGAATTAAACAAAGAATTGATACGATTCTTTACTGAGTTGAAAAAATCGGGTGCTGAGTTTGGCTACAGAACAGCAGGAGAAATCCATCGACTATTCAATCAATTAAGTTCTGAAACCTATAATTTAGAGCAAAAGGAGATAATTGATATTGCAATAATGCAAAAACTATTGCCTAAAGTACATGGTTCTAGGCGTAAACTTGAAGATGTTCTGCATGTACTTGCATCCTTTTGTGTTCAAGAGGGAGCTGATGTAGAAAAGTACCTTGATCCTAAATCCGATTTGAAATTTAACGAAGAAGTAAAGTACCCTTTGTCATTAGAAAAAATTTGCAGAATGTATAAAGGAGCAATAGACAATGGTTTTGCAAGTTATGCTGAAGCTTAATTGATTTCTAGATGTCTGAAGAAAAATATATCGAAATTTCGTCGAAAGTTAGGAGTGATGTAAAACTTCAAATCTATTCTGAATCGAAGAGAGAAGATTCATTGCAAGAAATTGAATTTGCTGATGCGATTGCAAATGGAGAATCTCCCTTCCAATTAATGGAAGGTTATTCCTATGAGTATTATTTTTCTAATGAGAATTATGAGTTAGAAGAAATTGCTGGGATTGTTCGCCCATCAAGAAGAGGAAAAAATTCAGGAAGAATAACGCCAAAAATTTATGTAGGAACATTACAACTTACTGTTATTGAGAGTAAGTCGAAAGAACTTATCGATACAATTGCGCTTGAAGTAAGATCGGTTAAAGCGGATTATCGTTCCGATTATCGATTCATGTTAGAGGAGATTACAGAGAAATGTACTGAGCTAATCATGCAATGCAATTCTCCTGTAAATCAGTCTTTTTCTTCCGATTTTGAAAAAGACAATAAGACTGCATATCAACGCTTTGCCTTTGTGCGCTCATTAATTTATTCAGATGAATTTAATAATGCTGTGAATAAAATCATTTCTTCTCCAGTTACGGAGTGGGAAGAAGAAGTTGAGCAAATAGACATACGAAGAGTAAAGAGAATTAGAAATTCTGGAATAAGGCAAATTGCAGGGAATTCGAACAGATCAAGATTACCTAATAATCATCCACTGCATAAACTGGGATTGCATACGATACCTTCTAAAATACAATCATCGAAAAAAATAGAAACAGTTGATACGCCTGAGAATCGATTTATAAAGCACGTTTTGAAAGAGTTTCACTCTTTCTGTTCATCTTTTGAATTGATAGCAAAGGGAAAAGCTCAATTGGAAGCTAAAGTTTTGGTAGATCAATTGGACTGCTTTATTAATCATTCTGTTTTTAAAAAAGTATCTCGTCCCACAACTCTCAATTTAAATAGTCCTGTTCTTCAGAGGAAAGAAGGTTATCGTGAGGTGTTACGTGCATGGATCATGTTTGATTTGGCTGCTAAATTGATTTGGGAAGGCGGCGAAGATGTATATGAGGGAGGCAAACGAGATGTGGCAACACTATATGAATATTGGTTGTTTTTTAAATTGTTAGATTTGGTTAGTGAGTTATTTAGAATAGAACCTAAACAAATAGAAAAATTAATTCAACCGTCAAATGATAATCTGAGCCTATCATTAAAACAAGGGAAAAATATTGCTTTGAGTGGAGTATATGATTCTGGCATTCGGAAACTGCATATTAAATTTTCATTCAATAGATCATTCTCGGGGAAGCAGTCCTATCCCGATTCGGGAAGTTGGACCCGAACTTTGCGTCCTGATTATACTTTGTCTATTTGGCCCAATGGCATTTCAGAAGAAGTAGCAGAGCAAGAAGAATTAATTACACACATTCATTTCGATGCGAAGTACAAAGTGGAGAACTTACAAAAAAGTTTTACCGAAGATGTTGATTTGAATGAGGAGAAGATGGATCAACGCGAAGGAAAATACAAAAATGCTGATTTATTAAAAATGCATGCTTATAAAGATGCTATTCGTCGAACTGGTGGTGCCTATGTTTTATATCCAGGAAATCAAGAAGTGAGACAAGAGGGATTTCATGAAATTATTCCGGGATTGGGAGCTTTTCCAATTCGACCCACAAGAGGGGATGATGGAACTAATAATTTAAAAGAATTTATTAATGAGATTATTTCTCATTTTCTAAATAGAGCATCGCAGTGGGAGAATATGTCTTATCGTGTTTATGATATTCATAAAGGGAAACCCGATAAATTAGAAGACTTACTGCCTGAACCTTATGGGGATGAAAGAGGTCTGATACCTGAGGAAACAACAGTTTTAGTTGGGTTTTATAAATCGAAAGAGCATTTAGAATGGTGTAAAAGTAAGGGACTATATAATTTTAGATCAGGTGAAGATAATGGTGCATTGCTTTTAGATAAGGATGTAGTTAATGCAAGATATTTGTTGCTGCATACGTATGGCGATAAGCATTCAGGAGAATTATTAAGAATAACAGGAAAAGGCTTAAAAGTTAAATCAGGAGACTTTTTAATTCAAAATGAATACCCTAAAGATCCTAAAAAAGAAATGAAACCATTTTATTTAACTGTTGAAATTGACGACCAAGTTAATGAGGAATTTAAAGGCTTGGAATGGGATTTCAAAAAGTTTGAAAAATTTAAAACAGGAAATCAATCAGCAAAACCTTTTGCTGTTAGTTTAAGTGAGCTTATGAAGGAAAAAGTACAGTATTAGCAAAATTAGTCATTAAATTTCCTTATTCACAGATATCTATCCCCAACTAGCACGAGTTTTCAATTCGTGCTCTGTGCATGCAGAATAGCTACAACAGCTTTTAATTAATTTGTAATTTACGAGTTATGAATTTATTATTCAACAATGCAAAGGGGCATATGCTTTAGTATTAACACACTATAGTTTTCATAAAAACAATTGTTTTGCTACAATTATACCTCGTAAAATATTTATTTTTTTTAAAACAAAAACAAACAGTAAATCTTCCTAAAGTATATATATTCTTATTATTGGTGGTGTTACTTAATGGTTATCAACAAAGTAGAAATAAAACAACTTGCTAATACTAAGACCTATGGAAAAATACAATAAGGCTACAGGATTTTCTTGATAATTATTGCTTTAGTATCGATGATTCTATTATTAGCAAAAGGCTTGCATTTTTACGAGTTTAAAAATGAAACAATTCCTTTATTAGTCTTTCCAGCAATAGCATTTCCAGCTATTGGAATTCGCTTATTAAAAAAATAAATTCTGATATAAAGTAAAATATTCCTCATCCTTCGGTAATTATTCTACAGCCTTTAGATGGCGCGGAGGTATGCCATGAATGGAAAAAACGGTCAAATTGACCATCCAAGGCCGGAATAAAAAGACCATGTCCGCCGATTTAAATAATAAAATAAGAAGAAAAATGAACAAAGTTACTATAATGAGAATGGAACAGATAAAGCTCCATGGTATGCATAGGGTTTTCAGAACAGCCATTGAAACAGGTAAAACTAACGATTAAACCATCAATATTATTTTGTAAAAAGAACATCTTGCATTTTGTTGTGTAAGCACACGATGCAATCGTGCTTCCGTGACATTCTAGTAAATAATCTGTAAAGCTATTTTAGGAAGGGTCAGTGAAAAATGCAGGCAGAGTGCCTTCCGTGACATGCACCCCCCTTTCCGTGACAGGAGGATTGGCTTCCGTGACAGGAGGATTGGCTTCCGTGACAGGAGGATTGGCTTCCGTGACAGGAGGTTTGCCTTTCCGTGACAGGAGGATTGGCTTCCGTGACAGGAGGTTTGCCTTTCCGTGACAGGAAGATTGGCTTCCGTGACAGGAGGTTTGCCTTTCCGTGACAGGAAGATTGGCTTCCGTGACAAACGGAAGACTTGAAATTGTGAACGGAACAGCGGAAATTAGAAACGGAAGAGGTAAAGTTTGACGCGGAAGATGATAAAATGCGAACGGAAACACACCAATGCATTACGGATTAAGGATTTTTTGTGCGGCATATTATCTAACCATACAAAGAATAGTATGCTACAGTGGAAAAGTGAAAAATTTGTTGCACAAATGTTGCACACGATTGTTTTTTGCTTTAAAACAATTAAAAATAAAAAAAATATTGTTTTTATAATTTAAAAGAATGTTATAAGCCAATAAATACGGCACTTAAGAGCATAAAAAAAGCAGCTAACAAATAGCTGCTTTTTTCAGCGGAGAGGAAGGGATTCGAACCCCCGATACCCTTTTGGGGTATACTCGCTTTCCAGGCGAGCCAGTTCAACCACTCCTGCACCTCTCCAAAGTGTATAATTGTTGATTACTGTGGGCACAAAAGTAGAATAAAATTGCAGATTATAAAATAATATGATGAGAAAGTTTGTTGTGATTTACCCCATTAATTAGGCTTATACATTGTTTTGATATTATTTTCACTTGAAAAAAGATTATATTACTCAACATCAATTTGTTTGCCATTTTCCAGTTTTAAAATGTTTTGTACACTGTTGGGAATTTGATCGTAGTAGTGACTTACATAAATAAGCGTGACATTGCTACTATCACATATTGATTCTATAATGTGTTTAAAATTGTTTATTTGATGGGTATCTAAACCCTGACAGGGCTCATCGAAAATTAGCAATGGCGGATTTTTGATTAGAGCTCTTGCAAGTAAGCATAAGCGTTGAGTACTTGTGGAAACTCTTTTAAATGGTTTAGCCGCCGAATCTTCTATCTCTAAAAGCCGCATCCAGCGTTTTACAATTTCTACTTTTGCGGGATTCGATTTTCTAAAAAGACCTAAAGTATCGTAAAAGCCCGATTCAATAACCTGTAAACAGGAATTCCCATTAGGGAAATATTGGAAAAGTTCAGGAGATACAAAACCAATATTTTTCTTTATTTCCCAAATACTTTCTCCACTACCTCTTTTAACATCAAAAAGGCTTATGTTATTGGAGTAAGCTTGTGGGTTATCGCCATTAATTAGGCTAAGAAGGGTTGATTTACCAGCCCCGTTACTTCCTAGTAAGGCCCATCGTTCGCCTTGTTTTATATTCCAGTTTACCTGATTAATAATTACTTTATTATCATATTTAATGACAATATTTTTCATTGCAACAATATTATCAAATTTCTTTTTTTTTTCAACTGGTAATAGTTGTTGTAGTTCGTTTAAATTAATCTTATTAACACTCGTAAAATCTAATTCTTCAATTTTAAAATCAGCTTTAACAAAAGTTTTTATGATTTTGCCTTCATTAAGCAGCGCTATATGTGTAATCGAATCTGGAATTTCATGTGGCGAGCTAGTTAGTATAATATTTATTCCAGAATTTGATATGTCAGATAATAATTTGTCGAAATCCTTTCTTGTGTCCACATCAAGACCACTTAAAGGATTATCCAATAAAAGTAAAGCCGGATTTTTTAGTAATGCTTCAGCAATAAGTAATCTTTTTGTTTCGCCATTTGATAATTTAATAAGATGCTTGTCTTTTAAATCTTCAAGTTGCAGCCGGTTTAATACCTTTTGGTAAGTCCATAATTTAGGGGTGTGAATGGTATTAGTTTTAGATAAATATTGCGCTACAGTTTGTGTATCTCCAGAATGGGCAGAATTGTATCGCTGTTGATAGTAAAAACTATTTGTATTGGAGAGATTCTTAAATTCGTGTCTTGAAGAAACCATGCTGATAAAATTTCGCCAGCTAATAAGTTTATTTTTATGAACTTCGCAAAGCTTATCCAAATGTGGATGTTTAAATTTTCCATTTGTAATTGCAAATTTTCCAGTAATAGCCTTTAATAATACGCTTTTACCAGAACCGCTAGCTCCAATTAATGCCCATTGTTCTCCTTTTTTTATTGATAAGTTAAGATTTGTTAGAAGTAACTTATCAAAAGATCGGATGCTTGTATTTTGAAACGAAATTATAGTAGAATTATTCATGAGTGATAATTGATAATATACAAGATTTGCTTATATGGATGAAAAGCAAAAATACTTTCTGCTTAGAGAATTGTAAATATAGTAATACTAATGTGGTAAATTAACATGTGTAAGAAAATGTGATATAGAGTTTTCATAAATTGATAGGTGATAAATAGTGCTAATGATTAATGTATTGAATGTTAGGTGGTTTGTTGATTTTGGAAGGTGTTTGTCTAGTTTTTGTTCAGGTTAATTTTAGTCATGATAAGTTTTAGTAAAAGCAAGTTTGCTATTATTTTGTGTGCTTTTATGCAGTTTTAAAATCAGGAAACTGATAAAAAAAATGAAGCTTATGAATACCTCACCTAAATTGATTTTTAAATTTCTAGCAGCAATATTGTTTTTGCTGTTCGTAATGAACAATGGTTCTGCACAAAATTTCCAAAGTGAAAAGAATAGCTTTTTCAAAAAAATAAAAACAGAAAGGCTTCAGTCAGATCAATCGGTTGAATGGAAAAATTTTGGTCCTGGAATGTCAGGATATAATGAAGAATTTTGGTGTCATCCTACCGATACAAATGTAATGTTTATGGGGCCCGATATGCATGTTGCTTATGGAACCTGGGACAATGGGAAATCGTGGCAAACGATAAAGGATTGCGATGGTGATGGAAAAGACTTAGAGCGTGTGCATGATATTGTTTTTTCGCGGCAAAATCCAGATTTTGGATTGGCGCTCGAACGAAGAGGGAAGATTTTTGAAACTACAGATAGAGGAAAAACATGGAATTTGATTTATACGATTCCCAGAACAGAAAAGTCAAGCTATAATGCACATACTAAAATGGCTATTCATCCAAGTAATGATGATATTTGGTTTGTAGGCGCAGGTGACTTTTGGAATGTAAAACAAAATCATCGTTCGAAAGAATTTATTCACGGTAAAAAGCAGGCAAGAGCTAGTTATGCTTATGTTTTAAAAACATCCGATCATGGAAAAACATGGAAGAAGGTAGCCAATAATATTTCTAAAGATTTAGATGTTGCCCGAATTATTATTAACCCGCTTAAGCCTGAGCAAATGTATATTGCTACGAATTATGGCTTTTTTGCGAGTAATGATGAGGGAGAAACATGGAAGTCGAGAGGAAAGGGATTAGCTAATAATTTGCCTAGAGACTTGTCATCTTATTACAATCCAAAAACAAAAGAGTTTATTCTTTATTTAGTTGAGCAAACTGTATATGAGCCTAATGGGAAAAGTATTAGTACAAAAGGTGGTGTTTATAAAAGTAGCAATGGAGGTAAATCTTGGGAGAATATTACAGGGAATTTAGGTGTTAATTTTAATCAGATAAACGACAATTTTCACAGGAACAACTACTATAAAGTATTAACTTATTGGTTTGGAGTGAATTCAAAAAAAGTTTATCCTCAATTTCCCGAAAATACTTACTCTATCTTTAACAGGATTGTAGTAAATCCATTGAATAAGGATGAGATTTATTTGGTGGCAAATCAGCGTCACGATAAAAGTTTTGGTCCGGGTGATGCTTGGAAGACAGAGGATGGAGGTAAAACCTGGAAGATTTGTGCAAGAGCAGGAGCATACTGGAATCAAGAAAAGGATAAAGAATATTGGACAAGTAAAGGATTTGAAACAGGTGCTAATGTTGAATTTGCGCATGTAGGTATTGCTAATGCAGAGCTAAATGAGGTGAGGTTTGGGAACAGGATGTTAGCAATTAATGCGAAAGGTGAGGTATTTATTGGTGTGCAACAGCAAACGCAACGTTCGAGTGATGGTGGAAAAAGCTGGAAACAGGTAGACGATTACGAAACGGCTCCTGGTAGTAATATTTGGGTAGGTCGTGGAGATAGTAATTTACCAGGACGATTCATGCTGTTGGAAACAGGCATTAAAGATCGTTACCTGCTTTGTAGTGGTGAACATGGATTATGGCAGACTGCACCACTAGGAAATTATCCTGATAAAGATGCTGTTGCAGTAAAACAAATTGAAGGTCAGGTTAATGATCATAGCGGTAACCATGCTTTGCATTCTGCCTCTACCGTAGCAGTTCATCCAAATAATCCAAATATTATTTATACGATTGGCTGGAGACAGGAACATAGAGGAAAAATGCGCCGATCAACCGATGGAGGAAAATCATGGGAGAATATTTCTACAATTTTCGAAGGAAATAATCCATCTTATAGAGGCATTGCACCTCAATTTTCCTTAATGATCGATCCTAAAAATCCAGATAACATGTATTTTTGTGCCATTAGACATACCATTCAAGAAGTGGGCACCTCTCCGAAAGAAAGTGTCATGTCAAAAGGGAAATATGGTGTTTATCGTTCAAATGATGGTGGTTACAATTGGGAATTGAGCAATAAGGGGCTACCAAAGCTTGGGAGTGTTCGCCGATTAACTATGGATCCGAAAAATTCAAGGGTTTTGTATGCTTCTGTTAACCAAAAAAATAAACATCATGTTGGAGGTTTATACAAGTCGGAAGATGGTGCGTTAACATGGGAAAAAGTGAAAATACCGGCTCAAATAACTTCTGTAAATAACCTTTTTATCGACAGGAATACCAAGGATATGTATTTGTCAACAGGTTCTACTTTTGGCCACTATGATGCAGGTGGTGTATGGAAAAGTACAAATAATGGTAAAAGCTGGAAGAAATTTTTTAAAGCTCCCTATGTGTGGCAAACCGAAGTTTCTCCAGTTAATCCAGATATTATTGTGATTAATATTCCTTATCGGAAATCCTTTAAAAATCCTGGTTTCTATTTAACTAGGGATGGAGGAAAAACATGGTCTAAAATAAATAAAGGAATTGGTCAGCCAGATAAGATGACAGATTTAAAACCAGATCCTTATAATGAAAATATTCTTTGGAGTGCCGGATGGGGAAGTGGTTGGTTCAAAGCTATTTTAAAGTGAAAAATATTATTGGTATTTATAAATTAAGATTTACGTAATGATGTATAAAACAAGATTATTTAGCATTGTAATTTTATTGCACTTTACCACAGCTTTATTTGCGAATGCAAAAGCAGATCAAGCTCCAAATGTAATTTTTATTCTTACCGATGATCAGGGCATTGGAGATTTGTCCTGCCATGGGAATCCTTGGATTAAAACTCCAAATCTTGATAAATTATATAACCAGTCGGTGCGAATGACAGATTTTCATGTTAGTCCGTATTGTGCGCCCACACGTTCGGCACTAATGACAGGTAAGTATCCCATTAATAACGGAGTATGGGCAACCTATAAAGGTCGTGATGCAATGACCGAAGGAACTACTTTGGCTGATGTATTTAAACAAAACGGATACAAAACAGGTATGTTTGGCAAGTGGCACTTGGGAGACAATTATCCGGTAAGACCTATCGATTGCGGATTCGATCTTGCTATTCAGCATAAAGCTGGAGGAGTTGGCGAATTGTCAGATTATTGGGGAAATAGCTATTTTGATGATGTATATTTTGTTAATGAAAAAGCTGAGAAGTTTGAAGGTTATTGCACCGATATCTGGTTTAATCAGACCACAAAATTTATTAATGAAAATAAAGATAAGCCATTTTTTATCTATTTGGCTACTAATGCTCCACATAGCCCATGGATAGTAGATAATAAATACTCTAATCCATACAAGCAATTGGAAAAAGACAAGAAAATTGTAAGTGCTGATTTTTATGGAATGATTGCTAATTTGGATGAGAATATTGGAAAACTCGAAAAGTTCTTAAGGAAAAATGATCTTATTGATAATACCATTTTAATATTTATGACTGACAATGGTTCAAGCGGAGGAATTAGTCGGGATGGAAAAATTGGGTATAACAAAGGCTTTCGGGGTATGAAAGGTGGTAAAACCGAAGGGGGACACCGAGTTCCTTTTTTTATTCGTTGGCCCAATGGAAAAATTAAAGGAGGTGTAGATATTAATCAACTAACTGCACATGTAGATATTCTACCAACATTAATAAGTTTATGTAAATTAAATGTATGCGATAGTATCAGATTCGATGGCTTAGATATTTCTTCTATTTTACAAAAGGAAGAGGAGAATTTAGATCATAGAACTGTTTTTGTGCACCATAGACAAGATTGGAGACCACCAATGGATGTTAAACAAACTTGTGTGCTGAATAAAAAATGGCGTTTAATAAATGGCAACGAATTGTATAATGTTAAGAGCGATAAATATCAAAAAAATAATCTGCTAAAGCAATATCCAAAGATTGTAAAGACACTATTAAATAGTAACGAAAACTTTGTGAAAACTGCAAAAACTAAGTCGGAGTATCAACAGCTTCCGGTTAATGTTATTGGAAATAAAAATCAAAAAGAAATAAAGTTAACCATTCAGCATGCCATAGGTGAAGATAAAGGGATTTGGAAATGCGAGCAGGTAGCCCAAGGAATGAAAAATACCAATAATACCCATTCCATAAGGATTGATCGTAGTGCTTGGTACGAAATTTCATGTTGCCGATGGCCAAAAGAGTGTCCTGGCCCAGTTTGGGGAATTCCAGAAAAAAATCCTAAAAATCTTTATTCTTATTCAACAATTAAGCCCGAAAAAGTAAGAATTTCTATTGCCAATAAAATACTCGAAAAAAAGATTAAAGGAGACGAAGAAGCTGTGGTTTTTAAGGTAAAGCTTGAAAAAGGTAAAACATTTTTGGTGAATGATTTTATTGAAGGGAAACAGAAATATGGAGTTTACTATACTTATATAAAAAGCATAAATTAAATACATTATACAATCATGAAAGTAAAAATATTTTTATCTGTATTATTTGTTGTTTTTGCAATTAGCTTATTTGCACAGCCTTTGGCTCCTAAAAATTATAAGTGGGAGCTTGTTGAAACTTTAAGCGATGAATTTAACGAGTTTGATGAATCAAAATGGAACTATTCCTTATGGAATTATGATGCTCCAAATATCATGATGAAAAGTCAGATTTCTGTTAAACAGGGTAAGTTGTGTATTAAAGCAGAAAATCATACCGACTCTGTTCGATGGATGAAAACAGGTCGAATAATATCTAAAGAGCAAATTTCATATCCTATGTATACCGAATGTAGCATGAAAGCAGCAGGTATTTCGGCTTATAATACTTACTGGCTAAACAATGGTAATTCCGAAAATAGAAACGAAATTGATATTTGCGAGAATAATGCAAATCCTACAAATCCAAAAACAAAGCACGGAATTGCCGATTTTCCATTTATTATGCAATCAAATATTCATCATGCAGTAAATGGTAAAAACTTACGCAGTCCCAGTTATGCGTCCACAAAACATTTATCAAAAAAAAATAAGAACAAAGGGAAGAATTTTCATGAAACTTATCACACTCTAGGTCTTTATTGGGAAGATGATAGAAAGTGTCATTGGTTTTTAGATGGTGAATATGTTGGCTTTTCATCTGCTCAGCGAAAATTTACTCGGGAGCTAAATATTTATTTTGGTTTGTGGTCTAATTCATGGGATGGATTTCCAAATAAAGAAAATTTGAATGATAATTCGAAAAATACCATGTATGTAGATTGGATACATACTTATAAGCTGGTAAAAAATAAAAAATAACATTATTTTGGGCTATGTCGTGTGCACGACATTAATTCAAAGGGGATAGACTTTAATAGGTCTATTCCCTTTTTTTTATTTAGAATAAATATAATCTTATCTAATTCGCTTTGCGGCGAAAAAATCCTGCAAGCTTCATTTTTACTGATATTTTGCTTCATTTTCATAGGTGTTAATAATCAGTGTATTATAATGCAATATATATTTAAATAGTATGTACTTTGCATTGCTAGGTAATTTATTTATATTTGTGGAGTAAAACCCAATATTATTGTGTAACTGCAGTAAGAGTAGTAGTCGAGTTAAACAAACGTTTGAAATTTAATATTCAGGATAGAATGTATTGTTTGACCTTTTATTACAAAATATGAATGTATTAGCTGCAGTTTATGCATTGAGAAAATTAAAAAGATGTCAATAAAATAAAACTCATCATGAACAAAAACAAATCCAAAGAGTACGATGTGATTATCATCGGAGGTGGAGCCACTGGGGCAGGAACAGCAAGAGATTGTGCGATGAGGGGACTAAGCGTATTACTTGTAGAACGTCATGATTTTGCCACTGGAGCTACAGGACGAAACCATGGTTTGTTGCATAGTGGCGCAAGATATGCAGTTACTGATCATGAATCGGCTGCAGAGTGTATCGAAGAGAATATGATTTTGCGTAAAATTGCAAGTCATTGTGTGGAAGAAAACGATGGATTATTTCTTACTCTTCCCGAGGATGATATAGCCTTTCAATCTCAATTTGTAGATGCTTGTACAAGTGCAGGAATTAGTACCGAAATTATAGATCCAGCTTTGGCCCTGCGTATGGAGCCTTCGGCAAATCCAAATTTGCGTGGTGCTGTTAAAGTGCCCGACGGATCGGTAGATCCTTTCCGACTGACAATGTCTAATGCATTGGATGCGAGAATGAATGGTGCCGAAATTTTAACTCAGCATGAGGTTATTGACATTATAAAAGAACAGGATAAAGCGGTTGGTGTTGATCTGTTTAATCATAAAACAAAAGAAAAGGTTCAGCATTATGCAAAAGTAATTGTAAATGCAGGTGGAATTTGGGGACATCATATTGCAAAGCTGGCAGGTGTTAATATTAACATGTTTCCGGCTAAAGGATCTTTGTTAATTTTTGGTCATCGTGTAAATAAAATGGTGCTTAACAGATGTAGAAAACCAGCTAATGCCGATATTCTTGTTCCTGGTGATACCATTTGTCTGATTGGTACAACTTCCGAGCATATCGATTATGATCAGATAGATAATATGTTTGTATCTAAAGAAGATGTAGATGTGTTAATTCGTGAAGGAGTAAAACTTTCCCCATCCTTAGCAACAACTCGTATTTTAAGAGCCTATGCAGGTGTTCGTCCTTTAGTTGCTGCCGACGATGATCCTTCAGGAAGAAGTATTAGTCGTGGAATTGTACTTCTGGATCATGAGGAACGTGATGGCTTATCCGGATTTATTACCATTACAGGTGGTAAGTTAATGACATATCGCCTAATGGCCGAAGAGGCTACCGATTTGGTATGTAAAAAACTTTCGGTTGATAAAAAATGTGAAACTGCTGAAAAAGTATTGCCAGGATCCGAAAAAAGTGATCTGTCAATGGAAAATGCTTCTAAAAATATCTACTTAGGATCAAGTATTGCTAAAAAATCTGCGAAAGACAGACATGGTTCTTTGGCACATAAAGTTTCTAACGGAGGTGAGAATGAAGATTCATTAGTTTGTGAATGTGAGGGAGTATCCATTGGCGAAGTAAGATATGCAATAAACGAATTGCATGTAAACAACCTTATAGATTTACGACGACGCACGCGTGTGGGAATGGGAACTTGTCAGGGAGAACTGTGTGCTTGCCGAGCAGCCGGATTACTTTGTGAATCGATGGAAGAAGTGGGAAAAGCAAAAGATGATTTGGCAAACTTTTTACAAGAGCGATGGAAAGGAATGTCGCCAATTGCTTGGGGAGATACGATTAACGAAATACAATTTACTTCATGGATTTATGAAGGAATTTATGGATTGAAACCAGATAACAACTAAGAAAGCATTAACATGAAATTTGATAACATTATAATAGGTGGTGGATTAAGTGGACTCACATGTGGAATCAAACTGGCAGAGCAGGGAAAAAAATGTGCCATTGTTTCATCTGGGCAGAGTGCAATCCATTTTTTTTCTGGTTCTTTCGATTTACTTGGAAAAATCAAGGATAGAGAAGTTGTAAATCCGCTCGAAGAAATGAAAGAATTAAAAGGCAATCATCCATATCAGCGTATTGGAATGGAAAATATTGCTTCATTAACGGCCCAGGTACCTCAATTATTAGAACGTGCAGGATTATCTTTTTCGGGACAAGCCAGTAAAAATCATTTTGTGCTTACTCCAATGGGTGTAATGAAACCAACATGGCTAACTATTCAGGACTTTACCTGTTTCGACAATAAAGATGAATTTCCTTGGTCAAAAGCAGTTATTCTAAACTTTAGTGGATTTTTAGATTTCCATACGCTATTTATAAAAGATGGATTAAAGAAATATGAGGTAAATGCTCAGATTAAGAATGTTGCTATGAAAGAATTCGAGGCAATAAGACGTAATCCTAGCGAAATGCGCTCATCAAATATTGCAAAGGTATTCGATCAGGGAGATGCAATAAGCGAGTTTGCAAAAAAAGCAAATGAACTTAGCCAAGGCTTCGAAGTAGTTATTTTACCAGCAGTATTTGGTTTAATGAATAATAAAGTAGCGGCAGATCTTAAAGAAAAAATCAATAAACCCTTGGTATTGCTTCCAGCTTTACCTCCTTCGGTTCCGGGTATTCGCAGTCAGATAATGCTTCGCCAGCGTTTTCAGGAATTGGGAGGAACATATTTTTTAGGCGATAATGTAGAAGAAGGTGTTTTTGAAAATAATCGCTTAAGGGAAATTAGAACCAATAATCATGGCGATATAAAACTCGAAGCCGATAAGTTTATTTTGGCGAGTGGTAGCTTTTATAGCAAAGGAATAGTAGCAACTCACGAAAATTTATACGAACCAATTTTCGGATTGGATATTGAAGGTGATAAGGATCGTGCCCAATGGCTAGATGAAAAATTCTTTAACGATCAGCCTTATATGCATTATGGAGTTAAAACTGATAAGCATTTTCGTGCAATGATGAATGGTCAGCCAATTGAAAATTTATATGTATCAGGCTCTGTACTGGGAGGAGCTAATCCTCTTAAGGAAGGAAGTGGTGCCGGTATTAGTTTACTTACATCGCTGCATGTAGCTGAGCAAATTTTAAAATAACAGGACGATGAAAAAAGAAATATTTGAGCCGTTTAATATAAGCGACAATAATTTTGAACAGTGTGTGAAATGTACAGTTTGTACGGTATATTGTCCTGTACTAGAGGTTAACCCAGATTATCCAGGTCCTAAACAATCGGGACCCGATGGAGAACGATTACGCTTAAAAGATCCAAGTTTTTTCGATGAGGCATTAAAGTTATGCATGAATTGTAAGCGCTGCGAAGTGGCTTGTCCGCATGGTGTAAAAATTGGTGATATTATTCAATTGGCACGTATTAAGCACAGCAAGCAAAAACCAAAATTAAGAGATATGATTTTGGCCAATACCGATATTGTTGGAACAATGGCAAGCACATTTGCTCCTATTGTTAATCCTATGGTGGCTTTAAAACCTGTGCGAAAAGTAATGGATAGTGTACTTAAAATCGATCACCACCGAATTTTTCCTAAATATTCGGGTATGAGATTCGAAACCTGGTACAAGAGATATGCAGCCAAAAAGCAAAAGGATTTTAAAAATCATGTTAGCTATTTTCATGGTTGTTATGTAAATTATAATTTCCCACAACAAGGAAAAGATTTAATAAAAGTTATGAATGCTGCAGGTTATGGTGTTCATTTATTGGAGAAGGAAAAATGTTGTGGTGTAGCCTTAATATCGAACGGATTAATTAAACAGGCAACCAAACAGGCAAAACAGAATGTGGAAGCCTTTAAAAAATCTATTGTTGGAAGAAGTATGCCTGTAATTTCAACATCTTCAACTTGTATTTTCACAATTCGTGACGAATATCCGCATTTGCTTGGGGTTAAGAATGATGAAATTCGAGATCAAAGTGAATTGGCTACTCGTTTCTTATTCCGATTAATCGATTCGGGGAAACTTAAATTGGTATTTAAAAAGGATTATAAAAAACGTATTGCATATCATACTCCTTGCCATATGGAGAAGTTGGGTTGGTCGATATATTCAACTTCATTATTAAAAATGATTCCTGGAGTAGACTTCGTTCAATTAGAATCTCGTTGTTGTGGTATTGCTGGTACTTACGGATTTAAGAAAGAAAATTATGAAACTTCACAGGGAGTAGGTAAGCCTCTTTTCGATCAGATTGAGAGCTCGAATGTAGACTTTGTAGCTACCGATTGTGAAACTTGCAAATGGCAAATAGAAATGTCTACCAGCAGAAAAGTGGAACATCCTATTTCTATTCTTGCCGAAGCATTAGATGTGGAAGCTACCATGAAACTATGGAAAAAATAGATCTTTAAAGTAGCTTGAAAATATTAGGTTAAGCATAGTTTTATTTTAGGTCAATGCCACAATTAGCGGATTTGCAATATCCGCTGATTGTGGCATTTTGTTGTTTTATATTCTATTCTCTAATTTCAGAATCTGTTCATCTCCAAATACTCTTGTTTACAAAGCATAATAAAGCTAAAATTATATATAAAAACTCGACAATTTCACAACATTAAATATGTAAGTAGCTAAAATACAGCATGTTGTTGTGTTGGTGAATATACACCCCTTTATAAGGCTAATTTTAATCCCATAAAAGCTTGTGTAAATTATAATTTTGATTAGTTGATATATCTAACTAACATTCGCTATGCATTATCATATTACCTGAGCAATGTTAAAAAGTATTGTTAAAAATTAGATTACAATTAAAATATTAATATTATGAAAGTAAATAAAATACTTGTTCTGGCAATTTTTAGTTTTCTAATGGCTGGCAAAATTGTTTTAGCACAGCAAAAACAACCCAATGTGCTTTGGATACTTACCGATGATCATCGGTACGATGCAATCAGATCTTTCAATAAAATGCTTACCGGAAATGAAATGAGTAAGCTAGGGTATGTTGAATCTCCCAATATTGATAAATTAACACAAATGGGAACTACATTTATAAATACTTATTGTCAGGCTCAGGGATGCGCACCTTCTCGCTCGTCTATGCACTTAGGTCGTTATCCTTTTCGTTCAGGAGTTTACGAGTTTGAGTATTATAATAACAATGCCGAGCATTCTAAACCAACATTACCAGAGCAGTTAGCAGCAATGGGTTATCAAACTTTGCGAATTGGAAAATTAGGGGTTCGTATTAAAACTGTTGTAAATGGAAGAGTAAAACCACATAATATTTATCAGAATAATATAGACTTTAAAAAATTAGGGATAGATGGATATACCGCCTGGGGTAAAACTTGGTTTTATGAGTTGGATGGCAAAAAGTTTGAGAAACCGATTAAAAATTTGGAATATTTTATTTCAAAAGATGGTGAGTTTCAATATACTTCATTAGAGCTTGAGAAGTTACGACCAGAGTATAAAGGAATGGCTGAAAAAACCATGAAAAAGTATGATATGCTTCGCCATTATAATAAGAAAAAAGGAAAGCATATTGATAAAGGTATGGTTCTTTCGGGGGTTAGTTCCAGAGAAGCTGGTAAAACAAGAGATGGATATTATTCTTCGGTGTTTATTGATTATTTAAAAAATACGAATGATAAATTTACCATTGGATCTCAAACGATTGAAGGAATAGACTCTGAAAAACCTCAGTTTTTTTATATAGGTTTTGATTTTCCACATACTCCTGTATTACCGCCAGCTAGTTATAGAGAACGTTTTGCAAAACATACTTATAATGTTCCCGAATTTGATGAAAAGGAATTAGAAACAATGGCAAAGCAAATGAAAAAACAAGTAAGTCATGGTTATTCCGATCATTTTACCGACGAAGAAAAGCAAAAAATGATTCAGGATTATTACGCTTTTTGCGCTTATGGTGACGATTTAGTTGGTAAATCAGTTGATGCTTTTATCGAATACAGCGAGAAAAATAATAAAGAATGGATAATTGTGTATGTAAATGGCGATCATGGTTGGAAATTAAACGACCACGGTTCAGTTTCTAAATTTTCTCCTTGGGATATTGATTCTCATAATCCAATAGTAATTGTTTCGTCAGATAAAAAGAAATTTGCAGCAGGTAAAGTGGTTCGTGATTTTACCGAGTTTGTTGATATTGCTCCAACAATTCTAAGTGCTGCCGGAGCAAGTTTGGAAGATCCTAAGTACAACTACTTGGATGGATTCGACATGGCAAAAGTAGCTTCTAAAGAAATTCCAGCCAGAGATTATGTGGTAGGAGAAAGTCATGCTGTAACCGGTCCTCGTGCATTTATTCGTACCAAAGAATTTGTTTTTTCCATGCAAACTCGTCCAAATAAAGTTCGCGGCAAAGATATGGAATGGGCTCGCCATGCAAGCTATGAAGAATTAGATCCTGCTTTGTATCAGATGTCATCGGATCCCGAAGAGGTAAACAATTTAGCTTTTGATAAAAAATACCGAAAAATTGCAAAAGCAATGAAAAAGAAGTTAATGGATGTTGTATTGGGCGACGGCCGAGTGGAGGTACAATGGGGTAAAAAGGCAAATGGAACAAAAGTATATCATGGTAATTTTGCTCCGGGAGCGCATGATTATAAATTAAAATTGTAATTAGATTTTCGATTGAATTAAACGAATTAATAAGTCTATAATAAATGATGAAAAGGATACTATTTTTAACAGCCCTTTTAGTAACAAGTTTTGTTTTTAAATCTTTAAAAGCTCAGGAAAGAGAGTCCGATTTTAATTTCGATTGGAAATTTACTTTGCTTGAGGATACAAAAATACCATCGCAAATTCCAATGGTAGATAACTCTTGGCGAGATGTTAGATTACCTCACGATTGGAGTGTGGAATTTTCTTTCGATGAAAAAATGGAGGGTTGTACTGGTTATTTAGCTGGCGGAGTTGGTGTTTATCAGAAGCATTTTAAAACGGCTACAGACAAAAATCAGAAAAGCACTTTTATACTTTTCGATGGTGTATACAATAATGTGATCTTTTGGTTGAATGGGAAACGTTTGGGCGAAAATCCTTACGGTTATTCTCCAGTTTACTTCAATCTAACACCATTTTTAAAAGAAAAAGGAGAAGATAATGTACTAACAGTTCATGTTGATCATTCTCGTTATGCTGATAGCAGATGGTATACCGGAAGTGGTATTTACAGAAATGTAAAACTGATTACAGTAGATAAATTGCACATTCCTATTTGGGGTACTTTTGTTACAACACCACAAGTTTCTTCCAATGAAGCTACGGTTATGGTGGAAACAAAAGTGCTTAATTCAAGAAAGAGAGGCAGTAAGTTTATTCTATTAACTGATCTAATTGATGCAGAGGGAAAACTTATTGCTTCAGATAAAAAGGAATTGAAATTATCAGCAGGAAAAGAGACTAAAATAACACAAGAAATATCAGTTGTTAAGCCTAAACTGTGGGATACTGAAAATCCTAATATGTACAAAGCTGTATCTAAGTTAATGGTAAACAACAAGACTATTGACCAATACATTACACCATTTGGAATACGAAGTTTGCGAAACGATAAAGATCATGGTTTCTTTTTAAATGGAAAATCAACTTATGTAAAAGGTGTTTGTTTGCATCACGATGGTGGATTGGTAGGAGCTGCAGTTCCCAAAGGTGTTTGGAAACGTCGTCTGGAAAAACTAAAAGAAGCAGGTTGTAATGCCATTCGTACTTCTCATAATCCTTTCTCTCAGGAATTTCTCGATTTATGCGATGAAATGGGATTTCTGGTTCAAAATGAAATTTTCGATGAGATGGATAATCCTAAAGATAAGCAGCACAATTTAAACGAGCGCGAAGTAAAATATATTACCAGAGGATATACAGAGCATTTTCAGAAATGGGGAGAAAGCGATTTGAAAAGAACCATTTTAAGAGATCGAAACCATCCGTCTGTTTTTCAGTGGAGTATCGGTAACGAGATAGAATGGACCTATGAACATTACAAGCATGTTAGTGGCTTATGGGACCCTGAGGTTAAAGGTGGATACTGGAATAAAATTCCTCATTTAACTGCCGATGAAATGAAAGCCCGCTACAATGCACTGCCTGATCGTAAATACAAACTGGCAGAAACTGCACAAAAATTATCGAATTGGGTAAAAGATCTGGATACAACTCGTCCTGTTACTGCAAATCTAATTATACCAGTAGCAAGTTGTGCATCGGGTTATGCTAATGCTTTAGATGTGGTTGGTTTTAGCTATCAAATTGCACAGTACAATTGGTGCAAGAAGAACTATCCTAATATGCTGTTCACAGGAAATGAGAATTCTGGTTTATTGAGCGAATGGCTTTCTATTATCGAAAATCCTATGGTTTTTAGTATGTATATGTGGACCGGAATTGATTATTTGGGAGAATCTAATGAAAAGTGGCCACAGAAAGGATGGGATGGCGATTTGCTTGATTTTGCAGGATTTAAAAAGCAAAAATGGAATTATTTCAAAAGTATATGGGTAAATAAACCACATCTTTCCATTGGAACATTACCAGTAAAAGAATCGCAATTTGAGATAAATAAATTGAGTGGAAAACCTGTTGCCAAAAGCAAAAAAGCAATGAATTGGACCAATTCAAACATGCATTGGAATTACAAAGATAATGAAATGGTTTTGGTTGAGGTATGTTCAAATTTACCTGTTGTAGAGTTATTCTTAAATGATGTTTCATTGGGATGCAGAAGCTTGTCGGAATGTCCCGATCGTATCTTCCGTTGGGCAGTTCCCTTTAAAGTAGGAACATTAACAGCAAAAGCTGGCTTTGATGGAGCAAGAATTAATTCAGAACTAAAAACAAGTTCAGCTCCTGTTGGAATATGTTTAACAACAGATAAAACAAGCCTTTTGGCCGATGGCTATGATGTTGCGCATGTAATTGCTCAGCTGATTGATAAGAATGGAAATGAAGTGAAAACTGAGAATGTAAAGTTGGTTTTTAAAGTTGATGGAGATGCAAAAATTCTAGGTGTAGATAATGGTTCGAACAAAAGTGTTCAAGATTATCAATCGAACGAATTAGTAACAGCACAAGGTCGTGGAATGCTTTTAATACAGTCTTTAAAACAAAAAGGAACCATTCATATTAATGCTTCCGCCGATGGTTTTAAAAGTAAGCATGTGCAAATTGAAGTAAAATAATTTACCAATATGTTTAAAAAAAATTAAATTTAAAACTTAGTTGCTATTATGAAAGATTTAATATGTATATGCTTTATTTTATTAATCTGTAATAGTTGTGTTGCACAAAACAATACAGAACCTAAAGATTCCTGGCTTACTAAAAGTCTTGCCGCTAAAGGTAAATTTATTTTACAAGCTAATGATAGTATAGTTTGGGGATGTGCTCCTATTTATGATGAGAATGGGAAAGTACATGTTTACTATTCAACTTGGGAGAAAAGTGGCAATTGGCTATGCGATAGTAAAATTGCACATGCTGTAGCCGATCATCCCGAAGGTCCCTACAAAAAGCTAGGGATCATATTAGAAGGACGAAAAGGAAAATGGGATGCAAATACCATTCATAATCCGAATGTTCAAAAAGTGGATGGAAAATACGTATTGCTTTACATTGGAAACGATACCCTAAAACAAGATAATTGGAGAAATAAAGCAAAGTCGGCTAATACACAACGTGTGGGTATGGCTATAGCCGATTCCCCAAACGGTCCATGGAAACGGTTTGATAAACCTGTTATTGAAGTATCAAAAGATAGTATGGCATGGGATGGATATTGTACAGTAAATCCTTCTTTTATGAAACATCCTAATGGAGAATATTGGATTTTTTATCGTTCCTGGGATAGACGTAATGACGATAGACGTAAAACGGGTGTTGCCATTGCAAAAAAACTAGAAGGTCCGTATGTAAAATATGAAGGAAATCCTATTATCGATTTCCCGGAACGTGGCGGACAGACCGAAGATCCATACTTTTTTTATTACAAAAATAAGTTTCATTGCTTAATTAGAGATATGGGAAATTACGATTGGCTCAGCGGATTATATCTAGAATCTGAAGATGGCCTGAATTGGGGTAAATACCAGCGAAGTCATCATAAAGGTTCTCATTATTTTCCTGTTTCAGAAAAAGCAAGATATGAAAGAGTGCAAATTCTCTGGAAAAATGGACAGCCAGAATATTTATTCAATGCAATTTTTCGGGAAAACGGATGTCATTCGGGAGCAGTACTGCAAATCGATCAATCTAAATTGAAAGAATAGGCTAATTAAACTTTATATGAACACACACATTAAAAATAAAATAATATTTGTAGTTTTTTTAATGCTGATAATCAGCAGTTGTTCGTCAACAAAGAAAAAGGGAGAAACGAATGCACCTATTATTAATCCGAATGCCATTAAGGTAGATTGTATTGTTCCTGAACATGGAATGGCCGATCCACATGCTTGGGTTCAAAATGATACCCTTTGGTTTATATGTGGTCACGACAAAAGTTGGGAACCCCAGGGGTCTTTCCCTATGGATCGTTGGGAATTATGGTCTTCGGTTGATTTAAAAACTTACAAATATCATCGTAGTATTTTACCTACCGATACTTATATTGGAGATAAACCTAACTGTTGGGCAGGAGACATTTGTGAACGCGATGGAAAATATTATTGGTTTTTCTCCAATAGAAATATCAATACAGGTGTTTTAGTAGCCGATAAAATTAACGGAGAATACAAAGATTTATTAGGAAAACCACTCTTGCCTAAGGATATTATTCCCGGACATCCTTACGATCCTGAAATTTTTATAGAGAATGAGGTGTATACCATTTGTTTTGGATCAGGACAATATTATATGGCTACACTGGCCAAAAATATGATGTCTTTGGAAACGGAACCTATACCGATAACAATTCTGGATAAAAAAGGGGAGAAATTTAAAGCTGAAGACAAACCAACTTTGTTTAAGCGAAACGAAAAATACTATCTGGTATTTGGTTCGCGTTATGCAATGGCCGATAATTTATATGGTCCTTATACTTTTAAAGGGGCTTTTTTAAGCGGTGGGCACACGAGCTTTTTCGATTGGCAGGGGCAAAAATATGTGTTGCAGGAAAATCATGATATAAGCGCATTTTTCCGTGGAGCTAGTCTTAAACCTGTGTTTTTTAATGAGGATGGAACCATTCGTATTCCTAAGAGTGATAGTTGGTTTCCAGGACCAGGACGTCCATTTAAATTTGATAACAGTACCATGGGATGGAAAGCCATTCGAGGATCAAATTTATATCTGAATGATGGTGTTTTATCTGGAAAGATATCAGAGCCTAAAGCGCTTATTCAAAGTGCACCCTGGTTATATACCGATACCGAAGGATGCTCGAAAATTTCCATTAAAATTAGAAACCGTACTTATGCAACGCAATTAAAAATAGCTATTTTTTCACGAAACAAAGGAGCTAACTTCTGGCAAGAATGTACCGAACCTGTTATGTGGGACGAGCAAGATTGGATAACTATTCCTCTTACATCAAATGATACTGAATTTAAAACATATACGATTAATTTGTCAAGATTTAAAGAAGTTAATGGGAAGCTGATGCAAATCGCTATACAACCAGCCGTTAATACCTATAATGGTACCTGGGAAATTGATGAGCTTTTAATAAAGTAATTGATTTTTTATATCGTATTTAATGAGCTTTATTTTTTTGTTTTTTTTGTTTGAAAATTAAGAGTTTTTAAATACCCCCCTTTATACATTTCATTTTGTCTTTAAATTTTTATTTGATAAGAAAAATAGGGTCAAGTTGTGATTTTGTTCAGTTTTGTAGAGTTTTTCCATGCCATTATTCTAGCAATTTAAATATCATAAAAGTTAACTTTAACATGATTATTTATGAAAAGGAGATAAGACTTATTATAGCAATTTAATATTCGATAAAATGAAGATATAAATTGCTTACAAAAGTTGAATGAGAGAGTAATGTAAATCGAAATTTGAATGATATATTAATGAAAAAGTTAGTAAGTGTTTCCATTTTGTTTTGTTTGTTAGTCCAAATTAGCATTGCCCAAATTAAAACATTGCAATCGCCAAAAGCCAGCAAAACAATTCAATCTGCACAGTGGGAAGTCAATGATTTGGTGTATTCTGTAAAAAAGAAAATTGATGCGCCTTTTAATAAAAAAGCATTCGCAATTGTGAGTAGCGAAAAAGGAACACAAAAAATTCCTTTGTTCTATAATGGAGATAATAAATGGGTATTTCGATATTCAAGTGCCTCTGTTGGTAAGAAATCTTTTCTTATTCAATCGGAAATTAAGGCTTTAAATGGTAAAAAAGGAAATTTCCTGATTACAGAAAATACAAAGCAAGATCGTCATGGCGGAATTGTTTTACAGAAGGATAATCCTCAGCATTTGTTTTACGAAGACGGATCGCATTATTTTAATTTAGCTTTTGAATGCGACTGGCTATTTGCTTTGGATTACGGACAAAAAGAGATTTCTAAAACTAAGCATCTATTATCGCTTGTTAATGAATATAAATTCAATCAGATTGTAATGAATGTATATTCTTATGATGTTTCGTGGCCAAAAGATAAAAGCTTGGAGCAATATGCAGAACATGAATATGGTAGTCGTGAAGATATTTTTCCATTCTTGGGATCTAATACAAATCCCGATTTTTCTTCTCTAAATATTAATTTCTTTAAGCATTTCGATAAAGTAATTTCTGAAATGCACGACAAAGAAATTGTAAGCCATTTAATGATTTACGTGTGGAACAAGCTGGTGAATTGGCCAGATATGGAATCGGAAGCGGATAATATGTACTACGATTATGTAGTTAAAAGGTATCAGGCATTTCCGAATATAATTTGGGATGTATCAAAAGAGGCACTGCATTATACAAGAGCTACTAAAGAATATATTTCAGAGCGTATCGAGCGTACTCGTCAATTGGATTCTTACAATCGATTGGTATCTGTGCACGATTACGGTTTTTGCAGAAATCATAAAGATCAGGTAGATTTTATCTCTATGCAAAACTGGCAACATACTTTGTACCAAAATATGCTAAATGCACGAAAAGATTTTCCGAATAAACCAATCTTTAATATTGAGCATGGAGGATACGAAGAATCTCCCTATGTGGTGTTCCCAGGAGCCTACGATGATGCAGAAGCTTGTTTGAGAAGAAATTACATGTGTATTTTTGCAGGAGGATATTCTACTTACTATTGGCAAGGAGCATCGTGGAACGCAGTAATTCACAATCCATTTGAACAGCCAGAAAATTTTAAGAAACCTCATTTTGAGTATTTTAAATACATGAGATCTTTGTTTGATACCGTTCATTTTGAAAATTGCAAACCTCTTAGCAGATATAATACTGCAGGATATAATCTAACAAACGAAAAGGATGGAATTGTTTTACTGTATGCGCCCAAAGAAAACAATTGGGTTGGTGCAAATAAAGTTATTTCAGATAAATTCAATTATAAAAATGCTACAAAGCAATGGTTTAATACTCTTACCGGAGAATTTTCGAAAGAAGTAAAATATGTGAAAAAACCGCTTGAATTTTGGGATTGGAGACCTTGGAAAGCAGAAGCGGATGCTATTTTGATTATTAGGGGGCTAGAAAAGAAAGTGAATTAAAAACATTATAAAAATGCTAAAGAGAAATTTAATAGGCTGCTTATTAATAGCGCTTGTATTGTTGCTAAATGCATGTGCAACAAAGACAGAGAAAAATGCTAAACCAAATATTATTGTTATTTATTTGGATGATTTAGGTTATGGAGATTTAAGTGCTTACGGTGCAACTGAATTAAGTACGCCAAACATGGACATGTTGGCAAATGGAGGTGTGAAATTTACAAATGCTTATTCTACATCAGCAACCTGTACACCTAGTCGTTATGGTATGTTAACGGGAGTATATCCTTGGAGAAACCCAAAAGCTAAAATTCTTCCAGGTTCGGCACCTTTAATTATCTCACCAGAGCAGGAAACATTACCTAAAATGTTGAAACGTGCTGGATACCAAACTGCAATTGTAGGAAAATGGCATTTGGGTTTGGGTGCTGGCAATGTTGATTGGAACGATCATATTACACCTGGACCAAACGAAGTAGGATTCGATGATGCTTATATTTTAGCTGCTACACAAGATCGTGTGCCAACAGTATACATTAAAAATGGTTATGTTGATGGTCTTGACAAAAAAGATCCAATCTCTGTTAGTTATAAGAAAAATTTTGAAGGAGAACCTACTGGAGTTGATAATCCTGAATTATTGACAATGAAATGGCATCATGGTCATAACAATAGTATTGTGAATGGAATTCCTCGCATTGGCTACATGAAAGGTGGAGAAGCTGCAAAATGGACAGATACAGATATGGCTGATCATTTTTTAGTGAAAGCTAAAGATTATGTAAGAAACCATAAGAATAAGCCTTTTTTCTTGTATTACGCTCTTCAGCAACCTCATGTACCTCGCACTCCACATCCTCGTTTCGTAGGAAAATCAGGAATGGGGCCTCGTGGCGATGTAATTTTAGAAGCTGATTGGTGTATTGGCGAGTTTATGAAAACTTTAGAGGAAGAAGGAATTTTAGAAAATACATTAATTGTATTTTCCAGTGATAATGGACCTGTTTTGCAAGATGGATATTATGATGATGCTATTGAGAAATTGGGTAAGCACACACCTGCAGGCGTATTGCGTGGTGGAAAATACAGTTTGTTCGATGCAGGAAACCGTGTTCCATTCATGGTTTACTGGAAAGGAACAGTAAAACCAGCAGTATCCGATGCTTTGCTTTGTCAGGTTGATCTTTTGGCATCTTTTGCCAATTTGCTTAACGAAGATGCAGACTTAAATGATAGTGAGAACATGTTGCCTGTTTTATTGGGAAAAAGTACAAAAGGACGTAAAAATATTGTTCTCGAAGCAAATTCTAAAACCTCATATCGTGCTGGCGATTGGGTGATGATTCCTCCTTATAAAGGGAAACCTCTTAGTTGGCACTCTTTTATAGAAACAGGAATTACCGAAGAATTTCAATTGTATAATTTGAAAGAGGACGCTGGTCAAAAAGTAAATTTGGCAGAATCAAATCCAGAAAAATTACAAGAAATGCTAGAGGAGTTTGAGGCTATTCGTGGCAAGAATTACTCTAATATTAAGAAGTAAAAGGAAAATAATATTATTGATTTCATTTTACCTGGAAAACTTTCTGTTTAGTGTGTAATTATCCTTGAATTGATGGATAATGGTATCTAATGTAATCAAATACGTACTGTAAAAATATTATTTACCTCTCTAAGAGAATAATTAATTATTATTAGTTTGTAAGAAAAATTAATTATAAAAATATTTACATAATATGAAAAATATAATTTTCGTTGGAATATTAGTTAATTTTATTCTTTTGTTTACACCAGATTTAAGCGCACAAAAGACAAATATTATAATGCTTCTGGCTGATGATGCTGGTTATCACGATTTTGGTTTCCAAGGAAGTAAGACGATGCAAACACCTAACTTGGATCAACTAGCTTCCGAAGGAGTAGTTTTTAATCAGGCATATACCACAGCTGCAGTTTGTGGACCTTCAAGAGCAGGCCTTTTAACGGGAATGTACCAACAAAGGTATGGAATAGAAGAAAATAATGTTCCTGGTTATATGAGCGAATCCTCTAAGTTATTAGCAGATGAAATGGGATTGCCTCTGCATATTAAAACGGTGGCAGATTATCTTCATCCTTTGGGTTATAAATCATTAGTTTTAGGCAAATGGCATTTGGGTGGTGCAGATAAATATCATCCATTACACAGAGGTTTCGATGAATTTTATGGTTTTAGAGGAGGTGCGAGACCTTTTTATGCATTAAGTCAGAAAGAGGCTATTAATAAACCAGAAGATAGATTGGAAAGAGGTTTTAGAAATTTTAAAGAACCAGAGAATTACTTGACTGATGCTATTGCTGATGAGGCATGTGATTTTATTGATAGGAACCAGAAGAAACCATTTTTTGTTTATGTTTCATTTAATGCAGTTCATTCTCCTTTGCAAGCAGAAAAAGCCGATTTAGAAAAAGTGAAAGGTCTTACAGGGAAACGCAAAACATTGGCAGCCATGACTATTGCTTTAGATCGTGCTTGTGGTAAGATTCTAAAAAAAGTGAAAGAGCTTGGTTTGGAAGAAAATACACTAATTGTTTTTACAAATGATAACGGTGGCCCCGATGGAACCTTAACTTGCAATTATCCTTTAAGTGGTTGTAAATCTAATCATTTAGAGGGAGGAATTAGAGTTCCTTGTATCATGAAATTGCCTAAGGTAATTGAGGCAGGTTCGCAATATTCAAAAGCGGTTAGTATGCTGGATATGTTACCTACATTTGTGAATGCAGCTGGAGGTAATGCATCAAAAATTAAAGGTTTAGATGGTGTTGATTTATTGCCTTATCTAACTCATAAAACAAAATCGGCACCACATGAAATGTTATATTGGAAAAAAGAAAATAGAGGAACAATTCTAAAAGGAGACTGGAAAATGCTTCGTTTTCCTGATCGACCAGCAGAATTGTACAATCTGGCAAAGGATATTTCTGAAAATAACAATTTGGCATACAAATATCCCGAAAAAGTACGTGAACTTTTTAAGGATTTATGGAAATGGGAAGCTCAATTAGAGCGTCCGTTATGGCAATTGAAACGTATATATGAAGTGAATGCTATGAAACGAATCGATGAGAAAAGAACTCCCGTTTTAGACAAATAAGCCAAATTAGTATCAAGTTTTTTAGGACAAGATATAGATAATATGAAAAGCATGAAGGCAATAACTTCATGCTTTTTTTTATGCTTTGCCTTGCACGTTAACTGATGATTCTCTAATGTTAAGGTTACCGTTTAAAACAATGGTTTGGGGTACAAATATTCCTGTATTTTGGATTTGTTCTACAAGAAGTTCAGCAGCAGCTTTACCCATTTCATAAGTAGGTTGTTTTACAGATGTTAAAGCTGGGCAAACATTCTCTGCTAAACTAGATTCTGAGAATCCAACCACAGCAACATCTTCAGGAATTTTGATTCCATTTTTCTTAAGAATTTTCATAAAACCAATAGCACATGGATCACTGGTTGCAAATATCGCTCGCGGTAATTCTCTAGCATCAATCATTTTTTGAGCTTGCTTTTCGCCATCTGGCATGGTGAATCCACAATTTATTTTCTTCCCTGGTTCCATTTTATATTTCCTATGTGCATCCTCAAAACCTCTTGTACGCTCTTTTGTTAAGAGAAGATCTTTTGGTCCCGTTAAATGAACAATTTCCTGATAGCCTTGCAGAATTAGATGTTCTGTTGCAAAAAAAGCCCATTTGTAATCGTCAAAAAGAACTTTAGATGTGTTTAATCCTTCTACAGTTCGATTAAAACATACAATTGGTAAGCCTTTTTCAATTAATTTTAAAAGGAAACTTTTATCTGTAATCTCTGATGTTAAAGAAATCAGCATTCCATCTACCATGTTATCTACTAAAGTTTCCAGGTTCTTGCGTTCTAACTCTTGCGATTCATTCGACTGCATAATTAAAACCTGATATCCTTTTTTGTGTAGGACCTCCTGTGCTCCAATAATTACCTCAGGAAAGAAACTATTTACAAATTCAGGAATAACAATTCCGATGTTAAAGGATCTTTGTTTAATCAGTTTTCTGGCAATTGGATTTGGTCTGTAACCCATCTCTTCTGCAGTTTTCAGAATTAAATCTCTGGTTTCGGGTTTGATATCATATTTGTCGTTAAAGGCCCTTGAAATTGTGGAAACTGCACAATTCAATTTTTTAGCAACATCTTTAATCGTAACATGTTTCATTGTAATCCTTTTGGTATCTTTAGTAGGACAAAAATAAGCTTTTTGAATAATTTTCGGAAACGTTTCTGTAAAATAAAAACGTTTTCAGAAACGTTTCCGAAAATTATTAATCAAATAACTTAGTTCGAGACATGCTTAATGAGTTAATTTGATAAAATAAAATTTAGTAAATGAGCGCAATAGATATTACCGTAATTCTTGTTTTTACCCTTCTGGTTTTTATTAGTGGAATAAGTTTTTCTCGTTCGGGGAAAAATATGAAATCCTTTTTTGCAGCAGGAGGTGCTTTACCATGGTGGATGAGTGGATTATCTCTTTTTATGAGTTTTTTCTCGGCTGGAACATTTGTTGTTTGGGGCTCCATTGCTTACCAAAGTGGTTGGGTGGCCATTGCTATTCAGTGGACCATGTGTATTGCCGGAATTATCATTGGATTTGTAATTGCACCAAAATGGCAAAAAACTGGAGCCTTAACTGCTGCTGAATTTATAACAGATCGCTTGGGGTATAAAACTCAAAAAGTTTATACCTATCTATTTTTGTTTATTTCGGTTTTTACAACGGGCGCTTTTCTTTATCCTGTTGCCAAAATTGTTGAAGTTTCAACTGGTATTCCGATTACAGCAAGTATTGTATTTTTAGGTATTCTGATATTAATTTATACAGCCGTAGGTGGTTTATGGGCTGTAATTGTAACCGATGTACTTCAGTTTGTTGTTTTAACAGCTGCTGTTTTAATAGTTGTACCTCTGGCTTTCGATAAGCTTGGTGGAGTTGGTAACTTTATAAATAATGCGCCAGATAACTTTTTTAATTTTGTAAATGCAGAATATTCACCATCATTTTTGGTTGCATTTGGCTTGTACAATCTATTTTTTATTGCTGGTAATTGGGCTTATGTACAGCGTTATACAAGTGTTGCCACTCCTAAAGATGCAAAAAAAGTTGGTTGGCTTTTTGGTGCTTTGTATACCATAAGTCCATTAATTTGGATGCTTCCCCCTATGATATATCGCATACTTAATCCTAATTTAACAGGTTTAGCTGATGAAGGGGCTTACTTATTAATGTGTAAAGAAGTGTTGCCGGTTGGTATGTTGGGCTTAATGCTTGGTGGGATGATATTCGCTACTTCAAGTTCAGTGAACACGACTTTGAATATCTCAGCAGGAGTTTTGGCCAATGATGTATACAAGCATTTTAAGCCCAAAACAAGCGATAATGAATTGGTGAAAGTAGGAAAATTGGCTACTGTTATTCTCGGAATAATTACAATAATTGTAGCATTACTAGTTCCAAATTTAGGTGGAATTGTTGAAGTTGTTATGAGTTTGGCAGCCTTAACTGGTGGTGCTATGTTTTTACCTCCACTTTGGTCGCTGTTTTCTAAAAATCAGACCGGAAAATCGGCTTTAGTAGTAACAATTACTTCATTACTTATTAATGCTTTTTTCAAATTTTTAGCACCGTCACTTATAGATATTCAACTAAGTCGTACCATGGAAATGGTTTTAGGAGTAGGTTTTCCTGTTGTTTTACTAATTGGGTATGAAATTTTATTCTACCTAAAAAAAACAGAGCGAAAGCAGTACAATCAATATCTAAATATTATTGCCAGTAAAGATATGGAAATTGAAGAAGAATCTAATGGAAATAAAAAAGGTGGACGTGTGATAGGAATTGGAGTTGCTGCTACAGGTGGATTAATTCTTGCGCTTTCACTTATAGCCGAAACAGGAGCCGTTTTAGTTGGTGGAATGGGAGGACTTGTTCTTTTTCTTGGTACTGTAATTATATACAAGAATAGATAAGAGCAGGTAGAAGGTTATATTTTAAGTTTAAAGGAACGATTAGTTTATAATACAATGATTCAAGAAGATTTTTCAAGCGTAAAACGTGATAATAAAATAGTGCAGACTAAGGCTGATTTTGTCGTAATTGGAGGTGGACTGTCTGGAGTTTGTGCAGCTATAACGGCGGCAAGAAAAGGAACAAAAACAGTTTTAATTCAAGATAGACCGGTGCTTGGAGGAAACGCATCATCAGAAGTTCGTTTATGGGCCTTAGGTGCTACTTCGCACATGGGAAATAACAACCGTTGGTCTCGCGAAGGTGGTGTTATTGATGAAATAATGGTTGAAAATGTTTATCGTAATAAGGAAGGTAATCCTATTATTTTTGATACCATTTTATTGGAGAAGGTAAAGAATGAAAAGAATATTACTCTTCTATTAAATACTGCTGTTTATAGTGTTGATAAGAGAGATGGCCGAAGTATCAAAAGTATTTCTGCTTTTAATAGTCAAAATTCAACTGAATATGTTGTTTTGGCTCCTTTGTTTTGCGATGCTTCAGGAGATGGTATTGTAGCTTTTCAGGCTGGTGCAAGTTATCGAATTGGAGCAGAATCGAAAGAAGAATTTGGAGAGTTATTTGCGCCAGATAAGGCTTATGGTGAGTTGTTAGGGCATTCTATGTTTTTTTACAGTAAACCCGTCGATCATCCAGTTAAATATGTTGCGCCAGCTTATGCATTAAAAGATATTAGTGATATTCCTCGTCATAAAATTATCCGTAAAGATCAAAAAGGTTGCAACTTTTGGTGGTTCGAATATGGAGGAAGATTAGATACAATTCACGACACAGAAGAAATTAAATGGGAATTATCCAAAGTAATTTATGGGGTTTGGGATTACATCAAAAATTCGGGAGAGTTTGAAGGGGTTGAAAATTTAGATTTGGAATGGGTTGGTAATGTTCCTGGGAAACGGGAAAGCAGACGTTTCGAAGGTTTGTATATGCTGAAACAGCAAGACGTCCTAAATCAGCAATCTTTTGAGGATGCTATTGCTTTTGGTGGTTGGGCATTGGATCTTCATCCTGCAGATGGTGTTTATAGCGAACTTTCAGGCTGTACTCAATGGCATTCTAAAGGAGTGTATGATATTCCATATCGAAGCTTTGTAAGTAAGGATATTGATAATTTATTTCTTGCAGGAAGAATAATCAGTGCTTCTCATGTAGCTTTTGGTTCGACACGGGTAATGCTAACCTGTGGATTTGGAGCACAAGCTGTGGGAATGGCGGCCGCTATTTGTAAAGAAGATAGTTTGTTACCAGCTCAGCTTTTAGAGAATGGTAAAATTAAAAAATTACAAAATGAACTGAATAAAACCGGTCAGAGTATTTTAAATGTACCTATTGATTCAAAATCTAATTTGATAAATGAAGGAAGAGTAACTGCAAGTTCTGAGTTGGAACTTAGTCAGATTCCGACTAATGGGAATTGGCTAAATCTAGCTGTGTCAGCTGCTCAATTATTGCCAATAAAAGCAAACCAAAAATATTCCTTTAGGGTAAATGTGAAAGCAGAGCAGGCTACTCAATTAGAAGTTCAATTACGGAGATCGGAGAAGTCAAAAAACTATACGCCAGAAGTTATTTTAGAGGTGAAAACTATCGATCTTGCGAAAGGAGAACAAAGCGTAGAGTTTGATTTCAATACTACTGTTGATGAAGATTTGTATGCTTTTGTTTGTTTTATGAGCAATCCTAAAATAAATATCAGCGAAAGCGATATGTTGTTAAGTGGTGTTATGACTGTATTTAATGGTGTGAATAAAAAAGTTTCGAACAATGGAAAGCAAACACCACCTGCAGGAATTGGAGTTGATGAGTTTGAGTTCTGGATTCCAAATCGTCGCCCATCAGGGAAGAACATTGCAATGGAAATATCTCCAGCGATAGAAGCATTTACTGTTGATAATGTTGGAAACGGATTCGTTCGTCCTTGGGGAACAACAAATGCTTGGCTTGCTGATTTTAAAGATGAAAAACCGGCATTAAAAATTGAATGGGAATCGGAAAAAGAAATTTCAGAAATAAAACTGTTTTTTGATACAGATTACGATCATGCAATGGAAACGGTTCAATTTGGGCATCCTGAAGATGTGATTCCATTCTGTGTACAGAATTATAAAATAAGCACTTGGGAAGGCGATGCTATTAAGGAAGTAATTGGTAATTATCAAACAATCAATTCAATAAAGTTTGATGAACCAATAAAAACAAAAGGACTTATAATTCAAGTAGAACATCCTTCTGAGAATGTTCCGGCATCGGTTTTCGAAATTTTAATAAAATAATGGCGTATGAGGTTTAAGTATCTATATTTTATAGTAATTAGTTTTTTTGTCTGTGCACAGCTTTCTGCACAATCGCAAAAAGTATCCTTAAATGGGATATGGAATTTTCATGCATCTAACTCAAAAACTGATTTCGAATTATTGGCTGATTATGAAATTAATTGGGATACAATTACGGTTCCTGGGAATTGGGATACTAGAGAAAATTATTCTGAATTTGTTGGAAAAGGGTATTATCAAAGAGAATTTGAATTGGCTGATTCTTGGAAAGGAAAGCAGGTTCGTATAAAATTTGATGCCATATACCAAACATCAAAAGTTTGGATAAATGGAACACTTTTAGGAAAGCATATTGGTGGTTACACTCCATTTGAATATAATATTACTGATTTTGTGAATTTCGATAAGCCAAATACGGTTTTGGTAATGGCTGATAATTCATATAAACGTGGAGCTTGGTGGGCTTGGGGTGGAATTAGTCGTGATGTAACACTAATTGGAAATGAAGATGTTCGTATAGCCTATCAGCATATTGCTGCAATTCCTGATTTTGAGAAGAATAAACTTAAGTTTATCCTAAAATATAAGGTTGAAAACGATGCGTGTGAACCTTACAAGGGAAAAGTATCATCAATTATTCAAGGTCATGGACTTGAAAAGCATGTATCTGCTAAAATAAGCATTGAAGGCAAAAGCAGTTTGATTAAAGAAGTTCTATTTGAAGAAGACCTGTCTGCTTTTAAACTGTGGCATTTTGACCATCCTAACTTGTATTCGCTAAACACTAAATTGAAAGGTAAAGATCAATCAGATATTAAAACAGACAAATTTGGTATTAGAAAACTAGAAGTTCGAGGAGAACAGATGTTTCTAAATAATGAACCTGTTCGGATGAATGGATTAAATCGGGTCCACGATCATCCGGATTATGGCAATACAGAGCCTGATCATTTGGTGAAAAAAGACATGCTGGATATTAAATCTTTGGGCTGTAATTTTTCACGTTTAATGCATGCTCCACTGTCTGAAAATATTTTAGATTTTTGTGATAGCATCGGTTATCTTATCATAGAAGAAATTCCTGTTTGGGGTAATGATGATCCTCAATCATTTCCGAATAATCCACTTACAAAAAAATGGTTGAAGGAAATGCTTGAAAGAGACTTTAATCACCCTTGTGTGGTTGCTTGGAGTATGGGAAACGAGTTAAGAGATTCTGTTCCGGCATGGGGTAAAAAGTTACTTACACCTAGGCAACATGACTATTTGGTTTCGATGCTTGATTATATGAACGAATTAGATACCACTCGTTTAAAAACTTATGTGAGTTTAACGGCAAATAGTATAGGAGCTAATAAAATTAACGAACCTGTTGATTTGGTAGATTTTATTTGCCTGAATTCATACGGCAATTCGGCCAAAGCGGTACGGGATGCTCATCAAAACTTTCCAGGTAAGCCAATTTTTTTATCGGAAGTTGGAATCGGACAAATTGGTCCTGCACCTGATGCTAAATTCAAGGAAGATTTAATTGGTTATATGAATGAAATGAAAGAGTATTCATATTTAATAGGAATCTCTTATTGGTGCTATAATGATTACCGAAGTAATTACAAAGGAACACCTAAATCTGGATTCCGAGAATGGGGAATAGTAGATGAAAATAGAAAGAAAAAAACTGCATATCAGCAGTTAAAAGAGATTTATGAAAATTGGTAAAATTGAAAATCATTAAACTGATTAAATGAAAAATATAAAAATTATAAGCTTATTAGCTGGACTATTAATCAGTGGATTAACACATGCGCAAATTGGAGAAGAAAAACTCTCTTTGAATGGTTATTGGAAGTTTCATACCATATATGGTGAAGGTTCAAATTACATGAATATTCAAGAGGCGGAAAATGATATCGTTATTGACAATCTAGATTCTAATGTATCAAAGCAAGGAAATTGGAAATCTTTAAATACAGGAGCCAGAAATACAAGTTTTCATGGACAGGATTATTTACAACATTATTTTGCTTTAACAGATTTGGGTGGAGGAAATAAGCTTGATAGTTCTTATGTACGGTATTTTCCTGATTTTACACAATCTGGTTATTATGAAGTCTTTACAAAATACCCATTTTCATCTCATTTAACCGCAAAATACAATATAAAACATGCAAAGGGAATATCGAGCAAGTTTGTGAGTCAGAGAGTTTTTTGTGGAGAGTGGAATAGTTTAGGAATTTATAAGTTCAATAGTGCTGATGAAAATTATGTGGAGTTATCTGCTATTGTTAGTGGTGCTGTTGCTGCCGATGCTGTAATGTTTAGGGAAATATCAAAAGAAAAATATTTACAGGCAATAGGAGAGCCTAAGCAGGTTTTTCTAAGTGATTTTGATGATTCCGATTGGTATGATTTAAAAGTACCAGGACATTGGGGAATGATTAATGATTTTTCGAATTATACTGGCATCGGATGGTATAGAAAAATGATAGATATTCCTACGACCTGGACAAAAAAGTCAAATGAAAGATATTACTTAAAATTTGGAGGTGTTTATCATCTTGCAAAAATTTATGTGAACGGGAAATTTATTGGTAAAAACAGAGGTGGTTTTACACCTTTCGAATTTGATGTAACGGATGCTTTGAATTTCGATGCTAAGAACATTATCGCAGTTCAAGCAGATAATAGTGCAATTGTTGGTGCAACCTGGAACTGGGGTGGAATAATAAGAGATGTTACATTAACCAAAAATCATGACCTTAGAATTGACTATCAATATATTCATGCAGAACCAAATCTGGAAACAGGTTCAGCCGAATTAAAACTAAAGGTGCGAATTGAAAATAATTCTGACGAAAAAAGAAGTATTGAAGTACATTCGAAAATCATCAAGGATAAGAAAGTTGGGGATTTAAAGGGGGTTATTGAAATTGATCCAAATACAATAAAAGAAATTCATTTAGAGACTGTCTTAAAATCAAAGAATGTAGAATTGTGGCACTTCGATAATCCTAAGTTGTATCAAGTGCAAACGACACTATCTGAAGGAAAAACAGTCTTAAGTCAAAAGCAGGATTATTTCGGAATTCGAAAAGTTGAACTCACCAACTCTAAAATGCTACTCAATGGAGAACCTGTGCGTTTAGCAGGATTTAACAGAGTGAGTGAGTCTCGTTTTTGGGGATCTTCTGAGCCATTAGAAGTATTGGAAGAGGATGTTGACCTTATGAAGGAAGCTGGTGCAAATTTTATGAGAATTATGCACGGTACTCAGAATGAAAAACTCATTGATTTATGCGATAGAAAAGGCATTATGATTTTCGAAGAAATTAATGTGCGGGATTTGGATAATGATGAATTTAGGGCAAACTATTATCCTGTATCAAAACTTGAAAAAGAGAAGGGGATTAAGTTAAATACTGAAGATGAAGAGATATTGATGTTGGACGAAGCTTATGTAATGCTTAAAGAAAAACATGGAATTAAAGTTTCTGGTAAAAACTATTTTTTGGCAAAATATTGGCTCAAGGGAATGATTGAACGTGATATTAATCACCCGAGTATTATTGGTTGGAGTGTTGGTAACGAATTAAATAATCATTTCGAATATGTTAAAGCTGCCATTAATTACGTGAAAAAAGAATTGGACCCATATAGGTTACTTACCTGCGTAAGTAATTCGGGTCAAAAAAAGGAATATACTCCAAAAACAGATCCCAATACTTTCGTTGATATAATTATGCATAATATGTATCGCTGGCAAGGCGATCCCCAAGAAATATTAACAACTTTAAGAACCAAATGGCCTGATAAGCCTGTCTTTATTTCTGAATTTGGTTTCGACCCATTTCCATCAACGGGATTGGATGCAGATAAGGAAATTTTTTCGGAGTGGACACAACACTTTAGGCATAAAAATGAATTTGTAGTTGGGACATCTATGTGGACTTTTAACGATTACAGAAGTGGCTATGCGGGAACAACCGCCGAAGAAAATCGTGTGTGGGGCGTTATTACAACATGGAGACAGAAAAGAAGATTATTCGATCGCATTAAACGTGAACATGCACCAATTTTGGATATTGATATTACAAATATCGACTTTGTAAACAACACGGCCAATGTAAGCATTCCAATTAGAAGTGAAAGTGATTACCCTAGTCATGTTATTCGCGATTACAAATTAGTTTATAAGTTTAGGAACAGCGATGGAGATATTATTTCAACCAACAGCCTTGATTTACCTACACTAAAACCTGGCGATCAGAATTGGGAGGGTTGTATTAGTTGGGATAGTTTACCTTCAGATATTTTAGATTTATCTGTTAGCCTGGTAACACCAACTAACTATTCCAGATTTGACAAAAGCATATCATTTCAAGTTGCAATAACTCCTGTAATTTCAGAAGTAGTTGCCGGAAAAAATTCCATAAGAATATTGTTTGCTAAGCTTCCTAATGCCACAGAATATTTCGTTAAGTATTCAAGTAGTGGAACAGAGCGTAAAGAGTCGTACAAAACCATTGGAAATCACATTGACATTGATAGCCTGATGACAAATACAACTTATGATATTGAGTTATTTGCGATCAACGATAAGGGTATTAGTAAGCCGTCAACCAAAGTTAAAGCTACAACAAATGCCAATGAATTACCTCCAGTTATTTGGGATTCGTTTATTGTGGATAACAAATTAGTAATTGGTTATTCAAGTGATTTTAATGATAACAACTACACCATCAAATATGGAAACTCTATCGATAATCTAGATAAAGAATTTATTTCGAATGTTCGAGGTATGGTATCGATCGACCTTAATGGTGAGCGGAGAGTTTACTTTAAGATTAAGCGAAATACTGTTAAGGGAGAAAGTACTTGGTCGAATGTTGTATTGGTACATCAAGATAAGTAAAATAAGGGAATTGTACTAAAGAAAAAAAGAATGAGAAACATAGTATTTATAATTACAGTAATTGGCTTGTTTTCATGTAAACAGAAAAAAACAGCAAGCGAATTCAATTTAAGTTTTGGACCCACAAATATCGAATCAATTTTTGATGGAGGCGATTCATTAACCCATTGGGGAGGATCAATTGTAAAAGGTAATGATGGTCTGTATCATATGTTTTATTCTCGCTGGAAGAAAGACTTAGGTTGGGCATGGGTTACACATTCCGAAATTGCACATGCTGTTTCTGATTCTCCCTTTGGGCCATTTAAGCACAAAGACATAACATTACCTGTTAGAGGAGCAGAGTTTTGGGACGGTTTGTGTACGCATAATCCTACGATACATAAATTCAATGGAAAATATTACTTGTATTATATGGGGAATACAGGGGATGGAGTTAATCCGTGTACTCCAGGAAAGCTCGTTTATAATTGGGATCAAAGAAACAATCAGCGCATTGGAGTAGCTGTAGCAGATGATCCAAATGGCCCTTGGAAACGTTCCGATGTTCCACTCATAGATGTTAGTGCTGATAGTACTTCTATGGATGCTTTATTGGTGAGTAATCCTTCTATTGCAAAACGTCCGGATGGTGGATTTTTAATGGTTTATAAGGCAGTGGGTAAAAAAAATAAACGAATTTCGGGAGGACCAGTTGTGCATTGTGTTGCTACTTCTGATAGTCCAACCGGACCATTTAAAAAATACGATTTTCCTGTGTTTACAGCCGAAGGACATGAATTTCCAGCAGAGGATCCTTTTATATGGTATCAGGATGGGAAATACCGTGCTATTGTTAAGGATATGCATGGTGCCTTTACCGATGCAGGTCAGGCATTGGTTTTATTTGATTCAGAGGATGGATTTGATTGGAAATTAGCATCGAATCCATTGGTTTCGAAGTTACAGATACGAATGGACGATGGAACCCTTTTAAAGTTGAAGCATTTGGAAAGACCTCAATTATATAGAGAAAATGGAGAGCCAGTAGCATTAGTTTGTGCTGCAGATACAATTGATTCAAATGGAGTATTGCACGCATGGAATGTGCAAATTCCAATTGTGAATAAGAAATAATGAATTCAGATATTATGAAAGAAAAAATTCATAAAAGTATCCTAATTATAATAGGCTTAATTGCATTGATTTCTTCTGCAACAGCTCAATTACCTTCCGAGATTGATACAAGCGGTACATGGTACTTATCTTGGAGTGATGAATTTGATTACAAGGATAGTCAACTGAATGTAAATTGGGAATCGCAAAATGGCCCAAGTGGCCATATACTTTGCAGCCGATGGAGAGAAAATGTCCTTGTAGCCGATGGAATTTTACAACTCGTTAATAAAAAAGAAAATCGAGGTGGCCAGGAATGGACTTCAGGAAGTATTTGGACAAAAAAATGGTTTAAATATGGGTATTTTGAGTGCCGTTATAAATATGCAGCTGCAGGAGCAACCAACAACTCCTTTTGGTTAATGAATCGTGGTGACAAACCAAGCGAAGGTGATCGTTTTGAGATTGATATTAATGAAGGTCATTTTCCGAATGAAGTAAATACGAACATTCACAATCATGGTGATGTGCATACTTCTTCAGCAAAATCTCATGCTTTTGGAATCACTCCAGATGTAAATATTCCATTGGAAATTCCAATTACGACTAAAAAGCTTCGTTTTTCATCCCACAACCTCGAACACTTTCATATTCGTGAATTCCGTATTTATAATGATAATGAAAGAAATTTTCCTGAAGTAATGTCTGAAAGCGCTGATTCAGATGTTGATGGATTGATTAATCACGTTAAAGCAGAAGGAACAAAAATTACGGTTAGTGGTACTTTACGCGATGAGTTTGATAAATCGAGAATGGTGGATGGTATGGTGTTGTCAACCAGTTGGATTAGCCAAAAAGAAGGTGAAAAGTGGATTGAATTTGAGTTTGCAGAAGACAAAACCATCGGTTGCATTCAATTTATAAACGGATGGAAAGATGGTGATACCTGGAAGGCACTTATAAACGATTATAAAATTGAATATTGGGACGGTGGTAAATGGGTTGAGATGCTAAGCCTTGATTTGGCTTCGGACAATACATTTGCTGATGTGTATCATACACTTGGTTTAAAATGGGACGAGAAAGAAATAGTATTCTATTTGGATGGAGAGGAATTACGAAGAGAAAAAAATGAGTTTTGTTTCAGTGCTGTACCCATTTGGTTAAGTCTTGCCATTATTGAATGGTCAGGCCCTGTAACCGATGATATTGATGGAACAAGTATGAAAGTTGACTATGTTCGTTATTATCAGAAAAAAGAGGAATCTAAAATAAAAACAAAAAAATAAAAGTATGAAACTTGTTAGAAAACTATATAAATTGGGATTCATTTTTCTTATTGCATTTATACCATTTTCTTGTGTGAAGAAAGAGAAGAGTCAATCAACAGAAACTAACGGCGTATTTCCTTTTAAAATGCCAACGGAGAAGCCCAATATTCCTATGAGTACGGCCACTGAACGTATGTTTGATTATCCAAGCCCTAGAGTTCAGGATAATGAGCTATTTTCTCAATTTAAGTACACTAGACTTAAAGGGTTTGATTATAATAATGGAGATGGAACCGTTTCTCGTCGTGATCCTTCGCGACCAATTTTAGTTGATGGGAAATATTACGTTTGGTATACTAAAAGACATACTAAAGTGCCTCCAATTGGATGGGATCGTGCAGAGGAAGCTACCGACGAAATTCCATCTACCGATTGGGATTTATGTGACATTTGGTACGCGACAAGTGAAGATGGATTTACTTGGGAAGAGAAAGGTGCAGCAGTTTCAAGACCAGAAAAACCAAAGTCTGGATGGCGTTCGGTTGCGACTCCGGATATTTTGGTATGGAAAGGAAAGTATTACTTGTACTATCAAGCATTCGATGAACCTAGTGGCTTAAGAGGAGATTTATGTCCGGTATCAGTATCTTATGCCGATTCTCCTGATGGTCCTTGGACACATGGTGGTGATGCTGTTATTCCTTTTGGAAAAGAAAATGAATGGGATCGACAGGCCACACACGATCCACAACCGATAGTGCATAATGGAAAAATTTATTTGTACTATAAGGCAGCTTACAATAAATGGCCTGATAACAGGAGCAATTACGCCGTTGGACATGGTTTAGCTATTGCCGATAATCCTCTTGGTCCATTTAAAAAACATCCTTTGAATCCGGTCATGCAATCTGGTCACGAAACTACATATTGGCCATTTAAGGGGGGAGTTGCGACTTTAGCAATTAAGGATGGAAATGAGAGAGAAACAATTCAATTTGCCGAGGATGGTGTTAATTTTAAAATTGCATCGGCTGTTTCGTTGGCACCTATTGCAGCAGCTCCTTACGCTTCAGATGCTTTCACAGATACCAAAGATGGAAGAGGTTTTACCTGGGGATTATCTCATTTTACAAATGCTGGAGCTCATAAAAAAGGATATTCTATTATTGCTCGTTTCGATTGCGATTTAAGTCTTGACTATCATGAGCCAAAACTGAAAAAAACAGGAGTATGGCACAAACCAGAAGTGTATTTTCAGCAAGGTTTAGGAAGTATCGGGAAAAATCCTGAAGGAAGATAACAGGAGAAAGATCACTATAAGTATTTAGAACAGTCTATAAATTGAGTTTGCAGACTGTTTTTTATTATGTATTTAGTGAGTAAATCTTAAAAATTTTCTGAGCATCTATTTTTCTTTTTCAACAAATTCACCTTTCTCATAGGCAGCAGTAATTCCCCATTCGGTGATTATTTCTAGTACCGGAATAAGAGTTTTACCAAATTTTGTTAACGAATACACAACTTTTAAAGGAGGTTTTTTAGTGTATACTTTTCTACTAAGTAGTCCATCAGCCTCCAATTGTTTTAATTGTAAGCTCAAAGTACGTTCGGTAATAGTAGGAATCTCTTTTCTCAATTCATTATAACGTTTTTCTTCGTTAATAAGATGAACTAATATTACACTTTTCCATTTTCCACCTATCAATTCCATTGCTGCGCTTGTTGGGCAAGGAAATAGTTTATCGTGAATTTTAATCATCGGTTTTTTTTCATACAGCTCTTCTCGATTCATTGATTTGTTTTTTATTACAGTATTCTTAATTGTTACAAAGGTAATAAGCACTAATTAGTTGTGCAACTATACTTTTTATAGTTTATTCTTGTGTTTTTATTGCATTCATTATGAGTATGTTGTATTTGTGTTAGTTTAAGAATATGATACTATCATTTTCGACCGTTATTGTACGGATTTAAAACTATATATATTTTTGTCACTATAAAAATGATAGTCTAATAAGTGTTCAAAGCATCATGTTAAATGGACTATATTGCATAGGCATATCAACTTTTAATTTTGAATTAAGAAAAACATAGAATAAAAATGAAGAAAATAATATTACTAATGATTTGTGCATTTAGCTTAATTGCTAATGCACAATCAACAAAGAGCAATAAAATGTTTAATCTACTTGCTAAATTTACTGTTAAGCCGCAATCTGTTCCTGAGTTTATGGAAGCCTGTGTTCACAGCTTGAAAGAATCGAGAAAAGAAGCAGGAAACATCGAGATGAAACTATTTGCCGATAAGAAAAAAAGCAATGTTTTTTATGTGTATTCTCGTTGGGATAATGCAGTTGCTTATGAATTTCATAAAACACTTCCTCACTCTAAAAACATAGCAAATGTTGCCAAAGCTACTTTGGTAAAAGTTCCTGAAATTATGCCTTTGGGTGCTACATTACCTGCCACAGTTCGTGGTGCAAAGCAAGTAAATTCAGAAGATCAGGTAGAAACATTGTTTTTTATATTCAAAATAAAAGAAGGATACCGCGATCGCATTATTAAACGTTTTGAAACTCATGTAGAACATTCGCGCACCGAAGAAGGAAACTTGCTTTTTGAATTTTATACCATCGAAGGAGATGAGAATACTTTCTTGGTGTATGAAAAGTGGAGAAATCCTGATGCAGTTTGGAAGACACACATGAATCAACCATACTCTAAACTTACAGGATCATTAATTAATGAAGCTTTAGTTGGTGAAATGGAGCAATACTTAAATTTTGTAACAGAGCTTGAACCAAACTCTTTAAAGCCTTTGAGTAAAAATTGGGAATTAGAAGGTTTTGAAATGCCAGAATCGGTAGTTGCCGATCCAAATAGCGATTGGATTTACGTTTCGAACATTGTTAATAGAACAACACCTGGGTACATTAGTCGTATTTCGAAAAATGGAAAGCTTGATAATTACAAGTGGCTTGAAGGATTAAATCAACCTTGCGGATTAGAAATTTTCGACAACAAACTGTATGTAGGCGATCAGGATAAAGTTCATATTATTGATATTGAGAAAGCCAAAATTATCAAAAGCTTATTAATTGAAGGAGCTATGGCATTAAACGATGTAGCTATCAGTCCAAGCGGGGAGGTATTTATTTCAGATGTACTAGGTTCTAAAATTTACACAATTGAAAATGACCAACTTGTTTTGTGGCTCGAAAATGCTCCATTTAAACACCCCAATGGATTATATGTTGATGCAGATGAACTAATCGTTGCTGATTTAGGAGCAAAATTAAATCCTGATGCTTCACCTCAAATTCCAGGTTCTGTTTATAAAGTTAATATCGCAACAAAAAATATTGAATTAATGGCTTCAGGCTTTCAAATTGGCGGATTGGATGGTGTTACTAAAGTTGGCGAAAACTACATTGTAACCAATAATTCGGGAGGTGAACTTTTGGTTATCAATAACAAAGAGCGAATTTTATTGGGCACATTACCACGTGGAATTGCCGATTTAGATTCTGAAGATCAAACTATTTATGTTCCAAACTTTGGAGGAACGGTAACTGCATTTAAACTTATCAAATAAGATATCATGAAATTTTCAATATTAATTATGACCTGTTTTTTACTTGTTTTTGCAGGAGCAACAAATTTATCAGCTCAGAAAAACGAACTATTTCGAGAAGAAAGCATGCGCAAATTTCAAGTAAGCAACACTACCGTTCAGCTTGAAAAAGGAACAATGTGGGTTTACAATTATGGGGATGTAAAGTTACATGCTTATGAAACCAAAGATTTCTTCGGAACTTTTGCATTTATTTTAGAGAAGAATGGAAAAGCTGTATTGCTTGAAACACCACCAGTAAAGGATAATTATGAAGAGTTGATCGATTACATTACTGATTTAGGATACAAAAGCATCGATATAATCGTTTCTTATCATCCAATTGGAGCTGAATTTATTAAAACGAATAAATTAGCATTCACCAATATTTATTCCATGCAACATGCTATAGATCATTATGCAACTGGTGCAGGAGCTCCTTCTTTAATTGGGTTAAAAAAACGTTTTGGTGAGCCAATGGATGTAACAATTTACAAGCCAAGCGTAATGATGGAGGAAGGTGTAAATGAGATTGCAGGAATCAAATTTGACATCTCGAATAAAGATTTTGCATTTGATGTGGCCATTCCTGAAATTAATGCGATTCATCTGCACATGTTGAGTCACGACAAGCATGCTCTTATTTTTTCTTATGAGTTCTTAGATAGCTATATCGCTCAACTAAAAGGCTATCAGAAAAAAGGCTACGACATGATTTTTAGCTCGCACGGAGAGCCCGAAACTGCAGGAGATGTAACTATAAAGCTTCATTATCTACAAGATTTAAAAAGAATTGCAAAAACTGTTAACAATAAAAAAGAGTTTTTAGCCCAAATGAATGAAGCTTACCCAAACTTTGGCTGGCCATTCTACTTGCAGGGAACTGCAAATTTCTTGTTTAAAGAATAGATTGAAAAGTACCATTTAAAGGCGGGAAATTACCTTTCCCCTTCTAAACATACCAACTAAATTGCTAAAATATTAAAGCAATTATTATGGATACCAAAAACTACTTTAAAATATTAGTTGACGAAATACACTCTACAGTTGTAGCCACAACCGATGAAAAAGGATTACCAGTTACCAGAGTAATTGATATGATGTTGTACGATGATGAGGGAATCTATTTTCTCACAGCAAAAGGAAAAGCTTTTTACAGGCAACTTATGGCTAAAAGCTATGTCTCCTTAAGTGGAATGACTTCCGGATTGAATACCATGGCAAAAAAAGCAATATCAATTGCTGGAGCTGTTCGAAATATTGGTTCTGAAAAACGTGATGAGATTTTCAAAAAGAATCCATACATGGCAGAAATTTATGAAAGTGAAGAAAGCCGCACAGCTTTAGAAGTATTCTATTTGTATAAAGGACAAGGTGAATTTTTCGATTTATCGACAAAGCCTATCACAAGAGATAGTTTTGTGTTCGGAGGAAAAGAAATGCAACAATATGGCTACTTTATTACCAATGATTGTAATGCTTGTGGTTTGTGTGTAAACACATGTCCGCAAGATTGCATAACAAGAGGAAATACCTATAAGATTAATCAGGAAAATTGTTTACACTGTGGTAATTGTATGGAGGTTTGTCCTGCAGAAGCAGTTATTAATGAAGAAAAATAAAATATAGTAAGAAAATTAAAATATCATGACAAAAAAAATTAGCAGATACCCGATACCAGAACTTAACGAATTACCAGAAGATATTCAAGCAATTCATAATGGAGCACAAGAGCAATTTGGATTTGTCCCTAATGTAGTAAAAGCTCTTTCGCATCGTCCGGAACAATTACGTGCTTTTTTGGCTTATAACGATGCTTTGGTAAAAAAAGACAGCGGATTAACAGTAGCCGAAAAAGAAATGTTAATTGTAGCTTTTTCAGCTAAAAACGGCTGTTCGTATTGTGTACAATCGCATGGAGCTGCATTGCGTGGAGCTTCAGGAAATCCTTATGTTGCCGATCAGCTTTCTATTAACTACAAAGAAGCAGATATTACAGAACGTGAGCGAGCAATGATTGATTTTGGTATGAAAGTAACTTTTGATTCTGCATCGGTAAACGAAAAAGATTTCGAAACATTAAAAGCACACGGATTTAGCAATGAAGATATTTGGGACATTGCTGCAACAACTGCTTTCTACAACATGTCGAATCGTATGATGAGCTTTTTAGCTGTTCATCCTGATGAGGAATTTTATACTATGGGACGTTAAATAATTAAAAAGTAATGCTATGGATAAGCTAAATATTCTTTGGACTTCTAATGACAGAGATACTTTCTTTAATATGCTATCGATGTATTCCATTAATTCGAAAAAACGAGGATGGTGGGAAAATGTGAATGTGATTATTTGGGGAGCTTCGGTAAAATTGGCTGGTAATGATACTCAAATACAGAGTGAAATCATGGAAATGATACATTCTGGCATAAGAGTAGAAGCATGTAGAAATTGTGCTGAAAACTTTGGAGTTTCAGAGAAATTAGAAAAGTTGGGTGTGAAGGTACATTATATGGGTATTCCGATGACAGAATATCTTAAGAATGGAGAAAAAATATTATCGATATAGTATATTATTTTTATCAGTATAAATACAAAAAATGCATTTATATAATTAACGAAACTTAACATTTTATTACAATATTGATAGTTTAAATTTATTAGAATTGTAAGCAGTTAATAGGATTGTTAAAATAAGTTTACAGTAAATAATAAACATTGTACATCGTTTATTTATAAAATATTAAAAGATGAAAGCAAAAAAAGAAGAAATACTAAAAGCACACGCTTACCGAAGAGCAATTAAGGAATTCCAAGTAGAACAAAAAATATCAGATGCTAATTTTGAGTTTATTCTTGAAGTAGGAAGACGCTCACCAAGTTCATTTGGTTGGGAACCATGGAAATTTGTTGTGGTTCAGAATCAAGAACTGCGTGAGAAATTAGCAGAACCAAGCTGGGGAGCACAAAAGCAATTGGCTTCGGCAAGTCACTTTGTAATTCTTATGGCCCGAAAAGCCGATGAAATGCGTGTTGGTTCCGATTATTTAAAATATAAATCGCAAGAAATTGACAAACTGCCAACCGATATTGAAGAAATGAAGTTGAAATTCTTTAAAGGATTTATGGAGAATGAATTTGATTTGACCGATGATCGTAAGATTTTCGATTGGGCCAGTAAGCAAACTTATCTTCCTTTGGGAAACATGATGACAGCTGCAGCTCAAATTGGAATTGACTCTTGCCCTATTGAAGGTTTTAATCGTGAGAAAGTAGAAGAAATTTTAAGCAAAGAAGGAGTTGTTGATACTACTAAATTTGGCGTTGCAGTTATGGCGGCCTTTGGATATAAGAAGGAAGATTCTCCTTTTCCTCAGTCTCGTTTTCCGATGGAAGAAGTTGTTGAGTGGGTAAAATAAAATTTATAAAATAAGCAGCTTTTTATTTTATTGTAAAGTGCAGACTAACATTCTGCACTTTTCTTGGTTTAATACTTAAGTGATTGTAAATTTGCCTTTAATTTGAATAAAATTCAAAATCAGATAATGGCCAATTCAAGTAATAACTCTAATGCTGAACAAAGTTCGGGTAAATTTCAATCGGGTAATGTTGTGTTAATATCTGCATCGCACATGTTGCATGATATTTACTCATCTTTTTTAGCGCCTCTTCGGCCCTTATTAATAGAAAAGTTTGGTATTACATTAGCATTAGCGTCAATATGGGATTTAATTATGCGTATTCCCTGGTTCTTGAATCCCTTTATTGGAATTATTGCAGAACGAACAGCAGCCAGATATTTTATTATTGTTACTCCGGCTATTACAGCTATAGCAATGAGTTTACTGGGAGCAGCTCCTTCTTTTGTAATTATATGTATACTGCTTTTTACCATGGGAATAAGTAGTGCTGTGTTTCATGTGCCAGCACCAACAATGGTTAAACGATTGTCGGGCGACCGCACCGGGCGAGGCATGAGCTTTTATATGTTTGGAGGAGAACTGGCAAGAACAGCAGGTCCTTTATTAATTACAGCTTCGGTATCGTATTGGGGCTTAGAAGGCACTTGGCGATTAATTCCCTTAGGTTTGATTGCTTCTTTTATTTTATTCCTAAAATTAAAAGATATTAAAATATCCGACGAAATTAAAAATAAAAAGTCGGGAAAAGGAAGAGAGTTATCATCACTAAAAAAATACTTGCCATTTTTTGCGGTACTTATTGGAATTACCATGTTTCGTGCAATTATGAAGTCGGGCTTAACGGCATTTTTGCCTACTTTTTTTTATACCGAAAGAGGCGAAAGTTTGTGGTTTGCGAACTCTGCTTTAGCTGTGTTTCAGTTGGCCGGAGCCGTAGGAACCATATTAGCTGGTAGTATTTCCGATAAATTAGGAAGACGAAGAACATTACTTATAATAAGCATAATGTCTCCCGTAATGATGTTTCTTTTTATTAATTCTACAGGCGTGTTATCCTTTGTTTTTTTAATGCTAATGGGCTTTTTTGTTTTTGCTCCAGGACCCGTTTTAATTGCTTTAGTGCAGGATAGATCAAAAGATTTTCCCGTGTTTATGAACAGCATATATATGACTGTTAGTTTTGTAACATCGGCATCGGCAGTGTTTTTTGCCGGACTAATGGGAGACTGGCTCGGACTTGAAAAAACATATCTTATTTCTTCGGTTTTGGCATTATGCGCAATTCCATTTGTTTTGTCTCTAAAAAAGAAATAGTATTTAAAATAAACAGAGAAGCTGTAAGAACATGGATAATGCAAGGATTCCAAAATATAATTTTAATAATAAAAAATCTAAGCTTGGATTAGAGATTATTCCTTTAAAAAGGATTGTAACTTATACTAAGAAAGCAGCTTATGAGGCTCATCGTCTTAATTTCTATCAAATTCTTTTTATTACCAAAGGCAGAGGAATTCATGAGGTCGATTTTGAGAGTATTGCCTATTCCGAGAATACAATTATTCCTGTGGCAATGGGACAGGTTCAGCAGTTTTCGGATAACGAACAACTGGAGGGATATGCAATAGTTTTTAGACCAGATTTTTTAGTGAAAGAGGATTCCGATTACAGGTTTTTATATGATTTTACTGCTTTTCTTCACTCAGTTCAACCAGTTGGTCTTTTTGCAAACCAAACAATTTATACTCTTTTAGAGGATATGATTGCCGAACAAAATAAAGAAGAAGCTTTTGAAACAAGCGAATACCAGCGCAACTTGTTGAAAAATTTCCTGATACAAATAGAAAGAAGTAAACGTGAACGTATCGAAATTCCTTGTAACGATTCTTTTAGCCTTTATTTAAAGTTCAGGAAAAAATTAGAAGAAAATGTAAATTATAAAGTTCGTGTATCAGATATATGCGATCAATTAAATGTTTCGCCAAAGCAAATTAATATTGCAGTAAAATTATTTGCCAACACTACTGCCAAAGATTATATTAAGGACCGAGTAATACTCGAGGTAAAACGTTTGTTGGTGTATTCTACTCTTTCTGTTAAAGAAATAGCTTACGAAATAGGTTTCGATGATCCAACAAATTTTACCAAATATTTTAAGAACCACGTAAATATGCTGCCAACTGATTATCAAAAGAATCGTTAGCTATTTCAAAAAAAATCAATTTAAGTTTTAGGTGAATTTAATCTTACTTTTTTATTAATTCAATAGACTTAAATCTTTCAGAATAAGAACAAAAATTGATATGTAATTATCAATCTCTGCTTTGGGCTAACAAATCCATTTTACCATTTAAAGGAACATTTTTACCTTTTCCTACATAGCTTGGCACTATACTTTTGTAATGTACAATTTCAAACAAGAAATATAAACATTAAAAAATATAGAACATGAAAATTGCAGTAACAGGATCAACAGGTCAATTGGGAAGTATTGTTGTGGAGCAACTAAAAAAGAGAGTTGCGAACGAAAATATTGTAGCCTTGGCTCGTAATATAGAAAAAGCTTCGGCACTTGGGGTAGAAACTCGCGAGTTTGATTACAGTAAACCTGAAATTTTAGCTGATTCGTTAAAAGGCATTGATCGTTTATTATTGATTTCGGGAAGTGAATTGGGCCAACGAGTACAGCAACATGCCAATGTAATTAATGCGGCAAAAAAAGCTGGGGTAAAATGGATTGTATATACCAGTTTATTACATGTAAACGATACCACATTAAACCTTGCAGGAGAACATATCGAGACTGAAAAAGCATTAAAAGAGTCGGGTATTGAATATACTCTTTTGCGTAATGGATGGTATTCTGAAAATTATACCGTTTCGGTTCCGGGAGCTATTGGTGGAGGTGCATTTTTAGGAAGTGCCGCCAATGGAAAAATATCATCGGCTGCGCGTGCCGATTATGCCGAGGCAGCAGCTATCGTTATTGCTGATGAAAATAATAAAGGTAAAACTTATGAATTGGCAGGCGACGAATTCTATACTTTATCAGATTTGGCTGCAGAAATTTCAAAACAAACAGGTAAACATATTCCTTACAATAACTTACCCGAAGCTGAATATGCTAATATTCTAAAAAATATAGGATTGTCCGAAGGCTTTGCCGATGCTTTGGCAAATTGGGATGTAAGTGCATCGAAAAATGATTTGTTTGATAATTCTCATGAGCTTTCTAAAATCTTAGGAAGACCAACAACTTCCATTGCAGCTTCTGTAAAAATTGCTTTAAAATAAGGCTGAAACTATCAATTTTAAATTTTACAATAAAAATATTAATTATAAAAAATGAAAAAATCAATAATAGCAATTGCAATATGTCTGGTATCTGTGCTAAGTTTTGCACAGCCAAAAGCTAATTTCTCAACCGATAAATTCGAGAACTTTACACTTCATACTTATGCATCATTCGATGCAATGGCTAATGTATCCTTTATTGTTGAAAGTAAAAATAGTCTGGTAATTATAGAGCCTCAGGCTTTTAAAGGTAAAGTAGAAGAATTTATGGCTTATACCGAAAAGTTGGGTAAACCTATCGAGAAAGTATTTGTATCCTTTCATGCTGCAGGTTTAAAAAAATACCCTCATGCCAATAAAGCTATTACTAAACCAATGGCTGAATTTATGAAATCGGATGCAGCAAAAGGAATGTTAAGTTTTTTCAATAAAGCATTTAAAGGAGCAATGGATACTGAGCTTGTTGAGTTCGATGAGTATTATGATGCATCAACAAGCTTTGTTGTTGATGGTGTAACTTACACTTTAGAGCCTACATCTTTACCGGGAATGCCAGGCGTAAATATTGCAATCGGGAATAAGGTTTATTATCAGCATTTTGCTCCAGCAAAAGGATATCATACTTCTAAAAATCAAATTAAAGATATTGCCTCTATTAATGGAGCTTTGGCCGATGCACAAAAAGCTGAAAAGGCTGGATATTCTTTACTACTAGGTTCTCATGCTTATGGAAAAGCGGGTGTTGAAGATTTAAAATTCCAAATTAAGTATCTTAAAAACATGAAAAAAATTGCAGCTAAGGCGGTTTCGAGTGATGATTTTATAAATAAGATGAATGAAAAATATCCTAATTGCAAAGGTGAAGATGATTTAAAAGCAATAGGTGTAGAATTGTATAAGTAAAATATGCAATTCTCAATTTTAATGAGGAAAGTAGATAATGAGTGGTTTTACTATAAATTACATGTAAAAGTTTTTTGCTGGAACATGTGTAAGCTTAGATGAGAGAAAAAAAGAAGATGATAAAAATTGAATCTAAGCAGAATAGTTAGAAAACTTATAGTATCAATAAAAATAATAGCACAACAGCCACATAAAAACTTTTATGTGGCTGTTGTATTTTGGTGTTATGTATCTTTTAATTGATATCGGTTAAAAAAGAAGCTTTACGATTAAAAATCGATTTTGATTATATCATTAATATTGGTTAGTAGTTCCATACCAATTAAAGCAAAACATATAATTATTAATGCTGTTACGATATATTCTGTTATGCGTTTATTTTTCTGCTTTTCCATTTGTTTATTATTAATCGTCTAAAATGTGTAAAGTGATCGGTTACCGGACCCAAAGGGCATAAATAATTACACCATGGTCTTTTTATAAACATTGATGAAACTAAAACTATACCTAATATTGCAAATTGAAAATAGCTTCCTGTTAGTTTAAAAAGCGTACCAAAAACTTCGTAGCTTGTTACTCCCGGATTTCTTAACAATAGAGCAAAGATAATGGCAAGAAATGTTACAATTCTTAATGACCATTTAAGTACATTTTTAAACTTTCCTGTCGATCTGGGTTTTGCTCCACCAACTAATCCCATGCATTCTTGCGCAGCTCCAAAAGGGCAGAACCACTGGCAGTACGGATTTTTATTATCAACAGTAAAAACCAGAAAAACTCCACCCAATAGTAAATACCAGTATAAATGAGAATGTAGGGGAGGTAAATATCCCAATAGCAATTGGTTCATCATGGAAAGAGTAAATGGCTTATTATAATAAAAGCCAATTATGAATAAACCTGTAAGCATGGTGATCCACCGGACAATTTTTGTGTATTTAAATGTTTTTTTATGGGCAAAATATCCAAGCGCAAAAAGCAAAACCAAAACAATTTCGGCAACACCAAATTTTATTGCAGGTGTTTTTTCTTTTGGAACATCGAAACCCAAAATGTTAGAAGCAATAAATCTATTTCCCTTTTTTGAAGCCTCTAGAATAGCACGTGATGAATAAGTAGCACTCGAAACGGCATCTATCTCTTTTGCAATTGAATATTCCTCATTGTAAGCTTTGCCAATAATTTTATCCAGAAAATCGGTTTTTAAAACTTTCTCGAGATAAGATGGTGTTTCTTTTGAGTTAATTACTGCCAAATCGAATATTTTTCCTTCCCGATTTACAGCAACAGCCATTTGTAAAGGACCACCATAACCCATTGATGACTCTACAGTGAGATAGCCTAAGTCTTTCCCGTTAGTATCGTATATTTTGTAAGATGCATCTTCAACTTCTTCAAGCTTAGCTATCTTAGGCATTTTCGATTTAATAGAAGAAAGAATATCAGCATTCTCTAGTTGCCCGCCCATAAACCAGGCTATTATTATCAGTACCATTGCAATAATTGTTAGCCATGCTTCTGATTTTTTTTTCTTTGTATTTAATTTATTATTACACATTGTATTGTATCATAATATTGGCTATGAATAATTCTAATTCGTAAATAGCCAGAGTGTTTTCTATATTTTTACTTTATGAATTGCAAACTCATTATTAATAAGGGTAAATCGATAATCCTTATTTAATGCTTATCGAAAATAATTTCTTTATCAGATACATTCTTTTTTATCAGATAATCACCAATAGCTTTGTTAAACTCTTTTGAGCCTACTACAAAATATTTATTTTCCTGATTATCTATGCATCGATCTATGCTTTTGTACAAATCATCTCTTTGGGTGACAAATACATTTTTTATTTTATTATCAGGTAGATTTTCAAGTTCTTTCTGATATACAAAATTGCCGCTTCGATCAATATTTATGTTTGTTATTGGCACTTTTTGAGATACTTTTTCGATGTACTCTAAAATTATGGGTCTGAATGTAGCAATTCCAACACCCATGCTTATTAAAACAATGGGTTTATCTGTTTTTTGTTTTTTTAGATGATTACCGATTTTAAACATTCTAATTTCATCGCCAATCTCAAGATTTAACATCATTTGCTTAAATTCTGATGGATTTTGACGAATTCGAGTCGTAAATCCTATGAATTTTTCATTGGAATGACTCATTATCGATAACTCTCTTATGGATTCTTTTTTTTTAACTTTTTCACCGTTTTCTAAATCAGAACTTACAAAGTGAGCGTAAGCACCAGGAGCCCATTTAATATTTTTCGTAACTGCAAATTTAAAAGTATAAGTATCTTCAGCTTCTTTTACTTTCTGACTTAATTTAATTTTTGTTGAAATGATTTTAACAATTTGTGTTAACATGTATTACAATTTAAAGTTAGGAAAGCTAAAAACACATTTGGCATTATACCGATATTCAATTGAAGAATAATAGCAAGCTAAGTCGCATTTCAATTGTATATCGGTATAAATTATCTTAGTCGTTAATTAAGTACAGTTTGGCTAGTAGCCTTTCCTTTAATTTGAACTAAACTCTTTATTTTTAATATATCTTTTATTTAAAGATCTGTATAATATCACGGCCATTATAAGTATAGGTATTCCCATAAAAACTAGTGTAAGCCATGCTGCCTGAGGTTCAAACTCCTGAAAGGATGCGATAAATGTTTGTGACATAAACATAAAGGTAACATAACACAGTATCAGGAGAATCCATTCGAACCAAACCATTTTTAATTTTATACTCTTAAGTGTGTTCCATATTAATACAGCACCACCACCCATTATAAATCCAACCAATATATACCAGAACCAAATCCAACTAACTAATCTCATAATATATCTTTCTTTAAGTTATTATTTACGTGAGTTATCAAGACCAAATAGAGGAATATCCATTGGGTCAATATCCCAAGGAGTTTTGCTCAGATCAGGCTCTGATCCATAGCCAAATATATCGTCCATTTTTCTTATTGCAGAATTCAATTGTGGAGCCGATCCTATAGATAAACGAATTAAATCGTGTAATACAGCTTCGTCGAATTTTGTAAACGGACATACAGATTGACAGCGGCTACAATCGGGTTCTCCACCCAGCATATAGGTATAACATTTTTTACTGTCCATGTACCAGCCTTTAATTCCTTCGGCCTGACAAGCTGCCTGACCACCCCAGAATGGTTCATCTTCCATACTAATTGCACCAGAAGGACACATTTCTCCACATTTTTTACAAGCTACACAGAACTTGGTAATACCTGCATCAATTGGTTTTGTAACGGCTAAAGGCAAATCTGTAATTGTTACCATTACTGTTCTGATATTAGTTCCCCATTGTGGACTTACAAGAATACCAGCTCTTCCGTATTCACCCATTCCTGACATTACGCCAAAACCTACTAAACGTCCTATAGATTCGGTATCCCCACCATAGGCTTGATATCCTAATCCTCTTAAAAAGACACTTAATCTGTTTCCAAAGATATTTGCTCTTGAATAACTCATTGTATTACTTGATGCCCAACTCATACGTTCGGTATATTGTTGCATCCATAAAGATTGAGGAATAACGGAACAAACAGCCCATAAATCTTTATCGGGCAGAACGTATTTGTTTTTCGCTACATCTGCATATCCTTTCTCAACGTTTTCAAATTTGATTTTACCCCAAAGTAATTTCTTTGTTTTTTCGTCGAGTTTAACAAATCCCATATCAGCGGCTCCCATAATTCTACCAGCTGTGCGAAGCATTCTTGAGTTTTCTTCAGGTGTACCTTTATGTTTAGGTACTCCGTAATCTTCAGGGGTATAAAACATGGTTGGATGTTCCCATTGAGGATTGGCTTTTACATCTGCTCCGGTCCATGGTGGAGCTAAATCTGCTCCGGAACGTCCTCCCCATCCCCAGCAGTTAGCATCTGCTAAAGCTCTGTCTTTCAAAGAAAGTCCGGTAACATTATCCTGAACATTTTTCTTTGTTGAGGCAATGTTTCTTTTGTATATTTCGAAATATTCATCGGGATTTTCCCAAGAATGTGGGTTGAATAATGTTTTCTCAGGTCCTTCGAAAATCTCCATATTGTCCCAATCTATTTTCACAGTTGGTTCATCAACCTCTTTTACCCAAAAAGGTAATTTTCTTTCGGCTAGAGGAGAGGCCATCATTTCATCAAGATCCTTAAAACCAGCAGCACTTACACCAGCTGCACCTAATCCGACCGCTCCGGCTCCTAGTCCTAACATTTTCATGAAATCTCTTCGCCCTACGGTTGAGTGATACTTTTTCTTTGCCATATTGTAACTGTTTTAATTTTGTATGAACTGTAGCCAATTTTAATCTTAATTTGCCATACGAAACTCCCTAAGAATCGCAGATTTACATCGGCTTTACTTCGTTAACACAATAAAATTTAATAATGCTATTATTAAAGAAAATTCTTTTAAACAAATTTAAAATTCACAGCAAACGTTTGTAAGATACTAAGCACGGATTTAATGGTACTTTTCAACGGAATTCATTTTGAGATTGTTAAGGGACGAATAAAGTGATTACATAATTATTACACATGTTACAAATAGGGGAGGTGTATACAACTTAAATATGTTTATACGATTTTTATTTTTTAAGCTTAGAAGTACTCATTTCTATTTCTTTAATTACATTCTTGTCTATTGGTTTTTTATATCCTGCGTAATAAAGAAAAAACATAAAAAATACCATTACAATTCCGAATACTAAAATTGTTCTGCTATCTAAATATTTTTTTATTGATTTAAGATTGTAGAATACGTGTAGCATACCTGATATTGTCATTATAATTCCGAATAGTTTATGAACAGGATGCATTCTCAATTGAAATTCGAAACTATTTATAAACATCATCATTATTCCTGAGGATACTAATGCCATTAACGAAACAAGAAGTGTTATTGATACTATTTTTCTGAGCATTTTATTTAGAGATTATATTGCTGAATTTTTGTTTTTAATGATTTGTTTCTGCGAGCTGGAATTGAACAAAAAAAAGAGATTTTCTTTGAGATATTGCATTATAAAAGAAAATACAATACATCTACAGAGATTTACTAATTGGTAAGTTGCAATAATTATGAAATGCCTAGGAAAGCAAAAGGATATGCCATAAAAACAGTAAAGATTTATCGCAAAATATGATTATTGCTACTAATTTTTTATGTTATTATTTTTTAAAGTATAGTTTATGAATTTTATTCTGCATTCTGTTTAGGTTTATTGCTTGTTAAATTTTTAAACCAAATTTGTAAAAAAGCTGTAGGAATCATAAAAATTATTCCAAATGATATTCCTAATTCGTTTCGAAACTTGCTGCCTTTCATTTTTTTACCTTTAAAACGACTTTGCAAAGCATCAAGTGAAATTCCATGAATATTGGCTGCCATAATAATACGAATTGCAGTTAGAATATCATGCGCCTTTTTTTCTCCATAATGTTCTTCAAATTTATGATAGGTTTCCAAATCGTAATTGCCATTAGTATCAGCATAATGTTGAGCAAACAATAGTGCAATAGATTCGTTGTTTTCAACATTTCCCAGTTCACCATTCACCATGGTATTTATTTCTTCTTCAGATGCTCCTGCATCAATAGCATTTTTTGTATGTACATAATTGCACAATCTGCATCCGTTAACTTTTGTAACAGCCAACATCACCTTTTCGCTAAAGGCTTTGCTTACACTACTGGTTTTTCTTATTCTTTGAATATCAGAAAAGTTGTTTACTGCAATTTTAACATGTTTATAAAATTCTTTAGTTGTAAATATCCGTGCTTTTAAATCTTCTGTTTTCATTTTTTTTTAATCAGTTAATAATAAGCTAAATTAACTTTAAGCTAAGCAGCTGATGCGAAAATAAGTATTCAGGTAAAAATTGTTCTTGTTAATTTAATTACCTAAAATATAAGTCTATATAATGATAATTCGCTTGCTCTTATATTTTTATAATTTTGCTATTAGGTTTAAAACAATACAAGGCAAGATTATCTAAAAATAAATTGTTAGAAAGGTAAATGATGGAGAATAAATGGTAAATGTATAACTGATTTTACCATATTGTTTAGCGATATTTGTAAAACAAAAAGACCTATCCAGAGACTGAAATCTCCAATAGGTCTTTTGTTATATTTATATTGAATTCTAAATGCTATTTTACTAGTTTACCATTCAAATATATACTTGTTTCCATTTCGGTTTCTTGTACGATTCCTTCTCCAGCAAAGCAACAGCGAAGAGACTGCACTGCAAATTCATTTGCCAATTCTCTGTCCGCATTACTTTTCACAAGAATTCTGGTTACAACATCGGTCATTTCTCCTGTCATTGATGGTGTCATGAAGTTATTTTCACGGTAGTTAAACTGATGTTCTACAGCGAAATCATCGATTTTAACACCTTTTTTTGCAAAATACTTCATGTTTGGAGCAAGCTGGCTCATCAAGCAGAACGATGTTCCTAAAGTAAAATACTCTCTAGATGTGGGTGCTGCCAATTTTCCTTCGTAACCACGACTATCATCAGAGTAAAGTTCCCATGTTTCGTAATTAGCTGTTAACGATTTTGCTCTAATTTTGTGTAGGTATGGACGTTCTGCATCATTAGCTGATTCTGCGATTCCAACTTCCGAGAATCTCATTTCTTTTGGAAAGCTATTCATGTCCAGGTCAAGATCAGGCTTAACCTCAATAGTTTCCAGATCCAATGGTGCTGTTGTGTCGCTAATTTTGCGTCCATTGTCTTTTGAAACAGGCGATGGGATTTTTCCTGCCTGTGGTGTTCTTCCATCCCAATCGTTACTGTTAATAATGTTAGCTTTATCAATTGGAGTGAGCTTAGCCAATGATTCACCAATAGACCATGCTCTAACTGACATTTCTTTTAATTCTTTAATTTTTTCGACTGGTTCGTTACTTTTTACAATTATATTGGTAACTACTTTATCTGTAAAACCCGACCATTTATCAGTCATAATATCGCTCCATCTGAAGAAGAATTCAGTTTCTACTTTTACGTCTTCAACTTTTAAGCCCATTATTTGAATGCTTCTTTCAACCTGAGTTAATAGCTCTGAAGCAGCACCAGAGGTAAAATAAGTTAGTGGATTTGGTGCACTTTGCGGAAAACCACCTTCATCGCTTGTCATTTGCCATGCGCTAAAGTTATTTTCGCCTACAGTTTTTACTACACCTTTTTTTAGGAATGGTTTTTCTTTATCCAATAATCTTTTTGAAGAAGTCACAACATTTTCGCTGATCGCTCCATTTACTGGTGTTGCTTTTGTAGGATAAAATGTTGTTGGTTGATTAAAGTTATCTACTCTTTTTACTACTGAGTAATTCTCTTGAGCATAACTTGTTCCTGTAATCATTAATAGTGCAATTAGCATTGCTAAAATGCTTACATTTTTGTTTGTTTTCATTTTGTTGATTTTTAAATTTTTATCTATTTGTTTCATTTTATTATTGTTGAAATATTATACTACAAAGGTGTGACGAAAATGAAACTCTGGAAAGGTTAATTAGTAAGGCGAAATGGTAAATGTGTAACCTGAGGTGTTTTTTTGTATAGTATCCTGCTTAAAATGAATATTGGGCAGGTGTATTTTTATGATGTTGAAGAAAAAGGGTAAGCTTTAAGATAAAAAATGAATTAATCACGGAAATTTCCTGAAAGGACAGCACGTAAAAGCGTAGGGAGAAAACCTACGTTGCAATATTCGCGAAGAAACCAAGGACTGAAGGTCCGATATTTAACAAATCAAGGAGTAAAAATGAAAATATAATTACATAAATTTATCAATCCATAAAACTAAATATCATGCCATAATCATTAGCAAAGGTTTATATCCACATTGTTTTTTCAACAAAACATTGTAAGCCAATTATCAAAAAAGAAATTCAAAAAGACTTACACGCCTAAATGGTGGGAACTATTGCTAAGCTAAAAAGTTATACGAACGCAATTTATGCAAATCCTGACCATGTGCATATTTTGTGCAACTTACCACGAACAATTACCCATGCTGATTTTATTTCAAAAATTAAATCATCATCATCGAAATGGATAAAAGAAAATGGTGTGCCAAATTTTGCTTGGCAAAATGGATATGATATATTTTCCGTAAGTTCGTCAAAGGTTGAGGTTGTGGCTAGTTACATCCGAAACCAAAAGGAACATCATAATAAGAAATCGTTTAAGGACGAACTACGGACATTTTTTAAGGAATATGGAATTGATTATGATGAACGTTATACTTGGGATTGAATCTATTGGGTCCGTATCGGGCTTTCAGCCCTTAATTTTACCCTGACATGCAAAAACACAGGGCGAAACCCTGTGCTTTTATGTGTCAGGGCTTTGCCTTTTTATTGGTATTTAATCTTAAACCTCTTTCGGCGCTGAATATGGTTTCTATAAATCTATCTATTCTTTCCAGCACTTTTTAATCCTTGCATAAACTCTTTAAAAGCAGGCATCATCGTTTTAAATAATGGATTTGATTTTTGTTTCATCATTACACCAGTAAATAATTTTAATCCCACACCAAATACTTCAGCATCATCCCCAAAATCGGGATGTGTTTTTAATTTTTCAACAATTTTAATAATGTCCTCGTGGCTTTCTGTTTCAAAAGTAAGTTTATTGTCACTAGAGATTTCTTCCAGTGTTACTTTGTATTTTTTCTTTCCTTTTAATTTAGCAAACATAACTATTGTGTTTTATTATTTGTTATTCTATATTAATTACTTAGTGCCCACAACAGGAGCACTTTTTATCCAATCATTATTAATTATTTCAGCAAGAATAAAATCGCATAACTGATTTACATCAACAGCATTTGCTATGAACTTATTTTCATCGGCAACAAATTCACCTTTTATTTCTTCTTTTATAAAAGGAGGGCGCACACTTGTCCAGTCTAAATTACTTTGTTCAAGTAGATGCAGTTCTCTGTCTTTAATATTTATAATTGATTTAGATGCAGCCATTAACCTTACTCGCAAAAGCTTGCGGGCCAGTGGTAGGTTTTCGTTTGTTCTTTTTACTCCAGCACTCGAAATACTGATCCAACGCTTCTGTTTATTAGTGTTCATCTGTTTTATAATGAAAGCCAGAGAGTTAATGTAGTTATCTTCATCATCTGCTGATAAGCTGCTATTTGTATCTGGCCCAATGGTTGAAAGAATTACTTCTGAACCCATTAAGGCACTTTGCAGCTTTTCTTTATCGAAATAATTGCCATTAATTACTTCAATTGCTTGCATAAAATTGCCTAGCTTGTTTGTATTACGAGCTAAAACTTTAACCTTAATATTTTTATCAATTGCTTTTTGCAGGAGTTTTTCTCCGAGCATACCTGTCGCCCCTAAAATTGTTATCTGTTTCATCTTAGAAATATTATACTACAAAGATGTGGAGGATGAGGATTTTAAGAAAGGTAAATTAAAGAGTATGTGTGGTAAATATGTAACCTAAGCTAAAGCACTACGAAACTCAACTGGTGTTAAGCTAGTGTGTTTTTTAAAATACTTCAAGAAATTGGTTGCTTCGTCGAATCCTAATGTAAAAGCAATTTCTTTTACAGAAAGAGAAGTTGAAACCAACATCCTTTTTGCTTCAAGAATAACATAATTATCAATAAATGATTTAGCAGTGGTTTTTACAATTTCTTTGCATACATCATTTAAGTGTTTGTAGGAAATAGCAATTTCGGAGGCATACTCTTTGGCATCTCTTGTTTTTGAATAGTTTTGCTCAATCAGATGCTTAAAATGGTTGAAATATTCAAGGTATTTACTGTCGATATTACTTTTTGTTGCAAAAGTATTTTCATCGCTTAGTTTTAGTAGGTAAACCGTTAACAGGCATGCAATAATATTGGCTTGTGAAGATGAATCTCTTTTTAGTTCTTTTTGTAATGTAGTAAATAAGGTGTGATTGTAATCGGGATTATTTATCTTTTCTTGTTTTAGAAAGTAATTGTACAAATGATTAATTTGTGCGATTGTTGATTGTGCTACATATTTTTGCATAAAAGATTCGGAAAAAACCACTAAATATCCCTTGTATTTGGTATCTTTTTCAAAAGCATGTATTTGCCCTTTTGAAATTACCATAACGTCACCTTTTCGTAAGGTATGAACTTTAAAATCAACAATGTGATTAACTTCTCCTTCTGTAATTATCAGTATGGCATAAAAATTTAAACGGTGTGGCAAATAAGGACTATGGTCTGTAGGTTTTAGGTCTTCATTTATTAGCTCTTCCAGCTTGTAGAATTGGAATCCATTTATTTGTAAGACTTTATCTTTCCAAAATGTTATTTCCGGAATGTTTTTCATAGCGCCTAAAGCTTATTGTTAAAAAGTTATTACAATGTGATTTTATATTTTTTTCTTATTTCTTTTCGGTAGTTTGAAGGGCTTTTACCGGTTTCGCGTTTAAAAAAACGGCTAAAGTATGATGTGTCCTCAAAATTAAGACCGTAACCGATTTCTGCTGTGGTTGCTTCTGTGTTGGCCAATCTTCTTTTGGCTTCAAAAATTATTTCCTGCCGTATTAATTGCCCTGGAGAATAGCCGGTAACATTTTTTACGGTATCTCTAAGGTGAGTTGTACTTATGCCAATTAAATCGGAATATTCCTGAACATTGCGAATTGTAAGGTAATTTTCAGAAACTAACTGTCTGAATTTACGAACCATTGTATTCGAAGTGTCTAGTATATTTTTACTTTGCTTTTTTGCATAAATACGAAATAGTGTTATAAGTAAAATATGCACATAGGCTCTAAGCATTGAAAGGTCTCGATCGGCTTTCCGCGAGTACTCTGCTTTTATATTTATGAATATTTCATTTATTTTCGGTAAATCTTTATCATTAACACAAACAAATGGTGCTTTACTTAAACTATTAAATATTGCTAAATCACCTTCGTGGTTAAACGCTGATGCAGGAGGAATAAGAAATTCTCTTGGAAACAGAAGTACTTTTCCATTTAATGGCTTTTTCAAGTTCCAAAAATGGATTTGTCCACGAGTAAGAAAATAAAAAACAGGACTTTTAATTTCATGGAGTTCGTAATCAATTATATGTTCTCCTGCACCATCTTCTACAAATAAAATTTCAAAATAATCATGCCGATGAGGTGTTGCAGCCTGAGCTCTAACGTTCATTAAATCATATTGAGTCATTACAAACGGAAAATTCGGATCAATGGATAGTACCGGATGCCCATCGGTAATATTTACATATTCATGAGTTTCGGAATAGTAATGGAAAGGTAGGTCTTCTTTAGAATGCATATTTACCTGTTTTATTTCTTACAGTCTAAATCTAATAATAAATTCTAAAATTGATTATTAAATGAAATTATAACTTAATAAAATAATGAATCTATTGTGTTTAAATAAAAAATGATGTGGATACAGTATTTCTTTCAGTGAGCAACTTGTGGAATATTACCTAAAGGTAAAAGAATTTGTGTGTTTTTTTTAATTGCTTTGAATGAGGATGATAGATTTGTTTTTCGCTAAAAAAAGGATTTATTTTATTAAAACAAATCCTTTTTTTTGTTAAAAATTAACATTATAGCATGATGAATAAACGGATACGTTCATCTTACTAAAGTCTTTTATTTTAGTGTTTATGGGACTAAAATTAACTGATTTAAATGACCACTAATTATTGCAACTTCTTCTTTTGTTAAACTTGTTTGAGCTGCTTTGGCATTCTGAATAGCTTGTTCTGCATTTCTGGCTCCAACCAAGGCAATCGAAATAGCAGGTTGTTCAAGTGTCCATAAAATTACTAATTGACCTAGGCTTAGTCCTTTTGAATCAGCAATAGGTTTTATTTTATCTAGAAATTCATTGGTGCGTCGAAGATTTTCATCTTTGTAAAAAGCTCTTGTCGCACGTTGATCTCCTTCTCCAAATTTATAACCAGGTTTCATTTTTCCAGTTAATAATCTTCTTTCAAGTGGACTGTAAGCCAATATTCCTTTTTTATTTTCAAGAGAATAAGGAACAATTTCTTTCTCGATATCGCGTAATACCATACTGTAAGGAACCTGATTCGAAGCCAGACTAATGTATTTTTCTGCTTCTGCAAATTGTTCTTTATTGTAGTTGCAAACGCCAGCATAACGAATTTTCCCTTGTTTGATCAATTCATTAAGAGCATCCATTGTTTCTTCAATGGGAGTAGTAACATCTGGCCAGTGCAATTGGTAAAGATCAATATAATCAGTACCTAAGCGCTTTAAACTAGCTTCGCATTCTTTAATGATGCTTTCTTTTCCTGCATATTTATAGATATCAATGTCTTTACCATTGTTATCTTTTGTTTTGAAAACGTGCGTGCCTTTAGCTAAGTCCCAACGCATTCCAAATTTTGTGAGAATTTGTATTTTATCTCTAGGAATATCTTTTATTGCCTGTCCAACAATTTCTTCGCTAAAGCCTTGTCCATATACTGGAGCTGTATCGACAGAAGTTACCCCTAAATCAAAAGAGGATTTTATTGCTTTTACGGATTCATTTTGTTCCGTTCCTCCCCACAACCAACCTCCAACAGCAAACGAGCCAAATGTGATGGCTGAAAGAGTAAGGTCAGTATTTCCTAATTTTCTATATTTCATATTTATTAATAATTTATGCGAATCCAGAGTTGATCTAAAGTGCTAATGCAATGAAAGCAGCAGCTAACCTGCCAAAAGTATGTATCATTAATCCTTTTGTAGATCTGACTTTACTAGCTTTTTGAATATCTGTTTTTTCAATTAACCAATTGAATATTGCCTCAACAGGTTGCCTAATTCTGGATACTGCCGTTGAGAATAAATCATCAGCAGCTTTAATTCTCTGTTTTATTATATCTGGCATTCCTTTTACCCCTTTGATTGGAGCAAGAGTCTGAGAGTTTTGATGTTTCAACATATTCTGGTTAAGCTCATTAATAAAGTATATTTTATCGCCAAAAAATGTTCTGTTCTCAATACCTGACCATGCTTCTTTAAAAACATTAACATCATTAACAGAAGCAGGAGTAAATAGTATTTGCTCAGGATGTGGCAATTTACCAATACGTCTGAAACCCAATAAATGCAGTTTCATACCATAATAATAAATACCTTTTGTCGAGCAGAATCCTTTATCTGTTATTTCTGTTGCAACTTTTCCAGAACGTTTGCCTGAACAGGTAATAATTGGCATTGAGTCCAATAAACTTTGATCCAGACAACAATCTTCCGGCTGATAGTCTGACAAAAGTATTTCAACTAACCGGGCAAAAGCTCCACTTAGTTTATTAAGTCTGTTATTAAAGGCTTTATAGCCTACTAACTTTGGAAACCATGATCTCAACCAGTCAGAAGCAAAACGGTGAATTTGTTTTACTTTTATATGCTCTTCATAGTGCATACAGTATAAATAAATGGTCATAATTTCTTGATCGGTAAATTCAGGTTTACTGTTATTACTGAATCTTTCACAATAAAATTGAAGTTCTTCAAACTTTTCGCAAACCAAAAAGTAAATTCTTATTAACTTGTCGTCTTTATCCTTGGAAATCATATCTAATTGTCACTTCGAAACTGACCTCAAGATACTGATTTTCAAGGATTTAAACAAATATACTCCACTGATAATCAAGGATTTAACAAACTTTTTTTATTGTTTTTTAACTCTGGATTCGCATATTTCATATTTATTAATAATTTATAAGCTCTTTCGAGCAAACTTGTATTAGCTCTATTTTATCTGTTCACTCAGGATCACGGAAGAAGATTCTAAAATGCACAACTTTTAGTCTGCGTTCTTTTAGGTATTACTCTGTATATACGTATGTTATTTGGATGTTTACGCATAGGCAGAAGAGTATCTGCTACTAACCCGATTTAGTGGTTTTTAGTTATTAATCGGCAAATGGATTTATTTTAACTTTTTCACGGGGCAAATCTACATATAAAATATGTTAGGCGACATATTATTTGGGATAAATATGAATAATTTATTGGTTGAAAATCAACCAATATTAGCTGATAATGATAAAATTAGCTGATTTATACTTGAAATTAAGGGAATAGGAAGGGAGGATTAAAGCAGTGAAATATTTTCTTTTGGGGCTATTTAGGGTTTGTGAAACTTATACATGATGTTTTGGGGCTATTTAAATTCTGAATTGATCCGTTTTCAAGCGTTTTTCTTTCTGTTGCATTTCTGCGAAGCGGAGAGAGAGGGATTCGAAACCACTATCTGCTCAATATTTATCTTTATAGAAAATGTAGATAAATAAAGGCTTTTAGAGGTTTGTCTATCTTTTAACTTACCTCAGAATGGAATATAAATACAATTTTACTTTCCCCTTTCTTTTCCCCTTTGTATCTTTAGGGTAAAATTATTGACTATGTATTTTTTCTTAAAAGAACGAAATTACGATAAAGCTACATTAATTTATTTAATCTATTACCTGAAGAATGAAGGTAAAAACTTTAAGTATTCAACAGGGCAAAAAGTCCATCCTAAAGATTGGAATTTTGAAGATAGAATGCCAAAGGCAAAACGTGGAGCAGGAGGAGTAATATCTAAACATATGTCTTCTGTTCTTTCTAAATATTCAGATCATCTTGATGAGATGATAAAAGAATGTGAAAGGGAAAATATGCCTTTGAGTAAGGAGTTTTTAAAAACCTCATTTGATCAGAAATTTAAGCATAGGGTTAAGAAGCAAGAGGAAAAAGGAGTAGTAGATGCTGTTCAGGATTTTATTGATACTAAGAATAAGTCTAAAGGACAATCCAAGTCTTGGAATCAGAAATACACTAATCTAAAAGGCAAACTTGAATGTTTCGAAATTTCGAGAAGGAAAAAGCTATGTTTCGAAGAAATAAATCAAGATTGGGTTGATGAGTATTGCGGTTATCTTAGGGTGATTAATGTTAAGCCATTTAAGCCTCATAACGATAATACACTACATAGAAATATCAACTTTTTAATTACGTTTTTAATTTGGGCGGAAGAGAAATATCACAATGCTAATCTGAAAAAGATTAAGAATCCAGTAAAGAAATACCAGCCAGATGATGTTTTTCTTACCTCTGAAGATGTGAAAATTTTGGAAGAAATGGAACTGCCAAGGGAGTCGTTAAGTCGTGTACGGGATCTATTTTTAATTGGTGTGTATTCTGGTCAACGTTTTTCTGATTATTCAGTATTTGAGAAAGCAGATGTTAAAGGTGATTTAATTATTAAAAAAGCCGAAAAAACCGAGAATGAAAGTTTTATTCCACTCCATCCCAAATTGAAAAATCTATTAGATAAATATGATTGGCAATTGCCTGCAATCTCAAGCCAGAAGTTTAATAAGCATATTCAGAAAATCTGTGAAATTGGAGAAATTACCGAAGAGATAAAAGAAACCATTTACAGAGGAGCTGAAAAAGAAGTTATTTACCACTCTAAAGCTAAAATGGTATCTAGCCATACGGCCAGACGTACATTTATTACATTGTCCTCAGAGCGTGGGATGCCCGATCATATAATCATGAAAATAACAGGTATCAAAGACCCCAAAACATTAACTAAGTACAAGAAGACTTCTCAAAAATCGGTAGTAGATTCTATGAATAAGTATTGGAGTTAATGGTCCAAACAATTGAGGGTATCGTAGGATATAGTTGGTTTTTGTGTTTGTTTAATAGGCATAAAAAGATTAAAGCTAAGAGGAGGAGTTTTAATATTTTTATTCTAAGATAAATTTTATAAAAAGAGGATGGCTTATACATATATGCCATCCTTTAATATTCGGATTAAGACTTTGTGCTTGTTAATGTTTCAAAAATTCGTTTGTTAGCATCATGTATTGATTCATTTGTCATTACATAAAACTTATCATTGTGATGAGTTGTTAGGTACGATACAATATTTTGCACTAAAACTCTAATGAAATCCATCTCATATTTTTCACTTTGTTCGGTTACATTTTGAATAAAGCTCGTTGTCCATTCTTTAAAAATTGATTTTCTAGAACAAAAGAATCCTCTTTTCGGAATCTTATTGTATAAATTATCTAGAGCATAGGCTATTAAATGAAATGAAAGTGCGGTTTTTTGGGAAGGTGACATTATTGTAAGTTCATCTCCTAAATCCTTATAATTCTTAAGGATGTCTTGTGGGTTTGCCTCAAAACCGTGAAAATTATAAATACTTGCAATTTTTTGGGATAATGTATCGAAGTCTTCCGCTTCTGCAGCTTCATTGATACTAATTCCATAAATTGCGATAGCTCGAAACAAGGATAAAATAGCCTTATCATATTTATCCTTATCTTGACTTTTTATAGGGCTACTAAATAAGTCTGAAAGATCTCTAAATGCTGGTTCATTTAGTAGTTTTTCTTCTTTTTTTAAATCATTAATCATAGAATTTAATTTTGTCGTGGTGTAAACCGAAATTTATCCAATTATTAGATAAAATATCATATCCTAATTTTTTATTAATAACGTCATACCATAATACAAGCAAATGAAGAAGTGCATCATTTATGATTTCTGCTTTTCCAAAACCTTTATATCTGATATAAGCTTCTCCTGAAATCTTAGAGATTTTCCAATAATTATCCCATAATAATTCATTCATTAAGACAGAGACTTTTTCTATTGTACCTTTTTGTATTATTAAACCGTTAGATTCAGCATCTCTCTCATCCATAAACATTAATGTGTCAAATATTTTATTTGTGAGATCTTCTATTCTGTCAATTGTTCTTTTGTAACGTATTAAATTAAAATTCATATTATAGAAATATATAAGTTTTGGTTAAATATTTAATTAATATTAAACATTTAACCAAAATAGTACTTTTTGATTAAAGTTATCCAATTGTTTTATTCCTTATAGATTATATGATGAGTTCTTTACGAAAGTTTTGAATCTATATTAATCTAAAAGAACTTCTTAATCGCACCTAATACGCTATATACTTTTATAATAGAAGATTTTTTCACTTCGTTTTCATCAAAGTCTTGAGTATTGATAGGTACAAGTCTAAGTGCATTTAAGTCTTCTGACTTGCGGATTATTTTAATGGTTCTTAATTGTTCTGTTACAACCGCATAGATTTCACCATATAGAATATTTTCTTCCCAGTTCTGTAATTCCTTTAGTGCAATAATATCTCCATGGTTTATTTTTTCAGCCATTGAATTACCTGTAACGTTGCACCATAACTGAGCATCCTTAAATGGTGCAAAAACGATGTTGTGATCTGGCAGTAAAGTTTGATTATTAAAGATCGCATTAAACCCACCTGAAAAATCAACATCATAATAAGGAACTCCTTCCTGGTTATCAGTGCTAATGGTTAGGGTATTGTTTGTTAACATATCTCCTTTGCCTGTTAATAGCCAACATGCATCATATAGGGGATAATTCTCAACTATCTTAGTTACCCACTTGCTTTGTATGTCTGTGTCATTTTTTGAAGCTCTGCTTAATACTCCTTTGCTTGCTCCAATTACTCTTTCTAATTGAGTTATGGTAATTTTTTCTTTCTCAGCTAATTGGGTGATCCTAGAGATTGTGCTCATAATTAAAGTTGAAAATTATCATCTATCTTTGTGGAGGATAATCAATCAATAAAGTCAAAGATATGAAAAAAAACATAGAATTATTAAAACGACCATTAGCACCAATTATGAGAGCAATGAAAATTGGAGATGTGGAAGAGTATCCTCGCTCTCAATATCGATCAATTAGCACCACAGCAAGCAACCTTACTATAGAAGAAGGAAAGAAGTTTTCTAAACGAACAAAAGGAAGTGTCGTGGAGGTTAAACGGATATTTTGAGAAATCTGAATGTTTAAAATTAAGTAGGAAAAGTAAAACGAATATAATTAAGGTAGATAAATGACTCAGAACGAAATAATAGAAGCACAATTGAAGGCATTAACCATTTTTGATGCCAATAATAAATGTTTAACCGTTGATGAATGTGCTAAGTTTTTGCAAGTACATCCCAAAACAATAACCAACCGAATTAATTCAAAAAAGATCAATGCTCATTTTGTAGGTCGTATATGGCGAATCCCTAAAATGCAATTCATCCAGGAAATTATTGAAGAGATAAAAAGAACAGATTTCTAAAGACTATGCAAAAACTTATAGACCAAAGCTTCCGAATAGTTTTCTTGATTTTGGCCTTGCTGGCTTTCGTTTCTTTATTCCTTGGAGCTTATCACCAGATCGGAACATTGATTGTATGTCTACTGATGCAATCATTTTGTATAACACCTCAACTTAAATAAATATGGCAGAACTGGCTTACTTTACAAAAATATCAATTGATGATTACACGGATATAGCTAATGGGAGGAAGACTTTCGTTGTTCTTAAGAATCATCATAATTATAAAATTGGAGAATTTCTGATTTTCGAAGAATATGACATGATAAAACAAGAGCTTACGGGGGCATCATGCAGAGATAGAATTAGCTCTATTTTAAAAGGAGGCCAGGCTGGAATAGAAAAAGGCTTTGTAGTGTTGGGTGTGAGTAAAGTTACGGAAAACACATTGTCTGAAAGAAGACGAAAAACAATTGTAGATAATCTATATGAATACCACATGCAGAGTTTAGATCCTGCAATAACAGTAAATGAGGCGTTTAAAAAAGGAATAACGATTGGTTTAAATGAGTTGATTAAATATGGAAGAAGGTATTTATTTAGGTCGAAAAAAATAAAATCACGCAAATAAAAAGGGATGTTTGCCCCACTTTTCCAGAGTGCGGAAATGTTTAATTTTTTCAAAGTTAAACAAATAAAAACGCAGGTATTATGGGTACGCATGCCGCACTTTTTTAAGAGTAAAAACTTTCACTCTCTCACCTCATTGATTGACTACATAAACATACTATTAAAGGATTTTAATTATCAAACCTGGGTTTCTGATTCTCGCTTGGTGTTTGAGTATAAAATCTCTGATGAACTTGATAAATACGGTGATGTAATTCAGACAAGTAGCGAGATAGCGCACTATATGGGATTAGATTTTATTTATACTATTTCGGGTCAATGTTATGTGAAGGGCTCAATTCACAGATTTTTTAATGCTGGTGGTAATAATGCAGATCGCTTTACATACACCAAATTAATTAAGGCCATTAATGAGTTAAAGGATTTTGGTATTGATCCAGAAAAAGCTTTTCTGAAAAGTTTCGAATTTGGTTTAAACCTTCCTGTAAAAGAAAAGAAACTTACTGCCAAAAGCTTTTATAATTCAATTATTTACAGAGTTGGAGATATTGAAAAATGTATGAGTAACGATGGAAACAGCTTAATAGGTAAACAGTTTACCACCGAAGATATGGCGGTAAAAAGCTATGATAAAAAACAGCAAGCGAAACTAAATAATACTAGCGAGATTGTTAGATACGAATTACGATTTAGAAGAATGAGACTTTTAAAACGCTTGGGAATTATAACTCTTTTTGACCTTACTGATAAGAATAAGCTAATTGAACTGTTTGAAAAGAAACTTCTTAAATCGGTTGATGAAAGTATTCTGTTAGACTGGAAAGCTTTACCAAACACCAACAAATTGCCTGATTATCAGAAAAGAAAGTTCCTGAATTTTCGCAATCCTAAATGGTGGAGAGAGCATACTATGACTGCAAAAATTCGTAATCGCCAAAAAGTAAACTTTGAGAAAATGATTTCGAAGTATGCTAAATACGATATAAAACAAATACTTAAACAAAAGATAAACAGTGAGTTTAGTGCAGTTATAGAATTGCAGGATTCACAAAGAAAGGAATTAACGCAGAAAAACAGGGGGATGTTTGCCGCATGTATTGTAAGCGGCAACCGTGCCGAGATAGCGGACACGGTTAAAAGAACATTTTGCTCTGTATGTGGAAAAGAGATTACCCATCAGAAAAAAAGTTCAAAATATTGTTCCGATAACAGAAAGTGTAGAGATAAAGCTTACAACCTAAAAGTATCCGAAAAGAAAAAAGCCAGACAAACAAAAAAGCAAAAAGAGATTCTAAACCTGATTAAAGATTTGGGAACCGAATTTAACCTGGTTAGAACCACAAACCCTAATAGGAAAAAGAAAAAAGGAGTGCCAGGTAGAAAAACATCTATCATAGTCGACATAGGAGGGAAGAAAAGATATTTCCATGGAGTTGCAGCCCGATTCTTCCTGAAAGAATTTGAAAAGAAAACAGAACCACTAACCAACCAACATGAATATGAAACAGATTGTAATTGAAGCATTGAAAAGAATTATTGAAAGGAAAAGAACTGCAAACAAAAGTCCTGACCATGCAACTTACCTGGAGCTTAAAAATGAATTGGCCGAAGAGAGAGACCAGGCTCTTAGAGAACTTTGGCAAGAACAAAAAATTATATCAGGAAATACTCTTAATGATAAATTTATACAACTAAAAAAATGATAGTAATAACCAGAATATCCAATCATGAAGTTTGGGAGAAATGCCCAATATGTAATGCGACCTATGATTTAAGAACGGATAGTTACTGTACAATTTGTAAAGAACCCCCAAAATCAACTAGACCATGGAATACAGAACAATGAATAGAAAAGAGCTTGCTGTGGAACTGGATATTTCTTATGCAACTCTTTATAGAAGAATGAAATTACTGAATCCAGAGTTTAGAAAGCAAATTGCAGGACACTCACTGCTTTTCGAAAATGAGGTAAAATACATTCACGAACAAATATCAGGATTAAAAAAATGGGAGTCGGGTTCAAAGTAGTATATGGAACAAATTTAACATACTACTTTTTTAAGGGAGTCGAACCCTCGGACAGGTAGGTTCAAAATAGGGTGTAACTTTAAACCGAACCCAAAAAGAGAAAAAAGTGGTACAATTAAAGTATGCCTCTAATGAACCTACCATATGTTGGTTCATTAAATATGGATTGAGGAATTAAAATGTACCAAGATAATGGAACCACTTAAAATGAACTGGTAAAAAATAATTCTTGGTTTGTAAATATATTTCAAATTAGCCTTACCCTAATGAATACACAATAAGAGTCAGAATTAATGCATTTAACCATGTTCAGATATGAGGACATGAGGGTATACGCTAAAATGATTACAATCAGAGAAAAAACAGAAATTTTATAATAAATCACTAACTAAAACTAAATTAAAAATGGAATGTAAAATTTGCGGAAAACCAATTGTAAACAAGAGACCCGATAGTAAATACTGTTCTACATCTTGCATCAACAAGGCAAAACGATTAAGAGCAAAAGAAAGAGAATTAAACGAACTGGATAATTCTGGTTTCGAAAATGAAATTGATTCCTACGAACATCAGCAAATAAATCAAAGTCTTTCCGATGAATTGCGAAAAGTAGAAAGAGAACACTTCGATTTTATTACTAACCTAAAAGGAGAATACGAGGAAAAAATCAAAATTTTAGAAGAGAAAAATCTAAAACAGGAATTCACGATAGTTAAGCTGAAAGATGAAATTAGCAAGCTAATAGATAAATATGCTATAGAGCTTGAAGAAGCCAGAACGAACACCACAAAAGAAACCGTTACAGCAATCACAAAGATGCCTGCCATTCAATCGGTCTTAGGTGCTTTTGCAAATACTCTAATTCCTAAACCTACAAATGGCCTTGGCGAATTAGCAGATCAATACAATACTCAGGAAAAACAAATTATTGGAGCCATTCGAAAAATGAAATCCAATGCACAGGGAAATTTGGTACAAATGCTTTATGTCCTCTTTTCAAAATCCAATGAAGAGCAGTTAAAAATATTCAACACTTTAAAAGCGTATATGATGCAATCAGAGGAAGATAATATTTAATCAAATCTCTGAAAACTTACACTTTTATTTATTAAGCCAATTGTTATTTTAGACTAAGGACAATTAAGACCTGAGACACTAATATATTGATTGGCTTTTTTAACCCTTATAGTGGGATAAGAGATCTAGTTAAGATCGGGATGAAAACTAGTTAATATCTAGGTAAATACTTCTTAAACCCCCTTTAAAATAGTCCACTATTCCATTTATTCCCCTGTATTTCTTAATTTTCCTAGTAAAATAGCTATTCTTACGAAATAGATAAGCCTTGCTATCCGAAAGACAGTTTAAGTAGGATAAACGATCGAGATAGAAGCGAGATAGGTGATCGGGATAGGAACTAGATGAGATTTGGATAAATACCCCTTAAATCCCTTTCATAATGGCTCTATTTATAGGTTTTACTCTCTGTAAAGGCTTATTTGTAGGAACTTGAACTATTTTGTACCTTACCCCTTTAACCCAAACAATATATATGTTAGTACAATTAAAGAATGATATGCTAAAGATTAAGCATATTAAAGATGTTATCATCAAAGATCATAACAAAGGAACTAAAGGGACATTTTTGTATATCTATCCAGAAAAAAGTGCAATATGCATTGAAACAGCTATAGAAATTAAAAAAGTTATGGATAGCTTTTGCAGTAAAAATAACTTTCATCATCTGAGTTCAATTCAGAGTTTCGAAAGAGAAGAAATTCCATCAAAACTCGGAGTATTCATTTATTTAGCAGGGAAATAATAAAATGGATGTGGAATTGACAAAGGAACAATCAATAAAAGCAGATCGCCTTATTGAAAAATTAATCGAAACAAAGAATCAAGCGAATGGAAGTGTTGCATATGAATTATTTGATTCTTCAGACGAAGCAATAGCTGTGTGTAAGTATTTAGTAAAAATAGGAGTGGTTGAAATAGTACTTCCAACAGATCAAGACCCTATATGTATTATTCGTGCAACCGATAAAGCATCTAATTTTATAAAAAGTGGTGGAATAACTAAAATGATAATTGATCAGAAAACCGAAAAACAAAAAAAATATGCAAGAGAAAGTATATCTGATGAGATATTGACTCTAGACTTAAGACAAAAAAGATTTGATAGTAAGATTGGACGAAAAATTATTGTTGCTAGTTTTATAATTGTTTTTTTGAGTTTTCTAATTTCAATTATAACAGTTCATTTCACCAAGACTGAGTCTGGAGATAAAATACAACAAAAAGAGCGAGATGAAATCGGGATAAACACCCCTTAAATCCCCTTTATAGTAACTCTATTTATAGGCTTCATTCTCTGTAAGGGCTTATTTTCCTAGAAAAATGAAAATTTCCGCCAAATTGATTTGTTTTGCTATCTGAAAGATCGTTTAAGTAGGATAAATAATCGAGATAACGACTTCTTTAAAATGTAATTTTCCGTATTGAAAAATTGACAGGTTTGACAGTATGAATCTTAATTAAGAAATGATAGTTTTACTTAGTTTATGTCCAAAAAGTGTAGCAAAAACAGTTTTACAATAGAATAAAACGATATTTGCTACTTGACAGAAAATAATTAAAGTTCATATTTTAATAAATACCCAAGATTATGAAGAGAAATATTTTTTTATTGTTCTTTTTACTTTCAATTATATTGAATGGTAATTCACAAAATTATAATTTACCGCTAGATTCAACAGGAAATGTGGTTTTTCGAGAAGTTGTTAATTGTAATATCTCAAAAAACACCTTATACCCTAATGCCCAAGAATGGATTGCAAAAACATTCGGCGATTATAAAAAGGTGATTCAATTTGAAGATGAAGCAAATGGTAAATTAATTTTAAAAGGAACATGTGATGTAAAGCATTTCGTAGAAGCACATATAGCTGGAATGCATATAATCAACAGAGAAAGTATTCAATTTACTTTAACAATCGAATGTAAAGAGAATAAATATAGATACACAATGGACAATATTGTTGTTATCTTAAAAAATGATGGCCAGAATTTCGAGAGTTCAATTTTTAAACGAATAAACAATGTCAAATCATCACAAGATAGAATTGAGAGTCTTAGTCAAGAATTGGTAAATTTTAAAAAGCTTGATACATCCTCACTTAAAAGGAAACAGCTAAAAGAGCATCAAAATAATATAACCAAAATCGAGCAACGAATTAAATCTATGTTGTCTGGTATAAATAGTAATACTGATTTTATAAACTCCGAATTGGAAGCAATCAATTCTATTATTCCATCTCTTAAAAATGCAATGTCAAAAATTGACAATTTCTAATAACGAAGTACAATATTGAATGAAAAATGATCTAATTTGGTTTCTAAGTGAAGAATTTCAATTTGAATTGAAAGAGAAAGCACGAAAAAATTCGGGAGTACGTTTTGAAAGAGTTCTATTTGTATATAGTAAACTTTTTTTAGCTGAATTCAGCAAGCTTGAATCAAGTGATATTGTAGATCCATTAAAAGATTGCAATTTACGTGACACAACGAACCTGTACAACTGGGCTGATTCAGTCTTTGCTGAATTAAAAAAGCACCTCGATGATTTTCAAAATCTCTTTGAATCATTACTATATACCTATAAGTTATTTCTTAAAGGCAAGCACTTTCATGCCACTCTGCATCTTTTCGATATTCTTGAAGAGCATAGTATTGTTGATTTTATGGAGCCTCATGAATTAGGATTGTTTTATAAAGGACGTACGCCTAAGGTAGATGATAATATTCAGTCTCCTGAATTCTATTATCACATTCCTTACGATATGAGATATCTTGTCGGTAACCAGAGATTCAGCTTCTCTGGGCAACCAATGCTGTATTTAGGATCTTCAATATTAGATGTTCTTTGTGAATTAAGAAAAGATATTAACTCGTATAAAGAGTTACCAATTGCTTCGTTTGCCTTCGATTCGATAAGTAATGAGCAAGATAATCATACTCATCCTCCTTTTAAGATATATGATATCACCAATCAAATCAATAAGCTTTTGTATGAAAAGTTAGCTCGTCTTGAACAACATGAATTTAGTGATACTGCTAATTATATAGCTAATGAAGCATTGAGTGATTCTGTTAAGATTTTTAAGAAATTCATCCTGATGCACATTTGCACATTTAGAAGAACAAAAGAAGATAGTGCATTTGTTGAAGAATATGTAATTGCACAGCTACTTACAGAGGCTCTAAGAATCAACAATTATCATGGGATCAAATTTCCATCAACCCGGTTTAACGATCTGAAAATAAAATCTTACATGTTCTCTTATTCTCCTGCAAAAGAGAATCTTGCTTTATTTACGAAATATTCAGAGAGTGAAAAATATGATAAAGAATTATTAGAGCGCTTTATAATACAGCCACTAGACAAAAACATTGCTTGTGAGTCGATTGAATTTTATAAAGAACGAATAGATGAGCTCTTACATACTATTTCTCTCAAAAGTATGATCTTTTATAATAATGATATTTCAAATCAATTTGAAAAGGCTTGTAGTAGTTTGTTAAAAATGTATAAATGGGAATTTGTATCTAAAGTGAATGATGAATATTATCACAAGCTACCATTTTCAAAACTTGAATTAAAAGCTCAGGTAGATTACCTAGAGCACATTCTACATAAGCTATTGGAATTTGAAAATAAAATAATTATTAATAATATTTGACATAACAAAATCCCTAAAAGCAAAATCCTTACTAACATCATTGATTAGGATAGATACTATGTTGAGAATATGGAAATTACAAGGGGGGGGACAAATAAGGGTATGTTCACCTAAGAAAAATCCAACAAAGCGCTAATAGTCAGAAGATTGAAAGTTTTAAAATGGGTTCTGGTGGGGTCACAAGTGATTGAAGCTGATATTGTTATCGGCTTTTTTTGTGTAGTCTTGTTCAGACTTCCCTCAATGCAGTTGTTTTCTACATAAAAAATAAAAAAGCAATATAAGGCTTTTTTAATGCGGTTAACGAATTAAATAAGTTTACTAAATATGATTTGTTGATTTTATTTAAAATCCCTTAAAACGCTCTAAGGATTGCTCTGTGTCTTTGTGATAATCCAGCTATCAAGAACACTTACATATAAAGATGTAAATCAATAATAATCTTCTGATCCCAATATAGTTCATAAACAATATTTTAATTTTATAGGTGTTGAATGTCAAGAATATGACTTTTCGCTGACGTTAAATACTTATTAGGAGATTAAGTGTTATTTTTGAAAGTAGAGGTTGATTAAACAAACCTTTTTATGAATGTATATGAATTGCTCAAATTAATAAAAATAACATATGAATTTTGCAGTAATTTCAGGAGCAGCAGCAGGTCTTGGTAAATCATTTTCTTATGAATTAGCAAAGATTGGTTATAATACAATACTCATTGATTTGCCCAACACAGGGTTGAAAAATATATGTGTGGAAATTGAAAATAAATTCGATTGTAAATCTTTATATTATGAAACTGATTTAACTAACATTGAAAATATAGTTGAGATAACAAATGACATTAACAAACGATACAATGTCTCAATTTTAATAAACAACGCAGGTGTTGGAGGGACCAAAAGATTTCACGATGCCGATATCAATTACCTAAATTCCATTATTCAATTAAATGTAATGGCAACAACCATTATGACAAAACAGTTATTTCAAAATTTGGAAAAGCAGGAGAAATCATACGTTCTTAACGTTTCAAGTATGGCTGCGTTTAGTCCAGTTGCCTTTAAAACAGTCTATCCAGCATCAAAAGTATTTGTAAATTACTTTTCTCTTGGTTTATACGAGGAATGTAAAAATTCAAATATTTTTATAAGTGTATTAAATCCCGGACCAATGAAAACTAATCCTGAGGTAACCGAAAGAATTAACAGACAAGGATTTTTGGGTAAAGTTGGATTATTATCAACAGAGAAAGTAGCAAAGATATCAATCAAGCAGCTTTTTAAAAGAAACACATTTATAATGCTTAATGGAAACAAGTTTGGTTGGTTAATGTTAAAAGCAGTGCCAATATGGTTGAGACTTTCTTTGTTTTCGAAAGCTGTGCGTAGAGAATTAAAACATAAACAGTAGTGGACAAAGTATTTGTAACTGGGATAAATGGATTGTTAGGTACAAATTTAGCTTTTATGCTTATTGAGCAAGGGTTTTACGTTACTGCCTTAATACGCAGGAAAAGTAATTTTGTAAAACCTGAACTTATAAATTTAAAACTTGTCGAGGGAGATTTGTCTGATTTAAATAAGATTATTGATGAAGTAAAAGGTTGTCGGTATGTTGTTCATACAGCTGCAAATACTTCACAAGGATTATTAAAACTTAAGGATTATCATCAGACAAATGTGCAGGGAACTGAAAACATCATCAAAGCTTGTATACAGAACAATATAGAGAAGCTAATATACATTGGTTCGGCAAATACTTATGGTTATGGAAGCTTAGCTGATCCAGGTGACGAATGTAAGCCCATTAAAGCACCTTTTACAAAATCGCTTTATGCAATTAGCAAAAAACAGGCTCAGGACGTTATCGATAAGGAAACCGCAAGGTTGAACATTACAACCATAAGCCCAACTTTTATGCTTGGCGCATATGATACTAAACCAAGCTCTGGGAAAATAATACTATATGCATTAAATAAACGCTTTGTATTTTACCCTTCAGGGGGAAAAAATTTTGTTCACGTCTCTGATGTGGCAAAAGCTATCATAAAGGCATTTGAGCTGAAAAAGTCAGGTGAAAAGTTCATTCTTGCCAATGAAAATTTATCTTATAAGGAGTTCTATGAAAAAATGATATTAATCAACAATCAAAAAACAGTATTAATTCGTATTCCCGATTATTTGTTATTGACTATGGGTTTGATTGGAGATTTATTTAGAATTCTAAAATTTAAAACCAATATATCATCTGTAAATGCAAGAATATTAATAATTAACAACTATTATAACAACAAAAAAGCAAAGCAGGATTTGGGTATTAATTTTACATCTGTTGATAAAGCAATATATGATTCGTTAAATTTTTATAATAATACACTATAGAACTTTGAATCATCCCTGTTATAGGATGTTTTTATGTGTATAAAGAGCAATTTCTAACCCAATAGCTGTATGTTTCTATTATTTACTATTTTATTTGGATATTTCAATAACCTTTAAGAAAAGAGTACGTATATGTATTGATAATTCAGTTTAGAATAGGTATAACGAATTGCCTATTATTCTCCTAAGTATGATCTGATCGAATTCCAATCTTAATTGAAAAATTCTGGAAAAATTACCATTATTCCAGGTTTGTGATCTAAAATTGATTACAACCACTTTAGATTTAATGGACATAATTTAAGAATGAGATTTCAGCTCACCTAAGAAAACGGATTTTTACCATAAAATAGGTCTAATGAAAAAGAAACAATTCATACAGGATTTGATTCAAGATGCAGCCTGTCAGGCTAAAGATAAAGAATATATAATCACCGAAGTTGCTAAGGTAGAGCTTGATGAGATGATACGAAGTGGTGTTTGTTCAATGACAATAAATGATTTATCATCGGTGGGTGTGAGACAAATTGTTAAAGGTAATTTACAATATTTTATACAAGCCATGACTATAGATTCAAAGCAAAGATTCATGTCAAAACATCTTGAATACAGATCTTTTGTCAATGCTAGATTTGAAATTAAATCCCTTTGGCCATTTTATTAGCTGTGAATTCGTTATATATCAGTGTAACAAAATAGGTTTGTACATTTTTAATGTGGATTTTGTCCTACTTAGGTGAACAATTCGAAGTATGATCTAATTCAATGCATTTTGTAATTAGAACTAGAGATATCGATATGAAAACTAAAAATGAACTTCTTAAAGAGAGGCTGCAATTTATTGCTGAAATAGCACATGAAATAAGGATTCCTTTAGCGGGAATAATAAGTTTTTCTGAACTTTTGCTAACCCCAAATTTGGATAGAGGAAAAATTATTATCTATTCCAATTATATAAACACTTGCTCATCTAGCCTGTTAGAATTATTGAATAATTTAATAATTAGATCTAAATTAGAATCACAAGATGGGATTGTAGTTAATGGAATCTTAGATTTAAATTTATTCCTAGATGAATCTACAAAGCATTTTAAAATGCAAAGTGAATTATCAAACACTAGTTTGAGTACAGTATATGGACTAAAAGGAGATGCTTCCATGATAATTACTGACTCACTAAAATTGAATGTAATTCTAAACAATCTAATAGGAAATGCAATTAAATTTACGAAAAAAGGGAAAATCAAAATCGGTTACCTTAAGCGACAGAATTATTTGGAGTTTTATGTTGAGGACTCTGGTATTGGAATTCCTAATGAGGTTAAAAAGAATATATTTAAGCCCTTTTTTCAAGTAAAGAACAAAGTTAATAGTTCAGGATTAGGGCTTTCAGTTACAAAATCTTTAGTAGAATTGTTGGGCGGAGATATTTGGTTTAACTCAAAACAAAATATTGGCACAAAATTTTCCTTCACTATACCATATAAGCAAATTATTATGGAATAATACACTTATTTGTTGGATTAGAGTTTTAAAGATTATTTTTAATATCTCATCAAGCAATTATAATCCTTAGGCAATTCCACATCATTAACTTGGATGTATTTGAATTTTACTTTCATTATCTCTCTTAAAAATTGTTTTGCTTCATGAGTTTAATAGTCAAATCATAATCTCCTTGTATATTTTTATATAATTAACTAATTTTCAAAGGGAAGTATATTAGGGTAATTCTCTTGTGTGTAATTCTTGAAAAGTCAATGAATAGTGTTGTTTGTGCAGAGGTAGTGTGGTTCTGGTGGGGGTGCTAAAGAATCGAAACTGATAGTGTTATCAGTATTTTCATATTGCCCTGTTTAGGGTCAAAATTAACCACAAGAATTGTGTAGATATTAAATCACTTACTCAAATGCATTTTCTAATGAAGAATTTTGGTGCTGCTATAGTATTTTGCACTTCCTTAAAAAGTATCTCTATGATTATTAGCAAACCTAAGCTGTTGGTGTTTTTTGCAATGGCATTAGAATTTAAACACTTAAAAACAGAATTTTTAAGCCAAAAGCATTTGAGAACTGTAATACGAGAAGAGAATATTAGTTTATTTGGAGTATGAATTTATAAATTAATAATGTCCATTGAAATTCAAAAATCAATACTACTTTGAGATCCTGGCGGTCATAGTAACGGCAGTATTTAAGTTCATCTTAATGGATTGGAAAAATTTAAGGGCATTCTATACATCAGGTGTTATTTTGTTTTGGCTTATTTATATTTTGTACAGAGTAAAAACTAATTCCAAAAGCTTGCATATTTGGGGTTTTAAGAAAGAGCATTTCAAGCAAACAATTATTTATTTGATCCCTATTATTTTTATAAGTATTATAACATCTGTTATTTATGGTAGTTATAATAGTGATCTATCTTTTTCCTGGCATTTTATTTTAATAGTTTTACTTTATCCATGTTGGGGTATTATTCAACAATTTATGATGTTGGGTATTATATCACATAACTTGGTAGCCATTTCAGAATTAAAAATTAATAGGTTTTTTATCATTTTTCTGGTATCAACTTTATTTAGCTTAATTCATTACCCAAGTTATTTGCTTATGATTTTCGCCTTCTTTTTAGAAATGATTTTTATTACGGTATATCTAAAATGGAGAAATTTGTGGGCTATAGGTCTTGCTCATGGTTGGATTGCAACATTTATATTATACTTTATTTTGAATCGAGACCTGTGGTCTGAACTCTTTGTGAGATTTTAAAAGTCAAAGAATCTACGCAACTTTATTTCAGCCTTTAGCCTGTAATGTACAAATAACAATAATGTTGATATTGGTATCAGACATGATTCTGCAATGATACTCCATCGAAGTTGAATAGCATTTTTAAAATAGAGTGATATAAAAATTTCTGTGCAGATCAGAAATATGCCTATTGCAAAAAATATTACTGCTAAGATGTTAAATCCATGATGTTTTGATATTTTCACAATCCAAAACACTATAACCAAGAGAGCATATAGCGAAACAAGAATAGGTATTCCTAGTTTTATTCCCCAACCCGTATTTGTACTTATCAAATCTAGAAGTATAATTAGAAGAGCATTGGAAAAGAAATTACCCAAGACTAAAAAAATGACTTTGTTACGACTGAATGTGAAACAGCTAATGTTGGCAAAAACTGCTATGGAGACAACTACATTATATAATGACCAGGAGATTGTTTTGTTTAAAACTAAATTGATAATCATTGTTGCAATACTTCCTGATAATAAGATTATGCCAGATATTTCCCAAAATAGTTTTCGTTTCTGAGCATTTGTCAGGTTCTTACTGCCATTCTGAATTTCACTCTCAAAATTAAATTGTTTTGATTTTGATTCATGAGGGACACTCGGTTTCTTTCCTCTGGATAAACCACACAATGGACAAAAAGTCATATTGGTGTCCAATTCTACACCACAATAATTGCAAAAGCTCATATCTAAATCTTATTTTTCAGTTTCACATTTATTCCCTGCTGACTAAGAAAGTGAAGGAATTTTTGCTCAAAATCTTTTGATTTGGAAATATTTCCAAAACTCAAAACAAGTTTATTACCATATCCAATAACTCCACAGTTTAATTTAAGCTTTTTATTTGGGGGAGGTGGTGTAACAGCAAAAAAGTCAACTTTATTGCTAATTGAAGGAGGTAAGTCTACTTTTCCCAAATTGGTTACTACTCCGCTGTATTGGTTGGCTCCTTCTGAATAGTATTTTAGATGCAGAACAAGACTTTTTAACCAAAGGGGTATTCCTCTGAGTAATATTTTTTTTTCGCTTCCAACATTACGAGAGATTATTTTACTAATGAGTTTTTCGTCTGTTTCCACCTGCATTTTATGATAGACGATTTTGAGTATCTCTTCAAATGAATATTTGCCCAAGCGAAAATCTAATTCGGGCATTACAAAAAGTGAAAAATTACGCATTGTCTTACTTGGGTAAATTTTTCTGAGATTAACAGGAACCTGGATTCGAGCAATATTATTTCTTGGAGATATGCCTTTTCCCTTGCGTTCAAAATAAATGTCTTGCAGAACTAAAAGATAAACCGCGACTAAGTATTCAGTAATGCTTATATCTTTTTCTTGTGTTTTTTGTTGAATTTCCTTTATGGATAAAATGGCGAACAAAACATCAAATCGTGGTTTGCTTCTTAGTTGGAAAGGCAAATGAAATGCCTTTGTTTGCCTTGTAACTGTTGGGATGTTTTCTTTAAAATAGCGATGATATGAATCTTCAATTTCTTCTTTCTCGAAATCCGTGGTGAAAAAATGATCTATTTGATTATTACTTATTAATCCTCTCTCTTTAAAATAGTAGATAAGAATTGACTTCAGAAAGATGAACAGGCCGTGGCCATCGGTAAGAATGTGTGAGAACTCAACACTTAGGCGATTTTTAAAGACAAGTACTCGCAGCAATAGTTTATTTTCCTTATTCATGTCAAAAGCTTTGCAAGGTACATTATCATCAGGCAAAGCTCTTATCGAATCATCAACCTGTTCGAGGTAGTACCAGAAAAAGCCTTTACGTAATTGTACTTTAAAATAATGAAACCTTACTTCGGCCTTTTTAATGGCGTTTAGAAGACTGCTTATGACAATCGGTTCTGTTAATACTGCCGATAACCTCATAACGGTAGTATGCTCCTTGTTACGAATAGCTGGAAATATTTTAGCAGCATTATCTAAAGGACTCCAGAAGGTTTCTTTCTTTTTCATGGTATAATGGTTTGTTTGAAAACCAAATCTTTAGATTAAAGTTACCAATAAAATAAACTATTGAATAATTAAAATTCCTAACTTGTTATTCAACCTTTTAGTAATTACTACTGAAAGTAAAAGCTTAATATATCGTGAAGGAGGTTTTAATAATTTTTTTTAGTAGTTGGAAATTTGCCGCAGTTTTTCCAATTGCCATATATGCATTTGACATGTCATTTTTTGAGACGATACTATATACCAATATTGGCGGGATCGTTGGACTCGTATTTTTTACTTTTACTTCAAAAGGTCTAATTAAAATTTACGATGTTTTATTACCTGCTATTTTCAAAAATAGGATAAAACCTAAAAGAATATTTACAAAAAGAAGGCGGCGAATTATTAAATTTAAAGCCAAGTATGGATTGACTGGAATAGTTCTACTCACGCATGTGGTCTTGTCTATCCCTGTTGGGGTTTTCCTTACCACAAAATACTTTGGGAATAAAAAATATAGTTACTTGTATTTGGTTTTGGGGCAAGTTGTTTGGTCATTTATTTTTACACTTTTTTACACAGAGGTGATGACTGTGATTCAGATGTGACAGTAATTTTTTGTGCTCAATGAGTGACTATTTTAGAGTCGATTTTAAAGTTTAAAAATTGAAAAAATCCTTTTTTATCAATAAACGGGAATTATGAAACATAGACTTGATAATGATACAATGGGGGTAGTTCAGATTCCTCAAGGTAAATATTGGGGAGCTCAGACGCAAAGATCACTGAATAATTTTAAGATTGGTGTTTCAGGATCAATGCCTAAAGAGATTGTGCATTCTTATGCTCAGGTGAAAAAAGCAGCAGCTATTGTTAATGCAGAATTGGGCGTGTTATCTGAAGAAAAATCTACACTAATTGCCAACGTATGTGATGAAATTATTGCGGGTAAATTGGATGAACATTTTCCATTAGTTGTTTGGCAAACAGGATCAGGAACTCATACAAACATGAACTGTAATGAGGTTATTTCTAATCGTAGTCATGTTATTCTTGGTGGAAACCTTGATGAAGAAAAACGTTTCATACATCCAATCGATGACGTTAATAAATCACAATCATCGAATGATACCTTCCCAACTGCCATGCATATTGCGGCATATACAAAACTCATCAGTTACTTAATTCCTAAAATAGAGTTATTGAAAGAGACGTTTGCCCTTAAGTCTGATTCTATGATGGATATAGTTAAAATTGGTCGTACTCATTGGATGGATGCAACTCCATTAACTTTAGGACAAGAATTTTCGGGATATGTATCGCAATTGGAACATGGATTACGTGGATTAAGAAATACATTACCGCATCTTGCGGAATTAGCTATAGGAGGAACTGCAGTTGGTACAGGATTGAATACAGTTGACGGATATAAAGAAAAAGTTGTAAATAAAATTGCGGAATTAACTTCACTTCCTTTTATATCTGCGCAAAATATGTTTGAAGCATTGTCTGCTAATGATGCGATTGTAGAATCTCATGGGGCACTCAAGCAGTTGGCTATCAGTTTGATGAAGATTGCGAATGATTTGAGATTTTTAGCATCTGGACCAAGGTCGGGAATTGGTGAGATAAGCCTTCCTTTCAATGAACCTGGATCTTCTATAATGCCTGGGAAAGTAAATCCAACTCAAATAGAGGCGTTAACCATGGTGTGTGCACAAGTTATTGGAAATGATACAACGATTAGTATTGCTGGTTCAAACGGACATTTAGAATTAAATGTTTTTAAACCAGTAATGATAAAAGCCTTTTTAGAGTCGGCAACATTACTTGCAGATGCATCTCAATCATTTAATGATAATTGTTTAGTTGGTATTGTTCCAAACAGGGTGGAAATTAACAATAAATTGCAAAAATCATTAATGTTGGTCACTGCCCTAACCCCACATATTGGATATGATAATGCAGCTAAAATAGCTCAGAAAGCATATGTTGATAATATTACAATAAAGGAAGCAGCCATTGAACTTAAAATACTAACAGGAGAACAGTTTGAACTTTGGGTAGACCCTTTTAAAATGACTGGACTTATTAAATAGTTTTTTATTGAATTTTATTTCGAACAAGATTCCACATTTTATAACAGTTAACTTACAAGAAATGGTATTTATTAAATTATTGAGGGATATGATAATTGAAACTAACTTTTTGTTTTTTTTATTAAAAGACTGAAAGCTAACGAGGAGTAAATCAGGGTAACAACACAAAGAAAACTATTCATAAGTCACACAAATATAATGAGTTAAAAATAAAATTAGTAGTTCTGGTGGGACTTCAACCTACTATATTGATGTAATTGTAAATCGATATTTATTATTAAGTGCATAAATATCCTGTTATCCGTGTACAGGTTTAAGAGCGTATTTAAAACCTTTTTGTGCTTTAAAAATAATAATCCAAAACTATAAAGCAAATAATATCAATAAGTTGAATTAAAAGACTTCATGGATATTAAATTAAAAATAAGTGGTTAACCGGATAATATACCCCTTTACTAGAATAGGCTTCTATTAATTCGTAAAAGATCAGTGAATTATAAAGTGTTTTGGATAAAAATAAACGGTTAACCCCTTATACTTTTTAGTATAACTAAAAAGTATTGCTATTGACTGGAATATAAATGCTTATAGTGAATTTAATGATGCAAATAAAGGGGGGATACCCCCTTCCAGCTTATTTTTCCAATAATAAATCCAAAACCTTTCGATTTAAATCATCTACCAATTCATTGTCGTAATCGAAATACGTATCGGTAACAGTAGTTTTACCATGCCCCAATGCTTGCGCAATTACAGCTTTACTGGCACCTATTGGTTTCTTGGCAGCAATACCGGCCCATGAATGACGGGCATGATACATGACCAATTCTGGAACCTTTATTGATTCATGTTTGCCAATTTCTTTAAGGTGCTTATTAATCTGTTTGGTCAGGTTTTTGAAATTGGCATACCTTTCTTGATAAACTAGGAATTTTTCATCTCCTTTTCTTCTTTCCAAAATCTCTATAACTTCCGGTTCCAGTTTTATTGAATAATGCTTGGCGGTCTTTCTTCTGTCATATTCAATTCGCCCATCTTCAACCTTATTGAGTTGGTAGATGTCAGAATTGTTTATACCAACCAAATAAAAAGAGAGCATGAAAAAATCTCTTGCAAGGGCATGGTATTTGTTTGATAATTCCAAATCTCTTATTGCTCGAATGGTCTCAATTGGTAATCGTAAATTCCTTGGAGTGGCCTTTGCAAATTCGAATTTTCGAAATGGATACATTTCTTGTCCGATCACCTCATCAAAATCGATGGCTCGATTAAATAGAGCCATTATATTGCGTAAATCTATATTTGTGGTTGCTGCGCTTGAGTTTTGCAATCTAAAAGCCTTAAATCGATTCAACCAAGCTCTGTTAATGTCATCAAAGAACAAAATGTCCGCACCTATGTACTCTTTTAGTTTTACTAGGGTGGTTTGGTACTTTTCTTTGGTGCTCTGGTTGCTTATTTTCTGAATATAGTCCTCTAGATAATCAGTGAAGTTGATACTGACATTTTTCGTTTTGCCGCCATTTTTAATGTAGTCTGCAACCTGACTTGCAGACATGACATCAATCTTGCGTCTTTCTTCCAGTTCTTCAATGTAGTCGTCAGCATCAATTACAAGAGAGGCCAACTTGTTATTGGCCATTTTGATGCTTTCAATATTTGGACAGACTCTTTTTATTCGTCCATTGTCCCAATATTTCTCTGGAACTGAAATTTTTGCAAGTATATATGCAGTCTTTGTTTTGTGAGAGATGGCAAGTTTAATTGGAAAAAGTGCCGTCTTTCTTAGCTTTACGGGTGTCTAAGATTAAATTTGATTTAGCCATTTTAATTAAAATTTTTGCAAGTTTTTTGCAAGTTTCTCCACTTTCAAAGCTGCTTTTATCGTCTAAAATCGGATTTTCCGAGGCATTTTAAAGCAAAATAAAAGCGACTACACTTATTGTAATCGCTTGATATTCACTCGCTTTTTTTTAGTCGGGGCGAGAAGATTCGAACTTCCGACCCCACGCCCCCCAGACGTATATTTTTCGTGATTTTGAAGCAACTAAAATAAGACTGGAATATTATCAACAGGAATGGGAAGCATTAGTAGATAGATTTAAACAAATAGAGAAAAACTATTCAAAATTTAATGTTGAATTTCTTTAGATCTTTTCAAAAAAATCTTGTTTTAAGCTTCCTTAAGGTTTAAGATCCCCCTAATTAGGCCCGCTTATTTCTGTGAATTTATACAAGGAAGTTGGGGGTTATGTGGTAATACGTGGATAAACTAGTTAGAATTGTCAATTTTTCTTTCTTCAGCTCTTTTGTTTTTTTTGGGGTCACCATCAAAAGTTGGGTCTACTCCACAATTTTTTTTAGCTAAGCAAAAATTTTAGATAACCTAAAAAGGAAGAAATCTAAATCAACAATCCCTCTTAAAGATCTTCTGAAATTTTTAATTTTAGCATTTAAAGATTCGGCAAAAGCGTTTGTACTTCTATTCAAGAAATAATTAACAATTTGTTTATGATGTACTTCAAAAGTTCTTTTTATTGAATTAAAAGAATCCATTCCGGCTCTTTCAATTTCATCGAACCATTGTGCTAGTTTAAGTCTAGCTACATTTGGTTCTAAAGATTGATTGTATATTTTTCTAAGTCCATCCGAGAGCCTGTATGCTTTCTTAATTTCGGGAAATCTTTCAAATAATAAACGAGCTCTGATTTCTTGAGATGTAGTCCATTTTTCCGGAGATTTATACAATGCATAACGAGCTCTAGCCATCAATTGTCGCAGTGTATCACCATTTTCCAATATTTCAGGTTTATACAATTTTCCTTCTAATTTCGCTTTCTTATACTCTGCATTTTCATCATCTATTATCTTCCACCTATGCTTAATTCTAAGCTCTTGTACGGCATCATTGGCTAGCTTTTGCACATGAAATCGATCTGTAGTGATTTCAGCTTTTAGAAAACATTTTCTTACGATCTTATTCATGCTACCAGCCATGTCAAGAGTAACTTCTTTAACGGTATAGCGCAACTCTTCTGAAATGTGTTCGCGAATTAAACTTATAATGGAATCAGCTTGTGTTCCGTTAAACACACCAACCAAGCTACCTTGCTTTCCTTTTTTATCTTTGTTACTGAGAATGGTATACAACTCTCCATTTGAAAAGGCTGTTTCATCAAGAGCTAAATTAGAACCTATGTTTTCAGGAAATATCAGGTAATCTTTGGCGTGTAGCTTTTTATCCCATTGATCAAAACCACTTAAATTTGTTTTGTACTGTCTTCGAAATTTATCACCATTTATTCCTAAATATATTTCAAGGCTTTTAATACTGATCGCATTAAAATCGACTAACTTCTTTTAAAAAAGCAGAATACTCTGCAGACATGCGAGTTCCTGAAATGATCAAATTCCAATCTCTACTTACTTTTTTACTCTTGCCATCAACAACAACATCCCAACGACGACGCTTGACATTAAGCTTAACTAACATATCTCGAATGGGATAATCTTCTATTTCTCGTGCTGGCATAAAACCACTGGCTTTGATAGAATAATCCTTATATTCCTCAGGAATAATCTTCTTTTCTTCTAAATAAATAGTTAATCTTCTTTCGTAAATTTCTTTCCCGCTAGAAACCTCTTTAAAATCTATTATATCAAAATAATCTAAAAGACCTTCTGGAAAAAATAGTGAGAGTAGTGACTTTTGCATATATAATTTAAAGTGTTTTTTCTATCAGCAAAGGTATTCCTTTTTGTACGCAGACCCAACTTTTGAAACTGATCCTTTTTTTGCTAGTCCGACGTAGGTTTTAGAGCAATAATTGCTATTAGATCGGCGCCCTAAATTGATCTTTCACTCTTTAAGCATACTATACTATCTATTTTTATTAATAACTTTATTTCTAACCACTAAAAAATCTTAAGTGGTTTACCTGGGGTAAAGTTATTTTAAAAGAGGGTCGGAATTTGTTGAGAAGTGTTTCAAGATACGGCAGGGTAAATATGTATTAATAAGATTTAACTTTCCCCTGAATTTTCCCTTAAAAAACCAAAACCCCTGAAAATCAGAGGCTTTAGTTGTTTTGGTGCGGAGAGAGAGGGATTCGAACCCCCGGTACGTTGCCGCACAATGGTTTTCAAGACCACCGCATTCGACCACTCTGCCATCTCTCCAGTATTATTTGTGAGCTTTAATTGCTCTGCTATCTCTTGTGATAACGGGTGCAAATCTAAGACAAATAATCATTGCCACCAAACTTTTTTTTACAATAAATGAGCAATATGATAGAAACCTCTGTATCTCAGTGTAATTAATTTTTATTTAATTTTTAAATATAGTTTTCACGAGCAATTTAGAGTGAAAATATATGAAAAAATACCTTTCCTTATCAGTATTATAAGTGTTGTTAGCTCTCATTAATATTATGCAGACCTATGCTTAGATACAGATTTTTTTACAATTGTCTAATGTAAACGAATTCTCCTTCGGTAAATTCATCAACTTCGCGAGGAACTATCATAATTCCATTTGCATGGGTAAATGAATTAATACGTTCCGAGCCATTATATTTAATCGGAATAATCTGATTATTTGCATTAAAACGTATGGGTATAAATTCCAGTTGAGCTGTATTTTTTCTTTTATAGTTTAGTGATATTGGCATTTTTACCATAGGAGCATTATAGTTATGTCCCATTAGTCTGTAAAGCAAAGGTTTTCCTAATAGTTCAAACTGAATAAATGAGGAGGCAGGATTACCCGACATTGCAAAAATATATTTTCCATTTTTAGATGCGAAAACCGTATGTTTCCCAGGTCTAATAGCTAAGGTATGAAACCAAATATTAAAGCCTAATTCTTTAAGAATAGGAGGTAGGAAACCATAATCACTCTTTTTGGAACTTTCCAATATAATTAGAATATCATTTTCCTCAATACATTTTGTGATTGTATTCTTTGCATTTTGTTTTGAATCTGTTAGAATTCCATTATAATTCTCACTTATACCTATTTTATGCAGTTGAGCTTGTAATTGCAATGAGTTTACATTTATGCTTAAAGTATTATCAATTTGTTGCTGTTGCTCTGTCAACTCATTTGTTTTAACAAGTGTTGCAAGTTTAGGTTGTTTGTAAACCAATGGTCTAATGCACTTAATTGTAGCTAAAACGGAAATGTGATGAGGTTTTAATCGTGTGCCTTTATTTAATACTAAATCTTTTTTTTCAATATCTTCACCTTTAATAAAGATATTCGATCTTGACTCCTTCTCAACAATACGTATTAGGCCGTTTTCTAATTTTTTTATATTCTCAGACTTAACAACAGTATCAGCTCCTTCTGGTATCATATCTGCAGATAATATTTTGCAGCATTGTTTATGTTTTAATGATTTATTAGCTAGGTATAAAGGGTCAACTATTTCTAAATCATCCTTTAGGTCCGATTTTTTACATGCATATCCGTTCACTGCCGCTTGATTAAATGGCGGAATATTAACATCTGAATATACATTTTTTGCCAATACACGATTTAGGCAGTCCGATAAATCGACGTATTCTTTTTCTAGTTTTTTTGTTGCGTTCTTAACGGTTTCAAGTGCTTCATAAAAAGTTATCATATTGTTAGTTTTTTATTCATTATTCTGAAAATTGCTTTTTAAAATCAAATATTTCACCATTAAATTCGATTTATTATCAGCTCTTTATCTATGATAATTATATACGGATATATTTTTATTGTATTTATAAGAATAAAGGTATCAATATTAATCAATCTATAAATGTGTATGTGTTTCTGCTAACGTTTTCGTGTGTGTTGTAAAATGTGTATGTTGCATATAGTTAGTAATTTATAGTTTAGATATGTTTGGTTAATAATGTTGTAGAATAGATTTTTATAACTTATTTAGAGTTAGTTTTAATAAAAACAAGAAGACTTATTATATTTGTTATTCAATTAAATACATATAATGGGAAATCATAATCACTCACACGATCATGGCGAATTAAAAGGTAGAAATCTTGGAATCGCTATTCTTTTAAATATTTGTATTACTGTATCTCAAATTGTCGGCGGAATTATTTCTGGTAGCTTAGCATTAATGTCTGATGCTTTGCATAATTTCTCAGATGTTTTATCCTTGATTATTAGTTGGTTTGCTAGTAAGTTATCGCGACGAAAACAAACAGCAAAGCAAACCTTTGGATACAAGAGAGCTGAAATATTAGCTGCTTTGTTTAATGCTGTTTCTTTAATTGTAATTGCCTTTTTTCTTTTAAAAGAAGCATTTATGCGCTTTTCAAATCCTCAGGAAATTCACTCTGTATTAGTAATGGCATTTGGAGGATTATCAATTATACTAAATGGATTAAGTGTTTTACTGTTAAAAAATGATGCGAAAAATAACATTAATATGCGTTCGGCTTATTTGCATTTGTTAACTGATATGCTTTCGTCAATAGTAGTTGTTCTGGGAGGACTGGCTATGTATTTTTGGAATATAGAATGGATTGATAGTATTCTTTCAATGCTTATTGCTCTATATTTGGTTTACTCTAGTTGGGCATTATTAATGGAGAGTGTACGTATTTTAATGCAGTTTACACCTCTTCATATCGATATAAATGATGTAAACCAAAAAGCAAAAACTTTGCCTGAGATTGAAAACATGCATCATGTTCATGTATGGCAACTCGACGATAAACAAATAAATCTCGAAGCCCACATAAGCTTTAAAGAAGATTTGACTTTAAGTGAAGTAAGTGTGGTGTTTCATAAATTGGAGCATCTATTACATCATGAATTTGAAATTAATCATGTGACTTTTCAGCCCGAATTAAATGGTTTTTGTGAGGATAATAATATCATTCATCAGGAAAAACCACATGATCATAAATATTGAATGATTATTCAATAGAGTTTAATAGTTCCGCGGGTTTCTCAAGAATTGTTTGAGCTCCGTTTTCAAGCAATTCGTTCATATCTCTAAATCCCCATAAAACTCCTGCTGCATTCATATCCGAATTATTGGCTGTTTGCATATCTACACCCGAATCGCCAACATAAATTATTTCATTTGGTTCTAATCCCATTTTTTTGCTGATATAAATTGCTCCTTCAGGATTTGGTTTTCGTGGAATATCGCCGCCTGCACCTAAAATAAATTCAAATTTCCAATCGGCCAATAAAACTTTTGTAACTTTTTGTGTAAGTTCATTTGCCTTGTTCGAGAAAACTGCAAGTTTAATTCCCTTTTTGTTAAGTTCGGTAAGTAGTTCGGGTATGCCCGGATAAAGACAGGTTTTTACAATACAGTTTTCGTCATATATTTTCATCATGCGATCAAAACTATCATTAATGTGTTCTTCTGTTTTAAATTCTTCGGGTAAAGCTTTTTCTACTAAACTTTTTATACCTCTGCCTACAAATGTTTTATAAGTTTCGTAATCGTGTGTTGCTAGTTTTCTTTCTTTCAATACCTGATTCATAGAATCAGCTAGGTCTTCAATAGAGTCGGCTAAAGTGCCATCAAGATCGAATATTATTCCTTTAATCATATTGTAAAAGTTTAAGTGTAATGCAAATATTGTTAACAGTAATAAACTTTGCAAGATATTTAATGAAAAACACAAATACGATTCTATTTAAGTACATATAAATTGTTTTACTGTTTTTTGATTTGTATCGATTGCGAAAATAATAAGCTCTATTTATAAGAGTATTTTTGAAATTAACCTATGTTTTACTCTTGTATGGTGCATAAAAAATTCTATATTTGAAGAACTAAATATAAGGTAAATCAATAATGAAAAAAGTGAATAACATAGCAATGATGGTTTGCATGCCTGTTTCAGGCTTGGAAATTGCTATGCATAACACATTCATGCGAATTACTTTTACTACAATCACAACTACCACAACGACCCTTTAGGGGGTTATTTTATTACATATCGCCAAAGGTGGGTAGTACGTACTCAAAAAGTTCATAATAAAATTGTGTAACCACAACAATTATCACGCATACTTATTTGTAAATAAGCTTGCAGGATATTTGTAAACTATAACCAATATATAATCATTGATAAGAGACTTGACATTTGTACGGAAAGGAAATTATCAGAAGAAATCAAAAACATGAAAGTTTTAAAATTTGGAGGAAGCTCGGTTTCTAATGCAGAAAACTGCAATCGGGTAAAGGAGATCATTAAAAAGAATTATAAAAGCTGTAAGCAAGTTGTAGTTGTGTCGGCTTTTGGCGGAGTTACCGATGAGCTGGAACGATGCATTTTAATGGGTATTGACCGAAATAAGGAATACGAAAAGGTATTGCAAGCTTTAAAGAATAGACACTTACAGGTAAGTGAAGAGTTAGGTTTGCCCGAGACTGCTGTTTCTATTATTCTGAAAAAGTTTAATGAACTTGAAGAGGTACTAAAAGGGGTTTATCTTCTCGAAGATATATCCGAAAAAGTGAAAAATATGGTAATGGGATCTGGTGAGCTATTGTCATCATCCATTATCTCAGAATTTTTCAAAAAATCGGGAATGAATGCAGTTTATTTCGATTCTCGAGAGTTTATAAAGACTCAAAATGGGAAAGGAGTATATTTAAATAGCGAGCAAACGTTTAAAAATCTGAAAGAAATTAAGAATGCTGATTTTAAGCTTGCCGTATTTCCAGGTTTTATAGCTTCAGGACAAAAAGGAGAAACAACTCTTCTAGGAAGAGGAGGATCGGATTATACAGCATCCATATTGGCAGCAGGCTTAAATTGTACGGAGCTTGAAATATGGACAGATGTTAGTGGAATGTATAGTGCCGATCCGCGTTTGGTATCTCAGGCTGAGCCTATCAGAAGAATGTCTTTTCAGGAAGCAATGGAGCTATCTCATTTTGGAGCCAAAGTAATTTATCCTCCAACTTTAATTCCAGTAGTTCAAAATCAAATTAATGTTCGTATAAAAAATACTTTTTTACCTAATGATGAGGGAACATTAATAAGTAAAACGCCCGAAGAGAAACGATCGGTTGTGAGAGGTTTGTCATCGGTAAACGATATTAATCTATTTACCTTATCGGGAAGTGGAATGGTCGGAATTAGCGGATTTGCATCTCGTTTTTTTACCTGCTTGGCTAAGAATAAAATTAATGTTGTACTAATAACTCAGGCATCGTCGGAGCATAGTATTAGTGTTGGTATTCATAAAGATGATACCGAAATGGCAATTGAAGCCGTTTGGGAGGAATTCGAAATGGAGATTAAAATGAAACTGGTAAACGATCCTGGTGTTGAAGAAAATCTTTCAATAGTTGCCATTGTGGGCGAAGATATGGGATTTACTCCGGGTATATCAGGAAAGGTTTTTAGCGTTCTTGGAAAGAATGGTGTAAATATAAGAGCTATGGCTCAGGGTGGTAATGAAATGAATCTTACATTCATGGTTCCTACTCACGATATTAAAAAGGTATTAAATGTAATTCATGAGGAATTTTTTGAAACAACTTATAAAAAAGTAAACCTATACATTGCCGGAGTTGGAAATGTGGGGAGTAAACTTTTAGAATTTGTGAAAAATCAATACGATTTTTTAATAGAAGAGAAAGGTCTTCAATTAATTGTTCGAGGAATTACCAATAGTAGAAAAATGTATTTTGCCGGCGATGAAAATATACTGTCTTGCTGGGAAGAAAAACTGAATAAGGAGGGAGAGAAGGCTGATTTGCAAAAGTTTGTGGAAAAAATGAAGCAGGCAAATCTTCGTAATAGTGTTTTTGTTGATATAACAGCTAGCGATCATGTAAGTAAGATATATCAGCAGGTTTTAAATTCTACAGTATCTATTGTGGCATGCAATAAAATTGCAGCATCATCAGGATTTGATAATTACATGAAAATTAAAGCTGCAGCAAAAAAACACAATGTAGAATTTATGTTCGAAAGTAATGTTGGTGCTGGCTTACCTGTAATAAGTACCATTAAAAGCTTAATTGATACAGGCGATAAAATTGTGGGAATAGATGCGGTCGTATCGGGTAGCTTAAATTTTATAATGAACGAATTTAACAATGGATGTTCATTTGTAGATGCTGTTAAAATGGCAATGGAGCAGGGATTTACAGAACCTGATCCTAAAATTGACCTTAGCGGTATGGATGTACTAAGAAAATTGCTAATTCTTTCGAGAGAAGCTGGATACAAACTCGAGGAGACAGATGTGGAGCATGAGCCAATGATTCCAAAATCATGCCTAAAAGGAAATAGTGTAGAAGAATTATTGAAAGATTTAGAAGATAATAACGATTACTTTGAACAGTGGCGAAAAGTGATGGCGGAGAAGAATGTCCGATTCCGATATATTGCTTCATTTAAAAATGGAAAAGCAAGTGTTGGAATGAAGGAAGTTTCGCCAGATCATCCATTTTATGATATTCACGGGAAAGACAATGTAATTTCTCTGAAAACAACTTGGTATAGCGATCAGCCTTTAATAATTAAAGGAGCAGGAGCAGGAGCCGAAGTAACAGCTTGTGGAATTTTTGGTGATATAATTAAGATCACCAGTAATTAATCAAACAATAAGACAAGCATAAAAAGAAAAAGTAATTTGAATTTTTAATGTTGTAAGCTAAATGCAAGCAGCAAAAATCTGAAATAACATGTCAGAATTAGTAAAAGTATTTGCACCCGGCAGCGTTTCTAACGTTGGTTGTGGTTTCGATATATTAGGATTTGCCATCGATGGGGTGGGTGATGAAATGATCGTAAAAAAAAATAATAAAAATGCAATAATTATAAATCCGGTTAAAGACTATGAGAATCTTCCAACCGATCCTAAAAAAAATGTTGCAGGGGTAGCTATTCAGGCTCTATTGGATGATTTAAATAGTAATCAGGGCTTTGATGTGGAAATTATTAAAAACATTAAACCAGGTAGTGGCATAGGATCCAGCGCAGCAAGCGCTGCTGGGGCAGTTGTGGCGGTAAATGAGCTTTTGGGTAAACCATATACTAAAATGCAATTGGTCGATTTTGCTATGAAAGGTGAAGAGCTGGCTTCGGGCGACGTACATGCCGACAATGTTGCACCAGCAACTTTAGGAGGCTTTTGTCTTATTCGTGGTTACAATCCATTGGATATTGTACATATTAATTCTCCAAAAGATTTATGGTGTACCGTAATTCATCCCCAAATTGAAATTAAAACAAAAGAATCAAGAGAACTTTTATCTCCTGAAATACCATTAAAAAAGGCAATTCGCCAATGGGGTAATGTAGCTGGATTAATGTCGGGTTTATATACTTCCGATTATGGCTTAATTGGACGATCACTCGAAGATCATATTGTAGAGCCACAACGAAAAGTTTTAATTCCTGAATTTGATAAACTTAAAGAATCGGTTATGAATGCTGGTGCATTGGGCTGTTCAATTTCCGGATCAGGTCCGTCGGTGTTTGCATTGGCTCAGGGAAAAGAATCTGCCGATGCAATAGCTATAGCAATGAATACAGTATTTAAAAACACAAGTTTGGAATATAAAATTTATGTTTCTAAAATTAGTGAAGGTGGTGTGAGAGTTATATAATGTTGTATTTGACTTAAGTTAATCGTAAATGAAATATTTTAGTACAAAAAATAAAGAATTAAGATACGGATTTAAAGATGCCGTAATAAAAGGATTGGCTCCGGATAAAGGTCTGTTTTTCCCTGTTTCTATTCCAAAATTAAGTAATGATTTTTTTGAAAAATTACCTCAAATGAGTTTGGCACAGATTGGTTTTGAAGTGGCAAAACATTTTGTGGGTAATGATATTAGTCAGACCGATTTAAAAAGTATATGCGAGGAAGTTTTTAATTTTCCGATTCCACTGGTTAAGGTAGAAGAAAGTGTATATTCTTTGGAATTATTTCATGGTCCAACTTGTGCTTTTAAAGATGTAGGGGCACGTTTTATGAGCAGATGCTTAGGCGCATTTGCAAAACAAAATAAGGAAGAAATAACAATTTTAGTTGCAACTTCAGGCGATACTGGTAGTGCTGTTGCAAATGGTTTTTTGGGCGTAAATGGTGTTAAGGTTATTATTTTGTATCCCAAAGGAAAGGTTAGTAAAATTCAAGAACAACAACTTACTACTATGGGACAGAATATTACAGCCCTAGAAGTGGAAGGTACATTTGACGATTGTCAGGCTTTGGTGAAAAAAGCTTTTGCCGATAAAGACTTAAGTACAAGGATGAATTTAACATCGGCCAATTCAATTAACATTGCTCGTTTGCTTCCGCAGAGTTTCTATTATTTCTATGCTATGGCGCAATTACAAGCAAAAGGTAAAGATGTAATTGTATCGGTACCAAGTGGCAATTATGGAAATTTAACTGGAGGATTGCTGGCTAAACAAATGGGCTTATCCATAAAAGGTTTTGTAGCCTCGGCAAATAGAAATAAGGTAGTGCCCGATTATTTAGAGAGTGGTTTATATGAGCCAAAAGCTTCGGTTCAAACCATTTCTAATGCAATGGATGTAGGTGCACCAAGTAATTTTGAAAGGATGATGGAGCTTTACCAAAATGAGCATGTTGATATTTTGAAAGATATTAAAGGTGCTTGGTATTCTGATAATGAAACTGAAAAAATAATGGACGAGTTGTATCGTAAAGAGGGATACATTCTCGATCCTCATGGAGCTGTGGGCTATTTAGGCTTAAAAAAATATCTGGATGTGGATAGTCAACTTGGTATTTTTCTGGAAACTGCTCATCCTGCTAAATTTAAAGATACTGTTGAAAAAGTAATAAAGAATGAACTTGAGATACCAGAATATCTTAAACAGTGTCTAAATAAGAAAAAAAATAGTATCATTATTGGAAAAGAATTTGCTTTACTTAAATCCTATTTGTTAGAGCTGACGCCTGAAAAATAAGGTTAAATTAAAATCATGAACTAATTTAATATATTGAGTACGAAGCAATACAAAATTGTTTAATAGCTTATATTAAAGATATATATTTCTTAATGTGTTGATTTATAGCTATTAGTAACTTATTTTATAAGGAATAGAAGTCTGGGGGTAAATAAAAAAGCTTGTCGTAAATTAAATTCTGTTAAATTGAAAAGTCAAATAAATACCGTTATGATTTAATAAAATATCGTGTGTTATTTGTTAAAAGGGGGTTCTGGGGAAAAATATATTTTTATTATGTTGAAATTGTTAATTTCAAAAATTTCTTATTTTTTCTTAATTGAAATTTGCAAACGTTCAGAAATCCTTTATATTTGTATATGATTCAAGTTTAAAAGCATTTTTAACCCTAAAATTTTATAAAGTTATGAACAAAGCTCAATTAATTGATGCAATTGCAAACAAAGCAGGTTTAACTAAAGCAGATTCTAAAAAAGCATTAGATGCTTTCATTGAAACAACAACTGAAGCATTAAAAGGTGATGATAGAGTTGCTCTTGTAGGATTTGGTTCTTTTTCAGTTTCTAAGCGTGATGCAAGAACTGGTAGAAATCCTCAAACCGGTAAACCTATTAATATTCCAGCTAAAAAAGTTATTAAATTTAAAGCTGGTTCAGAATTAGCAGACTCTGTACAATAAATATATTGTAAGTTAATGAATTTGAGGGGGTATTAATACCTCCTTTTTTTTATACCTAAATTTTTGAAAATGGAGAAGAAACTCCTTATTGAATCGGTTAAGTTTATGGAGCAATTTGTATCCGAGAAACGAGTCGATCTAATTAATTCGAATGCCGATAATAGAACAAGGTACATAACTGTTGTTCTAGAAAATATTTTTCAGGCCCAAAATGCCAGTGCTGTAATGCGTTCCTGCGACTGTTTTGGTATTCAGGATTTACATGTAATAGAAAACACAAACGAATATACTCTTAATCCTGATGTGGTAATGGGATCTTCAAAATGGGTTGATCTATACAGATATAATGAAAAAGAAGAAAACACTTTAGATACAATACACAGCCTTAAGAAGAATGGTTATCGCATAATTGCAACTACGCCGCATACAAATGATATTTTATTACCCGATTTTGATTTAAAAAAAGGCAAAGCTGCATTCTTTTTCGGTACCGAATTAACCGGTTTATCGGATGTGGTAATGGATAATGCCGACGAATTTGTTAAAATACCAATGTATGGATTTACCGAAAGTTTTAATATTTCTGTTTCAGCAGCTTTAGTGTTAAATCATTTGTCAACAGAAATTAGAAGAGAAAATGTAAATTGGCGCCTAAGTGAGATCGAAAAATTGGAATTAAAGCTTGAATGGCTAAAAAAATCAGTTAGAAAAGG